>LVAQ01000004.1:139275-176956 GCA_001604105.1 Clostridiales bacterium Firm_11
GGTATGGCAAGTCGCGCTAGGAGTACAGGAAAGTCGTCCGCTGCTACTGCGCGTGGCGGGGTAGTGTTGTGTTAGGAAGCTCTGCGCGCAGTAGCACCGACCGACAAGCCTGTCCTCCGTCGCGCGACCCGCCATACCTCCCCTTGCGTTATTCAGGCGACAGGGGTGGAAACACGGGCGGTGGTGGCTTGGATGCAAAGTGGTTTGTAAGCAAGGCTGTTTTATGTTGGAAAGCATGCCGTGCCTTTCCTTGGTAAAGTGCATAGTACGAAGAATTTTCCTGCTATCACGAAAATAGCAACAACGGCAATCGAACCAAAACACCATCGTAACAATTCCTATGAGACTACGAAGAACCCGTTACCATTATGATTGCCGCCACAAATGAACAACGAAACAACAAAGGTAGCAAATTCCCCCCTGTCGCCAGAGTACAGCAAGGCGGGTGGTGCGAGGGGTCGCTCGCAGGCGGACAGGCTTGTCGGTCGGCGCCGCAGCGCCGGACGACTTTCCTGTACGTCAAGGGCGACCCCTCGCACCCTGCCCGCCGCCTTCGAAGGCGACATCCGAAGGTTGCAAGGGCGAGCGGAAAGCCCTTGCCCGCCCCGCAGGGCGGAACCCTGCCCAAGCGGCTGCGCGCCGCAACGCACAAAAAGAGCCGCCAACGGCGGCAACTGGGGTGCAGGGGATTACCCGCCTGCACCCTTGCGGCTTTGTGGTTACAAAGCCTGCTTATATCTCCATGATGATGGGCAATACCATGGGATTGCGCTTGATCTTCTCAAAAATGTAGCGGTGAAGCTCATCTTTGATGCGGTTTTTCATGTTCTGCCACTCGCTGCCATCAATGCGGCCATAGCTCTTGATGATGTTGCGGGTAAGCTCGCGGCTGCTTTCGATGATATCCTCGTTTTCGCGAACATAGACAAAGCCGCGGCTGATGATATCCGGCCCGCTGGCGAGAGTGCCGTTATCGCGGTCAATCGCCATCACCACGATGATGAGGCCGTCCTGGCTCAGGTGCTTGCGATCTCGCAGAACCACGTTGCCCACATCGCCAATGCCCAGACCGTCTACCAGCAGACCGCCGGTCGGCACGATGCCGGTGATGGCCAGGCTGGTCGCGCTCATTTCGATTACCTGACCCAGTTCCGGAATCACGATGTTCTGGCTGGGCGTGCCAAGGCTTTCGGCCAGCTCGGCGTGCTGCCACATCTTGCTGTACTCGCCGTGGTAGGGGATAAAATACTGCGGCTTGAGCAGCACGTGCAGTAACTTGATTTCTTCCTGGCAGGCATGGCCGGACACGTGCACATCGGCAATTTTGTTGTAGACTACGTTCGCGCCGCAACGGTAAAGCTGGTTGATTACGCGGTTGATGGGCTTTTCGTTGCCGGGGATGGGGCTAGCGGAGATGATGATCATATCGCTGGCGCGAATTTGCAGTTTGCGATGCTCGCCATAGGCCATGCGTGTGAGGCCTGCCATGGCTTCGCCTTGACTGCCGGTGGTCACGATGAGCAGCTGATCATCGGGATAATTGTCAATATCATCGATGTCGACAATGTTCTCTTCGGGGATCTTCATCTCGCCGATGGACATGGCAACGCGCGTAACGTTGATCATGCTGCGCCCGATAAAGCATACCTTGCGGCCAAACGCCGCGGCGCTGTCCACGACCATTTGCGCGCGGTGCACATTGCTTGCAAACATCGCCACGATGACGCGGCCTTTGGCTTGCTGAAAATAGTCCAGGAACGTTTGCGCGATCTTGGTTTCGCTCATGGTAAAGCCCTTACGATCTACGTTGGTAGATTCGCACAGGAAGGCCAGCACACCTTTTTGGCCGAGCGACGCAAAAGTCGCAAGGTCGGTAACGCCGCCTTCAATGGGCGTATAGTCGATCTTAAAATCGCCTGAGAAGACGACGGTACCCGCGGCGCACGTAATGGCAAGGGCGACAGCGTTTGCGATGGAGTGGTTCACATGGATGAACTCCACGGTGAAGCCTCCAAGCTTGATGACATCCTTGGGCTTAATTACGTTGAGCGGGATGCCGGGCACGCGATGCTCCTTGAGCTTGAGTTCAACCAACGCAAGCGTTAGTTTGGTGCCGTACAAGGGCATGGGTACTTGCCGGAGCACATAAGGCGTAGCGCCGATGTGATCCTCATGGCCATGGGTGAGCAACAAACCGCGAATGCGATCCTTGTTCTTGATGAGGTAGGTAACGTCGGGGATGACCAAATCGACGCCGAGCATATCCACATCAGGGAAGATAGAGCCGCAGTCAACAACGATGATATCTTCGCCGTATTCAACGACGGTGATATTCTTGCCAAACTCGTCCACGCCGCCAAGGGGGATTATGCGCAGTTTAGGCTGTTCGATTTCTGTCATAGGGAGAACCTCCTTTCGGGTGATGGCGACGCATGGCGACGCTTGATTATTTGCGGGTCGTTTATCATGGGTAAAGCGGTGTAACCGCTTTGCTTTTGATCATTTTCAAATGGGTGCCATGATGTAGCCGCACAGCTGTGCCGCACGCAAACCGCTCGGGTTACCCCGTTTAGGGAATGCACTTTTCTCATGCAACCGGCTAACGATCCCTGAAACGAAGGTATTATACCACATTGCCAAGCGTTTGAACAGGGCTCTCACTACGGAAGTGCTGCCCACGGCAAAACGTGATTAGTGCAAAATGCTTGCGTTACAAGGGAAAGCGGATTGGGATGGCGCAGTTGGCGGAAACATCGACAAAGCTTACTTGCACAAGCGTTTCCCCGTCCTGCATAACATGGCTTTGCTCTCTATCAGCCGGATGAGCAGCGGATGAAAGCCCGTTTATACGGTTGATATGGACGGGGCATACCAATGGCCAGCACAAACTTGTTACAAAAAATCAAGGCCAACGGGATCATCAAGTGACCTCGCCGCGTGAATCATCCCGACGATGCATCTCAAGATGTGAAAACAGAGACGCGAGAAAAACGCGCGTCGTATGTCATGGGCGTATCGCCGCATGTCCACCTTAAACAGTGCTGCAGGGGCAACCAGTACGGTTATGCCGGTCGGCAGCCGATTTGCGCTTCGTCCGGCATAGCCGGGTATACCTGGGTTATGTGTGGCGACCATTCGGGTTTGCCCTTGACGCGGCGCTCGACGCCCCATAAAACACCGATGGACAGCCCTAAACCGATCAGCGCGCCCAGCAGTGTGACAATATCATTGCCGCCGCCCAGCCAGACGCCAACGCCCAGCCCCATAAACATGGCAATCAAAGGAATTACATACGCGATGGCGGTTGCGGAGAGAAAACGTGTTTCCGGCATTTCCACACGAACCCAGTCGCCTACGGCGCATTGCGCCGCTAATGTGATTTCCCCTTGATGCGTGCCGGAACCGCAAGCCCCGCATTTTCCGCAGGCTTCCGGGCGTGAAAACCGGATGCTGGCCAGTCCCTTTGCTTGATCATAAGCGTATACTTGACCGAATTTTACCATGCGTAAAAAATCTCCTCGTCGTGTATCAAAAAGCGGCAAATCCTTTGCCTGAAAATTGGCACAGCGCTTGACACGAGCAAGCACAAGTGCTAAAATATAAACTTGCATCAGTATCGTTACTATGCGAAGCCATGCCTGTCCGTTACCACGTATTGTACATGGTAGATGGCAAAAAAGCAACAGGAAATTCTGTGCTTGGCAAATGCCTTCCATAATGCCGCGATACGCTGCGAGAACATAAGGGGTGATAGCATATATGGTGCATGAGGTTCAAATGGGGAAGCTAAGGAAACGCATGAGCTTCTCGCGCATCGACGAAGTATTGGACATGCCCGATCTGATCGAGGTGCAGAAGAATAGCTACAAGCGCTTTCTGGAAGAAGACCTCCGTGAGGTGCTTGCCGACGTTTCACCGATCACCGACTACACCGATAATTTGGTGCTCGAGTTCGTGGATTACTCCCTCGATGAGCCCAAAAATAGCGTGGAGCGCTGCAAGGAGCGCGACATGACCTACGCTGCCCCGCTCAAGGTTTTTGCTAGGCTAAAAAACCGCGAGACGGGCGAAATCAAAGAATCCGATGTGTTCATGGGCGACTTCCCGCTGATGACCGATCACGGCACGTTCATCATCAACGGTGCGGAGCGCGTAATCGTGAGCCAGCTTGTACGCTCCCCGGGCGTATACTATGGCGATACCATTGACAAGGCCGGAAAGCACCTTTTCTCTACCACCGTGATACCCAACCGCGGCGCTTGGCTGGAATATGAAACGGATTCCAACGATGTGCTCTGGGTGCGTATTGACCGCGCGCGTAAGCTGCCCATTACGGTCATCCTGCGCGCACTGGGGTTTGGCACCGATGGGGAGATTATCGCCCTGCTTGGGGAGGATGAGCGCCTGCAGGCGACCCTCCAGCGCGGCGACAACGCGCAAAACCAAGAAGAAGGCCTGATTGAAATCTATAAGCGGCAGAAGCCGGGCGAACCTCCCACGCGGGAGAGCGCGCAGAATCTGCTCAACTCCCTGTTTTTTGACGCAAAACGCTACGACCTGATGCGTGTGGGCCGCTACAAGTTCAACAAGAAGCTTTCTTTGGCGACCCGCATCCAAGGGCACATCGCCGCGGAAGATGTAGTGAATCCCCACACCGGCGAGGTGATGGTCAGCGCGGGCGCAAAAATTGAAAAAGACGTTGCCCGCGAGATTCAAAACGCAGGCATCAACGCAGTGTATATCCAGTTGGAGGAGCACCGACACAAAGTGGTCGGCAATCACTTTGTGGATGCCAAGCAGTACCTTCCCTTTAACCCCAAGGATTGCGGCGTGCTGGAGATGGTTCATTATCCGACGCTCAAAGCCATCCTGGATGCCTGCGGCACCGATGCCGCGGCGCTTAAGCAAGCCGTGTGCGATAACGCCCACAACCTTGCGCCCAAACATATTCTTAATGACGATATCGTCGCTTCCATCAGCTATCTGCTGGGGCTGCCGTATTCGGTGGGCACTACAGATGATATCGATCACCTGGGCAACCGCCGCCTGCGCCGCGTGGGCGAGCTTCTGCAAAACCAGATCCGCATCGGCCTGAGCCGCCTGGAGCGTGTGGTACGCGAGCGCATGGCCATTCAGGACGCGAACGATGTGCGCCCGGGCGAGCTGATTAACATTCGCCCTGTGAGCGCCGCCATCAAGGAGTTCTTTGGCAGCAGCCAGCTTTCGCAGTTCATGGATCAGCCCAACCCCCTTGCGGAACTGACCAACAAACGCCGTCTCTCCGCACTGGGACCCGGCGGCTTGAACCGTGACCGCGCAAGCTTTGAGGTGCGCGATGTGCACTACAGCCATTACGCCCGCATCTGCCCCATTGAAACACCGGAAGGCCCCAACATCGGGTTGATCGGTTCGCTGGCTACCTATGCGCGGATCAACGAGTACGGCTTTATTGAAGCGCCTTACCGCCGTGTGGATAAGAAGAGCCATCGCGTCACCGGCGAGATCGTCTACATGACTGCCGATGAAGAAGACTTCTATAAAGTAGCGCAGGCGAACGAAGCGCTGCTGGAGGATGGCACCTTTGTGCACAGCCGCATCACTGTGCGTGACAGGGCGGAAATCATCGAGGTGCCCGTAGAACAGGTGGATTTCATTGATGTGAGCCCGCGGCAGGTTGTTTCTGTCGCCACAGCCATGATCCCCTTCCTGGAAAACGACGATGCCAACCGCGCTTTGATGGGCTCCAACATGCAGCGTCAGGCTGTGCCGCTGCTGGTGCCCGAAGCGCCGATCATCGGTACCGGCATGGAATACAAAGCGGCGCAGGATAGCGGCGCGGTGGTTGTTGCCAAGGAAGACGGTGTGGTAGAAAAAGTTGCCGGTGATGAAGTGGTGGTCATGAACACCCGTAAGGAGCGCCATCGGTATCATCTGCAAAAGTTCTCCCGCAGCAATCAGGGCACATGCATCAACCAGCGCCCGCGCGTTAAGGTGGGTGAGTCCATCCAGAAGGGCGATCTGATTGCCGATGGCCCCTCGACCGAAATGGGCGAGATCGGCCTGGGACGCAATGTGCTGATTGGATTTATGACTTGGGAAGGCTATAACTACGAGGATGCGATCCTCATCAGCGAAAAGCTGGTCAAAGAGGATTTTTACACCTCCATTCACATTGAAGAGTTTGAGAGCGAAGCCCGTGAAACCAAACTGGGGCCGGAGGAGATTACGCGCGATATCCCCAATATTGGCGATGACGCGGTGAAAGACCTGGACGAGTTTGGCATTGTGCGCATCGGCGCGGAAGTACACGCGGGGGACATCCTCGTTGGCAAGGTGACGCCTAAGGGTGAAACCGATTTGACCGCCGAGGAGCGCCTGCTGCGCGCCATCTTTGGCGAAAAAGCCCGCGAGGTGCGCGACACATCGCTTCGCGTGCCCCATGGCGAGGGCGGCATTGTGGTGGATGTGAAAACATTCACCCGCGAAAACAAAGACGAGCTCAGCCCGGGCGTCAATGAAATGGTACGCGTGTACATCGCCCAGAAGCGCAAAATCAGCGTTGGGGATAAGATGGCAGGCCGCCACGGCAACAAGGGCGTCGTCAGCCGCATACTGCGTGAGGAAGATATGCCCTTTATGCCGGATGGCACCCCGGTGCAAATCCTGCTCAACCCGATGGGCGTGCCTTCGCGTATGAACATCGGCCAGGTGCTGGAAGTGCATTTGGGCATGGCGGCCAAAGCGCTTGGCTGGCATGTGGCCACCCCCGTATTTGACGGGGCGAACTATGAAGAAATCAAAGAATGCCTGACGCTTGCCGGCAGAGACCCCGATGGCAAGACGGAGCTGTACGACGGCCGTACGGGCGAGAAGTTTGAAAACCGCGTAACCGTGGGCATTATGTACTTCCTGAAACTTCACCATCTGGTGGATGACAAGATGCACGCCCGCTCGGTGGGTCCTTACTCGCTTGTAACCCAGCAGCCGCTGGGCGGTAAGGCGCAGTTCGGAGGTCAGCGTTTCGGCGAGATGGAAGTGTGGGCATTGGAAGCTTACGGCGCCGCCAATACGTTGCAGGAGATCCTCACCGTCAAGTCCGATGATATCGTGGGGCGTGTGAAAACGTATGAAGCCATTGTCAAAGGCACCAACATCCCCGCGCCCAGCGTGCCGGAAAGCTTCAAAGTGCTGCTGAAAGAACTTCAATCGCTGGCGCTGGACATCCGCGTGCTGGATCGAGAGAAGAACGAAATCATCATCCGTGAATTGGAAGATGATGATGTGGAAGAAGCACCCGTGACCGAGCGTTACGAGCTTCTGGAAGAAGCCGAAGAGGGCGAGCAGGAAGCCGCCATCAGTGATGAAGCATCGCTGGACATCGACTTTAACCTGGAGGATGATGATCTGGACGATTTCAATATGGATCTGGATGATGATCTGAACATTGACCTGGATGACGAACAAACACCGCCCAAAACGGTTGAATAAACACGCCTTGCCCCGCACGCCGCGCGCGGTACACTACGCGTGCGGCACGGGCGGGCGCAATGCCGTCTCCCTTTGATTGTCCAAGCCCGAAAGGAGTGGCCATACTTGTTTGAACTGACAAACCTAGATTCCATCCAGATCAGCATGGCATCGCCGGAGAAGATCCTTGATTGGAGCTTCGGTGAGGTTTGCAAACCTGAAACCATCAACTACCGCACACTGAAACCCGAGCGCGACGGCCTGTTCTGTGAGCGCATCTTTGGCCCAACCAAAGATTGGGAATGCAACTGCGGCAAATATAAACGCATCAAGTTCAAGGATAAGAACAAAATCTGCGATAAATGCGGCGTGCAGGTTACCCGCGCCAAGGTGCGCCGTGAGCGCATGGGGCACATCCAGCTTGCGGCGCCCGTGAGTCACATCTGGTATTTCAAGGGCATCCCCAGCCGCATGGGCATGCTGTTGGACATCAGCCCCCGGGCGCTTGAGAAAGTGCTCTATTTCGCTAATTTTATCGTGCTGGATCCGGGTGACAGCAAAGTGACGGGACTCAAGCGTCATGAGCTGATCACCGACGCAAAATATCGCGAGCTGGAAGCGCAGCTGGGCAAGGGCGCGTTTCGCGCTGCCATGGGCGCGGAAGCGGTGAAGGAACTGCTGCTGAGTCTGAATCTGGATGAGATCAGCGAAAAGTTGAAAAAAGAGATCAGTGATTTGGCGGAGAAGGAGCGCGAGCGAGACAGCGAAGGGCAGAAGCGCGCCCGCGCCGTCAAACGGTTGGAAGTGGTGGAAGCTTTCCGCCAAAGCGGCAACAAGCCGGAATGGATGATCCTGGATGTGATTCCTGTGATTCCGCCGGATTTGCGCCCCATGGTGCAGCTGGACGGCGGCCGTTTTGCCACCAGCGACTTAAATGACCTCTACCGCCGCGTGATCAACCGCAATAACCGCTTGAAACGCCTTTTGGAGTTGGGCGCGCCGGATATCATCGTGCGCAACGAAAAGCGCATGCTACAGGAAGCCGTGGATGCACTGATTGACAACGGCCGTCGTGGCCGCGCTGTGACGGGCCCCGGCAACCGCGCGCTCAAGTCGCTTTCGGACTTGCTGCGCGGCAAACAGGGGCGTTTCCGCCAGAACTTGCTGGGCAAACGCGTAGATTACTCCGGCCGTTCGGTAATCGTGGTTGGACCGGAACTCAAGCTGTACCAGTGCGGCCTGCCCAAGGAGATGGCGCTGGAGCTTTTCAAGCCGTTTGTGATCGAGCGGCTGGTTTCCCTCAAGTATGCGCACCACGGCAAGAACGCCAAGCGCATGGTGGAAAAAGGCAAATCCGAAGTGTGGGACATTTTGGAAGGCGTCATCAAAGAGCACCCGGTGCTGCTGAACCGCGCGCCTACGTTGCACCGCCTTGGCATTCAGGCGTTTGAGCCGATTCTGGTCGAAGGCCGCGCCATTAAGCTGCATCCGTTGGTTTGCACCGCCTATAACGCGGATTTCGACGGAGACCAGATGGCCGTGCACGTGCCGCTGTCCATGGAAGCACAGTCCGAAGCCCGCTTCTTGATGCTGGCGCACAATAACATTCTTAAACCACAGGATGGTAAGCCGGTGATGAGTCCTTCGCAGGATATGGTTATCGGGTGTTATTACCTGACCATGACATACCCCAAGCGAGAGACCCTGAAGTCTGAGGAGATTCCTGTTTTCAGCAACTATAACGAGGCCATGATGGCCTATCAGACCAACCACATCACCTTGCAGCAGCCAATCCGCGTACGTGTGACGCGCACCTTTGAGGGTGTGACAGGCAGCAAGATTATCGATTGCACACTGGGCATGCTGGTTTTCAATGAGATCATTCCCCAGGACATTGGCCGCAAGCCGCGTAATTGCCTGGAGGATATGTTCGCGTTGGAAGTGGATACCCTCTGCGGCAAGAAGGATCTGGGCAGGATTGTCGATCAGGTGTACCTCAAGCATGGCATCCATGATACGGCGCTGGTGCTGGACGCCGTCAAAGCGCTTGGCTTTAAGTACTCTACACGCGGCGCCATCACGGTTAGCGTGAGCGATATCCAAGTACCGCCGGAGAAGCCCGCGATGCTTGCGGAAGCGGATCAGCACGTCAAAGAGATCAATGAAATGTTCATGAGCGGTATGCTCAGTGAAGATGAGCGCTACGGCTCCATCATCGACATCTGGTCAAACACCACCAACACCTTACGCGGCATGATCTTGCCGGAGTTGGATGAGCGCAACCCCATTCGTATGATGACGGATTCCGGCGCGCGCGGCAGCGCATCGCAGGTGGCACAGCTTGCCGGCATGCGCGGACTGATGGCTTCCCCCAGCGGTAAAACCATCGAGCTGCCCATTCGCGCGAACTTCCGTGAGGGGCTTTCGGTGCTGGAATTCTTCCTGAGCTCCCACGGTAGCCGCAAATCGCTGGCGGATACAGCCTTGCGTACCGCCGACTCCGGCTACCTGACCCGCCGTCTGGTGGACGTATCCCATGAAGTGATTGTGCGCGAGCCGGATTGTTTTGCCAAGCGGGGCGAAAAGGTGCGCGGCATCACCATCAATGAAATTACCATCGGCAACCAGGTGATCGAGAGTCTGGAAGACCGCCTTATTGGGCGCGTGGCGGCGGAAGACATTGTGCATCCCGTCACGGGCGAGATCATCGCTGCGCTCAACGAGACCATCAAACACCAGAAAGCGCGCGAGATTGCGCTCAGCGGGCTCAAGAAGGTACAGGTGCGCAGCGTGCTGACCTGCCGTAACGAGACCGGCGTTTGCGCGCGTTGCTATGGCGCCAACCTTGCAACGGGCGAGCCTGTGGACGTGGGCGAAGCTGTGGGTATCGTAGCGGCGCAGGCCATCGGTGAACCGGGCACGCAGCTTACAATGCGTACCTTCCACACCGGCGGTGTTGCGGGCGGCGATGATATTACGCAGGGTCTTCCCCGTGTGGAGGAACTCTTTGAAGCACGCAAGCCCAAACGGGACGCTATCCTCAGTGAGATCAGCGGGCGCGTGACCATCGGTGAGAGCAAGAAAAAACGCGAGTTGATCGTAACCGGCGATGAAGATGGGCACGAGCAGAAGACCTATCAAATCAACTACGGCAGCCGCCTGAAAGTGACAGACGGGCAAATGGTGGAGGCTGGCGACGAGCTGATTGAAGGTTCCATCAACCCGCACGATCTGCTCCGCATTTTGGGCGTGAAGGCTGTGCAGGATTACCTCCTGCGCGAAGTGCTCAGCGTGTACCGCCAACAGGGCGTTAACATCAGCGACAAGCACATCGAAATCATCGTGCGGCAGATGTTGCGCAAGGTGCGTGTGGAAGACAGCGGCGATACCGCATTGCTCCCCGGCGCGCTGGTGGATATCTTCCGCTTTGAAGAAGCCAACCGCGTCACCATCGAAAAAGGCGGGCGGCCCGCGATTGCCAAGCGAATTCTGCTGGGCATCACCAAGGCGTCGCTGGCTACCGAGAGCTTCCTATCCGCCGCCTCTTTCCAGGAGACCACGCGCGTGCTGACCGATGCTGCCATCAAAGGCAAGATCGACCCGCTGCTGGGGCTCAAGGAGAATGTGATCATCGGCAAACTGATCCCCGCCGGTACGGGAATGAAGCGCTACAAAGACATTGACTTGGTTGAGAATTTCTGAGAATAGCAAAATCCGGCGGTGGGAGCGATCCCGCCGCCAGGTTTTTAGGAGGCGGCCATGGGTGATTTGACGATGCGCCTTGCAACGTCAGGGGACATGGAAACGGTTTACGCGATTTTCCGTGATGCGGTCGATCACATGAACAGGAACGGCATTCCGCAATGGGATGAGGTGTACCCGACGCCTGCCATATTGCAGGAGGATCTTGCACGCGGCGAATTATATGTGGCGGATGTACCGTGTGATGGCGTACTTGCGGCTGTGGTGCTCAATGAGCAGTGCGACCCGGATTATGACGCCGCCGCCTGGGAAGGCGGGCAGCCTTATGTGATTGTGCATCGGCTTTGCGTTTCGCCCTACGCGCAGGGCAAAGGCGTTGGCCGCGCGCTGATGGCTGCGGTGGAGGAATGGGCGAAGGCGCGCGGCTATGCTGATATCCGATTGGACGCGTTTTCACAAAATCCGCATGCTCTGCGGATGTATACACGGCTTGGCTATGTCAAGCGCGGCGAGGCCAGCTGGCGCAAGGGGCTATTCTATTTGATGGAGAAGCCGCTGGCATGAGACTGGACCAACTGGAACGTGGCAGTTGGCTTGATATGGGAGTGCGGACAGGAGTCTTCGATATGCATACATGGTTTGCCACGCGAAACGATGGTTGAACGAGGTGTACGGCAAAACGGGCAAAATGCGGAAAACCATCGCTTTTTTTCGTTGACTTTGAGCGCATACTTTGTTATAATCATTCTCGCTGGTTCTTGCTAGATGGAGAGATGGCCGAGCGGTTGATGGCGCTGGTCTTGAAAACCAGTGATGCTGAGAGGCACCGGGGGTTCGAATCCCTCTCTCTCCGCCAAAGCATCTTTCTACAGCCATACGGAGAAGTACCCAAGTGGCCGAAGGGGCTCCCCTGCTAAGGGAGTAGGCTGGGTAACCGGCGCGAGAGTTCAAATCTCTCCTTCTCCGCCAAAAAGGTCGTCAATCTCGTTTGCGAGGTTGGCGGCCTTTTTATCTAAGAAGCCCATGGTTACTAACATTTCAAGCAACCTCATTCGTGGAAAATATTAAAGTGCAGGGCAATCTGCGCCGCACAAGAAATCCAACACCCGCATATTGAAATCTTTTGCCTCTTCATACGCAGCATGACCCAATCCCTCAAACAGGTAGAGCGCGCTGCCGGGTATCTGCGCTGCGATTTCTTCTGATGACACGGAACCGACAATTTTATCCATACGACCACCCAAAACCAAGGTTGGACACTTGATGGATGCAAGGCTGTCATATGCATTATGGCCAAGACATGATTCGGCTTGGATGATAAAGCGGGAAGCATCTTTGGGCTTTCCAACCAGCCCCATCAGCGGATAAATCCAGCGATGGGAGCGAAGATAAGCCTCGCTGTACGATTTTTCGGCCGTATCTATCATGAGCTTTTTGTATGTTCCGGCTTTTGCCATGGCAAGCCAAGACTGTACAACCGTCTGCATGGTATTGTTGGACTTTGATAGCGTTACAGCAAGCACCGCCTTCTCGATACGGCTAGGATAATCTGCCGCCAGATGCTGGGCAATCATGCCGCCAAGGGATATACCCAATACGGATGCAGTACGTATTCCTAATGCGTCCATGGCAAGGCTAACATCCCGTGCCATATCTTTGGTGGTATAGCCATACGTCAATTCATTTATCCGGCTGAATACAAAAACGGTGTACTGCTTTGCGAAAGCGCGATACATCCATGCAATGGGCATCGCTGTACCCTTTACGGTTCTCAAACCGTCACCCAGGCCCGGCAGCATGAGCAGCGTTTTATTTCCGTTACCAAAGGAAAAGTAATCCATCGTATGATTATCAAGCTTGAGTACGCCACTTTTGACATGAAGCATTTTGGTGTTCTCCTATAACTTTCGGTTTGTTGAGATCATTATACGCAACGTTCCTTCCTCATACAAGCAAAAGCATAGGTTGATCTAACGATGAATGTGAGCTGCTTCCATTTCCAGTAGTTGAAAGGGTTACAACCATTACTGCGACGCTCCCCTTCACCGCACGCAGCAAGCGAGACTGTTCTTCCCATGCATCCACTACGCGCTGAAGGGTCATAATCGCATCAAGGAAGCACTGCGATTCCCGTACCCGATTCGCACTGTCCGCATGTGCGGGTTTGAGTCTCTCAAGTTGCCATATGGCCTTCTGTTTCCTGCAAACCAGACCATTGTACTTGTTCTTGATCGCATCCTGTGAGCGGTGTTTATTGTTATGATGCGAAGAAAGCTGTCCATACTATTATCTAGGGGATGCTCTCGGTCGATTTCGCGATTCATTCATCCCGCTTCCTATGATTAGTCAGCATCGGCGTGCAATCAACAAAACTTTGCGCTCGATTGTTCGCGAGATCACTACCCATTCTCCTGACATGGATCAGATTCACAAAGCCATGCAGTAAGCGCGAGGCTTCCACTCAATCGATGGCATCTGCGTCAGCGGTTGTCCGATGATTGAAAAACACCAGCAGAGCACCCTAAACGTGCCTGCGAAAACCGGTATAAATCATAACGCCCTTACCCGTTGACATCGCCTGTCAAGCCAGCTATACTTGAGCTATACACACCACAATACCAATACCAAACCCAAAGGAATATTGGGCGTTCATCATACTCCAATAAAGGCTGCCGTTAAGTCGCGCATGTACGATGGGAATACCTGCGATGCGGGCAGGCGTGTTTTGCTACTCAACCTAAACGCTTTACCTGAGCACATCCCTTCGTTGGAAATGCAACGCACCGTTGATTTGCTTTTGGCTCGCACATCATCCATCCGTTACCGCAGGATACACATAACAATACCGCTTGACCCATGACATCATCAATACCGCCATGGATGGCGCAGCAAGAAAGGATGGTCATCATGAAAGCTACGGCAAAATCCTGGTTGAATCTTGGACTGTATCTGCTTACACTCGCGATCAATACGCTGGGGGCCATTGGCATCATCAATGGAATGTCCCAAAGAGCCATCTCGGATGCTTATCCCACACTCATTACGCCTTCTACTTCCACCTTTAGCATCTGGGGCGTCATTTACGCGCTGCTACTCATCTCCCTTGTTTTCATGATCATTACGAACAAGGATGAACGCACAACGAAGCTGATCAACAAGATCAGCGTGCCTTTCTGGGTATCCTGCGGCGCCAATATCCTCTGGATTATCACGTTTTCCTACGAATGGATCGGTATATCCACACTGCTGATCCTCGCTTATGCCGTAAGTCTCGCCATCCTTGTGGGAAGGCTGAATACACCGGATGGGATCGGCCAAAAGGTTAACGCGCTTGCGTTTGGCGTCTATCTGGGGTGGCTGATCATCGCATCGGTGGTCAATGTAGCGGCTTTCCTTGTACAGGTGAAATGGGATGGCTTTGGCCTTGCGGCAGGAACCTGGGCGTTGATCATCCTCATTGTGGCGCTGCTGTTGACCTGCCTGATTCAGTTGCGGTTGCGCAATGCCGCCATCACACTGCCGCTCGCGTGGGCGTACTTTGGCATCTGGCAGCAGCATCGCGCGCAAGGGATCTTCGCGGGTCAGTACCCCGCCATTGTGGCTGCAACCATTATCATCGGCGTTATCTATGTGCTGATTGCAGTTTATATATTCATCCAAAATGGACGCTGCTTACTGCCCAAGTCAAGAACCGAAGCATAAGATGGCAGCCATCCCATAAGGCTCATAATATCACGCGATTCCACTGCATCCTTGTAACGCCTGGCTTTTTCAGCATCTATTGCCAGATTGGCGTGTATTGGTGTTCTTAGTGTAGCAATGCCCTCGCTTCCTTGAGCGGCTGTTTGCGGAAGAATCCCTGTTGCAGCTGTGTTAAGTAGGCACAGAGCGCGTACTTACCGCGAAGCACACCGATGGACGTTTGCATAGGCATCTGGGGAACTGATAAAAGCCAGGCCGGTTCTCACCTTTATGCGGAGGATGTGCCTGCATATGGCCGGCAGCCCAAGCATCCGAAGGCAAGGGAGCGCATATGATCCCTAACGAAAGAATCCAAGCCCTGAATACGAAGGATATCGTGAATCGACCTTACGTACTCTACTGGATGCAGAGTGCGCAACGGGTCGTGTATAATCATGCCCTTGAATACGCCGTACGCACTGCCAACATGCTGCAAAAACCCTTGCTCGTCTACTTTGGCATCACAGAGAATTTTCCGCAGGCCAATGAGCGGCATTATTGTTTCATGCTGGATGGCTTACGGGAGGTTAAGGCGGCGCTGGCACAACGCAACATCGGCATGCTCATCCGGAGGATTTCCCCGGAAATCGGAGCGCTTGCGTTAGCTGATGACGCGGCTTTGATTGTTGTGGACAGGGGATACTTGCGCATTGAGCGGGCATGGCGTAAACATGTGGCTGATTTGGCGCCCTGCCCCGTGGTGCAGGTGGAGACCAATGTCATCGTGCCTGTCCAAACCGCTTCATCCAAAGAAGAGTATGCCGCAAGAACACTCAGGCCCAGGATTGAGCGCCTGCTGCCCGATTTCGCACAGCCGCTGGAAGCGCATGCGGTGAACATCAGCTCGACCCATCTACCCTTGTCGCTTACCCCCTTTGCCATTGAAGATACCCACGCCGCGCTGAACCTGCTTCATGTGGATAAAACGGTAAAGCCGTATACCCGTGTTCTTGGCGGCACAAGCCAGGCGGAATCCCTCCTGCGTGAATTCATCAGGAACAAACTGCATCGGTATGCGGCGCAGAAAAACGACCCCGGTTATGATGCCACCTCCAACTTGAGCCCATATCTGCACTTCGGCCAAATCTCCCCGCTGTATATCTATTTGCAGCTCATGGCAACGCCGCTGGAAGCGCGGAAGGTTTTTCTGGAGGAGGTCATTGTACGGCGGGAGTTGAGCTTGAATTTTGTCTTGTATAACAGCTTCTATGACACATACGATTCGATACCGGACTGGGCAAAAGCGACGCTTGCGAAACATGGCGGCGACCTGAGGGCTTACCGCTATACGCGCAGTGCGTTGGAAGAAGCGAAGACGCATGATCCGTATTGGAATGCCGCGCAGCGGGAAATGCTTGTAACCGGGAAAATGAACGGCTATATGCGCATGTACTGGGGCAAGAAGATACTGGAATGGTGCGATACCCCGCAAGAAGCTTACCAGACAGCGGTTTACCTGAACAACCGGTATAACCTGGATGGCCGGGATCCTAACGCGTATGCGGGGATTGCCTGGTGCTTTGGCAAGCATGACAGGCCATGGAAGGAAAGGGAAGTATTCGGCACGGTACGGTATATGAACGCACGCGGGCTGGAGCGGAAATTCGACATGCAACGGTACTTGGATAGAGTCAAACGCCTAACCGAGCAAGCCACCCCCGAATAATCGTCCCGCCAACATCCATCAGAAATGAGGATTGAACATGGATAAGAAAGGCATTGTGATTTCCAGCCGCATCGCAATCGGCATCAGCGCTTGCTGTATGGGCTGCCCTGTGCGCTACAATGGCAAGGGGCGGGATACGCTGGCCACCATGGGTCGGGAAAAAAGTGATTTTAAGTGGTGCCCCGTATGTCCGGAGTGTATGGCTGGCCTGGGTGTTCCAAGAGAGCCGATTCATCTGACCGGAGGCGATGGCGCCCTGGTATGGACAGGGGAGACGGATGTCAAGAACAGGCGCGGGCAAAACGTAACCGAGGATGTGAAATTCGGCGCCATGGCGTGTTTGGAAACGCTGAAACGCGCTGGCATCACGGCGTTTGTTTATATGGATGGCAGCCCTTCCTGCGGGGTTTACCGCACAACACTCAAAACCACCAAGCGCGGACATCCGCCAGGCATTTTCGGATCCTTATTGCTCGCGCAGGGTTTCTTTCTGATTCCAGCCGCCGATATGCAAAGCCCGCTCAAGTGGTGGGATTGGCGGCGGCGGTTGCTTGCGTTTTACTGGCTCAAGAACCTGGAAATCAACAGCAAAGCGGAACTGTACGACGCGTGGTCAAAGCTGAAATTTCTGTTTCAGGAACTGGATTCGGTATGGGCACGCGCCATGGGGCGGGATTTGGCGGGGCTTAGCCGCGCGCCAAGCGAGGCCTTTGTGAAGCAATTCAAAGCTGAGGCGCTTGAACTGCTCCGCAAACCCTCCACGGTGCGCCGTATAACCAACAGCCTGTGGAAGAATTACGCTCATTACCGCAAAACGGTTGGGAAAACGGTGGATGCAGTTAACTCTCCTGATTTTCAGCGGAACATCACAACCATTGCCAAAGAACTGGTGACCATGGAACGCAAAGCCCATGAAGATGAGGTGCTGTTTGGTACCTCGCCGGTTCTTTATAGAGAGAAGCGCAGAACGGCTGTGAAACCCGACGCCCTTGCCGCTGCTGCTGAAGCGGACACGCCGGCAGAGCAATGACGCGGGCGTGCGCCCATGGGCAAGTGTTATGTTGATGTTATCCTTGGCTCGCTTGCCTGATTCGCTTGTGAGGGGGATCGCTTATGCGTAAAAGCCAAACCCTGAAGCCTTTCTCACAGCGTTGTGATAATTTGATTTCGCCGATTATACAGGGTTCGATACCCAAAATACAGTGCGCCGAAAGAGGACAGGCACACCACCGTGCAGATGGCAATCATAATTGCTATCTGGTACAAAATCGCTGTGGCAGGAAGCGTGCCGGATAGAATCTGGCCGGTCATCATGCCCGGAAGGGATACGATCCCCATGCCGACCATCGCGTTGAAGGTCGGCAGAAGCGCCATTTCCAGCGCCTGACGCACAAAGGGAAGCAGGATTTTCTCGGGGGTCGCGCCCACGTTCAGCAGCGCTTCGATTCGTGCGCGCTGCCCGGCCAAACGTTCCCGGAAGGCTTTCACCCCCAGCGTTGCCCCGGTCATGGTGTTGCCCATCAACATTCCCGCAATCGGGATTACATACCGCGGGTTAAACAAACTCTCTCCAACCACAATGCCTATGAAGAATACAATCACCGATATCCCGGATAGGGCAATCGATGCAGCGATGATGATTTGGAAGCGTCGGTTGAGCGTCCTGTTCTTTGCCAGCACGCGGGAAATCGCAAACGCACACATTGCAATCAGGTAAGCGATGGTAAACGCCGGATGGGGATTTTCAAAAATGTAGGTTAACACAAAACCCGCCAACGCGAGCTGCGCCGTCATGCGAATACTGGCGATAATCATCAGCTTTGTCTGGTTAATGCGGCATTTTTTCATGATGGCCAGCACGACCAGCAAAAGCAGATAAATCAAGGAAAATTGCCCGATTTGCATCTTTACAACATCATTCATACGCGTACCTTTCGCTCTAGGATCACAGTGTTCTCCGCAAATTGGTCAACCAGCTTTTGATCGTGACAGATGATCAGCAGCGTGATCTGCTTCTGCTTGCAGTAAGCCTTCACTTGACCGAGCATACGCACGGCCGTGCCTTCGTCCAGCGCCGAGGTTGGTTCATCCAGCAGCAGCACCTTGGGCGCAAGCGCGAGGTGAATGGCCAAAAACACCCGTTGTCGTTCACCGCCGGACAGGTTTTCGCAGTTGGCTTCCAGCGGGAAATCCGCGCAACATAGCTGTAGAAACATTCGCATCTCGTCATCATGGATACACTTTTTCGCGCGGTAATCAAAAAATTGTGTGAAGTTTTCGCGGATGGTTCCAGAAAACAGAAAAACGTTCTGCGCCATCAAAAGAACTTCCTTGCGCAGGGAGATCGTATCCAAATCCTCAAGGTTGTTGTTCTGATAATATATCGTACCGGCCGATGGCGCAACCGTCGCGTTAAACAAGCGAAATAACGTGCTTTTACCGCTACCGCTTTCTCCGGTGATAAAAGTAGTTTTTGTATGCGGTATTGCCAGCGGCGGGTACGCAATCAGGTTCATGAAAACCAGATCTTTCGCGGAAAGGATGCTCTCCAAGGTCTATCCCTCCTTGACAATCGAATCCCCAACGGGATATACTATATCGAATCACGTTATCTTTTAGCGATATCGATATTCGATATTATATCACTGGAGGCGAGCCGATGCAAGCACCTGTATTACGAAAGTTGTTTTTAGGCTATATTCAAGTACACATCCTCCATCACGCGAAGCAAGAACCGGTTTTTGGCGCATGGATGATGGAAGAACTTGCCCGTCACGGCTTTGAGATCAGCGCGGGCACACTGTACCCCATCCTCCATGGACTGACAAAGCATGGATTGCTCACGGTGGAAAATCGCAATGTTGACGGAAAGATTAGAAAATACTACCACATCACATCCGAAGGTGAGGAAGTGCTCGCGCAGGCGAAAATCAGGATTCAGGAATTGACACGCGAACTCTGAACGCGCGATGAATCAAGCGTTTTGCGGCTTCTGATGCAGAGCGCTGCCGATGTAAGCAGGCAATATGGCGTAAACGTAGCGCTATTTCAAGGCTAAACATGCTCCAAGAAGAAGTGCCCCGCGCAAATCAGCGTGGGGTGCTTTCTTTTGCGATGGTCTGATTGCGTGTCAAAGCAACGATTGTTTTTGCGGAAAGCTTGGCGCTGCGAACGCAGCAACCATCCATCCCGTATCAACGTGGACATGGTGTTACGCGGGGACGCGCCCTGTTTTTCTTTGCGCGTTTTCGAAAAATGATATTTTTGTCACGAACTGTGCCGATAAGTACTTGACACAGGGCGTATTTTAGCTATAATAAGTCCATAAAATACATCAGACGTCTGATGTTAATGAGGATAGACTGGAGGGAAGGGGTGATATGGAGAATCGCGCACAAAGGCTTCCAGAAATCGTAGCACAAAAGATCAAAAGCATGATCATCGAACTCTCGCTCAACGAAGGCGACAGGATGCCCACGGAAACAACGCTGACTTCGTATTTTAACGTAAGCAGATCCTCCATTCGGGAGGCTATCAAAATCCTGGAAGCGGAAAACGTGGTGGAAATCCAGCATGGCAGGGGAACCTACATCGCCAAGAAAACTGGAATTTCCAAGGATCCGCTTGGGCTGAGCTTTTCGGATCGGGATACGCTCCTGCAAAACCTGCTGGAGGCACGCAAACTGATGGAACCTGGTATCGCTTACATTGCGGCACAGCGCCGCACCGCGGATAACCTTGTTCAGATGCAGGCTTCCATCCGCGATATGGAGCGCTCCTTCGCAAAGGGAGAAGACTATACTCGCTACGATTATCGCTTTCACTGCATTCTGGCGGAAAGCACGCAAAATGACGTGCTCAACCGCATGCTTCCGTTGATCTGTGATTCCATCAACGCAGGATATATGCAGACATCCCGTGTCAAGGGCAGCTACGAAAGAGCTATCTACTGGCACACGAAGATCTATGATGCAGTTTTAGCGCAGAAGCCTTTGGAAGCACAACAGGCGGTGATTCAGCACTTAAGCCAGACTATGATCGACGCCGAGCACAATTTGGAAGGAGCAGAAAAATGAAGAAATTGCTAAGCACACTCATTGCCTTGATTATGATGCTTTCCGTGGCCTCCTTTGCCTATGCGGAGGATGTAACCATCAACTACTGGTTCTGGGCGGATAACGATGCCTATGCTGAAACCATGCAGGAAATGATTGCGGATTTCAACGCTACCAATGGTCAGGGAATCACCGTGGTAGGGGAGCAAGTACCTTGGGATGGCGGCGGATACAGCAACACCGTCTTTACTGCGGCCATGGGCGGCGGCGGCCCGGACGTGGCGAGCTGGAAGCTTACCGCTACCCCCTCCTTTGTCGCCAATGATCTGCTGGAGCCTCTGGATGCGTTCCTGCAGGACTGGGATGGCTACAGCGAAATCGAATCCAGCCTGTGGGATGTCATGCGTGAAGTGGGCGATGGCGAGCATGTGTATGTGATGCCTTGGAACACGCAGGTTCTTTACGTGTACTATCGTCCCTCTATGTTCGCGGATGCGGGGCTGAGCGTACCGACCACCTATCAGGAATTCCTTGATGCCTGCGCCGCCCTTACCAAAGATGGCGTATACGGCTTTGGCATGCGCGGTGCCCGTGGCGGCCAGGAGCCTTGGGGCAGCTTCATTTATGCCCGCGGCGGTACCTTTGCGGATTTGACCACCCCGGAAGCGGTTCAGGGCATGCAGGACTTTATCGACCTGTTCCAGAAGGGCTACACCCCTCCGACGGCGCCCTCCGATGGCTTTAGCCAGATCATTGATAACTTTAAGAGCGGGTTGACCGCGATGACTGTCCACCACATTGGCTCTTCTGCCGGCATGGTGGAGACCTTCGGCGATGATGTGGCCGCGTTTGTGTTCCCCGCGGGCGAAGGCCAGTGGACATCCATGGGCGATACCGAGAACGTTATGTTTGCCTCCAGCGCCAACAAAGAAGCCGCTTTCCAGTGGCTTGCCTACCTTGCGACCGGCAAGGGACAGGAAACCTGGTGCAAGGTGACCGGCAACGTGCCCGTATCCTCCAGCGTGAAAGCACTGGATGAGTTCCAGAGCAATCCCTTCATGAAGGTATCCATTGAAGGCGCTCCCTATGCGGGCATTCTGCCGGTACTGGATACCACCACCGAGTGGATCAGCTCCATTTGG
The DNA here is from genome assembly GCA_001604105.1 of Clostridiales bacterium Firm_11. GTDB lineage: Bacteria > Bacillota > Clostridia > Christensenellales > Aristaeellaceae > CAXXOK01. The sequence goes on from LVAQ01000004.1 coordinate 161,049, forward strand.
CCTTCCACCGTACAGCAGGCCCTGCTGGGCGAAATTACCGCGCAGGAGTGCATGGATATTTTGCAAGCTGAGCTTTATCAGTAACACCCCATGACGCACGGGGAGGGAATCTGCAAGGTTCCTTCCCCAACCTTTTCCAAATGAAATCGTATAAAAGATAATCCTTGTGCTGCCGCCCAATGGGTTTGCACCCGAATGGCAGAGATGATCCGCATTCAGCAGATTCATCCTCCCCGGCACATAAGGAAGAACCGCATAAAACATGACCAAAACGTTGAAAAGGGGCATGACCTGATGGAAATCATCCAAAAACGCATGCGGAAAGCCAACATCTGGCCATACCTGCTTGTCCTGCCAGCTTTGCTGGTTGTGATCGCGGTGGTCTTTGTGCCCATTCTAAACGCTATATCCATGAGTCTGCAACAATACGATCTGCGCAGGCCAAAGCAGATTGCGTTTATCGGGCTGCAAAACTACCTCCAGCTATTTTCTGATAAGCAGTTTATCGCCAGCCTGTACCGCACCGTCCTATGGGTGGTATTTGGCGTCGGCTTCCAGTTTGTTTTCGGTTTCGCGCTGGCGCTGTTGCTCAATCAGGGATTTCGCGGCAGGGGGCTGGTGCGCTCCGTCAGCCTGATTCCATGGGTCACGCCGGGCGTTCTGATCGCGCTGATGTGGCGCTGGCTTCTGGACGGCAATTACGGCGTCATCAACGATTTATTACAGCGAATCGGGTGGATCGAAAGCAACATCGCATTTTTGGCCAACCGAACCACCGCGTTGCCATCCGTTATCCTGACCATCGTATGGCAGGGGATTCCCTTTTTTGCACTGATGCTGCTGGCGGGTTTGCAGGGTATCTCCCACGACCTGTACGAAGCCGCGGATATTGATGGGGCGCACAGCCTGCAAAAGCTGCGGTTCATTACCATTCCATCGCTGAAAAATACCATCTTTGTAACCACCATGCTGCGCGTGATCTGGGTTGCCAACTCCGTTGACGTCATCTTCAACATGACAGAAGGCGGCCCTGCCTATGCCACGCAGACGTTGAGCGTGTACATATACCTGAAAGCCAACACGCTCAATATGGGCTATGCATCTGCCATGGCCATTGTGCTGACCATTCTGCTGCTGGCTTTCTCGATCCCATACCTGCGGAGCATGTTCCGCGATCAGGGGGTGTAACGATGCAAAGCATTGTAAAGCATAGCAAATACAGCCTGAAGCGGATTCTTGTACTGTATCTTCCCCTGGCCATTGTCCTTTTATTCCTGTTGTTTCCCTATTACTGGACGCTGGTCACAAGCCTTAAGCCCAACCACGAGCTGTACAGCACGCAGGTGGTATACTGGCCGGTAGCGCCAACGCTCAACGCGTATGTACAGTTGTTTGGACAGTTCAACTTTCTAAAGCCCATGTGGAACAGCTTTGTGGTAGCGATGATTACTACCGCGCTGTCGCTTACGGTGTCCATGCTCGCGGCTTATTCTTTCTCCCGCTTCCGCTACAGGGGACGTAAGCTGTTGATGGTATTGTTTCTGACCAACAATATGTTCCCGACTGTTTTGCTGCTGATCCCCTTGTTCACCATCATGCGGCAGATGAACATTCTCTATACACCGGCCTCGCTGGTGCTCTCCTACACCACGTTCACCATCCCGTTTTCGGTATGGCTGCTCAACGGCTACCTGAACGATCTTCCAATGTCCTTGGAAGAAGCGGCTATGGTGGATGGCGCCAATCGGGTGCAAGCCTTTATGCGCATCATTTTTCCGGTGTTGATACCATGCTTGCTGGCAACAGGCGTATACATCTTTATGCAATCATGGAACGAGTATACCTTTGCCGTACTGTTTACCAATGACCGTAACCGCACGGTTCCCGTTGCGCTAAAAAGCCTGATTGGGCAATTTGGCGTACAGTGGGAACTGTTGACGGCAGGCGGCATTATTACCGTGATACCCGTATGCTTCATGTTCTTCTTTGCACAGAAGAAGCTGGTCGCGGGTCTTACATCAGGCGCTGTTAAGGGATAGTTCCCTTAGCATAGATTCAATGGAGAGGGCATGGACTTATGACAGAAACCCAACATAGTCAAGCGCAACAAATCAGAACCGATATCCTGAAAATGCTTTACGGCTGCCAATCTGGGCATCCCGGCGGCTCCCTGTCGGTTGTGGAAATCCTGCTGGCCTTATACAATCATGTGATGCGTTATGATCCCGCAAACCTCTCCTGGGAAGAGCGGGATCGCCTGGTGCTCAGCAAGGGACACGGTTGCCCTGCGCTGTATGCGGTACTGGCACAAAAAGGATTCTTCCCCCGTGAATCGCTATGGACACTCCGGCAGTTGGGCAGCATCCTGCAAGGGCACCCCGATATGCGCAAGACGCCCGGGGTGGACGCCAGCACGGGTTCCCTAGGGCAGGGCATGTCTATCGCGGTGGGTTATGCCTTGGCTGGCCAACGCGCGGCCAAGCCCTACCGCGTTTTTTGTGTGCTGGGTGATGGCGAGGCACAGGAAGGGCTCGTATGGGAAGCGGCGATGGCCGCTGCGCATTACAAACTGAATAACCTGACCGTAATCATGGATTACAACCAGCTGCAAATAGACGGCACCAACGATCAGGTGATGTCGCTGGGCAGCATTCAGGACAAGTTCCGTGCCTTTGGATGGGAAACGCTGGAGACAGATGGTCATGATATCAGCGCGATTGCCGAGGTGCTCAACCGCCCCGCAAGCGATGCCCCGCGTTTTGTGCTTTGCCACACGGTCAAGGGCAAAGGCGTATCCTTTATGGAAAACGCTGTCGGGTGGCATGGCAAGCCGATGGATCAAGAACAATTTAACGCGGCAATGCGTGAAATGGGGTGCTGATGATGGCGGATAAGCAATCCACGCGGGTGGCCTACGGCAAAGCGCTGGCAGAGCTGGGCGCAAAGAATGAGAAGGTGTTGGCGGTGGATGCCGATTTGGCGCATGCGACCATGACCGTCGATTTTGCCACGCAGTACCCGGATCGCTTCTATAATTTCGGTATTGCGGAATCCAACATGATGGCTGCCGCTTCGGGGCTGGCCAATAGCGGCTATACGGTATTTGCCAGCACGTTTGCGTTGTTTGGCGCAGGCCGCGCGTATGAGCAGATTCGCAACTCCATCTGCTATACCCACGCCAATGTCAAACTGGGGCTTTCCCACGCGGGTCCAAGTTGCGGCGAGGATGGTGGCAGTCACCAATCCGTTGAGGATATCGCGCTGATGCGGGTGCTGCCAGATATGACAGTGCTGGTGCCCTGCGATGCCATTGAGATGAAGAAGGCTGTGTTTGCCGCTGCCGAAAAAGACGGGCCCGTCTATATCCGCACAGGCCGTTTGCCTACCGATATCTGCACTGCTGAAACGACGCCCTTTGAAATTGGCAAGGCCATCACGCTGCGCGAAGGCTCGGATGTCGTGATTTTTGCCTGTGGCATTATGGTGGCGCAGGCGCTGGAAGCCGCCGAACTGCTTGCGGCAGAAGGTGTATCTGCCGCGGTGGTCAACGTGCACACCATCAAACCTTTGGATGAAGAATGCGTGCTGCGTATGGCAAATGCCTGCGGCGCCGTTGTGACCGCCGAGGAGCACTCCGTCATTGGCGGTTTGGGCGCTGCCATCGCCGAGTCTTTAATGGGCAAAACCTGCGCTTCGTTTGAACGCGTTGGCATTCTGGATCGTTTTGGGCAAAGCGGCAAGCCGCAGGATCTGTTCCGTGAATATGGTCTGACATCAGAAGCGATTGTAAAGGCTTGCAAGCGCGTCATCATGCAAAAACACGCGTCCAGCCAACAGCGCTGAGGCGTTCGGGAAGGGAAGATACCATGGAAATCCAACAATATTCGTATACGGGCAACGGTTTGACCCGTGTGTTTGAAAACCAGAAATGGATGGTGGGTATCAAGAACTGGAAGCCGGAGAATGATCTTGCTGGCATCGATTGCCTTGAGCGCCACAATGAGACCGACGAGCTGTTCATCCTGCTTGCGGGCAGCTGTACATTGCTGTTTGCCAACGAAGTGGACGGGCATCTGACGATCGACAAAGTGGACATGGAGCCGCTGAAGGTGTACAATATACCCGCGACACTGTGGCACAATACCGTGACCCGTAAGGATACCAAGCTGGCGTTGATCGAAGACTCCGCAACCGGCGCTGCCAACAGTGATGTGCGGATGCTCTCCGGCGCGCAAATCGAACAGATTCAGGCGATGCTTGCCTAGGCGGCAAAACCTTTGCCGTGGCGCGGTGCTCCATGTCGCTACCGAGAAATACTTCCCATAAACTGCCCCACTGGCAAGGAAAGAGGTGCCGCGTATGGTTAATGTTGCTATCCTTGGCGTTGGAGACATCGCCGCGAAAATGGCTAGTACGCTATCGACCATGATCACGCAGGGAGACCAATCGCTTTGCATGTATTCGGTCGCATCACGCGATGGCGAGCGTGCGCGCCGCTTCGCTGAGCAATACGGGTTTCAAAAGGCCTATGGCTCCTATGAAGATATGCTCAGCGACCCCGATGTGCATCTGGTGTATGTTGCCACGCCCCATTCCCACCATTACGAGCATATGAAACGCTGCATCGCGCATGGCAAGCATGTGCTGTGTGAAAAGGCATTCACCGTCAATGCCCGCCAGGCGGAAGAGGTTACGGCCATGGCGCGTGCAAAAGGGCTCCTGATGGCGGAGGCGATTTGGACGCGCTATCAGCCTGCCCGGCAGATGATCCTGGATATCCTTGGAAGCGGCTTCATCGGCGAGCCGAAAATGCTCACCGCCAATCTATGCTACCCCATTGTGCATAAGCAACGCATTCGCGAGCCGGAGCTTGCCGGCGGCGCGTTGCTGGATCTGGGTGTGTATGCGATCAATTTCGCATCGATGGTTTTTGGCGACAAAGTCGCCTCGATGCAGAGCACGGTACAGATGATGGATACCGGCGTCGATATGCAGGAAAGCATCACCCTAACCTACGAAACTGGCGAGATGGCAATCCTCAACGCATCCGTCACCTGTGCGGGTGACCGTCGCGGTATGGTGTTTTGCACGAATGGCACGCTGGAAGTGGATAACATCAACAACCCCGCAACCATCACTGTGGTGCCGCGAGCCGAAGGCCAGGAAACGCGCATGTATACTGTACCGCCCCAGATTACCGGGTATGAGTACGAAATGCAGGCCGCCGTGGAGGCAGTTACGCAGGGATGGGTCGAGTGCCCCGCCATGCCCCACAGCGAGATCGTCCGCGTGATGCAGGTCATGGATCAACTGCGCGCGCAGTGGGGGCTTGTGTATCCCTGCGAGTAACGCAGGGTAACGCTTTGTCTCCCGCGGACTTATCAGTAGCCAGCAATACGCCGCCGCCACGAAACGCGTGAAACACCTGCGCTGGCGGAGGCAAGCCTCACCAGGGCTTTCGATGCATTGGCGCTGTGAAAATGATGCGGTAAAGTTTGTGGATTGTTCTGCTGTTTGATTTCCCAAAATAAAAGACCGTTGCCCTTCGTGGTGCAACGGTCTTTTGTTTGTGTGGTTATGGTTTTGCAGCGCATGCTAACCCTTACCAGCATGGGATGATGATAGCTCGGCGGTGGGATAGCTACGCACGTTTGCGTCCCTTGGCGTTCGATTGGATGCTGAGCTGCATGGCTTGTTGCCAGAAAACGGATATTCGCAATCCAGTTGCGGCACCAACCTCGCGCTTACGGCTTATGCGCGCACTTTTTCCAGCCGAATGACGTTCCAGCTGAGGTACGGAAGGGAGATGGTCAGTTTGCCGCCGTCCATCTGCCCAAGTTCTCCTTGGGTCGGGGATACGGTGTCGGGCGCAGCTTCCGTGTTGATGGCATTGACATCCGCATGATGCAGCACGGAATGCTCCACTACCCGAAGCCCCTCAAACGCACGCAAATCAACGGAAAGCGACATATCTTCCGCCATATCGCGATTGACCGCAAACAGAGTAAGCGAGCCATCATCGCCCATGGTGGCGGTGGCGTCTAGCAGCGGCACCTTTTCAATATCCGCACAGTCATACGTCGGGCTCTGCACCACAGGCCGCAGCGCGGTGCCGCGCCCGTACATCGAGGCCTGCATCAGCGGCCAATAGATTGTCTGCGCCCACACGCCGCCGCCATTGCGCGTCATGATGGGGGCGATGACGTTCACCAGCTGCGCAAGGCACGCAACCTTTACGCGATCGGCATTGCGCAGGAACGTAATGAGCATGGAGCCAACCAGCAGCGCATCTTCAAAGTTATAGATATCCTCTAGCAGCGGCAGGGCACGGTTCCACTTATCCTGCTTGACGATTTCCTTATCCTGCGCGTTGGAGTGATACCAAACGTTCCACTCGTCAAAGGAGAGGTTCAGCTTCTTCTTGCTACGCTTTCTTGCGCCTACAGCATCACAGATGGCTACCACTTCGTTGATGAACATATCCATTTCCACGCTGCGGGCGAGGAAGGCGGGCGTGTCATTGGCCGCGTTGCCATAATAGCGGTGCAGGCTCACATACTCGATTTGATCATAGCACTCCATCAGCATCTGATATTCCCAATCGCCATAGGTCGCCATTTCACGGGAGGACGAGCCGCAGGCCACCAGTTCGATGCTGGAATCCACAAGCTTCATAACCTTGCCCGCTTCATTGGCTAAACGCCCATACTCATAGGCGCTCTTATGGCCGATTTGCCAATCGCCATCCATCTCATTGCCCAGGCACCACAGTTTGATGCCAAATGGGTCTTTCGCGCCGTTTTGTACGCGCAAATCGCTCCAATAGCTTCCCGAGGGATGGTTGGCATATTCGACGACATTGCGCGCGGCATCCACACCGCGTGTGCCCAGATTGACCGCATACATCACTTCGGTGTTGGCCTGCTTTGCCCAGTCAACAAACTCATGCAAGCCAACCTCGTTGGTTTCGGTGGTATACCAAGCTAAATCCAGTCGGCTGGGGCGCTGATTGCGAGGGCCAACGCTGTCTTCCCAGCGAAAACCGGAGACGAAATTCCCGCCCGGATACCGCACAATGGGCATGCGCAGCTTGCGTACCATTTCCATGACATCCCGCCGAAAGCCGTTTTGATCGGCCGTCGGGTGAGTCGGCTCATAGATGCCGCCATACACGGCACGGCCAAGATGCTCAATAAATGAGCCGTATACCCTTGGGTCAATGCTTCCGATCGAAAAGTCTTTGTCCAAAATCATGCTGGCCTTCTTCATCGTAACTCTCCTTGCGTTTCAATAAGCATCCCGTGGTAATAATGGATATATCCATCCGCGCGGCATTTCAGCAACAGCGTTCGGCTACCATAAGCATCTTGCGGCGTAGTTTTCATACCGCGCACTGTGCGCAAAGGCAACATTCGCGGCAACGCCTGATGCGGTTCCAAGCGCAGCCAAGCTTTGAATTCATACATACGTTGCTGTGCTAACGCGGCATTTCCACTTTGATAATATTAACCGAATGCGGCGAAATCCGCAAGCGTAACGGTGAAGCTGCTGGTTGCCATGGCGTACTGCGGATGCTTGCGCCTTGCACATCCACATCGTTATAACTATTGGCGGTTTCCCCGTCTAGGGTTAGGCAGCAATAGCGCAATGGTTTGCGTTGATCAATCTGAACGGAAAGTTCAACAGCATCATACTCAGCCTTGTTGACCACGGCCAGCACCACCTGATCCGCCGTATCCCCGACGGTGGCAATCACATCCAGTTGGTTAACCTGCACCGGGCAGTTCTGCTTGTCAGTAAAAACCGCTAGGGGCATCTCTTCACAGTAGGCATCTACCACGGTGGGCAGAAGATGGTTCACGTACAGGTCAAATACATGGTAGGTGGTCCTTAGCACGATACCCTTGTCATGGGTATAGATACACCCACGCGTGTTTACCGCAGGCGCGAAATTGGCCATGCCGACGATATCGCAGTTCCGGTTCAGCTCGTTGAGGAAACATGCGGTAAAGACAGCATCCGCCATGGTGTAGGCGCTGTTATCATCATTGGCGTCTCGGGGGGTTAGGTACTCTGCCTCCGTGCGTGCCAGCTGCGCGGTATGCATGCCCGGGTGATACCATCCGCGCAGGTTCCATTCATCAAAGGCGATCTTGATGCTTGTTTGCAGCCCCAGCGCTGTTAAAAGCCCCCGTACCTTGTCGATGGATTCGCCCAGCGATTGGGTATACGCCATGGTTTGCCCATAGGTTGCCAGCGCGTTTGTGTTATGGATTGCATCCCAATACGCATGGATGGATATCCAATCGAGCTGGTGCCCGGCAGCGCGCAGCAGGTGCAAATTCCAATCGATATCCGCGATGGCCGCCGCGGAAAGTGACAGCGTGGGATCCACATGCTTCATCAGCTTTGCGGCTTCCAACACCAGACGGCTCCATTCTTCAGGGGCTTTTGCGCCCAATTCCCAGGAACCGTAGTTTTCGTTGCCGATGCTCCAGTACTTAACCTGATGGGGCGAGGGAAAGCCGTTGGCAATGCGCTGTTTTGCGAATTCGCCCTGCTTGGTCAGGTTGCAGTATTCTACCCAGTCGCTCATTTCTTCCAATGTGCCGGTGCCTGCGTTTGTACACAGGTAAGGGGCACAGCCGATTTTGCGGCAAAGCTTGATAAACTCATCCGTACCGAAGCGGTTGCTGTCCTCTACGCGCCATGCCTTGTCAAAACTGGCTACACGATTTTGGCCAACGCCCTTTTGCCAGTGATAGGCGGATACAAAGCAGCCCCCCGGCCATCGCAGAATGGGCACTTTGATGTGACGCAGCGCCTCCAACACATCCATGCGGAAGCCGTCTTCATCTGCCAGAGGATGCCCGGGCGCAAAAACGCCGCCGTAGATCTGCCTATGAAAATGCTCCAGAAAGTGCCCATACAGCAAAGGGCTTGCCCTGCCATGGACGCGGGAGGTCTGTACATACAGGTTCATCGTTTAACCTCTTCCTCTGCAAAGCGAAAGATGCTGGCGGTTTCCTGCATGGTTTTGTTGCGCCCATACCAAAAATCTTTCACTTTGTTGCGTTCATCCTCCGGCGAGGTGTAAAAGGTGCGTACCAGAATATCCTGATTATGATTGCCAAACTTCTTGCCATATAGCGTTAAGCCGCCGATGTGCTCAGCGTGTTCGCTCACCTCAAGGCGCAGGTTCCACGTTGGCAAATCATTGCCCACATCCATGACGGTTACTTCGCTCACACGTACCTCGTCCAGGTACGTGCCGGTGCGGTCGATACGAATCTGCTTGAGCAAACCGTACTGATTAGCCTGCCACCAATTGGGGGTAAGGATGCCGTGCCGTTTGCCAAAATCCCCGGGGCATGTCCATACGAACAGTTTGGTGCCGTTGAGGTAAAATGTGATATCCGAAGGCCAGTCTTCATTATACCCAGGCGCTTCCGAAGAAAGCTCAAGGCTGATATCCACTTCTTCCAGCGTTTGGCTGGGCAGCAGGTAGTTGGGGAACGCGTAATTAACGAACCCTTGCGTAAACCAGAGAATCTGTGCGTTCATCCGCTGGGGATCCATTAGGAAACGGGGCTCATCAAAGTACCCGATGATGATATCCTCCGTTGCGGAGCCGCAGGTTGGCTTCGCCTGGATTTCGCTGTAGTGCCCCACCGGGATGGAGACTTCCAGGATGTTCTGGGATATATCCTTGTGGGGCAACTGCAACCGATACTCTGTTTCAATGAGCACGCACTTCTTTTGGCTTACGCCATTCATGGTAATCAGGCTGGATTTTACCAACCCGGCGGCTTCCAGCTTCTGGATGTGTCGTGTCATAATCGGGCTGCTGATACCGATCTTTTCGGCGAGTTGCTTGATATTCAAGCTTTCTTTGCCAAGAAGATGCATGATCTCCACGCGCACTTCACTGGCAAGCGCCTCAAAAAAAGGTACGCTATCCTTATCCACAAAAATGATCAAAGAACCACATCCTTTGCTCCGGCTTGGTTAGCCCTTTACACCACCGGCCGTCATGCCCTCAATGAAGTATCGCTGGAAGCTGATGAACAGTACCAAAATCGGTACAATGGCCATGACCGAGCCTGCGATCAAAACGGAGTAGTTATTCCCGTAGGGTGATAACAGCGAGGCAAGCCCAAGGGGCAGTGTCAGCTTGCTTTGGCTGCGAATGACAATCAACGGCCACAGGAAACCATTCCAGCTGTTCATGCCTACCAGGATGCCCATTGCGGCAAACGAGGGTATCGCCAGCGGCATCATAATCCTGAAAAAGATACCATACTCGCTGCAGCCGTCCACCCTGCCCGCGTCCACAAAATCATGCGGCAGCCCGCTCATGTACTGGCGGAAGAAGAAGATAGGCATGGCTTGCGCGATAAAGGGCAGGATAATGCCCGCATAGGTATCAATTAAGGTGATGCCAAACGTTGCCTTGATGCCCATGAGCAGTTGAAACAACGGCAGGATGATGATTTCCAGCGGCACCATCATCACCAACAGCACACAGCCAAAGAAAAGGTTTTTCCCTTTGAACTGGTACATGGCAAACCCATACCCCACAAACGCGCTGGCAACCAGCGTAAGGGTCACCTGTACAACCGTCAGCAGCAAACTGTTCCCAAACCATTGGAAATAGCCTTCGTTGCCGGTGAACAGGTATTGGTAGTTATCCAGCGACATGATCGACAAATCGACATCCAGGTTAAGTCCCTTGCGGAAAATCTCCGTAGAGGGTCTGAAAGAAGCCAGGAAAATGGCAAACAATGGAAGCAGAACGACCATGGCCAGCAGTGTGAACAGCACCACAAGCAGGATGGAGATCAGCTTTTTGCGTTGTTTCATTTGCGTTTCTCCTTTCTGAGTGTGCCGTTGATGTGCAACTGTATCACGTTTACTACCATCACGATAACAAGCAGCACAAGGCCTATGGCACTGCCGTATCCCATGTTGTTTTCTTCAAAGGCCTTGCGGTATAGGTACCCCACAATGGTTAAGCCGATATTGTTTGGCGATCGGTTTCCGGAGAACATCATAAAGCTTTCGGTAAACATGGCCATGCCACCGTAAATGCTGATGGTGATCACATACACCGTAACGGGCTTGAGCATGGGGATGATGATGCTGCGTAAACGGTGCCAGGCATTCGCGCCGTCGATTTCCGCGGATTCATAAAGCTCCGCGGGGATATTTTGAAGCCCTGCCAAAAAGTACAGCAGATTCACACCCATCCAGCGCCATGTCGCCAGCGTGATCAGCGCCGCAAAACTGGTATCCGCAAGCTTCAACCATTTGACAGGCTTGACGCCAAACAGGCCAACCAGCTGGTTGACAAGCGACCCCGGCATTTCCCCGAAAATCAGGCGGAAAATGGTGCCTGCAACCACAACGGATGTAAGCGCGGGAATAAACAGTGTGGAGCGGTAAAAATTACGCGCGCGCATCAGTTTGCTGTCCAGCAGCACAGCCAGGAGCATAGGCAGGGGTATTAGCACCAGCAGGGTAACAAGGGTGTAGCGAAGGTTCAAGCTTATGGCCTTGAAGAAAATGGGGTCGTTTAAATTGCGGTAATTTTGCAGGCCGATGAATTGAACCTGATTAGGCAAAATGTTCTGAAAACTCATCACCACTGTGGAAAAAATCGGGTACAGAAAAAACACGAGAAATGTAATCAAAAATGGTGTGATAAACACATAGGGGGCAAGTTTCTGGTTGTAGCTGAAACGATGCAGCAAGTTATTTGCCTTTCCGCCTGCCTTGCCCCGCTCCGGGAGGGTACTGTTTTTTACGCTCATCGCGTTCACCTTCCGAACAGGCGCAGTGAGCAGCTAACCTGCTCACCGCGCCAAATTTCATGTTGACTCGTATGCTACGTCAATTCGGGGTTTTCTCCAGAATATCCTGCTCCTCAGCCAGCATGGTCGGGATATCTTCCATGGTCTCAAATGCGCGGTACATGATCGTGCTGCGGATGGCGGTCATGGTCTTGGGAAGGTTTTCGCTCACGACGATCGCGGGAATTTCATCCTGCACTTCGATCAACGCATCGAAGGGGAAGTTTGCGAAATAGTCGATGAACTTATTCGGGTTCTTGAGTTCTTCATGACCCCACAGCGCTTTGCGGATCGGGTCAAAGCCCATGATTTCCCAGATCTTGAGGTTGCCTTCCTCTGAGAGCTTGGCATACCCGAGGAAATCAACAGCCAGCTCCTGATTCTCGCACTGGGTGGTGACCGATGTTCCTGTGCCGCCCAAGCCAACCGAGCGGGGATTGCCAACTTCAAACACGGGGTTGGGCATTACGAGGATTTTGCCGGCGAGGTCAGGCATATAATCCGTAAAGCGTCCCATGTACCAGAAGGGCATGGTGATTGAGGCCGCGCCGCCGGCATTCATGTAGCCGTAGTACTCTTCCGCGTGGTGACCGCCGCCGGGCGCTACGATGGCAGTGCCTTCTGCGATCATATCCTGATAGAACTGGAGACCCTTGGCCATTTCGGGGGTATTCACATTGGGCAGGCCATCGGGCGTAAGCAGATCGCTGCCCTGCTCGGTGAGCATCTGCCAGAAGGACCAGGGATCGTTGGATTCAACGGTGCACATGGGAACGCCCACCGTCTCAAGCACTTTGCGCCCGGCTGCCGCATAATCGTCCCACGTTACGATGCTGGCAGGATCAACGCCCGCGGCTTCCAGGATGTCCTTGTTATAATAGGTTACCGAAGCGCCAACGTGGAAGCAGATGCCGTAGTAGTTACCATCTTTGGCATAGATATCCACACGGGACTTCACGATGTTGTCCAATTCCGGCTCTACCACACGGTTGAGCGGTACCAACTGCGTCTCGCCCATCAGGAAGTTGGCATATTTGCCAATCTCTATATCCACGATGTCGGGTGCGCCTTCGCCGGATTGCAAGGCGATCAGCAGCTTGTTGTGCATATCGTCATACGCAAGCGAGGTGGGGTTGATGGCAATGGGTCGGTCTGGGTTTGCCTCATTCCACATTTCGGCCATCACGAGATAGAATTCCACATGCAGTTCGTTAAACGTCCAAAAATCGAAGGTTGTAACTTCAGCTGCCGAAGCCGAGGTAATGCCCACGGCCATGGTCAACAGCATGGTCAGTGCCAAGAAGATCGAAACCAGCTTCTTCATTTGACTGCCTCCCCTTTATTGATGAGCTACTCATGATCTATCTGCTACGAAGGAGGGCCCTTCCTTCGCAAGCTGATCGGTGTTGTTTACATCCCCGCCTGCAAACGGCAGGATGTAATATGGCGGCGTAATCCAGGGTTACGTATCGCAATTTCTCCCAGTTGTTGGGGGTATGTCGTATATGGCATTAATCTTTTAGTAAACATGTACTTTCTGTGTGCAGTATATAATAAAACCATCAGCATGTCAATACTAACATTTTTTCATTGTTAATTTTGTTGATATTAACTATTATGTACATTATAGCGAATGTAGGCCGAGAGCAATGAACTTTTAAGTTATTCGATGAAATCCCCAAGATGCTTCCAATCATCCTTTGCTATGTGTCAATTACCCCTGCAGACTGTGCATTGCAGCGCTTGCCCTTTGGCGGATTACGTAACCGAATTACGCGCGCAATGCTGAGGCTGCGCCCGTACCTTCGCGTATGCGCGGCTGGTTATCCTGTCCAGAGCAAAAGAAGTAAGGTATGTGCGGCGCCACGCATACAGCCGCCCTTTGGATGCAGGAGACCTTGCAACCCTTTTGCCGAATCATCCTCTTATGTATATTGACCTGATACAGGAGCCTTCTTTCCAGTGTTCTGCGGGCAGATAAAAAATGCCCACCCGATGGATGAGCATTTTTTGAAGCAACGAACCCGCTGCTGTTACAGCCAGCATTTGTAACATGGATGCGGAGGGAGCCTTACTCTACAGTGAAAACGCAACGGGACCAGCCGTCTCGAAATCCAGAATTACGAAAGCATCAGCCGTGTGGATCTCAAACACATCAAGCGTGTCTCCGATAGCTGCGATGGTTTCGTCATATCCCGGGATTTTTGCGGTAAACGCAGCCGACAGGTCTGCAATCGAGCGCTTGCTTTGCAGAACGATGGCATGGTTTGACCTTGCATGTTCAATCCCCTCATCTGGGATGGTAGTAAAGGCGATATGCTCATTTTCACGCAATTCCTCTACTTTTTGATTGCTTCGATCCGAAGCAAAATAGAGTACATCAAGCCGATCTGCATCGAAGCAGAAGTTGACAATGCGTACATTTGGCATGGTGCCAACGGCCGTGGCCAGTGCGATACGGTTCGCCTTGCTGAGCACCTGAAGATACGCCTGCTTGATATCCATAGAACACCCTCCTTAGCTATTTGCCCTCAGTATAACACCAATTGTTGACGACATACTGTCAGCAATGTAGAATAATGAATGGAGGGATTTCGACATGAAAATCGAGCGTCTGCTGGCCATTGTCATGATACTGCTCTCAAAAGAAAGCGTAGTTGGCAAAGAACTTGCCGAGCGTTTTGATGTTTCGCTACGCACGATCTATCGGGACATTGCTTCTATCAACGAGGCGGGGATTCCGATAGTAACGTCCCCCGGCGTTGGCGGCGGTATCGCAATGATGAAAAGCTACAAAGTAACAAAGGGTATCTTCACGCGAAGCGATCTCGCATCTATGATGATGGGGCTGGGTTTCGCCTCCAGCGCCTTTTCCCATGAAGAGATTGCGCACACGCTTGCGAAAATCGCCAGCATGGTACCAAAGGAACATGAACAGGAGATTGGCTTTCGCGCCAATCAAATCATGTTTGATGCTGCAGATTGGATAGGGGGATACAATCTGCGTCCAAAACTTGAGCAAATTCGTGCCGCGCTCGATGGGCGAAAGAGGCTGACTTTTCAATACTGGAATCGGCAAGGTGAAAAGACGTTGCGCGAGGTTGAGCCGCATCAGCTCCTGCTCAAGGCTAACCGTTGGTATCTCCAAGGTTTTTGTGTAAGGAAACAGGACTTCCGCCTGTTCAATATTTCCCGCATGGCAGAAATAGCCACCCAGGAGGGTACATTTACGCCACGGGCAATACCGCCCGCCTTCACTGCTTTTACCGATGCGATGTCTAAGAAAACAAGCCCCATTGAGCTGATCGTGCGCGCGAGCGCCATGAACCGTATGCTGGATTATTGCAGGGAGGATTCCATCATGCCCGTGGATGACGCGCACTACCGTGTATCCCTCGACTTCATCCAGGACGATTACGGGTATGGCATACTGATGAGTTTTGGTGCGGATTGTGTGTGTATCAATCCTATCCATGTACGCGAAGAACTGACAAGGCGTTTGAAGCAAGCACTGCACGCCCAGCAAGCGCCGTCTTTTGTAGAGGGTTGTCATAAAGGGGAATGATTCATCAACAATGTGCAATCTGTTTTTCGGATGAATGGATGCGTCATGGTACGATTGCGCGGAAATCCTTGACGCTTTATGACTTTCTAGATTTCTTGGAGCGCATTGAAAACCAATGGCAAATTCATGATGTAGATTGTGAGTGCCTGCTACTTTCCGCAAGATGTGTAGTGGGAAGTCAGGCTTTATGAGTGGTATTGATGGAAACCAAAGACCTCGCCGGAATCGGCGAGGTCTTTGTACCAACAAGGGTTGGTATTGCTGGTGGGATTAAATGGGCTCGAACCATCGACCTCCACGATGTCAACGTGGCGCTCTAACCAACTGAGCTATAATCCCATACGCATTATTCATAGCGAAGCGAATTATACCACAACCATAACCATTTGACAAGTAGAAATCCGCGCCTGATTTCAAAATATCATTTGCTGGCGGATTGAAAAAATAAGTGCAACAAAAGTAGCTCAATGAGCGGGGAACCTGTAAGATAG
>LVAQ01000038.1 GCA_001604105.1 Clostridiales bacterium Firm_11
CCCGGCACGGTCAGCGAGCTGAACAAGAAGGTCTACGTTCAGATCGAAGCATGGCGCAACCGCGAACTGAAATCGGCGTATCCATACGTGTTTCTGGATGGCATCTACCTCAAGAAGAACTGGGGCGGAACGATTGAGAACGTCGCGATTCTGGTCGCGCTGGGCGTGAACGAGGATGGGAACCGGGAGGTGATCGGAGCTTGCGAGGGCGGTCGGGAGGATACGGAAAGTTGGCTTCATTTTCTCCGGCATCTTGCGAAACGCGGCCTCCGTGGCGTGCGGATGATCACGGGCGACAAATGCAACGGTTTGGTTGGGGCGATTGCCGAAGTCTTTCCGCAAGCCCAGTACCAGCGCTGTATGGTGCATTTCATGCGCAACATCCTATGCCAGGTATCCCGTGCCCGTGCTAAAGAAGTCGGTGCCATGCTCAAAGCGATCTTTGCGCAGGAAAACCAGGCAGCCTGTTTACGTAAAGCGCAGGAAGTGGCAGAGTATCTGCGGAAAACCAAGCTCGGCAGCGCCGCAAAAACGCTTGAAGAAGGCATCGTCGAAACGCTGACCTATACGAACTACCCTTCGCAACATTGGCTGCGTATCCGCACCAACAACGGCATCGAGAGGATCAACCGTGAGATCAGGCGGCGTACCAGAGTTGTCGGCTGCTTCCCGGACGGCAACAGCGCGCTGATGCTGGTATGTGCAAGGCTCAGGCACGTTTCATCCTCTGCGTGGGGCGAGAAGGCATACCTGAACATGCAACACCTTTACGAGCTTGAGAAGGAACGCGCCAACTGACACCATTGTTCACCGCCAACCTTGACAGCGCCGGTTCGGGGCGCTGGAGTGTCGGCGGCGACGGGAACTCGGGAATATCATCGGTTAGTGGCTCCTCCCGTCGCCTTTAGAGGGTAGCGCCCCGAACCGCCCCTCTCAAGGTCAAGCCGCCGCAAGCGGCGGTGGCTGCTTGGCGACCTGCACGGTGCTTTGGCTCGGGGAATCTGGAAATATCATCTGGCAACTTCCGCTTGACG
>LVAQ01000039.1 GCA_001604105.1 Clostridiales bacterium Firm_11
GCGCAGTAGCAGCGGACGACTTTCCTGTACTCCTAGCGCGACTTGCCATACCCACCCCGCCTAAGAAGGCGACACCCGAAGGTTGCAAGGGCGAGCGGAAAGCCCTTGCCCGCCCCGCAGGGCGGAACCCCTGCGCCCCCAGCGGCAGTGCGCCGCCCCGCACATAAAATGCCCCGCAAAGGCACCCGAAGGTTGCAAGGGCGAGCGGAAAGCCCTTGCCCGCCCCGCAGGGCGGAACCCTGCCCAAGCGGCTGTGCGCCGCCTGCGCACATAAAGCCCCCTGCAAGGGAACCACTCGAAGGTTGCAAGGGCAACCGAAATGCCCTTGCCCCCACCCCCCTTGGGCAGGGGGGTTACAGCCCTCTAACCCAAGGGGGATAAGCTTTTTTGTAAGATTTAATTATTTTTTACACAAAGGGGCGAAGGTGTGCCAGCCCTTGTTATGGAAACGGTTTCCGCGCTTCTGGAAGCGTTGGCGCAAGCTTGCGCTGGCCGTTGCGTTGCTTGACTTTTTTCTGTCAAGTTCCTATAATATATGTTTGTTGGAATCCTCCGTTTGTTTGGGCCGTACGTCGCCGTGAAAGGCGTACGCTTGGGCGTCCGCCTCCGGCGGGATGGCCGCGCTGCGGTCATGGGCAAACGGTATTCAATAGGAACCATATTTTAAGGAGGGACGACCAATGTCAATCAAAATGACCGTTGACGGCAATACCGCCGTAGGCCACGTGGCGTATGCGTTCAGCGATGTGGCGGCCATTTACCCGATCACCCCCTCTTCGCCAATGGCGGAGGTAGTGGATGAATGGGCGGCCAAGGGCCTGAAGAACCTGTTTGGGCAAGAGGTGCTCGTGCAGGAAATGCAAAGCGAGGCGGGCGCAGCTGGCGCTGTGCATGGCAGCCTTGCGGGCGGAGCTCTTACCACCACGTTTACTGCCAGTCAGGGTCTTTTGCTGATGATCCCCAACATGTACAAGATCAGCGGTGAGCTGCTGCCCTGCGTTTTCCATGTGAGCGCCCGCGCGCTTGCTGCCCATGCGCTGAGCATTTTCGGCGACCACGCGGACGTGATGGCCTGCCGCCAGACCGGCTTTGCGATGCTTGCCAGCAACAGCGTGCAGGAAGCCATGGATATGGCGCTGATTGCGCACCTTGCCACGCTGGAGAGCAGTGTGCCGTTTGTACATTTCTTTGATGGCTTCCGCACCAGCCACGAAGTGCAGAAGATTGAAGCGATCGAGTATCAGGACATCGCGCCCCTCATGCCCTGGGATAAGGTGAAGGCTTTCCGCGCCCGTGCGCTCAACCCCGAGCATCCCCATCAGGCGGGCACGGCACAGAATCCGGATATCTACTTCCAGAACCGTGAAGCCGCCAACAGCCAGTATAACGCCGTGCCCGGCATCGTGGAAGATGTGATGGCCAAGGTGAGCAAGCTGGTTGGTCGCGACTACAAGCCTTTCAACTATGTGGGCGCGCCGGATGCCGACAAGGTGATCATCGCCATGGGCAGCGGCTGCGATACCATTGAAGAAACCATCAACTACCTAAACCAGAAGGGCGAAAAGCTGGGCCTCATCAAAGTGCGCCTGTACCGCCCCTTCAAGGCGGATAAGCTGCTGGCCGCCATCCCCGCCACCTGCAAGAAGCTCATCGTGCTGGATCGTACCAAGGAGCCCGGCTCTTTGGGCGAGCCGCTTTACACCGATGTGTGCGCGGCGCTGCTGGAAAACGGCATCTCCGATATCAAGGTGCTGGGCGGCCGCTACGGCCTTGGCAGCAAGGAGTTTACGCCCACCATGGTCAAGGCTGTGTATGACAACTTTGACGGTGAGCAGAAGAACCACTTCACCGTGGGTATTGATGACGATGTGACGGGTCTTAGCCTGACGCTGGGCGAGAAGCTCGTTTCCGCGCCGGAAGGCACCATCGGCTGCAAATTCTACGGCCTGGGTTCGGATGGCACCGTGGGCGCCAACAAGAACTCCATCAAGATCATCGGCGACCATACCGACCTGTACGCGCAGGGCTATTTCGCCTATGACTCCAAGAAATCCGGCGGACTTACGGTCAGCCATCTGCGTTTTGGCAAAAAGCCCATTCAGAGCACCTATCTGATTGACACGGCTGATTTTGTGGCCTGCCACAACCCCAGCTATGTGACGCATTATGACATGCTTTCCAGCCTCAAGGAAGGCGGCGTGTTCCTGCTCAACAGCCCGTGGACTGCCGAGGAAATGGGCGATCATCTGCCCGCTTCCATGAAGCAGCAACTTGCCCAGAAGAAGGTTCGCTTCTATAACATTGACGCCATTGAGCTGGCGCTGAAGGTTGGTATGGGCAACCGTATCAATACCATCATGCAGGCCGCGTTCTTCAAGCTGGCAGAGGTGATCCCCTATGCCGAGGCGGACAAGTACATGAAGGACTACGCGAAAAAGACCTACGGCAAGAAGGGTGACGCGATTGTCCAGAAGAACTATGAAGCCATTGATGTAGCCATCAGCGGCCTGAAAGAGATCCCCGTACCCGCGGAGTGGGCCAACGCCACCACCGGCGCCGTACCTGCCAAAGTTGAGTCTGATGCCTACTTTGAGAAGGTGATCGAGCCCATCCTCGCGCAGGAAGGCGACAAGCTGCCTGTGAGCGCGTTCACCCCCGACGGCTTTGTGCCCACCGGCACCACCAAGTACGAAAAGCGCGGCATTGCCGTGACGGTTCCCGAGTGGGATATCGCCAAGTGCATCCAGTGCGGCACCTGCTCGCTGGTTTGCCCGCACGCCGCCATCCGCTCTACCTATGTGAGCGAAGAATTCATGAAGAACGCGCCCGCCAGCTTTGAAACCAAAAAGGCGACCGGCAAAGAGTTTGACGGTATGCAGTTCCGCATTCAGGTAAGCCCGCTGGATTGCACCGGCTGCGGCAACTGCGCGGATGTGTGCCCCGCCAAAGGCAAAGCGCTGTTCATGAAGCCCCTGGAAACCCAGACCGTGCAGGAGCAGAACTGGGCATTTGCCACCACCGTGCCCGAGGTACGGCCGGAGGTTATCAACTCCATCAAAGCCAGCCAGGCGCTCAAGCCCCTGTTTGAGTTCTCCGGTGCTTGCGCAGGCTGCGGCGAAACCCCGTATGTGAAACTGGTTACCCAGTTGTTTGGCGATCGCATGATCATCGCCAATGCCACCGGCTGCTCTTCCATCTACGGCGGCAGCGCGCCTACCTGCCCCTATACCGTCAACGACAGCGGCCATGGCCCCGCATGGGCGAACAGCCTCTTTGAGGACAATGCCGAGTTCGGCTTTGGCATCAACCTGGCCTACACCCAGCGCCGCGCCAAGCTGGCGGATACCGTGACCAAGCTTATCGCCATGGACGGCGCAAGCGAAGCGCTCAAGGAAGCCGGCAAAGAATGGCTGGAAGGCATGGATGACGCGAAAATCAGCAAGACGGCAGGCGCAAAATTGCTGACGGCCGCCAAAGCCACCAGCGGCGACCTCGCCGCGCAGGTTGCGGAAAGCGAAGATCTGCTCACCAAGAAATCCGTATGGATCATCGGCGGTGACGGCTGGGCGTATGACATCGGCTACGGCGGATTGGATCATGTGCTGGCGGCCAATCAGGATGTGAACATCCTCGTTTTGGACACCGAGCTGTACTCCAATACCGGCGGCCAGAGCTCCAAAGCCACGCCGACCGCCTCTATCGCCAAATTTGCCGCCGCCGGCAAACGCACCAAAAAGAAGGATCTGGGCATGATGGCCATGAGCTATGGCTATGTGTACGTTGCCTCTGTATCCATGAGCGCCAGCCCGCAGCAGCTGATCAAGGCCATGACCGAGGCCGAAGCCTACAAAGGCCCCTCCATCATCATCGCCTATTCGCCCTGCATTAACCACGGCATCAACATGGGTCTTTCTCAGGAAGAAACCAAGCGTGCTGTTGCCAGCGGCTACTGGACGCTGTACCGCTACAACCCCACCCTGGCCGATGAGGGCAAGAACCCCTTCACCCTGGACAGCAAGGAGCCCACGGGCAGCTATCAGGATTTCCTGCAAAGCGAAATCCGGTATGCATCCCTCTCCAAGCAGTTCCCGGATGTGGCGCAGGGCCTGTTTGACCAAAGTGAAGCGGATGCCAAACTCCGCTATGCCAATTACAAGAAGATGGCAGAATAAGCCGGGTTACCAGCGGCTTTCCGCTTGAGCAAGCAAGGGGCGTTCCCCCTGCAGCCCCCTTCTCCATGCTGGAGAGGGGGGCTTGCTTTTTGTGCGTAGGCGGCGCACAGCCGCTTGTGTGGGGATGCGCCTGCGGGCGTACCAAAGGGCTTTCCGCTCGCCCTTTGGAAACCTTCGGGTACCTTTGCGGGGCATTTTATGTGCGGGGCGGCGCACTGCCGCTGGGACGGGGGATGCGCCTGCGGGCGCACCAAAGGGCTTTCCGCTCGCCCTTTGGAAACCTTCGGGTGTCCCTTGCAGGTGGCCTTTTTGTGCGTTGCGGCGCACTGCCGCTTGTGTGGGGATGCGCCTATGGGCGCACCAAAGGGCTTTCCGCTCGCCCTTTGGAAACCTTCGGGTGCCTTTGCGGGGCATTTTATGTGCGTTGCGGCGCACAGCCGCTGGGACAGGGGATGCGCCTGCGGGCGCACCAAAGGGCTTTCCGCTCGCCCTTTGGAAACCTTCGGATG
>LVAQ01000026.1 GCA_001604105.1 Clostridiales bacterium Firm_11
GGTTTCCAAAGGGCGAGCGGAAAGCCCTTTGGTGCGCCCGCAGGCGCATCCCCCCCCGTCCCTCCCCCCTGTCGCCAGAGTACAGCAAGGCGGGTGGTGCGAGGGGTCGCTCGCAGGCGGACAGGCTTGTCGGTCGGCGCCGCAGCGCCGGACGACTTTCCTGTACGTCAAGGGCGATCCCTCGCACCCTGCCCGCCGCCTTCGAAGGCGACATCCGAAGGTTTCCAAAGGGCGAGCGGAAAGCCCTTTGGTGCGCCCGCAGGCGCATCCCCTGCCCCAGCGGCTGTGCATCGCCCCGCACAAAAAAGCCACCTTTCGGTGGCTCACAGGGGTAGCAGGGGAATCCATCCCCTGACCCTTTCCCCTTTTGTGGGCACAAAAGCCCCTTCCATCTTGGTTACTTCTTCGGGTGAAAAACATCATCCAGCCAGGCTTGGATGCGATACAGCAGATGGCTGTTCTTTTTTATGGCCAGTGCTGCATCCAGCGCACCGGTGCGGTATTGGTTGTTGTCCGGCTCGCGGCGTACCGCCTCGCGGTAGCTCTGGTGTGCTGTTTTGTACTGGCGCATCCCCATCAGGATGCCGCCTTGCATAAAATACCATTCCGCATCCTTGGCATCGGCACGGTTTAGCTGGCGTAGGGCGCTTTCCAGGTTGCCCTGTTCCACAAGGCGTGTGGCAAAGTGCTTGGCTTCCTCCTGCGAAACCAGGTTAAAGCCCACATGGCGCTGCGAACAAAGCTTCAACGCTTCTTCGTAGGCGAGGTTGAGCTCCACCAGCTGCTCCTGCGCGGCGCGCTGCGCATCGGGTTCCTGATACTGGTCAGGGTGGCAGGCCTTCACACGCTGGCGATAGGCGGCGCGCACCTTGGCGGTATCCGCGCTGGGGGTAAGCCCCAGCACCTCAAAGGGTTTTTTGTCGTACAGAAGGCTCACCTCCCCGGGAAACAACGCCGTTGGCGCAGCTTAGGGATGGCATGCCAGCCCAAAACGGCGCGGTGGCGCAGGCATTATAACTGCTCACGCCGGATATCCGCGCCCAAGGAGCGTAACTTTTCTTCGATGCGCTCATATCCACGGTCGATATAGGCAGTCTCATAGATTTCGGTCATGCCTTTGGACATCAGCCCGGCTACGATCAGCGCCGCGCCCGCACGCAGGTCAGTCACGGTAACGGGCGCGCCGTACATTTCCCGCACGCCCTCGATCAGCACGGTACGATCTACCAGCTTAATGTGCGCGCCCATGCGGCGCAGTTCGTCCAAATGCTTGAAGCGCTGCTCAAAAATGGTTTCACATACGGTGGATGTGCCGTTGGCCATGCATAAAAGCGCGGTCATGGGCTGCTGCAAATCGGTAGGAAAACCAGGGTAAACCTGGGTTTTAATGTTGACAGCACGCTGCTCATACTGCGGGCGCACACGGATGGAATCATCGTTATCGGTCACACGAACGCCCATTTCCAGCAATTTGGCCGTCAGGCTTTCCATGTGCGTAGGGATACAGCCGTGGATGGTCACATCCCCGCGGGTTGCGGCGGCGGCAATCATCAGCGTTCCTGTTTCGATTTGATCGGGGATTACCGTATACGTGGTGCCGTGCAGGCTCGGTTTGCCGGTGATGCGGATCACATCCGTACCGGCGCCCTTTATGCGCGCCCCCATCGAGTTCAGGCAGTTGGCTAGATCGACAATGTGGGGTTCTTTGGCGGCATTGTAGATCACCGTGTTGCCCTGCGCCTTGACGGCAGCCAGCATGATGTTGATGGTCGCGCCTACGGTGACCATGTCAAAGAAAACATCCGCGCCGTTAAGGGTATCAGCCTTCGCGCACACCAGTCCGCCACGGTCTTCGATGGTCGCACCCATGGCCGCAAAGCCCTTCAGGTGTTGGTCAATGGGTCTGGAACCAATCTCGCACCCGCCCGGGTACGCAACCTCCGCGTGGCCGCCGCGCCCCAGCAAAGCGCCCAGCATGTAGTAGCTGGCGCGCAGGCGTCGGGTAAAGTCAAAGGGCACGCTATAGCCGGTTGCGTGTTCCGGAAACACTTTGAGGTACTTGCCGGGATAGTATTCCGTTTTTGCGCCAAGGTATTGCAAAATCTCGATCAGCGCGTGTACATCTTCAATATCGGGTAAATTCTCGATAATGCTGGGTTCATCGCTCAAAAGGGTTGCGGGTATCACGGCAACAGCGGTGTTCTTGCCGCCGCTGACGGTGATTTCACCCATCAGGGGTTTGCCGCCGATAATGAGCATTTTATCCTTGCCGAACATAATTTCTCAACCACCGCCTAGCAAACGTTCGGGATTCCGAGGTCAGTCCATCGTCCATTATACACAAACGTTCAGAGATTGACAAGTGACGCGCAATCCCTTTGCGTGTTTGGGGTAGTAATGGCACGCGCTGCGCTATCGCCACAGCAAAGCCCTCGCTCGTGGCGAGGGCTTTGAACTGGCTAAACAGAGCATTTGCAAAGCGAGAACCGCAACCAGCAATCATGGCTGATGTTTGCTGATCCAGGTAACCGTCCGACGTTTGCCAGCATTCGCTTTATCCAGTGGATGATCAACCTGCCTGGTGGCAACGTGCATAGCATATGCTTATGCCCAGTCATGCAGCGTAACGCCTTGTGTATACTTACACCGCGCGTTCCTTGCCCATAAAGCAGGATGCCACGGTGCCCGGGCCGCAATGCGCGCCGATCACAGGGCCCACAAACTGTTTGATCACTCCACCCAGATTGGGCACGCGCTCACGAATCAGCGCCTCCAGACGCTCGGCATCCTCCATCGCATCCGCGTGGAGAATCACCAGCTCCTGTTCCTCGGGGTTTTCGATGTTCTCTGCGGTTTTATCGGCAATGTAGCGCAGCGCCGCCTTGCGGCCGCGAATCTTGTCCACAGCCGTCATGGAGCCTTCGCGGGTGAGGATAATCACCGGCTTTAGATCCAGCATGGTGCCGACTGTGGCCGCCACCGAACTGATACGGCCGCCGCGCTTGAGGTATTTCAGATCATCCACGGTAAACCACGCATGTGCGCGCAGCTTGTTGGCTTCCACCCAAGCGGCCACTTCATCCATGTCCTTGCCCTGCTCATAGAGCTGATAGGCACGGTGCAGCAGCAGCGTCATCGGCGCGGAGATGCTCAGCGTATCCACCACCAGTATGCGGCGCTCGGGATACTTCTCAAGCATTTCTTCCCGCGCGGCGAGGATGTTGTTCATGGTGGAGCTCATTTTGCTGGAAAAGGAGATAAACAGGATATCTTTGCCGCTGGCCAGGATCGGCTCAAAATACTCCACATAGATGGGCGTAGGCAACAGGGAGGTTACCGGTGCGGTACCCTTGCGCATGTTCTCGAAATACTCCGCCTGTTTGCCGGAGCGCCCCAGATCGTCCAGGTATTCCACCCCGTCGACAATGTAGGGCATGTATACCATCTTGAGATCATACTGGTCTACAAACGCAAAAGGCAGATCACTGTCCGAATCGGTCATGAATACATAAGAATGCATAGTATCCTCCTTTGTATGACATTATCAGGAATAAGGCCGCATATCAACTGCTTCATTGTACATGGTTTGACGGTGTTTTGCAAGTAGCCGCAGGGCTGTTTACACAGGCGCGAATGCGTTAAGCCACGGGCGATAAATCAAAGCCGCGCGGTACCATCACGCTTCATGGCGGTTTGGTATGCGCGGCTGTCTGCTTCGGTGCCATTGTGTTTTCAGAGGGTTGACCGCTGCTTTTTACGGCGCAGCAGCACCACAACCACCATCATCGCCACGGTGATCACATAGGGCGCCATGCTGGTTAAATCGCTTGGGATGTAGCGTTGCAGCCGAAGCCCCAGCGCATCGATGAACCCGAACAAAAGCGCCGCCAGAAACACGCGCGGCGGATTGCTGGCGCCAAAGATCACGCATGCCACCGCCACAAACCCGCGAGATGCGCTCATGTTCTCGCTGAACATGGTCAGGTACCCCAGGCTCAAATGCGCGCCGGAGAGCGCCGCCAGCAGCCCGCAGAGCACCGATGCCAAGCGCTTCATCCGTTCAGGGCTGCGCCCCGATGCGCGCAGCGCCTCAGGGGCTTCCCCGCTGGCGCGCAGGTGAAAGCCCAGCGGCGTTTTGTACAGCAGTACCCATATGCCCAGCACCAACAGCCAGCTCACGTATACCAGCAAGGTATTGCCGCTGAGCACCGCGCCCAGCACCGGCACGCCTTCCAGCCATGGGATGCGAATGGTGGGCAGCGGCACAATGCCCGGGCCGCTGAAGGAGCCTTTAACGCCAAACAGCGTGCGCAGCAGGAACACCGTAAGCCCGCCCGCCAGAATGTTCAGCGCCACACCAATGATGAATTCATCGCTTTTGAATTTAATGGAAAACACGTAGTAAAACAGCCCCAGCAGCACGCCGATTCCCGCCGCAAACAGCAGCCCCATCGCCCAACTGCCAAACAGGTAGCTCCCCAGCACCGCGAAAAACGCGCCCATGAGCATCATGCCGTCCACGCCGATGTTCATAATGCCCACCTGATCGCTCAGCAGGCAGCCCATAGCGCACAGCACCACCGGCGTGGCCGTGCGCAGCGTGTTCTGGAAAAGCAGCAGGTTGAATATCTCGCTCACAGCGCCTGCCCCCTCTCCGCATGCTTTGCCGCGCGCCGCACCCGCCGCGCGGCGGCATGGGCGCGCACCATCTCGCTGATGCCGCCTTCTGCCGCCATAAAGAAGATGATGATGGATTGCACAATGAGCATCAGTTCACTGCTGATGCCCGCCGAAAGCTCCATGGCGGAGCCGCCGATGTTCAGGATGGCAAAAAAGAAGCTCATCAAGATGACCCCAACGGGTTGATAACGCATAATCATGGCTACCAGCATCCCATCGAAGTAAAACTCGCTGGAAATGGTTGTCAAAAACCGATGGTGCAGCCCGAACACCTCAATAAAACCCACGATGCCGCAAATCATGCCGGATAGCACCATGCCCCAGAGCATCAGTCGTTCGGCGCGGATGCCGCCATAGCGTGCAAACCGCTCGTTGGTGCCGGTAATTTTCATTTCAAACCCCACGGTAGAACGCGTCATGAGATACCAAACAATCAGCGCAACCGCAGCGGCATAGAAAACACCCGTCGTCAGGTTGCTCAGGCGAATCAGCGGGGTAAACCACGCGGCTTTGGACACCATGGCCGTACCGCTGGCGATGCCGCGCTCGGCCGTTTTCAGCGGGCCGTTTGCAACGTAGCTGCAAAAGTAGATGGCCGCGGTATTCAGCAGTATGGTGGTAACCACTTCATTGACTTTCAGCTTTACCTTCAGCCAGCCGGGTAAAAACGCATATGCGCCGCCCGCCGCCATCGCCGCCAGGATTGCGCACAGGATGATCAGCCACCCGGGCGCGCCTTCCATGCCCGCCCCTACCATTGCCGCCGCCAGCCCGCCAAGGTACAGCTGCCCTTCGCCGCCCACGTTAAAGATGCCCGCCTTCGCCGCCAGGCTCATGGCCAGGCCGGTCAGGCACAGGGTGACCGTTTTGGCCAGCGTGTTGCCCAGCGCGCGGGGTCTGCCCAGCGCCCCCTGAAACATCGCGCCATAGCAGGTAATGGGGTCGTACCCGCTCAGCAGCATAATGCCCGCGCCAACCAAAAACGCCAGCAGCACGGCTACCCCCAGCGATAGCAGGTATTGCGCGGTCAGTTTTTGCTTGGGTTTAAGCGCAATCAATGCGCGAACACTTTGCAGGAAGCCTGTATTCATGCCTGCGCCTCCTCACCCTGCCGACCGCCGGTCATATAATAGCTGATGCCCTGTTTATCGATTTCACCCGCCGCAAACCGCGCGGTAATGCGCCCTTCATAGATTGTAACCAGCGTATCGGACAGGCGGAACAGCTCATCCAGATCCGCGCTGACCAGCAATATGGCACAGCCCGCGTTGCGCTTCTCCATGATTTTCTCATGGATGAACTCAATGGCGCCGATGTCCACGCCCCGCGTAGGCTGGCTGATTACCAGCACGGGCGAATCAAAGCTGAACTCCCGTGCCACAATCGCCTTTTGCATGTTGCCGCCGCTCAAGCTCTCCGCCGGCAGGTCCAGCCCGCCGGCGCGGATGTCAAAAGCATCCGCAAGTTTCTGTGCATACGAGCGCGCGGCTTTCTTCTGATAGTGTATGTGAAAACCGCTGAACTCCGCCCTGCGCTGCTTGCCTACCAGCAGATTTTCGGTCACGGTTGCCTTGGCGCTCAGGCCTGTGCGCAAGCGGTCATCCGGAATCCAACTCACGCCCATGGCGCGGATGGCGCGTGGGTCAAGGCGACTGACCTCCCCGCCATTGATGGTCACGGTTCCGGCGGTTTGCAGCCGCATCCCCATGATGCACTCCGTCAGCTCGGTTTGTCCGTTCCCTTCCACGCCGCACACGCCGACAATTTCGCCTGCATGCACCGTCAGGCTTATGCCACGTACCGCAGGCAGGCCGCGGTCATCCGCGGCGGACAGGTTTTGTACGGTAAGTACGGCTTGCTCACCGGGTTCCCCCGTGCGCAGTTCATCAAAAATCACATCGCGCCCTACCATCATGGCGGCAAGCTTCCGTTCATCGGTAGCGCTCGTATCCACAACGCCAATCAGTTTGCCGCGCCGCATTACGCCAACGCGGTCGCTCAACTGCATCACTTCCCCCAGCTTGTGGGTAATCAGGATGACCGTCATGCCCTGTTCTGCCACAATGCGGCGGATAACGGTAAACAGTTCATCTGTTTCGCTGGGTGTGAGCACGGCGGTCGGCTCGTCCAGTATAAGTACATCTGCCCCGCGCCGTAAGGCTTTCAAGATCTCAACCCGCTGTTGCAGGCCTACGCTCAGCTCTCCCACCACATCCCGCGGGTTTACGGCCAGCCCGAAACGCTCCCCCAGCGCCAGCACTTCACGGTTCACGCGCCGCTGATCATAGAAGAACCCCCGCCGCTTTGGCTCCATGCCAAGGGCGATGTTCTGCGCCACGGTAAAGCTGGGCACAAGCTTAAAATGCTGATGCACCATCCCCACGCCCATTGCCATGGCGCGCTGCGGATCATGCCTGGCCGTAGTAGCTGTGCCTTTGATGTGTATGGTGCCCAGCGTAGGCTTTTGCAGGCCATAGAGCAGGTTCATCAGCGTGCTCTTGCCCGCGCCGTTCTCGCCCACCAGCGCAAACACTTCCCCTTTACGGATCGTAAGGCTCACATCATCATTGGCCAGCACACCGGGATATTGCATGCTCACGTGTGAAAACTGCACAATGGGGGGCAAATCTTGCATGGGTTACTCCTCCTGCCAGCCCTTGCACACATCCACCCAGCCAAGGGCGCGGCTGGCGGTCGCAAGCTCTTCAGGCGTCAGGCGTACGGCGCTGTGATCGTCCCCTGCGGCGGGGTACACAATATCAAATCGCTTGAGAGACACATCCAGATATACGGGCACATTCACCCCAAAGGGGCACACGCCGCCTACGCGTAAACCCAGCAGATCATAAACCTCGTCGTGGTTTAGCATAGCGGCCTTGCGGTGAAACAGCGCCTTAAATTTGCTGTTGTCTATTTTTGCGTCACCCGCGGCCACCACCAACATAGCGCCCTCCTCCGCGCGAAAGGAGAGTGTTTTGGCGATCTGCGCGGGTTTGCAGCCAACGCATTGCGCGGCCAGCTCCACCGTTGCGCTGCTGTTTGCAAATGTCATCACCCGATCCGCAAAACCAAAGGCTTCAAGGTTTGGGCGCGCGGTTTCCAGGGACATGGGCATAACCTTCTTCCTGCGTCATTTGCAATCCATTATACGCAAAAAAAGCCGAAAAGCAAACCTTGGCGCTGGCGGAGCAATGCCGAAGCTTCCGCAGATACGTGCTCGAAAAAGGCACACGGCGCCGGATCGGGAGCATGCCCCTCGCGCGCTTCACGCGAGAACAGGGAACGCCGCGGGCAGGCGTTCCCTGAACAGGCTTCGGCATCGGGCTAGCGGCGCTGTACGTCAGGCTTCCAGCGAATAACCCTGAGCCACCAGCGCCGCCATCGCCTGCGCAAAGCGGTCTGCCTTCACCAGCACATAATCCGTATCAAAGGTGGATACGGCAAACACGGGCACGCCTTGCGCGGCAAGCGTTCCCGTGATGCCGCTGAGCACGCCCACCAACCCAAAATCCATGCTGCCCGCCACACGAAAGGCACGCCATCCATCCTCGCGGGCGATGGTTTCCCCAGGCGTGAAGCACGTTTGGCACACCAGCGAGCATTCATCCTCGGTGATAGCCGCAAACGTATAGGGATGGGACAGGTCGATGCCGATTGCATCCTGTACTTTGCATACCGTAAAGGGGAAGGGAAGCGTTTGCAGCGTCATGGGCAGCCTCCTGCGGGATAGGATTTACTTTGCAAAGCGGCCACGGTGGGGGTTACAGTTAAGTTCATGCAGCGTAACCCCTTTGCCTGGCACGTATCCGTCATTATCGATGCTAGCATGCGATGATAATCAAAAGCAGCGGAGGGGTTTGCCGCCGCTGCTTTTAGATAGGGTTGCCTGTCAGGCGCCGCTGGCTCGTTTACAGGCGAGCCGCTACGGTGGGTCTTGCGCACGGTTACCCGCACTCCCGGGCAGGCGAATCTCCCTGCATGTTCTAAGGTCTTACTTGGCGGCAAGTATCTGCTCTGCCACCTGATCCGCGCAAAGTCCATACTCCCTGAGCACATCCATTGGCTTGCCGGATTGGCCGAACCTGTCTTCCACGCCGATCTTCTTAAACACGAACGTGCCCCTGCCAGCCAGGACGCTGCCAACCGCATCGCCCAGGCCGCCGATCACGTTATGTTCTTCCACGGTAAACACCTTGCCGCACTTGGCCGCATAGGTGTTGATGATGTCCTCATCCAGCGGCTTGATGGTCGCCATGTTGATTACGGCTACCTCCATGCCCTTCTCGCTGAGCAGCTTGGCCGCGTCAAGGCTCACTTCCACCATCGTGCCATAGGTGAAGATGACGCCATCTTTCCCCTCGCGCATCACATGACCCTTGCCAACGGTAAAGGGCATATCCTCAAAAACAGCGGTGGGCAGGCGGGCAAGGCGCAGGTATACGGGGCCGTCAATCTCCACCGCGGCTTTAACAGCTTTTAGCGTCTCGTTTGCATCCGCAGGGCAAATGACCGTCATGCCGGGCAACACGCGCATCAGCGCTACATCCTCAATGGCCTGGTGGCTGCCGCCATCCTCGCCCACGGTAAGCCCCGCGTGTGTGAAGGCGAGCTTGACATTGTTGTGCGGGTAGCATACGGAGTTGCGAATCTGCTCAAAGCAGCGCCCCGCGAACACCGCAAACGTGCTTGCGAAGGGAATCAACCCCATGGTGCTCATACCGTTTGCGATGGTCACCAGATTGGCTTCGGCAATGCCGACTTCAAAATGACGATCCGGAAACGCCTTGCGGAACATGTTCGTCATGGTGGCGCTGGCCAGATCCGCGTCCAGCACAACGATTTTATCATTATCCTTGCCCAGCTCTACCAGGGCTTCGCCATAGGCGACACGGGTTGCTTTCTTCTCACTCATGTGTTACGCCTCCAATTCCTTGAGTGCCTGTTCACGCTGTTCGTTATTGGGCGCCTTGCCATGCCAGCCGGACTGGTTTTCCATGAAGGAAATTCCCTTGCCCTTGACCGTGCGGCAGATGATGCAGGTGGGTTTGCCCTCAGCCGCGGGCTGGTTAAGCGCATCCAGCACCTTGGTGATATCGTTGCCGTCATCCACTGCGATCACGCGGAAGCCAAACGCCTCAAACTTGGCATGAATGTCGCCAAGGCACATGACCTCGCTGTTGCTGCCGTCAATCTGCAAACCGTTATGGTCCAGAATAAAGGTGAGATTATCCAGCTTATAGTGCGTAGCGGCCATGGAAGCTTCCCAAATAAGCCCTTCCTGGCATTCGCCATCGCCCAGCAGCGCATACACATGGCAGGGGTTGCCCATGTGTTTTGCGCCCAGCGCCATGCCTGCCGCGATGGATGCGCCCTGCCCCAGCGAACCGGTGGAGGCGTCCACGCCCGGGCACTTTTTCATATCCGGATGCCCTTGCAGCGGGCTATGGATCTGGCGGAAAGTCGGAAACAGATCCGGCGAGAAGAACCCTCTGCGCCCCAGCACCGCGTACAGCCCGGGCGTAGCATGCCCTTTAGACATGACCAGCCGATCGCGCTGTGGCGCCTTGGGGTTTTGGGGATCCACATTCATTTTCTCAAAGTACAGAGCAACGAGGATTTCCGTTGCGGACAGCGAGCCGCCCGGGTGCCCGGAGCCAGCATCGGCGGTCATGTTGATGATGTCGCGTCGAACCTGCTTGCACGTAGCCTCAAGCTGTTGGATGGTCATATCGATCTCTCCTTATTTCATCTGCGCCGGAACCTGCCTTTGCAGAAACGCGCCTTACGGCGGCCCATCCGGCGAGTATGCACAATGAATCACTGCCGCGCCGGCGTATCGCCAGCATGCCCAGCCTTTGCCCGCGAGCATTTGCCACGGCAAAGCACCTGTTTATT
Source organism: Clostridiales bacterium Firm_11 (assembly GCA_001604105.1). GTDB lineage: Bacteria > Bacillota > Clostridia > Christensenellales > Aristaeellaceae > CAXXOK01. The sequence goes on from LVAQ01000026.1 coordinate 10,576, forward strand.
ATAGGATGGACGAATGGGTATGTCAAGCTGGGGCTTGTGTGCGGGGTTCCGCGCCTGCGGCGCGGGCAAGGGCATTTTGATTGCCCTTGCAACCTTCGGGTGTCCCTTGCAGGGGGCTTTATGTGCGGGGCGGCGCACAGCCGCTGTGGGACGGGGGATGCGCCTGCGGGCGCACCAAAGGGCTTTCCGCTCGCCCTTTGGAAACCTTCGGGTGCCCCTTGCAGGTGGCTTTTTGTGCGTTGCGGCGCACAGCCGCTGGGTAGGGTTTCGCGCCTGCGGGCGCGAGCAAGGGCTTTCCGCTCGCCCTTGCAACCTTCGGGTGTCGCCTTCTTAGGCGGGGTGGGTATGGCAAGTCGCGCTAGGAGTACAGGAAAGTCGTCCGCTGCTACTGCGCGTGGCGGGGTGGTGTTGTGTTAGGAAGCTCTACGCGCAGTAGCACCGACCGACAAGCCTGTCCTCCGTCGCGCGACCCGCCATACCTCCCCTTGTGTTCTTCAGGCGACAGGGGTGGAAACACTGTGCAGGTGGCTTGGATTCAAAGTGGTTTGTAAGCAAGGCTGTTTTATGTTGAGAAGCATGCTATACCTTTCCTTGGTAAAGTGCATGGTATATAAGATTCTTTTTCTCGTATGAACAAAGTCACAACCGTAATCACACCATAACGCCATCGTAACCATTCCCATAAAACAGCGTAGCACCCCTTACCATTATGATTGTCACCATAAATGAACCACAATACAACAAGGGCAGCAATTCTCCCCTGTCGCCAGAGTACAGCAAGGCGGGTGGTGCTAGGAGTCGCTCGCAGGCGGACAGGCTTGTCGGTCGGCGCCGCAGCGCCGGACGACTTTCCTGTACGTCAAGGGCGACCCCTCGCACCGTACCCGCCGCCATCGAAGGCGACACCCGAAGGTTTCCAAAGGGCGAGCGGAAAGCCCTTTGGTGCGCCCACAGGCGCATCCCTCACCCCAAGCGGCTGTGCGCCGCCCCGCACAAAAAGCCACCTTTCGGTGGCAAAAAGGGGTGCAGGGGAACCCATCCCCTGACCCCTTCCCCTTTTGTGGGCACAAAAGCCCTTCCCCCTACTGGTGACGATAAACATCCCAGCCCAGGTAATTGCCAAGGGCTTCCTCCAGGATATCCGCACAGTTCGCCTGTGCCAGCGCCACATGATGCTCGTAGCCGTTTTGGGTCAGGTGGCGCATGAGGCCATTGAGATTGGGCACTTCACATACGGCCACACCGCCAAAGGTGGGCAGGGGATCATCCGTAAAATTACCCTCACCCAAGTAGCACTTGATCTTGCCGTTCTTGTCATCTGTGGTCACTTTCAGGTACGTCATGGCCGAGGGCCGCACGCGACCCTTGAGCGCGCCAAAACTTACATCGGTGCCAAGCGTGGTGGCCAGAATGTCCAGGTTGGAAATCTCAGGCTTCTCGCTAAACGCACAGGCGGGATAATTGCTGCAATGCACGTTGATGCACTTATTGGGCTCGTTTTTGTAATTGTTGTTCCAATCCTGATAGATGGGGGGTACGCCGCCGGCTTTGAGCAGCGCCAGCATGCTCACCGCGCCCATGATGTCCGTCTCGCAGGCGCTGGGCATACCGCGCTGCCCCATCATGCTCATCACCAGGCACATGGCGCAGCCGTAGTTGGCCTCCACACTGTCCCAGCACTGGATGGCGCTGGCCTCGCAATGGTGCTCTGCCATCCAGTTTTCAATGGCGATGCACAACTTGGCTTGGCGCGTAAGCTTGATGGCTTCGGTACCCGGGGCGATGTTGCCGTACGCTTTGATTTCTTCCACTTTGGCGGCAATCTGCGCTTCATCGGTCAGTTGGTTGATATCCGCCAGGATCTCGCTGAAGTCCTCGGTCTCCACGGTGATGCCTGTCTGCTGGAGCAGCTTTTCGGAGTAGCGCACGGTACGGAAAGGCATCACGCGCGCGCCGATCTGCCCGATTCGCGCGGTACGCATGGCCTTGACCACATCACAAACGCGGGCAAAACGCGCCACATCCGCACGGAATTCCTCGCCGTCGATAGGGCAGGTGTGGCGGCTTGTCAGGGAATACTTGATGCCGTACTGGTAGAGGTTGTTGCACAGGGATAGCTTGCCGCAAAACGCATCGCGGCGGTTTTCCAGCTGCAACTTGTCAAAATCATCATCACAGGCCTGTATCAGGATGGGGCAGGTGAGCCCGCTCCATTTGATGGCGTCGGCAATACCGGTTTCTTCGCCGAAGTTGGGCAGGCTGATGATCACGCCGTCGATCTCATCCGCATGCGCCTTGAACAGTGCCGCGCACTTTTTGGCTTCGTCATAGGTCATGGTTTCGCCCATGATGGTATCTTCGGTGGAGAGGGTCACATAGGTGTGTCCCCAGGCCGTGAGGGACGCCAGCAGTTTTTCCCGCGCGGTGATAACCAGATGATCCGGGAAGAAACTGCGGTTGCTGATGAGTACGCCGAAGTTTGCCATGCGTGTTCCTCCTTGATGGGCATGCGCCCGCTTGTTTTGGTGTATTTATTGGAGATTGTTATGTTCTGTATCAAGGGTAAGCCCCCGTGGCGGGGTTCAGGCGCATCGACTATCCATGTATCCGTTGCCCGCATTGCAAACGATCGCCTCTGCGTATCGGTGAGCGTTACCCATTTCTTCTTGGCCAAAGCGATGCGTAAGCAAAATGCCTTGCGCGCCCGCGCCGCAGGTAAAGTTAGCCGAAGCGTGTGCGCCTGGTAAGCCGTTGCCTGAATGCCTAGCTTCGGCAGCGGCGTACCGCATCGCGCCAGCCTGCAAGCAGCCGCTCCCGCTGCGCCTCGGGCATGCCGGGCGTGTAATGCTCACCCGCCTGCCTGTGCGCGGGGATTTGCGAAAGCGATGGATACAACCCAGCCGTGATGCCCGCCATATAGCCCGCGCCCAACGCGCTCAGCTCACTCTGGGCGGCACAGCGTACGCCGCACCCCAGAATATCCGCCAGAAACTGCATCAGCATCCTGTTGCTGGTTGGGGCGCCATCCACACGCAACGCGGTGAGCGCCTCCCCACTGTCCAGCCGCATAGCGTGGATCACATCCGCATCCTGATATGCCATGCTTTCCAGCGCCGCGCGCACCATGTGCGCACGCGTGGTGGCGCGGTTCATCCCAATGAACGCCGCGCGTGCCGCGCCGTCAAAATACGGCGCGCCCAAGCCGCTGAAGGCGGGCACAAGGTAAACGCCATCGCTGTGGGGCACGCTGGCCGCGAGGGTTTCGGCGCTGGGCACGTCCGGCACCATCTGCGCTTCATCACGCAGCCAGCACAGCGCATCGCCGCTGCACGTGATGTTGCCTTCCAGCACATAGCAGGTATGCCCCTGAAACCCAAAGCCCACCGAGGCGGAAAGGCCGTTTTGCGAAGGCACGGGGCGGCTACCCACATTCATCATCACGCTACTGCCGGTGCCAAAGGTGGCCTTGGCCATGCCTTTTTCCAAGCAGCCCTGCCCAAAGAGGGCGGCATGGCTGTCCCCCATTACGCCTGTAATGCGGATGCCGCTTGGCACCCCCTCGCAATCCGTCACGCCGAAATCCCCGTCCGAAGGACGTATCTGCGGCAGGCAGGCAAGCGGAATGCCAAAGAGGGCGCACAGCGCCGTGTCCCATGTCAGGGTTTGGAGGTTGCACAGGGCGGTACGGCTTGCGTTGCTTACATCCGTCAGGAACTGCCTGCCGCCCGTCAGGCGGTAGATCAGGTAGCTGTCCACCGTTCCAATGCATAGCTTTCCCACTTGCGCACGCGCGCGGATGGCTTCATCCGCCTGCAAAACGCTGGCCGCCTTGGCGGCGGGGTAGTAGGCGGAAAGTTGCAGCCCTGTCCTATGCTCCACCTCCGCGCTATGCGCAGCCAAACTTTCGCAAAGCGCTTCGCCGCGCACATCCTGCCATACCACGGCATGGCACACGGGTTCACCCGTTTCCGGATCCCACAAAACGGTGGTTTCCCGTTGGTTGCTTATCCCAAGCGCCGCAATCTGTTCCCCCGAAAGCCCTTCGCATACGGCGGTGATGCCCGCCTGCACGTTGCGCCAAATCTCGGCCGCGTCATGCTCCACATAGCCTGCCTGCGGATAATACTGGCGGTGGTTCTGGCTATGGCGCCGCGTGATGTTTCCCTGCGCGTCAATCAGGTAAACCTTGCTGGCGGCAGTGCTTTGGTCAACCGCGATAAGGTAACGTTCCATGCCCTCACCGCCCCTTGCGCACGGCCTGCGCGATGCCCTCGGCGGTCAGGCCGTAGTGGGCAAACACCTCCGCGCTGTTGCCGGTAAAGTGCTTGGCATCCGGCAAGCCGAGGATGCGCATGCGCGTGGGCTTTTCCTGGCTTAACACCTCCGCCACCGCGCCGCCTAACCCGCCGTGGATGTTATGCTCTTCCACGGTAACCACAAAGCCCGTCTCCGCCGCTTCCAAAATGGCGGCTTCATCCAGCGGGCGCAGGGTATGCATATCGTACACTGAAACGGCAATCCCTTCCTCCGCCAAGGCCTGCGCGGCTTTCAGGGCGTGATACACCATCTCGCCGCAGGCGATGATGGCCGCGTCGCTGCCCTCCCTTAGCTTATTGGCCTTGCCGGGGGCAAAGGGCGCGGGCTCCTCATATACGTTTGGCACAGCGCCGCGCCCCATGCGCACATAGGCGGGTTCGCTGGATTTGGCAAGGTATTTGGTCAGCGCAACGGTCTGGGGGCCATCGGCAGGGATGAAAATCTCCAGCCCCGGCGTAGCCCGAAACAGAGCGATGTCCTGCGTGGCGTGGTGGCTCATGCCAAGCGCGCCGTAGCTGACCCCGCCGGAAACGCCGATCACCTTCACGTTCATATGGCTGTAGGCTATATCCACTTTCACCTGCTCGGCCGAGCGCATGGAGAAAAAGCAGGCAGGGCCGCACACAAAGGGGCGAATCCCCGCATTGGCAAGCCCCGCGGCGATGCCGATGGCGTTTTGCTCGGCGATGCCGCATTCCACAAACTGCGCAGGCAACGCATCCGCAAATTCATTGAGTGTCACACTGCCGCGGCTATCCGTCGCCGTGGCAAAAATGGTTTGATCTTCCCGCGCAAGCGCGAGCAGCGTACGGGTAAAGGCCATTCTGGCCGCTTCGGTCTTCATGCCCAGTCAACCCCCTTCACACCCAGCGCCGCGTATGCTTCCAGCAGTTGTTCGGCACTGGGCACCTTGTGGTGCCAATCCTTGCGGTTCTCGGCAAAGGGCAGCCCTTTTCCTTTGATCGTACGGGCGATCAGGCAATGCGGCTTGCCCGCGGGGCGCGGCGTCTCAAAGTATGTCAGCAGCGATTGGGGATCGTTCCCCGCCGCTTCCGCCACATCCCAGCCAAAAGCGCGCCATTTATCAGCAAAATCCTCCAATGCCATCACATCCTCCGTCGCGCCGCTGATTTGCAGGCCGTTGCGGTCGATGATGGCATAGAGGTTATCCAGCTGATAATTGGCGCCCGCCATGGCGGCTTCCCACACGCTGCCCTCCGCCTGCTCTCCATCGCCCATCAGCACGAAGGTGCGGTAGCTTTTTTGCAGGCGTTTGGCGGCGATGGCCATTCCCACCCCGACGGACAGCCCATGCCCCAGCGCGCCGGTGCATACCTCCACCCCCGGGGTCTGGTTGTTCGGATGCCCGATCAGGCGACTGCCCGCCATGGAAAAGGTAGCCAGTTCCGCCTTGGGAAAAAACCCCCTGTCCGCCAGCACGGCAAGGTACCCTTCCACGCTGTGCCCTTTGCTCAGCAGGAAGCGGTCACGCTCCGGCCAGTGCGGTTCCTGCGGCCGCACGGAAAGCACAGCATAATATAGCGTCGTCAGGATATCCAGCGAGCTCATGGAGCCGCCGGTATGGCCTGTGTTTGCGCGGTGGATCATGGTTACAGCGTCCGCGCGGCGCTGGTTTGCGATGGTTTGAAGGGTCGTCGCGTCCATGGGGTACCTCCTTGACTGTTGAGAAATGAAAGCTGCGCAGCGTACGGGGGGAAATGTGGGTGCGGGCGGCTGCGCTGGTTGGCGCCACGCCCGCCCGCATGCGATCCCCCGGCAAACGCTGACCGCATCAAACGGCGGTGCGGGCGCGGTTCCGCTGTCCCTCCGCGCCAAAACGCACCTGCCTTTGCCTTCTCCCTTTCGGGTTTTACTTCATCCTTGCGGTAAGCGCCGCTTTCTTTTGCAGGTCCTTTTGCACCAGGTCGATTACAACCGCCACGATGATCACAACGCCTTTGATAACCATCTGCCAGAACGAGCTTACGCCCATCATGATCATCCCGTCGTTCAAAACCGTAATGACCAGAATCCCGATGATGGTGCCGCCGATGGAGCCAACGCCGCCGCTCATGCTGGTGCCGCCCAGCACCACCGAGGCAATGGCGTTCATCTCCCAGCTTTCGCCGTTGGCGGGGTGCGCCGCGCGCAATTGGCTGGTCATGATGATGCCGCTCACCGCCGCCAAAAATGCCGAGAACATGTACACAAACACTTTCACGTTCTGGGTCTTGATGCCGGAGAGCGCCGCTGCGCGCTCATTGCCGCCCACCGCGTAAATCTGGTTGCCCAGCGGTGTTTTTTTCATGATAAACGCCGAAACCAGCGCCATCACAATGAAGATGATAATGGAGTAGGGCACGTCGATGCCCGGGATGCTGCCTGAGCCAATCAGGTCAAACCCCAGGTTCCCTTTGGCCGCATCGCCAAACAGATTGGGGAACGTTGCGCCGCCGCTGCGAAGCATGGCTGCGCCGCGGCAGATGTACATCGCCCCCAGCGTGGCGATGAACGCCGGTACACGCAGGCGCGCGATCAGTTGCCCGCTGCAAAAGCCCACGAAAACCGCCAGTGCGAACACCATCAGCAGAATCATGGGAACGTTGGGGTAAATGGTACCCGCCACCCAGGGCAGCCGGAAGCCCTGAAGCATCAACCCGCCGGCAATCATCCCCGTAAACCCGACCACAGCGCCCACGCTCAAATCAATACCGCCGGTAATGATCACCATGGTCATCCCCAGCGCCAGCAGGCCGTATATGGAAGCGTGCTTGACCATGAGCACCACGCTGCCCCACTGGGTAAAGTTGGGCGCGCGGAAGCTGAAATAAATCAGAAGAATCAGTAGCGCGATAAACGTGCGCCCCTTGAGCAGCAGCATCCCCAGCGAAGGTTTGCTCCGTTGCGCGTTCTGCATTTTGATGCTGTTCATTGTTCTATGCTCCCTTCGGTATTCGCGGCTTTGCCCGTATTCAGGTTCGCGGCCGAAGCTTTGACCAGCGCCGCCTCGGTAATTTCATCCCCGCTCAAATCGGCGGTCAGTTTGCCGTTGCTCATCACCAGTACGCGATCACAGACGGATACGATCTCCTTCAGCTCACTGCCCACAAAGATCACCCCGTTGCCCTGCGCCGCAAACCGCCGCATCAGAATGAAGATATCTGTTTTTGCGCCCACATCAATGCCGCGCGAAGGTTCATCCATCATAAATACCCGGGCATTGGCCATCACGCATTTGCCAATAACCACCTTCTGCTGGTTGCCGCCGGACAGGCTGGAAATCAGGTGCTTGACATCCGAAACCTTAATTTGCATATCTTTGACCGCGCCATCCACCGCTACCTTGCACAAATCATTGCGCACCACGCCGGTTCTGGTAAACCGGGGGATGCTGGTCAGCAGCAGGTTGCTTGCGATGCTCATGGTTTGTACCAGCCCATCGCGCTGCCTGTCCTCCGGCACCAGCACCATGCCGCGCGCAATCTGTCCGGTGATGGTGGGTTTGGTAATCTGCTCACACCCCAGCACCATTTCGCCTGTTGCTTCTTCGTGAAGGCCCATCAGGCTTTCCACCAGCTCGGTACGCCCCGCGCCCATGAGGCCGTAAATGCCCAGCACTTCGCCGGCATGCAGGGTAAAGTTTACGTGATCAACCGTCCAGCCGCCGCCAAGGCGCGGCAGGCAGTAGTTCTTCACCTGCATCAGCGGCAGGTGTTCGCCGTCATAGGGCATCTTTTCGATGGTCAGGTTGGCATGCCCCACCATGTTCTCGATAATCCATTTGATGTTGATATCTTTGACCTGCGCATCCGCCACGCGCTGCCCATCACGCAGGATGGTCACGTTGTCCCCAATGCGGATAATCTCCTCCAGCCGATGGGAGATGTAGATAATGGCGATGCCATGCGCTTTCAAATCCTCAATAAGGTTGAAGAGCACCTCAACTTCGGTGTTGGAAAGCGAGCTGGTCGGCTCGTCCATGATGAGTACGCGCAGGTTTTGGCTGAGCATGGTTTTGGCGATTTCCACAATTTGCTGCTGCCCCACGCGCAGGTTGAGCATCGTTTCGTTCGGGTCAATGCCCGGCTGCAGGCGATCGAGCACCTCGCTGGCGCGTTTGGCCTGCGCGCGCCTGTCGATCACGCCCAGCTTAACCATCTCTTTGCCGGCAAACATATTGTCCGCCACGGTCATTTCCGGAAACAGGTTCAACTCCTGGTGAATAATGCCCACGCCGTGGGCGGATGCTTCGCGCGTGTTTTGAAAATGCACCTCATGCCCGCCCAGCAGCACCTTGCCTTCGGTTGGGCGCTCGATGCCCGCCAGAATCTTCATCAGCGTGCTTTTTCCCGCGCCGTTTTCGCCAATGAGCACATTGACCTTGCCGGGGTACACGCTAAAATCCACGTTTTGCAGCGCCACCGTGCCCGGGTACAGCTTGGTGATGCCGATGGCCTCCATAACCGAAGCCTGTTCTTCCACGGGGGATGCCTTCATCGTCTGCATATCATCAGCCTCCCGTAACCGTAAGCTCCACGGGGATCACCACCAGGTTTTCATACGCCGCGTCCGTCAGCGATATGCAGCCGTATAACGATATGGTTTTGCCCACAAGCGCAGCAGCGGTAAACTGCGAGAGCACATCCGCCTTCACACGGTTGTTAAAAGCGTTTGTCAAATCGGCAAACTCCACCTGATTGGCAAAATCATCCAGGCTCAGGAAGGCCACGCCATCCCGAATGGCATTTTTGATATTAGAGGAAAACACCTTTCCGTAGAACAGCTTGCAATCCGCCTTTCCATCGTAGGGCGGCAGGTCAAGCGTGAGCAACGTGCGGTTGGGTTTATCCTCGTTTTCAATTTCCACAACCACGGCTTCGCCCTTTACGCAAAAGCTCCACGCGCTGGTTTCATTGGCGCGGTTGCCGTAGGCTGCGCCCGCGGCGTCCAAATCCGCCGCCACATCGCTTACAAACTGGGGAAGCTCCACCGCGCGTTCCTTTACGGTAGGCACGATTTTCGTATCCCAGTTATCCAACGTATACTGCTCGGTGTAGGTGAGCTTTTCCACTTCGACCGTCTCGCCCGCTTCATTAACGTAGGTTTCTACCACTTCATCCGGGATCACCGTCACCCGACAGGTGAGCGCGATAAGTACAATCAAAAGGATAAGGCCGGAAAGCTTTACGATGCTTGCTTTCTTAATCTTCATATGCAGCGCCCCTTTTATTCAAAAAGAAGGACGGTGCGCGGCCGGGCCGCGCGCCGCCCTTGATAGGGTCAACCTTGTTTACTTTGCCAGCGCGAAGTTGTCAAGCAAGGCGGCGTTATCCTTGGTGATGAGAACGCAATCCATGAGCTGCTTCTCTTCTTTATCGGTGGTGCCGGTCTTGATGTAGGCATCCGCCTGCACAACGGCCTGCTCGGAGATGTAGGCGATGGGCTGCAGGCCGGTGGCCTTGATCTCATCGCGCAGGATGGAATCACGCACGTCGTTGCTGCCGTCAAAGCCGCAAACGATTACGTCCGTCATGCCAGCTTTCAGGCAAGCTTCGATCACGCCCATAGCCATGGTGTCGTTGCCGCAGATAACGCCCTTGATGTTTGCCGCGCCCTGCGCCTGGATGATGCTTTCCATCTTCTCATAGGCTTCGGTCTGGCTCCAGTTGGCGGTCTGCTGCTCGATCATGACCATACCTTCGTACTGGTCAATTACATCGTGGAAACCGGTAGAACGCACGCCCGCGTTGGTGTCGCTCTCTCTGCCGGTGAACTCCACATAGTTGCCTTCCTCGCCCATGGCTTCCACGAAGAACTCCGCTACGAGGCTGGCGCCCTGATAGTTATTGGAAACCATCTGCGCAACGGCGTCGCCGGTGGAGTTGATTTCACGGTCTACCAGGAACGTGGGGATGCCGGCGGCCTTGGCGCGCTGCACAGGCTCGATGGTGACATCCGCGCCCGCGTTGTCGCAGATGATGGCCGCCGCATTACGAGCGATGGCGGTATCAAACGCGTCGGACTGCTTGGTCACATCGTCATCATGCTGAATCACCAGGTAATCATAGCCAAGCTCGGCTGCCTGAGCGCTGGCGGCATCCGCAACGGTCTTAAAGTAAGGGTTGGAGTGGCTGGGGGTGATGATCACGATCAGAGCCTTGTCTTCCGCCATGGCGGCGACGCTGAACATGGACAGCACCATCAGAGTGGCCAGTACCAGAGCAACGATTTTCTTCATGTGTGGGTTCCTCCTTGATATATTTGGATCTATTTCCTTGCGCAATACACATCGCGCATGAAATCAATCAAAAACGCACCGCCGGAAAGGTTGCGTGGGATTGCCGGCATGCATAACGGGGAACCTGAACGCGTCACTTAATCTCAAACGCAGTATAACCGAATGTTTTAGTTTTGTCAACTAATTTTTTGAACTTTGTATGGCATATGATTTTGCTGTTGTTTGGTATTTTGGTAGGATATTCTGAAAATTTTACAGATTTTTTGCAATATTCGGTTCCATCGCGGATTCTGGCCGTTTAGCGCATACCGAACGTCAACTGAACCATCACCAAAACATTCTGGTAATCAATCGTGCCGGATCGTGTGAATCGTCACGGTTGCCCTGAGAAACAGGCTTGAAAGACAATGCATGCGCGCGTCACCCTTTGCGCTGTGTGCGGCACAAAGGCGGATGCCCCGCTGCATTGATGCAGGGCATCCGCCTTTGTCAATAATCCCCGGTTGGTTGCTGTCATTGCTGGCTTCCTAGCCCTGCGGGCTGTTCGCTCGCTTGTTTTATGGGTTGTGACGTACGGCTTTGGGGGTTCGCCACTGCACCCTGACCAGCGATATTCGCCCTGATCCTAATTTTCTGGGTAACCTGATGCGGGGCATTCGCCAATATCCTGGCGATACGCTTTTAACCATCAAACCCTTGACAAGAAAGGCGCTTTCCCGCCCGCTATGCCAGAGAATCTTCGCGCGTCACACCGTGTCATGATTTGGCTGCATGCCCGCAAACGGCATCCTTTGCCAAGCCCAATGGAACTGCTTTCGCAGATGGCTTGCGCAGCCACAGAAGCACGCGCGCCATCCTTTGCCAAGCCCCATCCTCTCAGCCCCGAATCACACCTTTTTTCAGTATCACACACGCATACAGCGCGCCTTCGCCCGTCTGTACCGTGGCAAATGCCTTGCGACTGCGCTCATAAAACGCAAACCGTTCCTCAAAGCCAATCTTGGCCTGCGGCGCATGCCTGGCCACAGCATCCCGAAAAGCCTGCCATATGGGCGGCTCCCCATCGGGTATGCTTCCGGGTACTACTTCCATCAACGTCACGGGCGCATCCACGAAATCATCCAGCGGCAACAGCTGCAAAATGGCATCCAGCAGCGGCGCAACCCCATGCCCATCACAGCGTACACAGCGCTTTCCCATGGTGGTCGCGGGAAAGTTGCCATCCCCGATCACAAGCTCATCCCCATGCCCCATTTCCGCCAGCACCTTGAGCAGTTCCGGTGAAAGCAGCGGCGATATTCCCTTCAGCATCTAAATTTCCTCCTTGCGTTCGGCAAAATTTTTACCTATCGTTCAGGTAATGCAACTGTTCTCCCCTCGCCGCCTGTTTTCCTGCACCCCACCAAAATTGACGCCCCTTGCGAAAGCATGTTCCCTCGCGTACAATAAGAAGGGTTCGGCAGCGCGGCCGGTGTGAACCGGCACCCCCGAACATATACACGCCTTTAGGCAGCAGGCTTACCCAGCCCAGCCGCGGCAAGGCAATCATCCATCGGAAGGAAGGCTTAACCATGACGGATGAGCTCCAGCATAAAATCCGCACCCTGCCCGATAGCCCCGGCTGTTACCTGATGAAAAGCCAGGGCGTGATCATCTACGTAGGCAAGGCCAAAAACCTGAAAAACCGCGTTCGACAGTATTTCCACGCCTTTGAGAACCATACGCCCAAAGTGCGCGCCATGGTTTCCCGCGTGGATGATTTTGATATCATGCTGTGCCGCACCAATTTTGAGGCACTTACATTGGAATGCAACCTGATTAAACACCACAGACCCTTCTACAACATCCTGCTCAAGGACGACAAACAATATCCCTACCTTCGCTACGACCCCCGCGAAGCCTTTCCGCGCCTGACCATCGCGCGCACGCTGGATCCGCAGGACGGTTACCGCTACCTTGGCCCCTACATCGGCGCGACAGCCGTACGGCAGGTGCTGGCGGAACTATCCCGCTATTTTCCGCTGCGCCGCTGTGCGCTCAAACTGCCGCTCAATCACCCCTACCGCCCCTGCGTATACCACTCCACGGGGCAATGCATGGCGCCCTGCGCGGGCTATATCTCCGAGTCGGATTACAAGGACATCCTCCGCCGCGCCGTCGATTTTCTCAACGGCGATGCCAAGGACATCCTCCGTGAGTTGCATGCCCGCATGGCAGAGGCCGCCGAGCATCTGGAATATGAGCAGGCGGCCATCCTCCGTGATAAGATCAGCGATGTGAAAGCCATCACCGAGCGGCAACTGGCCATACAGGCGCGTGATGTAGAGCAGGATGTGATTGCCGTCGCTACCGATCAAACCGATGCGGTGGCGCAGGTTTTGCACATCCGCGGCGGGCGCATCGAGGGCGGGCAGCATTTTGTGCTGGAAAACAGCGGCGGTGATGAACCCGCTGCCATCATCGAGGGCTTCATGACCCAGCATTATGAGGATGGCCGCACCATCCCCCGCGAGGTAATTGTTGAAGCCCTGGGCGATAATCAGGAAGAACTGGCGCAGTGGCTGCGCGAGCGGCGCGGCGCGGCCGTAACGCTGCTGGTGCCAAAACGCGGGGAGAAAGCCGCGCTGGTGGGCATTTGCCGCAAAAATGCCGCCGACGCGCTGCAAAAACGCCAGCAGGACGAGCAGATTCGCCATGCCCGCACCGCCCTGGCCATGGAAGAGCTGCAAACCGCGCTTGACCTGCCCACACTGCCCCTGCGCATCGAAGGTTATGATATATCCAACACGCAGGGCGTGCTGTCGGTCGCCAGCATGGTTGTGTTTGAAGGCGGCATGCCCGCCAAAAAGCAGTATCGGCATTTTCGCATCAAGACGGTGGAAGGCGCAAACGATTTTGCCTCCATGGCGGAGGTCATCGGGCGGCGTTTCAACCACGGCTTGCAGGAAAAACGGGAACGGGAGGAAGCAGGTTTGCCCGTGGAGGAAGGCCGCTTCAGTATTTTTCCCGATGTGGTGTTGATCGACGGCGGCCCCCAACAGCTGGCATTCGCCTATCGCGCCATGCTGGATACGGGGGTCAACCTGCCCATGTTTGGCCTTGCCAAACGTTTTGAGGAAATTTACCTGCCCGGGGAAGATACCCCCATCGTGCTGGATAAACGCAGCAACGCGCTGCATCTGGTGCAGCGCGTACGCGATGAGGCGCACCGCTTTGGCATCACGCATCACCGCGCCTTGCGCGGCAAGGCGGGCATTGCCAGCGAGCTTAATACCATCCCGGGCGTTGGGGAGAAGCGGCGCATCGCGCTGCTGCGCGCGTTTCGCAGCCTGCCCGCCATTTTGGCCGCCAGCCGCGAAGCGTTGCTGGCTGTGCCGGGCATCACCCAAACCGTGGCGGATGCGGTGCTCGCCTACGCGGCAGGCAAGGCAAAGGAAAAGGACAGCGCCGAAGGCAACACAGCCGAATAATGATTTACTGGCACAGCCACCCCCTGCGCGATAGCTGGTTGCATCATAATGCCCCCGTGTGTGTATCGGGCAGATGATTGCCAACGCGCAAAGGAAACACGCCCTTTCCAATATTGACGCGCTTCACAGCGCCTGCCCCTTCCATCGATGGCGGCAGAATTGCACAGCACATGCATCATTATGTGAAGCAACCGCAATGTCATGACAGGCTTTGACACACGGTTGCCGTAACGCCGCAAGCGGCCTATCCCCTGAACAATCAACCCGCGTATTCTCTGTACATACCCCGGCGGCGCAGGCGCAGATGCCTGTTTACCGCCGCGGGTTTCCCTTGCGTTACGCCTGCAAGGCGGTAAGCCTGCCGGATGCGCTTTGCATACTTATGACCATTTTGCAAATTCTCCCCCCACGCCTACTCCTTTGCGCTTTTTCATGCTATACTTGGCTTGTATCCAATTTATTCGCACTGATTCATCCATCCTTCATCGCCCATCAAAACGTGCCGTACCCCTAACGCGACTACATCGCCGCCCTTGCCGCCCCATCAGGCAGACGGCCAAGGCGCGCCGCGCCGGAAAGGATGCTCTTTGGCTAAGGAAAAAATACACTTTGTTTGTGCCAACTGCGGTTATGAGACCCCTCGCTGGCTGGGCTGCTGCCCTGATTGCGGTGAGTGGAACACCTTTGAGGAGCAGACCCTTGCACCCCAGACCGCCCCGGCAAAAACCGCGGAAAAGGCTGCCCGCTACCAGACGACCGCGCCAGCCGCACAGCGCCTTTCCGATGTGCCGGAGACGCAGGATGCCCGCACGCCTACCGGCAATGAGGAACTGGATCGCGTGCTGGGCGGCGGCTTGGTGGAAGGCAGCGTGATTCTGCTGGGCGGTGACCCCGGCGTGGGAAAAAGCACACTGCTTTTGCAGGTGGCCGCAGAACTCAGCCAGACCCTTCGTGTGCTGTACGTCAGCGGCGAAGAAAGCGCCCGCCAGATCAAAATGCGCGCGAACCGCCTTTCGCTTGCGCAGGATCACCTCTTTGTGCTCGCGGAAAACAGCGTGGAGAGCATCCTTGAAAAATGCGCGGGCATGCAACCCCATGTGCTGATGATCGACAGCATCCAAACCATGGTCAGTCAGGAAAGCGCCAGCGCCCCCGGCAGCGTATCGCAGGTGCGCCAAAGCGCGGCGGGCATCATCCGCTACGCGAAAAGCAGCGGCACCAGCGTTTTTCTGGTAGGACATGTGACCAAAGAAGGCAGTCTGGCGGGGCCGCGCATTCTGGAGCACATGGTGGATACGGTGCTCGGCTTTGAGGGTGACCGCCAACACGAGTACCGCCTGCTGCGCGCCGCGAAGAACCGCTTTGGCAGCGTCAATGAACTGGGCGTTTTTGAAATGCGCCAAAAGGGAATTTTCGCCGTAAGCAACCCCAGTGAAAGCCTGCTATCCCAGCGGGCGCGCGGCGCCAGCGGCAGCGTGGTATTCTGCGCCATGCAGGGCAGCCGCCCCATTCTGTGCGATTTGCAGGCGCTGGCCGCCCGGAGTTACTACAACAACCCCCGCCGCACTGTGGGCGGGGTGGATTCCAGCCGTGTGGCGCTGCTGCTGGCTGTGATGGAAAAGCGCGCGGGCAAAAAGCTGTTTGACCAGGATGTGTACGTGAGCGTCGCGGGCGGGCTGGAGCTCAATGACCCCGCCGCCGATTTGGCCGTGTGCCTGGCCGTAGCTTCCAGCCTTGACAATTTTCAGCTATCCCCCACGCTGTGCGTCATGGGGGAAATCGGCCTGTGCGGCGAGGTTAGACCCATCGCGCAGGCGGAGCGACGCGTTGCCGAGTGCGTGCGGTTGGGGTTTACCGAGCTGCTTTTACCCAAGCAAAACGCAAAACAGCTTACGCATATCGACGGTGCGCGCATCACGGGTGTGGATACGCTCATGCAGGCGCTGGCGGTAACGCATTAGCCCGGTGAAACGGGTCTGCCATTATACCTTGTTTTATTGAAAGGATATTGTATCATGCCAAAAAGCAAAACGCTGGAACGCCTGCTGCGGCTATTGATTACACTGGTGGGCGCGGGTATCGGCGCGCTGGGCGCAGCGCTGCTTGCGCCGCTGCTCCTTCGCCTCTACCCGGATGTGTTCCGCCCCCTCGCCATGCATGTGAGTGTTTACATTATTCTAAGCGGCATCGGCGCGCTGCTGCTGTTTTTCTTTTCCAAATCCATCATTCAACAGGTGATGCAGCTCAGCAGCGCGGTGGAGCGACGTTGGTCCACCATGCCCACGCAGCAGATCGCGCTGTCCAGCATTGGGCTCATCAGCGGGCTTATTGTGGCGGCGCTGATCAACCAGCTGGTGCTTTCGGCGGGCGCGAGCCTGTTCACGCTCAGCACAAGCGCGCTCATCTATGTGGTGTTGGGCGCGCTGGGTCTGCAAATCGGCTACCGGCGCTACTCCGTGAGCAAGCAGGAGCGCAAGCGGTTTCGGCTAAACCGCCGCAAGGGCGAAGCCATCGGCGATATGCTGGAGGATGCTGCCTTGATGCTTGCCGATGACGAGGAAGATGCCGACCCCTCCGGCGATAGCCCCGCCGAGCCCCGTCCGCGTACTCCGCAAAAGATACTGGATACCTCCGTGATTATCGACGGGCGCATTTTTGATATCGCCAAAACAGGATTCCTGGAGGGTGACCTGATCATACCGCAATTTGTACTGGCCGAGCTGCGGCACATCGCAGATAGCGGCGACGGCCTGCGCCGCGCGCGCGGTAGGCGCGGGCTGGATGTGCTGGGAAAATTGCAAGCGGAGCTTAAACAGCATGTGATCGTCGATGAAACGGATTACCCCGATGTTGCCGAAGTGGATGTGAAACTGCTCAAACTCTGCCGCGACCGCGGCGGCGTGGTGGTGACCAATGATTATAACCTCAACAAAGTGGCGGGGGTCAGCGGCATCAGCGTACTGAACATCAATGACCTGGCCAACGCCGTCAAGCCCATGCTGATGGCGGGCGAAGAGCTGACCGTACAGATTGTGCGCGAAGGCAAAGAGCCCGGGCAGGGCATTGCCTACCTTGACGATGGCACCATGATCGTGGTGGATGGCGGGCGCAAATACGTGGGTGAAAACATGACTGCTGTTGTTACGACCGTCTTGCAAACCAGCGCCGGGCGCATGATTTTTACCAAAGTAAAAGAATAATGCGTACAAGCGCACGCGCAGGTTGCGCTTACGCCCCGCCCCCGCCGATGTAAAATGAGCGTAAAACACGCCCTGCATAGGCGCGAAACCCATAAAACACGCCTGCGCCCTGTTTACTTTCCTCCCCGCCTATTGTATAATAACCGTAACAGATATTGACAATCTCATACGGTGGAGCGTGATAAAGCATGGATTTGGAAAAGGCGGTCATCACCGTAGGCAGAGAGTACGGCAGCGGTGGGCACGACATCGGCAAACTGGTGGCAGAGATGCTGCACGTACCCTTCTACGACAAAGAAATCATCACCCAGGCGGCCAGGGATAGCGGCATCTGCGAGGAGCTTTTCCAAACGCACGATGAAAAAACGGTACCCAGTTACCTCTTCGGGCTGATGACCACTGTGGGCGAATTACCGCCTTTGGGCGGCAGTACAGAGCTGCCGCTTAACCACCGTATCTTTATGGCACAGTTCGAAGCCATCCAGCGGCTTGCCCTGCAAGGGCCGTGCGTTGTCGTGGGTCGATGCGGCAATTACGTGCTCAAAGGCCAGCCCAATGTGGTGAACGTGTTCATCTACGGCGATACAGAAGCCCGCATCCAGCGCATCATGCGGGTGGAAAACATCCCCTACAGCCAGGCCAAGGATCATGTGCGCAAGGTGGATAAGCAGCGGCAGGGCTATTATAACTTCTTTGCGGATGGCAACTGGGGGCACCGCAGCAATTACCACCTCATGATCAACGCCGCGGGCATCACGCCGCAGGGCGCGGCCGAAGCGATCATCGCGTATGTGAAGGGTCGAATCCAGCGGCAAGACTGATGCCTGACTATCGCAGCCGCACGGCTGGCAGGCCGGTTTGCGGCCGCACAAACACCACATTCGATACGCGGCAGGACGGCGCTGCGTCCGTACATCCATTGCAATCAAAAAGGGATGGGCGTTTGCGCCCGTCCCTTTTCTGTTAACCATGGCCGCAAACCTCCTGCTTACGCAAGGGGTGTGGTCAGCTTCGCGGTCATATACAACTCCGCCAGCGCAATCTGCATTGCTTCGGCATTCATGGTATGCACCACAACCCCATCCACCATCAGCACATCGCTGAAAGCGTCCAAAGGATAGGCGGCCAGCGTGCGGCTGTTGCCACTGGTCGTGGTAATGGTCAGCTGCCAGCGCGGCGTATCAACAGGCGCAACGCGATTTTCCGCATTGCCTGCCACCGTCATTTGCGCAAGACGGTTAACCAGCGCCGTAAACGCATCCTCGGTGATAGGCAGCCCATTAGCCGTTACGCTGATATCATAGATGGTATTGCCCTGGTTATCCGTTTCGATCTGGTTATTCTCCAGCACGCGTTCGGTATAGGTGGCGCGCACATCCAGCGCGCCGTCGCCCAGCTGCACCGTGATGCTGGCAATGGGGGCATCCCCCATATCGGCTGGGGTACGGCTCAGGTATGCTTCCGGCGTTGCCGCCACCAGAGACGCAACCAGAAAACTGCTCACGCGGTAACACACGCCCGCGTATTCACAATAGTAGAAATACGATCCATCCATGCTGCCCAGCGTAAGGCGGATGGTTGTTTCTGGTGTAACGATGGTCGTCAGCGCGCCGGTATCATCCACCTGGCTAAATAGCCCTTCCTGCTGATGCACATCCAGTACCAGCGCAGGTTCATCAAAGCCATAGGTCGCGCGGTTTTCCGCCGTAACGGCGCCAATCTTCGTACCCATCCGGAAATTCTGGATGGCGCTAAGCAGGTTTTGGGTGGCCTCCGCATCCATGGGATAATGGTACGGCTCCCGCAGCGTGCCCAGAGTTGCCTCTGTACCGTCGGCCGCAAAGCCGAAAACCATCTCCCCCGCCTGTTGGGTGCGCAGGGTCACCTGATTGATCAGCGCGGGAACCAGCGTTGGCTGCTCCACCGGCAACAGCATCTGCGCCGTGTACTCAAACGCTTCATACGTGCCGATGTCGCACATGTAGATGCCCGCATCGCCAGACCAACGGTAATAGTGGTAGGTAGTCCCCGGCACCGTGTATCCAAGTTCCAGCGTGTGTTCCTGCCCATCCGCATACCGCACCAAAACGGTGATCTGCGCAGGCGCAAGCCCCATATCCGCAAGGTAATCGCTCACCTCGGCGGCATCCTCGGTCACGGTGTCTTCCACGGCATACTCGGTAGCGGCTTCCAGAATTGCCGCGGTATAGCTTTCGTTTACAATCTGTTCTTCGTCCTCGCCCAAAAGGGTAAGCTGGCCATCGCGGTAGCGCAGGGTATAATGCTCGCCATCTGCGCTGTGCGAAACCGTGATGGTATCCAGCTCCTGTGCAACTCCTGCGCCTAAGCTCCTGTACGGCAGGTTTGCCTTGAGGTTGATGCCCGCGATGATGGGATAGCGCTGCTTGATGGCGGGCAGCAGCAGCACAAAGGCAACCGCCAGCGCCGCCGCAATCAGGGCAAGCACCAACGCCCATATACGCCTTGAAAAATGGCGCGCGCGCGGCGCTTTTGCCTGTTTCTTCTCAGGATGCTCCAATGGCTTTCCTCCCTGTGCTGTGCATTATCGGTTGCGGCGGGGCAACAGAACCAGCGCCGCCGCTACCAGCGTGAGCAGCGGTAATGCCGTCAGCAACATCACCCCTACAGTCTGGCTGCCTGCCCGCATCCCCGGATGGAAGGCAGATTTGGCGATGATATCCAGCGATACGCTTTTTTGCGGCATCAGCTCTCCCATCACCTGCAAAATAAACTCCTCGTTGAAGGTGCGCTGGTACATGTATTCATCCGTAAACACGGTGCTGTTGCCGATGGCAAACATCCGGCTCACCGTACCGCCCGCGTGCATCCTGCCGCTCAGGATTGCCAGCGTAAGCTCGCCCTTGCGGTCGCCTTCTTCAAAATCGATGCTGTCCGCGCCATTTTCAGGGTTTTTCACATAAGCATTGGCGCCTGTTTTGAGCACCGTGGCGGCAGAAAGCGCGTTATCCGTCTGCGCGGGGGTTTCAAAGGCGCTCGCGCCCGCCAGCAGCAGCACATCCATACTTGCGGCAATCAGCGGCTGGGTCATTTCCATTTGGGTAAAATAGGGCAGAAGGTAGATGCGCTCACCATAGTAACTGCCGCTGTCCTCTTCTCCCGCCACCACCACGCCGGGTATGGGCGTGACGCCATAGTTTTTCAGCAGGCTCATGTAGTTGGGCAATGTGACGGGGTCGGTATAGTTGCGGATCACAAACAGGCTGCCCCCTTCCTGCGCAAAGCTTTGCACCGCTTCCAGCTCCTGCGTGGTCAAGTCTTTCTGCGGCCCCGCAATCAGGAGCATGTCCACCTCCGAAAGACTTCCGCTTACCAGTAAATCAACGGTTGTCACCTCGTAATTATTGCGTCGCAAAAAATCTGTCAGGTTTTGCATCGCATCCAGGGTCAGCTCGCCATGCCCTTGTAAAACGCCAATGGTGGGCAACTGTGCCTGCGTCACATACACAAGCGCTTCCGTTACGGATTTTTCATAGGCAAGCCCGGCGATTTCAAAGGTGCCCTGTTCGATGTTATAGCCTTGGGTTACAAAATCTTCGTAGTTCAGGATTTTATAGCGCTGCGTGGCATCACAGTTGACGATCACGCTGTCCGTCTCCAGCGTTTGGGTCAGTTCGCCCTGAAACCGCGTGAGCAGTCCCGGGTTCTTGGCAATATCCATCGGCGTAACGGTAATTTTGTCACTCAGGCGATGATAGCGCATCAACACCTCGTAAAGCTGGCTGTCCATATCCCCGCTTTGATAGAGCAGAAAAATCTCCACCTCAGCGGGCAGGCTGTCCACCACGGCCTGCGTCTGCTCCCCGGTCACCGTATAGCCGTTGAAGCTGAAATCCCGCCGCCAACCGTAGGTATCCTCCAGACTTTGAACGGCAATGTTGATAAACACGCCCGCAACGATGAGCGCCGCCAGCACGGCCATACCCAAACTACCATGCCGCCACTTGGGCGTCCTGCTGGCGTTGAACGCGCGCCGCAAACCCTTGCCCGCGCCCGTATAAAGCGAACGGCACGCGCCGCCGAGTTTTGCAAACAGTTTTTTCATGCCGCACCTCCCGCCGCAAAGCGGCGCGCGTCCATCACACGCACCGTAGCCGTGAGGCACAGCAGGATAAACGTGATAAAGTACAGCACGCTGGCATAACTCAGCTGCCCCAGGATAAACGGCTCATAACGCTGATACAGGCTCAGGAAGGATAGCGCCTGCACCAGAAAGGGCACCCCAACCTGATCGGCCAGCATATCCAGTATCCACAGCAGGAAATTAGCCGCAAACGCGACCACCGTTGCGGATATCTGGTTTTTGGTGAACACGGTCGCAAACATATCCAGCGCCAAAAATGCGAGCCCTTGCAGCGTAAGCCCCAAATAACCTACAAACCACTCCCCCGCGTATACCGTGCCGTATGCGGCCATAACCAGCGTGCAAACATTGGTCAGCAATATCGCCATGCCCAGTACCGCCGCGGCGGCCAGATACTTGCCAGCCACAATGCGTGTAAGCGACAAGGGGCTGGTGAGCAAAAGCTGATCCGTACGGCGCTGGCGCTCTTCACAAAGCAGCCGCATGGTGAGCACCGGGGTTAGCAGCATGATCAGCAGCGTTAACTGCGAAAGGAAAATCAGCAGTTCCCCCGAAAGGGTTACCAGATTGTTCAGATAGAACAGCACGCCCGCAAGCGCTGTAAACACGCCTAAAAACACATACCCCACAGGGGTACGGAAGTAGGCCAGGAATTCGCGCTTGAATATGGTCAGCATGGCGTGCCCTCCTTTCGGCTTTTCATGCGCATCATTGAGAAATTGCCTGCAAAAACACCTGCTCCAGATCATCTTCCACGCGGGACAGATGCAGGATGGGCGCGCCGAGCGCGCTACACAGGGTAAAAACCTGTTTTTCCGGCAAGGCAACATTTTCAAAGGTGATCAGCATGGTCACGCTGTCCAACGCGTTCCCCTGCGGGCGCACCTCCCGCACACCCTCCAGATGGCTCATACCCGCTATCAGGCGTTTCTGGCTGCCCTGCAGGGTACACATCAGCGTAATGCGCCCATCCCCCGTCATGTTCGCAATCGGCGCATCCAGCCGCACCTGCCCGCCGTGCAGGATCACCACCTGATCACATAGCTGGCGCACCTCGCTCAAAATGTGAGAAGAAAAGATGATGGTTCTGCCCGCGGAGAGCTTTTGGATCAACCCGCGGATTTCGGTTATCTGTTTGGGGTCAAGCCCTACGGTGGGTTCGTCCAGCACCAGCACGGCTGGGTCGCCGCACAGCGCCTGCGCCAGCCCAACGCGCTGGCGATACCCCTTGCTCAAATGCCCCAGCAGCCGCTGACGCATCTCCCATAAACCCGTTTTCTGGATAATCTCACGCACATGCGCGGGTATCCCTTCCCGCTTGACCAGCCGCAGCGCGGCGGCAAAGCTAAGGTATTCTTCAACGGTCATCTCATCATACAGCGGCGGATGCTCCGGCAGGTAGCCAAGCTCACGCCTGGCGGCTTCCGGCGAGAGCAGCGGATCATGCCCGCCAATGAGCACGCGCCCTTGCGAAGGGGCAAGGTATCCTGTGATGATGTTGAGCAGCGTGGTTTTACCCGCCCCGTTTTGGCCGAGCAGCCCCAGCACCTTGCCGCGCGCCACCGTAAGGTTGATGCCGCTGAGCGCCTCCACCGTGCCATAACGCTTGCTAACGCCTTGAACCTGAATCACGCGCAAGCCTCCTTCCCCTGTATGCTCATCCATTATAACAAAGCTTGCCGCGCGGCGGTGTAAATGATTTGTGAACAACGTGCGGGCAGTGCCTGCGCGCTTTGCGCCATATGGATTTTGGGCAGGGCGAAACGCGAGTATCCCGCGCGGCATGGCGCATGCAGCCATACGCGGGCAAGGTTCACGCAACATCGGAACCATCGCCCTCGAACCTGTATATTCCTGTTTATAAAGGAAGATAATTGGATATACTCACCCTAGAGACTTCCCCAAACCAACCGATAAGGAGTAGTGAAGATACATGAAGATACAGTATAAGGCAAACGCGGTGGCCGTGGGCGGCCGTGACGGGCAGGTAGCAGTGGAGGGCACCCCCATCCGCTTTGAAATGGCACTGCCCAGCGAAATGGGCGGCACAAAGGCGGTTGGTTTCAACCCCGAGCAGCTGTTTGCGGCGGGCTACGCAGCCTGCTTTGGCAGCGCCATCCAGCATGTATACAAGGTCAAGCGCCTGCGTCACGCACCCCCGGAGGTGCACGTAGGCGTAGGCATCGGCCGCAATGACGCGGGCGGCTTCTCCCTCACAGCGGATATCATCGCTGTGTTTACCGGCGTAGACCAGGCCGCGGCGGATGAAATCGTGGCCGAAGCCCATCAAGTTTGCCCGTATTCCAACGCGACGCGCGGCAATGTGGATGTAACCGTAACCGCTAAAATCGCTTGATATCCGCCAAAGCCGCACCATGGTCAAGGGCTTGCCCTTGACCATGGTTTTATTTATCCGCACAGGTACCGATACGCCCGCTTTCACCAGCTTCCAAAAAAGCGCACAGCAACCCATGCGTTAGCTCCGGTCAGGCCATGCGGGCCATTTCCGCCGCAAGCCATGCCTCACAGGCGCGCATGGCTTGCAGGGTTTTATCCAGCAGATCGTTCATTTCCCAGCCTAACTGCTGCGCGCCGGTGGTAATGACCTCCCGCGAGCATCCGGCGGCAAAGCGCTTGTCCTTAAACTTCTTGCTCAGGCTGGAAAGCTCCATATCCATCACGCTTTTGGAAGGGCGCATCCGCGCCGCCGCGCCGATGATGCCGGTCAACTCATCCACGGCAAAAAGCACCTTCTCCATGAGATGCTCCGGCTTTACATCACAGCAGATACCGTAACCATGGGAGCAGACCGCGTGCACCAGCGCAGCATCCGCGCCGCCTGCATAGAGCAGTTCGGGCGCCTTTTGGCAATGCTGCTCGGGATAACGTTCAAAATCGATATCGTGCAAAAGCCCGACGGTCGCCCAAAAATCGGCCTCATCGCCGTACCCCAGCGTGGTGGCGTACCAGCGCATCACCCCTTCTACGGTCAGGGCATGTTGCAGGTGGAACCTTTCCTGATTATGGGCCATCAGCAGCGCAAGCGCCTGCTCGCGCGTCAACGTGGTTTGCATGGCGGTATTCCCTCCCCTTGGTTTTTGGCTTACCCGCTGATTTTAGCACACACCATGCTGCCGCGTACAGGGGGTTGCCTTGTAAACCCTTCCATGATGCCCCTGCGCCAAGGGTTGCCATGGCCGCCCGCAGATGCTACAATAACGCAAGGGTATGTATTGCAAGGCATGCACGGCCAGCGCATAGCCGCCGTAAAAAATTACGCCGCAATGCAAGAAACCGCATACCCCTCACGTTTACAATGGTGGAGCGTGAATTGACTGACGCGCACCGCGTCGGCATATGGAGGCTCTTTCATGCCAAATTTCGAGGAGCTATACGAAACATACGCTACCGATGTGCTCCGCGTCTGCTACTTTTACCTGGGCGACAGACAAAAGGCCGAAGATGTATGCCAGGATGTGTTTGTCCGCCTGATGGTCAACGCCCCGCAGTTGGAGGAAGGCCGTGAAAAGGCCTGGCTGCTGAAGGTAGCGCTCAACCGCTGCCGCGACCTGTGGCGCGGCTCCTGGGTCAAGCGTGTGGTACTGGGAAGCCCCGTGTTTGAACTGATCCCCGCCGCGGATGATACACAGCGCCGCGAGGAGCAGGACGCCATGTTGACTGCCATCCATCAGCTGCCCGCACCTTTTCGCGAGGTGATCCTATTGCATTACTATCAAAACTACGGCATTACCGAGATCGCGCAGATGCTCGGCCTGCCGGAAGGCACCATCTCCAGCCGCCTGTCGCGCGGGCGCAAGAAGCTGGAGGCCATTTTACAGGGAGGTGACGCACAATGACAGCGCTGGAACGTTTGCCGGAAATTGTCGAGCAGCGCCTGGGCGGATTGACCGCCAACGCGCATTTGCTGGGCAAAATTAAACTGGCGGCGGCGGAAAGCCCCAAACGGCGCGTGCGCTGGCAGCCGCTTATCGCGGGTACCATGGCCATCGCGCTTTGCATCT
>LVAQ01000040.1 GCA_001604105.1 Clostridiales bacterium Firm_11
ATTCCCGAGTTCCCGTCGCCGCCGACAGTCTAGCGCCCCGAACCGGCGCTGTCAAGGTTGGCGGTGAACAATGGTGTCAATTGACGCGTTCCTTCTCAAGCTCGTAAAGGTGTTGCATGTTCAGGTATGCCTTCTCGCCCCACGCAGAGGATGAAACGTGCCTGAGCCTTGCGCATACCAACATCAGCGCGCTGTTTCCGTCTGGGAAACAGCCGACTACACGGGTACGCCGCCTGATCTCACGGTTGATCCGCTCGATACCGTTGTTGGTACGGATGCGCAGCCAATGTTGCGAAGGGTAGTTCGTATAGGTCAGCGTTTCGGCGATGCCTTCTTCCAGTGTTTTTGCGGCGCTGCCGAGCTTGGTTTTCCGCAGATACTCTGCCACTTCCTGCGCTTTGCGTAAACAGGCTGCCTGGTTTTCCTGCGCAAAGATCGCCTTGAGCATGGCACCGACTTCTTTAGCACGGGCACGGGATACCTGGCATAGGATGTTGCGCATGAAATGCACCATACAGCGCTGGTACTGGGATTGCGGAAAGACTTCGGCAATCGCCCCAACCAAACCGTTGCATTTGTCGCCCGTGATCATCCGCACGCCTCGAAGCCCACGTTTCGCCAGATGCCGGAGAAAATGAAGCCAACTTTCCGTATCCTCCCGACCGCCCTCACAGGCTCCGATCACCTCCCG
>LVAQ01000005.1 GCA_001604105.1 Clostridiales bacterium Firm_11
GGGGATGCGCCTGCGGGCGCACCAAAGGGCTTTCCGCTCGCCCTTTGGAAACCTTCGGATGTCGCCTTCGAAGGCGGCGGGTACGGTGCGAGGGGTCGCCCTTGACGTACAGGAAAGTCGTCCGGCGCTGCGGCGCCGACCGACAAGCCTGTCCGCCTGCGAGCGACCCCTCGCACCACCCGCCTTGCTGTACTCTGGCGACAGGGGGGGGAATTACTGCCCTTGTTGTTTTCGGGTTCATTTGTGGTGGCAATCATAATGGTAACAGGTGCTTCGCTGTTTTTATGGGAATGGTTACGATGGGGTTATGGTGTGATTAGGGTTGCGGCTATGTTCATAAGAGCAGAAGAATTCTCTATACCATGCACTTTAGCAAGGAAAGGCACGTCATGCTTCTCAACATAAAACAGCCTTACTTACAGACCACTTTGCATACAGGCCACCTGCACCGTGTTTCCACCCCTGTCGCCTGAATAACGCAAGGGGAGGTATGGCGGGTCGCGCGACGGAGGACAGGCTTGTCGGTCGGTGCTACTGCGCGCAGAGCTTCCTAACGCAACACCACCCCGCCACGCGCAGTAGCAGCGGACGACTTTCCTGTACTCCTAGCGCGACCCGCCATACCCACCCCGCCTAAGAAGGCGACACCCGAAGGTTGCAAGGGCGAGCGGAAAGCCCTTGCTCGCGCCCGCAGGCGCGAAACACCTGCGCCCCTAGCGGCTGTGCGCCGCAACGCACAAAAAGCCAGCTGCAAGGACGAAAGGGGTGCAGGGGCAAAAGCCCTTGCTCGCGCCCGCAGGCGCGAAACCCCCGCGCCAGCGGCGGATATATGCATGTCTGACGCATCTGCGATACGATATTTGCGGCTGTAGATCTCAGGCTTGCAAATCCGTTGTAAGGTAATAGGAATCCCCCCGGTAATAGCTTTGCAGATACTCGCCCGGTTTACTTTCCGCTGTGGAGGAAACGCGCTCGATGTAGATCAGGGCGCTGTTTTCCTTGACATCCAGTTGCGCGGCCACTTTGGCGCTGGCATTGATGGCAAAGATTTTTTGGGTGGCATTGGTCCACACAATATGGTACTTCTGCTCCAGAAAATGACGCAGTGAGCGCTCGCTGAAATCCGTACCGTATACCTCTGGGCAGCGTTCATAAACCAAATAAGCGATTTCCAGACATAGCGGCACGCCGTTGGCGTAGCGTAGGCGTGTGACGCGCACCAATGGCGTGCCCTCAGTAATTTGTAACGCGTCTGCAATGATTTTGCTGGCAGGTAACATTTCATTGGAAAGCATATTGGTTGTGGACTGAAATCCCTTTCGTTGCATTTCCTCGGAAAAGTGAAGCACGCGTTTCATAGTTTGCTCCACTTTTTTCGGTTGTACGCAGGTACCATAGCCGCGCCGCTTGATAATTAGGCCGTCGTTCATTAACATGTCCATAGCCTTGCGTACAGTAATGCGGCTGATGCCATATGCTTGGATCAGATCATTTTCTGTTGGGAGCAATTCACCAGGTTTGTATTCTCCCGATGTGATTTTGCCCAGCAGTATGTCATATAGTTGAAAGTAAAGCTGTGTACGCCCACTGAAATCCAACGTTTTGTCCATAACAATCTCTCTTTTGATATTAAAGTCATGATATTATTATAAACTAGAACACTAGTGCTGTCAAACACAATATGAAATACGATTTATTTTTATTTTTATCTGATTTTCATGTTGACATGGGAGTGAATCCATGGTATTTTATACATGCAAAAGTAATAATGTTATGACAAATACTGTTTAGAATGATTGAATCGCGGATGAACCGCGAGGAGATAGAATAATTTGGATAAAGGAGAAGAATCATGAAAAAAATCGTCGCGTTGCTCTGTGCCACTTTACTGCTGCTCTCTCTCTGTGTTGGTGCGATGGCGGAAGCCACCAGCTACAAGGTGGTGTATTCCATCCCAGGTCTGAGCGCTCCCATTTGGACGGCTGCTAGCGAAGGCTTTAAGGCCAAGGCTGCCGAATATGGCTGGGATGCGGAGATCCTCGATCCCAACGACAATCTGGAATCACAGATTAGCCAGATCGAGAACGCGCTGACTCGCGGTGTGCAGGGTATCGTAATCACGCCCATCGATGGTGACGCCGTTTCCACGCTGATGGGAGATGCCGCTAGCAGCAGTGTTCCAGTGATTGCTATTGACCGTCAGGTGACAGGTACTTCCCTGGCAACAGTGGAAGCTGACAACCTGCTCATCGGGAAGCAAATGGGAGAGATGTACCTGGAAACGTTGGGCGACAAGGAAGGCAAGGTGCTCATCGTTGGTGGCCCGTTATCTAGCTCCGCTACAGTGAACCGTACCGAGGGATTTAAGTCGGCCATCAAAGATGCGTCCAATGTGACCATTGTTGCCGAGTCCGCCACTGAGATGGATGCGGAAGTCGTGCTTGCCGCCGTGACCAACTACCTGCAGGCGAATCCAGATATCAACTGTATCTTTAGTTGCACAGACTATATCCTGCCTTCTGTGATGACCGCGCTGGAGGAAAGTGGCAAGCTGTTTCCCATGGGGCAAGACGGCCACGTGAACGTGTACTCCGTGGATGGCGATGGCTTTGGACTGGGTCAGGTGGTCAACGGTAACATCGACGCCACCTATGGCCTTGATCCCTTTGCATGGGCTGCTTCTGCTGTTGAAGCGCTCAAGACTTACTTTGATGGAGGCGTTGTTGAGCCTTCCATCTTAATCACCGGAAACATCGTTACCAGCGAAAACTTTGAAGATCTCAAAGCCGCCGGAGCGCTGTGGGGTGCCGGTTCGATGGAGCAATAAGAAGCTGCGGTCAATACCGTTAGGGGGTGGGCTCTCCGCGTGAGAGCCTAACCCCCCTCTATTCTACGCAACGATGGATGGCGGTGCATGTATGGATAACAAGACAATCATTAACATGAGGGACATTGTTATGTCCTTCTCTGGTAACCGCGTGTTGGATGGAGTGCATTTCACACTGCGTGAGGGAGAGGTTCATTCCCTGATGGGGGCAAATGGGGCGGGAAAAAGCACGCTCATCAAAATCCTCAACGGGATCCACCACCCGGTTAGCGGGTCAATCGAAATCGATGGAGTGCCGGTACGCATCCGTGAACCCAAAGATGCGGAGCGCCATGGCTTGGCCTTTGTGCATCAGGAATTGAACGTTTGCCGGGATATGACGGTGGCGGAGAATATGTACATCGGCAATTGGGCCAGGGATGCTATGGGGCTTTATGACCGCCGCAAAACAGCACAGAATGCCGCTCATTTATTGGAAATGATGGGGATAGACCTAGATCCCTACGTAACAGTGCGCAACTTGCGAACTGCGGAAAAGCAAATTATCGAAATTTTGAAAACTCTGACCCGCAATGCACGGGTCATTATTCTGGATGAACCCACCTCCTCCCTGAACGAGAAGGAGAAGGAGAACTTTTTTGATATCATCGCTAAGCTTAAACATCAAGGCGTGTCCATTATATTCATCTCCCATTTTTTGGAGGATGTTATGCAGCTGTCTGATCGCGTGACGGTGCTCAAGGATGGCTTGAACAATGGAATTTTCACACGCGGTTCATTCGCCAAAGAAGACCTGGTAACCGCCATGATGGGGCGCTCCGTTGAAAATACCGTGTACAGACCGCTTGACTTGACAGAAGGAGGACCACTTGCGCTGGAATTGCAGCACCTGAGCGTGGAACGAAAGTTCAGCGATGTGGACATGCGAATTCAAGTCGGAGACATTGTGGGTGTTTGCGGTCTTTTAGGTGCAGGCAAAACGGAAATTGCGCGCGCGATTTTTGGGATGGAGAGTATCACGAGTGGGAAAATCATCCTCTTTGGGGAGGAGATCTCACAGCCAAGGCCGGATCGGATGCTAGCAAAGCGTGTGACCTTACTCACGGAGGAGCGAAAGCTGGAAGGGTTTGTGCCCTTGCTTTCCATCCGGGAAAACACCACGCTTTCGATCCTGAAGCATTTTAGAAGACGCGTGACCATCAACTTGGACGCGCAGCGCAAGCGCGCCGAAGAGCTGGCCGCAAGCATGCATATCAAGATGGCGGATATTGAGCAGCCGGTTGGGTCGCTCTCTGGCGGCAACCAGCAAAAGGTTGTCATTGCCAAGTGTCTTGCTAGCTTGCCACGGCTCTTTCTGCTGGATGAGCCGACCCGTGGCGTGGATGTACTGGCCAAGCTAGAAATCTATAAGATACTTCGAAAAGCGGCAGAGGAGGGAACTACTGTTGTAATCTTCTCCTCGGAGTTGGAGGAGCTTTTAGCCAACTGCTCCAAAATAATCATTCTAAAAAAAGGCCGCGCCGTAGGTATGGTCGATTCCAACCAAGTAACCAAGAACGAATTAATGGCCATGATTGGCTGATTCACTGAAATATCAAGGCTGGGAGGCAACACACATGCAATCAATTTACAGGATGCGCAGAAGGCTTGCGGATGACGCGATGCGTCTTGCAATCGTCGCCGCATTTTTCATTTTCATGCCCATCGCATCGCCCTATTTTCTGAACATGAAGAACATGATGAACATCCTGCAGAACATTTCTCTGCAGGGAATCACGGCCATTGGAATGACCATGGTCATCATCACCGGCGGTATTGATATTTCGGTTGGCGGCGTCATGGCCTTTTGCGTGTGGGTTTCCGCATCGCTGATGAAAAGCGGCATGCCGTGGGGCTTTGCCATCCTGATCTGTTTGGGGATTGCAGCGGTATGCGGCTCGGTTAATGCGTTTTCCATCGGGGTGATGAAGATACCTCCGATGATCGCTACGCTTGCCATGATGAACATGACACGTGGTTTGCAAACGGTAATATCCCGCGGCACTACGTTAACCGGGCTGCCGGATAGTTTCCAGTTTATTGGCCAAGGTATGGTGTTTGGAGTGATCCCACTACCAGCAATCATCATAGTTGTGCTGTACCTGCTAGCCTCTTGGTTCATGAAGCGCACCGTGATGGGTCGCAATATCTATGCGGTAGGGGGAAATCCAGAAGCGGCGCGTGTCGCAGGTATCAAGAACCGCCGCGTGCTGTTCTTTACCTACATCGCTTGCTCGATGTTTGCCACTATCGCAGGAATTATCTTCATTTCACGCACCAACTCTGCGCCTGCAACACTGGGCACTAACCTGGAAATGCGCGCGATTATGGCGGCGGTTATCGGCGGCACTTCGGTCACATTTGGCGGCAAAGGCAAGATCTTTGGCACTTTCCTTGGCGTTGTAATTGTTGGCTTGATTACGAACGGGCTGGACTTAATGGGTGTTTCGGCATATTATCAACAGTTTATCCAGGGCGTGTTGGTGCTCACCGTGGTCATGTTGGAAGCGATTCGCAGTAACCATGCTGCTCGGAAACACTGAGGCGGGGGGCAAATCGTTTTGAAGAAAAATGCACTGTATATACAGTCTGGAGGACCAACAGCAGTCATCAACGCATCTGCCTATGGTGTCATTCGGGCGTGCGCGGCGCAACATGAACGCATCGGTACACTCTTTGGCGCTCGACATGGAATGGTGGGTCTGCTCAAGGATGATCTGATCGACTTGCAAACGTTACCGACGGATCAGATCGACTTGCTGCTGCAAACACCCAGCATGGCCTTTGGCTCTTGCCGTTACCATATGACGGATGCCAGCGTGGACGATGCCGATTACCAGCAAGTGCTACGTAACCTCCGAAAGCACGCTGTTGGTTATCTGTTTTTGAATGGTGGCAACGGCACGCTGAGCGCCGCACTCAAACTGGACGACTTTCTGCGTCGGCATGGAGAAGAATGTAAAGTAATCGTGATTCCCAAAACGGTGGATAATGATATCGAGTGCATCGATCATGCGCCGGGGTATCCATCCACAGCACGTCACGTGATGATTACAATTGCGGAGCTGGCGCATGATACGCGCAGTTACAATACCGGCTTGATTACCATTGCGGAAGTTATGGGACGTAACAGTGGGTGGATAGCCGCAGCTTCAATGGCGGCTGGCATTGCGGATCGAACCAATGGCCCGGATCTAATTTATGTGCCAGAGGTGCCATTTTGCACGAACCGCTTTCTGGAGGATGTGCAAACCGTCTATGCCCAAAAAGGTCGATGCTTGGCTGTGGTGGCAGAAGGCGTGAAGGATGAGACGGGCAAATACCTCTTTGAGCACAGTATGGAAGATGTGCAGAACCCGGATTTAAATATGGGCGGGGCAACGCCTTACCTGACATGGCTTTTGCGCAGGCATTTCTCCTGCAAGGTGCGCGGTGTGGATTTGGGGTTGATGCAGCGTTGCGCAAGCCATAGTGCTTCTCCTGTTGATGTGGCGGAGGCTACGCGTTTTGGAGAGCGTGCCGTTGAGGTTGCCTTAGCGGGCGCAAGTGGCATGATGGTTTCCGCTCGCCGGGTAACAGATTCGCCCTACCGATTGGAGGAAACAATGGTGGATCTCCTGTCCGCTGCGATGGGTGGAAATCCTCTGCCGGCCAAGTTCATTGCGGAAAACGGGCATGATGTGACTCCCGCCTTTTGGGATTATCTATCGCCGTTGGTGGGGGAGTTGCCCCGCTATGCGCGGCTGAACATACTTTAGTGATGGAGGAATTCTCTATGTACCAATACAAGGAACTCGGACTTCACAATACGCGGGATATGTTTGCCAGAGCCTATCGGGATGGGTATGCGATACCTGCGCTCAATTTTATTTCCATTGAGCAATTCAGCGCCATCATGGATGCCTGCAAGGAAAAGCGCTCGCC
The DNA here is from genome assembly GCA_001604105.1 of Clostridiales bacterium Firm_11. Classification (GTDB taxonomy): domain Bacteria; phylum Bacillota; class Clostridia; order Christensenellales; family Aristaeellaceae; genus CAXXOK01. The sequence continues at coordinate 6,791 of LVAQ01000005.1, forward strand.
CATGATCCTGCTGGCATCACCCAACCTACACCGCCAACTGGGCGATGAGGTGATGGCGCGGCTTACCCAGTCTGGCGTGGATCGCCTGCGTAATGAAGGTGCGGGAGATGTGCCCGTGGCGTTGCATCTGGATCACGGCATGACATACGAGCACTGTGTGCACGCGATTGAAAATGGTTTTTCCTCTGTGATGATCGATGGCAGCGCGCTGCCTTTTGAGGAAAACATTGCACTCACAAGGAAAGTGGTCGAATATGCCCATGCGCATGATGTGACAGTTGAAGGCGAGCTGGGTGTATTATCCGGCGCGGAGGAGGATGGCGCTCATGACGCGGGCTACTCCCATTATACTGACCCGGCTATGGTGCAGGAGTTTGTCACGCGTACTGGCGTGGACAGCCTTGCCATCTCCATTGGTACCAGCCATGGTTTGGTCAAAATGAAGCCTAACCCTGATGGCACATTACCGGAGTTGCGTTTTGACATTCTGGCCGACATTCAATATCGCCTGCCAGGCTTTCCCATTGTACTGCATGGCGCATCCAACATTATGCCGCAGTATGTGGATATGATCAACCAGTATGGCGGCCATTTGGAGGAAACAATCGGAATACCAGAAGAGCAGGTGGCTAGAGCGGCACAAATGGCCGTGTGCAAAGTTAACATCGCTTCCGATGGCTGGATTGTCGCCCTAGCACTGACCAGGAGAATCCTGGCGGAGAATCCCGCGGCAATCGACAGCCGCGTTTTCACGCTTAAGGTGCGGCCGGTATTGGCGGAGATGTACAAGCATAAAATCGACGTTATGGGCAGTGCTGGAAAAGCTTGACCGATGGAAATCTGGCGAGTACAATCCAAGTAAGTAGACAGCCGGATGCGTCTGGTGAGCATCCGGCTGCAGCGCGAGGATTGGCAAAGAGGATAAAGGGGCGGCGATAATGCCAAAATACTATGTGTGTCTGGAACTGGGGGGTACCCACCTACGTTTGGGCATCGTTGATGAACAGATGAATGTGATACAGTTTAACCGCCAGCCGACGCGCGGCCTATCGGAGGCAGCAGATAAAGTAGCCTATCTGGTCGCGCTTCTGCGTTCCATGGTGGATCATGTGGGGCGCGCTCATGTAAATGGCATCAGCTTAGCGCTGGCCTCGTTAATGGATCGGGAGCGGTCGATGGTATACTCATCCCCCATGGTTAGCGGCTTTGACAACATTCCATTGCGGAACAGCCTTGCGACTGCGCTGGGACTGCCTGTAGTAATGGAAAAAGATGTGAACATCCTGCTCCTATATGAAATGCATAAACAGAAGCTACCGATGGAGGGCATTGTGGCGGGGGTGTTTATGGGCACAGGCCTGGGTAACGCGATGTGCATTGACGGACGTATTTATACAGGCTTTTCGGGAGCGGCATGTGAACTTGGGCACATCCCAATAGCTGGACTTTCCGAGCCGTGCGGTTGCGGCAAGCTGGGCTGTATCGAGCGTAAGGCTAGCGGACATCTACTAGCGGAACTAGCTATGCAATTGCATTGCCATGTGAGTGAAATTTTCTTGCGCCATGGGCAGGATGTCCGTGTGATGGATGTGGTGCACCATTTTGCAATAGCGATAGCAACGGAAATTACGATTGTGGATCCAGTTTGTATTTTGCTGGGAGGCGGTGTGCTGGCCATGCCGAGCTTCCCGATGGAATCGATGCTACAACAGGTACGTGACAATGTGCGTACACCATACCCCCGCTCGACAATCCGCTTTGCGTATGCGTCCGGCGATTGTGAGGCAGGAGTAATTGGGGCTGCGCTGCATGCAAAGCGCGTGTGGGGAATAGAGGGAGAAACGATCCTTCAATCACCACCTGCGCAAGGCGGTAAAACTCTCTGGGAGCCGCCGATGCTGCATGTATGACGTAGGATTGAGCCCAAAGGTATGCTTGTTGTACATGATTAGTGATGAGGGTATTGTACAATACGCGTGATGAGCTTTTCAACCTGTGACATGCCACAGCGAAAAACGCTGAAAACAGTTGTAATGATGTGGAAATTCATACGCCATGGGATAGCTAAGGCATGTTTGAACCGAACCTGGTTACAATGCCACAATCCATCCTGACAGGTGACATTGAGGAGAAAATCCGTTCGATGTACGTCAGAGTAATAACCGCTGGCGATATCGAAGGCTGCATCAAGGAAATCTATTGACTAGTCATTTCGTAAAACGTCATCAGCCGAATCGCCGATTAAACCTCCCCGAGGTTAAGAAATTGCAGACCCGACCGTTGCAGGAGCTTTACGTAGATCATTATATGGACGCCATTCAATAGATATCATGAGTACCTGCGTTTATAGTAGTTCTATCACTACTTATACAAGTAAGCCGTTGCCAAACGCATCATGAAAAGTTATCCCGGAGAGCAATCCATGATCCATTCTTGTGAAATCATCTTTGCAACCGTGGCCATCGTCATTCGTTCGCGTTGTACCGCGTTATGGCACAAAGGATGGGGGGCGCCATCCCCGAAGAAAAGGGGATGGCGCCCCCGCGCAGGTTAGCGTCAAGCGGTGCATGGCTCTGGTACAGGCTACATAGAGCAGTTGCCGATCAAAATCACAGCTGTACTGTTTAGCGCTCACATCGGATATCAACACCTCGTCAAACTCCAGGCCTTTGGCCAGGTGAATGGAAAGCACGCATATGCCTGTGGGAAACGTGCTGCTTCCCGGTGCAATCCAGTATGCCTTGTATGCGGCAGGAAGGCTTTCCCACATTCGCTTTGCATCCGCATCGGTTTTCAAAATGAGGCCGAATGTTGCATGACTTCCCGTTAGGAAGGTATCCATGACCGATAGGATTGCATCCCATTGCGCGTGTTCATCCTGCGCGCAGGTGACCACAGGCGCTTGTCCATGCCGTGTGACGGGTTCTATGCCTGCCTGCGGTTGAAAGCGCAGCGCGAATTGGATGATCTCGCAGGTGGAACGGTAACTACGGTGCAGTTCGATCGTTTCCGCGCCCGGGTAGAGCTTTTGCAGGTCTTGCAGGGTATGGCGCTGGCAGGGGTTGACCGCCTGAGCGAAATCTCCCAGCAGTGTTTTGGAACAGGCGTAGATACGGTTGATGACAGCCAGCTGAACCGGCGGATAATCCTGCATCTCGTCGATAACCAGATGGCGCACTTCTCGATTCGGTTTCAACCCTTCAAAGGCGGCGCGAAGGTACAGGTAGGGATAGACATCCGCCCATTCCAGGCGATTCTTCGCCGCAAGCCGCAATAGGGAGGGTTTGCCTGCGCGCCGATAGAAACCCTGATAGAGCGCCAGTGTGTTTTTCACCTTAAGCATGTGCTTGAGCGCAGACCGGATGCTCGCTGCTGTCGGGAGCGGATCGCCCCGATAGTTATCCGCATCCAGCTGCGCGCGCAGGTTTTTGGCAATCGTTCGAATCCTGTGATTTTTCTCATTGAAAAAAGACTCATTTTCGGGAGACACCTAATAGCAGATTGACTATCTCTCAATTTGGTACAACGCTTGGGGGCAGGATTAAAGTACTATTACTTTACGAAACCTACCTTATGCTGTAAAATATTGAGTGATAATCATTAGGCAGGTGAACGCAATGACTCCAGAAGCAAAAGCACGAGTTGAGATAGATAAGAAACTGACGGAGGCTGGCTGGGACGTTCAGGATATGAGAGCGTTCAACCCTGCCGCAAAGCTCGGCGTTGCGGTGCGTGAGTTCCAAACGGATTCCGGTCCAGTGGATTATATGCTTTTTGTGGGCAGAAATCCAATCGGCGTTGTTGAAGCCAAGAAGGCGGAGGAAGGTCAAAACATCACCGTGCATGAATCACAATCGCAGCGGTACGCCACAAGTGGGATTAAGTGGGCGGTTAACGGCATACAGATTCGCTTTGCCTACGAGGCGACCGATGTTTTAACCCGTTTTACAGATTACGCCGACACAAATGCCCGTTCCCGAGAGGTGTACGCATTCCACCGCCCGGAAACGCTGCGCGATTGGCTGGAGGATGGTTCTACGGTTCGCAACCGTATGAAGGCATTCCCGCCGTTTGACGACACAGGCTTTCGTGACTGCCAGACGATAGCGATTCTAAACTTGGAAAAGTCCTTCGGTGAAAATAAACCCCGTGCGCTGATACAGATGGCAACCGGCGCAGGGAAAACTTATACGGCGATTACAGCGGTGTACCGTTTGTTGAAATTTGCCCGCGCCAAGCGGGTGCTATTCCTTGTGGACACAAGGAACCTGGGCGTTCAAGCAGAATCCGAGTTTCGTGGCTACACGCCGACCGATGACAGGAGGCTGTTTACAGAGCTGTACGATGTACGCCGCCTGAACTCGCCGAACATCCCAGCCTCGGCGCAAGTGTGCATCAGCACCATCCAGCGGATGTACTCCATCTTGCGCGACGAGGAACTGGATGAGACACTGGAAGATGAAAACCCAAATGAACACAGGACGACCGGCCGACCCCGCGAGGTACGGTACAACACCAAGTATCCGCCGGAGTTCTTCGACTTCATCATCATCGACGAATGCCATCGCTCCATCTATAATATCTGGCAGCAGGTGCTTGATTACTTTGATGCTTTTCAAATCGGCTTGACCGCCACGCCGGACAAGCGCACGTTCGGGTATTTCAACGAGAATGTAGTCAGCGAATACACGCACGAACAGGCTGTGCTGGATAATGTCAATGTCGGCTTTGACACGTACATCATCGAAACAGCGATCACCAAGGGCGGCGCGACAATTTTCAAACAACTGGTCGAAAAGCGTGACCGCCTCACCCGTAGGAAACGCTGGGAGATGCTCGACGAGGACGAAACCTACGCAGGCACACAGCTTGACCGTGATGTGGTGAACAAAAGCCAGATACGCGCGGTGATTCGCACATTCAGGGATAAACTGCGCACGGAGATTTTCCCCGGACGGGCGGAGGTGCCCAAGACGATCATCTTCGCGAAGACCGATAGCCACGCCGATGACATTATCCAGATCTTGCGTGAGGAGTTTGGCGTAGGCAATGAGTTCTGCCGAAAGATTACCTATGGCGCGGATAAGCCCGAAACCGTGCTGTCAGAGTTCCGAAACGGCTACAATCCGCGCATCGCTGTTACGGTCGATATGATCGCTACCGGCACGGATGTGAAGCCTGTGGAGTGCCTGCTCTTCATGCGCGATGTTCGCAGCCGCAATTACTTTGAGCAGATGAAAGGGCGCGGAACGCGCACCCTCCTTGCGGACGATTTGCAAAAAGTAACGCCGTCGGCAAACGGCAACAAAGAGCGGTTCGTCATCGTGGACGCGGTTGGTGTAACGCAATCGCTGAAAACCGATTCCCGTCCGCTTGACCGCCAGCCAACTGTAACCCTGAAAGACCTGATGCTCAATGTTGTGATGGGCGACAACAGCGAGGACACGCTGACCACGCTGGCCGGACGGTTGACGCGGCTTGACAAGCAGCTGACCCCGGCGGAGCAGACGAAGTTTAAGGAAAACGCTGCTGGTGCATCCATTTCGGATGTAGCCAAATCGCTTTTGAATGCGTTTGACGAGGACTTTATCGAAAAAAGCGGCATGGCGAGCGAGGAACTGGCGAGCGCGGCAACCGAGCCGTTCAACAATCCCAAACTGCGGGAGTTTGTGGAAACCGTCCGCAAGGCACATGACCAAATCATCGACAACACGAACCTGGACACGGTGAACATCGCGGCGTGGAACGGTGACTATGAAACCAAGGCGAAGGAGTATATTGCCTCGTTTCGTAAGTTCATTGAGGACAACAAAGACGAGATCACCGCGCTGTCGATTTTCTATACGGGAACGTGGCGCACGCGTGCCGTGACGTATACCATGATTGAGGAAGTTTACGAGGGGATGCAAAAGGCAGGCATCACGCCGGAACGGTTGTGGAGCGCCTACACGATTACCCGCAAAGACGATGTGAAAGCAAAAGCCCCGATCAACAAGCTGATCGACATCGTTTCGATGATCCGCTTTGAACTGGGGCAGACCGCCGAACTCAAGCCGTTTAGCGTGTTTGTGGACTTCAATTTCAAGAAATGGGTGTTCAATAAAAATGCCGGGCACGGACAATTCACCGATGAGCAGATGACATGGCTGCGGTGGGTGAAGGACTTTATCGCCGAATCGCTGGCGATCACCAAAGCGGATTTAGACCTTTCGCCGTTTGTCGACCACGGTGGACTGGGCAAGTTTTATGAGCTGTTCGGCGATCAATATGAGAAACTGCTTGACGAGATGAACCTCGCTCTGGCGGCGTAAAGGGAGTACGGGATATGGCTTTGCCACAGGGGTGGGTACAATGTTCACTTGTTGAAGCAAATGTAGTGATTGCAGGGCAATCGCCTGAATCGAAGTATTACAATGAAACGGGGGTCGGTATACCTTTCTTTCAAGGAAAAGCCGATTTTGGGCAACTGCATCCTACTAATCGTGTTTTCTGCACGCACCCGAAGAAGGTTGCTGTGAGCGGTGATATTTTGCTGTCGGTTCGTGCTCCGGTAGGTCCGACAAATCTAGCAAAAGAAACTGTTGCAATCGGGCGTGGTCTTAATGCAATTAGGCCGCTTGGCGGCATTCTAACAAAATATGTCCTGTACTATTTTAAACAAATCGAGCCAGTATTCTCAGGTCAAGGCACTGGAACGACATTTAGTGCGGTTACAGTTGATGATGTCAAAAACCTTAGTTTTCCTCTTTCACCTCTCGCCGAGCAGCACCGCATCGTCGCCAAAATCGATGCGCTGTTCTCTGAACTCGACAAGGGCGTGGAGATGCTGCAAACCGTGCGTGCGCAACTGCGAACGTATCGGCAGGCAGTGTTGAAGTGGGCGTTCGATGTTAATCAAGATGTCCCAACGACTGACCTACATAAGTTGTGTTCTCACATCGTTGATTGTCCTCACTCCACACCGGAATGGACTGAACACGGCAGACTATGCCTACGTACAACAAACTTTCGCAAGGGTTACTTAGATTTATCAGAAAGAAACTATGTTTCTGACACTACGTTTGGGGAGAGAATACAACGTCTACGTCCGCAAAAGGATGATATTCTATACAGCCGTGAGGGAGCGATTTTAGGTCTTGCCTGCTTAGTCCCCGCGAATACTGAACTATGCTTAGGTCAGCGAATGATGCTAATGCGAACCAATGATAGGATGCTCCCTCGATATTTAATGCATTATCTAAACTCACCAGTAATTGATTCAGTAGTTAAGAAGAAGACAGGCGGGACTGCTTCGCCGCACTTGAATGTCGGTGAGATCAAATTGTTTCCTATACCTACGCCCACTGTAAAAAATCAAAAAAAGGCTGTCGTTGCTATAGAGTCACGTCTTTCGGTCTGCGACAAGCTGGAACAACTTGTAGACGAAACCCTTGCCAAAGCGCAGGCATTGCGGCAAAGCATCCTGAAAAAAGCCTTCGCTGGGGAGCTGGTGCCGCAAGACCCAAGCGACGAACCGGCGGAGAAGCTGCTGGAACGCATCAAGGCGATGAAGGCAGCCGCAACCAGAACCACAACCGCAAGGAGGACACGTAAATGAGTGAGATAAACGCTTCGGCAATTGTTGATAAGGTATGGGGCCTGTGCGGCGTTTTACGTGACGATGGCGTGAGCTACGGGGATTATCTGGAGCAGCTCACCTATATGATCTTTCTGAAAATGGCCGACGAGTACGCCCAACCGCCATATAACCGCAACCTTGGCATCCCCGCCGATTATGCGTGGGGCAAACTCGCGCCGCTTGCCGGCGCAGAGCTGGAAACGCAGTATGTCAAAACACTGGAAGAGCTGGGTAAGCTCCCCGGTACCCTCGGGCGTATTTTCACCAAGGCGCAGAATAAAATCAGCAACGCCGCCTATTTGAAACGCATCGTCACCATGATTGGCGCGGAAAAGTGGGTAACGATGTCCGCCGATGTCAAAGGCGATATCTACGAGGGTTTGCTTGAAAGGAATGCTGCCGACGTAAAAAGTGGCGCGGGGCAGTATTTTACGCCGCGCCCGCTCATCCGCGCCATTGTGGAGTGCATGCGCCCCGAGCCGATGAAAACCGTGGTCGACCCTGCCTGCGGCACAGGCGGGTTTATCCTCGCGGCGTATGACTACCTGACCAATCATAAAAACTATCAGCTCAACCGTGAACAGCGCGCGTTCCTGAAAAGCGGCGCGTTTCGCGGGTGGGAACTGGTGCAGAATACCTACCGCCTGTGCCTGATGAACCTGTTCCTGCATAACATCGGCGAAATTGAGGGCGAACCGCCCATCACGCGCAATGATTCACTCCTTGCCGACCCTGGCGAGCGGTTCGACTATGTGCTTACCAATCCGCCGTTCGGTAAAAAGTCCTCCATGACCTTCACCAATGATGAAGGCGAACAGGAAACCGAGGATCTGGTATATAACCGACAGGACTTCTGGGCTACCGGCTCTAACAAGCAGCTGAACTTCGTGCAGCACATCCATACGATTCTCAAAGGTGGCGGCAGAGCGGCTGTCGTCGTGCCGGACAATGTGCTTTTCGAGGGCGGCGCGGGCGAAACGGTACGGCAGAAGTTGCTGGAGGTGACGGATTTCCATACGATCCTGCGCTTGCCTACCGGCATATTCTACAAGCCGGGGGTAAAGGCGAATGTCATCTTCTTTGACCGCCGCCCGCCGAGCCCCGAGCCGCAAACCAAAGAAGTGTGGATTTACGATTTTCGCACGAACGTACATTTCACGCTGAAACAGAACCCGATGACCTTTGCCGACTTGCAGGATTTCATCGCCTGCTACAACCCTGCCAACCGCCATACACGGCAGGAAACCTGGAGCGAGGAAAACCCCGACGGGCGTTTCCGCAAGTTCACCTACAAGCAGATCACGCAGCGCGACAAAACGAGCCTTGACATCTTCTGGATCAAGGACAAGTCCCTCGCCGACCTTGACAGCCTGCCCGACCCCGATTTGTTGGCGGGCGAGATTATCGACAACCTTGAAACGGCCATGGAGAGCTTCAAGGAGATCATGGCGGAGTTGAAGGGGTAACGTAGTATTTGCAAGCAGACCCTTTATATATCATCCAAAAGCTTTGACGCCGTACACCGATTCAAGAATTAACTGGTCATATGGAGGCGATGCTATGGCAAACGAACTGCACTCATTATCTATGCTGTTTCAGAACAGGCTTTTCAGAATCCCCGACTATCAGCGCGGATATGCTTGGAAGCGTGAGCAACTTATTGACTTTTAGGACGACCTGATGAATCTGCAGGAAGATCGATATCATTACACCGGACTACTGTCGCTGAAATCACTGCCTCGTGGGGATGTGAAGTCATGGCAGGGCGACGAGTGGCTGCTTGACAGCGGATTCAAGCCATTTCATGTGGTCGATGGGCAGCAGCGCCTGACGACTTTCTCGATCCTTATGTTTGAGTTGATATCCTTTGTAAAGAAGCTGCCTGATAACGCAGAAAAGCCCGATGAGGATATTTTCATCGGCTTTGAGTCGCTGCGGGATATTAAAGCAAAATACGTTCTCCGGAAACGCCCGCCACAAAATCTGATCACCACATACCTGTTTGGTTATGAAACAGATAACCCCAGTGCGGACTATCTGGAGTATAAAGTGTTTGAGGAACCATTCGGTGGCACGGTGTCTGAAACCTTGTATACGAAAAATCTGAAGTTTGCAAAGGGCTTTTTTGCAGAAAATATAGATGTCCTCTATCAAAGCGAAGGCGTTGGCGGTGTCGAGAGCCTGTATCGCAAGCTCACACTTCATCTTATGTTCAACCTTCATGAAATTGAGGATGACTACGATGTGTTTGTTGCCTTCGAGACAATGAATAATCGCGGCAAACGTCTGACAAATCTGGAATTGCTTAAAAACCGCTTGATTTATTTGACTACATTGTTTGATGAGAAGCAACTGGACAAGCGCGACAAAGAGCAACTGCGGCATGACATCAATGAGGCTTGGAAAGAAGTCTATTTTCAGCTTGGACGCAACCAGAGCGCATCATTGTCGGATGACGAGTTTTTACGTCAACACTGGATTATGTACTTCACCTATTCGCGTAAAAAAGGCGATGATTACATCAAATTTCTACTTTCAAGATTCTCTGCCAAGGGGATTTTTGAAAAGATGGCTATCTCCGCCTCTGACGAGACTGACCTGCCGATTGCTGCTGATGGCAATGCCACCGATGACGATGAAGATACAAGCACACAGGATGAGTCGGAGATCATTATAACGTCCAGGCTTCAACCGTCTGAAATCAGCAAATATGTAAACAGTTTAAAGGAAACAGCCGAGTTTTGGTATTATTCGTTTTTTCCCGAAGAATGCGATACATTGTCTCCCCATGAGAGACTCTGGATCGATCGTCTAAACCGCATCGGCATCGGATACTTCCGACCCCTCGTAACTGCGGCCATACTGCCAACGAAAAATGCAACGGCGGAGGAACGGATCGAATTCTTCGCTGCCGTTGAGCGTTTTATTTTCATGCACTTTCGCTTGGCCTCCTTCCAGTCAAGCTACGCAAGTAGCGTTTATTATGGCAAGGCAAAGAGCATATACGATGGAGACATCACACTGCAATCAGTAACCGATGAGCTAAATGCAAGTACCGCCAAGAACAACAACGAGGCCGTTACTAGCTTCATAGCGCGTAACAACCGCCGTTTCAATTCAGGCGATGGTTTCTATGCATGGCGTGACCTGAAATATATGCTTTATGAATACGAGTTTTCCCTTGGTTATCAGAATAAGCTGCAAAAGGTTGATTGGCGTTCTTTCAGCGCGGTTGAAAAGGATAAGTTCTCCATTGAGCATATTTTTCCTCAGACTCCGACTGTCTGGTATTGGAGAAACCAGTTCAGGCAGTTCAGTGATGCCGAAAAGAAAACGTTAGCAGGTTCGCTCGGGAATCTGTTACCGCTGTCAAAGAGTATCAATTCATCATTGCAGAACGACTGCTTTGACGATAAAAAGCACTCAAAACCCGGTCGTCGTGGATACGAGAATGGCTCGCACTCGGAAATCGAAGTCTCCAAAGAAGCCGATTGGGACGCGCTGCATATTTATGATCGTGGAATGATGCTGCTGAGATTCATCGAAAAACGCTGGAATATCTCCTTTGGTGACGATCAACAAAAAGTGTCTATTCTTCATCTCGGTTTCTTGACAGATGGGCGCGCAGTGCCACCCGAAATACCGAAGCCTATGACTGCGTCAACAGTGACAGCGATATCTGATACCGCTGGTATTGCAAGTGATTCGGATTTACCCGAAAAGCAGCTTGCGTTCTGGTCTGCTTTTGTAGAACATTGTAAAAACAAAGACCATTCCAGCATGGTAACCAGAAAACCGCTGCGTAAACATGCGTACGATGTTCATGTAAATGCTTCGGATTACATTATATCGTTTTCCATCACTTGGGGACATACAGCGCATATTCTCATATATACATACAACCTTGAGGCATTCAAACGCCTTGAACAGAAGAAAGACTCCATCGAATCAATATGTGGCTTCAACCTTGACTGGTACTCAAGCAGAAGCAACAGTACGCAGAAGCGTATCATCTATAGCCACGAGATAGATTATTTTGATGCCGAGAAGCAGGTTGAATGCTTTGAATGGTTTATTGAATGTTTTGATAAGCTAAGAGCGGCACTGGATACCTGCGACCCGCACTAAAATGCTCAGAAGCGATACCAGTCTGGAATAGGAGGCGAAGTATATTTTTGCAATGTATGATGCTAAATCAGAAGAGGCAACTGTCTGTGCAATCTCTATCTCAAAATGAAAACTTGATTATATTCGCCAACAAGCTGGGTTTTAAGCATTTAAACTGGATCCAAGCAAAACTGTGTTTGTGATGAGAGGCGATATCAAAATTGCTACGGCAGTCCACGAAAGGCATTGTGAGGGAGAATCAAGCGGAGATCCAGTCAGCACAGGAGGTGTGATATGAATAGGATTGATAAATATCGCGGTTGCCTGATTGGTGGTGCCGCAGGCGATGCACTTGGGTATGCCGTCGAGTTTCTCAATATCGATCAAATCGTCAGGAAGTACGGTGCATCGGGTATTACTGCCTATGAGCTTGAAAATGAGATCGCACAGATTTCTGATGATACCCAGATGACCCTGTTCACAGCAAATGGGCTGTTGCTGGGTACGACCCGAGGCATGATGCGGGGCATGATGGGCGAGTATCGTTATTACGTGGATTGTTGTTATCAGGATTGGTTGAGAACGCAGGATGAAGCATTACCAAGCCAGGTCGAGCATCATTACTCATGGTTGATCAACGTACCGGTGCTTTTTGCCCGGCGAGCACCGGGCAACACATGCCTTTCAGCCCTTCGAGCAGGCGGGAAGGGAACGATTGAACAACCTGTCAACCAAAGCAAAGGGAGCGGCGGTATCATGCGCGTCGCGCCTGTCGGTCTGTACTTTGGAAACAAGCAAAACTATACACAAAAGCAGATAGATCGCATTGGCGCAGAAGTGGCGGCGATTACCCACGGCCACGAGTTGGGCTATCTACCTGCGGCTGCTCTCGTGCACATCATCAGCTTGTTAGCACACCATGACGGTATTTCTATACTGGCAGCGGTGAAGGACGCGATGGCCGCGATGGGCGAACAGTTCGCCAATGCCACGCACCTTGATGTGCTGCTTGCTTTGATGCAAAAAGCGATTGACCTGGCAACGACCCAACTGCCCGACATTGATGCCATACGCGAGTTGGGGGCAGGTTGGGTTGCAGAGGAAACGCTGGCGATAGCGATTTACTGTACGATAAAGTACGCCCACGATTTTGATAAAGCCCTGATCGCTGCAGTCAATCATGACGGGGACAGTGATTCCACCGGGTCAGTGACTGGAAATATTCTCGGAGCCTTTCTGGGATTGGATGCGATAGCGACAAAGTATATCGACCATCTGGAGTTGAAGAATATCATTCTGGAAATCGCAGATGATCTATATCACGATTGCCAAATGACTGAGTATGGTTCGCATTATGACGATATCTGGGTTCGGAAATACGTCGATTGTACATATGTGCCTACTAATGCACCGTGCGCTTGGGCTTAAAATGGTTCATGTCCCTGGAGTATGCGAAGGAATAGCTGGAAAGATGGCGAAATGATTACAATGAGTAGCGTCCGCACAGCGCACTAACATACCTTCCGTCGGCCGAATTTGCCAGAAATCATGCGGCTTATGGGCACTGTTGACTTTGATTTATCTCGTTGAAACTGGACTCATTTTCGGGGGACGCCCACGACGTCGGTTTTTCTCATTGAAATTGGACCACTTTTCGGGGGACACCCAACCACCTTTGTTATGTGGGAACCACCTTTTTTTGTGATTTCATGTTTTGCTCAAGTGAAAAGCATTCCCAATCAGTTCATTCACGTTTAAGCTCATACCAACCATGCACAAAATGATCATTACATCCGGATGTAACACCTTCTCTTGAAGTTCCATAGAAAGAAAGATTTCTATTGTTATGACATAAGGGGGAATGCTTTTTTATCTTACCACTACAAGTTATAACCGATAAAGAAAACCCTCAAGCCTTTATAGCTCAAGGGTGTACTTATTGGGAAATGCTGATATTGTTGATACCATCGAGGGTGGGTGCACTCTGAAAGGGGGAACCGTGTCTGGGTAACTTTTTCAGTTGTAACTATCAGTACAGCCCAATACCATCGCAGTAAATCACTCAAAACGCAATCCCAATGCAGGTAGGCATCTATAAAATCAGAGAATTCTTCAGTGCTACGATCCTCCCATGAGCGACCGTAGATCTTTTTTTCACGCGCCCAAAGAATCCTTCGCATGCAGAGTTGTCCAGAGTACAGCCTTTGCTGAACATGGAACGCTTTAATCCCACTATCTCTGTCATCTCACTCCAACCTGGCCACCGCTATTATCATCGTCAATCGGCGTGTTGAATCGGATGTTCCGTATCGCCAAGCGTAGCGATTGCCTTTCTATCATTGTGTTTACAGGGTCCGCATTGGGGCTGGATCCAATTACCCAACTTACGGGCAACCCATCAAAGCAGTTAATGAAATGCTACTATGACGAATTATTTCTACCGCCGCCCGATCACGGCTGAAAAACCGTTGTTGGTACGGCCGCATCATGGAGTCGCAGCAGCGCATCGTCAAAGTTGACACCCAAGCGGCATGGCGTATCGAAGATCATGGTCTCGTGTCCCGCTTCAGTATAAGGCTTCCATTCGGGACCGCCGGGCAGCACGGGCTTGCCAGTGCGTGCAAAGGACGTCCATGCTCCACACATCTTGTCCTGCAGAATCTCGGATTCCCTGCCCATATTTGCCACGGGGGAAAGCTCCACGTTGTGGAAGGCGAAGGGAATATCGGCGCAATGCCAAGCGAGTCGCCCGCCATCGATGGGGAACTCCTGCGCGAATACATAGTTGTACGCAGGCGCATCAGCGGCCTTTATGCGGGCGGAGCAGAAGCGCTGTCCTTGTGTACGGATGCTGCTTTCGAAGGCCAGCAGATCAACAATGGGTTTTTCGGGGTACGCCTTCCGATAGGCTTCGATCAACGCGCTCGTCTGTTCGCCAAACTTGTCTCTCAGCAAAACCATCTGCTCATCGACCGTCATCTTGTGCTTGCCGGGCAGGGTAATACCGAAGGCAAATTCGGCGATTACGGTGCCAACCATGACGGCGACATCCTTGCACTCGGGGCGGAAGCCAACCTCCTGCCAATCACCCTGATAGAAATCGTCCGGCAGAGGCGTTTCGCCGCAATAGACCCATTGCTTGCGCAGCGCTTCCTGCGCTTTGACATGAGCGGCAGAAAGCTCCCGATAGGGTGTCTCTGCAAGCCTTTCCGCTTCGTTAGCCTTCATGCCCAGCTCGGCAAGTAGGGCATCCACGATCTGCTTGCCGTTCTCGCCCCGACGGGGATAGCGGAAATTAGGCGTGATGCCGCTCATCATGATGCACTTGCTGTAAAGGCCATCTGCTTCGGGGATCTGCATGATGCTGGATACCTTATGACCACCGCCCGACTGTCCAAAGATGGTCACGTTGTCCGGGTCTCCTCCAAAGGCGGCGATATTGTCATGCACCCAACGTAGGGATTCGACGATATCCGCAGTACCCGCGTTTGCGGAGTCGGGAAAACGATCGGTGTGCTCCTTCAAATCCAGATAGCCCAAGATGTTCAGCCGATGATTGATAGAAACCACGACCACATCGCCATACCTGCTCAGCCTTGCGCCGTCGAATGTCTCCAGCTCGATGGAGGAACCCATGTAGTAGCCGCCGCCGTGGATCCATACCATCACAGGCAGCTTAGCCTTCGTATCTAGGTTCTGCGTCCATACATTCAAATACTGACAATCCTCGGCTTGCATCCACTCCCTGTGGGGGATGAGGATGTCAGATTCGTGGTTCTCTACATAACTGGTCGGGCTGATTGTCCCATAATGCAGAGCAGGCTTGACACCGTCCCATGGCGCCAAGCGCTGCGGGCGCTGGAAGCGCTTGGCTGTCGCGTAGCGAATCCCCCGGAAAATGCAAGTGGAATCCAGCGCAAATCCTTGCAGCTTGCCTTCTTTGGTAAAAACGACGGTTCTGTCGTCGCAAATGAATTGGCTCATGCTCTCACCTCATGCTCTCGCGTTGTCCAAGAATTCTTTCAAAGCATCACCGTAGCCTTCCCAGCTCTTGACCGCGCGACTTGCCCAAACGACATGCCGCTTGCCGGCACCGGCGATCTCCTCTGCCCCAAGGTCCTCGTGGCAAAGGAAGAGGGTGGTGTCACTTTTCTTGCAGGATGTCGCGATGAGAACAGGGTCGCATTGGGCTAAGATGCCCTCGTGCACAGGGGCTTTACCGTAAATGCTCTCCATGTCATGGTCGATACTCTCGCCCACCCCATAGCGGGAAACGCGCAGGAAATCCTCCGCCACAGCGCCAGCCATGGTGAATCGTTTGGAGCCCATAAGCCCCAACTTCAGGCTTCCCAGCGCGCCCATTTCCACTCCGAAGCATAGGCAGTTGTCTTGGGGTAGACCGAATAATTGATGAAGATATTCAGGCAGCTCCTGCGTCAGATAATCCCACCAACGCATTCCATAGCGCATATTGCAGAAATCGGAACAAAGCCCCTCCGGCATCACGACCGCGAGGTTCTTTTCCCGTGCCCACAGCTCGATGCTCGTATAGCGAACCCAGTCGGTCGACAGGCCCCTGCGCACTGGCAGGAGGTACAACACGGCGCTTGCCGCAGCTGCGCCCGCTTCGGGCAGGAGCAGGCTGAAGCGGGCGCTGTTGCGGATTGTCTTGAAACTATCACGGCACTCAATGAAAGCCATCCACTTCATCTCCCTTCAGCATCCAGTCCAGAATCCCTTCAAGTAAAGGATCCCACATGTCGAAGTTGTGTCCGCCTATACCCTCCCGCGTCGTGAGCGGGATGCCCAGCTCCTTGAACTTCTCCACTGTTACCAGATCCTCAGGCTTGGCGTGATCCTCGTCACCCCAGCACAGAAAGAGTCGCGGGATGTGCCGGCCTTCCTGCTTGAGCTTCCGCGCCATCTCGATCACATCACCTTGCGTACCCCGATAAGTGTTTGCGCTTTGGAAAGCATGGAACAGCTCCGCGCCGCCGCCAAAGTGTTCGCCGTTCTCCAGCAACTCCATGGTACGCACCACGTCGATGGGTGAGGAACACGCTGCCACAGCACTGAACTGATCGGGCTGCTCCATGGTCAGCTTGAAAGCGCCATGTCCGCCCATGGAGATACCCAGGATGAAGCGCTTCTCCGGTTCGGAGGGCAGGGCAGGAAACATCTTCCCGGACAGTGCCACCACCTCCTTGAGCATCGAGTAGCCGTTTTCGCCATGGATCATGTCGGTATACACGCCCAAGTGCGAGGAGGGCGCGACGATCGCCATGTTCCTTGTTTCACAATAGCGTGCGAGGGAGGAATACAGGAACGAGCTCTTGTATTCGGAAAAAGCGCCGTGGAGGAGGAACAAGACCTTGAGCGTTTCTGCGTCCCGCCACTTCTCTGGCAGGTAAACGCCAAATTCACCCTCGCCCCCCAACGCAGTGGAAAGGTATTGTACGTTAATCAGTGGCATCGCCAGCCCCTCCTATCATGAGCCGATCCTGCGCGCAACAGCTGTTTGCACGACGGGGGGCTTACCCTCGTGGCGCATGGTCTTGGCAACGGTGATCGTCAGATCGGCACCGTCGCGCCGAAGCGTTACGTCATAGGCCATCCATGAATTGAGCCAATGTACGGTGAACTGGACGGTTTTTTCGTCCTCAAAATAACCGTGACAGCAGGTCATGGGCAGATCCGGCATGACTTGATAAGTTTCGTGTGCTTCAAGAACGCCATCCAAGGCGACCTTGAAAACAGAACGTTGGTTCACCGTCACCTTCAAGTGGTTACCCTCCATCCGCAGATCGATGAATTGGATGTCCCGTGCAATGGAGGCATCATAGAACATGTGATAGAACTCAACGTTACCGGGGAAGGCTTCCATCCAGAAATTTGCGTGACCTTCTCGCACGGCATAGCTTCCGTCCATATCAGCGGCGTTTGCGGGAATAGGTTTCATTTCGGGCGAGGGCAGACTTCGACTGTTCTCATAGTCGCGGAGAGCCGCCTGTGCCTCTGAATTCTCAGGAAGTTCCTCGCTCCCCAGATCGCGAAGCAGCGCCTCCAAAATATCCAGCGTCTTTTGTACGCCGTGAGGATGTACGCCACCCTCATGTAGGGCGATGACTGCGTTCTTCTCGGTATCGACCAGACAGAACTGGCCTTGACCACCGTCAAAGCGGAAAACATGAGGCTTCTGACACATCCACAGCTGCCAGCCGTAGCCCATTTTACCATCCTCTGTGCCTGGGTCGTTGGTGGTTTCGACTTGCTTCCTGGTGGCCTCGGTCATCCATTTTTCGCTCACGATCTGCTCGCCGGAGGCAAAGCCCTTGGCGAGGTAGAACAGTCCTAGACGCAGGTTGGCCTCCGTGGTGGAGGAAGTGCCGGGCTCGGCGCAGATCCCGTTGCCGAAATGCCGCCACACCAAATCGCCTTCACCCACGCCGATCTTGCCAAACAACTCGTCCTTCAGGAACTGATAGAGGGTTTTGCCAGAAAGCTTCTCTACCAGCGCTCCCAGAATGCAGGAACCCACAGAGTTGTAGCAGAAGTACGTACCGGGCTTTTCAGTAATGGGGAAGCGGAGGAAATTCTCCATCCAACAGTCATCAAAATGCGGCATCGCAGTCATGCCGCAAGACATGCTCATTACATCACGCAGCTTGACGGAGCGTAGCGCGTCTTCGGGTTCGATGCCATAAAGCTTCAACTCCTCAACTACATGATCCACCAACAGGTCATCGGGAGACATGAGTCCTTTTTGACAGGCGATGCCGACGGCTGTGCATGTCCAGCTCTTGCCCAACGAGTGATTGGTGTGCGGATACGCAGGAGAGAAGGGCTTAGGCCACGACTCTGAAATTACGTTGCCGTTAACAGCGATCATCACGCCGTGTACCTCGTTTTCGTTGGCGTCCAGCTCGCGAAGCGTCTGAAGAATACGGGCACTACTTACGCCGTTCTTTTCGGGACTTGTGCGGGGTAGCGCCGCGCTGTTCAATTCCATGTTTTATCCTTCTTTCGTCAAGATAGAGGTAGCCGACGTACGACCGTCAGCTACCTCCGATCACTAATCTATTGATTGGTTATTTACCAAGGTAGACGGCGAGCTGAGCCATGAAGTCCTCGGTGATCTTATCGATACCGGCTGCATGTACGTCAGCGCGGAATTGTTCCACCATCGCCTCGGTGTTGTCGCCGAAGAGGCCAAAGCCCAACGTCCATTGGTACTCGGTCCACAGTGCGGAGATAACAGACGCTTCAGCCGCGTACTTGGATGAGTCATAGGAGAATCCAATGGTAGGCAACGAGTCGTTCACACGCTCCTCAGCGGTCTTCTTCCAAGCCGCCAGCGTCTCATTCTCCACCTTTAGCGCGGGGTTGCCCAAACGCTGCATACTGAAGATCATCTGGTCAGTGGTGTAGCGATCGTTGGCGGGACCGTTGCTGTACGTGCCGTCATCGTTGAGGATGTAATGCTCGCCTTCAAAGCCGTACACGAGCAGCATGTTGATCTCAGGATCGTTCATCATCATATCCAGCGCCACTGCAGCGCGCTCGGTCTTGTTGGACAGATAAGGGAAGGAGTTGCCATAGCGCATATACCTATCGCGATAGGTGCGCGTGGTGTCGTCCATCGTGATATACAGGGGAACCAAATCGTCAAATTGCGTCATGTAGGTCATGGTCAGCGAGATGCCGCTGAAGTTGATGATGGAGGTACCGGCTGTGAAGTTGTCCTCCAATGTGCTCTCGTTGGAGATCACGTCGGACGGGTATACACCCTTCTTGTAGTACTCGGCCATCTTGAGGCAATAGTCCTTGAATTCGGGAGTGTCGCCAAACCAGACCAGATCCTCCATGGCAGCAGGATCCTTCTTGAGATCGTAGAAGTACCAGATGCCCGTGGAGGAGCTGCCGGCCTGACCAAGGTTATACTTGGGGTTGAGCAGGCAGTGATGGCTAGGCCAGAAGCCCTGACAATTGATGGGATACACGCCAGTGCCTTTTTCACTCTCGGCGATAGCATACATGAACTCATCCAGCTTGTCCCAACTGGTGATATCCTCGGCTTTGAAGCCGACCTTGTCCAGCCAGGATTGGCGGGTAAGGATCAAAGAGGGCACGACAACCTCGGAATAGTCGCGGGGCACGGTATAGATGGTATTGTTGATCTTGATTTCTGCCCACGCACTAGCGGGCATAGCTTCGTAGGTCTTGGACATGTAGGTCTTTAGGAACGTGTCGTCCAGCGCTTTGAAAGCACCCGCGCGAGCATTTTCGCCATAGTTGCACCAATCGGCGGTGTAGATGATGTCGATGTCGGGGCTTGCGCAGTAAAGTGTGTAGTTGGCAATGAAGTCAGCAAAGGAGATATGCACGAATTCGACCGTCGTGTTGATCTTCTGCTGAAGCAGTTCATTGACCTTGGCGGAGACGGACATCCAATCCGTCAAATCGTTGCCGACATGGTACATGGTGATCGTTTCAGGCGTGGAGAGATCCACGTCGGGATAGTCGCTTGCGTTCTCAGCAATAGCCGGCGCGTAAACAGCAAGCAGGAGCGCTAGAGATAATACCAGAGATAGCAACCGTTTCATGAGGATTCCACCTTTCTGTGTATAATCAGGCCATGCGGCCGTCATATCGAGGAGGGGGAGGTGCTGGGGTAATTGCTTACGAGAATCTTGAATGTTCATTTGTTCCTGCGCGCCTTTTTGCCCGCCATTATTTGCAAGGCGGAGTTCTTCCGGAAGAGCTGAAAAAACGCTCGCAGGTCTCCTACAGTTCGTATGCGATTTACCTGGGGAGGTGCGGTTAACCCTTGACTGCGCCGATGGTCATGCCCTTGATGAAGTAGCGTTGCAGGAAGGGATACAGCAGTATGATCGGACCTACTGTCACACAGGTCATGGCCATCTTCAGACCTGCGGAGGGGATGTCCGCCGCATTCACGGTGGCCATTTCGCCCGAAGCCGCTAGCTGCTTCATGGCCTGTATGCTCGCCAAGATCTGTTGCAACATATATTGCAGGCTCTGCATGGGCTGCTTGGAGATAAAGAGCATGGAGTAATACCAGTCGTTCCAATAAGACAACGCTGTAAAGAGCGTCAGTGTCGCAATCAGCGGTGTGGTCAGAGGAAAGATGAGCTTGGCGAAGATTTGAAGGTCGTTCGCACCATCGATCTTGCCGCTTTCGATGATCTCGAAGGCGATGCCTTTCATATAGCTCTTCGCAAGAATGACATTCCACACCGAGAACATCAATGGTAGAACTCGTGCGATATAGTTATCCTTGAAGCCAAGGTAGCTACTGCACATCAGATACCACGGCACCAAACCACCGCTGAACAGCGTGGTGAAGAAGAAGAAAAACGAGAAACCGTTGTGCCACTTGAAGTCCCGTCGGGCAAGCACATAACCCGTCATGGTGGCGATGCCAACAGCCAGCACCGTGCCGATCAGTGTGACCAAGGTAGTATTGGCATAAGCCTGCAAAATGCGGATTGGGTTAGTAAAAACATACTTGTACGCATCGACCGAGAGTTCCGCTGGCAAAAGCGAGTAGCCGTTGCGCAAGAGGGCTTTTTCGGACGTGAACGAGGATGTGAGCACAATAAGGAATGGGAGGAGGCAAGCCATGCCGAATACGAACAGTACAAAATAGCTGATGAATGAAAGTGTTGCGCGATCCCACTGCATCCTTTTGTTCTTCATTTTCATAATTCCTTCGTTCCTCCTTTCAAAAAAGTGAGTAATCCGGAGCAGTCTTCTTGATTACCGCGTTGACCGCAACGATGGTCACAAAGCACAGTACGCTCTGATAGAAGCCCGCCGCTGCAGTCATACCCAGATTGGAATTGCCAAGCATGCTGCGGTAGATGTAGGTATCAAGGATGTCTGTTTCGCGCAGCAGCACGCCATTGTTGCCGATCAGCTGGTAGAACATTCCGAAGTCCCCGCGGAAGATGCGACCCACGGCCAGCAGCGTCATGATAACGATGGTGGGGAGCAAGTTAGGCACGGTGACGTGGAAGATCTGCTGCCATTTGTTGGCGCCATCCAGCTCGGCAGCCTCGTAGAGCCCGGGGTCGATGCTGGTGATCGCGGACAGATAGATGACGCTGCCATAGCCCACGGTTTTCCACGAGTTGAGCATGATCAGCAAGGCGGGCCACACAGAGGCATCGGTATTGATGTTGACCGCACTGCCCGTGATCAGTGTGATAATCTTGGTGACGGCACCGTATTCGTAACTGAACATCGCCTGCACAATGGCGGCGGCTACCACCCAACTGATGAAGTAGGGCAGGAAGATGAAGGACTGGAAGTATTTTTTGAAGGGCTTGCAGGCGATTTCGTTAATGAACACCGCAATAGTCACCTCAAGGAATGTGTTGACGATGATGAATCCGAGGTTGTAAAGCATCGTAGCCCGCGTGAGGGACAGCAATTTGCCGGAAAGGAGCAGAAAGCGGAAATTGTCCAAACCGTTCCAAGGGCTGCCGAAGATGCCGTCACGGTAGTTGAATTGCTTGAAGGACAGGACGATACCAGACATTGGGAGATAGTTGAAGATCACCACATATAGGACAGCAGGAACCAGCATCAAGAGAAGAAGCCGGCTTTTACGGACGGTATCCAGGAAGCTCTCGTGCCGAAGTGATACTGGTGCTACTGATTTCTCTCTGTTGATCATTGAGGTAACCACCCTTTCTGACTACACGCTTGGGAGCGTTTCCAAATCGAATAGCCTATGAGGATTAGTAGTTCGAGACCGATCGGGATGAGCATCCACAGGTAGATGCCGGAGTAGCCCGACGCGTCAGCAATCCTGCCAGCGAAGAAGGAGCCAATGCCACTACCAAGATCAAGACCGGTGTAGAAGATGATCTGCGCCATGCCGATCTGCGACTTCTCCACCGAGCGTACGCTCCAAGCCTGCGTGGTGGGGTTGATGCTGCCGTAGCTGAGAGCGTAGAACAGCGCGATGATAAGGAATGCATAGATACTGTTAGCGTAGTACAGCGCTACCATCACGCCGCCGAACACCACTAGCGCAGGAATCATTAGGCTCCACGGAGCCACCCGGTCCGACAACCGTCCGAAGAACGGCCGGGCAAATAGCAACGTAAAGGCATTGACAGTGAAGAACAGACCAATGTTGGCGACTCCGCGTACCTTTGCCGTCAGGGAGATGAAGGAGCCGATTGCGCTGGCGGGCATCATAGATATCATGATGAAGGTAGTCGGGAAAACGGGACTCCAATCGATGTCCTTGAGCTTGATCCGTTTGCCGGGAGCCTGACTATCGTTGTCGATTGCTTTTTCGACGCTCTTGAGGGTCAAGCACAGCAGGATGGCAATGAGCAGCATGCCCATGGAGATTCGGAAGGTGGTGGAGTAGCCAATCTTCTCCACAAGGATTAGCCCTAGATTAGGCGCAAGCGCCTGCCCGAACACGGATCCAAGGCCGAATATGCCGATGCCCGCGCCGATTTTGTCCGACGGCAGGGTCAGAGCGGCTAGCGTTGCGAGCGCCGCTGTGCATACGCCCCAGCCGATGCCTTGAATGAGCCGGAACAAATAGAGCATGGTGACGGTGGTGCTGATGGAGAAGCCGAATAAGGAAATGGCGATCAATGCCAGCGCCAGCACAATCGCCTTGCGGTACCGCCCCACAAGATTGATTTGAGAAAGCGCGATGCGGCTGGCAATGGAGGTGATGGCAAACATAGTACCCAGCATTCCCGCTACGGAGTTGCCAAGCTGGAGCTCAACGGCATACGCGGGCAGGATGGGTGTTAAAATATGAAACCCTATCGAATTGAACACGTTCACCGCGAATACCGTAATAAATGGTAAAGATAATAACGCGTGCCTCTGCGCGCTTCCTTTTGCATCCATTCTGTTGTCCCTGCCTTTCTTTCGAATGGAATATATCATACTCGACAATGAAATGCGTCATAAATCAAACCGTCGATTGTTAAGATGTAAAAAATCGTAGCTTTTTTACGTCGTTGCAATCGCCGTTGCTTTGCGGGTAAGAGACGGGTATAATTATTTATTGGTTCAGGAAGTGGCTGACTGATCGGAGGGTCTGCATGAATGCTGTCGCCATAGATCCCGGGACTCAAGCCGGTCGGATCAAGCTGACCACGTTGTTCAGCGTATCCGAAACAGATGCCTATACCCCCAGCAAACACAGTGCCTTGGTGATGATCTACTGCTGCAAGGGTTCTGCTATCGTGAACATCGAGTGTGATTCGTACAGCCTCACAGCTGGTTGGTTAATCCTGTCCCGCATCGGTAAAAAGCATATGGTGATGCTACGGGACACCCGATCGCAGTGTTACATTTTGGAGTCATGCTATGCTTCTGACGGCATCGACCCGAAAAGTACGCTGGATGCGGCATCTTACTCCCCCTTCGCGCTGCTGTTTACCAGCTTCGATCTGTTTATCCGCTTCGATACGGAGGAGAACCGTATCCTGCTCACGCTTAACGAGCTCGGTAATGAGTTCAGCAGAAACAAAACATCGAATAAAAGGCTGTTGGAGCTGCTCTTTGAGGTGTTCCTGATTAAACTGGCGAGAGCCGTGCAGGTACACGGGCGCGCCTCCGGTTCCAGCTATGTGGCAGAGGCCAAGAAATACATCCGAGATAATCTCGCCAATAATATTACGGTGCAATCCGTAGCCGAGCATATTGGCATACACCGCTCGTATCTCATGCGCGTCTTCCGCCAGCAGACCCAAAAGACCGTCAATCAATATATCAACCGTATGCGCGCTACGCAAGCCACTGTGCTGCTGACGAACTCCGATATATCCATCACTGAGATCGCTTTCCACGTCGGCTTCAACAGCCGACAGAACTTCTACCTTGTGTTTGAAAAATATATCGGCAGCTCGCCCAGCGAATACCGCGCATCCTACTACGCAAAAGTATCGGAAGGAGAGTGAACGACCATAACGGCATTGGATGATGCTCCCGCCATCATGACGAGCATCCCGGTAATGCGTTCGTGTATCATATGCTGTGAATGCGCTCCTCACGCTGCCACATTCGGATTCCTTCGATAAATTGCGCGTGAAAAGCGCAGCGTTCGTCGGAAGTTCTCCTTGATCCGATCTATATCCATCGACCAAACAGCAAAAGAGATGCGGTGGAAACCCCGGTGAGCGGTTGGAGGACTATGGCTGACAGATGGAGAAATCCAAATGATAAAGATAAATGGGCCGCAATCACGCTGGCTGAGCCGCGCGTTATCTGCTATCAAGCACCGTTGGGAATGCAATCGATACGGTTTCGCGAATACTTTGCATCCCGCCACGCTGATTCTGCCTGTGATGCTTGTCAAAAACAAGGAGGGACATATGGCACTGTATCGTTTTAACATGCCGGCACGAACGCTTGGCTTCCCGGTGGAAGTCAGCGTGTATGTGCCGGAGGAGGCCATAAACATTCCGACGCTGTGGCTGTTGCATGGCGCGAACAATGATGATCGGGAGTGGCTCCAGGACAGCTCGCTGCTCCGTTATTTACAGGGACGTCGCTTGGCTGCCGTCACGGTGTCCGTACATAACGGTTTTTACGTCAACATGGCTTATGGCGCATCATATGCAGATTTTTTGGAGGGGGAATGGATAGACGCGGTGCGTGGACTGTTCCCCTGCCTGTCCCGTGACCGCGCGAAGAATTTCGTAGCTGGCGCATCTATGGGTGGCTTCGGCGCGTTGCGCTTGGTCATGAACCGGTTGGATCTTTTCTGCAAGGTTGGTTCCTTTGCCGGTTCCATTGAGATGCCAACGATTGTGGAGCGCTATGCGCGTGGCATCCAGCCAGGCGGCGAGGACTTCAGATGGGCGTTTGACGGCTATGAGAACATGGTTCGGAACTCAAATGACGTGATTTATCTTGCACGGCAATGTGAGGACAAGGACAGACTGCCTGAGATCTACATGGTCATCGGTTTGGATGATTTTGGTTATGCGCTCAATATGATCGCCCGGGATGATCTGCTGGCAGCGGGGGCAAAGGTTCGCTGGGTTGAGGTACCTGGCAGCCACTCCTTCGACTGCTGGGATCCCGCGCTGCCCGCATTCTTGAATTGGCTGGAAAGCAAGGAGGCCTCGCCATGCTGATGATGGATGGATGGATGAGATCATCCGTGCTGCACCTACCGGTGCAATATACTGTAGCACTGCCGCAGAAGGCACTGCGCGGGGAACGCGCACCGTTGATCCTGCTGCTGCACGATCTTGGAGAGGGCCGCGATCAGTGGCGCGATACCGTGCGGCTGGCCATGCTAGTGGAGAAGCATCAGCTGGCGCTGGTGATGCCGGATGGAAGACGCTCCTGCTTTCAGGACATGGCGCACGGTCCGCAGTGGAACACCTGGCTGACGTCGGAGTTGCCGGACTGTCTGGGGTCGACCCTGTGCGTTAACGGCGTGCAAGTCGGTGCGGTGGGCATCGGGATCGGTGCGCTGGGCGCGTTCCGGTTTGCGGCCGAGCGAAAAACGGATGCCTGCGCGGCAATTGATCCATCTGCGGACACGGTGCTTGCGTGGCATGCAGATGAGTGGCCGCATCAACGGGAGTGGGAAGGCGTATTCGGCTCCGGCGACAAATGGGATAGGGAGAAGATGGCTCAAACCCACGGCTTGATGTTGGGGCAGGCGGATAAGCTGGCGCAGTGCGTACGGACGCTAGGTGTCACCCAATGGAGGCAAGACTATAGGGAGCAGACCGAGCTTGAGGCACAGCTGGATTATGCGTTAGCGTATTGTGTCGAGAAACTTGTATACAGTAAAGAGTAGGACGTGTTTCACATAGTAGAGCTGGATGATGACATCCGTTTTGGAGATAAAACCGTGTTGAATTGATCAAAGGCAACAAACCTTCCAAACATCGAGAACAAATACTCTCCAAGTGCTCTTTACGCAATTTACTAAGGGAATTGCCGCCTCGAAAGTACACGATATTACATGGAAAGCATAATCAAGGTTCTTTTTGAAACAGGAATGCCGGATCCAGAAACGACGAAAATGCTGGAAGTACTATCGATTGGTAGATGGCATACCGATGCGGAAGGGCTACATAAAGCGCTGGAGGAAAAGCCTACACTACAGGATCTCTTTTCGCAGATGAAAAAGGACCGTTTGTTGGATGCGGCGGATATACACAGCGAACTGCCGATGTTGTTGCATTAAGCTGTCATATTGCATACATGTTAGATATGAGCGAAAAGTACACAGGTTGCCATTCGTAGAATTACTACTGAGTACGATAAATTCAACCGGCTCCATTTTCAACCCGTTGCTTATCATGACAGTATGGGTTGTCGCCGAGGCCCAGTCCGATGATTCAGGCGTTTTCAAGCCTTCCACGACATCTGATACAACTGTTTTCCTTATACTAAAAACTTTCTTACAAGTATGGAATGACGGGCGCTTATCCCACGTATACACTGTCGAACGTGAGCTTGAGGGAGGGATATCAATACAAAGCAAAGCAAACGTGAAGGCACGAGATATATCCCCGTGCCAAAGCGCTTTATCTGCTTGGGTTTGCCCGCCATACGTGTAATAATCGATTCATTCTCCAAAGCCATGCTCCGGCGCACAGATGGGAGCATTTTTCATATCCGTGCTGCCCTCCAGCATCCTCCTGCGGGACGCGTTCACTCGCTCTCCGCCAGCGCGAGCTGGATAAAGCCATCCAGTTTCCGGGCATAGGCTTCAGCGGATAGCTTTCTGTTCATCCATTGGAAGGTATAGGACATCGTCTCGGCATACATGGCTTCGCTCTCGTAAATCCCTTCGCCTCTGGCGATAAGGTAGGGCAGGATGTCCGTCCTGTATTGCAAGATCGCGTTCGCGGAAATCTCATACGGGTTATCCAATTCGGTTTGAATTTGCATGTCGATGAATTGCAGCAATTCTTGTTGCGCCGGCTTGTTTGCCTTGTCTGTGTTCTCCAGTATTTGGGCTTCGCTCTCCCGCCACCTTTGAAGTTCGTCCAGGTTTCGCTGGTAATCCGGCGATTGATACGGCGTGTTTTCCTCGGCACAGAGAAGCCTGCGCAAAGCGGGCTGGCAATCCTCCACATAACAGCGCGCCAATGCCACCGCCAGTTCCGGGGATTTCGTCGCCGGATTGACGATCGCGCATTCCAATTCATAGGCTTGCACAATCGGGCTTTCAGGGGTAAGCGGCAGATTCCAAAGGTTTCCACTCCCGCAAACCTGCTTGAGCACCTCATCATCAAACGCTTGAAATGAATAGAAAAGGCAGTGGCTGCGATCAGGAAACTGTTCCATTTTTGCCGAGAAATCTTGATCGTCTCCATAAGTCCATCCTTGGATTTCCTCTAGCAGTTGTAAAAACAAGGGCGTGTTATACCGCAGGGGCTGCCCCTGCGCTACTAGCGTATCCTTATACACTTCTAACACCAGCCCAATATAGGGGTTGCGATGCGCCAAAGCATAGGAAGATGCTTCATCCGCGCGGAAAGGCGCATACTCTGGAAACGCGTCTGCATAGGTTTCTTCCCACGTGTTGACAAACCGAAGCAATTCTATAAGGCTGGCGGGTAAATCCTCCTCACGCAGACCAATGGCGGCCGCCACCGCTCGATTGACGAGGATGGGGTATTCCAAAATGAGACAAGACGGCACCCCAAGGATCCTTCCTTCTTCTGACACAACCTGATGCTGAAAAGGTTCCGCAAGACGAGCTGTAAATCGCCTGATGCTTTCATCCGACGATAGATCCAGGAAGTATCCTTTTTCCCGAAGATGCTGATAGATCCCCAAGTTGGCGTTCAGCCGATATAGATCGATATGATCATCTTTGACGATGAATTTGCCAGCCAACTCCAAGTACAGCGGAGAAACGGGGTCAATCGTCACTGATACTTCCGGATGCTTGGCCTCAAACAACGGAATCGCAATATCATCCGCAATCCCGCTAGATATGATCAGGTTTTCCCGTGCACAGGCCGAACAGGGCAGAAAACACGCCAGTGCCGCCATCAGCATTCGGGTGCCGATGCGTTTTTCCAGTTTCAATCCCATCATGATCTCCTTTCTGGTAGCGCCATGAAGGGCAGGCGTGCACGCAAATTGACGCCTGCCCATACGGCTTACTTGTGCAATGTAAAACTCCCATACATTTTCACGCTGGTGTAATCTTTAGTAAAGATCCCATAATGGTATTTTGAACTGCTTTGCGCTAATACGCTTTGGGAGGATATACTCTGTTTGGAAGGCTGATAGATGCCAGTGGAATCCTTTACGTTTGTTTTTGGCAGCTTCTTCACATAACGATTTCCAGCATCCCAATCTGATTTATCGGCATTCCAATAATCCACGCCAAGTTTCACTGTACAGAGTTTCTCACTATTCCCAGCGAGATAAAGACCGCTAGCTTTCACTTTATACGTAGAAAGGCCTTTATAACATTTTACAGTGTCAATGGAAGCGCTGATCCCTTTGGTGCCAAAGCCAACTGTAACCCTGTTGTATCTAGCGACCCGGCATTACTCGTGCTGGGAGGTGTGGTAGAACTCCAAGCTATCGCGCTTGTGCTCAGCAGAAACGTTACCATCATTGTTGCCAGGAACGAAAAGAATCGTTTCATGAATATCCCTCACTTCGTCAATGTTGAAACGGAGAAGCTCGCATACATATGAAAAATGGAAGCAGAGGAGTATGCGAAAGGAGTTGTGCTGGGGCATGAAGCACAGGGGAGAGCATGGAGAGATATGGCCAGCCTTCGAGACAAAACAGTCATGTAAAGCCATCGGAGCCAACGCGGTGTTCTTTTGGATAGACCCAAGGCAGCTTCTGCTCCAGCATATTTACCACCCTATACGTGCCCTTGCTTTGGCTCTTAAGGCGTCAGCTGTACTGAGCCCTTCTTGTTGGCTTCTCTCCTAAGCGCTTCTGGTCATCATCGTTTCGACAACACGGTTTCAACCCCCCCTCTCTTCTATTTTTCATATGACTTCGAATCACTTATCCATCGACGTTCACGAAGATTCTTTGAAATTTAGAGAAACGGAAACGAAAGCTCTGCGAACTGCGTCGAGCTTCCGTGATAGAGCCACTGAATAAAACCATCGTGGAGGGGAAATGTCGGCGCAACGAAATCGTATCAGCCTTGAAAGAAGAGCATTGTTCCCATCCGCCTTTCGTCCAGGGTGTATATCTATGTAGACGATAAACCATCGCCATTTGTTACACACAGAAAGACTTTTTTCATCGCGTTACGCAAAATCATCCGAATTGAAAGTAAAGCGAATGGTGAGCCTTCCCTGATTCCCTGTTGGGATGCTCCTCCCAACCACCACCATCCCACAGTGCCTTCCCCTCACTATACCCTCATTGCGCACCTGCCGTAGCCTCCGCGTCGAGTGTGCGTTGTTTTAGAACATGGTACAGAGCCGAATACTTAGCGGAGTGAGTACCCCACACCACCCGTGGCCGCTCATTTTCAAGCCCAGATTCGCGGTTGCTCCTTTTCCGAAAACCAAGCCACTTATAGCCGACAAAGAAAAACCCTCAAGCCTTTACAGCTCAAGGGTTTTCTTATTGGTGGAGCATAGGAGATTCGAACTCCTGACCCCAACACTGCCAGTGTTGTGCGCTACCAGCTGCGCTAATGCCCCGCAACGGATGATAATATACCATATCCGTTTCTGTTTGTAAAGAGGCAAAGGGCTTGGCAAGCCACTTTTTTCATTAAAATACCGCTGCATCGTGGAGATAAACCATACCAAGCAACCGTCGGATCCATCTCCACGAAACACGGTGAAACTCGTTTAATATCACCGCGCATCGCATACCCGCATACTTTGCCGCTGAAAATCTAGCGTGGGGATGCCCCATAAGCGCGTCATACCCATTTCGTGGAGCCGGTATGCGGGACTCCGCATCCGTTCGATTTTACAGTTATTACCGCATCCCCTAAAATTGTACTTGCGTTCGCCGCCCCATAACGTTATAATAACGTTGATCGTATACGGGTCTGTGGTTGAAAGCCGATGCCAGACGCGGGCAAAACGGTCCACGTAAACCGACCAAAGCGTCGGCGAGCATGGCGCGTTCTAGTAGTAAGTCCGACCGGGGCCTGCCCCCGAGAGAAGGTGCGTAGGGCGCTCATGCGATGAGCAAACCTTCCCGTCGGCGAGTGTGGGGTCAAAGACCAGGTCAGCCGGAACGATCAGACATACGAAAACGGAGGAAATCCAAACCATGTACCAGGACAAAACGCTCACGTGCCGCGACTGCGGCGCCGAGTTCGTGTTCACCGCCGGTGAGCAGGAATTCTACGCTGAAAAGGGTTTCCAGAACGAGCCAACCCGCTGCAAGGACTGCCGTAACGCCCGCAAAACCACCCGTGCCGCCGCCCCGCGCGAGCAGTATGAGACGGTTTGCGCTGAGTGCGGCAAACCCACGACCGTCCCCTTCGTTCCCAAAAGCGACCGTCCTATCTATTGCAGCGAGTGCTTCGCGAAACACCGTCAGCAGGGCTGATGTAAAGGTACGCGTTTAACCTGCATAGAAAGAGCCCGTCGGCAGCCGTCGACGGGTTTTTGCATACCCCTACTGTACTGTGTACGTTCCTGTGCTGTCCGTGAACAACGCTGTCGCAACCCAGACCATACGCGCGCGTTGTATGGCTGGCGCATGCGCCCTCGCGGCTATACTAGCGAACCGCCTGCGCGTACTGCGCCCTTGCGCCCCCGATCAACGGATGTCGCGCATAAGCCATTACCACATGGGCTTTGCCAACGCTCGCATCCGGCATACGCAGGGGCACCGCCACCGGGCGGATGTGCATGCCTACCAGCGTATCGCCCACATCAATGGCCGCATCCGCCTGAATGCTCATGGCCATAGCGGGATGGCGAAAGCGTTCGTAAGCGCCTGCCGCGGTACTGCCCCCCGCCGTTGGCACGGGTCGTACGTTTACTTGCGTCAGCCGCAGGCGATCCAGCGTCGCCTGTTCCATCACCAGCGCGCGGTTCAAATGCTCACAGCATTGCACGGCGGCATGCAGTCCCAGGGTATCACAGGCATCAATAAACGCGTTTGCCAGCACCTGACCCAGCTCCGGTACGCTGTGATGGCCTATCACCCCGCCCGCAACCTCGCTGGTGCTGCAACCCAGCACCACTGTCGCGCCGGTATGCAGCCCGCCCTGTGTAAACAGATGGCGTACGCAGGCCGTCATTTCAGCGGCAATCGCAGCATAGGTATCGTTCATAGGTTAACCAACCTCCTTTGGGTTGCCCTGCGCAAAGGCATACGCGCCGATGGCTACGGCCACGGCTAAATTCAGTGAATCAATGGCCTGGCTGTGGGGTATGCGCACCGCTTGCCCAAACGTTGCGTATTCGGGGGGCAGGCCGCTGCCCTCGGTGCCAAACACCAGCGAGTAAGGCTTCCGAAGCGTTTGCACCGCCTGTTCCAACAGTACTGCGCCATCAAGCATAAAGGGGTAGAGTGCGTGGTTGGAATGCTCCGCGCGATAATCGGCAAAGCGATCATATTGCTTGACACGCAGCGAGAACACCGCGCCCATGGACGCGCGTACCACCTTGGGGTCAAATAGATCAGCCGCGGGGCGGATGATTGCGATGTCCTGAAAGCCCAAACCCAGCAACGTACGTTGGATGGTGCCCAGATTGCCCTCATCCATGGGGTTGACTAAAACCACATGTGGCTGGTTTGCCATAAGCGCAGCCTGCCATTTTTCAAAAACGACGGCGGCATAACAGTTTTGCTTGCCGCTCAGGCGCGTAAGCGCCTTATCCGCATATTCTTCGCGCACATGGTTTTCGCGGCAGATGGCGCGCAGTTTTTCCACCCCGTCACCAGCGGCGCGCTCGCTGAGCAGCAGGCGCATGGCACGTTGCGGCGCCGCGGTCATGAGCGCAAGGCTGGGGAACACCCCTGCCGCGTAGCTGTAAGGCAGATCGTTTGAATACGCTTTGAGTGGGGGCATGGCGGCGTCTCCTTTTGATGGATGCGCAGTTGGCTGGCAAGCTGAAGGCGCGCGCAGTGCGTCCATCGCTCATTGGTTGGGGGGGATATCGGCTTGCGCGACGCAAGGTAAGCGGAATGGCATATTCACCGCTTTGCTGTGCGGGATGGGTAGCGCTGTCAAGCCTTTGGGGGTGTGTCCGAATGCGCAAGGTATTCCGCGCGGGTGATGCTGTAGCATACTTCGTCCAGCACGGTGCCATCGGGTGATACGCTGGCCATGCGCAGGGTGCCTTCCTGCGTCATGCCCAGTTTTTTGATGACGCGTTTGCTCTGCGCGTTCTTTGGAAAATGATAGGCGGAAACCACCGGGCATTGGAGTTCCTCAAAGGCAAAGCGCAACACAGCCTTTGCGGCCTCGGTGGCATAACCCTGCCCCCAGTGGTGCTCTCCCAGCGCGTATCCAATCATGCGGGCGTTTTCTACGGCGCGTTTCGTATCAACATGCAGGCCAACGGAGCCGATCACCCGCCCGCTGCGTTTTTCGACGATCGCCCATACATCGCCGTTTTGGATAAAGTGCTGTACCACATGGCGGCTTTCCTCGATGCTCTTGTGGGGCGCCCAACCCGCCATGGGACCCACCAGCGGGTTTTGGGCGTAGGCAAACACATCCACGGTATCGCACAGGTCAAACATGCGAAGCACCAACCGTTCGGTTTGAAGCGTCGGGTATTGGCTAACGGTGGGCTTGCGGTTTTCCCATTTACGCCAGAACCAGTTCATTGGAAATTCGCCTCCGGTTTGCATTCGTGGAAAACGCAGTGGCCGCACTGGCTGGGAACAGCGTTCATTGTATGCTGCATCATGAACAGGGGCAGAACAGTACCCCCGGCGGTTCACAAATCATCGAATGCAGACGCACCCGCGCTGCCTGCCCTGCGCAGATGGTTACGGCGCATCGTCCTCGTCCCCGCCGGAGGCCGGCGTATCGCCGTCTTCCCGGCGCGGTTGTTGCGCATCGCCGCTTTCCCCATCCTGCGGCTCATCAGGTGTGGCTTCATCATTGCCGAAGGGACGACGCGTCATGCTGCCGCCGTAGGTACGCAGCCACGCGGCGGCTTCTTCCTGCGCTTGGCGTATGCCATCGGGCGAGGAAGCCGCAAGGTAGAAACCTGCCACCGAGGCGCTCAGGTATGTTGCCATCATCAGCTGGATAAACTGGGAGACAACCAGCGCCAAAACAGGGCTGAGGCTGGAAAGCAGCATCTCCATCAGCAGCGCGGCCAGCAGCCACACCATAAAGCTGATCTGTAACATGAACATGGTCAGTTTTTTATCCCGCATGGCAGCCTTGCTGCGGTTGAGCGCCTCAAAGACGCCCATCTGCGGATCCTGCGCCAGGTAGAGGGGGGCAAGCGAGTAGCGTAAGGCCGCGATGATTCCGGGGACGATGAACAGCAGCGACCATAGAAACACTTTCACGTAAATCAGCACATACAACAGCAACGCCTTACCAAAGCTGCCCATGCGGCTGAATAAGCCCACAAAGCCCAGTTCCTGCTTTTGCAGCCGCTGGATGAAATACTGGTGACGCCCAAGGGACAGCACAGGCGTAATCACCAGCGATAGCCCGCCCAGTAACCCCAGCAGCAGCCATACCTGCGCGTCTACGGCGGCTATGGCGGCCTGCGCCGCTTCCAGACTCAGCATGCCGCTTACATCCGGCAGTTGCGTGGTTTGATACAGTTGCACAATGGTCATGGGCAGCGTGGAGAAGAAGCTCACCAGCAGCGCGGTTTGCCAGTTGCCTTTGAGCGCCCTGAGCGCTCTGGTTTTGAAAACATAGGGGGAAATGATCATGCTTTGCCCTCCTGTGCCCGCAAGCGCAATGCCGCCTGCCTGAGCGGCGCTTGAAGGCCATCGGTTCCGCGGTGGTATGGTTGCGCCGGAACGCGCCGCAAATGCGACGCGCCGGAAGGGGAGCGGTTACTCAAACAGCGCGGCCACATACTCCCTGGCGTCAAAGCTTTGCAGATCGTCAATGCCTTCGCCCACGCCTACATAGAGTACCGGCACTTTGAGTTCACGCACAATGGGGAAGATGACCCCGCCTTTGGCTGTGCCATCCAGCTTGGTGAGCACGATGCCGTTCACGCCCGCTACTTCGCTGAAAGCCTTGGCTTGCTGCAAGCCGTTTTGTCCCGTGGTGGCATCCACCACCAGCAGGCAGCGCACCGTGGCCGTAGGATGCTCACGGTCAATGACGCGGCGCATCTTTTCCATTTCATCCATCAGGTTTTTCTTGTTGTGCAAGCGGCCTGCGGTGTCCACGATGAGCAAATCCACATGCCTGGCCTTGGCGGCCTGCACCGCGTCAAAGACCACCCCGGCGGGATCCGCGTTCTCCTGATGGCGCACCAGCGGCACCTTGGCGCGATCCGCCCAGATGGCAAGCTGCTCCGCCGCCGCCGCGCGGAAGGTATCCGCAGCGCAGAGCATGATGATGCGTCCCAACGCCTGAAAGCGAAGCGCCAGTTTGCCGATGGTGGTGGTTTTGCCCACGCCGTTGACCCCAACCATTAAAATGACCATCGGCCATTGGAGGGGCATCTTTTCTGCGTCCAGCATCGAAACAAGGATGTCCTTGAGCAGCTCGCGGCAGCGGGCGGTATCCTTGATGCCTCCAGCCTTGACCCGCGCGCGCAGCGTTTGCAGCGCCTCCTGCGCGCAGGCAGCGCCCATATCCGAAAGGATGAGCGCATCCAGCAGGCTATCGTAAAAATCTTCATCGACGGCGGCGTGTTCCTGCACGGCGTCATCCACCATACCGCTTAAGTGCTGGCGGCTTTTCAGCAGACCATCGCGAAGTCTTGAGAAAAATCCATCGGCCATTTACGTTGTCTCCTTTGTGTTGTCGGGAGCGGTTGGGCTGCGCGGGCACAGGGATGCAAGCAATGGGGGAGCGCCAGTGCTGCCGGCGTGCCGCAAGGATGGTGGCGCTTGTCTTTCGTGCAGCGGTTGCTTAGTCATAATCTTTCAGGCTTACGCTTACCATGGAACTGACCCCGCGCTCTTCCATGGCGACCCCGAACAGGGTATCGCAACGTTCCATCGTCCCCTTGCGGTGCGTAACCACCACAAACTGCGTGCCCTGTGAAAATTCCTTCAGGTAATCGGCAAAATAGGTGATGTTCGCTTCGTCCAGCGCCGCCTCGATTTCATCCAGAATGCAGAAGGGCGTGGGTTTGAGCTTGAGCATTGCAAACAGGATGGCGATGGCCGTGAGCGCGCGCTCCCCGCCCGAAAACAGGCTCAGTATCTGCCGCTTCTTGCCCGGCGGCTGCACGATGATTTCGATGCCGCAGTTGAGCGGGTCTTCTTCATCGGCGAGCCGTATCTCACCATGCCCGCCGCCAAACAGCCGTACGAAAGTTTCTTCAAAATAACCCTGCAACAGCCCGAACTGCCCTACGAACATTGTACGCATATGGGTGAGCAGGTTTTGAATCAGCGTGGTGAGGTCGCTTTTGGCCTTGGTGAGATCATCCCGCTGTGTGGTGAGATCGTTGGCGCGTTCGTGGAGGATTGCGTATTCCTCAATGGCGCCAACATTCACATTGCCCATCTGTTTGATACGCTCGCGGATTTCCGCCGCGCGTTCTTCCGCGTCCGCTTCTGTAAAGCCCATGGGCAGTGCCGCGCTCGCGGTTTCGCCCTCGGCGGGGATGGAATCCGGCGCTGTTTGGGCTTGGGAATCGGTCGAATGCGGCGGCGTATCTCCTACAGGCGATGCGGCTTCACGCTGCCTGCGTAGCATATATTCGGCATGCAATTCGCGTGCCCCTGCATAGGTTAGCTCATAGGTATCCCACAGCCGATCATTGAGCTGCGCCATATCCGCTTTAACGCGCGTCAGGTTCATTTCCTGCCGGTGCAGGCGCTCGGTTGTTTTTTCATTGAGCGCGCGGCTGGCTTCAATCTCCGCTTGCAAATCGCGCAAGGCTTGCTGGGCTTCCGCGCGGCTGGCTTCGGTGGTTTCCACATCGGCCTTGGCACGGGTAACGGCCGCCTCGGCCAGCGCCACCGCTTCGGCGGCGGCGCCGCGCGCCTGAAGCGCGTCGGCAACATCTGCCAGCGTTTGTTCGCGGGAGGCAAGCACCGCCTGTATGTCCTGTTGGCAGCTTTGGCTGTCCCCCAACAAACGGCGTTGATCGCGGCGGATGCGCTCGCAGTTGTGTTCGGCTTCCTGCAAGGCCAGCAGCGCTTTTGTATGCTCCTGCTGGGCGGCTTCCCGCTGACGGCGCGCTGTTTCCAGCTGCGCGCTTAAGGACTGGGTCGTTTCTTTCATGGCATCTGTATCCAGCTGTGCACGGCCGCTTTGTTCCTGAATGCGCGCCAGTTCCGCGGTCACATCCGCAATGCCCGCTTCCAGCTGTTCGATTGCCTGCTGCATGCCCGCTGTGGCCTGCGCGTGCTCGGTCAGCTCGCTTTGCGCGGTACGCTGCCGCTCGGTATCCCGCACCACGGCGATTTCCTGTTGCTTGAAGTCCTCCCGCGCGATGATGCGGCTTTCCCGCAATGCCTGCCGCCGTGCCTGCATGGCGGCAATCTCCTGAGCAAAGGCTTGCGCCTGCTCCTTTTGCGCGGAGATGGCGCTTTCCAGCTCCTTGATTTCCCGTTCCCGCCCCAGCAGGTTCTGCGCTTTCTGCTGTATGCTGCCGCCGGTCATGCTGCCCCCGGAGTGCATCACATCCCCCGCGAGGGTCACCAGCCGGAAGGTATGCCCGCCTGCGCGCATGATCGCGATGCCGCTTTCCAGATCCTCCGCAATCACGGTACGTCCCAGCAGGTTTTCCATCACGGGACGGTAGCGTGCGTCAAAACTGCACAGCTCACTGGCGACGCCTACGCAGCCCTTCATGGTGAGCACGCGCCGCTCGTTGCTGCTGAGCGTGCGGGCAGTCATGGCACGAAGGGGTAAAAAGGTTGCGCGTCCCAGCTTGTTTTGCCGCAGGTGGTCAATCAACCCCTTGGCATCCTGCTCGGTTTCGGTCACGATGTTCTGCATCGCGCCGCCCAGCGCCATATCCAGCGCGGTTTCATACGCCTTGGGTACGCTAAGCAGCATGGCGACCACATCATGCACGCCGCGCATGTTCTGCCTGCGCGCATGGGCAAGCGCCTGCCGTACGGGATACTGGTATCCCTCGTAGCCCTCCTGCAATTCCCGCAGGGTGGAAAGCCGTGTTTCACTGCCGCGCACCGCCTGCAAAAGCGCCTGTTCTTCGGCTTGTTTGGCTTGCAGGGCATCGGCGAGGGCGTGTGCTTCGCTCTCCAGCGCCTCTGCCTTTACGCGGCTTGTTTCAAACTGGACAAGCGAGCCCGCAAGGTTTCGCTTCGCCTCTTCCAGTGCGGCTTTGAGCGCCTGATCCTTCTGGGTCGCGCCCGCGAGCGTTTCGGCCAGCTCGCTGCGGCGAGCGGTCATGGTGGTGAGCATGGCGCTCTGCCGCGCCTGTGCGGTGCGCACATCCTGCATGTGATTCATGCTTTCAATGATGGCGCTTTTATGGGCGGATAGTTCTTCT
The DNA here is from genome assembly GCA_001604105.1 of Clostridiales bacterium Firm_11. Classification (GTDB taxonomy): domain Bacteria; phylum Bacillota; class Clostridia; order Christensenellales; family Aristaeellaceae; genus CAXXOK01. The sequence continues at coordinate 45,104 of LVAQ01000005.1, forward strand.
TCCCAGCGATCCGCCTCCTGGGTGGCTGTGGCAGCGGCCTGTTCCCGCGCGGCCAGCGCTTGGCTGGCTGCTTCCTGTTGTTGCTGCGCAACGGCAAGCCCGCCGTCGGATTGCGTCATGGTGGCCTCAATGAGCGTAAGGCGTGCCTGTAGCGCGGATGCTTCGCTTTCCAGCCGCGCGGCGGTCTGCTGCCCGCTGGTAAGTCTGTTTTCCACATCCAGCGCCTGTTCCCGCGCGAGGTGAAGCGCATCGTTTTTGGAAAGCAAGGTAGCGTTGGCTTCTGAAAGCGCTTTTTGCAGGGCTTCCAGCCCCGCTTCCTTTGTTTCACGCTCGGCGAGCAGTTCGGCAAGCCGCGCTTCCAGCTCCGCCAGTTGATCACTGACGGCCAGCAAGGCATCCTCCATGCTGGCGGTGCGGCTGGTAAGCCGCCCGATGCGCAGCAGGTATAGCTCTACGTCCAGCTCCTTCAGCGTTTCGGACAGCGCCAGATATTCCTTGGCTACCTCCGCCTGCTTTTCCAGCGGACGCAGTTGGCGGGTAAGCTCTTCCAGCACATCTTCCACACGCACCAGGTTTTCATCCGCGCGCTTGAGCCGCTGCTCGGCCTCTTCCTTGCGGGCGCGAAACCGGCTGATGCCTGCCGCCTCTTCAAACACCGCGCGGCGGTCTTCGCTGCGCTGGGAGAGAATCTCGTCAATGCGCCCCTGCCCGATGATGGAGTAGCCTTCTCTGCCCACGCCAGTATCACGGAACAGATCCACGACATCCTTCAAGCGGCAGTTGGCGCCGTTCATCAGGTATTCGCTTTCCCCGCTGCGGTATACGCGGCGGGTGATGCTCACCTCGGCATAATCGACTGGAAGCCCGCCATCCGCGTTGTCAAACACGAGGGTGACCTCGCAGTAGTTCATGGACTTGCGTTGCTCCGTACCATTGAAAATCACATCCGCCATGCTGTTGCCGCGCAGGGTTTTGGCGCTCTGCTCCCCCAGCACCCAACGCACCGCATCGCTGATGTTGCTCTTGCCGCTTCCATTGGGGCCTACAATGCCCGTTACATTCTGCGGGAAGATGATCTGCGTTCGTTTGGCAAACGACTTGAAGCCGTAGATTTCCAGCTTGCTAAGCCGCATCTTCTTCCCCCTTATCAGCGATCGGCATGGATGGCTTCCAGCGCGCTGCGCGCCGCCGCCTGCTCTGCTGCTTTTTTCGTGGCGCCCTCGCCGGTAGCTACGGGTGTGCCCCCGATGTGCACTTGCGTTACAAAACGCCTGTCATGCGCGGGGCCGGTTTCCGAAAGGAGCACATACTCCGGTAAACCCATTTCGTGCGCCTGCGTATAGGTTTGCAACAGGCCTTTATCATCGCGGCCACGCTTTTGGGACAGCGACTCTTCCTCCGCGTACAGGCGCAAAACCAGCGCGTGCGCGGCCTGTATGCCCCCGTCCAGATACACCGCGGCGATAACCGCTTCCATCGCGTCGGCTAAAATGCTGGGTTTCTGGCGGCCAAAGGTGCTTTCTTCCCCATGCCCCATGCGCAGCGCACGGCCAAGCCCGATGCTTTTGGCCAGATGACAGAGCGTCTCCTCGCATACCAGGGTGGCTCGCCTTGCGGTTAGCTCGCCCTCCTGCCGATTGGCGTACTTGCGGTAAAGCAAATCACTGACGGCAAAGCCAAGCACCGCATCGCCAAGGAACTCCAGGCGCTGGTTATCGGTCGGCTCTTTGGTGGAGGGGTGGGTGAGCGCAAGCCTCAGCAGCGCCTCGTTTTGGAATTGATACTGGAGCGCATTTTGCAGCGCGCGCATGGGCATGATCTCCTTTGCGCAAGTTTGGGGGCAAGGATGAAAGAAGGCGCTGATACGTCAGCGCCGCGCACATGGGATGCAAAATCAGGAGGCAAACGGGCATGGCGCGCAAACGCGCGGGCTTTGCCGCCACAGGCACAAAGCCCGATGGCAGCCGCGCCCGTGCGCATGCGTGAAAGCACAGCGCGGCATGCCGATGAACCTGCCGTGTTTACTTGTGCTCTTCGATGTATTTGACCACATCGCCGACGGTTTTCAGGCTGAGGATTACCTCATCTTCCACCTCGACCTCAAAGTGCTGTTCAAGCTCCAGAATCATCACCATCACGTTGGCGCTGTCGGCTTTGAGATCTTCCACCAGGCGGCTTTCCGGGGTGATGGTGGCCGCGTCCACCTGTAGCTGGGAAGCGATCATATCGCGAACCTGTTCAAATACCATGGGGATACCTCCTTTGAATGCTTGATAGGGCTGGTATGCTTACTCCTGGGGGGCGGGTTCCGCCTCCGCAGAAACCAGACGCGAATGGATTTTGCCCACCACATCCGCCTTGACCATATCTACGGCTTGGCGGATGGAACAGGCGATGGCGTGGGCATTGCTGGAGCCGTGCGCTTTGATCACGTTCCCGCTTACGCCCAAAAGCGGCGCGCCGCCGACTTCGGTGTAATCCATGGCTTTCTTGACGCGCTTGAAGGCGGGCTTGGCCAGAAGGCCGCCGAGCTTGCCGCGAACATCCGCGGTGATTTCCTTTTTGATGATGCCCATCAGCGTGCCGGCAACGCCTTCCATGAACTTTAGGATCACATTGCCCACAAACCCGTCGCACACCACAACATCGGCCACATCGCCGGTGATATCGCGGCCTTCTACATTGCCGATGAAGTTGAGCCCGCTTGTTTCCAGCAAAGTATAGGCCGCCTTGGTGAGCGCGCAGCCTTTTTCACTCTCCGCGCCGTTGTTGACCAGCCCGATGCGGGGGTTTGCAACGCCGCGCATGCCCTGCATGTAGGCATTGCCCATGAGCGCGAACTGCGCCAGGTACTCGGGGCGGCAATCCACATTCGCCCCGCAATCGATCAGCAGGAAAAAATCCTTGCCGTTGGGCAGCAGGGGGGCAAGGGCGGGGCGATCGATGCCGCGGATACGCCCGAGGCGGAACATGCCGCCCGCCAGCACCGCGCCGGTGGAGCCGGCGCTCACAAACGCGTCTACCTTCTTCTCTTTGAGCTTGAGCATGCCATCCACAATGGCGCTGCCTGTTTTTTTGCGAACTGCCATGACCGGGCTTTCTTCATTGGTGATGACCTCGGGGCAATCTGTTACCGTCAGGCGATTACGCAGGGCGGGGGCATCGGCGAACACGCGGTTTACCTCGGCGTTTACCGCGTTTGCAGGGCCAGCCAGCTCCAGCGTAAGCTCCGGATGGTTTTCAAGCGCTTCCCTTGCGCCCTCCACAGTCGCCTGGGGGGCATGATCTCCGCCGATCGCGTCCAAATAGATCTTCATGCGTTTCCTCCGCTCTAGTTAAGCTTGATGCCGTAAATGTAACTCTTATCCTTACCGGTGGTGGCAATCACCAGCACATCCCGATACACCGCCGGGGATGATTCGATGCTGCCTTCCAGCTGCATGGTGCTAAGCACCGTGCCGGTTTTCGCGTCAATCAAGCGCAGGGTGCCATCGCTTTCGCCCTGCACAATCCATGCATCGCCCGCGTCGCTGTATACGGCCACGGGGCTGGACACGCTGGGGCTTGCAAGCGGCAGGCTCCACTTGACGCTGCCTGTGGATTTGCTGAGCGCATACAACGTTGCGGCGCGCTTACCGTTGGTAACGGTAAAGTAGACCGTATCGCTCACCTTGTTTTGCCCCACAACGGGGCTTGCCAGCACGCCTACACTGGCTTCGGTGGTGTAGGTAAGATCCGGCACTTCAAAAGCCCAAAGCTCTTTGCCGGTAAGCGCGTCCAGTTTGCGGATGGTGCAAACGCCGCTCCTGCCCTGATTGAGAATCGTATTGCCCGTATACAGGGATACGGTGGTGTCGTTTTCCATTTCCAGCGCGATGGTCGCATCCACATTATCGCCGGTATCCACCGCCCATACGGCGGTCAGGGTATTCACATCCACGCACTGTACGATGCCCGTTTGATCGCCAAAGTAGGCATAGCTGCCGTACATGGCGATGGCCGCGTCAATGTTGGTGCTCTTTTCCTTTTGCTTGCTGGCAAGCCATGTGTAGCGTTGGTAAGCGGGGTCGATTTTCAGCGTCGCCAGAACATGGTCAAACGTATCGTTGGGCTCCATGGTGTAAAGGATGCCGTTTTGCCCGCCTACGATCATTGCGCCTGTATTCTTATCAAACAGGGGCGCGCCGTTCACGCCGCTGTAGTTGCTGCGCATCAGTTTTTCCTTGCCCTTGAGCATGGTAAGCTCTTTATCGTTGAGCAGATTGAAAAAATGCAGGCCGTTATCCACCGTTTTCTTAGCTAGAACGCTCAAGTGCTGCCCAACCGCCAGAATCGGCGAAGCGTTGGTTTGCAGGGAGAGCACGCCGTTGGAAGGCCAATCCATGGTGATGGCCTCGCGCGTTGCCTCGCCCGTAACCAGATCCAGGAAGTAGATTTTGCCGTTTTGCCCGCCCACGATGGTTTCTTTGAGCGCCTGCTTATTCTTGGCTTCATCATTCAAGGCGAGGATGGCGCGCAGCTGCGTGGGCCATTTGATGATGAGCGGCTGCCCGGGCCAGCTGACGCCGGTAAGCGTGCTGGATTTTCCGCTGATGCTGCCTTCCATGGGCACTTTCCAGATTTCCGTGAGCGCCTTACTGGTCAGGTTCACAGTGCCATAGGCGGCGTTCTGACGGAGCGAATCGCCCCGGAAGGTCAGGATGCCGCTCTGTTCCCATACGGCGTACAGGGAGGGATCGTTGAGCACGATCTTATTGGCGCGTTCATAGGGACTCTTTTTGGTGGTACCTTCATACGCTACGGTAGTAAGCTTGATGGCCTGCGGATCAGCGGATTCATCCGCAGCCGCGGTCAGCAGCGGCAGGGGCGTCGGCTTGGGCGTCTCCTGCGCAACGGGCTCGGCGGTTGGTTCCGCCTGCGCGATGGCGGCAGGGGCAAGGGTTGCCTGAGCAACCGCGGTCTCCTGCGCCGCATCGTCCATGGATGCGTCCCCTGTGATGTCGGAGCGCATATCTTCATCGTCGGTGCCGTCACTACCGATGAGTGTGTCATCCTCGGGCTGCTCCAGCGCAGCAAGGCTGCCAGCGTCAGACACATCCGTTTCAGCAGTCAGGGTCACATCCACATCATAATCCGACTGGGTGAAGGTGAGATCCTGATCGGTCTGGTAACCGGCATAAAAGCTGCCGGTATAAGGATCGGTCACCAGCGCGCTCAGGCTCCAGGAGCGGGTATACGCATCCTCGTCCACCAACGCGTCCATGTCACCCAGATACGCTTCGGTGATCACCATGCCGTAATCATTGACGATTTGCACGGCCGTTACATCTTTGCTGGTCACAACGGTAAAGCCAATGGCGGCCGGGGTTGTACCGCCCTTAGTATCCACGGTAAAGTCCTGCACGGGCGGGTCGGCCACGGCAGGGGGCTGGATGCTCACCGGCATATCAATGGTAACGCCGTCTTCCCACGTGCCATCTTTTTTCATGGCTTGCGCGGTAAAAGTGCCCTCATAGCCATCCTGACAGGCATAGCGGAGTGTCCAGATGTTGTTGAGGCTGTTTCTGGTCACCTCGCCGCCCAACATGCCGCTGTCCGTCAAGGTTTTGGCGAGGATCTCCACGCCGGATTCATCCACAATGCGGATATCCGTAACAGCGGTGGATGCCTGCACGTTAAAGACCAGCTCCACGGGCGCTACGCCTGTTGTGGGGCTCACGGTGATGCTTTTAACGCCTTCCTCCGCAGGGGAAATCAGGCTTTTCACGCCGTCGAAAACGCTCACGACCGCGCTTTTGATCTTGCTCATGGCCGTGTTTAGCCCGCTATCGGACGCGTCCCAATCGGGCAGGATGATGCCGGCCAGCAAGCCGCCCAGCACCAGAAGCACAATCACCAGAGGAATCAGCACGCCGCCGCGACGCGGGGGTTCGGCTTCATCCAGTTCATCTTCAAAATCATAGGGGGGACGCTCCACGGAGGCGCGTGGCTGCATTTCGGGATAGCCGCGGCGCGGGTCAAAGCGCAGGGGTTGCTCTGTTTCTTCTTCTGCGCGCATCTGGCGGCGCGGGTCAAGGCCGTTGGCTTCGGAACCCGCATAGGCATCATCACGCGGGGGTCTGGCTTGTGCCATGCCCTGCGGGCGCTGTTGCGGGATGGGTCTGCCGTTGGCATCCAGCCGCACGGGCGGGCGCTGCCCTTGCCCGGGCATGCCTTGTGGACGCTGTTGCGGGATGGGTCTGCCATCGGCATCCAGCCGCACGGGCGGGCGTTGCCCTTGCGCCGGTGCGCCTTGCGGGCGCTGCTGCGGGATGGGTCTGCCATCGGCATCCAGCCGCACGGGCGGGCGCTGTCCCTGCCCGGGTGCGCCCTGCGGGCGTTGGGGCGGGATGGGTCTGCCGTTGGCGTCCAGCCGCACGGGCGGGCGTTGCCCTTGCCCGGGTGCGCCTTGCGGGCGCTGGGGGGCATGGGTGCTCTCGGCCGCGTCATACCCCGCTTGCCGCTGCGTGTCTGTATCCACGCTGTCCGCATCTGCCGCATCGGCATACGGGGCGAGTGAACGGCGCGCGCCGCTTTGGGGGAGGGCTGTGCGGGCGCCTGTATAGCGGCCGCCCGGCATGGCGGGGCGGCGGGATGGGCGGGGCGGCTCGCCTGCGGTTTGTTCTTCAAGCGAATCGGCCTGGGCGGTTTCGCTGTCGCCTGCTTCAAAGGGGTCAAACGTTGGGTGAATGCGCTCCCTGCCTTCGGGGGGCAATGTATGCTGGGGCGCGGTGCCGCGTCGCGAGGGGGAGACGTCGGCCGTGTTTTGGGGCATCGCAATGCTGGCCGCGGGCGGCGCTTCGGGCGAAAAATCCCGTGGAGCGCTGTCCTGCAGCTGGTTTGCAACCTCTTCGTGCCGTGCCGCGCGGGAGGTGCGGCGGCGGCGCGGTGTGCCGCTTTCGCTTTGGGGTGCGGCGGTATCTTCCTGTACAGGCGGAGCCTGCACTGGCATGTCAGGCTGGAAAGCGCTTTGCGGACGCCCGATGGTCTTATGCTTATTGACAAGCTGGCTGCCAATCGGCCTTGCGATGCGGGTGGGCGCATCTGCCCCCAAAGTGGCGAAGTCATCCTCCGTGCGCGCGCCATAAGGCGAAAAAGGGACGCGCCCCGCGCCCTGGCTGCCTGTCTCCGCGCCCGCATCCACGACGCCGAAAGTTTCCGGCGCGCTAAAGGAGGGGGGATTCGCACCAAAAGCCGACGCAGGGGTCGTAGGCTCCGGCTCACGCCGCATGCCTGCATCCGCGCGGGTGGTATCGGGTCTGCGCCAGGCGGAATAGTCCGGCACTGCGGGGGATTTGGGCGCAAAGGAAGCGTCCTCGTCATCCGCATCGGGCAGTGGCGCGCCGGTTCCCGCCGGGTTGATGGCGGGGTCGTCATAGGCCGCGAAGGGATCCTGCTGCCAGGGGTTCACATCTTCGGGGCGGCCTTTCGCCTTGCCAGGATCTTTGCCAAAATAATCGCTCAAAATCTCGCACTCCCTTAACAATGGTTCAAAGATATGCGCCCGCGGCAATGATCGGGCCAAGCCGTGTGGAGGATACATGCTCAATTGAAAATGTGCTGCTCGCAAGCATAAGCCATTTTCAATTATACCAAGAATAACATCGGTTCACAAGCCCCCAAATGATGCAGGGCAACCGGAGCGCACCGCCAGAGCGCAAGCAGGGCGGTGCTTTGCGGCGCGGCACTGGGCATCGCGCCGCGTTCGGTTTGCATTGTAACAATACCCTGCAAGGGCATCCTGCGCGGGCAAACAGAGGGGAAACCCCGTGATGGCGTTATTCATGCGCGGCGCGCCGCCGCCAGGGAAAGTGCCAGAAGCCGCCACCCTGTCGCAAGCGGTAGACGCGCTTGCGTGAGGGCGGCGTATTGGCAGGAAGCGGCGAGCGTCTGCGCGGGCGGCGCCTGCCCGTCCCTTGCGCGCGTAAGCCGCGCGCTACGGGTACGCGCATGCGTTTGCGATGGCGTGCGGCGGGCATTTCTTCGGTGGGCGCGGGCGTAAAGGCGGCATAACGCCCCAGCGTGCACCGCACAGGCTGCCCCTGCGCGTCCAGCGCCCAGTAAAAGGGCATAAGCCGACGGTGGCCTTCGCCCGCAATATACCCGTACGCCCCGGTTGCGCCATGGGCTCTGCGCATCATATGCGGCGGATGGTAACGATCACGCAAAGCGCTGAGCAGCACGCGCAGGGAATGAGCCTGTACAATCGGGCGCATGTCCGCCATGATGGCTTCGACGGTTTCTGTCGCCATCCGGGCGCCTGTCATGGAATGGTAGGCAATACGCGCGTAGCGCACCATGCGGGTGAGCGTATCCTTTACACGCCCTTCGGCAAAGGTAAAAGCTTTATCCAGCGGGGCGATGCTCCACGGCTTCTCCATGAGCGCCTGAAAGCTCTCTTCCGTCTTCTCTTCCCGAATCAGCGTGAGTAACGCCGCCATGCTTTCAAGCAGGGTAGGCGTATCCTGTATATGTTGGAAAAGCTGTTGCGCATCTGCGCGCAGCTGCATTTCTTCCGGGGTATCCCGCCAGCCATAGGCAGCGCTGCGCAGGGCTTCATCCGCCTGATACGCAAGCCCGATGCCAAGGTGCATGCGCGCGCCGATGCGCGGCACCAGATCATCGCTGTTGAGGATATGGTATAGCGGGTAGGCTGCCGCATCCAGCGCCGTGCCACCTACGGCGGCGGTAGGGGAGGCAAAGCCATACCCTACCATATGGCGCGGCTGTACACCCCACTGCGTAAGCAGCCTGTGGCAGAATATCTGCATAATGGCCGCTCCCTGGCTGTGACCGGCCATCCACAGGGTAAAGCGGCTGTCCGGCGCGCGCATTTCCCCTAGGATATCCGCAAGGGTGAGGCTTTCCCGACCCAGGGCGCGGGCGGTATCCGGGAACTGGATGCGCTGCGCGCTGTCTTCAAACACTTTGGTAAGCTGGTAGAAACCTTTGTGAAAACCCTCCTCCGCCGTGAAGCGGAAGTTGGAAAACCAATCATAGAAGCGCGAACCCGTGCCCATGAAGCCGATGGCGACGACAAAGCGCCCGCCGGCCGCGGGGTGCAGCATGGTTACAGCCTTGATGGTATCGCTTTTATCCTTCTGCCGTAAAGCGCCCATCACCTGCGCGACGGGGTTCATCTCCCGCATGGCCATGCGCGCGCGGGCGACTTTCCAGCCGTTTATCAGCCCCCGAATGCGCTCGCTGGTGGCGCGCTCGCTCATGCCCACGGTTACACCGCTTTGCAGTTGGTCGTCCACTTGGATGGAGATATCGTTCCAGCCCGCGCGCATCCAGGGCTCCAGCTCCAGCGTATAGGTCATATAGGCCAATTCCAGAGACAGATGCATCGCCGTTTGATCCAGCGGCGGGCGCACGCGGCCAAACGCGTCCAGCGTCGGCGGCAGGCACAGGCGGCGGGTTAAAGCAAGCGGAACGCCTGTGATTACCCCGCGCGTAAGGTCGGGTGATTTGGGCGGGGCGGGTGTGTTGTTCATCATCGCAGATACTTCCTTACCAATATAAAGCCGAACATGATTGCGGATAAAGGGGCGTTCGTCCGTAGTATACCACGGGTATGATGGTGCGGCAAGGCTTGGCTTTGGCGGGCAAAAGCCGCTTGACCCCTGCCGGGCGTTGCGTTATACTCACAGGCAAAGGCAGGCAACGATCGTATTTGCCGCCCTCACGCATCGTGTAGGAGGTCATCTTTCCATGAGTATAACGCAAAAACCCTTTGGTACCGAGCATCATGGCAACCCTGTAACCCAGTATACACTGCAAAACGCGCAGGGCGCGCATGTATCCATTCTGGATTTTGGCGGCATCATCACCAGCATTGTCGTGCCGGATCGGCAAGGCAAGCTGGCGGATGTGAACCTGGGCTTTGCCGACGCGATGGCGTATACCAGCGACAGCGGCAGCATGGGCGCGCTCATCGGCCGTGTGGGTAACCGCATTGCGGGCGCCACCTTCGATCTGGAAGGCGAGACTTACACGCTTGGCGCAAACAACGGCCCCAACAACCTGCACGGCGGCCCCGAGGGCTTTAACCTGCGCATGTGGCAGGCCGTGCCCATGGAAGGGCAGGGCGTGGATTCGCTCACCCTGACGCTGGTAAGCCCTGACGGGGATCAGGGGTTCCCCGGCAAGCTTTCCGTGAAGGTGACCTATACCTTCGACGATGCCTGCGCATTGGGCATTACCTACCATGCCACCACGGATAAGACCACCATTGTAAACCTGACCAACCACGCATATTTTAACCTGGACGGGCATGACGCGCCGGATGTGCGTGCGCTGGAACTGCAAGTGTTTGCGGATTATGTAACCCAAGCGGGCGAAGGACTGATCCCCACCGGCAAACTGCTTCCACAGGAAGCGGTGCCCTATGGCTTTGCCACCGCCAAGAAGCTGGGCGATGTGCTTGCCCTGACCAATACCAATGCGGATATGCAGGCTGCGGGCGGCGTGGACTTTAATTACGCCGCGGGCAATGACCGCATGACCAAGCGCATCGCCGTGCTCTACTCGCCCAAAACCGGCCGCCAGATGGAAGTGGTGACCGATATGCCGGGCGTGCAGGTGTACACGGGTCAGGGGCTGCACCAAAAGGGCAAGGACGGCGTACAGTACGGGCCATACAGCGGCTTGTGCCTGGAGACGCAGCGCTACCCCGATGCCATCCATCAGCCGCATTTTCCAAGCTTTGTGCTGCGCCCCGAAGAAGTCTACCTCACCACTACAACGTACCGCTTCTCCGTTCGCTGAGGCGGGTTTGCATACGGCGCATCAAGGCCAACGCGGCAAGGGTGCGCCGCTTTTGCTCTCTGAACCGCCGCCGCGCCTGCCCATACGGACAAAGCAGCGCATGAAACAGCAGGAAAGGCTGCGTATTTTGCGATATCCTGTTTTTGAGAGGAGCGGGAACCATGGAGTGGATTCAAGCGTTGGATCGGGCGCTGCGCTACATCGAAGAAAACCTGATGGATGAAGGGCTGTGCGTGGCAAGCGTTGCGAAGGAAGCGGCATATTCGCCCTTCTACCTGCAAAGGATGTTCAGCGCGTTTACCGATCAATCCCTTGGGGAGTATATACGCCAGCGGCGGCTATCGGTGGCGGGGCAAGCGCTGCGCAGCACGCGGGAGACAGTGCTGACCATCGCCCTGCGCTACGGCTATGACTCGCCCGAGAGCTTCCAGAAGGCATTCCGGCGCTTTCATGGCGTTACGCCTTCGGCGGCGCGCAAGGCAGGCGTTCCACTCAAGTATCTGAGCCCGCTTCACATCAAAGTGGATTTGACAGGAGGAAGCATGATGGATTATGTAGTGGAAACCATGGAGCAGATGACGGTGATCGGGCTTACGCGGCGCTTCCCGCTGGACGGGGCATTCGGGCTGATTCCCGCGTTTTGGGAGGAGTATCACCAAAAGGGACTGGATCAGCAGGTTTGCGGGTACCTTGGCATCTGTTTTGAAGAAGAAGGCAAGCCGGATTTCGCGTATATGATCGCGCGGTTTTGCGAGCCGGACGCCCCCGTGCCCGAAGGGTTTGAAAAGAGGGTCATCGCGCCGCACACATGGGTCAGGTTCCGCGCGGTGGGCGCGCTGCCTGACGCCATCCAGAAGATGAACCGCCAGATCTTCACCGAATGGCTGCCCAGCAATACAACGTACAGCCTTGCCGATGGGGTAAACATCGAAATGTATACAGAAGGGGATATGAATGCCCCGGACTATGTGAGTGAAATCTGGCTGCCTGTGCGCGTTAAGGCATAACAGCGCCCCATGGCCTGCGGGCATACCCGCGCCGGAGCTATGGAAACAATCAAACACGGCTGTATCCAAGGGCGCAATGCCGGGACACAGCCGTGTAACGTTTGCCCGATCTTTCATGTGCTGTGTTGGTGCGCATTGCTTTGCTTTGCGTGCCATTGTGCCGGCATGGCAGAACGCTGTAGCGCAACGCTGGCGTTGGCCTGCATGCACCAAGGAGCTGCCTCTTGGGAGCGGGACAAGACGTATCATCTTATGGGATCGGCTTAGGCGGATTTCCGGCTTGCTTTTGCGGGTTTCAAACCTGTGCGCCCGTATCCCGCTGCACGCATTGGTAAAAGGGGATACCGCCCTCTGCAAACAGCGCGGGGATGAACACAGCCCCTTCGCGCGGGATGATGGCGGCATCTCCCATGGCGGCGGCAGGCACAAACCATGGCATGCCGTTTTGACCCCGTGCAAAGCGAATCACACGGGCAATCTGTCCATCCCGCCAAAAAACAAGCAACTGGTGACCTTCCCGGGGTTCGGCAAGGTTTGTGTCAAAAGCCCGCAGCGCGCGCCATACCCATGGGGTCAGCGTATCTTCATCGCTTACAAGCTGCACGGTTTCCCAGGCATCGGGGTAGGCATCCGCGAGGGAAAAGGGTTCTCCCTCCCGCATGAACGGCAGCAGCGTACCGGCAAGCAGCGCGTTTGGGTCGGCATCGGCATGCCTGCTGGTACCCGCGAAAACCACATGCATCGCAAGCAGCGAAGCCAGCGCGATCAACAGCATCAGGCCGATGGAACGAAGTGCCTTGATCAGATGAATCCCCTCCTGAATGGATGCTGGGTGTGGAAAGGCATGAAGGGTACCGCTGCCGTGCGTACCCCGTGTGCAGCAGTCGTAGAAAGCGGGGATAATAGGTGGGGTTGAACCGATGGTTCGCACCAAGTAGCGATGCGCGCCGCCGGCTCATTGTACCCCGCGGGAGCAATGCGCGTCAACCGTGCGGCGCGTGCACGCGGGATGAGGCGGATGAAACGCGCACGACAGGACGCCGCAGCCGGAAAGCGCGCGGCAGGAACTGTGCTGGCACGCCTGAACAGCGTTGCCTTTGCTTGACATGCCAAGGGGTTTGTGCTACTTTTGGCTTGATTGCTTACGAAACCAACCCGGAAACACAAAAGCCGAATAGGCGCTATCCCAAGCATGAAGTAAACTATCAGCCGATGGAAAGGAGCACGACCGTGCGAAAAGCATCGCCCCTGCGCTTTTGGCTGCCCGCCTTGGGCATGACCGCCCTGCTGTTTGCCGCGCTCGCGCTGGTGAGCAACTTCCGCTTTGAAAACTCGGATGATGCGCTCATTGTGAAGGCTTTCATGGGCTATGAGGGCGGTTTGCCCGCGAGTTTCTCGCTGTATGTGCACACGGCGCTGGCCTGGCTGCTGCACGGGCTTGCGTTGCTTGTGCCGCGCATGCCCTGGTTCAGCCTGTTTCAGGGGATGCTTCTGCTGGCGAGCTGTACGGTGATTGCCAAAAGTATGCTGCAACTTGCCCAAGGCCGCTACCCAAACCTGATGGGCGCGCTGATGGGAGGGCTGTACCTTGTTTTGTTTGCCGCTTTTGCTGCCTGCCGCATCAACTACACCACCACGGCGGCGCTGGCGGGGGCGGCCGCCGTTGCCCAGTGCCTGACCGCGCCGCTGCACGGCGGCTGCAAAAGGCGTGTCGCGCGGGCGTATCGGTTGAGCGCGTTTCTGCTGGCGATGGCGTTTTGCCTGCGGATGCAAAGTGCCCTGCCCGCGGCGGCGTTTCTGGCGCTCACACTGCTCTGGCAGTATGCGGCAGGCTTGCGGGCGGGCGCGGGAACAGCCGTGGACGTTGAGGGGTTGCGCACAGCCAGCCATGATGCACACGCAAATGCTACAAGCCGTCACACCCATGTGAACAGCATCACAGGCGAACTTCCTGCGAATGCTGCCCATCGGGATTCGCCCGCAGCAGCCGCAGATGGTTGCGATATCACGCAGTCGACTTCAGCGGCGGAGGACATTTGCACCGCTGGGGTGAATACGCGGGAAAGGCGTTCCAACCGTAGGATGGGCGCGCAAGCTGCCGATTTGCAAGATGACACGGTCAGTGCCGACCCTTGCATTGCGGAGGGAACGGTTATGCCCCCGCGCTATGCGTTGAATACGCTGCTTTGGACGGCGCTGTTGCTGGCGGCGCTTTTCGGCGTGCGTCAAGGCGAACTGGCGATACGCGGCTTGCAGGCGGATGTTGCCTGGCATAGCGCGCGCACCGCGCTGATGGATTATACCGCTTTTGAGAGCGACCCTTCTCCCGCGCTGGCGGCGGCAAGCGGCCTCAGCCCGTCGCTTACGGCGCTGGTGCAGCGGTGGTACTTTATGGATAGCGCCATTACTGAGGATGCCCTGCAAACCATGGCGCAAGCCTATGTTTCGCCCGCGCCCCTACAGGCGGCCGCGCAGCGTTTTGCAAGCCTGTTTACGGATAATCCGCGCTATGTGTGGGCGGTCACGGCGCTTGTGCTTATGCTGTTGCTTTGCTTGCTGCGTGGGCGGAAAGCCCTGCCGTATCTGCGGCTTGCGGCTACGCTTGCGCTGGTGGGCGCGGGGGCAATGCTGGTGCTGCTGGCCTGGCAGGGGCGCGTGCTGCCCCGCGCGGCGGATGCCGTGCTGTTCCCCGCCGCCGCGCTGCTGTTTGGCCTGACTTTGCGGGCGGGCGGGGTTGTAACGCTAGCAGGGAGCTCCGCGGAGCCAGCGGGTAAAGATGCCGCGCTGAGCAGCCTTACCCAACAGGCGATAAGCGAGCCTGCAAAGAACGGCGCTGTCGGCTATTGTGCGGTACCGCGCGCAAGGGGCGCAATCGTACGGCGGATGGTACTGTTCTTGCTGGTGACAGCGTTGCTGTTTGTAGGCGGCAAACATGCGGCGCTGACGCTGCATGCAATTACCCGCAAGCCGGATGCCGTTTCCCAGCAGCGGCAAGCGGAGCTGGATCGCTTCGCGCTGGCGCATCCTGCCATGCTCATTCTGCGCAGCCCTTCTCTGTTTAGGGATACGCGGCTGATGCCCGATACGGGCGCGGGGATCCCGTCCAATACCGCCGTGTGGGGAGACTGGACTTGCCGAACGCCCGGCTGGTACCGCCAGCTTGCCATATCTGGCTTGGACGGGCATGCCCTTACTGCCGCTGTTTGGCTGGAGCAACCCCTAATGCTGGCGGCATCATCGCCGGAGGATGTCCAACCCCTGCTGGCGTACCTGCGCGATACGCTTGACTTGCCCGTATACGCCGTACTGGCGGGGGAAGAAGGCACGTTGCAGTTCTATCGGTTTGCGGTGTGACCTGTTAATATGTTACCAGCAACCTCTGTTGCTGGCGGTATCGTCGCCGGAGGATGCCCAACCCCTGCTGGCGTACCTGCAAGATACGCTCAGTTTACCCGTATACGCCGTGCTGGTGGGGGAAGAAGGCACGTTGCAGTTCTATCGGTTTGCGGTGTGACCTGTTAATACGCTACCTGCAACCCCTAATGCTGGCGGCATCGTCACCGGAGGATATCCAACCCCTGCTGGCGTAGCTGCAAGATACGCTTGACTTACCCGTATACGCCGTGCTGGCGGGGGAAGAAGGCACGCTGCAGTTCTATCGGTTTGCGGTGTGATGCGTCAAAGCCCGGCCAGCAACAAGCGGGATGCGTCCCGCCATAGCCAAAAGCCGCAGGGAGGCATCATGCCACCTTGCGGCTTTTATGAGGATGTCTAGCCAAATAGACATGGACGCTTCTCACCGCGGATAGCGGCATGGCTTTGGCGTAAAAGGCTTTGCCACGCAGGCTTTTGGGGCGCTTTGATACCCCCGAGAGGGTTGCGGGTTTGCCGAACTGTCGCCTATCCCGCAAGCCGTTGTACTGCCTTGATGCTGTGGATGCTGATGGCCAAGTACAATCAAGACGATTCCCGCAGCTCCCACGGCGTTTCCGCTTGAATCGACTGCCGCAAAGCGTACGGTTCAACACGCCGCCGAAACCTTGCGCTTTCTGTTCTGTTCGGATGTGTGGCACAGGATATCAGCGTGCCAGCACACTTTCGATGGCGGTCAGTTCATCCGCGCTCAGCCGTACTTGCCGTAGCGCGCCCAGGCTGTCAATCAGTTGTTCGGGGTTTCGCGCGCCCACGATGAGCGCATCCGCACCGCCGATGCGAAGCGCCCATGCCAGCGCAAGCTGCGCAAGGCTTTGCCCGCGTGCCTGGGCAATGCGGTTGAGCGCCTGTAGCTGGCTGAGACGTTCCGGCGTCAGCGCTTCGGGCTTCAGCGAGGTCGTCTTTTCATTCATGCGGCTTTCTGTGGGCACGCCGTCGAGGTATTTATTCGTGAGCAGCCCCTGTGCCAGCGGAGAAAACGCGATGCTCGCCACCCCGTGCGCCCTGAGTTCGCCAAAGAGCGCGCCTTCGGCTTCGCGCGCAAACATGGAATAGCGCATCTGGTGAATCAGGCAATGCAAACCGCGAGAGGCAAGTTCTGTGAGCATCTGATGGGTTTGCGCGGCATTGTAGTTGGATAGCCCAATGTACAGCGCCTTGCCCTGCCGCACGATCTGCTCCAGCGCTTCTGCGGTTTCTTCGATGGGGGTGTCATCATCGGGTCGGTGGTGGTAGAACAGATCCACATAAGTAAGCCCCATGCGCTTCAAACTCTGGTCAAGGCTTGCAATCAGATACTTCTTGCTGCCGCGGTCGCCAAAGGGGCCCGGCCACATGGCATAACCCGCTTTGGTGGAGATGAAAAGCTCATCACGGTGCGCGGCAAGCTCATTGGCCAGCACGCGCCCAAACGTGCGCTCCGCCGAGCCGCTGGGGTTGCCGTAGTTATTGGCAAGGTCGATGTGATTAACCCCCGCGTCAAACGCGGTCAGGATGGTATCGCGACAAACATCATAGCGGTAATCCTCGCCAAAGTTCTGCCACAGCCCCAGGGCGATGGGGGCGATAAGCACACCGCTGGCGCCCATGCGCACATAGGGCATATCCCGGTAACGGTCTGGGTTGGGTTGATACATGGCGTTTCCCTCATCTCGTCTATCATTTGATTTCGTGAGTACAGTTCGTCTATGGGTACTGTTGTTGTTGTGGGGATCGGGCGCAAAGGCGCAGCGCAGCCGCGTTGTGCCTTTGCGGCAAGTGCGCCGCATCCATGCGCTGCGATAGGCTGAAAGCGTACTTGATTTGCAATCGTATCAGGCAGAACAAACGCGGGGGCAGTTGTTTACCCTGCCCCCGCGTTTGCTTATGCCCGGTTGATAAAAGCCAGGAAGGCATCCGCCTGTTCGTTTACAAAGTTTTGCGCATCGCCAAGCGCCAGGTTGCCATCTTCATCCAACAGGCCAAACACGCCCGGGATGCTCACGCGCGGTACGTTCATCACCCGCATGTTGAGGTAGCTGAGCAGCATCACCAGATGATCCTGCGCGGGGATGGTGCCCGCGATGCTGGGCGTGATGCCGCTGATGGCCGCGGGTTTGCCGCCCAATACTTGCGGTTCGGTCTTGCTGATGGGGCGGGAGAGCCAGTCGATCAGGTTTTTGAGTACGCCGCTGTAGGTGTGGTTATACTCAGGGGTGAAGAACCAAATCCCATCGGCTGCCTTGACGGCTTCGCGCACGCGGCGCACCGCATCGGGCGGGGGAAACTCGTGATCCTGATTCATGAGCGGTACATCGGCAAAATCCAGAATGGTCAACGTTGCGCGATCTCCCAGCGCATCTCTGGTGATTTCGGCCAACCTGCGGTTGAATGAGTCTTTGCGCAGCGATCCTACGATTGCCAGAATGGCAGGCTTTTTATCCATAAAACATCCCTCTGTCCTATATACTGTTTGGGTGCCCGCAAGGGGTGCCCTTATGATTGGATATACCCCGCATGGTCGTGGATGACACCGCTTGAGGCGGTAATGTTGCAACCATTTCAGCCATGCGGGCATAGGGGGAGGGTTCAGCCTTGCTTACAGCCTGGCCTTATGCTTGATGAAGGTGCCCCGCTCCAGTTCTTCAAAGGCAAAGGCAAGCTCCTGCTGCGTGTTCATTACAATGGGGCCGCCCCAGGCGATGGGTTCGGCAAGCGGCCTGCCCCCGTAGAAGATCACGCGCGCGGGCGCATCCGCCGTGGCGGAAAGGTGCACGCTGTCCCCTTCGCCCAGCAGCGCGGCGGTTTTCTCCGGCAGCGGGTTGCCATCCACCAGCGCATCGCCAAGGATGGTAAACACAAAGCACGTATCGCCTGTGCAGGCAGGCAGCGTGAGTTGCGCGCCCGCGTCCAGTTCCACATACATGACCGCCGCCTGAATGTGCCCGGGGGTTACGCCCTTTGCGCCCGCAAACGCCCCGCTGATCACATGCACCTTTGCGCCGTCTTGCGCTACCACAGGGATCATCTCCCGGGTGATGCTCAGGTAGGTAGGCTCGCTCATTTTTTCGGCGGCGGGCAGGTTAAGCCACAGCTGAAAGCCCAGCATGCGCGGGCTGGCTTTGGGCATTTCTTCGTGCAGAATGCCGCTGCCCGAGCTCATCCACTGGCTTTCCCCCGCGAGAATCTCGCCCTTGTTGCCAAGGCTGTCCTCATGGGCAATTCGTCCGGCAATGAGGTAGGTGATGGTTTCGATGCCCCGATGGGGGTGCATGGGGAAACCGGCCAGGTAATCGGAGGGGTTCAGGGAATCGAACGAATCCAGCATCAGGAACGGGTCGAAATCACGGGTTTCCCGTTGGGATAACACACGCGTGAGCCGTACGCCCGCGCCATCGGTGGTGCGTATGCCGCGCACAGTCTTTACGACAGGTCTGTTTGCCATGGCTTTTCCTCCTTGCGTGTCGCGCCTTGCTTCAGTCAAAACGGTAACCGGTCATGGACAGGGAACCTAAGGTACGGGCATCGTTGAATACGCTGGGCGTATCATCATCCTGTGTTGCGCCAAGGGCATACAGCAGCGGCGCGAAATGATCCATTGTCGGTACGCTCAGGCGCGAAGGCTCGCCCAAGGCCAGGTAATCGATCACCTTTTCGTGTTCCTTGGCCAGCACCGCGTCGCGGATGTAGGCGTCAAAGGCATCTGCCCAGGAAAAGCTGTTCGGGTTTTTCCAATCCACCAGCGACAGGTTATGCACCACGTTGCCGCTGGCAAAGATCATCACGCCTTCCTCCCGCAAGGGGCGCAGCGCCTGCCCGAGGGCATAATGCTCCCGCATGGTCAGGCGGCGGTTGACGCTCAACTGAAAAACGGGCACATCTGCCTTGGGAAACAGGTGTGTTAGCACCGACCAGGTGCCGTGATCCAGCCCCCAATCCCCGCTGAGCGCGGCTGTGCCGCCCAGCAGGGCTGCCGTGCGCGCGGCCGTTTCCGGCGCGCCCTTGGCGGGGTAGGAAAGGCGGTACAGGGCATCCGGAAAGCCGTACATATCATAGATGGTACGGTTCTCCCGCACGTTGGAAACCAAGGTGGACATCGTGTACCAGTGCGCGGATACCGAAAGGATGGCTTTAGGGCGCGGCAACGCCTGCCCCAAAGCCTGCCATGTTTTCGTGTAGGGGTTGTTTTCAATGGCGTTCATGGGGGAACCATGGCCAACGAATAAAACGGGTGTACGTTGCATAGGCGCTTCCTATCTGCTTTGCATGAGGCGAGGGCGAAGAGAAATGGGGAACGCATAAATCATACTACTTTGGTAGGGGTTTGTCCAGCCATGGGAAGCTA
Source organism: Clostridiales bacterium Firm_11 (assembly GCA_001604105.1). Taxonomy (GTDB): domain Bacteria; phylum Bacillota; class Clostridia; order Christensenellales; family Aristaeellaceae; genus CAXXOK01. The sequence continues at coordinate 64,676 of LVAQ01000005.1, forward strand.
CGCCTTCACAGCTCGTTGCGCATGGGTTACAGCGGCTTACAACGCTTCGCCTTCGGCGCTTTGGGCAATCTGCTGGCTGCTGCCGCTTTCTCTCTTACCCAGCCAGCCATACCATACGCCCACCAACGCCAGCAGGATGCCGCTTACCACCAGCAGCAGCTCCACGCTCACCACATCCGCCAGCGGACCGAAAACCAGAATGGCTACCGGCATAGCACTGGCGGTGATGATCTGCACGATGGAAAACACCCGCCCCAGCACATCCGGCTCGGTAATCTCCTGAATGTGCACCGTCTGCGCCGTGGTGATGGCGGGAATGAAAAATCCGCTGATGCCCATGAGCAGCAGGAATACGAAGAAGTTCCACGCAATGCCCATGAGCCCGAACAGGATACCGAAAGCCACCAGGCTCACCGCAACGGTCAGCACCTTGTCCTTAAACTCCCCTTTGAGGGATACAAATACGCCGCCGACCAGCGAACCGATTGTCCATACCACCTCGTTGGCGGTCAGTCGCCATACCTCCGGGCCGAAGGTACGGTTAACCATCAGCGGGCTTAGCACCGCCGCGGGCGTGATGAGGAAGAAGGAGAGCGAGAAACAGATGATAATGCGCCTGAGCTGCGGATTGCGCAGGGTATAGCGCAGCCCCGCTTTCATATCCTTCCATACGGAGTCAAACGCGTCCGTACGCACTACCTTCTCCACACGGATGAAGCTGGTTACAACAATGGCCAGCAGCGCCGTGATGACGTCCACAAAAAACGTCGCCACAATGCCGATGGAACCAAGCAGCATCCCGGCCACCGGCGGGGAGAGCAGCATCAGCACCGAGCCGATGGTTTGGTTGATGCCCTGCACCTTGGTGAGCTTGTCCTGCGGCACCAATTGGGGAAAGATGGCGCCAACAGCCGGGCTTTGGATACCCCCGCCGATGGAACGCACCGCGGAGATGATCAGCAGCAGTTCCAGCTTGTTGAAACCCAGCAGGAAAGCGATGGCCAGCCCCAGCGTGGATAGCGCGATGAATCCATCGGAAAGCATGATGAGGACTTTGCGGCTGTAGCGATCCGCCAGCACGCCGCCAAACAGGGAGACCACCACCTGCGGCACCATGGAGCTGAGCGTGGCCAGCATCATCCATACGCCGGAGGAGGTTGTAAGGGTAATATGCCAGATGATGGCAAACGCCACCACGGAAGAACCGAACAGGGAAATGTTCTGGCTGGTAAGAAACAGCCCCGCACGTTTCTTCCAGCCGGACATCTGCGGCAGATTGGTTTCCATAAAATCTCCTTTCCAGTACAGGGGAGAAACGCGGCGCGCCGGGGAGCATCCGGCGGCTGCGTGCTTTGCATGCCATTATCATTCGCCGCCCACGGTCAGAATTCCTTGCGCGGAGAGCGTGTAACGCTCCTTTCAAAGCGGATGCGGCAACCCTTTGTGGTTCGGGGCGCGTGGCGCCATATCACGCCTGTTTGCCGTATCGCCTAGCAAGGTACGCATACCCATAAACTGCGCGTGCCAAACGTCTGTTTCAAATTGCGATCACCGTACAGGCGGCGACCGCGATTGCTCGCTTGCAGCCTTCGGCCGTAAAACATTCGTCACAGTATTGTAAAATCAATGCCCATCCGTTATACTGTCCCTGTATGCACACTGCATGTAATGCTTGACAAAGGAGCCTTTCCATATGATCAACCCAAGACGCATCATTGGCGCGCTGAAGCAGAATATCGCCAAGGTGATCATCGGCAAGGATGAGGTCATCGAGCTTGCGTTGATTGCCATGCTCTGCAAAGGGCATGTGCTCATTGAGGATGTGCCCGGCACAGGGAAAACCACCATGGTAAGCTCCCTGGCCAAATCGCTGGATTGCAGCTTTAACCGCATCCAGTTTACGCCGGATGTGGTGCCAAGCGATGTAACCGGCTTTACCATGGTCAATTTCAAGACCGGAGAGCTGGAGTTCCACGCGGGCGCGGTTATGTGCCAGATCGTCCTTGCGGACGAAATCAACCGTACTTCCCCCAAGACGCAAAGCTCGCTGCTGGAGATCATGGAGGAATATCAGGTTACGGTAGACGGCGTGACCCACCCCCTGCCCAAGCCCTTCATGGTGCTGGCGACCCAGAACCCGGGCGAGTTTGTGGGCACCTACCCCTTGCCCGAAGCCCAGATGGACCGCTTTTTCCTGCGTATTTCCATGGGCTACCCCACGTTGGAAGAAGAAATGGCGGTGCTGGATCGCTTCAGCGGCACCGTAAAGCCGCAAACAACACTCAAACCCGTATGCGCCGCCGATGATGTGGTGGAGATGCAAAACATGATTGGCACCGTGTATTGCAGCAAGGAAGTACGCCACTACATCGCCAACATCGCCGCCATGACCCGCACGCATCCCTCGTTGCAGTTGGGCGTTTCCACACGCGGCGCCATCGCGCTCATCCGCGGGGCGCAGGCCTGCGCGCTGCTTAATGACCGCGATTACATCCTGCCGGAAGATGTGCAGCGCATGGCGCTGCCGGTGCTGGCGCACCGCGTGATGCCAAACCCTGAGGCTAAAATGAAGGGTATTACCGCCGAGCGCATTTTGGTAGCCGTGATGGAGAACGTGCCCGTGCCCATCCGGCTTTCGTAGATGGTGGCGGCCAAACCTCGACCCCCAAAGGACGATGGCATGAAATCAACCTTAATCACCCTGGGCGTGAGCTTCGGTTTTTTGCTGCTCAGCGCCGTATCCATGGGCAACCGGATGTATCTGCTGCTTTCGCTGATCATCGCCATTGCGTGGGCGCTTGCCTACGTGAGCGTGCGCATGGCCGAACGCAGCGTGAAGGTGAGCCATGGGCTGAACCATACCCGCGTGAACCGCGGCGAAGGCGTGGCCATGGAGGTTTCCGTGAGCCATAAAAGCCTGCTGCCCATCGCCCCGGTTAGCCTGAAAATGCGCGCCACCAGCAACACGCCCTCCGCCACGATTTACCTGACCGAGCTTGGCCGCCGCACCCAAAAGGTGACCTATCACCTGCAAGCCGAGCATGTGGGCGCGATGTTCCCAGGCGTGGAAAGCTTTACCGTAAGCGATGTGTTCGGCCTGTTTCAAAAAGAGCATACCCCGGAGAGCGTGGGCAACGAGCTGCTCGTTTTGCCTGTGCCCTTTGACGTTGCGCCCCTCACCTTTGCCGCGGGCGATATGGGCGTGGAAACCATGAAACGCGCCATGGAGGATCCCTCCAGCCCCAGCGATTTCCGGGGATACCAGCCGGGGGATCCGCTCAAGCGTATCCACTGGAAAATGAGCGCGCGCAAGCGGGAGATCATGATTCGCCAGTTTGAGGAACCCGCCCTGCCCGATGCGCTGGTGCTGATGGATACCTCGCCCCCATACCTGCCTGCGGGAATCGCGCCGGAACAAATCGGGTTTTTGCAGGATGCGATTCTGGAAACGGCGGCTTCGGTGGTGAATGTGCAAATCAGCCACGAAAACCCCGTTCGCCTGCCGCTGGTGGGTGACAGACCCATGGAGTACCACGGCACCATGGGGCTTCCCATTCTGCTGGAAGAGCTTGCGCGCTGCACCTTTAATGAGACCGATAAGTTTGAGCGCGTGATTCTGATGCAGATGAACGATCTGCGCAAGACAGGCGCGGTGGTGATCGTAACCACGCGGCTCACCAGCGTTCTGGTGGATCTGATTGGGCGCATGAAACGCATGGGGCCCAATGTGCGGCTGTACTTGGTTACGTTCCGCCCCAACGACAGCGCGTTGCAGGGGCTGGTGGGGCGGTTGCAGCAGCAGGGTGTGGAAGTGAACTTTGTGACGCCGCAGGGATAACCTGCCCGGTCATGCCGCCATAGGAAAGGAGCCGACTGCATGCAGAGACTGGCATTTATGCAAAAAGAGCCGCTGGCTCGCCTGGGCGTGGCGTTTTTGCTGACCGCCGGCATCGCGGTGCCGCTGCTGCTGGCGATGGATCTGGCGGCGCATGTGGCGTTTGCGTTGATTGCCGGCGGCGCCGCTTTGCTGCTTTTGACCATACTAAACGCAAACCGACACTCCCGCCGTGTGATTTGGATTCTGGCGGGGGCATTGGTGCTGGTACAGTTTTTTCTGCCCGGCATGGGGCTTCTGGGCACCTGGGTGGAAGCATTCAAAGCGCTGGCGCTGTATTTCAGCGGGTATACGGTGGCGTTGCCGGTGTTCGGGGGATCGGTGGCAAGCTTGATTACCGTGCTTGCGGCGGTGCTGAGTTTTGTGTTTGCCAAGCGCGGCGTTGGATTTTTACCTGCCGCGATGGTCGTAATTCTGGTACTGTTTGGCCTGTGGAGCCTCGGCAAGGGCAACCTTTTCTGGTATGCCGCGCCCGCGCTGGTGGCGCTGCTTTTGCAGATGTCTCAGGCTGCGCATGAAAAAATCAATATTCTGCATGTGTTGCCCATGGCGCTGGCGGCCGTGCTGGCCGCGTTTTTGATTCTGCCCGCGGGTCGCGTGACCGTGGAACCGCTTGCTTCCGCCGCGCGGAGCCTGAAGCAGCTGATCAATGACTACCTGTTTTTTACGGAGCCGCGCAACGTGTTTACCCTGGGGACCTACGGTTATTACCCCATGGGCAGCAATCAACTGGGCGGTGAGGCGGAACCCAGCGAATATCCTGTGATGATGGTGCGTACCGAGCGCAAGACGCTCCTGCGCGCCGTGGTCAAGGATTATTACTCCGGCCGCAGCTTTACCGATACCACCAGCCCCAAGCGTTACCTGTATGTGAACCCGCGCTGGCAGGCGCAGCGGAGCAAAGCGTTTATGGAAACGTTGCCCAGCGAGGCAATCCGAAAGCTCAACGCACTGCTGGATCAAAAAGCGATAGCGATCCAGATTCAAAACCGAACGGCCTCCACGGTATTTACGCCCCTGTTTTTGCGCGATCTAACCATGGCAGGGGATATGGTGGCGTACTTTAACGATGCCAGTGAGCTGTTTATCACGCGGGATATGCAGCAGGGGGATCACTATACTGTGTTTACCCCCGTTTTTGAAGGGGGAGACGCGGGACTGGAGGCGCTGGTGGAGGCCAGCCGAAAAGGCGATGACGATTACGCCGCCATGGTGAGCGACTTTACGCAACTGCCCGCCCATATGGAGCAGAAGGTGTATGACGATGCGCTAAGCATTGTGCGCGGCGCGGATTCGCCCTATGATAAAGCCATGGCCATTATGCGCCACCTGCAAAAGTACTACCGCTATACCCTCACCCCGGAGACGCCGCCCGCAAACAAAGATTTTGTAACGTATTTCCTCTATGTTGGCAAAGAGGGGTATTGCACGTATTACGCCGCCGCCATGACGGTGCTCTGCCGCATGGCGGGGCTGCCATCCCGCTATGTGGAAGGCTTTGTGGCCACGCCATCCGCCGATGGGTTTGCCTATGTAACAGGCAAGGAAGCCCATGCTTGGACGGAGGTCTATTTTGAGGGTTTTGGCTGGGTGCCTTTCGATCCCACGCCCAGCCAGCAGCAATCCGGCAATGAGCCGCCCCCGCAGAGCGAAGAAAGCCCCGAACCCTCCCCCTCGCCGGAGCCGGAGGAACAGCCCACGACAACGCCCGACCCTGATAACCCATCGGAGGATCCCCCGCCGGATGATCCCCAGTCCTCTGAAGAACCGGAGGATCAGCCCGACCAGCAGGATGAGCCGAATCCGGATGTTTTGCCCGATGATCCTGACGATGCCCCATGGTTGTGGCTGCTCCTTGCTGTGCTGCTGGCGGGTGTGGGCATACGCATAGCCCTGCGGATGCCGGTTCGCATGGCAGGGCGAACCAAAGGCGAGCAGGAACGCATTTTCATCTATGGCGCCGCGGTGCAGCGACTGTTGTTGTATGCCAAACGTACCCCCAAGAACGGCGAAACGCCCATCGCTTTTGCGCGCAGGGTGGATAGTGTTCACGTATTCCCCGCGCCCATTACGCCGCTGTGGCGTTTGCTGGCGTTGAGCAACTACAGCCGCATGAAGCCGACGGCCGAGCATACCCAGCGCGCGCGGGATACCTACCGCGCGGTGTTCCGCGGTTCGCAACCGCTTCGCAAGCTGCGCTTCCTGCTGGCGGCGGCGTTTGACCCCCGTTTTTACCGTGCGCTGGACACGCCCGCGCCCCATGACAAACCGCCAAAGCCGCCCACCTTCAAACCGAAGAAGATCACCAAGGTGAGCGCGCAAGCCTTTAGCCGTCAAGGCGCGGCGCCAAAACGGCCGCAAGCCACCCCTGCTAAAGGCGAAGCGCCGCAAAGCACAAACCTCAAAGGCGCAAAAAGCACACGCGCGCGCATCAAGAAGGCAAACGGCGCAAAGCAGGCGAACGAACGGGCAAGCCGTATGAAGAAAGGCCCCGAGCGCCCGTAGCATTTTCAGGCTACACAGAAAGGAATTGGCATGCGCTATCAATACGAGACACATCTGCACACCAGCGAAACCAGCGCCTGCGGCATCGCAGCCGCGCGCGAGTATATCCCGTACTATCTGGATCATGGCTACCATGGCATTTTTGTGACCGATCACTTTTTTGGCGGTAACACGGCGGTAAGCCAACGCCTGCCATGGCGTGAACAGGTAGAACGGTTCTGCCTGGGTTACGAGGCGGCTCGCAATGAGGGTGAAAAACGCGGGTTGCAGGTGTTGTTCGGCTGGGAACAGGCCTTTGACGGGGATGAATACCTCGTTTACGGATTGGATAAACAATGGCTGCTGGAGAACCCGCAGGTCAAGGGATTCACACGCGCAGAGCAGTATGCTGCCGCGCGGGCGCAGGGTGGCTGTGTGGTGCAGGCGCATCCGTTTCGGGATCGAAGCTACATCCGCCGCATCCACCTGAACACGGCCTGCGTGGATGGTGTGGAGGTGTTCAACGCCGCCAATCCCATGGAGGTGAATGTGCAGGCATACCATTACGCCAAGAACATTGGTCTGCCGATGCTGGCAGGCAGTGATATCCATAGCGTGCCATGGCCGATGCTATGCGGCGTTGCGTTTGAAACGCCTCTTGCGGACGAACGTGATTTTGCCGCCCGCCTGCGCGCCAAAGCCCCGCTTACGCTGCTTGCGCCCATGCAAGAACTGGCCGGAGCGCCCGTTGCCTGCGTGCGGTTGCCATGGGAAGTCCTGGGTGAAGGCGGTAAGCCTATCGACATGCCGCTGAGCACCCTGTTGCGGTAAGGTTTTCTGTGGCGGGGCGCGCCTATGCAGCAACAGCGCGATGGCGCTTGCTGTACAGGCCTGCTTGCTTTTACGCCTTGGGCACCGCGTGCCGGGCACATGGATGCAGGTACCGCGTGTACCCATCGCGCAAGCCCTGATTTGACTGGATTCCCCTGATAAAATTTGAGATTTCCTATTGCTTTTTAAGGGAACTTCGTGTATGATATCACCGTTGCCCCAAAATAGACGCTGATGTAGCTCAGTCGGTAGAGCACATCCTTGGTAAGGATGAGGTCCCCGGTTCGAATCCGGGCATCAGCTCCATCAACAAAACACCTTGAACGCATTTGGTTCAAGGTGTTTTGTTGCGCGTCCATCTCTGCCAGGCAGCAAGACGGACGCATGGCGCGTTTCGGCGTCTGTGATATGGCGCGTAGCCGTGAAAAGCTGTGAAAAAGCAACGTTAGTCCATCAGCAATATGGGCAGAATATCCGCGGCTTCCATGGCTTCATGGGTTTCTTTATCGACTACACCGGTAGGTTTGAGCTGCAAATCCCGCTGCACCTGCTTGACGGCTTCCAATAGCGCTTCGGTGAAATAACCTTCGCGGCCTGCTTCCATTTCATAGTAACCGTTGTCAATCAGGGCTTGCTGCAAGGCCAGCACATCATCGTTCTGGTTGTACAGTCGCATATTATAATAGGCACGTTTGACGGGTGTGCCAAAGCCATAAATGCGGTTGTCGTTTAAGTCATACTCGGCGCGCTGTACGCAATCCGGGTTGTTGCCCTCAATCACATGGATGATGATCGCGCCGTCCTCCGCTACGCTCACCCCCTCCACAATGGCCACATGATCGGTGCCCACGGTACGGTTATAATAGTAAAACCAGATATAATCACCCACATAAGGGATGTACTCATTGGCGTTCAGGTAATGGTCGCTGCCAATGACCCATTCTTTTTCCTTGGTGGGCAACTTGCCATTATCGCTGATGAAACGCCCTTTTTCGATGAAGAACGGCACGCCGGTCGAAGGGCCGCCGTAGCGGGGGTAAAGGTTGCCAAGCAGTTGCAGGCCGTAACGCTGATCCACCTGATCCACACACCAAGTGAGAAACTCCGCGCACCACGCGCAGCGCCCGCCGCAAAACCACTCGCCGTACTTGCTTTCATCCGGCAGGGGACCTTCCACATAGCCTATTTCTTCCTGGGCGATTTGCAGAATCAACAGTTGGGGCTCGCTATCGGCGGTTAAGGCGGATAGATCCGGCGGGGTCCATTGGTCGGTGGGCGTTAGGGTGGTATCCGCCGCCGATGCCATGCCAAACGAGCATAGTATCAGCAGGAACAATGCTATGGTAAGCCATCTGCGCATGGATTGAACCTCTCTCAAGCCTGTAGGTGTCATTGTAAAGGGACACGGTCACAGGAAATCCCGCATGATGAAAAAGCCGGTTTGGGAAGCATTCCCATGTGCGGGTAATGTTGATGCCTTCCCTTGCGGCCAGCCGAGCGCGGGCACGCATGGGAAGCGTTGCATGTAAGGTAGCATAGCTGCGATTGGGTTGTCAAGCCAAGGCGGATACAGTGTTTAAGGCAAAAGAAGGTTCACGCATCACCTTTTTGCACGATGCGCGAACCTCACAGGCAAGGCGCGCGCCTGTTTTGCCTGCCCGGGGAATGGCGTGGCATCAGGCGCGGTATCCTGCACATGTGCCGATGCGCTGTGAACTTTTACAAGAGCGGACAAACAGCGCTCAAGCCGTTGTAACCGGAAGGCTATGATTGTTTAGCCTTTGCATAGAACTAAGCGTGATCTGGCTGGCTATCAACTTGGCGTTGGGCAGATACAAACCGTGGCGAACCAACAGCGTTTGCAACGCCATGGTAACTTCTTCAATGCTTCCGAAAGCGATGCGCCTCACAGCGCTTTTTCCACCATCGCCATGCCATCGTGTTCCCGTACTTTTATGAAACCTTGTTTCTCATACAACGCCAGAGGGCCGTGATAATGGTGCTCCTGATTATCGCCGGACAGAAGCGGATACGCTTCTACACGGGCAACGCCCATGTCATGAAGGGTGATCAACGCGTGTTGCAGCAGTTGTGTTGCGATGCCCTGCCCGCGATACCCCTGCGCGATCGTAAAGCAAACAATGGCGGCGTCACGCTGCGAGCCTGTCGCAAGCTCGCTGTGAAACAGCCGAGCTCCGGGAAGGTTCTGCAACAGGTCGAAATGACACCAGCCTACGGGGGTCTCGCCATCATAGGCGAAAAGGCCGCGCATCTGCCCATGCTGGATCATCTGCCTTGCCCACGCGGCTTTTTCCGCGCTGGTGGTTCGCTCCCACGCGGCTTGATCGGTAGCGTGGAAGAAACAACAATAGCAACCGCAGCCCCACTCTGGGTGCTCGCGAAAGGCGATGTGATCAAAGAAAGTGAAGAAATCCTCGGCGTTTTGGGGTGTAAGCGGGCGAATATGAAGCTGCATGGCGTTGCCTCCTTGTTGATCATAGTATAACGGATGCGGGAGGGTGCGTCAATGCTTGGGAATGCTGCGTGATGGGGGATACCGCTTGGTGATGGCTTGTGCCAGCCTTGACGAAACTGGGGTAGGAAGGCGCGGGCGGGGGGATACTTACCCGTTTGATAAACATCGAATACAGGCCATCCGTTGCTGTCGGCTTTTGCAAACAGGCTGGCATTGCATCATGGGGGTTCCCGCCGTACCGATGGCGCGCGAGCATGAGAAAAGCCGCCTGACCATTCGGCCGACGGCTTTTACGAAGATGCGCTCTGGGCATCACCATAGATTGCTAACGCGGTGTGCACAGGTACCAGGCTGCTTTGGTATCCACATCCACCATCGTCACCTCTGAAAAACAGGCTTCCAGCTCGCGGGAGCAGTCTTCCATCTCCTTTTTTGCGACCTTGATAAAACGAAAGTAATCCCCGCGTTCCAGCCATTCGATGAAGGATGTTAGCCAGGCGCGTTTTTGGTTGTAGTCATAAATAATCACCTTGCTTTTGGACAAGCGCGACATTTCAGCATACATTTGTTCTCTTTCGTGTTTTTGCAAGCCGTGCGCTACGTAGGAGGCGATTGAAACATCAAACGATTTATCTGCGAAGGGCAAAGGTTCCAGCACGCTTGCAACGATAAATGGAATGCGCTGGTTTTCCGGTTGCCTTCGGGCAACGCGCAGCATTTCTTGAGCCGGATCGATGCCGGTAACCGCAATGCCCTTCTCATGAAGTACGGCGCAAAGGGCACCTGTGCCGCAACCCACATCCAGCACAGTAGCGTACTGCGTCAGATCCAGCACGGTCGAGGCTCTCGCGATAACCGCATGATAGCGTTTCTTTTGTAGTTTGAAAAACAAACCATAGATCGGCGCAATCGAATCAAAAAGAAGGGCGCCCTTTTTACCCATGGGTAACCAGCCCCTTTCCATGGTTTTGGATATGCGTCCAGTGTGCGCAATGGGGTTAACAGCGGAACGTATGCTGGGGTATAAACGGTGTGGTGGTGTGCCATAACAATTCGGTATTGGTTGCTTCAAACCCTTTACGGGTAAAACAAAACCGCCTGATGACGAACTGCATTCATCACAAGGCGGTTTACAATTGGCAGCTCCAAGGGGAATCGAACCCCTGATTTCGCCTTGAGAGGGCGACGTCTTAACCGCTTGACCATGGAGCCACGGGTGGCTGGGGAACTAGGATTCGAACCTAGACAATACGAGTCAGAGTCGTAGGTGCTACCGTTACACAATTCCCCAACGCATAGCCGCATCGACAATTATACGCGCTGATGGGTATCATGTCAAGCAGTTTTTCCCGGAAAACGACTGAAAAAGCAGGGGGCGGATTGAAAAAATAAGTGCAACAAAAGTAGCTCAATGAGCGGGGAACCTGTAAGATAGCGTTGCAAGACAAAATCAAGCAGGGAGGCCCGCCCATGAGCCAAGAACAGCATACCACAAAGGCACGAAAGTACCAACACCTA
>LVAQ01000027.1 GCA_001604105.1 Clostridiales bacterium Firm_11
CCAGCCTCGATGGCGATGGGGGTAATCAGGTTGATTTCCATGTCGATGTGGTCGCCGGGCATTACCATCTCAACGCCATCGGGCAGTTTGATGTTGCCGGTCACATCGGTGGTACGGAAGTAGAACTGGGGACGATAGCCGTTGAAGAACGGGGTGTGGCGGCCGCCTTCTTCCTTGGTCAGCACGTATACCTGACCCATGAAGTGCGTGTGCGGCTTGATGGAACCGGGCTTGGCCAGCACTTGGCCGCGCTCGATGTCATTACGCTGCACGCCGCGCAGCAGTGCGCCTACGTTGTCGCCCGCTTCGGCCATGTCCAGCGTCTTGCGGAACATTTCAAGGCCGGTGATGACGGTAGAACGGGGCTTCTCCATCAGGCCGACGATTTCGATGGTATCGCCTACCTTGGCAATGCCGCGCTCCACACGACCGGTGGCCACGGTGCCGCGGCCGGTGATGGTCATGGTGTCTTCAACAGGCATCAGGAAGGGCATGTCGGTTGCGCGCTCGGGATCGGGGATGTAGCTGTCCACCGCGTCCATCAGCTCGAAGATGCACTTGCACTCCGGCGCGTTGGTCACATCTTTGCCGCCGCCCGCGACATACTCCAGGCACTTGAGCGCGGAGCCCTTCACAAAGGGGATGTCATCGGCGGGGAACTCGTACTGCGCCAGCAGTTCGCGAATCTCCATCTCCACCAGCTCCAGCAGCTCGGGATCGTCCATCATATCGGTCTTGTTCATGAACACGACGATATAGGGCACGCCTACCTGACGGGCCAGCACGATATGCTCGCGGGTCTGGGGCATGGGGCCGTCGGGCGCGGATACCACCAGGATCGCGCCGTCCATCTGTGCCGCGCCGGTGATCATGTTTTTTACATAGTCGGCGTGGCCGGGGCAGTCCACGTGCGCGTAGTGGCGGTTCTTGGTCTCATATTCCACGTGCGCGGTGTTGATGGTGATGCCGCGCGCCTTTTCTTCCGGCGCCTTATCGATATCCTCATACTTCATCGCCTTGGCTTCGCCCAGTTGCGCCAGCGTCATGGTGATGGCGGCGGTCAGCGTCGTCTTGCCGTGGTCTACGTGGCCGATGGTGCCGATGTTTACGTGCAGCTTGTTTCGTTCAAAATGTGCCTTGGCCATGGATAGTTCCTCCTTAATCAGATGTAAAAGCGTAACGCTTTAAGTTTAGTACAGAAAGGATCAGGCATCCTTCTTGCCGCGGCCTGTCACTTTTTCGGCAATGCTCCGAGGCACTTCCTCATAGTGATCAAACTGCATGGTGAAAAGGCCGCGACCCTGCGTACGGCTGCGAAGATCGGTCGCGTAACCAAACATTTCGGACAGCGGCACAAACGCGTGCACGCTTTGCTCGCCCAAGCGGGCTTCCATGCCCTCGATGCGGCCGCGGCGGCTCGAAATATCGCCGATCACATCACCCATGTATTGCTCGGGGATGATGACTTCCACCCGCATTACAGGCTCCATCAGGCAGGGATCCGCTTTGGCAAGCGCTTCCTTGAAAGCCATGGAGCCGGCAATCTTAAAGGCCATTTCGGAGGAGTCCACATCATGGTAGCTGCCGTCAAAGACGCAGGCCTTGAAGTCTACAACCTCGAAACCGCCCAGCAGACCGCTTTGGCTGGCTTCACGGATACCCGTATCGATGGGGGCGATGAATTCCTTGGGAATCACGCCGCCGACGATCTTGTTCTCAAACGAGTAACCTTCGCCCGGCGCGACTGGCTCAAGGCGAATCTTACAGTGGCCATACTGGCCGTGGCCGCCGGTCTGGCGCACATAGCGGCCTTCCGCTTCGGCGGTGCGGCGGATGGTTTCACGGTAGGCCACTTGGGGTTTACCAACGGTGGCTTCCACCTTGAACTCACGCATCATGCGATCCACGATGATCTCCAGATGCAATTCGCCCATGCCGGAGATGATGGTCTGGCCGGTTTGGTGATCGGTATACGTACGGAAGGTGGGGTCTTCCTCGGCGAGCTTGATCAGCGCCATGGTCATCTTGTCCTGACCTGCTTTGGTCTTGGGCTCGATGGCGACCTGGATCACGGGTTCCGGGAAATCCATGGATTCCAGGATGACCTGATTGTGCTCATCACAGAGCGTATCGGCTGTGGTGGTGTCCTTCAGACCCACAACGCCGCAGATTTCGCCGCTGTATACACTTTCCACCTCTTCGCGGCGGTTGGCGTGCATCATCATCAGACGACCCACGCGTTCGCGCTTTTGCTTGGTGGAGTTATACACATAGCTGCCGGAGTTGAGTACGCCGCTGTACACGCGGATGAAAGCCAGTTTTCCCACAAAAGGATCGGTCATGATCTTGAAGGCGAGCGCGGAAAGCGGCTCACTGTCGGAGGCATGACGTTCGATCTCGATTTCAGGATGATCGGGCTTAATGCCTTTGATGGATTCAACATCCAGCGGGGAAGGCATGTAATCTACCACCGCGTCAAGCATAGGCTGTACGCCCTTGTTGCGGTAACTGGTGCCGCACAGCACGGGGGTCATGTCGTTCGCGATGGTTGCCTTGCGGATGGCGGTTTTAATCTCCGCTTCAGAAAGCTCTTCACCGTTGAAAAATTTCTCCAGCAGGCTTTCGTCCTGTTCGGCAACAGCTTCGATCAATACCTGGCGGTACTCTTCGGCTTGTTCCAGAAGCGCTTCGGGGATATCCTCATCCCGTACGTCCTTGCCTTCGTCATCGTAATAAATCTCCGCCTTCATACGCACCAAATCAATGATGCCCTTGAAGGTGGATTCACTGCCGATGGGAAGCTGGATGGGTACGGCGTTGGCGCTTAAGCGTTCTTTCAGCATCCCTACCACGCGGAAAAAGTCCGCGCCGATGATATCCATTTTATTGACGTAGGCGATGCGAGGAACCTTGTATTTGTTAGCTTGGCGCCAAACAGTCTCGCTCTGGGGCTCTACGCCACCCTTGGCGCAAAATACGGCAACGGCGCCGTCCAATACGCGCAGGCTGCGTTCCACCTCAACGGTAAAATCCACATGGCCGGGGGTGTCGATGATGTTGATGCGGTGATCATGCCACTGGCAAGTGGTAGCGGCAGAAGTGATGGTGATACCACGCTCCTGCTCCTGTTCCATCCAGTCCATGGTGGCCGCGCCCTCATGCACCTCGCCCAAGCGATGCGTGCGCCCTGTGTAAAACAGGATACGCTCGGTGGTGGTCGTCTTACCGGCGTCGATATGGGCCATAATGCCGATGTTTCGCACCTTTTCAAGGGGGTGACTTCTAGGCATAAACGATGGGTCTCCTTTCGAACTCGCTTCTTCAGATGGGCTTGGCGCTTACCAGCGGTAGTGCGCAAAAGCCTTGTTGGCTTCGGCCATGCGGTGCATTTCTTCCTTGCGCTTTACGGCGCTGCCGGTGTTGTTGGCTGCGTCCAGCAGTTCACCCGCAAGGCGTTCTGCCATGGTCTTCTCGCCGCGCTTACGGCTGAAATCGATCAGCCAGCGAAGCGCCAAGGTCTGGCGGCGTTCCGGCCGGATCTCGATGGGCACCTGATAGGTGGCGCCACCAACACGACGGGCCTTTACTTCCAGTTGGGGGGCAACGTTGGCAAGCGCAGCATTGAATACTTCGGTCGCCTCTTTGCCGGTTTTTTCGGCAATGGTCGCAAATGCGGTGTAGCAGATGTGCTGCGCTGTGCCGCGTTTGCCGTCCAGCATGATTTGGTTGATGAGCTTGGTAACTACCGTGGTCCCGTGTACGGGATCGGGCAGTACTTCGCGCTTGGGAATAAATCCACGACGGGGCATGAGATTCCCTCCTTACAATGGTCTTGGGCGGATAGCCGCCGCAAGCGTGTCAAAACTTCGTTCCTTAGGGCATTGCGCGCTGTTCACGGGCTTTCAGACGGCCGTCAGCATCAGCCGTTTCGTGCTTGTACGAAGAGCCACGCGGTGTGTTTGAATGGCGCAAGGGTTACACGCCATGCTCAAACGCCTGCGCCCGCTCCGAAAGGGCTCCAGCATGGGCAGCGCAAAGGCGGCTGATTACTTCTTAGGCCGCTTGGCACCGTACAGGGAACGGGCTTGCATGCGCTTGGCAACACCGGCAGTATCCAGCGCGCCGCGGATGATGTGGTAACGCACGCCGGGCAGATCGCGTACGCGACCGCCGCGGATGAGCACCACGCTGTGCTCCTGAAGATTATGGCCGATGCCGGGGATATAGCACGTACCTTCGATCTGATTGGTCAGACGGATACGCGCAATCTTGCGGAGCGCGGAATTCGGCTTCTTGGGTGTAGTGGTTTTCACGTTCAGGCACACGCCGCGCTTTTGCGGGCATCCTTGCAGGATGGGCGCCGTGGAACGGTTTTCCATCTTCAACCGGCCTTTGCGAACCAACTGATTGATCGTGGGCAAAAATAACACCTCCGAGTAATTTATCCTTAGGCCCCTCAACCCCAGGGGCTTTACGGCAAGATTATTTGAGCAGCGCGGCTGTGGCGGTTTTGACGCCTACCAGACACATTTTGCCGAGCTTCTCCATAGTCTCCACCTTGGTGATGGGTACGCGGGCGGCCTCGCAGGCGGCTTCAACCTGCCGATAGATGAACTCATCCGCATCGGCACATAGAAAGACATGCGCCGCCTTGCCATCACGCACAACGCGCAGCACCTGCTTGGTGCCCACCACGCGTTTTTGCAGCACGCGAAGCTGTTCTTCCATAGCGGCTTTCCCCCTTGAGGATGTGTTGTTTGCCCCTTATCAAACCATAGAAGTTAAGGCGCACAACGTTTTGCCCTTTGCAAACGCACACAACGGGCAACCATAGCATAATACCACGCAAACGTGAAGTTGTCAACGCTTGCATGGTAAGGAGGATTTGTCTATTTGTAGGTTGTTGAATGCATGCCCTGCGTGCAGAAAAGGCGATAGGTTCCTTGTGAAACCGTTAAAACGGCATATCGTATTCCATCCGACGGGCGGTGCTGCGCGCGATATCCATACCGGCCCATCTGGACACCAGATGCAACGCCATATGAATGCCTGCGGCAATACCGCCGGAGGTAAGCACCCGACCTTCATCGACGAATTTGACATCTCTTTTGACCTGTATCGCGGGATACTCGCTGGACAGCCGATCCAGATCCATCCAATGCGTGGTGGCGCTTTTGCCATCCAGAAGCCCTGCTTCCGCCAGAATAAACGCGCCTGTGCATACGGAGGCGATCACGGTATTCGCCTGCCTGTATTGCGCCCGCACCTGCGCTACCACAACGGGGTTGTAGCGTTCGATTTCCTCCGCGCCATAGCCGCCGGGTACGATGAGCGCATCCGCGGGCGGCGCATCCGCAAATGTACAGGCTGGCGTGACCAACAGCCCGCCACGCGCGCGGAGCGTCTTACGCTCCTGGGCTACGGTGCACACTTGGAAACATTTTTTGCCATCAGGTTGTGCCGCCAGTGAAAAAACCTCAAACGGGCCTGCAAAATCAAGCACTTCAACCTCATCAAACAAAAGAATGTTAATCTGAAAGGGTTTAGTCACAGCGATCGCCTCCATTATGTTGTGGGTGTAGCTGCATTGGCACCTATCTTATGATACCATACGGTGATACCAATTTCCTGTAGCGTGTCAGAATATCCAGCCTGCCAAGAAGCGGTTGCATCCCCGCGGTTTGATACCATTCGCATGAGGCATCTTTTTTTCGAAAACTTCTTGACAGAACAGGAGACACTATGTATTATATGTAGTTGAGTATGCGTTAACCCGCATCGTCAGGCGGAGGGGGAGCATCGTGTGAACGGCTTGCTGCAAGGCGCTACAGTCTATCGGCGGGGAAGCTTCTGCAAACGGGATATTGCGTTTTGGCAGGGGAAGATCGTCGAAGAAACGGCATTGATCCGGCAGGAGGATGTACCTGCTTTTCCCGGTATTCCTTCGGAAAATTGTATTGTTGTTCCCGGTTTCGCAGATGTTCACGTTCATTTGCGGGAACCGGGTTTTTCTTATAAAGAACGCATCCAAACCGGCACACGGGCGGCGGCGCGCGGCGGCTACACAACTGTATGCGCCATGCCAAACCTGAACCCCGCGCCCGATTCTCTGCCCCATATTGCGGAGCAGCTGGCGATAATCCAGCGGGATGCCTGCATCAACGTTCTGCCCTACGGTTGTATTACGGAAGGGCAGAAGGGCGCGGGTACGCTGGTGGATTTTGCCGCTTTGCGCCCGAATGTAGCTGGATTCAGCGATGATGGCCGCGGCGTGCAGGATGAGGCTACCATGCGCGAGGCCATGCGGCGCATTGCTGCGGTGGATGGGCTGCTGGCCGCGCACTGTGAGCAAGATGATCTGCTGCGCGGCGGGTATATCCATGACGGGGAATATGCCCGCATGCACGGGCACCGTGGAATTTGCAGCGAAAGCGAGTGGCGGCAGGTGGAGCGGGATCTGCGCCTTGCCAAAGAAACAGGCTGCCGCTACCATGTGTGCCACGTATCCACCAGGCAGAGCGTTGCGCTCATCCGCAAGGCGAAAGCGGAAGGGGTGGATGTGACCTGTGAAACAGCCCCGCATTACCTGCTGCTGTGTGATGAGGATTTGCAGGAGGATGGACGCTTCAAAATGAACCCGCCGCTGCGCGCCCGTGCGGATAAAGAAGCATTGCTGGAAGCCGCGTTGGATGGCACGATCGACATGATCGCTACCGACCACGCCCCGCACTCCGCTGAAGAAAAAGCACGCGGGCTGGAAAAGAGCGCCATGGGGGTAGTGGGGCTGGAATTTGCTTTCGCGGTGCTCTATACCGGGCTGGTCAAAAGCGGCATCATGCCGCTGGAAAGGCTGCTCTACATGCTTACCGATGCGCCGCGCACCCGCTTTCAGCTGCCGCCCATGGATTTCTCGCCCGGGCAGGCTGCGGATATCGCGGTGTTTGACCTGAATACCGCCTGGACGATTACCCCGGAGGATTTTTGCTCCATGGGACGCGCCACGCCCTTTGCGGGGCAAGTGGTGTATGGGCAATGCGAACTCACTTTGGCAGGAGGCAAGACCGTATGGCAACGCTGAACCGCAAGCTGGTTATGGAGAACGGCACGGAGTTTCTGGGGACGGGCTTTGGCGCAAATACCGATGCGCTGTGTGAGATGGTCTTTAACACATCCATGGTTGGCTATCAGGAAATCGTCTCCGACCCCAGTTACGCCGCGCAGATGGTCGTGATGACCTATCCGCTGATCGGCAACTACGGCGTGACCAATGAGGATTATGAAACGCGCTGCCCCGCCATGGGCGCGCTGGTGGTACGAGAGTATAACGATTTGCCCAGCAACTTCCGCTATACAAAAACCTTGGGCGAACTGCTGGAAGAAAACGGCATCCCGGGCATCCAGGGCGTGGATACCCGCATGATCGGCCGCATGATCCGCAATGAAGGCAGCCAGCGCGCGCTGCTGTGCAGCCCTGAGACCGACCGCGAGGAAGCCCTTGCGCGCATACGCGCTTACCAATACCCGCGTGATGTTGTGGCGCGGGTAAGCAGCAAAAAGAAGTGGTACGCCCGTACACCCAACGCGCGCTTCAATGTGGTGTGTGTGGATTGCGGCGTGAAACTCAACATCATCCGCAAATTACGCGCCTTCGGCTGCAATGTGCTGGTGGTGCCCTTTGATACGCCTGCTGAAACGATACTAAGCTTCAAACCCGATGGACTATTCCTCTCCAACGGCCCCGGTGATCCGGAGGATGTGACCCCTGTGATTCAAACCGTACAGGCGCTGCGGGGCAAACTGCCCATCTTTGGCATCTGCCTTGGGCATCAGATGATTGCGCTGGCTTACGGCGCAAAGACCTATAAGATGAAGTTTGGCCACCGCGGCGGCAATCACCCTGTCAAAAACCTACAGACAGGCAAAATCGAAATCACCAGCCAAAACCATAGCTACGCGGTCGATGCGGACAGCTTGAAGAACACCGGCCTTACCCTCACGCACGTGAACCTGCTGGATCATACCGCCGAGGGCATGACCTGTGAGGCAGAGCGCCTCTTCTCCGTACAGTATCACCCGGAAAGCGCCCCCGGCCCCCAGGACAGCGCTTACCTCTTTGGGCAGTTTATGGCGCTGATGACCAGCGATAAGGAGGGAAACGTCCATGCCTAAACGCAGCGATATCCACCGCATTCTGGTGATCGGCTCCGGCCCCATTGTCATTGGGCAGGCGGCAGAGTTTGACTATGCGGGTACGCAGGCTTGCCTTGCTTTGCGCGAGGAGGGATATGAGGTCATTCTGGTGAACTCTAACCCTGCCACCATCATGACGGATACGCACATTGCCGATAAAGTGTACATGGAACCCTTGACGCTGGAGTATGTGGCCAAGATCATCCGCTATGAGCGGCCGGACGCCATTTTGCCGGGACTGGGCGGGCAAACGGGCTTAAACCTTGCCATGCAGCTCTCCCGTAAAGGAGTGCTGGATGAGTGCGATGTCGAGATTCTGGGCACCAGCTTTGCCTCCATTGAAATGGCGGAGGATCGCGAAAAATTCAAGGAACTCTGCCAACGCCTGGGGGAGCCGGTGCTCACCAGCCGCATTGCCACCAGCATTCAGGAGGGCATGGCCGCCGCGCAGGAGATCGGTTATCCCGTGGTGCTGCGCCCCGCCTTTACGCTGGGCGGCACCGGCGGCGGCTTTGCCGATAATGAGGAAGAGCTGATCCCCATGATGGAGCACGCTTTGCAGCTTTCCCCCATGCGGCAGGTGTTGGTAGAAAAGAGCATCAAAGGTTTCAAAGAGATTGAATATGAGGTCATGCGGGACGCAAACGATACCGCCATCGCCATCTGCAATATGGAGAACCTTGACCCCGTGGGTGTGCATACCGGTGACAGCATTGTGGTTTGCCCCAGCCAGACCCTCACCAATAAGGAATACCACATGCTGCGCGACAGCGCGTTGAAAATCATCCGCGCGCTGGGCATCCATGGCGGCTGCAATGTACAGTTTGCGTTGGATCCCTTCAGCTTTGGGTATTATGTGATTGAGGTTAACCCTCGCGTGAGCCGCTCTTCGGCGCTGGCCAGCAAAGCCAGCGGCTACCCCATTGCGCGGGTTTCCGCCAAGGTGGCGGTGGGCATGCACCTGACAGAGATCCCCCTGGCCAACACCCCCGCCTGCTTTGAGCCGGCGCTGGATTACATCGTCACCAAAATTGCCCGCTTTCCCTTTGATAAGCTGGAAGGCACCAGCAACCGCCTCTCTACGCAAATGAAAGCGACTGGTGAGGTGATGAGCATCGGCCGCACGTTTGAAGAAAGCCTGCTCAAAGCGGTACGCTCGCTGGAGGTGGGCGCCTGCCATCTGTACTGCGCCAAATTTGACCAGCAGTCAGCCGAATGGCTTCTTTCCTATATAAAGCAAGCAACGGACGACCGTCTGTTTGCCATCGCGCAGCTCATCCGCATGGGGGTGGATTTGAGCCTCATCTACAACCAAACGATGATCGATATGTTCTTTCTGGAGAAGATACGCAACATCATCGAGTTTGAATCGCTTCTCAAGCAAGGCAAAGGAGACATGGAGGTACTGGTTGCCGCCAAGCGCATGGGCGTGAGCGATCGCTACATCGGCCAGTGTTGGGGCATGAAGGAAGGCGATGTGTTCCGCCTGCGGGAGAAGCACGCGCTGATGCCCGTCTATAAAATGATTGATACCTGCGCCAGCGAGTTTGAAAGCTACGTGCCGTACTTCTACTCCACCTACGAGCGGGAGAATGAATCCATCGTATCGGCGCGTAAGAAGATCGTGGTGCTGGGCTCCGGCCCCATCCGCATCGGGCAGGGGGTGGAGTTTGACTACTCCACCGTGCACGCCATCTGGACCATTCGCAAGGCCGGGTATGAAGCCATCATCATCAACAACAACCCTGAAACCGTATCCACGGATTACACCACCAGCGATAAGCTCTACTTTGAGCCACTCACGGTGGAAGATGTGATGAACATCCTTACCCTTGAAAAGCCGGAGGGCGTGATTGTGAGCCTTGGGGGGCAGACGGCAATCAACCTGGCAGAGCGCCTGCACGCTATGGGCATCAATATCATCGGCACGGATGTGACAGCCATCCAGCGTGCCGAAAACCGCGATACGTTTGAGAAGATCATGAACGAACTAGGCATCCCGCAACCGCTGGGGGAAGCGGTTACGGATATCGAGGCGGGCGTGTGTGCCGCCGCGCGTATCGGTTACCCGGTGCTGGTGCGCCCCAGCTATGTGCTGGGCGGGCGGGCTATGCAGATTGTGAGCAACGAAAAAGCATTGCGGCACTACCTGCGCACAGCCGTGCAACTGAACGAAGAAGAACCCGTGCTGGTGGATAAGTACATCATCGGCAAAGAGCTGGAAACCGACGCGGTGTGCGATGGGGAGCAGGTATACATCCCGGGCGTGATGGAACACGTAGAGCGCACAGGCGTGCACAGCGGTGATTCCATCAGCGTATACCCAACCTTCAGCATCAGCGAGAAGGCGCGGCAAACCATTATTGACTATACGGTGCGCCTTGGGCTGGGTATCGGCATCAAGGGGCTGTATAACATCCAGTTTATTGTTGATACGCAGGATCATGTGTTTGTCATTGAGGTTAACCCCCGCTCCAGCCGCACGGTGCCCTTCATCAGCAAAGCGTCCGGCGTACCCCTGGCGGATATCGGCACCCGCGTGATGCTGGGGGAATCCTTGCGGGCGCAGGGAATTACCGAGGTGATTGCGCCTACGCCGAAGCGCTGGTATGTCAAGGCGCCCGCGTTCAGCTTCAGCAAACTGCGCGGGATGGACGCGTACCTGAGCCCGGAGATGAAATCCACGGGCGAGGCCATCGGTTATGATAAAACCCTGAACCGCGCGCTGTATAAAGCCATGCAGTCCAGCGGCATGAACGTGAATAACTTTGGCACGCTGTTTGTGACCATTGCCGATCATGATAAGCAGGAGGCGCTGCCGCTCATCCGGCGTTTTTACAGCCTTGGGTTCAACATTGAGGCTACCCGCGGCACCGCGGAATTCCTCAAGGAACAGGGCATCCGCACGCGCGTGCGCCGCAAGTTGAGCGAAGGCAGTGAAGAGATCCTCAACTCCCTGCGGCAGGGGCATGTGAACTATGTGATCAACACCCGCACCCCGGGCAGTGACAGCCATGAGAGCGACGGCGCCAAGATACGCCGCTGCGCCGTGGAAAACAACGTGACCATCTTTACCGCGCTGGATACCGTGCGCGTGCTGCTGGATGTACTGGAGGAAATCACCCTCTGCGTATCCACCATTGACGAGGATTAACCTGGCTGAACATCGCCCGAAAGCGAACAACGCCGCGCACTGCGTGGGAAGGCGAAAGATGCCTCCCCCGCGCGCACAGGCCGCAAGCCGCGCGCCAGCACGGTTGATGTGCGCGGCCAAAGGGTTTGGATGATGCACCAACGCCAGAAAGGGATTTTGCCATGCAATACACCGTAACCGAGAATCGCGCCCTGACCGCGCAGGTATTTCGCCTGACGCTCATGGGTGATACGCGAACCTTTACCCATCCCGGACAGTTTGCGCAGGTGCAAGTGCCCGGCTTCTACCTGCGCCGCCCACTTTCGGTATATGACTGGCAACCAGCCGAGGCGGGGAGCATGACGCTGGTATACAAGGTGCTGGGGGAAGGCACAAGGGCGCTTGCGGGCATCCCCAAAGGCGCTGTGCTGGATGTACTCCCAGGCCTGGGTAACGGGTTTCAGCCGGAGCTGGCGCAGGCGGCAAAGGCGAAAGCGCCGCTGCTCATCGGCGGGGGGATTGGCACCCCGCCGCTCTATGGGCTTTGCAAGGCGCTGCTTAGGGATGGGCAAACCCCCGCCGTGGTGCTGGGCTTCGGCACGGCGGAGGAAGTCATTCTACAGGATGATTTTGCCGCGCTGGGCGTGCCTGTCTACGTGACAACCCTCGATGGCAGCGCTGGCAGGAAGGGTTTTGTGACCGATGCGGCGGAAACCCTCGCGGGCAGTTTTGACTATGTTTACACCTGCGGCCCTGAGCCAATGCTCAAAGCTGTGTACGGCCTGTGCCAGCGGCACGATGTGGATGGGCAGTTCAGCTTTGAAGAACGCATGGCCTGCGGCTTTGGCGCGTGCATGGGGTGCAGCTGCCACACCAAGTATGGCAGTAAGCGCATCTGCAAGGATGGCCCCGTGCTGCTAAAGGAGGAGATCATATGGTAGATACGCGCGTGACCTTGAGCGGCATTGAGCTATCCAACCCCGTGATCCCCGCCAGCGGCACGTTCGGCTTTGGGCAGGAGTTCAGGGATTACTACGATATTAACATTCTGGGTACGTTCAGCTTCAAGGGCACCACTGGCGAAGAACGCTTTGGCAATGATACGCCGCGCATCGCGGAATGCACAGCGGGCATGCTCAACGCCGTTGGGCTGCAAAACCCGGGGGTTGAGCATGTGATAACGCATGAACTGCCGCAGCTGGCCACGTTTTTTCACAAGCCGGTGATGGCGAACGTCAACGGTTTCTCCATCGAGGAGTATGTTCGGGTGGCTGCCATGCTGGACGCGCAACCTGCCGTGGGCTGGCTGGAAGTGAACATCAGCTGCCCCAACGTACATGGAGGCGGTATGGCCTTTGGCACCAGCGCGGAGAACGCCGCCGCTGTGACCCGCGCCGTCAAAGCCGCCACCCATAAGCCTGTGTATGTCAAGCTGAGCCCCAATGTGACGGACATCGTCTCCATCGCCAAAGCCTGCGAGGATGCGGGCGCGGATGGATTGAGCCTGATCAACACGCTGCTGGGCATGCGCATCAGCCTGCGCACGCAAAAACCCATTCTGGCCAATACTATGGGCGGCTTTTCCGGTCCGGCCATCTTCCCCATCGCGCTTCGCATGGTGTATCAGGTGGCACGGGCGGTTAAGGTGCCTGTGATCGGCATGGGCGGCGTGACCACCGCGGAAGATGTGCTGGAGATGATGCTCGCGGGCGCGACCGCCGTACAGGTGGGCGCGGCGAATCTGGTCAACCCCCTTGCCTGCAAGGAAATCATTGAGGCGCTGCCGCAGGCAATGGAGAAGTATGGCATCCAAACCCTGACCGACATTTTTGGAGGTGCTTGGAAATGACAAAACCGAACAAAGGCGATGTGATCATCGCGCTGGACTTTCCCGCTGCGGCGGACGTGTATGGTTTTCTGGCGAAATTCGCGGAGGAGAAGCCCTTTGTGAAAATCGGCATGGAGCTGTTCTATGCCGAGGGGCCGCAAATCGTAAGGGAAATCAAAGCGCGCGGTCACAAGATTTTCCTTGACCTGAAACTGCATGATATCCCCAATACCGTCATGCGCGCCATGCGGATACTCTCCGCGCTGGATGTGGATATGGTCAACGTGCACGCATCCGGAACCATCGACATGATGAAGGCCGCGCTAGAAGGGCTTACCCGTGCTGACGGTACCCGCCCGATGCTCATTGCGGTCACACAGCTTACCAGCACCTCGCAGGAACGCATGCAGCAGGAACTGCTGGTAGGCGCCACCATGGAACAGGCAGTGAGCCACTATGCGAAAAACGCGATGCTTGCTGGGCTGGATGGTGTGGTTTGCTCCCCGTTGGAAGCAGCCGGCGTCAAGGCGGTCTGCGGCGAGGCGTTTCAGACGGTGACGCCGGGCATCCGCTTTGCGGATAGCGCCGCTGATGATCAAGCTCGCGTAATGACCCCCGAAAAGGCGCGCATCGGTGGCAGCGACTACATCGTGGTAGGTCGCCCCATCACCGCAGCCGCAGACCCTGTGGCTGCATACCGCCGCTGTAAGCTGGCGTTTCTTGGCTGAAAGCGCTGGCAGCGCACTTCACACCTGCTGTTGCCACGATGGCCGTCACGGACTTACAAACCTTGCAATGGTGCCGTGACTCCACGGCTTTTCTCACTCGATTTGACTACGCGACGCATCGGCAGCCATAAGGCGTTTGCGTATTCGCTCACGCAGGGGTATATTGTGCTGAGCCAACAACCGTAAGGAGTCAGGCAGCAGTAAACCATCAAGGCATGCTTATCGCCTGCCGCAGGGCACGTATCGGCGTTACCCGCACACGCGGCTTTGCGCTCCGGTGTTGCGCACTGCGTACACCCTGCGGCAGGGAGCTTACCCCCTCATCCAACCAAAGGCACGGCGCCTGTTTGATGCTTGCGCTGCTTCCTACCCTTTTGCCGATGTACGAAAGGAGCATGACCATGCACCGGAAAATTGCCAAGGCACTGTTATCCATCCAAGCCGTTTTCCTCCGCCCACAGGAGCCCTTTACCTGGGCAAGCGGTATCAAAAGCCCCATCTATTGCGACAACCGCCTGACCCTTACCGCGCCTAAGGTGCGTACCCTGGTGGAAAAGAGCCTGAAAAAAGTAATCGAGGAAACCTATCCCGATGTGGAGGTGCTGATGGGCACCAGTACCGCAGGCATCGCGCATGCGGCCATTGTCGCGCACCTGATGAAGCTGCCCATGGGCTACGTGCGCGGGGGCAGCAAGGATCACGGCCGCAATAACCAGATTGAAGGCAAGCTCCTGCCCGGCCAAAAGGTGGTTGTGGTGGAAGACCTCATTTCCACCGGCGGCAGCGTGGTCGAGGTGGTGGAAGCTTTGCGCGCGGCTGGCGCGCAGGTGCTGGGCATCGCCAGCATCTTTACCTATGGCATGCAAAAAGGGCTGGATAAGCTGGCCGTTGCTAATGTGAAAAACGTAAGCCTGTCAAACCTAGATGTGCTGGTGGATGTAGCCGCGAAAACCAAATACATCAAGGCTTCGCACAAGGAAGCGCTGCTGCGTTTCCGCGACAATCCCGCTGATGAAAGCTGGATGGCCGCGCTGACGGATTGACACATTCTACCGATACCCGTAATAACATGTACAGGGAGGTCTTTGCCCCATGCGCCACATGCTGGATATTGCCGATTGGAGCATCGAAGAACTACAATGGCTGATGGATACCGCCGACGACATCATCGCAAAGCCGGAGGACTATGCAAACGCCATGGTTCGGAAAAAACTGGCCTCGCTGTTTTATGAACCCAGTACCCGCACGCGGCTCAGCTTTGAAGCCGCCATGCTGGAGCTGGGCGGTTCGGTGCTGGGCTTTTCGGAAGCAAGCAGCTCATCCGCCAGCAAAGGCGAGAGCGTAAGCGATACGGTACGTACCGTAAGCTGTTATGCCGATATCATCGCCATGCGACATCCCAAGGAGGGCGCGCCTACTGTGGCGGCGCGGTATTCCAGCGTGCCCATTGTAAACGCGGGCGATGGCGGGCACAACCATCCGACGCAAACTCTGGCCGATTTGCTGACCATCCGGCGTGAAAAGGGAAGGCTGCAAAATCTAGTGATTGGTTTCTGCGGCGATCTTCAGTTTGGCCGCACCGTACACAGCCTGCTGACGGCCATGAGCCGCTATCAGGGCGTGAAGTTTGTGCTCATCTCGCCCGAAGAACTGCGCATCCCCGCCTATCTGCGGGAAAACATGCTAAAAGCGCAGGTGCCCTTTTCCGAAGTACAAAAGCTGGAGGATGTGATCAAGTCGCTGGACATCCTCTACATGACGCGTGTGCAGCGTGAGCGCTTCTTCAATGAAGCGGATTATGTGCGGCTGAAGGACAGCTACATTCTGGACAAACAAAAGCTGGCGCTGGCGCATTCACAACTGACCGTGCTCCACCCGCTGCCGCGCGTCAATGAGATCAGCCAATCTGTGGACAGCGATCCGCGCGCCTGTTACTTTAAGCAGGTGCTCTACGGCAAATTCATGCGCGAAGCGCTGATATTAAAGCTTTTGGAGGCGAAAGCATGAACATCGACGGCATTCAAAACGGCTATGTAATCGACCATATCCGCGCCGGCAAGGCGATGACCATCTACCGCTATCTGGGGCTGGATAAACTGGATTGTTCGGTGGCAATCATCAAAAATGCTAAGAGCAGGCGCATGGGACGCAAGGACATCATTAAAATTGACGAACTAATCGATATTGATCTGGATGTGTTGGGTTATATTGACCCGGATGTGACGGTCAATGTGATCCGCGAAAACGCGTTAGCCGAAAAAAAGCACTTGACGCTGCCCGAGCATGTGATGGCTGTGATTCGCTGCAAAAACCCTCGCTGTATCACGCAAGTGGAGCAGGAGATTACGCACGAGTTTGTGCTGACGGATAAAGAACGTGGCGTGTACCGTTGCATCTACTGTGAAACCGCGCATAAAAACGACGATCGGGCGGATTTCTGAAGCTGTGGTGTTTCTCGTTTAAGTTTGCCGGTATTGAGAAAGCAAAGCGTGTATCCTTGCGCAATGAGCCCTCGTGCAAGCGCGCAACGATCTCCCGCCATCCACCGATAGCCAAGCTGTGCATGGCGCGGCCCTTCCGCTTCGCCCTCCAGCCTGCCTATCATACAGGAGGCGAGCTGCTGCACCATATCGCGCAGATCATAACGGTATCCGCGGATGCGCGGCCACACAGGCATATCCGCCGGGATGAAACCCATGCCCAGGATGCTTACATCCCGCCCGATAGTTGTGCCCTGCATTTGTGCGGCGTGGTAGGCTGCAAACACGGACGGCTGATCAGCGCAGATCAGGCATGGAAGATCAGGCATGGAAAAATTCACGCTTGCTTTTTCTCTGGGCACATGATACAATCAACCTTGCGATTCAAGAATATGAAGGAGGTGAGGAACGTTGCCCAATATCCAATCCGCCATCAAGCGCGTGAAGGTAAACGAGAAGAAGAACCTTCGCAACCGCATCGTCAAGTCAAAGGTGAAAACCGCGATGAAGAAGTTTGACGTGGAGCTCGCGGCCAAATCCGCGAATATCGGCGCGCAGTACAGCGTGACCGCCTCCGCTATCGATAAGGCTGTCGCCAAGGGGATCATCCACAAGAACACGGCTAACCGCAAGAAAGCGCGTCTGGCTAAGCAGGCCGCCATGGCCACGCAGTAACCAGCAGCATGCATCATGAAAACGGAAGGTGGTAAGCCTTCCTTTTTCGTATAGGCAAGTTTCATTAGGAGGTAGCATGGAAACATTTTCCCTTCAGAAACCCAGCATAGATTTCGCCGAAGACATTGACGCGTACCGCGTGGCGTTTCAGGCCGCCAAGGATTCCATGGATGGCACCGGCGCGTTGCGGCACATGGATAGCGCCGCGGCGTGGCTAGCTTATAACGCTCTGCTGGAGCATGAGGATTCATTGCCGGAGAATATGGTGCTAGCCGAGCAGTTTATCTATGTACGCAAGCGTGACCAACGCATCGTGGGGATGATTCAGTTTCGGCATACGCTCAATGACCATCTGCTTCAATACGGCGGGCACATCGGGTACTCCGTGCGCCCTGACGAACGCCGCAAAGGGTATGCAAAGCGCATGCTGCGGGATTGCCTTGCGTATTGCAAACAAAAGGGGCTTGAAAAGGTGCTGATTACCTGCAAGGTAGAAAACGAGGCAAGCAGACGCACCATCATCGCATGCGGCGGAGTCTACGAAAATACAACCTATTATGCTGCGGACGATGTCCATTTTCAGCGGTATTGGGTGGCGCTATAGGCGGTTGAACAGGGGGCGCAGGGTCACGCGGCAGAGGACAGAGCATGTGGGATGCCATGCAAGCGTGATTCGGCTGTATCCGCTGGGCATCATGCAGATGGCATCGTTGCACAAGGCTGTGCTGCGGCTTTTTGTGATGCGGCAGGGGATGGGCATCTGGCGGAGGCGCAGGCACAACCGATTTTTCATCTTGACGAACCGCCCTTTCTTTTGTTACAATCTAATTTGTTTGATTTTACGAAGGAGGCGGAACTTCGAATTATGGATACAAAATTTATTTTTGTGACGGGCGGCGTGGTTTCTTCATTAGGGAAAGGCATCACGGCGGCATCCCTCGGGCGGTTGCTTAAAAGCAGGGGGCTACGCGTCTCCATCCAGAAATTCGACCCCTACCTGAACGTAGATCCGGGCACGATGAACCCATACCAGCATGGGGAAGTGTTTGTGACGGATGATGGCGCGGAGACCGATTTGGATCTGGGTCATTATGAGCGTTTCATTGATGAAAACCTGACCCAGGCCAGCAATGTGACCAGCGGCCGCGTATATAAGACCGTGATCGACCGCGAGCGCCGCGGCGAGTATCTTGGCGCCACCATTCAGGTGATACCGCACATCACCAATGAAATCAAACGCAACATCCTGGCGGTGAGCCGCACAGAAAACGCGCCGGATGTCGTAATTACCGAAATCGGCGGCACAGTGGGCGATATCGAAAGCTTGCCGTTCTTGGAAGCCATTCGCCAGATGCGCGCGGAGGTCGGGCGCGAAAACTGCCTGTACCTGCATGTTACGCTGGTGCCTTATCTACAGGCTGCCGGTGAACTGAAAACCAAACCCACCCAGCATAGCGTTAAAGATTTGAGCGGCATCGGCATCGCGCCGGATATCCTCGTTTGCCGTGCGGATCATGAACTGCCTTATGAAGTGCGCTCCAAAATCAGCATGTTCTGCAACCTGCCGGTTGAGCGCGTATTCCAAAACCTGAACGCACGCAGTTTATATGAAGTACCCCTGATGCTCCATAATGAGGGACTGGATTATCAGGTGGTCAAGCTGCTCAACCTGCCGGAAAAAGAGGCAGACCTCACCGAATGGCAAGCGATGGTGCAGCGGCAGATGGAAAGCAGTTCCACCGTAACCATCGGGCTGGTAGGCAAGTATGTGGAGCTGCCGGATGCGTACCTGAGCGTTGTGGAAGCGCTGACCCATGGGGGAATCCACCATGGGGTCAAGGTGAAAATCCAATGGATCCCCGCCGAGAATGTGACGCCGGAGAACGTAGGGAGCATTCTTGCGGAGGTAAGCGGCATCGTTGTGCCCGGAGGCTTTGGGGAGCGCGGGCTAGAGGGTAAAATGACGGCCATCCAATATGCCCGCGAGAATGGCCTGCCGTTTTTAGGGCTTTGCCTGGGCATGCAGATGGCTGTAATCGAGTTTGCCCGCCATGTGCTGGGCATGCGGGATGCCCACACCACCGAGGTCGCCCCTCATACCACCTATCCTGTGATTGATCTGATGGAAGACCAGGATTTGAAAAACCTTGGCGGTACCATGCGCCTTGGCAAGTACCGTTGCCTGATCGCCCCCGGAACGGTGAGCGAAAAGGCCTACAGCACCACTGATATCTGGGAGCGTCATCGTCACCGGTATGAATTCAACAATGCATATCTGGAGCGCTTTTTGGCTGGCGGTATGGTGGTTGCGGGGCGCAACCCTGACCGCGATCTGGTGGAGATTATCGAAATGCCAGGGCATCCCTTCTTTGTGGGCGTGCAGTTCCATCCCGAGCTGAAAAGCAGGCCAAATCGTCCGCACCCGCTATTCCGAGAGTTTATCGGCGCTGGTGTAAAATGGCAGGCGGCGCGTTGAACACGCGCAGGCTTGTTTGAACAGACAGTCAATCACCATCGGTAATGATAGAAAAGCCGCGCCTGCAACTGCCGTTTAAGCAGTAGCAGGCGCGGCTTTTGTTGATCTCTTGCCAAGCCCTGATGCGTCACCGCGGTAGCAGCGGAAGCCCCATGAGGCGCCAGCAAACACAGGCAGGCGCACACGTTTACTGGAAAATGCATCACGGGTTGCCGGAAGGGTCGCGGTGGTTGCGGTTCTGCCCGCGCACAATGTCTCCTGCCGTAACGGCGAAGGGGAAGGATAGATAGATGTATGTGCCCGCGATACTGACGGTCTTCACGGTTTCTCCGGTTTCCGCCAGCGTGATGCCCTCGACAGTAAAGGGCTTGCTTCCCTGGGGCGTGAGCACTTCCAGCGCATCCCCGACGAAGAAACGGTTCTTGACCAGCAGCCGCGCAGGCTCACCCGCGGATGCGCTATCAGCGACCTGCGCTACAAACTCCATGGATTGCGAAGGCCCTTGCGCGCCTGCCGCTGGGAGCGGCTCGCCAAAATAGAAGCCGGTATTGCTTTTGCGGTGGCTTGCTTTGTTCAGCTCGGCAAGCAGGCGCGGTACGGCGGCGTCATAGGCCGATTCCCCTTCGCACGCCAACATATCCAGCGCCTGACGGTAAGCGGAAACCACCGTGGCAACGTAATAGGCGGTTTTCATGCGCCCCTCGATTTTGAGGCTTTCGATACCGGCCTGTAGCATGGCGGGCAGGTGGGGCAGCATGCACAGGTCATAAGCGGAAAACAGATAGGTGCCACGCTCCGCCTGTGTTACAGGCAAGGATTCATCCGGCCGTTTTTCTTCCGTCACATGGTACTGCCAGCGGCAGGGCTGGGCGCACTCGCCGCGGTTGGCACTGCGGCCAGTGAGCGCAGTGCTTAACAGGCAACGCCCGCTGTAGGCCACACACATCGCCCCATGTACAAAGGCTTCCAGCGTAAGGCCTTGCGGCAAGCTATCCCGCATGGTACGGATGTGTGCAAGGCTCATCTCCCGCGAGAGCACGATGCGGCTTGCGCCGGTTGCCTGATGGAAATGCAAAGCGGTCGGGGTGTTGAGCACGTTGGCCTGTGTGCTGATGTGCAGCGTAAGCTCGGGTAGCTGTGCATGCAGCAGCAGCGCCGCGCCTACATCGCTCACGATGGCCGCATCTGCCCCCGCCGCGTGCGCCTGTTTCGCCGTGGCGAGGTATCCGGCCATGTCACTGTCAAAGGGGAGCAGGTTGAGCGTTACGTAGAAGGGCTTTCCCGCGTCATGCGCAAGCGCCACAGCGCGGGGGAAAGTATCGGCATCGAAATTGGTTGCGGAGGCGCGCAGCCCGTAGTTGGCCATGCCGCCGTAGACGGCATCCGCGCCAAAGCGCAAGGCGGCTTTGAGCTGCTCCATGCCGCCAGCCGGGGCTAACAGCTCCGCCCGGAAGGGATTGCGTGAAGGGCTTGTCATTGGATGCCGCGCTCCTCATCGAACTTTTTCCATAGCGGCGCATAGATGGCCACGGCGGCGTTATGTTCCTCCAGCGTTCTGCTGAAAACCAGCTCGCCCGTATCGGGGTCTTTGCTGCAGAAGTACAGATACTTCTCTGCCTGGAAGGCCGCATCCGGATAAAGCGCCGCCTGAATGGCGTTTGCCGAAGGATTGCAGATGGGGCCAAGCGGCAGGCCGGTATACAGGTAGGTGTTGTAGGGGGAATCCACAGCCAGATCGCTGTTGCGCAGCGACATACGCCGCTCGCCTGTGATGTAATGAATGGTCACGTCGCTGCCCAGCTTCATGCCATCCTTCAAACGGTTATGGAACACCGCCGAAACCTTCGCGAAGTCTGCGGTTTTTGCTTCCTTTTCGATGAGTGATGCCAGCGCCAGTACTTGATCCAGGGTCATGCCCAGTTCACTTGCGCGCTCCTGCCATTCATAGGTGAGCACCACATCCGTTTGATCGAGCAGTTTTTTTAAGATATCCGTCGGGCTGGCGCTCAGGTATATTTCATAGGTGTTTGGCGCCAGATACCCTTCCAGCAGATACTTGCGTTCACTGACGCGCGCGGTTTTGAGCGCATCCTGAATAAAATAGTAACCATCCAGCCCCTCGCCTGTGCGGCAGAGGTTCAAAAAAGAAGTCGTATCCTTGAAAACGCCTTGTTCCTGAAGCATGGCGGCAATCGCTTCGACCGTCCATCCGGGGATGATGGTAATGACCGTGGTAATCGGCTTGCCATCTCCGGTGGTCAGGAGTTCGGCAATCTGGAAGATGTTCATATTCTTGGCAAGCACATAGTCGCCTGCTTGGATTTTTTGGCCAAGTCCGGCAAAATCACAGTAGTATTTGAACATGGAGCGGCTTTTAATAATGCCCGCCTCCGCAAGGTTATTGCTTACACGCGTCAGGCTTTGCCCGCTTACCACCGAAAAAGGGATTTCCGTTGCATCGGTTGGGTCTACGGCGCTCAAATACTGATCGTCAATCATGGCGTATACGCTGGTGCCGATGCCAAACACCAGTACCAGCGCCGTGAGCAGCACAAGAAATGGCCTTAGCAGGTTCCAAAGCCCGCTGTACCAGTAAAAGCCGTATTGCCGCTCGTCACGCAATGTTTCGTGATCGTAGTGCTGATCCCATCTTGCCATGAGCCGCCTCCTACATTCCAGGCAGTTCGAGATCCAGCTCGGCCGCTTTGGCCACCTGCTGGAACACTTCGCCCGCAAGCTGTTGCATGCGCATTTGCGCCATTAAATACTGCGACATATCGCCATTCATGTAGAGAAGCGCGGAAAGCTTGTTGAACCGTTCCACATCCTCTGCATCCGCATTCACACCGCTGGCCGCGGCCATTTGCAGGCGCGTTTGGGTGCGCTGATACTCCTTGAGCAGCGCGCGATTGGTTTCAACGCTCATGACGGATTCCTTCAGCGCAGAAAACTGCTGATATTCCTCACTGCGGCGGATGGTCTCCACCAGTTGCTGTGTGGCCGTTTGAATGGCCGTATGCTCACTCATATCCCATGCTCCTTGCTTTTCCGTACAGATTGCAATCAATCGGGTATTGATGGCTATCACTTAGTATACCGCAAAACGGAGGGAAATTACATGCCCATTTTGTTAGCCGCAGGAAGCGGCGGGTATTGCATGCGTAGGGAGAGTGACGTTCGCGCCTTTCAAACTGTGATTATTTACACGTTGCAACAGGTTGTAACAAGCATAGAAGAAGATCATGGGCGTCATGATTTCTGATCATGTATGCTGAAGCCTCGCGGTGCTTTAAGCCTGTGGGTTCGATGTAAAAACGCTAAGCTGTTACACTACGCCTTCGTTTCTGTGCCGTGCTTTGAAACTGCTTTATATGCGAGTCGCGATGCGTAAATGAATGATGGCGGCTTTCCCGCGCTGTTGCTTGCGCTCCGGTTCGTTGATTAGGGTTTGTATAATCAACGGGGGCAATCGATCACAAGCCGGGTGCGATTGTGCTGTTCATTGGGATGCATAGGGGCGTAGCGAAAGCCGGAGGAGGCGGAGCATACATGTGCTCCGTCCCCCTCCGGCTTTCGCAGGGCAAGCGGTTGTTTAGCTTCCCAACAACATTCTGTCATTATCCAGCGATGTGCCCTGCGTGCCGCTGTAATGGCGCAGCAAATCGCTAACCTGCATGGCGGAACGCGTTTCGCCCGCCACATCCAAAATAACCTTGCCATGCGCCATCATGATGGTTCGGTTGCCAAGGGCAAGCGCGCTTTTCATGTTGTGGGTAATCATCATGGTTGGCAGGCGCTGCTCCCGTACGGTTTGGAGGGTAATGGCCAACACTTTTTCAGCGGTGGCAGGGTCGAGGGCGGCGGTATGTTCGTCCAGCAGCAAGAGCTTTGGCTTGGCAATAGTAGCCATCAGCAAGGTCATGGCCTGCCGCTGCCCGCCGGAGAGCATTCCCACCTTTACCTTCATGCGGTCTTCCAACCCCATACCAAAGGCGGCGAGCTTATCGCGCAGCGTTTGGAGATCGCGTTTTTGCAGCGCGCGCGCCAGCGGAAAGCGATGGCCGCGCGTGTAGGCCAGCGCGAGATTTTCTGCGATGGTCATATCCGGCGCGGTACCCTTAAGCGGGTCCTGAAACAACATGCCGATTTTTTGGGCTCGCCTGTGGATGGGCTGGTACGTAATATCTTCCCCGGCCAGCACCACATGCCCGCAATCCGGCCAGAACGTGCCGATGATAGCGCCGAACAGCGTGCTCTTGCCCGCACCGTTGGAACCCAAAATGGTTACAAAATCATCGTTTTCAAGGGTTAAATCGATGCCCGCAAGCGCGACCTGTTCATGCACGGTGCCTTTGCCAAAGGTTTTTTGGAGGCGTTTGAGTTCAAGCATCTCGCCTGCCCTCCCTTCGCTGACGCTGTTTTGCCAGCGCAGCTTTGATGGTGGGGATGCTCAGCGCCACGCCGACGATGACCGCGGAAATCAACTTCAGGAAATAGGCAGGGAATACGTTGGTAGAAAGCGCCAGCGATATGATAAAGCGATAGAGCACCGAGCCTACGATGGCCGAAAACAGCCCCAGCGTGACCCCGCGCCGTCCCAGCACCGCTTCCCCGATGATGACACTGGCAAGACCCACCACCAGAATACCGATGCCGCTGGAAATATCCGCATAGCCCTGGTATTGCGCCACAATGGCGCCGGAAAGCGCGATGCAGCCATTGCTTACCGCAAGCCCGATGATCTTCATGGCTGAAGCGTTGATGGAGCTGGAGCGTACCATGGCTTCGTTGTTGCCGGTAGCGCGGATGCAAAGCCCCACATGCGTTTTGAAGAACCAGATGAGCAGCCCCAGCAGCAGCGCAGCCAGCGCCAGCCCTACCAACAGCTTGACGGTATCCTTGGGCAGGGGGGCAAGCGCCGCAAACATTCGCTGGTATAACGTTTCCTTGCCGATGAGGGTTACATTTGCGCTTGCGCCCATTACGGCGAGATTTACGGTATACAGGCCGCTCATGGTGAGAATGCCCGCGAGAATGGGGTGTACGCCCACCTTGGTTTGCAAAAGCCCCGTAATCGCGCCTGCTGCCATGCCGCATAGGAATGCGACCAGAAGCCCAAGGAAGGGCGCGCCTGCCAGTGTAACCATTGCCGAGGTCGCCACGCCCAGCGTGAAGCTGCCCTCCGCGGTCAGATCCGGTGTGTTGAGTATCCGGAAGCTGATGAAAACGCCCATGGCGAGCAGTCCATACATCATCCCCAGTTGCAGGGAGCCAGTGAGTACTGTCATCTGTTATCCTCATTCCGGCGGCGGGGCTTACGCCCCGCCGCCTGTGATGCGTTAAGCTTACTCCAGAATGATCGCCTGCGCAAGCACATCATCCGAGAGGGTGACGCCGATGGCATCGGCGGTGGTTTGATTGAGCACCATGGTAAACTCGCTCACCACCACGGCAGGAATCTGTTCAATGGGGGTTCCAGACAGGTACAGGCCGCTCATATCCGCCACGATGCGGCCGATCTGTGTATCGCTGATGGAAATGGTGGCAAACGCGCCGCTGGCGACCATTACCGCAGAGGAGCCATAGACGGGAATCTTCGCGTCAATGGCGACTTCCGCCACGGCAGGCAGGCCTGTCTGCACCACGGAATCGTTGGGGATGAACATCGCATCGCAGCGCCCCACGAGGGATTGCGCGGCCTGCTGCACTTCGCCGGAGTTGGTTACAACTGCCTCCACATAGCTAAGGCCGTTTGCGTCCATGTAGGCTTTGGCTTTTTCGATGGTGGTAACAGAATTGACTTCGCTGGTGCAGTAAATGAGCCCGTAGGTTTGTACGCCCGGGGTTAAGCGATCGCTCAGCTTGAACATTTCATCCACAGGGATGGCGTTGCTGGCGCCGGTGGCGTTTTGATCCGGCTTGGCCATATCGGTGATGATGCCCGCGCCCACCGGATTGCTTACGGAGATGAAGAACATGGGAATATCGCTGCCCATGTTGAGGAAGGCCTGCGCGGGCGGGGTGGCAATCGCCACTACGTAATCCATGTTGGCATCGATCATCTTCTGGCAGATGGAAGCGAGGTTGCTCATATCCCCCTGCGCGTTCTGGTAGTCAAAGGTCATTACATCTTCGGTATAACCCAGTTCCTGCATGCGGGCAATATAGCCCTCCCGCATATCGGTAAAGGCGCCGTTATCCGCCATCTGGATGATGCCTACGCGGTAGGCTGGTGTTGTTTGCGCATTGGCAAAGGCGGCTGCGGAGAGTACGAGCATCAGGGTCAGGAGCAACGCGATCATTTTTTTCATGAGAACCCTTCCTTTCATTTTCCCGTTTGTGGCCGTCGGTTTGCCGTTAGCGGTACAAAAAACGCACCTGTCCTTTCTGCAAGGACAGATGCGTGATGCACATCTGCGGTACCACCTTGGTTGACGGTTTCCCGTCCCCTTTATGCAAGTGCCGACACACTCGCTGCCCTGTAACGCTGGCGTAACGTCGTTCCATACTCGGGTTTGCACCCTTTGGGAACGCCCTCCGCGGTCCATTTGCCGATCCGCTCTCTGCCGGTTTCCAGCTGCCCCGGCTCTCTGCAAGTGCGCTTTCGGTTTGATCTCCGCTTCAACGGTTTAGCATATTGTAATCGTAAGGGCGCGTGTTTGTCAACCCCTATTTTCCAGAGGCGGAATCGGCACCGTACTGCCGCCAAAAGGCATTACCGCAACGGATTGCTGCCCAAAATCCATCAGCGCGGCAAGGGCGGCCTCATTTTCCACATGGTGAATGCCCATGGGCGCAAGCACTTGCGGGGTTAGCTTGCTGAGCATGTGAAAATCGGTATTGCGCGCAATCTCGCAGCATACGTAGAACACATAGCCCGCGATGGAGAAATCCGCCCGAAGCGCCGCGTCAAGCCTGCCATCGGGCAGGTGGCGGCTCCAGTCAAAAAACTCGGCGGGGCCGCCGCCTTGGGGGCACTCCGCCAGCAATACCACGCGCCCGCCGGGTTTGACGGCTTGGTACGCGTTAATCATGGTTTTGGCGCCCTGATACAGGTTCATATCCTTGGGGAAACCGCCGCAGCTTGCTACCACCGCGTCAAAGCGGGCGGGGATAGGCACACCGTTGTATTGATCCACCAGGCGGCAGCTCTCCGCCCATGCCAGCGTATAGTGCCCGCTGGGCAGGGCAAGATGGTCGCCGCGGCCATCCACAACCAGATTGATGCCAAACACGGGGGATACCATCGCGGCGGCCTCCTGCATGTCCTCATGCACAGGGTTGCCGATAAGCTTCCCGCAACCCACGGCATCGCTGGAGCGCGGTTGGGTCGCGTGCAGGGCATGCATATGGTTCTGGCGGATGGTCATCTCACCCGCTACGCCCGGCAGGATGCTTTTGCGCCCGCCGCCGTACCCAGCCAGCAGATGGTGTACCGTGCCGCCCATCAGGATCACCTTGCGCGCTGTTACCAGCGGGTTTACCGATACCCTCGTACCAAAGGAGGTCACGCCAAGATCCGCCAGCGGAGCGCTAGCGTCATGGTTCATCACACGCACACGGGCATAAACATCCCCGCCGGTAAGCCGCATCAGTTCGGGTTCGGTTTGCGGCGGGTGCGTGCCCAGCGCGACCAGAAACACGATGTTTTCATCAGGGATACCGATGGTGGCATGCAAATAATCCAGCAGCAGCGGACAGATGCGATCCTGATGCATCCAGGCACGGGACAGGTCGCTGATGACAACGGTCACCAGATCCGTGGGTGTCAGCAATTCCCGAAGAGGAGGACTGCCGATGGCATCTTCTTCCACAGCCGCGCGGAAGGCTTCGGGCAGATTGGCAAGCGGCGGCGGTGTGACCGCCTCCAGCAATTGAATCTCCTTTGCCCGTATGATGGTGGGTATTTGCTTTTCGCCGTACCCCAGCATAAACCGCTGTTCCATCCAAGCACCTCCCTAGCGTTATTTCGCCCATCATAGCACACATCCAAGCAGGAGGAAAGCACTTATGCACAGTAAGTTAACAATCAGGGTGCGCAGGCAGATGCTGCTGCGCAGTCCACAAACAGCGGGAATCCCGCGTGAGCAAAGGAGCGGAGTGCAGTATGCCCTATGTGAACATTGTTACTACAAAAGCGCTAAACACCGAAGAAAAACAGGAACTGCATCAAAGTGTACTGGATGCAGCGGCGTTGCTGGGAAAAAGTTCCGCCTATGTCATGGTGCATCTTCAGGATCAAGCCGCGCTTCAGCGGGGTGAAGATGCGGGGTATTGTGCCTATTGCGATGCGCAGGTGCTGGGGCAGGCGCCGCAGGATGCATGCAATGCCTTTGCCAAAAGCCTGAGCGATTCGCTTGCCCGTATTGCGCAAACCGCCCCGGGCAGCGTATACCTGAGCCTGACGCAGATGGAGCTTTGCTACATGGATGGACGGCTGCTTGCGCCCCGCAAGGCGTAAGGCAAGGAAAACGCACAGTTATGAAAAAGCCGCACGAACTTGCGTCGTGCGGCTTTTTGATGGGCATAATACACAGGCAGAGGTGAACACAGGCGGGCATCGATCAGGCGAATGGTTACATGAGCCATGCACGATATGGGAAAAAGCGAAACGTTACCTTTAGGGAAAGCGCTGCATTGGTGAGATGGCATTGAGAAAGTTGGATAAAAAGGCTTGCTATTGGCGCCTGCATTATAAGGAAGAAAAGTACACCAGGAGCGCAAATACGGCTCCCGCCTGAAAAAGCTAACTTGTAAATAATGGATATAACGTGTATACTGTCTACAGGTTAGTTTCGCTACTGCGAATATATCGGTTATTATTTGTAACCATAACAGGGGCGGAGGTCACTGCATGAGCCGGAAAATATTGCTGATCGAGGATGATGCGGAGGAGCGTGCCGCGCACCTTGCTACCTTAGCTGCACATTATGATGTGATGGTAGCTGAGGATTGTGCATCGGCTCTGACAGCACTCAAGCACGGCATGGCGGAGATCAAGTGCGTGCTCCTTTCGCTTGCTTGCGAGGGCGCGTTTGATTTTCTTGCCACAAAGCGCGTCAATATGCTTTTGCATGGCGTGCCTGTGGTCGCCATCGCGCAGCGTGATGCAGACGATCAGGAATTGCGGGCGTTGAGCCTGGACGCTACGGATGTGACATTTCGACCCATCAAACCGGAGATGCTTTTGCAGCGTGTGCGTAACCTGCTAAAACTCAGCGAGAACATTGCCCTTCGCCGCGCGCTGGAGCGGGACCCGCTTACCGGCATTTTCAACCGTGATACCTTCGTGCGTCGTACAGCGCGAATGCTGCGCAAAAAAGCTGTAGAAATCTATCACCTTCAAGTATGGGACGTAGAACACTTCAAGGTGATCAATGACCTTTTTGGAATGGGCACGGGAGATAAGGTGCTGTGCGCCATTGCCCATTACCTGAATGAACAGCTGCGCGGTGCTGGTACCTATGCGCGGCTGGAGAGTGACCGCTTTGCGCT
Organism: Clostridiales bacterium Firm_11; assembly: GCA_001604105.1. Classification (GTDB taxonomy): domain Bacteria; phylum Bacillota; class Clostridia; order Christensenellales; family Aristaeellaceae; genus CAXXOK01. The sequence continues at coordinate 29,006 of LVAQ01000027.1, forward strand.
ATGCTACCCTGCGCGCCTGTTTGAAGCGCGAAGTCTTGTGGATGGTATTAACCAGCATTTGGAAGAAATGAGCATGGGGATCCGAATGGTGGTATACGCAGGCGTATATCAGGTGGATGATGCGGCAATCACCGTGGATCAAATGTGTGATAGAGCCTTTATGGCGCTCAAGACCATCAAAGGCAGTTATCATGAACGCTTTGCGTATTATGACAGTGCAATGCGAGAACGACTTATGGTGGAACAGCGCGTGACCAATGAAATGAACACGGCGCTGGCGCAAAAGCAGTTCTGCTTTTACCTGCAACCGATTTATAACATTACCACAGGCGAGCCAAGCAGCGCGGAAGCGCTTGTGCGCTGGGAGCACCCCACGCGCGGGCTCATTCCGCCCATGGAGTTCATTCCGTTGTTTGAACGTAACGGATTCATCACCAAACTGGATGCATACCTCATGGAAAGTGTTTGCCAGTACCAAAGCGATTTGCTTTCCAGGGGCATCAAGCCGTTGCCCATATCAGTAAACCTATCGCGCTTGAATCTGCTTAACCCTGCGCTTGCGCAGGACATCACCGATACTGTTGAACGTTTCAAGCTGCCGCATCAATATATTAAATTTGAGATTACCGAAAGTGCCTATACGGATCACCCCGAGCAGCTGCTTTCGGCAGTGGAAAAGCTACAACAAAAAGGCTTCGCGATCCTGATGGATGATTTTGGGAGCGGGTATTCCTCCCTGAGTATGCTCAAAGAACTGCCGGTGGATATCTTGAAGGTCGATATGCAGTTTTTGGTTGACATGGAGAGCAATGGCAGGGCTGCCAATGTGATGGCCAGCATCATCCGCATGGCTAAATGGCTGGGTATTGTGGTGGTGGCAGAGGGCGTGGAGACGCATGCGCAAGTATCCTTCCTGCGTTCCATGGGCTGCGACGAGGCGCAGGGGTATCTTTTGGCCAAACCTATGCCTGCGGAGGCATTTACCGCGTTGCTGGAGAACCCCGCAGCCATGCGCAGGCAGCAGGAAAGTAACCGTGAGAAGATCCTCAGCGATTATGATCTGCAATCGCTCTGGGAGGGCAACCAGCATGTGAACATCCTGTTCAGCGGGATGATCGGCGCCATTGGCCTGTATGAAAAGACAGGTGATTCCTTGGAGGCGTTGCGGGTCAACGAAGGCTTTTTTGAACTGATGGGCAGTACGCCGCAATCGCTGCTGGAGCGCGATCATAATGCTTTTTCGAGGATGGAACCCATTGATTTCCAAAAACTGCTCAAAGCCTGCGATCGCGCCGCACAGACGCATGCCATCGAGCAGGTGCAGGTTCGCTGCCCCCGTGCCCATGGGCACATTCTGTGGCTGGATATCAAAATACGGCACCTTGGCAGCGTAAACAAGCAAGAACTGTTCTATTTTGCACTGACCGATATCACCCGCCAGAAAGAGCTGGAGCGCAATTACCAGCTATTCCAGTACGGCGCGGTTTTGCTGGACGCCTACTATCATGTGCTGGAGATTAACTATACCGATAATATTGCAACAAGCTTTGACTCTGTGGGCGATGAACAATACCATACGATCACCAAGCCCTTGGAATCTACCGTGCGTAGCCTCCTGGAGCAGAATACGCACCCAGAAGATCGTGAACGTTTTGCCGAAGCATTGAGCCGGGAGAACATTGAAAAATCCTTTGCCGACACCGAGAGGCGCGCCATTTTGCTGGATTTGCGCACCAAAGGACGGGATGATGCCTATCACTGGACAAGGGTAACCATCTTCCGCATGGAGGATCCAGCGGGCAAACTCAGGACGCTGTTTTGCAGCCGTCATATCGACGAGCAGAAGAAAAACGAGCAGATACAGGCGGAGTACTTGATGCTGCAAGCAAAGCAGCAGGAGCAGGAGCGTTACCGTACCATTCTGGAGCAGACACAAACAGCACTGTTGGCCTGGGCGCCTGAAGCGGCTTGCGCGGAAGGCAATGCGCTGGCTGGCAGCTACCGGTTGAGCAAGGTTTCTTTTCGCGCGCTTGTTACGGCTAACCTGCCGCCGGATGTCTGTGAACCGCAGGATCTGGCCGCGCTTCGTGCCTTCCTCAAGGGAATGGAGAAGCATAAAGGCGCCTCCCGCCTCATCCGCCTGACGCTTACCAACGGGGAAACCCGCTGGTGCAAGCTATCCATTACGGTGCAACGCGCGCAGGAAGGCGATATCACAGCCGTACTGGCCATCATCAACGATGTGGATCATGAGCATCGCATCCAGCTTCAACTGGATGCGCAGCGCCTGCAAAACGAGCGCAGGCTGTCCATGCTCAGTCATCTTTACTGGACGTTGCCCTGTTGCATCCTGCAAATGAACCTGGAAGACCCGCCCAAGCCTGTTTTCTATAACCGGGCCTGCTGGGAATTGTTTGGCTTCCACACCAAAGAAGCGTTTGACGAAGTGGCGAGCCGAGATCTCTTCTCGCTGATTGTCCCGGAGAACAGGGAAACGTTCCTTGCGCAGCTTAAGCGCTGCCGTGAAAAACGCATGGTGGAGAATATCGAGGTCACCGTTGCGCGCCCCGGCGGGGAGTGGGGGAGCCTGCGCGGCAGCGTTGCCATCAGCCATGGCAGTGACGGCCAGCCGCTGCTACAGCTGGTGCTGCTGGATACCACACTGCAACGCGAGCAGGAACTGCGCCTTACCCGCACCAAGGCAACGCTGGAACGTACCACCGATATGCTCCAGCACCTGCTTGAGAATCTGCCGGTAGGCGTGACCTTGTTTGAATTCGGCTCGCTGGTAAGGGCGCTGTACATCAATACCCGCGCCTACAGTATGTTTGGGCTTAAGGATCATCAGCCGGAGCGGTTTATGGAACTGATGCGGCTTTCCGCGTTCCATTTGCACTGCGAGCTGGAAGGCAAGCCCATAGAGGTGATTGACGATAACGGTACGGATTTAGGCAGTGTGGTACGCCTGACACGGGATGATGGACTTCCGTTTTGGCTGCGTACATACTACACCATTGTACCGCAGAACAACTCACCGCCGCTATGCTATGCGGTACTTGTGGATGTAAGCAACCAAGTGCAGATGGAACGCGCCTACAACCGCCAAAGCGAGCTTTACCGCATCATGATGGAGGATTCCCAACAGATTTTCTTTGATTATGATTTGGAAAAAGATGTGATACACTACACGCTGCGCTTACCTTCCGGCGAGCGGGAAGAACGCACCGTGCAAACCTACTCCAAAAGCCTTCGGCACAGCCTGATTATCCATCCGGATTACACGGGCGGTTTGCTCAACGCCTTGAAACGGTATTGCAGAACGCGCCAACCGGGTACGTATGAGTATCTTGCTGATTATTACCATACCGGAGAGTTTCGCTGGTACCGCGCGTATTTCCGCACCATTGCGGATGAGAGCGGGTTTTTATATCGCATGGTTGGGCGTGTGGTGGATATTCAGGAGGAGAAGCAACGTGAGGCGCAGTTGGGGCAGGCCAAGGTGTTCCGGCGCGCGGTCAATCAAGTGAGCCTGTTTGTGTTTGCTTTTGAACTGCCGGAGATGGCGCCGCACTTGCTCAGCTGTGAAGAAGTTCGCCGCTCGGGGTTTCATGCCTACCTAGATTATCTCGCCCAGGATCGCAACGAAACGCTCATTCACCCAGAAGAGCGCGGTGCGCTGCTGGATGCCATTGATCCGCAAAACCTCGTCGCGCGCTACCGCGCTGGCGAGCGCGAATTTACGGTACCCTTTCGCGCGCTGAATCGGAAGAAAAACTGGGTATGGCTTGAGATGAACATTCATCTTTCCGCAGGGGAAGGGAAAAACAATGTCGGCGGCATCGGATATGTACGCGTGATCGACGCGCAGAAAAAACTGGAGCGCAAAGCGTGCTTCGATGGATTGACGCAGCTGCTGAACCGTGCCACGGTTGAGGAGCGTATCGAACATGCGCTGGTTGAAGGCGAAGTGCCAAGCTGCCTGCTGATACTGGATGTGGATAATTTCAAAAGTGTCAACGATTTGTTTGGGCACCGTGCGGGGGATGAACTGCTTTCCAAACTTGCAGGCACCTTGCGTGCCCGCCTGCGGCAGAGCGATCTGGTAGGCCGCCTGGGCGGGGATGAGTTTGTGGCATTGCTTAAGGGCGCTACGGAGCAGGTTGCGCGGGATAAAGGAACGGAGTTGCTGGCCGCCATTGAGGCGCTTACCTTCACGTTGCCCCACGCTTCGCCGGTGACCATATCCATCGGGTACGCCTGTGCGCCGCAGGATGGCATGACCTTTGCCGAGCTCTATGCCAAAGCGGATCAAGCCCTGTATACTGCAAAACGGCGCGGAAAAAACCGCTGCTGCTCACCTCGTGATCTGGATGAACCCTGACTTTGAACAGGGTAAAAAACCCTATTAAAGACGGATGCATGCGCTATTGCATGCATCCGTCTTTGGTACAAAAGGCGCTGGTGCCTGCGTTTGTATAGGCAATCCAAAGCGCCTGTGCGGCATGGGCCAAAGGGTAGGCTTTGTATGAATGAGCGTTGGGTTCCTTGGAAACCAACCAGCCGATGCTGGCATCGGCAACGGACGCACCGATTCGCGCAATACGTTTGGCGAAGCGCAGCGTCATCTGCGGATCATCACAACGGCCACGTCGTTGACTTTGGTGCCGGTGTGCCCGGTGACCAGCAAGCCGTCGCAGGCGCGCAGGGCATGGTAGCTGTCATTGTTGAGCAGGGCGTTATCGACATCCAGCCCTGCTGCGCGCAATCTGCCCAGCGTACGGCAATCCACAAAACCGCCCGCGGCATCGGTTGGGCCGTCGATACCATCGCTGCTAAAGCTAAAGATGGCGGTATCCCGCAGGCCTTCCAGCCTTGGTGCGGCAGCCAGCGAAAGCTCCTGATTACGGCCGCCTTTGCCTGTGCCCCTGACTTGAACGCTTGCTTCACCGCCCGCTACAAACGCAAGTGAACGCGTTTCGCCCTGATGGGAATGCGCGATGGCGCTGAGCATACGCCCGGCTTCGCGCGCTTCACAATCCAGCCTGTCGGTCAGTACGCAGGTTTCATACCCCAGGCTTTGCAGCGCGTGCGCGGTTGCGCGCGTGAGCATGGCCACATTGCCAACCACGCGCGTTTCGGCGTTGGGGAGCAGTTTGGGCGTTTCGCGACGCATCAGCCGGATCAGCGGTTCCGGCGCGTCAGGGAAGAGCCGTAACAGCGTACGCTCGGCTTCAACGGCCGTGACGGGGTCGGGGGATATGGGGCCGGAAGCGATGGTTTCGGGCGCGTCGCCCATCACATCGGATAAAAGCAGCCCGATGACGGTCGCGGGCGCACAGAGCTTTGCAAAACGACCGCCCTTCACGGCGGATAGGCGCTTGCGGATGATGTTGATCTCGGTAATATCCGCGCCGGAATGCCAGAGGGCATTCAGCGTTGTCTCAAAGAGAGGAAGGGGAACAAGCGGCTTTTCGAAGACCGCCGAACCGCCGCCGGATATGAGCATGAGTACGGTATCATCAACGTTCAACCCTTGCACCATCGCGATAGCCGCATCGGCAGCGCGTACGCTGTTGGCGTCGGGCACGGGATGGCCGGCCTCCATGGTAGTGAAGCGCGGCAGATTGCCATAGGTATATCCATATTTGGTGATGATAAGCCCGCAATCGATTTGTTCCCCCAACGTTTGGCTGGCAGCAGAGGCCATGCTCCATGCCGCCTTGCCGATGGAGATCACCCGCAGGCGTCCGCCGAAGCGTTTCAGGCTTGCAAGCGCCCTGCGAAGGGCGTTCTTTGGCTGGGTAGCCTGTAGCGCCGCTTCAATTACGCTTTGCGCATCCTCCCGTAGCGTGCTCAAAGCAGCACCTCCTCTTTGGTTTGCGTTGAAATTGGATTCTACAAGCGTATATTCTCTGTTGTCAATGGGAATTCCTGTGTGGCGCGCATGTTTATCGATGAGGCGGACGCAAGCCAGATGTTAACGGGGTTTCCAAACAGCATGCTACCATGGACGTTTACGGGTGTGAAAGCATCAAGAGAACTGCGGTTACCGTCGCCTTGGCGGCAGATTTTTGTGGAATGTTGTTGTAGTTGCGCTGCGTCATCAAACAAGCAGCACCGCTTGCGCGGCGCTGCTTGTTTGATGATTGGTTATGCGAACGTGACGTCAACGGACAGGGGAGCCTGACCAAGCAACGCGGCGCTGCGGCGGTCGGGTTGGCTGCCGCCTGCATACAGTGTAAATCGCCTGCCTTGCGTAACGCGCTTGCCCTCGGTATCCACAGCGGTGAATGCTTCCTTACGGATGGGCAGCGTGATCTGCGTACGTTCTCCCTTGGCGAGATGGATCCGCTTTACGGCGCACAGGCTATGGTTTCGTACGGCAAAGGGAGCGTCATGATCCTTGATATAGACCTGCACGACCTCATCACCGTCAAGGGCGCCCGTGTTTTCCACCGTGACGGTCATCTCTCCGTTTGCGTAACGTGCATCGCGATAGATAAACTGGGTATAGCTCAGGCCATACCCAAACGGGTACAGCACTTCGCCGTCAAAGTAGCGGTAGGTGCGCTTATCCATGGCATAATCTTCAAAATCAGGCAGATCCAGCGTGCTTCGATAGAACGTCACGGGAAGCCTTGCGCTGGGGTTTGCCTCGCCAAACAGGATGCGCGCCAGCGCGGTGCCGCCCGCTTGCCCCGGATACCATGCCTGCAGGATAGCGTTGCCCTGCTCTACGGCCAACGCGCTGCCGACGGCTAGCACCACAATCACTGGCTTGCCAACGGCCAGCACAGCATCCAGCAGTTTTTGCTGGCTGGGGGGCAGCTCAAGGCTGTTCTTATCGCCGGACGAGTATTCGTTGCCGGTATCGCCTTCTTCCCCTTCCAGCGTCGCGTCTAGCCCCAGGCAGAGGATGCTCACATCACAGCGTTCCGCAACAGCCACCGCTTCGGCCAGGCGATCTGCCGCCATGGCCAGGTTGCTGGTGCGATCCTGATAAAGATGGCAGCCCTGCGAGTAGAATACGCGCGCCTTGCCCTTACAGGCCGCGCGAATGCCCTCCAAAAAGGTTACATACCGCGAGGAGGTGCCGTTATAGTTGCCTTCCAGCGCGGCGATGCTGTCACTGTTGGGGCCGATTACGCCTACGTTTTTCAGCTCGCCGAGGGCAAGGGGCAAGACGCCATCGTTCTTGAGCAGCACCATGCTTTTTTCCGCAACGGATTGGGCAAAGGCATCGTGCGCATCGGTATCGTTTGCATCATAGGCGATGGTATCATACTCGCTGCCTTCGCCCAGCAGACCCAGCAGGAAGCGCGTCGTCATCAAGCGTTCACACGCCGTGGTGATTTGAGCCTCCGTCACGCGCCCTTCCTGATAGGCGGCCAGCAACTGCAAGTAGACATCCCCACAGTTGAGATCACAACCATTTTCCAGCGCCAGCGCAGCGCTTTCCGGGGCGGTATCGGTCACATGGTGGTGCTCGTGAAAATCCTTGATCGCCCAGCAATCGCTCACCACGTGGCCTTCAAAGCCCCACATTCCGCGCAGGATATCCACAAGGAGGGTCTTGCTGCCGCAGGCGGGTTCGCCGTTGACGCGGTTGTAGGCACCCATTACGCTTTCTACATCCGCCTCATGCACCAACGCTTCAAAGGCAGGCAGGTACGTCTCCCACAGATCCTTTGGGTTGACCACCGCATCAAAGCTGTGGCGCACCGCTTCGGGGCCGGAGTGCACGGCAAAATGCTTGGCGCAGGCTGCTGTTTTCAGGGTTTTTCCCTTGCCCTGCAACCCTTTGACAAACGCCACGCCAAGGCGCGCCGTCAGGTAGGGATCTTCGCCATACGTTTCCTGCCCGCGTCCCCAGCGAGGGTCGCGGAAGATGTTCACATTGGGCGTCCACATGGTCAGACCCTTGTAAATGTCGCGATCCTCATGCGCGGATTGCATATTGTACTTGGCGCGCGCCTCGGTGGAAACGGTATCGGCGATGGTTTCCGCCAGCGTCTCGTCAAAGGTGGCGGCAATGCCGATGGCCTGCGGAAACACTGTGGCCGTGCCCGCGCGCGCCACCCCGTGCAGCGCTTCGTTCCACCAGTTATAGGCGGGTATGCCCAGCCTTGGGATGGCGGGAGCCTGGTAGCGTAGCTGTGCAGCCTTTTCATCAAGGGTCATCTGCGCGACCAAATCCCTTGCCATCTTTCGTGCGGTTTCTCTATCCATTTGGAACATCCTCCTAAAACACGGCATTGAGCCGGTTTACTTGCGTCTGCTATCAGTATACGCCTTTTGAAAGCGCGATTCCTGTTTGACATATCAGCAAAAGCATTCAATCCATATGCCCTTGTCACCTGCCACTGGATGGGTTATGAGGCACTAGCGCTTGCTGAATTTTTTAACCAGACCAAACAGGGTTGCTGCCAACTTGCTTTGTTCCTTTGCTGAACTTGCCTGCATGTGCTCCACCAAAGCCGTAAGTCGCTGCAATGCATCTTGCAGCTGACCATAGGCGGCGGAATCCGGTTGCTTTTTTTGCTTGCGGGATGAAAGCCATGCAGCGGGCTTGGTTTCAGAAGCGCTTGCTTGTGCGTGCAATTGTCCGGCATCCTCATCCCCGCGGGCAATCGCATTTGCTTCCGCGTGTGTGAGCAGTACTTTGTTGCCTTCGGTAAGCATTTTGTCTACGGCAAGATCCCAGCTTTCGCCGTTATAGGGGGCGGTGGCATTCCTGCCCAAGGCATCGCGCAGATGCGCGGCAAAGCCTTCCGCCACCTCGGTTTCGCCATGGGTCACAAACACATGGCGTACGTTCGCGTCAAAGTGACCGATCCAAGTGAGCAGCCCTTCACGGTCGGCATGGCCGCTGATGCCTGCCAGCTTGCGGATGGTCGCGTTTACGGTGATGTTTTCCCCAAACAGTTTGACTTCTTTGGCGCCGTCTACCAACTGGCGGCCGAGCGTGCCCTGGCTTTGGTAGCCTACAAAGAGCACGGTGCATTCCGCGCGCCACAGGTTGTGCTTCAAGTGGTGGCGAATACGCCCCGCATCGCACATGCCGCTGGCGGAAATGATCACTTTGGGGGTGGGATCCTCATTGATAGCCTTGCTGTCCTCCGCGGTCACGGATACATGTAACCCATCAAACTGGATGGGGTTAATACCGCGATCGATGAGCGAGAGCGTTTCTTCATCCACACAGCAAATCATGTGTTCATTAAATACGTTGGTAGCTTCGATGGCAAGCGGACTGTCCAGATAAACCTGGAAATCCGCGCCGGATGTGACAAGCTTTTCTTCCTTGAGCTTGCGGAAAAAGTATAAAAGTTCCTGCGTACGGCCTACCGCGAAGCTGGGGATGACCACATTGCCGCCGCGGGACAGCGTTTCGCTCAAAATTTGTGCCAGCTCCGCAACATAATCCGGCGTGGGGCCATGGCTGCGGTTGCCATAGGTGGATTCCATCACCACATAATCCGCCTGTGTGATGTAATCAGGATCGCGCAGCATCGGCTGGTGCAGGTTGCCGATATCGCCGGAGAAAGCGATTTTTTGCGTTTGCCCATCCTCCGTAATGCTGACAACGATGGACGCGGAGCCCAGCAGATGCCCCACGTCCACCAACCGTATGGTGATGCCGTCGCACACACGCACATCGGTATCGTAATCGCAGGGGACAAAGAGCTTGGTGGTTTCATCGGCGTGGACGGTTTCATAGAGAGGTTCGACGTTTGGCGCGCCGCTGCGCAGTGCCTTGCGGTTTTTCCACTCCGCATCCATCTCCTGAATGTGCGCCGAATCCATCAACATGATGCTGCAAAGATCATGCGTGGCGCTGGTGGCAAAAATCTGCCCGTGAAATCCTTGTTTATAGAGCAGCGGCAGCCATCCGCTGTGATCGATGTGAGCATGGGTGAGGAAAACGTAATCCACCGCCGATGCCGCCACAGGGAGCGCGGCATTCTCATAGTAATTCTGTCCCTGCTCCATCCCATAATCCACCAGGATACGCTTGCCGCAAGCTTCCAAATAATACCGGCTGCCTGTCACCTCGCGCGCCGCGCCCAAAAAAGTCAGCTTCATCGGTTACTGCCTCCACGTTTGCTCATTGCTTGCACAGGCACAGCATGGCGATGAACAGCCACTGCCCATGCGCTGGCAACATGGAACAATTATAGCAAAGGAAGGGTGGTTTGCATACTGTGAAGTATCTGTGTGGGAGCTTATGGGAAAGCTGAATCAAGAGCACTATAGAACTGGCCGCGCTGCAACAGGGCGGAGCGGCCAATCGTAGGTACATCGTAATTGGTGTTTGCGAGAGCGCCGTCCTTACCCCTTCCCGCGCTCCTTGTCCCTTGCCAGCACAGGCTTGAGATACTGCCCGGTATAGCTCTGCGCGCACTGGGAAACCGTCTCGGGAGTGCCGGTGCTTACAACGAAGCCCCCGCCATCGCCGCCCTCAGGGCCAAGGTCGATCAGGTAATCCGCGTACTTGATCACGTCCAGGTTATGTTCGATCACCAGTACGGAGTTGCCGCCCTCCACCAGCCGCTCCAGCACGGTCAGCAGCTTACCCACATCATCCACGTGCAGCCCGGTGGTGGGCTCGTCCAGCAGGTAGATAGTGCGGCCGGTCGCGCGGCGGCTAAGCTCGGTCGCCAGCTTGATGCGCTGCGCCTCGCCGCCGGAAAGCTGGGTGCTCGGCTGGCCGATTTTCAGATACCCGACGCCCACATCATAAAGGGTTTGCAGTTTATTGACGATGGGCTGATGCGCCTCAAAGAAGCCGAGCGCCTCTTCCACGGTCATCTCCAGCACATCATAAATGTTCTTCCCCTTGTAGCGTACCTCGAGCGTTTCACGGTTGTAGCGCATGCCCTTGCACACATCACAGGGCACGTATACATCCGGCAGAAAGTGCATCTCAATTTTCAGCAGACCATCGCCGGAGCAGGCCTCGCATCGCCCGCCCTTGACGTTGAAGCTGAAGCGGCTTTCTTTATAGCCGCGTGTTTTCGCGTCCGGCGTCATGGCAAACAGCTTGCGGATGAGGTCAAACAGCCCGGTATAGGTGGCGGGGTTGCTGCGGGGTGTGCGCCCGATGGGGCTTTGGTCGATGGAGATGATCTTATCCAGATGCTCTGCGCCGTCAATTTCCTTGAACTTGCCCGCACGGGTTTTTGCGCGGTTGAGCACGCGCGCCAGATGGTTATACAGGATGCCGTTGACCAGGCTGGATTTGCCGGAACCGCTCACGCCTGTGACCGCGCACAGCACCCCCAGCGGGAAACGCACATCAATGTTTTGCAGATTGTGCTCGCTCGCGCCTTTGACGGTGAGCCACTCCTTGGGCTTCCGCCGTTTCCTGGGAACGGGGATGAACTTCTTGCCGGAAAGGTATTGACCCGTCAAGGAAGCGGGGTTGCTGATGATTTCCGCAAAGGTGCCCTGCGCCGTGATTGCGCCGCCGTGTACCCCCGCGCCGGGGCCGACATCCACGATGTAATCCGCCTCACGCATGGTATCCTCGTCATGTTCTACCACAATGAGTGTGTTACCCAGATCGCGCAGGCGCTTGAGGGTGCCGATCAGTTTATGGTTATCCCGCTGATGCAGGCCGATGGACGGCTCATCCAAAATGTAGAGCACACCCATCAGGCTGGAGCCGATTTGCGTCGCCAGCCGGATGCGCTGCGCCTCCCCGCCGGAGAGTGTGCCCGCCGCGCGAGAGAGGGTGAGGTAACTAAGCCCAACGCTGTCCAAAAACGTAAGGCGACTGTCGATTTCTTTAAGCACCTGTGACGCGATGATTTTTTGCTTTTCTCCCAACGTGAGTTCTTTGAAGAAACCGCGGGTTTTCACGACGGAAAGATCGCACACTTCGCTGATGTTTTTGTCCCCGATGGTTACGGCCAGCACCTCGGGCCGCAGGCGGCGGCCACCGCACGCCGGGCAGGGCTCCGCGCTCATGTACTCTTCGTAAACAGCCTTCATGCCATCGCTGCTGGTTTCGTGGTAGCGGCGCATCAGGGAGTTGATCACGCCTTCAAAGGTGGTGTTGAAGTGCCCCTGCCCGTTAGCGCCTTCGTAGTTGACGGTGACCTTTTCATCCCCCGTGCCGTACATGAGCATGGTGACTACCTTCTCAGGCAGATCGCGGAAAGGCGTATCCATACTGAACCCGTACTTTTTTGCCAGCGCGCGGAAGTAGGTGCTGGCGATGCTGTTGGGATCCGAGAAATTCCAGCCCGGCGCCTGCACCGCGCCCTGGTTAAGGCTCTTGCCCGGCTCCGGCACTACGTTTTCCATACGGATGCTCAGGATGGTGCCCAGGCCGCCGCACTCCGGGCAGGCGCCAAAGGGGCTGTTGAAGCTGAACATGCGCGGCGCCAGCTCTTCGATGGAAACGCCGCAATCCGGGCAGGCGTAGTTTTGCGAAAAGGGCATCGTGCCCTGATCGAACAGGTCAATCAGCACCAACCCTTCCGCGGCGCCGGCGGCCGTTTCCAAACTATCCGCAAGCCTGCGGCGGAAGTCGTCGCTGTCATGCACCACCAGACGGTCAATCACGATGCTTACATCATGCTTGAATTTCTTGTCCAGCTTGGGCAGATCATCCAGCTCATACATCTCGCCGTCGATTTTGACGCGCACATAACCCTGGCGCTGCGCATCTTCCAGCATTTTCTGATGCTCGCCTTTGCGCTGGCGCACCACAGGCGCCAGCACCTGTAACTTGGTGCCATCCGCCAGCAGCATGATCTGATCCACCATCTGGTCTATGGTCTGCTGCTTGATTTCCTTGCCGCATTTGTGGCAGTGGGGCACGCCCACGCGGGCATAGAGCAGGCGCAGATAGTCATAGACTTCGGTCACGGTGCCCACGGTGGAGCGCGGGTTGCGGCTGGTGGTTTTCTGATCGATGGAAATGGCGGGCGAAAGCCCTTCGATACTGTCAATATCCGGTTTGTCCATCTGGCCAAGGAACATGCGCGCGTAGGAAGAGAGACTCTCCACATAGCGGCGCTGGCCCTCGGCATAGATGGTATCAAAGGCAAGGCTGGTTTTCCCCGAGCCGCTAAGGCCTGTAAATACAATCAGCTTATCACGGGGGATTTCGATGGTCACGTTCTTCAGGTTATGCTCGCGTGCGCCGCGAACGATTAGTTTATCATGCAATGTCGTTCCTCCTAAACAAGTAGCGTTCCGCCTGCAAGATGGGAAGGTTGCGAATTTAAGAACAAGTGTCCGCGGAACATCAGTTCTTCAAAAAAGGGTATAGCAGACCCTGCCGCTGCGCCGTCTCCCCCGTTTTACACCGCCTACGGCCGCGCCCGATCCTGCATGCGTTCAACGCAGACGGTGTCAGGGGGAGCACCATCAAACCTTGATCAGTTCATAATCCATGGTGCCCATGCCTAACTTTTGTGCATGCTCCAGCCCAACCCGCCAGTTGGTAGTCGGGTGCACATCGTGAAAATGATCGCCCGTACGGTGTTTGCACTCCGCGAGCTTGGAACCCGGCAGGGGCTCCATTTTCAGCGCGGCCTCGGTGCAGGCGGTATCCAGCGCAACAGGGTCAAGGCTGGCAAACATGCCTACATCCGCAATCACGGGCGTATCGTTCTCGTTATGGCAATCACAGTAAGGGGAAACATCCATCACCAGTTCGATGTGGAAATGGGGCTTGCCTTGGGTAACAGCCATGGCGTATTCGCTGATCTTGCAATTTAGCATGTCATTGCTGCCGCCCGCACCGCCAATGGCGCCCTGCTTGTAGCATGCGCCAACGCATCGCCCGCAGCCGGAGCATTTCTCCTGATCGATGACGGCTTTTTTGCCGCTGGGCTTCAGTACCATGGTGATGGCATCGCTGCCGCATTGCTTGATGCACATGCCGCAACCGATGCAGCTTTCCTCATCTACAACAGGCTTGCCATCGCAGTGCATCTCGCGCTTGCCTGCTGTGGAGCCAAACCCCATGCCCAGGTTCTTGAGCGCGCCGCCGATGCCCGTGCCTTCATGGCATTTGAAATGCGTCAGGCTCACAATGACTTCCGCATCAACCGCCGCGCGGCCGATGAGCGCATGATCACAATACGTGCCATTGACGGGTACGCTCACAAAATCTGTGCCGAGCAGACCATCGGCGATGATCACATGGCAACCCGTCTGCAATGGAGAAAAGCCATTCATATACGCTGCGTCGATATGATCCAGCGCGTTGCGGCGCATGCCCGGATACAGCGTGTTGCAATCCGTCAGAAAAGGACGGGCGCCCGCTTCCTTCAGCGCGTCTACCACGGTGCGCGCGTAGTTTGCGCGCAGGAAAGCCAGATTGCCCGGTTCTCCGAAATGGATTTTAATCGCCGTAAACTTACCTTCCAGCGGCAAGTCCATCATGCCCGCCTTCTTGATCAGGCGCTTCAGTTTATCCAGCAAGCTATGGCTTGCATCAGTGCGAAAATCGGAGTAATAAACCTTTGCCTTCTCCATGAGGGTACCTCCTTGCGTAGTCCGTAACGAGTATATCACAGTTTCCCGCTGTCGCAAATGCCTAAAAGGGGAAAATTTGTTCCCGTTAAAAAATTGCGATGTGACGTGAAAAACCACAACCCTATATGGGCTGTGGTGAAGGGAATGCGCATTGATTTGCCGCGGGTAGTCCTGCGAAAATTTAGGGTATCCTTGGGTTATTCGGTTACGCGATCGCTCAGTTCATCACGCACATACCCGGCCAAAATATCCACAATGCGTGCGTTTCTGCCGCCGTGCGCCACAATCACATCCGCAAGGTTGATGTAATTGCGGATGTATTTGTCATACATCGGCTTGACGGTGGTCAGGTATTGCAGGGAGATGTTGTCGATTTCTCGCCCGCGTTCGTTGATATCGCGCGAAATTCGCCGCAACAGGCAGATGTCCGGCTCCACGCTCATATAGAGCTTCAGGAACATCAGCTCGCACAGCGGTTCGTCGTAAAACACGTGGATGCCCTCGATGATCAGCACCTGCGCGGGATAGATCAACACATCGTCCTGATCCGCACGGCGATGCTCGTTGTAATCATACGCCTTGCGCGTAATGGGCTTGCCTGCCAGCAGCGTTTTGATATCGCGCAAAAACAGGTCGTGGTCAAAAATACCCGGTTCGTCATAATTGAGCAGCGCGCGCTCCTGAAAGCCCAAATGACCGTGATCCCGGTAATAGCTATCATGATTGATGATGATGCATCCATCGCCGATGGCCTTGCACAGTTCAGCGGCAAGCGTGCTTTTTCCACTGCCGCTTGCGCCGCATATCCCTATGACGAGCATGTTTTCGACCCCTCATTCTTTTATCAAAACTTAAGCATACGCCTACGGAATAGGGATGTCAATATACGGGATGGGAGAATGGCAAGCTGGATGCACGCGTTGGAAAGAGAAATCCTGCCCTTTACGTTACTGAATGCGTTCCTGGGTTAAAAACCGCTCCATCACATAGCCCTCAATGGCATCGGTTTTGACGCGCACCCAATCTTCCTGCGGGCATTCTTCCAGTACGATGAGTTGCTGGTTTTTATACAGGCGCATCAGTACTTCGGCGGCGATATCCGGCGCCGCGCGCAGGTTGAGGGATGAATCATCATCGATGCCGGAAACGGTTGCATACCATGCGCCGGGCGGTAGGGGCTCGGTTACGGGCATGAGCGTTGGGCGGGGGGTAGGGGTGGGTACGGGGCCTGCCGTTTGCGTAAGCGGCGGGGCAACGGTGGCCAGCGCCTGCGGTTGCACATCGTAGCGCATCAGCGTCATGCCCGGGTAATAGAAGGCCAGGATATCCGTATAGGACATGCTGTACTTGCCCGCCATGATCTCCGCGCCGCGCTGGCTCATGCCTACGCCATGCCCAAAGCGTCGGGCTTCGACGGTAAAGCTGTCCGCCTGTTCGGTCACGGTGATCATTTCATTATCATAACTATTGATACCCAGGGAAAGCAGTTTCTCCGCCTCCGGGAAGATGGGGATGCTGAGCGTCACTGGTTCTTCCTGTGCGATAAAAGCCCCATAAACCGGCGTGGGTGTGGGCGTGGGTATGGGGGTCGGCGCGGGGGATTCGGCCGCCTCCGTGGGGGCGGCAGTCTCGGTTGCCTGCGGTGTGCTGGTCACCTCAGGGGTAAACAGGCTTACCTCCGCATCATCCGCCATGTCCACAGGCGCTGGTTGCGCGGGCGCGTCCGTGCGGGTGCGCGCCGAATAGGCAAAGGTGATGTGCAGCATCGTATAAAGACGGGATGGCGCTGAAAAGCGCGGCGTATCTACAGTCACAGAGGTTACCTGATCCACGCGCAGGCTTTCGGGCGCTGGGTCATACCCTGCGGCCGCAAGCGTATCCTGTAGCTGTGTGCTCAGCAGCAGGCGCAGCGCATAGGGCGCTTCGGCTACATCCGTCGTTTGCTTGGGGATGGTTACACGCTGTACCTTGCTCTGCGTGTTTTCCAGATCATAAGGGTCATCCCGCATATCCAGATAGCCATAATCCGCCTTGGTGCCCCACACATGCTCGGCCAGCTCGGTTTGTCCGCCGTTGCTGGCGCTGTAATAGCATACGGCAAGCTTGCCCTTGTAAAAGCCGCAAACACCGCTGGTTTGTTCAATCGCGTTGGCGGCGTTGACATATTCTTCACGGCGCCCCTTATATACCTGATCGTTGGTGGTATCCACCAGATCATACTCGCGGCCGGCATTTGCCTGCGCTTTGCTGACCGCGTAGGTGCGCGCGGCCACCGCTTGCGCCTTGAGTGCCTCCAGCGGCCAGCTTTCGCTCATTTCATAGGGCACCACGCCGTGCAGATAATCCTCCACGCCGATGGTCAGAATCAGCCGGATTCGGCCTTCGATTACGGTCAGCCGCAAATCACCTTCATAAAGGGCTGGATTGTTGGCAAAACGCAGGCAGTTGACCAAGCCGTCCGTTACGGGATGCCGCCGCAGGGTGAAATCGGTACCGGCGTCCACGCGCATATCGGCATAATACAGATACATACGCCCTTCGTTGAGCAGGATGGCAAGGTCGCTTCCGCGCCCGAACATCAAACGCGCGCCGTCCAGCTCCGCGCTATAGGAGCCGTGCAGCGTCACATCCAGCCGATCGGTGATGTTCAGCCGACTCAGCAATACGCGCAGCGCCTGCGGCTCTGTTTCCTGTACGGCGGGAATTTGTTGGAGATCTTCCGCGCTTGCATGTTGCATGGGGAGCAAAGCAAATAGCATCAGGCAGATCAGGATGTTTCGCAGCAGCGTTTTTTTCATCGATTGTCCTCCTTGTAAGAGGCGGTGTCACAAGCCTGTGCGGCATTGCGCATGCGATTCCGGCACGGTAGTCATTACCCCTTATGGTATCATGGGCGGCGGCTGGATGCAACCCCGCATCGGCACACAGCCATGCGCGTTACCATGCGTGAGGCCAGCTTTGCCAGCCACCGCGCTGGGTGGCGCCATGTTCGTTTGCATGGATTGTTACGCACGTTACGGGTTCACCTGCGCGGATGGGAAGTCCGAAGGCTTTGGTTTTCGCAGACGTAGGGCATCTATCGCCGGAGAATCCGAATCGGCTCAATCATAACGGATTTCGCCCGCCAAACGTGTCAGCGCCGCGGTATCCAGTACGCGATACCCCTTGCCGCTGTGGCAGAGCCACCCCGCGTCCACAAAGGAGCGCAAGATACGTAAAACATGGCGATAGCTGGTGCCCAGCAGCTCGCTCAGGCGCGTGAGGTTGATAGCCTCCTGCCGATTGTGATGCAGGTAAAGCATGAACGCCGCCAGCCTGGCCGCCACGGGATAGAGCCTGTCCTGCGCGGCGATACGGTTGCTGCGTTCCAGCTTGTTTGCCACAACTTGTCCCAGATAGCGCAGGAGTGCCGCGTCGGAAAAGGCTTTTTGGCGCACAGCGGGCGTGAGGGGGATTGCCAGCAGTACGCCCGCGGTTATCGCCTTGACGGCACTGGCGTGTACGGGATAAGCCATCAGCAGTTCCAGCTCACCGATGGTTTGCACACCGCTGAATTCACGCAGGAGCAAAGCGCGTCCGTTTTCCATCACGTTGTGTACGGTGGCAAGCCCTTCAACCATAAAGCACAGGCGTGTAAGCGGCTCACCGACACCCGCCAAAACTTCGCCAGCATGAAAGCGAACTGCTTGCAGCGGGTAGTCTTCCAGCGGCGGCAGGTTTGCGGCATACCGTCGCCAAAGTAAGGCGGTGTTTGCGTCCAAGGTGTTTTCCTCCTTTTGTCATTAGGGTGACATATGTCATAGTCATTCAAGGCAAAACCTGTTATGCTCACAGAGGAACGGGGGGATTGGATGCTTGCCTTTTTGGCTGTTTTGGGCGGCGCGCTCATCAGCATCACGGTGGTTCAAAATGGGAACCTGGCGCTGTATCTGGGGAATATTCGCGGTACGGTGCTGGTGCATGGGGTCGGACTTTTAACCATTGTGCTGGTTTTACTGCTCAGCCGCACGCGCTTCCAGTGGAATCGAAAGACGCCGTGGTACGGGTATCTGGGCGGTGTGCTTGGGGTGCTTACGGTGCTTGGCAGCAACGCAAGCTTTGCGGCGCTGGGGGTATCGGTATCGCTGGCATTGATGCTGCTGGGGCAAGCCCTCATGGGGGTTGCGGTGGATCAGTTTGGGCTGTTCGGCGCGCAGAAGCGGCCGTTCCAGCCCGCCCACCTGATCAGCTTCGGGTTGCTGTTCGGCGGTATCCTGGTGATGCTGCTATCATAAGGAGGATGACGCATGATGCTTTTCATCGCTGCGCTGGTCGGCGCCAACACGGTGCTTTGCCGCTATATGAACGCCATCTATGCCCGCCACAATGGGCTGCCGATGAGTACATTGGCAAACTATGTGACAGGGTTGTGTACGGCGCTGCTGGCGCTGCTGATCATGGGGGATCCATCGGCGGTGCAGCCGGTAGGCGCGCTCACCTTCCGCACTGTTACGATGTTTCTGGGGGGCGCGGTAGGGGTAGGGCTGGTGCAGATATTGGTGTATATCACGCCGCGGCTTCCGGCGTTTCTTTCGACGATTCTGGTGTTCATCAGCCAGCTTGGAACCGGGCTTTTGTTCGATTTTTGGCTGACGGGGGCGTTCAGTCCCGGGAAGATCGCGGGAGGGGTTTTGGTTATGCTGGGACTATGGCATTACGCCTGGGTCTGGAAGCGGGCGCAGGAGGATTCGCCCGTTGATCGCAAGGCGTGAACGCGTACAGGCGCATCAGGGTGATGCAGCAGGATGGTTACCACGCGTTAGCAAATGCATAGATCAATACCGCGTTGCATAACCCTGCAAGGAGTTAAGCGGCGCGCTTCTACGGTCAAAGTGTAGCACATTCCCGTGTGCTTGCAAAGTTGGAAGAAGCGGCTTTGCGGGGAACCGCGTGCATTTGCGGCTTGCGAGCGGGTTCACAGGGGGTTGGTGCTTTTCGGATGGATTCAGTGGGTCTGTTACTGGCTCAATAGATAAACGATGCTCGCTCACGTTATGTTTTGTGTTTTGAAGGAAAATCTACAAAGCTACAACAGGAGTAGATTTTGCTTTGATTTTTACGCCGTTTCATAGTATGATAGCAAGGAACGCAAGTTGTAACGAGGTGCAATATGGATACAAGACTTTTTCTGCGTGGGCTGAAGCAGCTGGGCGTCGGGTTCTACACGGGGGTTCCTGATTCGCTGCTCAAACCCTTGAATGATACCCTGTACGCTGACTATGGCCTGACGGGAGCGCATGTGGTAACCGCGGACGAGGGCGGCGCGGTAGCGCTGGCGGCAGGCCATTATATTGCAACGGGCAAACCGGCCATGGTCTACATGCAAAACAGCGGCATCGGCAACGCGGTCAATCCGCTGGCATCGCTTACCCACGGCCTTGTGTACGGCATTCCCTGTGTATTGGTGGTAGGCTGGCGAGGTGAACCCGGTGTGCACGATGAGCCGCAGCATGCCTATCAGGGCAAGGTTACGCCGCAGATGCTTGAATTGTGCGGCCTTCGAGTGTTTGCGCTGGACAAAGGAACCGATGACGCCGCCTTTGCCGGAATGCTGGAGGAGGCTGCTCCGTTACTTGCCAAAGGGGAAAGCGTCGCGTTTCTGGTGCACAAGGGCGGCCTGACGGGCGGTGAGCCTGTCCGGATGCCGCAGCGTGCCGCCATGACGCGGGAGGATGCCATCCGCACGCTGATCCAGCATGCGGGGGGACAGGATTACTTTGTCTCCACCACAGGAAAAGCTTCCCGTGAGCTGTTTGAACTGCGCAAGGCGCTTGGGCATACCCATGAACGTGATTTCCTGACTGTCGGCTCCATGGGGCATGCGAATATGATTGCCCTGGGCATGGCGAAAGCACGGCCGAACGATACCTTCTGGTGCCTGGATGGGGACGGCGCGGCGCTGATGCACCTTGGCGGATTAGCCGTTGAGGCGCAACAACATGCGACCAACCTGATCCATGTGCTGCTCAACAATGGCGCGCATGAAAGCGTGGGCGGCATGCCTGTCGTCGGCGGCGGATTACGCTTTGCCCCTTTGGCCGAGGCAGCGGGGTTTGAACTGGTTTTGACCGCTGAAAACGAAACGCAGCTGAACGATGTGCTGCCCCGCGTCCGCGCGGCGCAGGGCAAGCAGCGATTTGTGGAGATACTCCTGAACGCGGGCGCGCGGGAAGATCTGGGGCGACCAACGCAAACCCCCAAAGAGAACCTCGCCAGCCTGATGCAGGCGCTGGGAAAGTGAGGCTGCATCGATGAAAGCCCTTATCCTCAACTCTGGCCTTGGAAGCCGCATGGGAGCCCATACGCAGCAGAAGCCCAAGTGCATGGCGCAGATCGGCGGCGGCTATACCATCCTCAGCAGGCAGCTCACACAGCTGGCAGCTGCGGGTGTAGGAGATATCGTCATCACCACGGGGCCGTTTGCGGACGCGCTTGCCGCGCATGTGGCGGAGCTTCGGCTGCCCATTCAGGTTACCTATGTGCATTGCGAGGATTATGCCACAACCAATTACATCGTAAGCATGCACCGCGCCGCACCGCATCTGCGCGGGCATGATGTGCTGCTGCTGCATGGCGATCTGGTGCTGGAATCAAGCGTATATGCCGATCTGCTCCAGAACCCGCGCAGTGTTATGACGGTGGATGAAACCCTGCCCCTGCCGCAAAAGGATTTTAAGGCAAGGCTTGCGGATGGGCGCATTGTGGAAGTTGGGGTATCGCTGTTTGGAAAGGAATGTGTTGCCTGCCAGCCAGTTTACCGCTTTACAGCGGAAGGCTTTGCGCAGTGGCTGGACGCCATCGACGTTTTCGTAGCCAACGGGGATACCCGCGTCTATGCGGAAAACGCATTCAACGCGAAAAATGGAAGCATCCCGCTTTGGCCGCTGCAACTGAATGGGCGGCTGTGCAGCGAGATTGACAACCCCGAGGATCTTGCGCAGGTATCCGAGCGTTTCCTGCGTACGCTTAGGTAGGGGCGTATACAAACAATAGAATGGATAAGGCAGGGAATAACATGAAAACCGTGTATATGTGCTTTAGTACCGATATTCTGCATAGTGGACACACCGCCATCGTGCGGCGTGCGGCAGAGCAGGGGCAATTGATCATGGGCGCGCTGACGGATGAAGCCATCGCCAGCTACAAGCGCTTTCCGCTCATCTCATTGGAAGAGCGTGTGCGGCTCTATGAGAGCCTCGCAGGCGTGAGCCGTGTGGTGATCCAGCATACGCTGAGCTATCGTGAGATCATTGAAACCCTCAAGCCGGATGTGATTGTCCACGGGGATGATTGGCGTACCGGCGTACAAAGCGGCGTGCGGGAAGAAGTTATCCGCCTGCTTTCTGCCTACGGCGGCGAGCTGAAGGAGTTTCCCTATACGCACAGCGCGACGGAGGATGCGCTTACCTCGCTGGATGAGCGCATGAACATGCCGGAAATGCGCCGCGCGCGCCTGAAGCGCCTGCTGGCGCTCAAGCCATGCCTGAGCGTGATGGAAGCCCATAACGGCCTTACAGGGCTCATAGCGGAAAACGCGCGCGCGCAGGTGGGGGGCGAGGTGCGCCAGTTTGATGCGATGTGGGTGAGCAGCCTGTGCGATTCCACCGTCAAAGGCAAACCCGATATTGAGCTGGTGGATTTGACCAGCCGCATTCATACTCTGGAAGAAATCATGGAGGTCACCACCAAACCCATCATACTGGATGGGGACACGGGCGGGCTGACCGAGCATTTTGTGTATAACCTGCGTACCCTGGAAAGGCTAGGCATCAGCGCCATCATCATTGAGGATAAAACCGGGCTTAAGAAAAACTCCCTGTTTGGTACCGAAGCCCAGCAGGTGCAAGCGCCGGTGGAAGCGTTTTGCGAGAAGATTCGCGCGGGCAAGATCGCGCAGCGCAGCCGGGATTTCATGATCTTCGCGCGTTGCGAGAGCTTGATTTTGAACCAGGGCATGGATGACGCCCTCACCCGCTGTGATGCCTATGTGCGCGCGGGTGCAGACGGTATCATGATCCATAGCTGCCAGAAAACGCCGGATGAAGTATATGCCTTTTTAGAAAGGTTCAGGGAAATCCATCCCGCTACGCCCGTCGTGGTGGTGCCGACCACCTACAATGGCGCTACGGAGGAAGAACTGGCCGCCCACGGTGTGAACATCGTGATTCATGCCAACCACCTCCTGCGCAGCGCTTTTCCCGCCATGCGTAAAACCGCGGAGCTTACATTGTTGCATGGGCGCACCAAAGAGGCGGAACCCCTTTGCCTGTCCATCAAGGATATTCTCACGCTGATCCCCACCGATGAATAACACTGCGGATAAGGAGGGTGTCGCGATGTTTTCACCCCTGTGCCCCGTTGATGTTCGGGTACTCGCGCCTGAAGCGGCGCAGCATGCCGTGCGGCAATGGCTGCCCGAGCCTACACAGCTTCTGGTGCTTTGTTCGCCCAGGAGGAGCGCCGCGCTGAACCTTGCGCCGTTTTTTACCGCATTGCAGGGGGACGGCCACGCGTTGCAGCTTTATGGGGATATCCCGCCCAACCCGACGGTTGCGGATGTAGCCGCGTTGCTGCAACGCTTACGGGAGCAACCGTTCACGCCCACAGCCATTCTGGCCATTGGGGGCGGCAGCTGCATTGACCTTGGCAAGGCGGTGGCAGCGCTGTATCCTCTTTTACCCAAGCCGGATGTTGACGCGGTGCGGCAGGCAATACTCAGCAAGGCATATGCGGGGAGCTTAGGGCAACCCCCGCTGCTGGCGATGCCCACCACGGCGGGCACAGGCAGCGAGGTCACGCGCTGGGCAACCATCTGGGATCCGGAAAATCAGCAGAAGCATTCCATAGATCATGCGGCGGGCTTTCCTAAGGCGGCGGCGATTGTGCCGGAATGGACGCAGGGCATGCCCGCAGCGCTCACGCTCTCCACAGGGCTGGACGCGTTGTCGCACGCGATGGAAGCCTTTTGGGCGGTCGCGCGCAATCCGGTTTCGCAGGAGCTGGCGCTTACAGCAGTGCGCGAAATCGTACACGCGCTGCCCATCGCGCTTGCCCAGCCCAGTGACCTTACCGCACGCCGCGCGCTCAGCCTTGGTTCGCTGCTGGCAGGCTTTGCCTTTTCGCAGACGCGTACCACCGCTTGCCATAGCATCAGTTATCCGCTGACGATGCTGCGGGACATCCCGCATGGCTATGCGGCGGCGATTACGCTTTCTTCCATCATGCGGCGCAACGCTAAAAAAGTGCCGGAGATGGTTCGTTTGGAAGCCTTGTTTGACGATGCAGAAGGATTTGACGCCTGGCTCATGCAAACCGTTCAGGGTGTGCAGGAAATGCGGCTTTCCGCTTTCGGCATAACAGAGGCGGAGCTGGAGACGGTTTGCAAGCTGGCTTTTACAGCCGGCCGCATGGATAACAACCCGATTGTGTTTACACAGGATGAAGTGATGGAGATTCTGCGGGAGAACCTGTAACACGCGCGCAATGCTAAAGTACACTGTTGATGGGATTGCAAAAGGCTGGAGCGCCAAAAGCAGTTTGGGTCTGTGCACCAAAGCCTTGCAACGCAGTTTGCAACGGCCTGCGAGCAGAACCCTGCGTAATAATTCATCTCGATAAGCAAAGCCCGCCAATCGCTTGGCGGGCTTTGCTTATCGAAAATATCCGGTTGGTTACTACCATCGCACGCCGCATAGCCCAGCGGGCTGTTCGCTCGCTTTGGCTATAGGTTGTGATGTAAGGCTTTGGGGTTCCATCCCAAACCTCGGTAGGGGTTTCACCCTTGCACCCTGACCAGGACTATTAGCCCTGGACTCAACTTTTTCGACAGCCTGGACAAGCAAAGCCCGCCAATCGCTTGGCGGGCTTTGTGTATGGAATAGGTTCTGCGGTTTATTCTACACCGGTGAAGGTGCAAAGGCTTTCAGGAGGCAGGTGGGCAATAAAGGTCTTGCCGCGGGTGAACTGTAACTCGTTGCCTGCGTCATCATAGAATACGGTAGGACCTTCGATGGAGTCGCGCACCCAGTAGCCGGGGATGTAGCGCCCGCCAATGAAGATATCCGCGTTGCCTTTGCCCACGCTTTGCATTACGGGCATGATCTTATTGTTGTTGGTGTACTCATAGGATACACGCTGGATGATCACATTGGAGAAGCTAAGCCAAGTCTGGTTTTCTTCACTGCGATCTGAAGCGCTTGCGTAGGAAAGGTACGGCGCGTTGCCGGAATAACGGTAGTACAGGTTTTCCGTTTCATCATAGACGAAGTGGGAAATCCATTTTTCATGACCCCAGTCCAGGTTGATCTTGTAGGCAAGGTCATACCCATCGGTATACGGGCTGGCATCCGCAAACAGGAAGGCGTGCGGCGCCGCGGTATAGTTGGTGGGGATCTGGTTGCGAAGTCCCACGACGTTTACATCCAGATTATCAGGGCTCTTGACACCCTGCACGCGCTGGCGGTAATCCTGAAACTTGTTGGTCAGGAGGTCAAAGAGCACGCCCTTGTCGCTTGCGCCCAGCTCTTGGAACATCTCAGCGATGTTATTCTCTTCTCTGCGGGGCCCACCGGCGTAGATCAGACCGCTCTGCCATTCTTCACGCAGCAGCACATGGCCGATGCGCGCCGAGCGTACGGGGCCAGCGGAGGTTGGCTCGCCGTCTTCCAGAGTATCGCTGAACAGGAAGGAGATACGCGTTTCACCCGTGCGGTAGAGAATGCCCTCATATACGATATCGGCATAAGCGCCGCCCCATGGCGCACGCTGGCCGATGCCCGCGCTCTTGACGGTTTTGCCATTGACATCAATCGAACCTTCGGGGTTGCTGATCTGCACCAGCATCGGCAGGTATATACCCTGCCAGCTAAGGCCGGTGGTGGGGCTTTCCCCCGCGATGATGGGATTGCGCTCGGCAGGTGTGGCGGTTGTAATGGCACGATCCTCCACATTTTGCAGCACGGTGCCATCCAGCGGCAGGGAGTATTTATTGGGCTTTACGGCCGCCATTGCGGGAACCGCGATACCCAATGCCAACATGATCACCGCGAGCACGCTGATGATTCTTTTCACGGAATTACCTCCTATGATCTTGCTTTCCTGACTTTACGAACGGACAAACGATGGTGTCGTTTTCCCGCACTAGCATCCATTATACCGCCCGGTGGCAGAGGGTGTCAATCGAACAGCCCGTAATACTTGCTACAATTAGCATGGTTTGCCATAAATTGGACGCCCATCGAGCGATGCATCGGCGCCTCCGCTGCGTTTGCATGAACCAACGGCTTGATAAGGGAAGCGCGTGGATGATGATGGCGAATCGCACATCCAGTGTGAAATGCGCCACAGCATGCGCTGCTGCTCATGGTTCTGCCCCACGGGTAACATGTTCGCCGCATAGCGGTGTATCTGCCAATAGGCATTGGGCGCCATGAACCTTATAAACAGTTATGGGGCAGGAAGCCGTGCGGCAGGATGACTTCTCCCGCTCCGTATGTATCGGCCAAACGTGTTGCGCGCTGTTATCCTTGTGCGGTGGGTGCGGGGGTAGGGGTGGGCGACGGCGATGATGTTAGCGCAGGCGTTGGCGTTTGGGTAGGCGCAGGCGTTGGCGTTGGGTCAGGCGAGGGAGTAGGCGTTGGGGGGTTGAGCACATCATCATAGATGGACATCAGCGTCTTTTCGCCTGCTTTGCCATCGGCATAAATGCCGTTTGCGCGCTGATAAGCCTTCACGGCGCTTTGCGTACCGCTCAGGTAGGTGCCTGTGGGCGTTCCATTGTAGTACCCCAGCTCTTTGAGTTTCATTTGCAGCCAGTATACATCCTCACCGGTGCTGTTCTTCTTCAGCGTGCGGAAAGGCTGCGGCGGCATGCCCGTGCTGGAGTACTCAGGCGTGGGGGTCGGTTCGGGGGTTGTAATGGGCGTTTTGGAGTTCTTCCCAAGCGGTGGAGGTTTGATAGCCGCGCGCAGCTCCGGATCGTGCGCCAGACTTTCGGTGATGGTTACGGTAACCCCTTCGCCGATGTTGTCATAGACCCATTTAGCGTCCGCCATCAACAGACGGATGCATCCGTGGGAAGCACGAGAACCAAGCATGTTGTAGCTTTTCACGTTCATCGCGTTGTTGTTGACCGAATTGTAAATGACTGAGTGGAACGCGATATACTCGTTAATGCGCGTCCAATACTGCGCATAGCTGCCGTACAGGCTGAAATAGCACCAGCGCGCCTTGCGCCCGGTAAGCACGAACTCGCCCAGATCACTATCTGTACCCACTTTGCCGGTAGAACATACCATGTAACGAATGGGCACGGTAAACTCGCCCTGCTCATCCCGTTCATAAACAATGGTTACCTGATTTTTAACATCTACGGTCATCGCATAGGGGATGGGGGTGGGTTCGGGGGTTGGCCGTGGGGTAGCGCTGGCGTCCAGTGCCAAAGCATCGTCAAAGAGCATATTCCAGGTATCTTCGCCAGTGATACCATCCACCTTGAGCCCATTGAGCTGCTGAAACTGCCGCACGGCTTCCATGGTCTGGTTCATGTAATTGCCGCTGATGGGGCCGCTGAAATACCCCAAATCGGTCAGGCGTTGCTGTACAAGCTTGACCTGCTCACCCTTGGTGCCGCGCGTGAGTTTCTTGGAATAGGCCGCGTCATAGGCTGTACCGCCGTCTTTACCATCACTGGCGATCACCACGTCGTTGATATCGCCCATGTCGCCCTCCGGCGCGATGGTTGCCTGCGGGGCATCCTTGGCGCGGGCGCTGCCGCTGAACAGTTTTTGCTGGGTTGTGATATCGGCGCTGCCGGTCGCATCCAGATCATTCTGTGCCTGAAAGGTCTTGATGGCGCTGGTGGTGCCTTCCAGATAATTCCCGCTCAGCTTGCCATGATAATACCCTAGCGTGCTTAGAATTTCCTGTATGCGAAGCACATCATCTCCGCTATCGCCTGTGGTCAGCACGCGGTAATCCGCGTTCATCAGCATGGCTTCGGTCTGCCCGTCTACCACGCCGCTTTCTGTAAGGCCGTAATCCTTTTGGAATTGACGTACCGCGGCGCGCGTACCGTCCAGAAAGTTGCCGCTGATTTTGCCGCTGTAATAGCCAAGCGCCTTGAGCTGCTCCTGAATGGCGGCGACGGTATCCCCGCTGTCACCGTATTGCAAGGGACGGTAGCCCGCCGTTTCCGCACGCGCCGGATCGGCCAGGGCGACTGTGCAGAGCACAAGCAATAGGAGAAGCGATAGGGTGATCAAGCGTTTCATCTGCACATACACCTCATGGATTTCTTTTGGAAAGACCTTTCGCGCGTAAGGCGGTATCTCCCTGCCGCCTGCACAGCAGAGATCAAAAATTTACAGGTATGGAATCATCGCCGAAAGGCGGGGGAACGTCAACTGCGGCTTGACGGGGGAGGTTTCTACATCCGCAAGGGTGGCCTCGCCCGTGAGCACAAGAATGCTTGTGATACCAAAGTTTACGCCCGTGGCAATATCGGTATAGAGCCGATCACCCACCATGGCAAGCTGGTGCGGCAATAGCGCCGTTACGCGCAGCGCTTCTTCCACGATGCCCGCATTGGGTTTGCCGACGACGACATCCGGTCGCCTGCCGGTACTGGCTTCAATGAAGGCGATGATGGCGCCGATATCCGGCGCGAAGCCTGTTTCTGTGGGGCAGTTAAAATCTGGGTGGGTGGCAATGTAGGGAAGCCCCGCGCGCACAAAATCACAAACGCGGGTCAGTTTCGCATAGGTTAAGGTGGTATCATAGCCGATGAGCACATAATCCGGCGCGGTTTCTTCATGGAGCACTCCCAGTTGCGTCAGCTCTTCGCGCAGTTCGGGGTTGCCCAGCACATAGGCGCGTTTGCCTGCAAAATGGTTTAGCGCATAGCGCGCCGTAGCCTGCCCGGAGGTGAGCACATTGAGAAACGGCGCTTTCACACCCATGCGGCGCAGTTTCTCCCCATAGGCAGCGCCGGAGCGACTGGAATTGTTGGTCAAAAACAGTGCGTTGCGCCCGGTTTCGTTCAGCTTATCCAGAAAAGCCAGCGAACCATCCAGCAGGTTCTCCCCAAGGTAAAAAGTACCGTCCATATCCAGCAGAAAACAGCGGATGGGTTCGAGTGCCGCGCGGATATTCATACAGGACCTCCAGTGATGTAGATATACGTGGAATCAGCATGGGTAAAGGTAGCGTTGCTACCCACGATGAACCTTGACGCGTTTGCCCGGCTGCCGCGGGTAGGGTCTGCGCTTGCGTGCCGCACCATTGTACCATATTGCACGACCAATGCAAAGCGCGCCTAATTGCCCGGCCTGCGGCTCAGTTTGCGGTAGGCGGCGGGCGTAAGCCCGAAAAAGCGATGGAATACACGGTCAAAATAGGCGGTGCTGGTGAAACCGGCTTCCACGGCGATATCGGTCACAGGCGCCGCGGTGGAGAGCAGGCGGCTGCGCGCATGACGCAGGCGATACTGGTTCAAATAGGCGATGGGGGTTGTTTGGACTCCGCTGCGAAAACAACGCAGCGCCTCACTTTTGCTGATGCTTGCGCTAGAGGCGATATCCGCCAGGGTAAGCTTAGCGGCGAAGTTGCGCTCGATGAAGGCGATCATCTTTTGCAGGCGCGCGTGCATCAGGGTACTGCATGCCGCGCGCGCCAGCGGGGTCAGCTCCGCGCGATGTTCAAACACCCGCGCCCATAGCGAGCATACGATGGCGTGGATGCGAAGTTCGGTGGTGGGCGAAAGCTGCTGCGCGGTTGCAGAAAGCGCACGCAGATCATCAACCGTTGCGATTTGCCATGGCACACTTGGACGCAGGATGACATGCGAACAGCCCGCGGATAAAAAGGGCGCGACAAATTTCTTGTGAAGCGCGCTCTCTTGGGGCGCGATGAACTCCGGCATAAACAGGATGCTGGCGATATCCGCGGAGGAAGGCGCGCAGAAACTGTGGATGACCCCGGATTGGATAAACACAGCCTCGCCGGCCGCAAGGGAAACCAGATCGCTCCCCAGCATACAATGCGCCACCCCTGCTTCCACAAGCACCAGCTCAACCTCACGGTGCCAGTGCCATGGGATGGCGGAGGGATCATCCGTCAGGCGGGAATGATAGCAGGTAAAGGGGAACTGCTCTGTGCCGTGCACGGCAAGCTCCCTCAGCGTCTCATCGGTATAGATCGGGCCGCAAGGTTGCATCGATATATCGCCTCCTGTATGCGCATGGCGATATTGTACAACAATCGGGCAAGATTGTGCAAGATTTTTGCGATGGCTTGGGATATAATGCAATTCGAACAGGGATATCGCGAGGGAGGATCTTATGGTAACGTTACTGTTGGTTGTAATTTATGCTGCTTTTATCAGCCTTGGGTTGCCGGATGCCATACTGGGTTCGGCTTGGCCTACGATGTATGTGAGCCTTGGCGTTCCGGTGGGCGCCGCGGGGCTGGTGACTACCATTACGGCCGGGGGTACCATCGTTTCCAGCTTAATGAGCGCCAAGGTGATACGCCGCTTTGGCACCGGGAAGGTTACGTTATTCAGCGTTTCACTCACAGCGATTGCGCTGTTCGGCTTTTCGATATCGACATCACTCTGGATGCTATGCCTGTGGGCGATTCCCTACGGGCTGGGCGCGGGGAGTGTGGATACGGCGCTGAACAACTATGTGGCGGTGCATTACAAAGCGCGCCACATGAACTGGCTGCATTGCTTCTGGGGCGTAGGCGCGTCCATCGGCCCTTATTTGATGGGGCTTTACCTGATGAGCGGTTTTACATGGAACGCAGGGTACCGCACCATTGGACTGATTCAGGTCGCGCTGGCGATAGGGCTTGCGGCGGCGCTGCCCCTGTGGCGGCTTAAGGATAGCAACCAGGAGGACGCGCAGAAGGCAGATAGCCTGCGCCTGTGGGACGCGTTCAAGCTCCCCGGCGCCAAGCAGATTTTTCTGGCGTTCTTCTGCTACTGCGCGCTGGAGGGCACGGCAGGCCTTTGGGCGAGCAGCTACATGGTGCTGGTGCGCGGGGTGAGTGCCGAGCGTGCGGCGCAGATGGCATCGCTGTACTTTTTGGGGATTACTGCTGGGCGTTTCCTTTCCGGCTTTATATCCGCACGGCTGAACAACCGGCATATGGTAAGGCTTGGACAGGGGATTATCGTGCTGGGCGTACTGCTGATGTTCCTGCCGCTTGGCAACGTGTGGCTGTATGCGGCGCTGCTGCTCATTGGGCTTGGCAGCGCACCCATATTCCCCGCATTGCTGCATGAAACGCCGCGCAACTTTGGCCGCGAGCAATCCCAAATGCTCATCGGCATGCAGATGGCGGCCGCCTACACGGGCGCAACCCTGATGCCGCCTCTCTTTGGGCTGGTGGGGCAGTATCTGGGGGTGTGGCTGTATCCGTTCTTCATAATGCTGTATGCGTTGATCATGATGTTGACGACGGAGCGCGCTACCCGTGTGTTCAATGGAAAGAAGACGGTTTGTGTGACGGGTAGCGATGGGCGGCAGGATGCCTGAAAGCGTTGGTTGGTTTGGGCGTTATGATGATGTAAAATGCATCCGCTGGTAAGCTTGGGATAAAAGAAAAAGACCGCTTTTGCAGCGGGCTTTTTCTTATGCCAAATTATGGTACGTTGTTGCTTTTTGAGGTGGCAAAATATATAATGAGCGATATAAGGATGGCAACTGTTGATTCGTAAGTGAGTGAGTATTCTGTTATACTCGGTGCTGCTTTGTTCATATTTGTAATCAATATAAGTTGCTACTGCTAATCAAAATTGTTGATAGACTTATTGAAATGCTATAGACAAAGAAGGAGTATGAACGTGTTTTCATTTCAGAATAGCAGAAGAATAACTTTGTTAGCATTAGCAATAACATTGTTATTAATTAGCACCACAGCACACGCAAAGAACGTTGGCGTTATTTCCATCGATGAATCAAGCAACTGTGTTGTTCTGACGAGAGAAGACCATTCTCCGAAAGTGTATACCGGAGGTTTATCCCAAGGGCATTTCAACCGTACTTTCAGTAAATCGCCTGACTTGATTGCATATGTGATTTATCCAAAAGGTCCATCATGTCTTATTTATGATACTCCAACAGACCAAGATATCATTAAGGATATTGTTGAAGCAGGCAATCTCTATAGCTATTCTGAATCCATAAAGGACTATTGGTACGCAGTTGGCTGTGACTATGTAGAGGTAGAGTGTATTTCAGTTCTTCAAGGTGATGGCATTGTAATGTATTTCACGGTGGGAAGAAGGGCATGGAAGAGCATCAGCTTTTTTTATAGTAAAGATGATGAGAAAAGATCAATAACGATTTGCTTTGATGATTACGAGGACATTCCAGTTTGGAACACTTACATTGGGAAATTTGTTGGGGAAATTGTCTTCAATGTTGAGATTTCGATAGCAAACGTTGAGCTTGTTGTATGACACGATTCCAACATATACTGTGATAAATCTCAACCATAGCCTTTCTACCCAACACCAAAATCGGAGGGAACATCCCATGTTGCGAAAGAAGTCTGCGCTCGTTCTCATCATCATGATTGCCATTGTTTGCTGCGTGCCCTCCGCCGCCGCGGCGCGGTATGATCTTTCCGCGTTAAGCGACAGCGATCTCCTGTCGCTCTATCAATCGCTGCTAGAGGAGGCGGATGTACGCGGCATCGATATCACAGATGCCAACAGCACAACCGCCTCAACAAAGCAGGAAGCCATGGTATGGGTGCCGAAATCAGGCAAGAAATACCACAGCAAAAGCACTTGCAGCAACATGAAAAACCCGTCCGAAGTGACGCTATCCATGGCGAAAAAGCTGGGTTACGGCGCTTGCAGCAAATGCAACCCGCCAAAGTGACAGGCGGTTCATGAGGGAACCCCATGCCGCAGGTTTTCATAAATGCATAGGGAAACCAAAGCCCCCGCAAAGCAATATGCTTACCTGCGGGGGCTTTGATGATTTATGAACGGGATGGTAATAACCCGCGCACTAGAGCACCTTGCGGAGGAAATCCTGCGTGCGCGGATTTTGCGCGTTTTCAAAGATGGCGCTGGGCGTGCCTTCTTCCAGTACCACGCCCGCGTCCATAAACAGCACGCGATCGCCTACCTCTTTGGCAAAGCCCATTTCATGGGTCACCACCACCATGGTCATACCGTCCAGCGCGAGGGCTTTCATGACTTCCAGCACTTCGCCGACCATCTCGGGATCAAGCGCGCTCGTCGGTTCGTCAAAGAGCATCACATCAGGGTTCATGGCCAGCGCGCGCACGATGGCAATGCGCTGCTGCTGCCCGCCGGAAAGCTGCTTGGGGAAGGCGTTTGCCTTCTCCGGAAGCCCGACGCGGTTGAGCAGTTCCATGGCGCGCTCCTGCGCCTGCGCCTTGGTAAGCAGCTTGTGCGTGATGGGCGCAAGGGTGATGTTATCCATCACGCTTAGGTGCGGGAAAAGATTGAATTGCTGGAAAACCATCCCCATGCGGCGGCGCAGGGCGTCGATATCCGCTTTGGGGGCGGTAATCTCCGTGCCTTCAAAGAAAATCTGACCGCCTGTGGGCTTCTCCAGAAGGTTCAGGCAGCGCAGAAACGTACTCTTGCCGCTGCCCGATGGGCCGATGATGACCACCTTTTCCCCGGGGCTGATGTGCTGATCGATCCCGTTGAGCACCTTGAGCTCGCCAAAGTGCTTGTGGAGGTTGTTAACGGTTATCACCCTGACGCAGCCTCCTTTCCAGCTTGCCCAGCAGGTGGGTGAGCACGCCTGTCACAATCAGATACAGGATGCCCGATACAATATAGGGTGTAAAGGCGCTGTACGTTTTACTGCGGATGTAGTCGCCCGCTTTGGTAAGCTCGGTCAGCGCAATATAGGCCAGAATAGAGGTTTCCTTGATGAGTGTGATAAACTCATTGCAAAGCGCAGGCAAGGCGGTTTTCAGCGCCTGCGGGAAGATGATCAGCCGCATGGTTTGCCATGGAGATAGCCCCAGCGAGCGCCCCGCTTCGGTCTGCCCCTTATCCACGCTTAAAATGCCGCTGCGGATGATCTCGCTCACATAGGCGGCACTGTTGATGCCGCAGGCGATTACCCCGATGATCACGCGATCGATGGCGATGGAGCCGAACAAGCCGAAGTTGATAATGAGCACCTGGAGCAGCATGGGCGTACCGCGGATGACGCCGATGTATATGCCGGCAATCTTCTCCAGCGGCTTTACGCCGCTCAGCCGCATCATGGCCAGCAACATGCCCAGCGCCAGCCCAAAGAGCGCCGCAAAAAAGGAGACCTCCAGCGTGATGCCCAGCCCCCGCAGGTAGTTTTGCCAGCGGTTATTAAACAGCACATTCTGGTAGATTTCCTTGTACAGGTTCTCCCAGAAGTTCAAATCCCCTGCGATGGCTTTATCCTTGATGAGCAGCCACCATTGATCAAACTGATTGACGCTGGCTGCCTGCGCGCTGCTCAGCATAAGCGTTGAAAGCATAATCCCCCTCCGATTGCGTTGCGTGCGGCACTTCTGCCGCGGGTAGGCCTGGCTGGAAACGTAAGGAAAGCGGGAAGGTGGCTCACCGCCCTCCCGCTAGCGTTACCGGTTATGTAGCGATGCCGGGGTTATTCCACATCCGCGGCGCCGTAGATATCCCATTTGGCGACAAGCTCGTCGATGGTGCCATCGGCAATCAACGTCTCAATAGCCGCATTGATCTTGGCCTTGAGTTCATCCTGACCCTTGGGGATCGCGATGCCGTAGTACTCTACGCCAAAGCTGACAGCAGGGGCAACGGTGAGGGAAGCGTCATTCAGCTCGGCAAGGATTGCCTTGGCGACGGGGGTATCTGTGATCACAGCGTCCAGCTTGTTACCGGCCAGATCCAGCACGGCATCCAGCGCCTTGGTGTAGGGATATACTTTATCCGCATCAGTGCTGGCTTCGGCAGCTTCAATGCCGATGGTGCCGCTCTGCGAGCCGATCTTTTTGCCCGCGAGGCTGGCGTTATCGGTGATATCGCTATCAACCTTGACGATGCAGCTTTGGCTGTCCTGGAGGTAGGGGACGGAGAAGTCCACATTGGCTAGGCGTTCTTCGGTGATGTAGAAGCCGGAGATGCCAATATCATAAAGGCCGGTTTGCACACCGATCACAATGCTGTCAAAGCTTGTGGCTTCAAAAACGATTTCCATCCCGATGAGCTCGGCGATGGCGGCCGCCAGATCCGCGTCAAACCCGATGACGTTGCCCGCGTCGTCCATGGATTCAAAGGGCGGGAAATCCGGGCTTGTGCCGGCCTTGAGCGTGGTGGTTTCCGCAAGGGCGGCTACGTTGACAAGCGCCAGCATGAGCGCGATGATCAGGGCGATGATTTTCTTCATGAAAGGTACCCTCCTGCACAATCATTTTCGTATGGGATGTGCATAGTATACATCGCGTATCCCGGATTGTCAACAGAATATTGTATAATTATTCAAGAAAATTGTTGGGCGTCAGTTTTTCTTGCAGGTAAAGCGCGCGACCCAGCTGGTAGAAGTCCCCGCCCTGCGTATCCAGCGCCACCGTGAGCGGGAGGTTTTCCACCGCAAGCCGTTTGATGGATTCGGTTCCCAGGTCGTCATAGGCGACGACTTCTACACTTTTTACACACGCCGCCATGTGGGCGGCGCAGCCTGCCACTGCCGCGAAATACACCGCGCCGTTTGCGATAAACGCTTGCCGCACCGCTGGGCTGCGTTCTCCTTTGCCTATGATGGCGGCTACGCCGTAGGCAAGCAGTTGTGGGGTATACGGATCCATGCGCGCACTGGTCGTAGGGCCAATGGCGCCGCTTGCCTTACCCGGCGGCGTGGGGGTGGGGCCTGCATAAAAAACCGTTTGACCGCGCAGATCGACGGGCAGCGGCCGCCCTTCGGCCAGCGCGGCGCAAAGGCGGGCATGCGCCGCGTCCCGTGCGGTATAGAGGATACCGCTAAGCAGCACGCTATCGCCTGAACGTAAGGTTTCGAGCGTTTCCCGCGTAAGCGGAGAGGTGATGTGCATCGGCATGGTTGATCATCCTTTTCTGCCTATCGGCATGCGCTTGATGGCAATATGGCCTGAAAAATGAATATCAATGTATAATCTGCATACGTCAGGAGGGCAAGCTATGCGCACTTGAGGTTCGGCGCTTGACCATACGCTTGAACCTATAATGTTTCGCTGGCGTGCCGGGTTACATGGCAGCCCACATTCACTGCCATAGGCAGCCCCGCAATGTGCGTGGGCGCGGCTTTGATGCGCACGCTCAACGCTGTGGCCAGCCCGCCAAAGCCTTGCGGGCCGATACCCAGCGCGTTAATGGCGTTTCGCCACTCGTTTTCCAGGGACGCGTAATACGGATCCGGGTGCGCCCCTTCCCGCATGTCCACCAATGCCTGCTTGGCAAGCAGCGCAACCTGCTCAAACGTACCGCCAAGGCCAATACCCAGCATTATCGGCGGGCAAGGGTTTGCGCCTGCTAGCTGAACGGTTTCCAGCACAAACGCTTTGGCGCCCTCCACGCCATCGGCAGGGGTGAGCATGGCCAGACGGCTCATGTTTTCGCTGCCAAACCCCTTTGGCGATACGGTGAGCGTCAGGTGATCCCCTGCTACCAACCGTACATGCAGTACGGCGGGGGTATTGTCCCCTGTGTTACCGCGGCGGAGGGGATCAGCCACGACAGATTTTCGCAAATATCCTTGGGTGTAGCCGCGCGCAACGCCGATGTTCACGGCATTTTCCAGCGTGTCCCCCACGATGTGAACATCCTGACCAACGTCTGCGAACACCACGACCATCCCCGTATCCTGACAGATGGGTACGTGTTCTTCAGCGGCGATGGCGGCGTTCTGCTGCATCAGTTCCAGCACACCGCGCGCGGGGGGGTACGGCTCGGTACGCTGCGCCTCATCAATGAGCCTGCATACGGTGCCGGGCAGCACGGTACAGGCTTGTATGCAAAGCCGCGACACACAGGCGGCTATCGCCTCACTGGATAGGGTACGAAGCTTTGCCATGGTGAATCTCCTCCTGTTGTTTACGTCAAATGGGTTCACGCGCTATGCGATGCTACAGGAAGCGGGCGTGGCGATTCGCGCCGCGCAAAGGTACTGCTTTTTAGGGTAGCCGTCAAACCATAACGGCATTGTTGAAGGAATTATCAGTCCAGATCGATCCGCAGCACTTCACGCGGGTTTCCCCAGCGGGGTACGGGCACAGTGTTGCCCGCGCCTGCGCTGATGATCATTTTCCCATCCACGATGCCATGCGTAAGCTTGGGCAGGATTCCCTGCCCCGGCGCATACAGCCCTTGCCCGCAAACCCGAATCTGCCCGCCGTGGGCATGGCCGGATAGAACCAGATCCACCTTTGCGTCTTGCAGGTACTTGTGATAATCTTCCGGCCTGTGGCTCATGAGGATCCGAACGCCGTTCTCCGCTTCCATTTGGGGGAGGATATCCGTGTGCCCGTAGCGGGCGGGGCGGTACCAGCATCCGATAACCAACGCGCCAAGGCGTTCGTAGCGGTTGAAGAGGAACTTGACGGGAAGCTGCTCAACCGCGCTGCGAAATTCCGAAAAACGCTTCAGCCGCATCTCATGGTTGCCGACGCCCAGATATGTCGGTACGCGCGCGGAGGCTATTCTCAGGAAATCAAGCCCCCGCTCGAAGCGCTGTTGGTAGCGGTTGGCGATATCCCCGGGAAGCAGCAGCGCGTCCGTGCCTTCCAGCAAGGGCAGGATATCCGCATAGGCGCTGTTATGCAGATCACTCACGACCAGAAGCCGCATGGGACGCGTGAGTTTTCCAGTGTGCCATGGGTATACAGTCAGCTTGCGCAATCGAATCCCTCCGTCATAAACTGGTGGCATTGTACCATACCCGCTGCCGTGTTGACAAACGCGCATGTTGGCAATGCCGTTGCCTGTGCGCAGGGGGAACATGCGATGGCTTACATGGAAAAGGAGGACGGCTGCAAAGCCGTCCTCCTGAATAGGCGCATCCTGAATGCTTAAACCGCCATGCGGTCGAGATAAACCTTCGCTTCTGCTGTGTCCACCCATTGGGTGAGGGTTTCCTGATAGCGCGTATCCTGCTTGGAAGAAAGCAGCTCCTGCGTGAGCGTTTCTTCAACTTGCGCAAGCGGCACGGCACCTTCGGCCAAATCGCTGACGTATTTGACGATGTGAATGCCATACTGCGTCTCAAAGGGCGCGGAAACATCGCCGATTTTGGCAAGCGCCATGGAAGCTTCAGTAAACTCGGATACCCACTGCGTGCTGCCCTGGCAAACCAAGTAGCCAGTGGTCATGGCAGGCTCGCTCTGCATGCCGGTATCCTCGCCATAATCCGCCATCAGCTTGTCAAAATCCTCGCCCTCGGCCAGTTTGCCAACAATCTCTTCCACGGTGGGCGTAAGCGCGGCAACGGCTTTGGCTTTGGCGTCGGCAAGCGCCGTGTTCAGCTCCGCAAGTTCTGCCTCCAGCGTGGCCGCGGCTGCGGTAAGCGCAGCGCGGTCGGCGGCTTGCTCGGCGGTATCTGCGCTGGCGTCTTCCGCCAATTCCGCCAGCGAGGCGGCGTTATCTGCAATCGCGGTTTGCTTGGCGCTTACCTGTGATGTGAGATCCGAAATGGCTGTGGTATCTTCATCGCTGAATTTGCGCAGGATGTTCTTCACATAGCGATAGCCCGCGGGGTGGTAGTAGATGGTGTAGCCGTAGCTTACATCTGTGCCGTACTGCGCAAGGCTGCTTTCATAGCTGCTCTTGGCGCTGGCGACATTTTCATCATAAGCAGTCTGAAGCTCCTCGGCGGTTACGGTAACGTCCTGCACAACCGAAGCTTTGAGCTTTTCCTGCGAGGCAGTGTACTTCTCGCTGGCAATGAGCGAATCCACATCCTGATAGCCATAAGCCGTCAGCGCCTGGGCAACGGCCTGTTCCAACTCCTCGCCGGTGAGCTGGGTATCGGCAAAGTCCAGGGATTGGATGTAATCCGCGTTTTGCTGGTAGGTGGTTTTTGCACTTTCCTCGATGGCGGCAAGTTCTTCCTCGGTAAAGACGTCAAAACCACCCTCGGTGATTTTCTTGTTGATCACCGCGGCCTGGATGAGCGCCTCGATGGCGGAATCCTGCGCGGCGGAGATGGTGGCCGCGTTGGTGGGATCATAGCTCAGGCCATACATGCTGTACATGTACTGCTGATAGCTAAGCGTATTCTGTGTGGCGGACTGGACTTCCGCTTTGGTGATCGATTTCCCCGCAACCTCGATGATGACAGTCTGTGCATCGACCGTTGCGTCCTTGACGATGAGGCTGCAGCTTGCGGACAGCACGATGGCCGCAATCATCAACATCGCCAGTAATATACGCTTGCGCATGATTGGTCTCCCCTTATCATTGCTTGAATTGCCGTAGCTTGAAACATTATAACCCATCCATGCCTGCACGGCAAGGTTTAATTCCATCGTTCATGCTTTGTTCACGGCCGCGCGTACTTGATTATTCTTGCTTTGAAGGCGTATAATGATAAGCGTGATTACTGTATGAAAAGGGCGGATTCATATGAGTACCCCGCATATACGAGATTTTCAGGGAAAACATATCCATATGATCGGTATTGGCGGCAGCAGCATGAGCGGGCTGGCGCGGATGCTGAAAGCGCAAGGCTACGAAATTTCCGGCAGCGATAATCTGGAAACATACGCCACGCGCGCGCTGCGGGATCAGGGGATTCCGGTGACCATCGGCCATAAGCCTGAGAATGTGCATGGCGCGGCGCTGATTGCTTATACCATCGCTATCCTGCCGGATAACCCCGAACGTGTGGAGTCGGCGCGGCTTGGCTTGCCCGTGATTGAGCGCGCGGCGCTCCTGGGGCAGCTGATGGAGGGGGCGAAGGTAGCCATCGGCGTTTGCGGTACGCATGGGAAGACGTCCACCACCAGCATGATAGCCCAAGCGTTGGTGGAGGCGGGGCTGGATCCGACGGTGCACATTGGCGGCTCGCTGGATTTTATCGGCGGCAGCACGCGCATTGGCACAGAGGAAGTGTTTCTCACCGAGGCATGCGAGTATAACGCAAGCTTCTTGCAGCTGCGCCCTACGGTGGCGGTGATTACCAACATTGAGGAAGACCATCTGGATTATTACCATGATATTGAAGATATTCAGCAGGCGTTCAAGCGGTTTTTCGACCTTCTGCCGCAGGAAGGCTTTGCCATCGGCAATGGTGATGACGAACGGGTAGTGGCGCTGCTGCGCACGCTGGATTGTCATGTGCTTACGTACGGCATGGGGCGCACGTGTGATTTTCGGCCGGAAAACCTGACTTATGACGCGCAGGGGCGCGGCAGTTTTGATGTGGTACGGCATGGCAATTCGCTTGGGCATGTGTCCCTTCAGGTTGCGGGTTTCTTTCATGTCTATAACGCGCTTGCGACGGTGGCTTGCGCGTATACACAGCACGCGGATATGGAAAAGGTATGCGCCGCGCTTGGCATGTTTGTGGGCGCGCACAGGCGCTTTGAGCTGACCGGAGAGATCGACGGGGTCAAACTGTATCACGATTACGGCCATAACCCAACCGAGATGCGCAACGTGCTTTCTGTGGCGAAATTACAGCCGCACAAACGTTTGTGGGCCGTCATGCAGCCGCATACGTACAGCCGTGTCAAGCGCCTGTTTGGGGATTACCTCACCTGCACGCGCGATGCGGATATCACGCTGGTGACGGATATCTATGCCGCCCGCGAGAAAGACCCCGGCGATATCAAAGCCACGCAGATTGTGGAGGGCATGCTGGCAAACGGCATCAGCGCTGTGCATACCCCAAGCTTTGACGATACCGAGCACTATCTGCGTACCCATTGGCAGGCGGGTGATCTGGTGATTACCATGGGCTGCGGCAATATCGATCAGCTCAACGAGCAGATGCACGAACATGAGGCGGCAAAAGCCGTTCATGTGGATTGAAGGCAGCATACAAGCTTTATGAACGTCCCCTTGGCATACTGTGATAATGCGTAGTTACAGGCGCCGATTACGGCTTGCCGATACTTCGGAATTCAGGGTGTTCAAATACGATTGGATAGGCTATAATCTATAGCAACGATTTTCATGCGCGGCAGGGCTTGCCGCGCATGCGCAGGGGAGGCTTAACATGCGTAAGCGGATGATTCAGATGCTTTGCTGCACGTTGCTTGCGGTTTTTGTGCCGTTATCGGCATTCGCCGCCACGTTCAGCATGGCAGGCTTTGACGGGGAAAGCAGTCGCCACAACTGGGAGACCAACGGTTTTTTTACACGCATGGAGGCACGCACGGGCGTCCGTTTTTCCTTTGAACAGTACACGACTTATGAGGAGTGGCTGGCCGCCAAGCAGCGCATGTTCAGCGAGGGGGCGCTGCCGGATGTGCTTTTTAAGGCAGAGCTCACAACGCGCGAACAGG
Organism: Clostridiales bacterium Firm_11; assembly: GCA_001604105.1. Lineage (GTDB taxonomy): Bacteria > Bacillota > Clostridia > Christensenellales > Aristaeellaceae > CAXXOK01. The sequence goes on from LVAQ01000027.1 coordinate 70,043, forward strand.
TACAGTATGCCGCCGAAGGCAAGCTGATCGACCTTTTGCCGCTGCTGCCGGATTACGCGCCGAATCTGTGGGCGCTGTTACAGGAAAACCCATCCTGGCTGGCAGCGATTTCCCTGCCGGATGGCAAGGTGGTTGCGTTGCCGATGCTCAATACGCTGACGACGCAAAATGCCATGTGGATCAACCGCGAGTGGCTGGAGATGCTTGGGCTGGAAACGCCTACAGATCTTGACAGCCTGATGGAAACGCTGCGCGCGTTTCGGGATGGAGACCCCAACCAAAACGGCAAGCAGGATGAAATACCCCTTGCCTACCTGGGTGCGTGGGATCTTAAATTCCTTTCGCACGCGGTGGGGTTGGTAGCCAACGATTACAACGTATATCTGGACGACACGGGCACCGTACATTTCATGCCGGATGATGAGCGCTATATCACCCTGCTGACCTGGCTGCGTGACGCCTATGCCGAAGGGCTGCTGGATCCAAACGGCTTTACCACCGCCGATACGCTGCGTACGGAAACCGATGAGAGCGTGGCCACCAAATACGGCATCTTTTTTGGACCCAGCCCGATGTACCTGCTGCCCTATGCGACCGGCGAAGCGTATACGGCGCTCATGCCCCTCATCTATGAGGGCAAACAGGTATACCGCGATCTGTTCGGCGGGGTGATTGGCGGTACATTTGCCATAACCACCGCCTGTCAAGATCCAGCGGAGATGCTCCGCTGGGTGGATGTACTCTACACGAAGGAAGGCGCGATTCAGGCCATGGCAGGGGACGCAGGCACAGATTACCTGCTACTTTCCAGCGGGCAATGGACCTATGCCGGAGACATGCAAACCCAATCAGATTATATCCTTTATGATTTAAGCCTGTACGATACGGGCATTATGCCCTGGCTGTTTCCGACAGAGTTCTATGAGCGCTACCAGAACGACCTGATCCCCCGTTTGAATCAGGAGTTGGCCGCGCTGACGGCCAAAGCATCGCTTCCCTTCCCAACGGTTGCCTTGACGCCCGAGCAGGAGGATTACATCCTGCCGATCCAAAGCGAGCTGGGGCTGTATGTGGATGAGAGTCTAGCGCGCTTTGTGCTGGGGGAGTGGGATGTGCGCGACCCGGACGTTTTGACCGCGTACCGGGAAGGACTTCGGGAGCGTGGGCTGGATGATTTTCTGACATTCTGGCAGACCCTTGCACAGGGACTTACATAGGCCGCTGCTGTTGCAAGCACACCGAAATTCAAGCGAAGGATGGCAGAGCGCATATGAATCAATACGCACAGATGATCCGTCTTCTCAAGACCCCGGATGTGATGAAGCGACTCAACCACCTCTATGGGCAGCGGCATGGCATGCTCGTGCAGCAAACCACACGGTATACGCATATGCTGAAGCGTCATGAGGAACTCTTTGACGCGAGCGGATCAGTACTGCTCATCAGCGCGCCCGGCCGAACCGAAATTGGCGGCAACCATACCGATCATAACCATGGCAAGGTGCTGGCTGCGGCGATTAACCTGGATACGCTTGCCGCTGTAAGCAAGCGTAAAGATCAAATGGTGCGCATCTTCAGCGATGGCTATGAACCGCTGGAAATGCAGCTGAACGATCTGCGCATGGCGCCGGAGGAAGCGGGAACCACGAGGGCGCTGGTGCGCGGCGTGGCCAGCAAGCTGGTGGAAGAGGGGTTTGCCATCGGCGGATTTGACGCGGCGGTCAGTTCCACGGTGCGCGCGGGCAGCGGGCTTAGCTCCTCAGCCGCGTTTGAAGTGCTGATCTGCGCCATTTTTGATGCGCTTTATAACGGCTGGCGGATGGATGCCACCAAACGCGCACAGTACTCACAATATGCCGAGAACGTCTACTTTGGCAAGCCGAGCGGGCTGATGGATCAAACCGCGTCCAGCATCGGCGGCCTGACCTATATTGATTTCAAGGGAGATCAACCCAAAATCGAAGCGCTGAGCTACGATTTTGCCGCCAAGGGTTTTGCGCTGGTGGTGGTGAACACCGGCGGCAGCCATGATGATTTGACGCCGCACTATGCGGCCATCCCGGAGGAGATGCATGCGGTGGCGGCCTGTTTTGGTGAAGAAAGCCTGCGGCGCGTGCGACCGGAGCAGATGCTGGGCGGTATTCCGCTGATCCGGGAAAAACTGGGCATCGCCAAGGCGGATCGCGCCATCCTGCGCGCCGCGCATTACTTTGCGGAGAATCAGCGTGTGACTGATATGGCCGATGCCCTGCGCAGGGACGATTTGCCTGCTTTCCTGCAAAACGTTGTGGATTCTGGCGCGAGCAGTGCCATGTATCTGCAAAACATCTATGCCAAAAACGATGCGCAGGAGGTGGCGCTCGCCTTAATGCTGGCGGATCAAAAGCTCCGCGGCAAGGGCGCGTGGCGCATCCATGGCGGCGGCTTTGCGGGTACAACATTGAACTTTGTGCCGTTAAAGGAACTGGAAGGCTTTGTGAAAGAGCTGGAGGCGGTGTTTGGCGCGCGAAGCTGCCAGGTGCTGGATATACGCCCGGAAGGCGCGGCGGTGATCGACCTGTTTGCAGTATGACATTCCCGCTTCGCGCGGTTTTTCGCGTGTTGCGACGGGTTTGTCATAATACCCTGTTGGCTGCACATGCATCCCAACAGGGTCATAAACCATTGACAGCGCCAGATCACCGTGCTATGATACATCCGTACATCCCATGGATGGCTTCTTCGGGGAAGGGTGAGAATCCCTATCGGCGGTATAGCCCGCGAACCATGAAGGTTTATCTTCGTGGCCGATTCGGTGGAATTCCGAAGCCGACGGTGAACGACTTTTGTCGTAAGTCCGGATGAGAGAAGAGCAGCCTCTTTTTCGTAAGCGGTTGCCCCTGATGTTGAGACCATCGGGGGCAATTTATGCATACGGAAGGGGAACGATCATGATGACGGATGCTCGTAAACGGAGACTGAACACGAGGGAAATTACCACCATTGCCTGCCTTGCGGCTGTGGCCAGCATTCTGTTTCTGCTGGAAATCCCGGTGGTACTGTTCTACAAATTGGATTTTAGCAACTTGCCCGCGCTGCTGGCAATGTTTTCCATGGGGCCGCTGGCGGGGACGCTTACACTGTTCATCAAAAGCGCGGTTGGCCTTTTGCACAGTACCTCCCAAGGGGTAGGAGAACTGGCGGATTTCATCATGGGGCTTGCGATGATCCTGCCCGCGGGCTTCATCTACAAACACAACAAAACGCGGCGCGGCGCGCTCATCGGCATGGCTGTGGGCGGTCTGAGCGCGACGCTTACGGGCGTATTGTCTAACCTGTATATCCTGATCCCTTTCTATGCGGCGGTGTATGGCATGCCGGTGGAACAGATCATCGCCATGGGGCAGGCGGCCATCCCCAGTATTCAAACTGCATGGGAGTTTGTGCTGCTCATTACCGCGCCGTTTAACCTGCTGAAGTGGACGGCAATTTGTCTGGTAGGGTGGGTGCTCTACAAACCGCTTTCCCCGATTTTACATGGCAAACGGCGCAATCCAGCGGCCTGATGGCGCCAGTAACCGCCACACCGCGCAACGCGTGGGAGGATCGACGATGACAGAAGTACGCACGCACAGTGCGGCGGAATCCCAAGCGCTGGGGACGCGCCTGGCCAAGCAGCTTTGCCGCGGCGATGTGCTGCTGTTGGAAGGCACGCTGGGCGCAGGCAAGAGCGAGTTTGCGCGCGGCATTGCAAGGGGGCTGGGCATCACAGGCTATGTGACCAGCCCCAGCTTTACCATTTTGCAGGTGCACGAGGGCGGGCGGTTGCCACTGTACCATTTTGACTGGTACCGATTGCAAAGCGCCGATGAACTCTACGAACTATCTATGGAAGAATACCTGTACGGCGAGGGCGTCGCCGTGGTGGAATGGCCGAGCATGGCCGAGGAAGCCGTGCCCGCGTGCAGGCTCCGCGTGAAAATCGCCGTGCTAAGCGATACAGAACGGCGCTTCCACTTCCTGCCGGAAGGCGGTTTTCATGCATTGGATTGGGCTGCGTTGGAGGAGAAGGCATGATGATACTTGCGCTGGATACGTCGGGGCCTGTATGCGGCGTGGCCATTGCGGATGAAACCGCGGTGCGATACGAGGCGGCCGCGCTGAACCGTGCCACACACTCCGCCAGCCTGATGGCGATGGTCGATGAAGCGTTGACACGCACCGATCTTACGATGGATGCTATTGATCTTTTTGCGGCGGTAACGGGTCCCGGTTCCTTCACGGGGGTGCGCATCGGCGTCAGCACGCTCAAAGGGCTGGCGCATGGCGCGGGCAAGCCCTGTGTGGCGGTGGACGCGCTGGAGGCTTTAGCGGCGAATATCGCGGAAAGTGATGCGCTTGTATGCCCTATACAGGATGCGCGTGCGGGGCAGGTGTACGGCGCTGCTTTCCTTGCTGGTATGCCGCCAACGCGTATGCTGCCGGATATGGCGGAAAAACTGGATGTTTTCCTCGAGAAGGCACTGGAAGTGGCGCGGGAGGGGCAAAAGCTCTACTTTCTTGGCGATGGGGTAAAACCCTGCCGTACGCAGATCGAGCTTCTGCTGGGCGCACGTGCGGTTTTCGCGCCGCCTCACCTTGCGGCGCTGCGTCCCGCGGCGGTGGCGATGCTGGCCTTTGTTCATGCGAATGCGCAGGTGGATTACCTGGCCTTCGCGCCCATGTACCTGCGCGCACCGCAGGCGGAACGGGCACGGTTAGCGCGTCTGGGGATGGAGAAAGCATGATAATCCGCAGAATGACCCTTGCGGATGTAGATCAGGTGCATGCGCTGGAACTTGCGACCTTTGCGATGCCATGGTCAAAGCAGAGCTTTGCGGAGGAGATGACGCGCAACGCCTGCGCCCGCTACCTCGTGGCCATGGATGATACGGGCAAGCTAATCGCTTACGCGGGGGCGTGGATTATCTTTGACGAAGCGCATGTAACCAATGTTGCGGTGGATAAAGCATGGCGCGGGCAAGGGGTAGGACGCGCCATCATGCAGGCGCTGATGCAGTATGTGGCAAACATGGGCGCGCAATACCTGACGCTGGAAGTGCGGCGGAGCAACATGGTCGCGCAGGCGTTGTATCAGCGCCTTGGGTTTGTGGAGCTGGGCGTTCGCAAACGTTACTATGAGGATAACGGTGAAGATGCGCTCTTGCTTGTGTGTGACCATCTGCCGCCCGTACAGGCATCGTTCACGGAAGAATGAGCGGGCGGCGAGGGAAGCAACGCCGCTGCCGATGATGGCACGACTTGCTCAGCAAAAAGCCAGTCTACAGGAAGAAACAAACCGGGCATTGCCTAACACGCCTGTATCAATGAAAACAGCATAGGCTTGCCCACGCAAACAACCGCCTGCTGCAATCTGGCAGCAAGGCGGTTGTTTGGTATCCCTCCGCGCTGAACCGATGGAAGGCAGCGAATTCCTCGATGAGCAGGTGCATTAGAGGCAGGAGGATCGCCGCTTGGCATGATTAGCACTGAAGCCGTGCGGGGGTGAATCGGCACAGCTGTCACGACAGTTTATAACGCCATTTCCCAGCGTTCTTCCAGTACTTCACGGGACCAGTTGTTTTGTGGCTGCGTGTGCACGATGCGAAACCCCAACCGATGGTAGATCGCGCGTGCCGAGGTGAGCGCGCTGATGGTTTCAAGGAATATATGCGTATACCCCGCGTTTCGCGCAAAGGCAAGCGCTTCCTGTGCCAAACGCATACCAAGTCCAAAGCCGCGTGCCTGCGGCTCCAGCAGGAAGAAACGCAGCTGTGCGGTCTGCTCATCCGCACGGGCGATGGCGATGCTGCCCAAGCGCTGCCCGTTCATCTCGGGGATGAGCACGCATTCCCGGGCAGGGTTCAGCGTACTGGTAAAGCGGGTGACCAGCGTATCCACATAATCCGCGAAGGTGCTGGAAAGCCCGTACTCCTGCGCGTAGAGATCCCGGTGACGATGGATGATGTACTGCGCGTCCCCTGGTTGATATCCGCGGATGCGTACCGGGTAGAGCGCGGCGGAGAATTGTCTGCGAATCAGGCTCATCGCCTGTTCGATTTCGCAAAGCGCCGTGGAGGAAAGCCCGTTAATAAGCGATGCAATCTGCGTATTGGAGCGGGCATCCATTTCCGCCAGAACAGCGCGCCCTTCCGATGTAATGGCGATATCCTTGGCGCGGGCATCCTTGCCGCAAGGCGTTTTGGAGATAAGCCCCTTGCTCATCAGGCGCTTGAGGATACGGCTGACAAAGCTGCGATCGATGGCCAGCCGATCCGCGATGGCATTGCTCTGGCTGCTGGGGCTTTTGCCGATTTCCATCAGGATGCGCACCTCAGTCAGGGAAAAATCCGAATCCAGTATGTGCCGGTTCAGCAGCCCCAGCGTATGGGTATAGAAGCGGTTAAAACTACGGATGTGTGCAATGGCCTTGGTTTGTTCGTCCTGCATAAAATACCTCCCGTTAGTGGACGGTGTCCATAAACAGGAGGATAACGCAAAATGTGGACGGTGTCAACTATAATTTTTGGATTAAGAGAATAGCATGATGTAAGTGTACGCAAAAAAGCGAACCATTGCAGCTGGCGAAGGGAACGCAATTCCTCTATAGCAAACCTGCCGCCAAGGTTGCGCAAACGCGACAAACCATGGCGCTTCGCGCGATGATCTTCTCAATCGAAAATGCAGAACTCGCATTCCAGACGACCGTTATACAGCCTGCGTTTGTGGCTGGCACGCCTGCCGAAATTGCGCTCGAAGGCCGGGTCTGCGGTGATTACGCCCATTTTCCACGTAGGGTGACGCTTGAGCAGCTCGCCCAGTGCGCGGTAGAGCGCGCGGCTGCTTTCCACATCGCCCATCCGTTCCCCGTAGGGTGGGTTGCACAGAAACACGCCGTTCTCCTGCGGCAGGGTCACCTGCCGCAGGTCTTCCACTTCCACGGGAATGCGGTAGGCAAAGCCCGCCTGCTCCATGTGGCGCAGGCATAATTGTACGGCTTCAGGGTCGATATCGCTGCCGCCAATGTCAAAGGATGTTTCTGGAACGTATGCGGCTTCAGCTTCACGGCGAAGCGCCAGCACGCCTTCCCGCGGCATAAAGGGATACGCTTCGCAGACGAAGGTTCGCCTGAGCCCGGGCGCGCGGTGCGTGGCGCGCATCGCGGCCTCGATCAATAGCGTGCCCGTACCGCAGCAGGGGTCGTACAACGGCATGGCGGGTCGCCATGGGGAGATGTCCAGCAGCGCTGCCGCCAGGGTTTCGCGCAGCGGCGCTTCGCCGTTCAGCGTGCGGTAGCCGCGGCGGTTGAGCGCATCTCCGCTCATATCCAGCGTTACGCGCAGGTGATTCTGATGGATTGCGACATCCACCGGAAAGGGCGCGCCGGTTTCGGGCAGCGTATCTGCGCGCAACCGCTGCATCAGGCGGTTAACGATGGCTTTTTTTGCCACAGCCTGACAATCCCGTACGCTCATCAACTGGCTCTTGACGCATTTGCCGGAAACGGGGATGGCGGCATTCCGGGGGAGCAGGGTTTCCCAAGCGATGCCGCTCACAGCCTGATATAGATCCTCAAAAGAAAGCACATCCCGTTCACAGAGCACCATCAGCACCCTGTCGGCGGTACGAAGCCATAGATTGGCACGCATCGCATCCAGCGGCTCACCGGAAAAACGCGCGCCGCCAAGCTCCGCCCGGGCGGGAAGGCCAAGTCGTTTCAATTCACCCGCGACTACGCCTTCCAAACCGAAGGCCGCCGTCGCAATAAAGGGGTAAGGCATTTTATCACTCCTGTCCCTGCCATTGTACGGGGCGGCGAGCGAAAAGTAAATAGCACGAGCGAGATATGCGCGCTGCGCACAGCATGAACCTGATAAATCATCAACGGTCGCTATCAAAAAGGATCGGATTGATTGTTTGAGGGGTTCGCCGCATATTGTCTCGGCTTATCAGGAGAGGATCACGAAAAGGGACATTTTGATGCGGAGAGGTTTTCATTCCGGTGAATTTGGTGTAAAATGAGACTAATAGAACCGATAAGGGGGCTTTTGTTTGAAACGGGTGTTTCTAATCGTCCTGGACAGCGTTGGCGCAGGCGCATTGCCGGATGCGGCGCTGTATGGCGATGAGGGGGCAAACACGCTTGCCCATACGATATTACAGGGAAACCCCAGGCTCCCGAACATGGCGGCCATGGGGCTTGGCGCAATCCCGACGATTCCTTATGCGATTCCCGCGGACGCCGCAGGCGCTTTTGGACGCGCCCTGGAGCGCAGCGCGGGCAAGGATACCACCACCGGGCATTGGGAAATCAGCGGCGTTACGCTGCCGAAGGCGTTTCCCACGTTTCCCGAGGGGTTTCCCCGGGAGGTCATTGCGGCGTTTGAGGAGGCCATTGGACGCAAAACCCTTGGCAACTATGCCTCCAGCGGCACCGTAATCCTTAATGAACTTGGCGAGGAACACCTGAAAACTGGCTTCCCCATTGTGTATACCTCGGCGGACAGCGTTTTCCAGATCGCGACCAACGAGGCGATTATTTCGGTGGAAACTTTATACCAATGGAGCCAGGCGGCGCGCGCTATCCTCACGGGGGATTATGCCGTGGGGCGTGTGATCGCGCGGCCGTTTGTGGGCGATAAGAAGGGCGGCTTCACACGAACGGCACGTCGTAAGGATTTCAGCCTTGACCCCACAGGACGTACCGTGCTGGATGCGCTTGTGGAGGCAGGATACTTTACCTATGGCATCGGGAAAATCGAGGACATTTTCAACTACCGGGGCTTGCGTAAAAGCGTGCATGCGGCGGGCAATACCGCTTGCATGGCCGAATGGCTCGCCGCGATGGAACAGGATTTTCAAGGGCTTGTGTTTGTGAATCTGGTGGATACCGATATGGTTTACGGGCACCGCAGAGATGTGCAGGGCTACGCGGATGCGCTGACCGCCTTTGATGTGCAGCTTGGCAAAGCGATGACGCTTGCCAGGGAGGGTGACCTGATTTTGCTTACGGCGGATCATGGCTGCGATCCTACCTTCCAGGGGAGCGATCACACGCGCGAGTACGCGCCTATCCTTGCCTGGACGCCCGGGATGCGCGGGCTGAGGGACCTTGGCACCCGCAAGACGTTTGCGGATATCGCCGCCACCATCGCGGAGCTGTTTGGCCTACAGGAACGTTTTGGCGCCGAATCATTTGCGGAGATGCTTACAACATAAGGAGGGTTTGAACATGACGGTACTCACATATGCGGAGAAGATCAACCTTGCGGCAACAGCCATTGAGCGCGCATGCGGCAAGGCGGATATTGCCGTGGTGCTGGGCAGCGGCCTCGGCGATTATGTGGAGGCGCTGCAAGATGCCAGCTCCATTGATTATCATGATATTCCACACTTTCCCATCTCCACAGTGGAGGGGCACAAAGGCCGCTGGTATGCGGGCACGCTTCATGGCAAAACGGTTTACATGATGCAGGGGCGCTTTCATGCCTATGAGGGGTATGACCTTGCAGAGGTAACCATGCCCATTCGCGTCATGCAGAAACTGGGCGTGAGCACCATCATCCTGACCAATGCCGCGGGTGGCGTGAATCTGGATTATCAGGCGGGGGATTTGATGCTGATTACCGATTTCCTGAACCTGTCCGGCAAGAATCCGCTGACCGGCAGCAATCTGGATGAGTACGGCCCCCGCTTCCCGGATATGACCTATGCTTTGGATCGCGAACTGCAAGCGCTTACGCTGGCCGTAGCGGAAAAACAGCATATCCCCCTGCAAAAGGGCGTGTATTGCTGGCTCAACGGCCCCACATACGAAACCCCGGCGGAGATCCGCATGACGCGCGCGCTGGGGGCGGATGCGGTGGGTATGAGTACCGTGCCGGAGATCATCGTAGCTCGCCACGGCGGTACGCGGGTGTTGGGGCTTAGCTGCATCACCAACATGGCTGCCGGTGTGCTGGATCAGCCCCTGAACCATGCGGAAGTGATGGAGATGGGCAACAAGGTTAAGGATACCTTCCGCAAGCTGTTGGACGGCGTGATTGAGGCGCTTTAATCAAGGTTGTATGGTAGCGGCGCCCATGGGCTGACGCGCGGGGCGTAAACGAAGGCGGTATGGCGCCACGCACCTGCTCATAACGGCGGCGCCCGATCAAACCTTGCAGAAAAACAGCGGGATACGAGTGCTTATCCCCTGCCTGACAATATACCCTCCCGGAGCGGTTTCCTGCCGTGAGGGGAGGGTTTGCGGTTTTCGCGCGCAGGATGGCATGTGTTTTGGATTGGACTGTTGCCATGCAGGGGTATCCCGCCCAAGGCTTGTATTTTCAGCTTGTTTCACGCCTGTGCCGTGCTTGTGTTTTCCAATGGGGCACGCTATAATAGCATGTGCCTTTTGAAGTATACAATGTTAGAAGCGAGGTCGAACTGTGAATATTCTCAACCGATTACAGGCCTGGGGCAACTGGTTTACCAATGATCCCGTGGGCTTTTTGATCTTTATGGTATACTATGCCGCGGCTATTCTTATAACGCTCATGCTGCATGAGATCGCACATGGGTATGTGGCCTACCGTTGCGGCGATCCTACCGCCAAAATGCTGGGAAGGCTTACCTTTGATCCCCGCAAACACCTTGATCCCTTAGGCACCGTAAGCCTGGTGCTGCTGGGCTTTGGCTGGGCGAAACCTGTGCCGGTGAATCCGCGCAATTTTCGCGGCAATTACCTGCGGGCGAATTTGCTGGTGTCTGTCGCGGGTGTGGCAACCAACCTTACGCTGTTCATCATCTCACTGTTCATCGCTACGCTGCTCAACCCGCTATTGTGGCAGCCGGAGGTAATTCAGTATTATGGCGCCAAGGAACTGCTTTCATCCAACGGCGTGGCGTTTGGCGCAATTGTTTACGGAATGGTGAACGACAGCCTGCTGGCTACGCCTTGGCTGTTGCATGTGCAGCGCTTCCTGCTGCTGTTTGCGGCGATGAACCTGACCATCGCGGTGTTCAACTTGCTCCCCATCCCTCCGCTGGATGGTTTTCATGTGCTCAATGATCTGGTGCTGAAGGGTCGGCTCACCATGAATGCCCAGTTTTACCGCTTTGCGCAGATAGCGCTGCTGTTGCTGATGTTCTCCGGTGTGCTTATCAGCATTCTACAGGTGATAACGGGCGCAGTGGAGAGTGGCGTACTCAACGTCTTCCTGCTGCTTACGGGTACGGCCTGATGGGCATCCACATCCGTCTGAAGCAGTTCGACGGGCCGTTGGATCTGCTTTTGCACCTGATCGGCAAGGCGAAAATCGATATCAAAGATGTGTTCGTGAGCGAAATCACGGAGCAGTTCATCGAAGTGGTGCGGAGCGCCGAAGATTTTGACCTGGAGTTGGCCAGTGAGTTCATTGCCATGGCCGCGCTGCTGGTGGAAATTAAAAGCCGCGCGCTGCTGCCTAAACCGCCCAAAACCGAGGAGGAAGAGGACCCGGAGCAGGCATTGATCGCGCGGCTTACAGCCTACAAGCAGTTCAAGGAAAGCGCGCAGAACATGGCGGAGTTTGAACAAAACGCGTTGCAGATTTTTGGCAAACTGCCGGAGGAAATCCCTTTGCCGCCGCCGACGCTGGAACTGGACGGCCTTACGTTGGAGGCGCTGTGGCTTGCGCTGCGGCGCGTGGCCGAGCGTAAACCCAAAGAGGATCGGCAGGTGGATTACCGCCTGCGGGATATTCGGCGGGACTGCTACACGGTGGAAAGCTGTATGGAAGTGATCCAGAGCCGCCTGAGTGTGGGGGAAATCCCCTTTGAGGAGTTGTTTTGCAGCGTGCCCGGCCGTGAAGAAGTCGTCACGCTGTTCATAGCGCTTTTAGAACTGCTTAAGCTGGGGAAAGTCTATGTGACGCAATGCGAGGCACTGGAGCGTATTATTCTGCATCCGGGGAGGAGACAGGGCTTTGGAATTGAGTGAAGCGCCTCACGCGATTGAGGCGATTTTGTTCGTATCGGGTGAGGCGGTTGCCGTGCCGGAACTCGCGCTGGCATTGGGGCTAAGCGAGATGGAAACCATGCATGCCGTGGAGCTTTTGCAAAAGGAGTATGAAAGCCAAACGCGCGGCATTGCGATACGGCGTTATGGCGATCACCTGAAACTGGAAACGCGTGCGGAGTACGCGCCATATGTGGAAAGGCTGTTGCAGCCCGTTCAGCGGCAAACGCTTTCCCAGGCTGCCATGGAAACACTTGCGGTGATTGCCTACAGCCAGCCGGCCACCAAAGGTGAGGTGGAGCATGTACGCGGGGTAAAGTGTGATTATTCGGTGCAATCCCTGCTGCATAAAGGGCTCATCCAGGAGGTTGGCCGCAAAGAGGCGCTGGGCAGACCCATCCTCTATGCGACGACGGATAAATTCTTGGAGCACTTTGGCATCGCGGATGTGCGCGAACTGCCACCACTGCCCCAGTTGACGGGGGCGGCGCAGCAAAGCGATGAGCCGCCGCTTACCCCGTAAAGCCACAGATAAGAATACAAAAGGGACAAAGCCATGGTGCTTTGCCCTTTTCTCTTGCGCTCACAGCATTCGCGGAGCTGTTATTCGATCACAACTCCCTGCCGCATCATCAGCCCTGCGGGTAAACCAGCGCCGAGCGCCCATAGGTCATAGGCGCGATGATCCAGCGCATAAAGCGGATCGCGCATATCGCCGTGGGCGGCTTTGGCGATGATGCGTATACCACTGTGCCGCAGCGCGGCAAGGCAGGGTTCATCCGCCTTGCGAAAACCGAGCAGCCGCGCGTAATGCGGCTGGGGATGATTGGCGAGCAGCGCCTCGTCCATATCCAGCAAAGCATGGCTAAGCAGGCGGTTTAAGCGTGCGTGTGCATACCGCCGTGTTTTGATTGAGGTGAGCAGCGAGGCGCGCGTGGTAGCCCTGGATGCTAATGCGGCGATGCGGTTTTCCAGCCCTTCGCTGCAATCCGGCAGGGCTTGAATCGCTTTCGTGCTCATAGAACGCAGCTTGTGCAGCAGCACCGTATCCAGCGCCTCCGGCCGATGATGCGGCACACCGGTGAGCGGGTAACCGCAGGCGGCTTCGGCGGCAGCGGTATCCCCTGCGAGAAAAGCCTTTCGCGTGGCGCTGGCAGAAGGGAAGCCGGAGGCCGCAAGAGAAGATGCGTGGTAATCGCCAATGCGCTTTACGGGCAAAGGCAGGATGGTGCTGCCCAGCCGCCGCAGGGCGCGCAAATAGCAAATGCCCAAGATGTTATTAGGTTTTGCCATCGCAGCGGAAACCGTATCCTGTATGGATGATGCTGCAGGCGCCTGTGGCGCAGTGCTCGGGCTGCTGTCCGCAAACGCACAGGCGACGGCTTGCGCCTGCGCTGCGGCGAAAGATTTTCCGGTGGCAAGCGCCGTGTGGAGCGCTTGGGTAAAGATGGGGGAAGGGTTTTCTAACAGTGCCGCCACTTCAGTAGCAAAGGGCAGGGCATCATCCTCCATGCCAAAGCTCAGGTGGGTGACAAATCCAAGTTGGTGAAGCAGCGAAACACCGCCCAGCGCAAAGTTCTCCGCATCCCGCAAAGCATAAGCGCAGGGAAGCTCCAGCACCATACTCGCGCCCGCGCGCAGCGCCGCGCGTGCACGGAAAGCGGGGGGAAATAATGCGGCGCTTCCCCGCTGGGTGAAGCACCCGCTCATGACGCAGAGAATGCGGGCGTTGGGCAGCTTTGCTTTGATGAGCGCAAACTGCCGTGCATGCCCTAGGTGAAAGGGGTCGTATTCACAAATGATCCCGACAATTGGCTGCATAAGCCCTCCTGTATCTTGTAAAGCATACGGCAAACCAGCAGGGATTCCACGCTTATGGGTCGAATGGGTCAACGAGACGCTTCCGCGGTAACGCCTGGCAAGGGTTCTATCGGCCGCCGCGATCTCGATTGTTTGTGTGGTCATCTCCAGTGAGCGCATAACATTTGTTTTCGAATAAACAGTGCGTTTTTTGCCGTTTCCCTTCCATTTCCTTTGAAAAGGGTGTATAATACTGCGGTTGTATACCGCTACAAACCACTAGCATTCTATCACATAAGGGAGGAAACCGCCATGTCCGTCATTGACAAAATCAAGGCGAAGGCCAGGCAGAACGCTCAACACATCGTTTTGCCGGAAGGTTCGGAGCCGCGTACGGTGCAGGCTGCCCGTCGGATCGCAGATCAGGGGCTCGCCAAGGTTACGCTGCTTGGGAACATTTCTGAGATCGAGCAGGTTGCTGCGCAAACTGGTACCGGTCTCACTGGCATCGAATTGATCGATCCCAAAACCAGCAACAAAACCGAAGCCTATGCCAATTTGCTTTATGAGCTGCGCAAGGCCAAGGGGTTGTCGCTGGAACAGGCAAGGGAATTGGCGCAGGGCGATCCTCTATATTATGGCGCGCTGATGGTAAAAACCGGCGACGCGGACGGGATGGTCGCGGGCGCGATCAACTCTACCGGCAATGTGCTGCGCCCGGCGTTGCAGATCATCAAAACGGCCCCGGGCATCACGGTGGTCAGCGGGGCGTTTATCATGGAAGTGCCGGATAAACAGTACGGTGATGACGGCGTGCTGATTTTCGGTGATTGCGCGGTGATACCCGATCCCACGGCCGATGAGCTGGCGGCTATCGCCATTGCCAGCGCGCAGACGGGACAGCAGATTGTCGGGCTTGAGCCTAAGGTGGCGATGCTGAGCTTTTCCACCAAGGGAAGCGCAAAGAGCGATGCGGTCACCAAAGTGCAGCTTGCCACGCAAAAGGTGCATGAACTCGCCCCGGAGCTTACCTGCGACGGGGAGTTGCAGGCTGATGCGGCGCTGGTGGAGAGCGTGGGCAAGCTCAAAGCGCCCGGCAGCAACGTTGCGGGGCAGGCCAATGTGCTCATCTTCCCCGATTTGCAATCCGGCAACATCGGCTATAAGCTGGTACAGCGTTTCGCGGGCGCGGAGGCCATCGGCCCCATCGTGCAGGGCTTGGCCAAGCCCGTCAATGACTTAAGCCGCGGCTGTTCCATTGAGGACATCGTAAGCATGGTCGCCATTACCGCCGTCAAGGCACAAGCATAAGGAGTTTGCCAAGCATGAAAGTTCTGATTCTCAACGCGGGTTCTTCCTCCCTCAAATACCAGCTGCTGGACATGGAAACCAAACAATTACTGGCCAAGGGGCTTATCGAACGCATCGCCATCGAGGGCAGTCACATCAAACAGACGGTCGGCGATAAGGTTTACGAGGCCACCGCACCCATGAAGAACCATACCATCGGCATCCAGTGGATGCTGAAAGCGCTGACTGATGCGGAGAAGGGCGCGCTTACGAGCATGGACGAAATCGTGGCGGTTGGCCACCGCGTGCTGCACGGCGGCGAGCGCTTCACCGGAAGCGTGTTGGTGACCGAGGATGTGAAGGACGCCATCCGCGAGAACATCCCGCTGGGCCCGCTGCACAACCCCGCCAACCTGATGGGCATCGAAGCATGCGAGCAGGTTATGCCCAAAACCCCCAATGTGGCGGTGTTTGATACGGCGTTTCACCAGACCATGCCCAAAAAGGCATACCTCTACGGCGTGCCCATGGAATACTATCACAAGCTGCACGTACGGCGCTATGGCTTCCATGGCACCAGCCACCGCTATGTTAGCAAGAGAGCCTGCGAGTTTTTAGGGCTGGATCACAACAACAGCCGCATCATTACCTGCCATTTGGGCAACGGCTCCAGCCTGGCGGCGGTGGTCAACGGCAAATGCGTGGATACCAGCATGGGCATTACGCCGCTGGAAGGCGTGCTGATGGGCACCCGCAGCGGCAATCTTGACCCTGCCGTGGTACAGTATATTGCCAACAATGAGCAAATGAGCGTGGATGAGGTGTTGTCCCTGCTCAACAAAAAGAGCGGACTGCTGGGCGTAAGCGAGCTTTCCAGCGATATGCGTGATATCGATGATGCCTGCGATAACGGCCACGCTGGCGCAATCATCGCGCGGGATATCCTGGTGTGGGGCATCCGCAAGTACATCGGCGCGTATGCCGCCGCCATGAACGGCGTGGACGCGATCGTATTTACCGCTGGCATTGGGGAAAATAACCACAACCTGCGCGCCATGGTGATGCAGGGTTTTGAGTTCCTGGGCGCCAAGCTTGACCCGGAAAAGAACATGACCCGCAGCGAGGCCATCATCTCTACCGATGACAGCACCCTGAAGGTGTGCGTAATTCCCACCAATGAGGAGTTGGTAATTGCCAACGATACGGTGGCGATCATTCAAGGGCGGCCCATCTCGGATTGACGCGCATCGGTTTTGCCGGACACACTTCGTGTTTGTGCGTAAGCGTGTATGGAAAAAACCGATTGACAAGCGTGAGAATCTCGCTTATAATGCAAATTGGTCACGTTTGAGGAGGAACCTATGGAGCTGGATGTTTCGAAGGCTTTGCTGGCGCAGGGGAATCAGTTTCCCTTTACGGCGGAAGTCTCGGTTCCCCCGCAGGATGTGGTCGGTGAAACGGTATCCTTTGATACGGTCAAACTGGCAGGCCAGTACAGTGTCGTGGAAGGCACCGTGCGATTGGAAGGCGAGCTGACGACCATCGCCCACGCCACATGCGCCAAGTGCCTTGCACCCGCCAGCGTGCCGCTTGCCCTCTCCTTTGCGGAAAACTTCCGCAAGGATGCAAACGAGATCGAAGATGAGGATTTCCGTTACGAAGGCAGCAAGGTGACCCTAGACCAACTCGCGCTGACGCTAATCATGCTGAACCTGCCCATGCGCTTCCTTTGCGGGGAGAATTGCACAGGCGGCGAAGGGCTTGATGCGTACTCGCAGGATATTTTCAAGAGCTCGTGCGAAGAGGAATCGCAGACACAGCGTCCTTTTGAAGCATTGCAGCGCTTGCTGACAAAGGATGAGGAGGTGTAGACCATGGCTCTTCCGAAAGGAAAAATATCTCGTGCCCGCGGCCGTAGCCGTCGCGCTCACTGGAAACTGACGCTTCCCGGCATCGGAGAATGCCCACAGTGCCACCAGAGAAAGCTTAGCCATCGCGTGTGCAAGCACTGCGGTTATTACAACGGCAAGCAGGTCATCGACATGACCGAAAAAAAGAAGGAAAACGCGTAAGTCGTTTTCTGCATCTGTGAAGGTCGCGCATGCGCGACCTTCACGGGCATTTGCCCGATGAACGGGAGGAGTACGCAGCATCGCCTCACAGAGAGAACGGCTCATAGGCTGGAAAGTCGTTTGGCTGGCGGCACTGCGGAAAGTCGCCCGGGAAGGCGCGGGATGAACACGGCGCAGCCGTGCTAGTTCTGCCGTAGGCGCCCGTTACAGCGCGTTGAGGCGATGGCGTTTGTCATCGTGAAGTTAGGTGGTACCACGGAGCTGCTCCGTCCTTTCAGGACGCGGCGGCTTTTTTGCATAAAACTTGCAGAAAAGGGTAACGGATTTGTCCTGTGAGAGCACTGGACAATCCGCATGTGATGCCAGGGCAGTACCGAGTGCAAAGGAGGATAACGCATGACATATTGGGAAGGTGTGCTGGCTCGCCTGAGTGTGCCGGGTATCATCCTCATGGCGGTGGGGGCGCTGCTGTATTATGAAGCACCCAAAGTTTGCCAACTGGTCCTCAAGGAGAAAGGCGAGCGCGCGGTGGTGCCCATGAAGGGGATCGGATTGGTGATGGTACTGCTCGGTGTGTTGATTTTGTTGGATTTTATCCCCATGTAAGTAGATGGAGGGTGTTAGGGCAATGAGCGATTCAAAACAGACCTTTGAGATGGAAAAAGTGTATACCCCCAGAGAGATCGAGGATAAACTCTACCGCATGTGGGAAGAGAGCGGAGCGTTTGCGCCACGCCGCGTTGAAGGCAAGAAGCCCTTCACCATCGTGATGCCGCCGCCCAACATTACAGGGCAGTTACACATGGGGCACGCAATGGACTGCCTTTTGCAGGATGCGCCCATCCGCTACCACCGCATGAAGGGCGACCCCACCTTGTGGCTGCCCGGCACGGATCATGCCTCCATCGCCACCGAAGTGAAAATTGTGGATCAAATGCGCAGCGAGGGACTCACCAAAGAGATGATCGGGCGTGAAGCGTTTTTAGAGCGCGCGTGGAAATGGAAGCAGGAGTACGGCGGCCGTATCAACCGCCAGCAGCGCCGTTTGGGCGCGAGCTGTGATTGGAGCCGTGAGCGGTTCACCATGGATGAGGGCTGCAACGAAGCTGTGCGCGAAGTGTTTGTGGATATGTACCGCAAGGGGTATATCTACCGCGGCAACCGCATTATCAACTGGTGCCCCGTGTGCCGTACCGCGCTATCGGACGCGGAGGTAGAGTATGAAGAGCAGGCAAGCCACCTCTGGCACATCCATTACCCCGCCGCGGACGGCGGCAAGGGTGTGACGGTGGCAACCACCCGCCCCGAAACCATGCTGGGAGATACCGCCGTGGCCGTGCACCCCGATGATGCGCGCTATCAGGCACTGGTTGGCAAGATGGTGGTGCTGCCGATTATGAACAAACTGATTCCCGTGGTGGCGGATACTTATGTGGATATGGCCTTTGGCACCGGCGCGGTGAAGATCACCCCCGCTCATGACCCCAACGATTTTGAAGTCGCCAAGCGTCATGATCTGGAAATCATCCGCGTGACCAATGATGATGGCACCATGAACGCCTTTGCCGGGAAATTCGAGGGCATGCCTGAAACCCAATGCCGTAAGGCCGTCGTCAAAGAGCTGGAAGCGACCGGCCACCTTGTGAAAGTGGAGGATTATACCCACAACGTGGGCACCTGTTACCGCTGCCACACCACCGTGGATCCTGTAACCAGCCTGCAATGGTTTGTGAAGATGGCGCCGCTGGCTAAACCCGCCATCGAGGTTGTGCGTGAAGGCAAGACCAAGTTCATCCCTGAGCGGTTCAGCAAGATATACTTCAACTGGATGGAGAACATCCGCGATTGGTGCATCAGCCGTCAGCTTTGGTGGGGGCACCGCATCCCCGCATGGTACTGTGAGGAATGCGGCGAAACCATTGTGGACAAGCATGCCCCGCACAAATGCCCCAAGTGCGGCAGCACGCGCCTGCGGCAGGATGAGGATGTGCTGGACACCTGGTTCTCCAGCGGACTGTGGCCGTTCAGCACGCTTGGCTGGCCGAAACAGACGGAGGACCTCAAGTACTTCTATCCCACCAGCATGCTGGTAACGGGGTATGATATCATTTTCTTCTGGGTGGCACGGATGATTTTCAGCGGCATCGCGCAGATGGGCGAAACGCCGTTTGATACGGTGCTCATCCATGGGCTTGTGCGTGACGCGCAGGGGCGCAAAATGTCCAAAAGCCTTGGCAATGGCGTGGATCCGCTGGAGGTTATTGATAACTATGGCGCGGATGCGCTGCGCTTTTCGCTGGCGATGGGCATCAGCCCGGGCAACGATACCCGCTTCTCTACGGAGAAGGTGGAATCCGCCCGCAATTTCGCCAACAAAGTATGGAATGCCAGCCGCTTTGTGCTCATGAACATGGATAGCAGGGAGCAGATCGACCCCGCGCTGCTGACCTTGCCGGATCAGTGGATACTCGCCCGCCTGCAAAAGGCGGTCGCCGAGGTGAGCGCGCACATGGAGGATGGGGATTTCGGCCTTTCCGCCAACAAAATTTATGATTTTACCTGGAATGAGTTTTGTGATTGGTACATTGAGATGTCCAAAGGCAGGCTCACGGGTACTGATGAGGCGCAAAAGCGCAATGTGCGTGCCGTGCTGTACCTGGTACTGGAGAGCGTACTCAAACTGCTGCACCCCTTCATGCCGTTTTTGACGGAGGAAGTATACCAGCACCTGCCAAACGCGCAGGGGATGCTGATCCTCGCGCCCTGGCCCGAGGTGAACCCCGCTTTCGCATTTGAAGGCGAAGAGCGGCAAATGGAAGGGTTGATGGAGATTATCCGCACCATACGCAACCTGCGTGCGGAGATGAAAGTTGCCGCAAACAAGCGCACCCATATCACACTGATACCCGAAGCTGGCTGGGCGGAGGCGCTGGCCATTGCAGAGCCATACCTGCAACGCCTGGCGGGCGCAAGCGGCGTAAGTTTTGCCGCCAAGGGTGAAGCAAGCGCGGAAAAGACGGTCAGCGCCATTTGCGCTTCCGCGGAGATACGCATTCCGCTGGGCGATCTGGTGGATTTTGACAAGGAAATTGCGCGCCTTGAAAAGGAACGGGCATTGCTGGAAAACGAGATTGCCCGTGCGCAGGCACGCCTGACTAACCCGGGCTTCACGGGTAAAGCGCCTGCCGCGCTGGTAGCGCAGGAGCAGGAGAAACTTGCGACCAACCAAACCATGCTTGCTTCTCTTGCGCAACGCATCGCGGAGCTCAAAGCAGGCGCGTAGGCAAAGGAAGAAGGCATGATGACCCGCGGTCGCCGCAGCGTCGGCGTCCGCGGTAGGTAGGGCATCGTCGCCCCGCGCAGCGAATGACAGGAAAGGAAGAGGAGCGGCCTTGCCGGCTGCTGGAGGGGGTAAGCCAATGGGCAACCCATCCTTTCAGCAGGCGCACAGGCGCGGCGCTCCCATGAACCATATGGCGCAAACATTTCATCATCTGCCGGTGCTTTATCACGAGGTCATGGCATGGATGCGCCCGTGTGAAGGCGGCGTATATCTGGATGGCACCTTGGGCGGGGGCGGGCATAGCGAGGGCATCCTGCGTGCGGCGGGAGGCAAGGCAACGCTCTTTGGCATTGACCGCGACAGGGAAGCGATCCACGCCGCCAGTGAGCGATTGCAGAATTACGCGGGGTTTATGCCTTTGCACGGCAATTTTCACGACGCCAAGGCGCTGCTCATGGGCGTGAACGCGCCGCCATTAGATGGCGCGTTGCTGGATTTGGGCGTGAGCAGCTACCAGCTGGATAACGCCGATCGCGGGTTCAGCTACCATGAGGATGCGCCGCTGGATATGCGCATGGATGCAACGCAGGGGCAGACGGCGGCAGAATACCTTGCAGGCATCACGGTAAGCGAGTTTCGACGCATTCTTACGGCGTTCGGGGAGGAGAAATGGGCGGCGCGCATAGCGCAGGTATTTGACGAAAAACGCCGTGAGCAGCCCATCCTGACAACGCAGGCACTGGTGCGCGTGGTGGATGCGGCCATCCCCAAGGCGGTACGCCGCAAGGATGATGGCCATCCTGCGCGAAGGACATTCCAGGCAGTTCGCATTGCGCTCAATGATGAACTGGCGCCGCTGGAAGCCGCGCTGGCGGATATCGCTTCGCTGCTTGCGCCAAACGGTCGGCTTTTGGTGATTACCTTTCATTCGCTGGAGGACAGGATCGTGAAAAACACATTCCGGCGCTTTCAGAACCCGTGTACCTGCCCGCCCAAAGCGCCCATATGCACATGCGGAAAGGTTTCAACCGGCAAGGTGCTCGGCGGCGGTGCGATTGCGGCAACGGCTGCGGAGATTGCGGAAAATCCAAGGGCGCGCAGTGCGAAACTGCGGGTATTTGAGCGGCGGTAGAGCGTACGAATGACCATGCACGTGATCCTCAAGTCGCCTTTTGGGGGCTTGAACGTGATGGAAGCGGGCGCAATAGTCAACACTGCCGCAAGCAGATGGCTGCGATGCTTGCTGGTAGCAAGGGCGGCGCTGGAGAAGAATCGAAAACAAGAAGGTTGTCGAAAAACCCCGCCACAGCGGTAAAAGATCAAGAACCACTGGCCCTTGCGGGGTTTGGATACCGAAAGAGTGCGTGCGCCCAGTGGGCATTTCGCCGAAAGCGAAAGCCAACTGGGGGTGGGAGGTTTAACAAGCGCAGGGCACGGCAGTGCCGGGTGCGTCTATTAAACCGAGTGGGCAAGCGCCCCAACGACTTACCCCGAAAGCATTTTTGCATAGCCAGCGAACAACCCGCAAGGCTATGAAGCGAGCGATGGTAGAAACCAGCCGGGTATTCTTTGACAAGCATAACAGCAGGGTGCTCCGCAAACGCGGAGCACCCTGCTGTTATGATAGGTTATACGCTCAGCGTGATTCGTATTTACGAACGCTGGGCTGGCTGGTACGCCGCGAACGGTCGTTGGCGCTGTAGCCGCCGCGATAATCCGCGCGATTCTCCTGCTGCAAAGGACGGTTGCCTTCAACGGCGCGCCTGACCATGCCTTGCCCGTTCTGCGCAAACGTGTTGCTCTTGGGGGCTACCGGTACGCCGCGCTGGGCGCTGAAACGGTCACCTTGCGTTACGGGTGTCCCTGCGCTTTGGGTACGGCCGGGTGTTGCTGGCCGTCGACTGTTCATGCCGCCCATCGGCGACATCCCTCTGCGCTCAGGCATTGCCTCCCCGCGCATATTGACGCGCGTCACACGGGCTGGGCGCGGCTGGCTGGGCTGCTTGACCGTCTCGGTAAACACCTGCATCGGCCATGCGCTTTCCTCGCGCGGAATCTTTTTGCCGATAAGCTTCTCAATAGCGTACAGGCTCTTCATCTCGTCAATACAGCAAAAACTGATGGCGTCACCGGCGAGCCCCGCGCGGCCTGTGCGGCCAATGCGATGGACATACGCTTCCGGTTCATTGGGCAGATCATAATTGATCACATGGGAAAGCCCCGCGACATCGATGCCGCGCGCGGCGATATCCGTAGCGATGAGCACTTTCAAATTGCCGCGCTTGAACAGCCCCAACGCCTGTTGACGGGCGCTCTGGCTTTTGTCGCCGTGGATGGCCATGGCGCGCACATTCATGCGTTCCAGTTCGCGTACAACGCGATCGGCGCCGTGCTTGGTACGGGTGAACACCAGCGCGTTTTCCACTTCGGGCTTCTTGAGGATATCGGCCAGCAAAAGCCGCTTATTGAGCTTATCCACCGTATAGAGCGATTGATGGATGGTATCCACCGTGCTGCTGACGGGATCTACCTTTACGGTTTCCGGTGCTTGCAGGATGCTCATGGCAAGCTTCTCCACCTCGTGGGGCATGGTAGCCGAGAAGAACAGCGTTTGCCGCTTTGCGGGAAGCAAGGCGATTACGCGCTTTACATCATGGATAAAACCCATATCCAGCATGCGGTCGGCTTCATCCAGCACAAAGATTTCAATCTGGGACAGGTCGATGTGACCTTGCCCGATGAGATCGTTAAGCCTCCCGGGCGTAGCGATGATGATTTGCACGCCGCGCCGCAGCTGATCTACCTGGCCAGCCTGGTTTACGCCGCCGAAGATAACGCAGTTGCGAAGCGCCAGGTGCTTACCATAGAGGGTGAAGTTCTCCTGGATTTGGATGGCCAGTTCACGCGTGGGGGTCAGGATCAGCGCGCGCGGTTTACGGCTGGGCACTGCCTGCTTTTGGGTGTACAGTTTTTGGAGAATCGGCAGCGCGAAGGCGGCGGTTTTGCCGGTGCCTGTCTGCGCGCAACCCAACACATCCTTCCCCTGCAAAACCATCGGGATGGTCTCCCGCTGGATGGGGGTAGGTTCTTCATAGCCCGCCTCGCGCGTAGCTTTCAGAATGGGCGCGATGAGGGGCATTTCGGAAAAAATCATGAATACTTCCTTTCCATGTTCGCATTCCACGCATCGGGTATGGAATGGTTCGCGGGAACGCGGCTTTGCCTGCGTTGCCTCGCGCGCCGCCTGTATGGACGGGCGGCAGTGTTTTTGCGTAGTATGGCTGGCCATGGCGTTATATGCTTTGCAGCGGATTGCCACCGATGCCTGTTGCCGTACCGTACCCTGCGGGAATCGCACGGAAATATTATTATACCATGATTATCGATAGAACGCAAAATAGAAAATTGGGCGCGGGGGTTTTTTGTTATAGCCCTGTTAGGAAGCAAAACCACGATGGCGCCGTAACGCTTCCTGCCGCCAAGAGAACGAGCCTATGCCCCTTGATGCAGGCAAAGCATCTGGAAAGCGCTGCATCCTTTGCGTGAAGTAAAACGCGGCTCCGCTGTATACGGAGCCGCGTTTTACAAAGATATCAGGTCACTCCAGCTCAAAGGCGCCGGTATAGAGTTGATAGTATTTGCCTTTTTGCACAAGCAACTCGTCATGGGTGCCGCGCTCGATGATACGGCCTTGCTCCAGCACCATGATCACATCGGCGTTGCGCACGGTGGATAGGCGGTGCGCAATCACAAATACGGTACGCCCTTGCATCAGCGCATCCATGCCCTTTTGCACAATGGCTTCGGTACGTGTGTCGATGGAGCTGGTGGCCTCGTCCAATATCATCACGGGAGGATCGGCTACGGCCGCGCGCGCGATGGAGAGCAGTTGCCGCTGCCCCTGGCTCAATCCGCTGCCATCGCCAGTCAGTACTGTATCATAGCCCTTGGGAAGCATGCGGATAAATGTATCGGCATTGGCGCGTTTTGCGGCGGCGATGCACGCATTATCCGTGGCGCTCAGCTTGCCGTAGCGGATGTTTTCCATCACGGTTCCGGTAAACAGGTTCACATCCTGCAGCACCACGCCGAGGCTGTTACGCAGATCATCCTTCTTGATCTTGTTGATGTTGATGCCGTCATAGCGAATCTTTCCATCGGAAATATCGTAGAAGCGGTTAATGAGGTTGGCGATGGTGGTCTTGCCCGCGCCGGTAGAGCCTACAAAGGCAACCTTCTGCCCGGGTTTTGCGTACAGGCTGATGTCGTTGAGCACAGGTTTGCCTTCCTCATAGCTGAAATCCACATCCTGCAAAACCACATCACCCATCAGGCGTTCGTAGGTTACAGAACCGTCGCTGTGGGGGTGTTTCCACGCCCAGGTGCCTGTGTGTTCGGTGGTTTCCACCAGCGCGCCGCGGCTGTCAAGCGCAGCGTTAACGAGGGTTACATAGCCGGCATCTACTTCCTCGGGCTCATCCATCAGTTTGAAAATCCGGCCTGCACCAGCCAGCGCCATGATTACCGCGTTGAGCTGCTGGCTTATTTGCGTAATCGGCATGGTGAAACTGCGGCTCAGTTGCAGAAATGCCGCGATGCCGCCCAGTGTTAACCCACCGACGCCCCCGATGGCAAGCGCGCCGCCAAGAATGGTAATGAGCGCGTATTGCAGGTTGCCAAGGTTGCCCAGTACGGGCATGAGGATGTTTGCGAAGGTATTGGCTTTGGTGGCCGAATCCAACAGATCGGTGTTGCGCTGCTCAAAGCCTTCGATGGCTTTGTTTTCATGGTTGAAAACCTTCACCACCTTCTGGCCGTTGATCATCTCCTCGATGTAGCCGTTCAGTCCGCCGATGTCCTTTTGCTGTTTGGTGAAATATACACCGCTCTTGCCGCCGATTTTGGCTGCCACGAGCATCATCAGGAAGATGGTCAGCACAACAAAGGCAGTCAGGATGAGGTTGGTCGCGCACATGGCCACAAACACGGCGATCACCGTAACCAGTGCCGATACCGTCTGCGGCAGGCTTTGGCTAATCATTTGGCGCAGCGTGTCAATATCGTTGGTGTAGTGACTCATCACATCCCCGAAGGAGTGGGTGTCGAAATAGCGGATCGGCAGGCGCTGCATATGGGTAAACAATGCATCGCGGATGTTCTTTAGCGTGTTTTGCCCTACCGAAACCATCAGGAAGTTGGTCAGGAAACCCGCCAGCGCGCCAGCAAGATAAATCACGCCCATGGTGAGCACCGCGCGCAGCAAACCGTCAAATACGGGGTTATCGACCAACAGCAGCGGGGTAATGTAATCATCGATCAATCGTTGCAGGAACAATCCGCCCAGCGCGCTTGTGACCGCGCTGATCAACACGCATAGCAGCACCAGCGCCAGCCGCCATTTGAAAGGTGCCAGGTAGGCAAGCAGCCGTTTGATCGTGCCCTTGCTGAGCTTGGCAGGTTGGCCCATTTTAGCGCCGTGGCCGCCGCGCATCATACCACCCATCATGGCTGTTCACTCCCTTTCGTTTGGGATTCATAGACTTCCCGATAGATATCGCTGCTGTGCAGCAGCTCTGCATGCGTGCCGACTGCGGCCACGGTTCCGCCATCCATCACAATGATCATATCCGATTCCTGTACAGATGCGACGCGCTGGGCGACAATCAGCTTGGTGGTATGGGGGATTTCATCACGGAAAGCCTGACGGATCAACGCGTCGGTGGCGGTATCCACAGCGCTGGTGGAATCGTCCAAAATGAGGATTTTGGGGCTTTTGAGCAGCGCCCGGGCAATGCAAAGGCGCTGCTTCTGCCCGCCGGAAACATTGACGCCGCCTTGCTCAATGACCGTATCATACCCATCGGGGAACTGCCGGATGAACCCATCCGCCTGCGCCAGGCGGCATGCGTGTTCAAGCTGCGCGTCGGTCGCGTTTTCATTGCCCCAGTGCAGGTTATCCTTAATGGTACCAGTAAACAGTTCGTTCTTTTGCAGCACCATGGATACCGCGTCACGCAGCGCGGTCAAATCATAATCCTTCACATTCACGCCGCCAACGTATACGCTGCCCAGCGTAGCGTCATACAAACGAGGGATCAGCTGCATCAGCGTGGATTTCCCGCTGCCGGTTTCTCCCAATACGCCAACCACAGCGCCGGAAGGGATGGTGAGGTTGATGTCTTTCAAACAGAGATGCTGCGCATCTTTGCTGTAACTGAAACCAACATTGCGGAATTCCAGCGAGCCGTCGCGCACCTGTGTTATCGGGTTATCGCCACTTTGGATATCCGTCTGCTCATTGAGCACTTCGACAATGCGTTCCGCGGAGGCGCGGGAGATGCTTACCATCACAAAAACCATGGAGAGCATCATCAGGCTCATTAAAACTTGCTGTGCGTAAGTAAGCAGGCTCATCAACTGCCCCGTGGTCAGCGTCGAGCCGACGATCATCCGCGCGCCGAACCAGCTAAGCAGCAGGATGATCACATACATGGTGAACTGCATCAGCGGCATGCTAAAAGCGAGGATGCGCTCTGCCAAACTGTAATCCCGATAGATATCGGTCGATACGGCTTCAAACTTCTGCGTTTCATAGTTCTCACGCACATAGCTTTTGACCACGCGAATACCGCGCACATTTTCCTGAACGACCTTGTTCAGTTTGTCGTAAGTCTTGAAAACACGCTTGAAGATAGGATGCGCTTTGCTGATGATCAGGTACATGCCAATACCCAACACGGGGATGGAAACCAGAAAGATCCATGCTAGATTGGGACTGACGCGGAACGCCATCGCCAGTGAAAACACCAGCATCATAGGCGAGCGAACCGCAATACGCACGATCATCTGGAAGGCGTTTTGCACGTTGGTGACATCGGTCGTAAGCCGGGTAACCAAACTGGCGCTGGAGAATTTATCGATATTGAGAAAAGAGAAGCTTTGCACATTATGGAAGAGATCCTGACGCACATTGTGCGCAAAACCGGCCGAAGCTTTTGCGGCTGTGCGTCCGGCCAGTGCGCCAAAAAGAAGCGATACAAGGCAGCTGATTACCAGCAGTATGCCATACTGCCAGATGGCGGTCATGCTTCCTTTGGAAATGCCCTCGTCAATCAGGCTGGCCATCAGGATGGGGATGACCACATCAATGATGACTTCAATACACACATAAAGGGGGGTGAGGAAAGTCGGCTTGCTGTATTCACGCAAGCACTTGGCGAGTCGTTTGATCATTCGTTTGCCTCCCCGTGGTCAGGATTCTCGGGTAAATCGCCCTGTTGGGCGAGGTATTCATTGAGATTGTTCTCCATCTTCGTAGTTGCGGAGAGAAACGCGGCCAGCTCATCCGGCGTGATGTCTTTGGTAATCAGTTTATTGATTTCTTCAAATACCGACCGCACATGATCATGGTGCTCGGTGGCAAGCTGCGTGAGCATAAGCCGCTTGAGGCGCGCATCATGGACCACGGGCTCGCGATAGAGAAGCCCTTTCCGTTCCATGGTCTGCAAGATGGCGCTGGCCGTAGAGCGCCTGATTTCAAAGGCGCGTTCCAAATCCCGCTGGTATACGGCTTCCCCGGCGTGGTGGTGAATGAAGTGAATCACGTGACCTTGCATGGGCGTGAATTTCCATTTTGTATGCAGTTTAGAATCCGCGAGCTTGCGGATGAGGTTAAATAACCTTCGCATGACAAAGGTTACTTCCTGTCTAGTTTCCATAACGTCGTCTTTCGCCTCCTGATATTGTTAGGATGCTAACATTATAGTTGGCGTTTTTTTACTTGTCAACATCAATCACAAATGTTCATAACGTGTTCATAAATGCCCAAGCGCCTTGTGTGGCCTTGGGCATGGTATGCAGCTTTTGTGGTGGCATCACAGTAAGCAGGGGGCCCTATGGCCTCCTGTCAGGTGATCACACCGGAGACAAGGCGATCGACCAGCGCGATGGCTTTGCTCAGGCGCTGGGTATAATCCCCGTTGATTACCACAAGCTTATCGCCAAAGCCGTGGTAATGGTACATGTTGAGCAACCTGTCGCTAAGCGCCATGCGGCGTTCCTTCTCGCCGTTGAGGCGCTGGCCATCCGCAACCCATTTGACATCCGGCAGCAGGTAAAGCATCAGGTCATACTTGGTATGATCGATGTAAGCTTCTACCAACGGGTTTCGATGCCCCAGATAAATTTCGCTGAAATAATCGGTATACGTTGCGTCGGTATCAAAAAAGCAGACCTTGTTAGCGGTGCGCAGCGCCTGATAATCCTGCTCATATTGCAAATGCGCGATGCGGAAAAAATCTGTATCGGTAAAGATGGTTTCATCATTGCCCAGATAATCGCGCGCGTAGTAGCGGCCTACTTCTTCTGACCAGGATGTGTTGTATAGCTTGGCAAGGCATTTGGTGAGCGTGGTTTTGCCGCAGCTTTCCGTACCGGCGATGAGCACTTTCTTGGCAAAAAACGGACGCGCCGAACCCAAAATGTAATGCCAGTTCCCCAGAATGTTGTTGCGGATATCCGTCGCAGAGATGGGATACCGCGTACGGGCAGGGTCAAAAAGCTCTACCACAGCATCGGGGAAATACTGCGCCAGAATGGCTTGCTCCTCGCCATCGCCCATGAAAAACGCGTCGATATGCTCCGCGACGACCGCCTTCATGCGCTCGCTCCACAGCGGCCAGCCTTCCGGCGGCGCGGGGATATCAGTTTCATCCAGCACGCGCACCTGAATATGCTCCATATCCTGTACCTGCTGGGATATCCACTGTTTGCGGAGCTGATAGGTAATGGTAGGCAACCCGGCGGCTTGGCAAAGCTCATGCGTCTGGGTTGCGTTATCGGAGATGACGACCACCAGCTTCTCACACTGGGTGGATGCCTCAATAATCTGGTACAGATGACCCCTGTGCGGCGGCAAAAAACGGCCGAAATACACACCGAGTTTATACATACGGGCTTCCTCCTTGGCTTGGATGGGGTTTCAGACAGTATAACGGCTTTTATGGGCAGCGACAAGTATTGTCTGGATTTTGACAAACCGATTTGGACAAACCGTCGGCAAACGGCTGTTTGTGATGCGGGCAACCGCATACCGGCGATACAGCCGGGTGGGGACGGGGCGGCGCACTCCAATGATAGCAAGGGGTGGCATGGCTGTCAACTGCTGATCGCTGCCGCATGCCGTACAAGCATGCGGCAGAGCAGGCGCAGGTTGTTGAGGTTATCCGTGAAAGCGTGTCGCTAGCAGAATACGCTGGTTGATACTTACGATGCAAGCATGCTTGTGCGCGCTTGTGTTGCTTGGTATAATACAATCACGGGCCTCGGCAGTTGTAGTTTGCGCTTTGGCGCCATACGGCCGCACGGAGATTGCATCACCGGAGAGAACATCTGGCGCCGAACATGCGCAGGAGGCGAAATGAAACTCAAGGACAGTATCCTTCAGGCATTGGAAGAAAACCGCGAAAGCGCCATTTCCGGGCAGGCGCTGGCATCGCGTTTCGGCGTATCACGCAATGCTGTTTGGAAAGCAGTCAACGCGCTGCGGGAAGAGGGTATCGCCATTGAATCCACGCAAAACCGCGGCCATAAGCTTTCCCCTGCCTATGACCGGGTTACGGCCAGCGGCCTGCATGCGCTGATGGGCGCGCAGGGCGTTACGGTGCATTGCCTTGCGCTAGTGGATTCCACCAACAACCAGGCAAAACGCCTGATGGTTGCGGGCGAGGCTGCACCTTTTCTGGTGGTCGCAGAGCAGCAGACGGCTGGCAGAGGGCGCCAAGGCCGAACGTTTTATTCGCCGCCGCAGGCAGGGCTGTATATGACGCTGGCATTGGGCATAGGGCAACTTGCCGAAGATGCCTTGGGTGTGACGGCTTTTGCCGCGGTAGCTGTGGCGGAGGCAGTGTACGCGGTTTGCGGGGTCAAAACAAGCATCAAATGGGTTAATGACCTGTTCTATCAAGGCAAAAAGGTATGCGGCATCCTCACCGAAGCAACCACCGATCTTGAGACCGGAACCATGGAAAGTTTGCTGATCGGTATCGGGCTTAACCTGCGGGAAAGCGATGTGCCGCAAGAATTGCGCGATGTCGTAGGTCATCTTGGGTGCGCAGGAGCTGTGAAGAACCGACTTGCGGCGGAGATCACCGCCCGCTTGCTGGCATACCAACCGCTGAGCACGGCGCATCTGGCCGCCTATCGCGCCCATTCGCTCACGCTGGGGCAGCGTGTGGTTTGTCAGTCGGGCGGCGTATCCATCGAGGGTCTTGCGGAAGATATCGACACAAAGGGCGCGCTGCTGGTACGGGATGCAACGGGTTTGCTGCATACCGTACGAAGCGGGGAAGTGCGTCCTGCGCCATAAAGGATGAACGCTGGCAGTTGCCAGTTGCGTGAATCGTCAAAAACATCATTGCATCAAGCCGTATGCGCAAACCGCTGCGAAGCATAGTCATCAGCCTTGTGCGGAGCGCGCGGAAGCGCTGGCCAGTTCGCGTCG
Organism: Clostridiales bacterium Firm_11; assembly: GCA_001604105.1. GTDB lineage: Bacteria > Bacillota > Clostridia > Christensenellales > Aristaeellaceae > CAXXOK01. The sequence continues at coordinate 100,987 of LVAQ01000027.1, forward strand.
CCGGAAAGATGCGGCAAGGCCGTGAAAATGCGTTCTCGCCTACGCTGCGCTTGGGTGTGTAAACTTTTTTGTGTGCGGGACTTGACAAGTCAATTGAATATAAGTATATTATAAAACGCTAATATGTATAGCGCAAGCACAACCTTTGGCGCAGCCGATAGGAGGGAAAGCATGCACACCGAAATCAAGCGGATTGCCGATACGCTCAAGCTGCTGGCAAACGAAACCCGCCTGCAGATCCTCTGCCTGCTCATCGAGCAGCCTTACCATGTCGGCGCGCTTTGCAAGGCGCTTAGCGGGGTATCCCAATCCGCGCTGTCGCAAAACCTGGCATTGCTCAAAGCGTGCGGGATGGTCGTGGATCGCCGTGCAGGCCAAACGGTTACCTATGCCATCGCGGATGCGCGGGTTGAGCAGGTGATTGCGATGCTCAAACACATCTACTGCGATGCGCCGGCAAACCTCTCTGCACAGTAGCGCAGAGAAACCAAGTCTTACGAACCGAATATCGGGAGGAAAGAAACATGAAACTGATTGTAGATGCCAACCGCTGCCCCCAAAACCACCGTTGCCCCGCCATTTACGTTTGTCCCAAGAAAGCGATTACACAGCGCAATGTGTTTTCTTTACCAGTGATCGATGATGATCAATGCATCGTCTGCGGAAAGTGCACACGCTATTGTCCCATGGGCGCCATCCGTACTGTAGAGGCCGATGTGGCTCGGTAATCCAGATGGGCTGCGATGAAGCGCGTACGGCATCAATCATAACGCGTGCGAAGCTTCGCTAGAGCATGAGTCCCAGCCGCCGTAGCCTTGCGCGGATTGCAAAGGGCGAACGCTCATGCTCCTGACACATTTCAGCGATGGTGGCGTCTCTTTCAAACGCGTCCCGTAGCCGCTCATCTTCGCTGGCACTCCATGGGTGACCCGTATGATCGGCATCGCGGCCGCGCACAGGCATTATATCCGCGGCAAAATCATCGTCCTCCGCTAAGGTGTGCGGCGCATAAGGAACACCGTCATACTGGCAGAGCACCGCCAGGAACGCATCACCGTATCGATTCCGCTTTTGATCCGCAACGCCTGATACGCCCAAGAAATCCCCCCACGTGTGGGGTTTTTTTATGGACATATCCCGCAATGTTGCATCGCTGAAAATCACATAGGCGGGGATGTGTCTCTCGGCGGCCAGCTTGGCGCGCAGCTCCTTGAGCTGGGCGTAGAGGGCGGATTCCTCCTGCACAATCTCTTTTGCGCGGGTTGCTGGAGCGGTGCGCCTGCCCCCGCGAGGCTGACCGATTGCAGGCGCTGCGTATGGCGATGCGGCGTGCCCGCCTGAACGAACCTCAAACGGTTCGCCCAGGCATACGGAGCAGTTGCCGCAATCCGCATCCGCACGCTCGCCGAAGTAATTCAGGATAAACTGCCGAAGGCAACGCTGGCTGGCGCAGTAGAAGGTCATCTGCCGCAGCCGATCCATGTCCCGCTGGTAGAGTGCCGCCTGTTCAGCGGCGGTCAGCTCCGGGTTAGGCTCGCTGTGCTCAATCATCCAACGGCAAGTGATGACATCCTGCCCGTTATAGAGCAGCACGCATTCGGCGGGGCTGCCGTCCCGCCCCGCGCGGCCTGCTTCCTGATAGTAGTTCTCCAGACTCTTGGGCATGTTATAATGTACCACAAAAGCAACGTTGGACTTATCAATGCCCATGCCAAACGCATTGGTGGCAATAATTACGCTCCGCCGATCGTACTGGAAGTCATCCTGATTGCGCATACGCTCTGCATCGCTCAGCCCCGCGTGATAGCGTGTGGCCGAGATGCCCGCGGCCGTCAGGCGCTGGCAAACATCTTCCACGGTTTTACGGGTGTTGCAGTATATGATGCCGCTTCCCCCGCGATGGCGTTCCAGTACGGCCATCAGCGCCGCAAACCGATCGCTGGGCTTCTGGCAGGACAGGCGCAGGTTGGGGCGGTCAAACCCTGTTACGCGCATAACCGGGTTTTGCAGCCGCAATAGTTTTGCCATGTCCGCCTTGACCTGCGGGGTGGCGGTGGCGGTATACGCGCCGACGGGCGGTCGCTTCGGCAAACTTTCAATAAAATCCGCGATTTTGCAGTAGCTGGGTCGAAAATCCTGACCCCACTGGGATACGCAATGCGCCTCATCCACAGCCACAAGGCTGATAGCCGCAGACTTGGCAAACGTGAGAAAATCCGCCACATCCAGCCTTTCCGGCGCGATGTAAATGATACGGTATGCCCCCTGCGTTGCCCTTCGCAGCGCCTCACGCTGCTGCCCCGCGGTAAGCGAGCTGTTGATATAGGCCGCCGCTACGCCCGCCGCTTTCAAAGCGGCAACCTGATCCTTCATGAGGGATATCAGCGGGCTGATGACCAGCGCAATGCCCTCCAACATCAGCGCGGGAACCTGATAGCACAGGGATTTGCCGGCACCCGTGGGCATCACGCCAAGCGCGTCCTGCCCGCGAAGCAGCGCGTCGATGAGCGCTTCCTGCCCATCACGAAAGGTTTCGTAGCCAAAATAGGTTTTCAGGACGTCGTGCGTGGTCATGCAATCAGGTCGCGCGCTCACGGCAGAACGGCATACGCCGATGGCCGCGGTGCGCGATGGACTCCCTTCCGCCTGCGTTCATGGCTTCGCTGCGCTACTTTATCGCGTCTGTCGCAGCCGATTCTTACAGGGCTGATTTTTCTACATGTGCCTGTCATGAGGCGTTTGGCGATCCTCGATGCCAGGCGCTGACATTGTTTGCGGTTGAGCAGTCAACTGGCTATACGGAAATCCCCGTAGGTTATTACGGTGCGCCCTGCTTCAGCAACGCTTTGACGCGCAGGGCAGCCGCTTTAACGGCGTTCTTGCGCTCACCCGCCGCGATGCGCGCTTCCATGGCTTCCCGTAAGGTTTTCCCGCTGACCAACGCATCAAAAAGCTGCGCCTCCAGCGATAGCGCGCAAGGCGCTTCCGGTTCGGGCGGTACCTCGTTCCATTGGAAAATGACGCAATACTCGCCTTTTTCTGCTTTCGGGTTTTCCCGCATGGCGGCGAGCACATCCCCGACCGCGCCGCGCAGGGTAAGCTCAAATTTTTTTGTTAAATCACAACTGGCGCTGATCTGCGTTTGCGGCAGCACCGCCTGCACGCACGTGAGCAAATCCATGATGCGATGGGGCGATTCATAGGCGACGGCCAGCCGGGATTCACGTGCCATGCGCAACAGCTTTGCGGTGAGCTCCCCCTTCTGGCGGGGTAAGAAGCCGTAAAAGGTGTAATCCGTAATGGGCATGCCGCTTACGCTTAGCGCTGCCGCTACGGCAGTCGGCCCCGGAATGGCTATTACAGCGATCCCGTTTTGGATGGCCTCAGCGGTGAGGATGCTTCCGGGGTCACTGATGCAGGGGGTGCCCGCATCGGTTGTGAGGGCCACATCGATATTTTCCGCCAGCATGCGTGTGACGATTTGCGCAGCTTTGGCGCGTTCGTTATGCTCGTGGCAGCTGGTAAGCGGGGTATGGATATCGAAAGCCGCCAGCAGTTTATGGGTAACGCGTGTATCCTCCGCTGCGATTAAGGAAACCTGTCGTAGGGTTTCCACAGCACGGGGCGTCATGTCCCCAAGATTGCCGATGGGCGTGGCGACCACATAAAGCGTAGGCATTTGGGCACTCCCTTATCGTTCGTGTTGCAGCCATGAGCCGCGTTGGGTAATGGCATCCCGTACAAAGCAACCATGGCTAGCATATGCGTTTTTCAAGGCGGTGTCAAGGTTTGATAGACCCCAAGAAATACGGTGCCGGCACAGAAAAACCGGAGGGAAGGAAACCCTTCGCCTCCGGTATATGATGCGCGGTCACGGGTTGCCGTGTTGCAACCTCGGTTGTTCGTTATGCATGCGCGGGGGAGGGGAGCACAATGCCCAGCTCATCCGCAAGGGCAGTCAAGGTGTCCAGCGCCTGCACGATTTGCTCGGGCTTATGCTCGCTGATTACGCAGAAGCGAAGGCGCGCCTTGTTCTTGGGCACAGCGGGGTAGACCGCGGGCGGTACGAACACCCCGCGTTCACGCATTTTGTTGGAGAGCAGGAACGCATCTTCGTCACGCCCTACAAGCACGGGGATGATCGCCGTTTGCCCCGCAAGGCACAGATCCAGCTTGCGCGCCTTTGCTTCGGAAACAAAACACGCGATATTGCGCCGCATATCCGCCATGATCTGCGGATTGCTGCGTAGCTGGCGTACGCTCTCCAGCGTGGCGGCGGCCAAAGGCGGCGAGATGCCCACGCTGAACACAAAGCCCGGGAGATTGTAGCGCAGGTATTCGATCAGGTTGCGCGAACCGGCCAGATAGCCGCCGCAGGTACCCAATCCCTTGGAAAGTGTGCCCATTTTGATATCCACATCATCCGGCGCAAGGCCGAAATACTCATCCACGCCGCCGCCGGTTTCACCGATTACGCAGGCGCTGTGCGCCTCATCCACCAGCAGGAAGCACCCGTATTTTTTCTTGAGCGCAACAAACGCGGGTACATCGGCGATGTCTCCATCCATGCTGTAGGCGCCTTCAATGATGATGAGCACCTTGGCATAGCGGTTGCGCTGGGAGCGCAGGATGCTCTCCAGTGCCTCTGGATCGTTATGGGGGAACGGTTTGCTGGTGGCGCGGCTGAGACGGCAGCCCTGCTCGATGGAGTTATGCGCCAGCGCGTCATACACAATCAAATCGTTCTGGCCGCAGAAGTTGCCAACCAGCGTAACATTGGTGGAATGGCCGCCGACCAGCACCAGGCAGTCTTCGGCATGCTTCCAATCGGCCAGTTCACGCTCCAGCTCCTGATACAGCTTCTTTTCTCCTGCCAGCAGACGGCTGCCGCTGGCGCTGGTGCCGTATTGATCAATGGCGGCTTTGGCGGCGGCCTGCACTTCCGGGCGGCCGCTCATGCCCACATAATTGTAGCTGCCAAAGTTGAGCACTTCATGCCCTGCCATCAAGCTGGTATCCCGCAAGGGGGATTCGTGGCATACGAAGTAAGGATTATCATCGCCGCTTTCCATAAGGGCCTGAATGCGCTTTTGGAAGGCAATGAACTCCGGCGCTTCCTCAAAGGCGCTCACAGGAACGATTTCTTCATCCGGCTGGGATTGGCTCTCATACGTACCCACGCCGTTGAGTTTGCCATAGATAAGCGCGCTCATATCTTCGACGGTTGTGCAGCGGCCGTACTCTTCCACTGGGATGATGACATTGAACTGCTCTTCTGCCTTCAAAGATGCGGCCAGCACTTGCAAACTGTCGCCATGGAGATCATCAATGAAATGGGCATTATCTGCAAAGTCGCCAACTTCCAGGGAGAGCGCCTCCGCATAGAGGGCGCGTACCTTTTGCGTGATTTCGGCCAGTTGCAGATCGGTCGGCTGCACCTCACGCGCCACCACTTCGGGCGTAGGGGCTTCCACAGGCGCGGCTTTCTGCGCGGAGAGCCGCAGGTCGCGGTACGCCAGCTTGTTTTCTTCGATCATGGCCTTCAGGGCAAGGCGTTTGACTTTGATGCCGTTGACCAGCGGGAGTTTCTCTGCGGTCACAATCACACGGCTAACGCGTTTGAGGGTGGGCTGTTTAGCGTTGATAGCCAGCACCTGCCGCATCAGGCCTTCCAGATAGGCATCATCCTTATAATGCTCCCCAACGTTGAGCACCAGCACGATATCTTCATACTTCTGGTTCTTGCCGGGTTTACGAACGCCCAGCATGGCGAACTGCTCCGCGCCCTGGATGGTGCTGAACGCGTCCTCCAGCTCATCGGGATAGACGTTTTCGCCGGATTCGTTGATGATTACATCTTTGCAGCGACCCTCCACAAACATACGGTCGCCCTTCTCCAGGCGTACGACGTCACCGGTGGGGTACCAGCCGCCCTCCAGCGTAGCGGGCGGGAGCAGTTTCCCATCCACCATGCGCCCGGTGTGAATTGAGTTGCCGCGGATGAGCATTTCTCCGCGCCGCCCCTTCTTTTCGCCCGGGGTTACGCGATACTCCACATTGTTGAGCGGCTTTCCCACCGAGCCGCTTACGCGCTTGCGCAGGCTCAGGCTGGTTTCCACGCTGGTGACGGCGGTTTCGGTCATGCCAAAGCCGCATACGGTGTAATACCCCAATGCGTTGAGCGTGCGCAGATGTTCGCTGGGGGTATGGCTGCCGCCCAGAATAATCACTTTGATATTGGTGCCCAGCAGTTTGCGGTCGATGCTCGCGAAAAGCACCTTCTCGGCAAAATTGAGACCAAAACCCGGCGCGATGGTCTGTATGCCCAGGCTTAAGCCCTTGAGCGCATTAAACATGACCCGTTTGAGCACGCTCTGTTTGGCGAGGTTTCGATTAAGCCCCGCGCAGAAGTTGTTTGCCAGCAGCGGAACGGCCATCAGCAGATCCGGCTGGAAGCGTTGCGCGGTTTCCAGAATTACCTGCGGCGTGCGGTTTTCCATGAAAATGTTCGCATAACCCAGAAAATTGACCCACATGATGTTGGCCATGAAGCCGAAAACATGGTGGAAGGGCAGGAAAGCCAACGCGCGGCGGTGTTCCGCGGCAATCATTCGCTTCTGTGCCCGGTGCAGCAGCTCGCTGGAAAGCACCTGTTCCACCACGGCATGCCCATGGTACACAAAGATGCGGCTGGTGCCTGTGGTGCCGCTGGTACAAAGCCCAACCTGATCCCCAAACACGGGTACGAAGTCCGCAGGCGCTTCCGGCGCGTCAATGAGGGTCTTGAGGTCGATCGCCGTTACACCCTGTGGCAATACGCGCGTTTTGGAAGCGATGATTGCCTTGGCGGCGGATTGCCCCAGCAGGTATTCGACCATCTCATCGCTTAACGATGCATCCACCAACAGGGCATTGAAACCCGCCTGAATCACACCCCAGAAAGCGGGGAACCATTCTTTGCAGGTGTCGATGGATACGGCGATGAATTCACCCGCCCCCGCGCCCACCTGATTGCGGATGGCTGCGGCATAGTTTCTGGTCAGGCGCGCATAATCGTTGAACGTGTAGGATTTTTCTTCGCCGTTTTCAAGCCAGACCGCCGCTTCGACATCGCCATAGTTACAAATGATTTCAAATAAATTCTGGAGCCGCATGTCGGCACGCAGCGCATTGCTGATGGCGCCGATGTCAAACTGTTTCATGTGTTACCTCCCTTGCCATAATAGTCTGTCAGGATTCGGAAGTTGAGCCGTGCCGGCAGCAGTTTGTGCAGGAGCACGGCCAGATGCTGATCCGGCTTTGCCACGCGCAGGCGAAACCGCATGCGCTTGCGATTCGCGTTGCGCACCACCTTTTGCCCCAGCATTTGGGGAGGCAGACCGCCGGTTTCATCGCGATGGATTACGCCAAGCGCGGTCTGGCAACTGGCGGCGTAAGGATTATCCGCATCGGCGCACGCCGCGTGCAACCGTGTGTGCTGGCTGCCGCCGCGGTGATCCCCTGGCTCTACAAGGCAAACCTGGATGCCAAAGCGCGCGGTTTCCATGGCCAGGCATTCCGCGTAACCCTCCATGGCATGTTTGCTGGCGGTGTAGGCGCTCTGGTAAGGGATGCCCAGCAGTCCATTGATCGAAGAAAACAGGATCAACTTGCCTTGCCCCTGCGTGCGCATGATGGGTAACGCGGCGTTCACCATGGAGACCAATCCCAGGAAATTGGTCTGCATCACACGTTCATACTCCTGTACGCCCGTGTGCTCACAGGGACCCAGCACCAATACGGCCGCGCAGTAGATGAGCGCATCCACCCGCGGACTGATGGCCAGCGCGGCATCCACGAACGCGGCGCGGCTGGCGGGCACCGTCACATCCAGCGGGAGTGTGTGCAGGCGCCCAGCGGCAGGCGTACTGGGCAAAGGGGCACCAAAGCGACGCGCGCCGGATACCACCAGCCAGCCATCGGCGGCGAAAGCCTCCGCGGTTGCAAGGCCAAGGCCGCTGGACGCGCCGATGACCCATGCGGTTCCTTTGTTCACATTGTACCTCCGAAATCAGTGCAAATATAACTGTGCCATAAACAGTGAAATTATACCGTAAAGTGCACGAGCATGCAACCAAATTGTTAGTCAATCTAATCAAATCTTTGCGAAAGCGCAGGAAACATAAGCGATTGCGCCAAGAAGAACTGTGTTTGGCGCCTGTCTGGATGGCGCTGGTAACAATCGGAGAACAATGCCATAAGAAGAAAAAATGACCAGCAAGCGGAAGCCGCGCGCAGGCCATCAAACGATGAGATCAAAAGTAAAAGGCAGGGAAGGCGGGTGTCAAATCAAGTTTAAGGCTACTGCCAGCGAGCCGGGGGCGAGGGATTACAGGTGTTGCGCTAGAATCTCGGCAATGCGTTCGCTGGCGTGGCCATCGCCGTAGGGGTTTTGGGCGTGCTCCATCTCGTGGTACTTTTCGGGGTTTTGAAGCAGCGCCATTACGGCCTCATAGATATGCTGTTCGCCGGTGCCCACAAGCCGGAGGGTCCCAGCCTGCAAGCCCTCCGGGCGCTCGGTGGTATCACGCATCACAAGCACGGGTTTGCCCAGGGAGGGCGCTTCCTCCTGAATACCGCCGCTATCGGTCATAATCAGGTAAGCACGCGCCATGACGTTGTGAAAATCCAGCACATCCAGCGGTTCAATCATGTGAATGCGTTCCTGATCAGAGAAACAGCGACGTGCCATATCCCGCACCTTCGGGTTCATGTGCAGGGGATAGATGAGTTTGACATCCGGCGTTTCATCCACCACGCGGCGGATGGCTGTAAACATATGCTTCATGGGTGTGCCTAAGTTTTCCCTGCGGTGGGCAGTCAGTAACAGCAGCCTGCTGCCGCGCGCCCATTCAATCTCAGGGTGGGAATAATCCTCCCGTACGGTGGTGGAAAGCGCATCGATCACGGTATTGCCCGTCACATAGACGGCGCACTCGGGCTTGCCTTCCCGTATCAGGTTTTGTTTGCTCATTTCCGTAGGCGCAAAATAAAACTTCGCGATTAAATCCACGGCCTGACGGTTAAACTCTTCGGGGAAAGGGGAATGCAGGTTGTACGTGCGCAGCCCCGCCTCCACATGCCCCACCGGAATCTGGAGGTAGAAACAGGCAAGCGAGGTTACAAAAGCGGTGGATGTATCGCCGTGTACCAGTACCACATCCGGCTTTTCCGCTTCCAGAATCTCGCGGATGCGCAAAAGGATGTTCACGGTCACATCAAAGAGTGTCTGCTTCTGTTGCATGATACACAAATCGTACTTCGGGGTCACCTGAAAGCAGTTCAAAATTTGATCCAGCATCTGACGGTGCTGCCCCGTGACGCAAACAACGGTCTCGAATGCTGGATGACGCTCAAGCATATGTACCAGTGGGCACATCTTGATCGCTTCCGGTCTGGTGCCGAAGATGAGCATCACTTTTTTCATGCGTTAACCAACCTAACCCGCTGCATGCAGCGTTCGATCTAACCCTGCCATTGTACCGTACCCACTGTTGAATTGCAACCTGTGTCGCCCTGCTTCATCGCCAGGGCAAACCACGCGCGCATGCGCTGGGGCGTATCATCACCCGCCGCGGTGCTCAGGTATGTGATGCGACCGCCTGGCATATTTTCGCCGGCACTGTTTTTGCGCAGGCCATGTGTTTGAAGCTGATCGCGCAGCCGCCTTGCTGTGCCGGCGTTGCCGTCAACCAGCAAAGTACCCTGCGGCAGGCAGGCCGCAAGCGTGGGGCGGAGGAATACGTAATGCGTACAGCCCAGCACCACGGCCTTGACGGGCATTCGAAGATGCACAGCAAGCAATTCGTTGATCCTGGCTTGAATCCTGGAGCCGCTAGTTTCGCCCGCCTCGATCAGCTCCACAAGTCCGGGGCAGGGCACGGGCACCGCATGCTTGCCGTACTGCGCCATCAGGGTTTGGAATTTCGGCAGTCGCAGGGTCATGGCGGTGGCCATCACCAGCACGCTGCCTTCACCCGGCAGCAGGGCGGCGGGTTTCAATGCCGGTTCCATGCCAATGATGGGAAGGCTGTAATCATGCCGCAGGGTTGCCGCCGCGGCGCTGGTAGCGGTATTGCATGCCAGTACAATGGCTTTGCAGTCAAGCCGTATCAGCCTTTCTACCGCGTTACGCGTGAGCGCCAGCACCGCCTCGGGCGTGCGATCGCCATAAGGGGCATGCAGATTATCGCCTAAAAATATGAAATCTTCATCAGGCAGAAGCCTTGCTGCTTCCGCAAGCACGCTAATCCCGCCAAAGCCGCTGTCAAACACGCCGATGGGACGCATGTCCAACAAAACCACCTCCGTAATGCCCCCATTATAGACTTGGGCGCATGCTTTTGCAAGGCGGTTATCCGCAGGGAATCATGGGCTGGCGTCGATGGAATTGCGCGGCGTGCAGAGCATCAGCCGCCGGAAGCATTGATAATTGCGTTGGTCTGTATGCTCAGGTTATCGATACTGCTAATCAGCGAAGCCAGCGAGTCATTTACCTTTTGGCCGCTGGAGAGCCTTGCGTCATAGGTATCGATGATGGCATAAAGTTCGTCAAAAGTTTCCTGCTGATAGAGACGCCCCACCTCGCCAAACATGCCGACGTTCAATTCGTTGATGACCTCAATGCCATGCACATACTGGCGTACACGGCCAAGCACGTTGCTGGTGCTGGTGGACCCCAGGCGACTTAGCGTATTGGTCTGGCTGACGGCGTGTTGGATTTCCGAACGCAGTTTGGAATTGCGCTGGGTTTCAAAATGCGATTCGCTCAGGCCGCCTACGCCCACCAGACGAAGCAGCACAAAAGCAGCAACAATGATCACAATGATCATCAAAATGGGACGATAGCGGTTGGAGCGCATGATCGCGTTAAAGCGGCTGTGATTGGAGTAGCGATACAAAAGTAACCCTCCTTTGAGAAACGATGGTCAACATCCACGCGGCTGGATCGTGCTTCGCGTACTATTCAGGATGAGTATAAACCAAATTCGTAATAAATTATACCACAGTGCCGCACCGGGGTAAAGGCTGCTTAACCATGGGCTTGTTCACGCTTGTTTCGGGCGGATTGAAAAAACAAGTGCAACAAAACGGAACCCGAAAAACACGTTAAGAGGATGATA
>LVAQ01000006.1 GCA_001604105.1 Clostridiales bacterium Firm_11
CTGGCAACTTCCGCTTGACGTTCGGCTCCCTGCAAATGTGCGCAAAATTCTTGACGTGACCCAGAACGTTAGCCAGTGATGGTCTTAAGTACAGCCAATATCCAAATATCTCGTTTGTTTTAGAGAACAGGCAAAAGACCGCGCTGTATGCGAAGCGCGGTCTTTTATAACGAGCGTATGGTTTAGTCGTACAAGTTCTGTGCAATCTCTTCGGATGCAATATTGGCGGCGGTGTAGAATGCGCAGCCAGTATCCGTATCCTCAACCGCTTCACCGGACGCGGCAGCCAGCAGCATATCGATCAGCCTCTCGCCAATGCCGACGGGCGATTGCGTCACAGCGCCATACATGGTGCCAGCTGTTACAGCAGCTTTGATAACAGTGCCGGAGTCAAAGCCCACGGCGATGATCTGCGTATCATCCGAACCACAAACACCCAGTATCTCATTGGCAGTAATGATGCCTTCGGCGGCTGTCTGGTTAGAGCCAAAGATGGCGAGTGTGTCGGCTTGGCTAAGCACAACGCCTGCTTCTGTGGCGCAAAGCTCCGCCGTGGTTTGCGCAGGAACGCGAGCCTCAATGATGATGTTTGCCTCTGATTCGGCAACTTTTTCACCCTTGGAATCGGTCACATACTTTTCGTTGCCAATCACGGCAACTTTGTAGCCATCCACGCTGGCAAGCTCTATGAACTTGTCAATGAAGCCCAAGCCACGGTTGGTGATTGACTCGGAAGTTGCATCCTGATTGATCTCACCGATGCGCACGGGCGCACTGGCAGCCGCGATGCGATCCTTGATTTTTGCGTAGAGGTTTTCAGCGACCACTTGACCCGCTACATAGTTGTTGGTAGAAGCGTTGGCCAACACCGCGCCTTCGGGTGCATTGGGCACACCGGAATCAAACCCGATGATCGGAATGCCCGCTTCCTGCGCGGCGGCAATGTTTGCGTTGAGCGCATTCACGTCCAAGGCGGCCAGGCCAATGGCGTCTGGTTTCGCATTAACAGCGGATTCAAACATGTTCACTTGGGAAGCAATGTCGCTTTCTGAGTCGGGACCGACGAAGTTAAACTTAACTTTTTCGTAGCCAGCCTCATCATTGATCAACTTGGCTTGGCTGGTGGAACCCTTAAGAACTGCCTGCCAATAGGTGGATTGGAATCCTTTGGAGACGATCTCAAAGGAGTAGGTTTTCGCTTCGGTTGCAATCGCGAAGCTGCACATGCTGACAACCAAAGCCAGCGCCAGGAGAAGAGCCAGTGACTTTTTCATGTGATGAACCCCCTTCTGTATTATCTATGCTCGCCCCAATCGGCGTACATAACACTTATCCAGCGCGCTGTTTGCGATTGCGCGCCATATCAATGGTAACGGCAGTAATGATAATAGCCCCTGTGATGATTTGCTGCCAATTGGCTTGTAATCCGATATAGGGTAAGCCGGTTTTCAGCAGCGAAATGAGACAAACACCAAGGAATGTTCCGATAATCGACCCGCTGCCGCCCGTCATGGCAGTACCACCGATGATCGCACCGCCGATAGCATCCAGTTCCAGCCCCGCGCCTGTGCCGGGTGTGATGTTGCTAAAGGTGCCCGCGTAGGCGATGGCTGCTAAACCAGCAAAGAAGCCAGAAAAAACATACGCCATGATATGCCAGCGCGCCGCATTGACACCGGAGAGTTTGAGCGCCTCTTTATTGCTTCCAATCGCAAGGATATACCTTCCTACCCGCGTATGATTGAGAACGATGGACATGACCGTTACCAAGATGATAATCAAAACCATACCTACCGGGTAAATGGTACCGTCAATGGTAACCTTAAACAAATCGCGAAACCAGCTTCCATCCTGCCCCGCCATCGGCCAAACACCGCTCATGCCGCCTGTTAGAATTGAGCCCAGACCACGTACGATCATCATGCTGCATAGTGTTGTAATAAAAGGCGGCAGTTCAAGCTTGGCTACAATCACACCGTTAAAAAAACCAATGGCAACCCCCATGCCGATCGTCACCAGCATGGCGACCCCGATGGGCATCCCCATCTGCCGAATAATAAAGCTTCCGACGATGGAGTAGCAGATCACCCCTGTGCCGATAGACAGATCTACGCCGCCAGTTAATAATGGAAACGTTACGCCAATGGACATAAGCATGATATAGTACATATAGCTGCTCATGGTAATGAGGGTCGTATAGCGTCGGAAGGATTCACTGGCGATGCTAAAGAATGCAAACAGCACTATCAATACCCCGATGATGACGAGCCGTTGTGTGCCGATAGCCTTTATAATCGACTTTCCTGTTGCCCTGGTCATATGTGTGCCTCCAATCCTATTGTGTTGCAGCGTTCAGTTCCGGCGCTTGCGGCTCATGATATCCGCAGTCACCGCGCCAAGCACAATCAAGCCGGTGAGCACATATTGATAAGAAATGGTAAACCCCATGGCAAGGATGCCCTCCTGCATCAGCGCCACAATGATGGCGCCGATAACCGTGCCAAGGATGGAAGCCGAACCGCCGGCCATGGAGGTTCCACCCATGACGCAAGCCGCAATCGCTTCGTTGTTAAAGGTATCCCCCAAGCCAGGCTGTACCGTAGTATAGGCGCCAACATAAAAAATCGCCGCAACACCCGCAAGCGTTCCACTCAGAATATAGGCTAACATCTCCCACCTGCGCGTATCCACACCGGAAAGGCGCACGGCTTCCTTATTACTGCCAAGACACAGCATATACCGACCGGCACGCGTTTTATAGAGTACCACCGCGCAAATCGCAGCCACAAGGCAAAGAATCACAAATCCGGTTGGCAGATTGTTCCACTTAACCAAATAGCGATACCATGAGGAAGTCGCTTCCGCTGCGGGCCATGTAACGGATTGTGTCTTGGTAAATATTGACCCAACCCCTTTGGCAACCTGCATCAACGCCATTGATGTGATGAATGACGGCAGATGCCTGAAAGCAACAAAATAACCGCCTATACTGCCAAACAACGCGCCTACCGCAATGCTGATGAAAATGCAAAACCATAGCGGCAAATTGAACTTGGTCAGGCAATAGCCAGATATCAGCGCCGAGCAAAACATAACTGGCCCGATGGAGAAATCGATGCCCCCGGTAGCGATAACAAATGTCACGCCAAGTCCCAAAAACCCGATGAAATATGCGTAGTTAAGCGCACTCATAACACGATTGTAGTTTACAAAACTGGAGCCATTCCGTAATATGGGCGTCAAAATGGTAAAAAAGCCATACATCAGAAATATAATCAGAATCAGCACAACGCGGTTAAATCCGATTAATTTGACAAACCGCAGGTTCTTGAACTTCTGGAGCGCTGCCTTCACGTTGCCTTTCCTCCTTACACTGCGATGTCGCGTGTCGCCGCGTTCATAATCTTTTCCTGAGTCGCTTCGGCCACGTCAAACTCCGCTGTGATCCTTCCTTCGCACATAACGATGATTCGATCGCTCATGCGCAGTATTTCCGGCATCTCGGAGGATATCATGATGATGGACTTTCCTTCTTTTACCAAGAGGTTCATCAGTTCATAGATTTCTTGTTTTGCCCCGACGTCAATACCCCGCGTTGGTTCATCAAATATAAGGATATTGCTATTAGAAATAAGCCATTTAGCAACAACCACTTTTTGCTGATTGCCGCCGGATAAGTTCATGACCAACTGTTCGATTCCGGGGGTTTTGGTTTTGAGCGCAGCCACATAGGCAGTCGTGTCCTTACGCTCTGCAGTGCTGTCTATCAAATCGCCCCGCTTAACATAACGCCGCAGACAAGCAAGTGTCGAATTCTCAACAATGTTCTTCTTTAAAACAACACCGTAACGTTTTCGATCTTCCGACAGGTAACCGATGCCTTCGCGCACCGCGTCCTGCGGAGAATGGATTTGAACCTTTTTTCCGTTGATGAACACTTCGCCGCTCTCTTTAATATCTGCGCCAAACACGGCACGCGCTGTTTCCGTGCGTCCGGCACCCATGAGCCCCGAGAAACCGAGTATCTCGCCTTTCCGCAATTCAAAGCTGACATCCCGCACCATACGCCCAGCATTCAGATTCGCTACTTTGAGCACCACCGGCGCATCCGCCGGCACATGGCTAACTGTCTTTGGCTTTTCGAATATAACGCGGCCCACCATCATCCGTACGATATCATCCTTACTACTCTGTGCGGTTATGAGCGTACCTACGGTTTTCCCATCACGCATCACCGTCACGCGATCAGTTATCTGTTTGATTTCATCCATTCGGTGAGAAATATATACGATTCCGTATTGCTTGTTTCGCAAAACACGGATGATGCGGAAGAGTTGTTCAATCTCCGTATCGGTCAATGCCGCACTGGGTTCGTCAAAAATGATCACTTTGGCTTCATGGGAAATTGCCTTCGCAATTTCACACATCTGCTGTTTACCAACCGTGAGGCGTCCCATTTTTTCCTTGGGATCGATGTCGATATTGAGCTGACGAAACAGCTGACGTGCCGCGTCATTCATTTGCGCATCATCAATCAAAAATCCTCTGGTATGCTCACGACCAATGAAAATATTCTGCGCGACTGTCAAGTGACCCATCATATTGAGCTCCTGATGAACGATCACGATGCCTGCGGCTTGAGCCTCGCGTGGGCTTGAAAAACAGACTTTTCGCCCATCATATACAATAGAACCTGCATCCCTGCTGTAGATACCCGTGAGCACTTTCATCAGCGTGGATTTGCCCGCGCCGTTCTCCCCCATCAACGCGTGAACCTCGCCTTTGGCAACTTCAAGGCTTACGTGATCCAGCGCATGAACGCCAGGGAATGACTTATCGATGCCCTCCATCGTCAGGATGACTTCGTTCAATTCCGATCCTTCCTTCCGGCTACGCGTTATCTGCTGCCAAGCCGCCTTTGATTGCTTTTATGCTCGAAGTCAGCAGAATTGAAATCCAGTTGCTGTGTAAAGCGTAACGTTTCTTTTTGCGAATAATATACAATAGGTATTAAGATATGTCAAGCATTATGATTAAATTTTATCAACAATGAAGTAATTTCAGGTTTGTATTTCAATTACTCACACACTGAATATCTGCATATAATATGTACGTTTCGCATGGTTCGTACACGACTACCCTACACGCGAACCCCTTTAGGAAGGTATAAAAGACCCTGCATCCAGAGTCTGGTGCAAGGATGAACGATCCTTCCCGCATAGCAATCGCCGATATCGGCCAGGCGTCATTCCCTTGTATTTCTTGAAGCAGCGAATAAAGTAATTCAAATCCGAATAACCAATATCCATCGCGATTTCGGTCACATTGCGATTGGTAGCCGCAAAAGCGTAACAGGCAAGTTCTATCCGGTAAAAAGCAATATAGTCCATCGGGCTGCGGTGCGTTGCCTCTCGGAAGAAACGGCAGAAGTACTTTGGGGTCATCCCCACAACTGCGGATAACTGCTTGAGCGTAGGCGGGTTCGCATAATTGGTTTCAATGGCTTCAAACACACGCTTAAGCGCAAGCATTTTCTTATTCTCACCAGGATCAGGCAGATCATTGCGTTTATACGAACCTGTTTGATAAGTCACCCCAACAAAGTGGAAAAGGCATCCCAAGGTAATGAGCGAATACCCCTCGCTATGCTTGCGTAATGCTTCAAACATTGGTAGAACGGCCTGCCTGGTAACACGGCTGTTTGCGGCAAAGCGGGGATATATATCCACCTTGCCAAGAAGTACATCTTCAATATACCGTTTGCACAGGTCGTTACTCTTCAGCAATAGCCGCATATCAAAAACAACGCATTCGTAAATGCACTCCTCCGGCGTGCCGCCATGCAGCAGGCCGGAAGCGATATACGCAACATCGCCCGCATGAAGCGTATGATCCGCATTGCCCACGGAAAGCAGAAATGTGCCCTGTAGTACATGCAGTATCTCCACCTCTGCATGCCAATGGTAGGGCATCTCATAGCGATTGTGCTTTTTATCTACGAAATGGTAATCCAGCGGAAAATCGGGAGAACCTCTTTGCTTGCTTTCGTGGTATTGCAATTTGTTCATCATGCTTATCTCCCTACACGATTTGGTGAATATTGTGCTATTTTTGGCCATGATAACATGAGTAATCCGTTATCGCAAGATGTATAATGCTATTATGCTTTTGTGAAAGAAGGAAACACATATGAATACTGATCAGATTAAAGCAATGATATGCGATATCTGCCATAAAATGTGGCAACTTGGATGGGTTGCGGCAAACGACGGTAACGTTTCGGTTAAGATGGAGGACGGCACCTTTTGGATTACGCCATCCGGCATCAGCAAGAGTATGATCACGCCAAATAAACTGCTGCATGTCAACCACAGGATGGAAGTGCTGAAAGGGCCGGAAGGCAGCGTACCCTCCAGCGAAATCAAAATGCACATGCGCTGCTATGAAAAACGTGATGATGTGGGTGCCGTAGTGCATGCACACCCACCCACCGCAACAGGCTATGCCGTGGCAAACATACCGCTGGATGAATACAGCATGATTGAAACCGTCATCGCCATTGGCGCGATTCCCGTAACGCCATATGGAGCGCCTTCTACCTATGAAGTCCCCGATGCTATCGAACCTTATCTGGAGAAGCATGATGTGATGCTATTACAAAACCATGGCGCACTTGCTGTGGGTAAGGATTTGCTTACCGCCTATTATCGTATGGAAACCCTCGAATTGTTTGCGAAGATCAGCTTTACCGCACGCATGCTTGGCGGCGCAAAAGAGATTTCTCCACAGAACGTTGAAAAGCTGCTACATCTGCGGGAAAACTTCTACCATGTCTCCGGTAGGCATCCCGGGTATGTAAAATGTTCGCCAGGAGAACGAAAGGATCATGATAAGGAGGACAAATGAATGCTATACCCTAAAATCGGAATTCGTCCTGTGATCGACGGCCGTTGGGGCGGCGTGCGGGAGGGGCTGGAAAACCAGACCATGCTGATGGCACAAGGCGCAAAAAAACTGATCGAGTGTTTGAAATACCCCGATGGCACACCAGTACAAGCAGTCCTTTCCCCGACTACCATCGGCGGCGGAGCAGAAGCCGCACTTTGCGAGGAACACTTTGCCATGCATAATGTTGTGGCGACGCTCACCGTTACGCCTTGCTGGTGCTATGGTATGGAGACGTTTGATATGAATCCCCTGACCATCAAAGCCGTTTGGGGGTTCAATGGTACCGAACGTCCTGGTGCGGTTTACCTTGCGGCGGTATTAGCCGCTTACGCCCAAAAAGGGTTACCCGCCTTTGGCATCTATGGCCACGATGTACAGGACGCTTCTGATACGGAGATACCAGCTGATGTGACGGAAAAAATCCTTCGCTTTGTGCGCTGCGCAATTGCCATCGGCTGGATGAAAAACAAAGCGTATGTGAATATCGGCGGTGTTTCGATGGGAATCATGGGTAGTTACTGTGATACCATGGCCTTCCAGAAATACTTTGGTATCCGTACCGAATGGGTGGATATGACAGAGATTCTACGGCGAATAAAGCTCGAAATCTTTGATCCCAATGAGTTTACAAAAGCGATTGCGTGGGTCAAAACGCATTGCAGTGAAGGTTACGATTGTAATGCAGGCAAGGTTCTGCCGGAGGTAATCACCCGTTCCAGAACCATTCCCGTGGAAGAAGACTGGCCGTTCATTGTAAAGATGACGTTAATCATGCGTGATATCCTCTTTGGAAACCCCAAGCTTGCGCAGCTTGGCTGGCATGAGGAAGCCCTTGGAAAAAATGCGATTGCAGGCGGTTTTCAAGGCCAGCGTCACTGGACAGATTGGCTGCCCAACGCGGATTTTACAGAAAGCATCATGGCCAGTACCTTTGACTGGAATGGTCCAAAAGCACCTACCGCCTTTGCCACGGAGAATGACACCCTCAACGGCGTGGCGATGCTGTTAGGCTCGCTGTTATCGCAAACCGCTCCCTGCTTTCATGATGTGCGCACCTACTGGAGTCCAGCATCTATGAAACGTGTTGCAGGCTGGACGCCAGTCGGGCAGGCCTCCGATGGTATCATCCATCTAATCAATAGCGGCGCAACCGCTCTGGATTGTACTGGTGCCAGCCGTGACGCGCATGGCAATCCAATCATGAAACCTTTTTGGGAAATGACCGATACGGACATTTCCGCTTGCCTGCGGGCTACCGATTGGTGCCGGGCGAATTATGAGTATTTTCGAGGCGGCGGTTTCTCAAGCCACTTCAAAACACAGTCTGAAATGCCAGTAACGTTGTTGCGGGTCAATATGGTCGATGGTGTAGGTCTGGTGCTACAGCTTGCAGAAGGTTCAACTGTGGTACTGCCCGAAGAGGTTCATAAATGCCTTGATGATCGTACCGATCGCACGTGGCCTACCACATGGTTTGCTCCGCGGCTTACCGGAACAGGCGCTTTTCAGGATGTATACAGCGTGATGGCTAATTGGGGGGCAAACCATGGTGTAACGGTTTACGGTCATATTGGCGTTGATCTGATTACCCTGTGCGCCATGCTTCGCATTCCGGTCTGTATGCATAATATTCCGGCTGAAAACATCTATCGGCCGCATAGTTGGGCTTCGTTTGGTACTATGGATACGCAGGCTGCCGATTATGCTGCCTGTAAACACTATCGACCACTTTACGATTAAGTGGTCATTTGGAGGGGTAGCCCGTGGGCGAATATGCATTAGCCGTCGATCTGGGCGCCAGCAGCGGTCGGCACATTCTTGGCCGGATCGAGAACAGCATCATCACGTATCGGGAAATTGACCGTTTCCCCAATGAGATCCTCAAGCAAGGCAATCATCAGGTTTGGGAACTTGATACCTTGTACCAGCGCATCCTCGAAGGCTTGCGAGCATGTGCCGCTATGGGCACGCCTCCCGCTACGCTTGGCATCGATACTTGGGGTGTTGATTATGTTTTGATAGACGAGGCAGGAAACCGCATTGGGGCCGCGGTAACCTATCGGGACGCACGCACAAAAGGGTTCCCTGATGCGCTAGAAAACTCGCTTTCTCACACGGCGCTTTATACTGCCACAGGCATCGCCAGGCAATCCTACAACACAATCTATCAATTGATGGCAGACCTTTCAGTAAACCCCCAACGAAGAACGCAAAACGTTCATTTGCTGTTCATCCCCTGTTACCTGGGTTATCGCCTTACCGGCATTGCCCGCAACGAATACACCATTGCATCCACCAGCGGTCTGCTAAACGCGCATACAAAGCAATGGGATCTTATGGTGCTTGCTGCCGCGGGTATTCCATCCAAATGGCTGGGCGATGCGCCCAGCATGCCCGGCGCATCACTTGCCTTTCTATTGCCCGCGCTGCAAAAAGAACTCGGCTTCCAATGCAACGTTGTTATGCCGGCCAGTCATGATACGGCCAGCGCATACCTTGCCGTACCGTCGATGAATCAAAATGCCGCCATCCTTTCCAGCGGAACCTGGAGTTTGCTGGGGATAGAACTGGATGCGCCTATTCTAACCGAAGCCGCACGTGCGGCGGGGTTTACAAATGAAGGTGGCTTTGGCGGGAAAATCACCTTTGTTCGTAACATCATGGGGCTTTGGATTCTACAGTGCATCCGTCGTCAATGGGATTGCAATATGACGTATGAACAAATGGCTGAAGTCGCGTTGCACGGCAGCGCCTACTGTGAAACGTTTAATGCTTCGGACGAACGTTTTCTTGCACCGGAAAACATGATTGAGGAAATACTGAAAGCACTACAGGAATACGGCGCGAAACCACCGGCAAACGATAGCGAATTGTTATACTGTGTACATCACAGCTTGGCTAAATGCTATCAGATCGCCATACAGCATGTAGCCGCTTTGATTGGCGTTAACATCGATTGCCTGCACGTAGTCGGCGGGGGGTGTCAAAACCGAACCCTGAATCAACTCACCGCCGATGCCACGGGGCTCACTGTAATCGCCGGGCCATCTGAAGCTACTGCCTTGGGCAATCTGATTGCGCAATGGATCGCGTCAGGTGAAATCGCATCCGTTGCGGAGGCCAGGCAATTGGTCAGGAACAGCGTATCGATGGAAGTATATCAACCGCGCAATATAATTCCTCCCACATTCGACGCACACTGTTAAATCCATTCATGCGGCATTCATCACTATGTAAGTACAACGGCACAACTGCACTTCATTGTTTGTTTGCAGGAAGAAAATCTCCTTTGCCCGGAACATCCTCAACATTTTGACTCTTGACATAAGGGTGTAGCTTTGCTACCTTTGTATCAACCCCGCACAAGGAGCAGGTACATAAGTTGTCGCTTCGCTACATGCGCATTGGAAGGAACAGGCTTTTCCGTTTCCCATTGCGTATCATTGAATACGGTGAATATGTAGCGAAGGGCAGCCAGGGATCATAGCGCAATGGACAGGCATTGAACTGACGCGGTCAGGAGCGTTTGATAACGGTATCTGCTACTTGGTGTAGATCAGCCATAGCAAACATGTTGTACATGAGGAGTCGATAGTATGATGAAGGATTACGAATTCTGGTTTGTGGTTGGTTCCCAATTCCTGTATGGTTCAGAGGTGCTGGATACCGTTGCAAAGCGCGGAGCAGAAATTGCCGAGAAACTCAATCAAAGCGGCAACCTGCCCTGCAATGTTGTTTATAAGGTTACGGCGAAAACCAATCAAGAAATCACCGAGCTTGTACGGCAAGCTAACTTTGATGCGCGTTGCGCAGGGATCATTACCTGGTGCCACACTTTCTCACCCAGCAAAATGTGGATCAACGGCCTTGCCTCGCTCCAAAAGCCGTACTGCCATCTGGCTACGCAATACAACCGTGAGATTCCCAACGAAGAGATCGATATGGATTTCATGAATCTGAATCAATCCGCGCATGGCGATCGCGAGCATGGCTTTATTGCTGCGAGGCTGCGCATGCCACGCAAGGTTGTCGCAGGCTACTGGCAGGAAGAATCCGTGCAAAAGCGGCTTGGGGAATGGATGCGCGCAGCGGTTGGCGTCGCTTTTTCTAAGAACCTAAGCGTAATGCGTTTTGGCGATAACATGCGCGAGGTAGCTGTTACCGAAGGCGATAAAGTTGAAGTGCAGATCAAGCTCGGTTGGCAAGTAAACACTTGGCCTGTGGGGACATTGGTTGAGTATATGGATGCCGTGACCGACGCGGAACTGGAAGCACAAATGGATATCTATCGTAATGCCTATACCTTGCCGCAAGGGGATCTTACGGCTGTGTACTATCAGGCACGAGAAGAGATTGCCATGAAGAAAATGCTGGATGAGCAGAACTGTAAAGCGTTCTCCAATACATTTCAAGATTTGTACGGCATGCAGCAGCTTCCTGGGTTGGCATCCCAGCATTTGATGTCGCTTGGCTATGGGTACGGCGGCGAAGGCGATTGGAAAGTGGCGGCTATGACAGCCATTATGAAAGCCATGAGCGAGGGCATGCATGGCGGCACCGCATTTATGGAGGATTATACCTATCACCTCGCCAAAGGGAATGAGTTCAGCCTTGGCGCCCATATGCTTGAAGTGTGCCCCTCCATTGCGCAGGACAAACCCCGCATTGAAGTGCATCCGCTTGGCATTGGTGATCGGGAAGCGCCCGCGCGGCTTGTGTTCGAGGGTCACGCAGGAGCAGCCATCGTTGTAAGTCTGGTGGATATGGGCGGTCGACTGCGCTTGATTTGCCAGGATATCGAGTGTATTCCCGCCGCAATGGATATGCCCAATTTGCCTGTTGCGCGCGTGATGTGGAAACCTGCACCCGATCTGGCTACCGGCATCGAATGTTGGGTCACTGCGGGGGGCGCGCACCATACTGTGCTCTCCTATGATGTGACGGCCGAGCAGATGCGCCAGTGGGCAAATATGATGCAGATCGAATATGTGCATATCGGCGCGGACACCACCCCGGAGAAGCTGGAGGAAGAACTGTTCCTCAAAGACATCGCGTGGAAACTACGCGCCCTGTAAAGCTTTACGACAAAGCACGCTCTGCTGATAAAGCAGCACTTCCCAACATTGATGGGAACAAGGCGCGACGTATTCAAACAGTTTGAAAAACCATGGCGACAAATCCAGAGCACGTCTCGTTTGCATGAAAGCTGCGGGAGGTGTTTTTGGCTTTCGTTGTATTTTTCATGTGGGGAACCAATGCTTCCGAAACGTTGGGAATTACTGGCGTACACATAGGATGCCTAAGCGTTCACAGGCGGCATATGAGAATTTTTATTGATAATTCATAGCAAGTTACGCTTGAAAAAGCCATTGGCTATTCAACGCATTTTATCCCCATTTTCGTTGGCGTTTTGTATGGGTCTGTACTGGACAATCCCTTATCAGTTATGCTACTATTCACATTAACCCGGAGTTTTGATAACGTTGTCCGTGTCTGCCAACATGCATTTGTACTGCGCTTTTGGTGTAGCATCGATGGCGCACGCTCGGAAGCAACGTAAGCCCATGGATTCTCACGAACGCTGGCGACTAATTGCCCAACCCATCCGCCAACACGGATGCCCTCGGCTTGCCAGCTTTTGGTTACTCATTGAACAACAGCTTAGGACATGGTTCACGATTTTTAGAATTTTGCGAAGCACGTTCACAACGGTCTCACCGCGAACGTGCCTTGTGCGAAACGGAGTTGACTGGATGGATAGAACATGTGATGTTTTGGTCGTCGGTGCTGGGATGGCAGGGCTTACTGCCGCCGCATATGCGGCAAAAGCGGGGAGAGATGTGCTGATATGTGAAAAGGCCGAAAAAGTAGGCGGGCTTGTCACGGATTTTACTGTCGATGGATTCCATTTTGATGCTGGGCTTCGCGCGATTGAGAATTCCGGCGTCATTCATCCAATGCTGCGGGATTTGGGCTTAGATGTACCGTTCTATGCTAATCCAGTTACCATTCGCATACAGCATCACCAGATTCGTTTGAATCGTGATGGGCTTTCGCAGTATGGTATGATGCTCGCTGCGCTTTTCCCGCAACAGGAAGCCGATATTCAAGCCATTCTCCACGAAATCCGTCGTGTGATGGATGTAATGGATGTACTTTATGGTATTGATAACCCCCTATTCATGGATATGAAGAGTAACCCCACTTATCTAATGCGGACTGTATTACCATGGCTGTTGCGTTATCAGCACAATATACGTAAAGTGAAAAAGCTGCAAACGCCCATCGAAACATATCTTTCTCGCTTTACCACGAATCAGGCGTTAATTGATATCATTGCGCAGCATTTTTTTCGATATACCCCCTGCTTTTTTGCACTGAGTTACTTTGGCTTATATCAGGATTATCAGTATCCCAAAGGCGGAACCGGTGCTCTGACGGCGATGATGGTTCAGTACTTGCATTCAAAACAAGTCGATATCCAATGTCAAACAGAAATCATGCGGATTAATGCCGCCGCAAAAACTGCATGGAACAGCGCCGGTGAATCCATCCGCTATCGAGAAATGATATGGGCAGCAGATGCTAAGGCTCTTTATGGCGCAGTTGAACAACATGCTAACCTGCCAAAATCCTTTACCGCAATGGCACATAAAGTTGCCAGCGCGCGAGGCGGAGACTCGGTATTATCAGTATTCATGGCGTTGGACGTTTCACCCGAGGCCATTGATGAGGCGTTTGGAGCACACTGCTTCTATACTCCCGCCACCCAAGGGCTCTCCAGTCTGGGGCTGGACAGTTGGCAACACGCATCGCTCGAAACGGATCATCGAAAAGCGCTTGAAACCTGGGTTGATCGATACTTATCGCTCACAACTTATGAAGTATCCTGCCCCGTTCTCCGGGATGCTACGCTTGCGCCTGCGGGGCAATGCGGGCTGATTGTGAGCACATTGTTTAGCTATGATCTGACGCGGTTGATTCAGCAGGCAGGTTGGCTGGAGGAATGGAAATCCCAATGCACCGAGCGAATACTCGATCAACTGGCAATCGCTTTGCCACAAATGCGTGATCGCGTTATCTTCACCGACTGTGCAACGCCCCTGACCTTGCAAAGCAGAACCAGCAATACAGATGGCGCCATCACAGGTTGGGCGTTTTCCAGTATCATGCCCGCAGAATCCCGCTTTGAGAAAATCGCGCAGTCGGTTCAAACGCCTATCCCTCATGTGCATCAAGCCGGGCAGTGGACTTTCAGCCCTTCCGGCCTCCCGGTATCCATTATTACCGGAAAATTAGCCGCAGACCGTGTGCTCAAAGAGCTTTCGAGGAATCGCCATGACCGCTGAGCTTGTATTTAGCCTTCTTGGTCTTGTAACCAGCAGGATTCTGTTCTATCACGTTCCAAGCATGCGGGAACAACCGGCTGTAATGGATGCTGCTCGCGTATCCATTATCATTCCGGCGCGCAATGAAGCAAAAACGCTGCCAGGATTGCTGGCGGATTTGCAGCAGCAAACCTCGAAACCGCTGGAAATCATCTGCGTGGACGATGCTTCTACGGATGCGACAGAGCGCATTGCAAGAGAATACGGCGCCACAGTTATTCAAGCAGCACAGCGACCATCCGGCTGGCTTGGGAAACCATGGGCTTGCCAGTGCGGCGCACAGGCGGCCAAAGGTGAGCATCTTCTGTTTCTCGATGCTGATGTGCGCTTCGCACCCGTTGCGCTGGCTGTACTGCTTGGGCAGTATGGTACTGGGGATGCAGTCGTGTCCGTACAGCCCTATCATCATATTGGCAAGGGATATGAGCAGCTTGCGCTTCTCTTCAATATGATTCAGTTGGGCGCAAATGGAACTGCGTTGCCACGGCAAGCCCCAGTGGGGCTATTTGGCCCTTTGGTGTTGATTTCTCAATCCGCTTTCAAAGCGGTTGGAGGCTATGCGTGTGTTCGAACTTCCATCGCAGAAGATGTGGCGTTGGGTATTCTCTTGAAACAGGCGGGCAACACACTGCGGTTATTTGCAGGTTATCAGCGAATCCGTTTTCGTATGTATCCAGATGGCTTAAACGCATTGATTCAGGGCTGGACGAAGAACTTCGCGGTTGGCGCGACCAAAGCGCCCCTTTGGCTTTCCTTGCTGGTGTTCCTGTGGGTGACCGGATGCATCGCCGCTCCGCTTGGATTCTCTGCCGCGGTTATTACCGCCCGATGGATGGAAGCGTTCATATTCCTTATTCTATATGGGCTGTGGGTTATGGAAATGAAGCGGGTTGGCAGTAAAGTGGGTCGATTCCATCCGATGACTTTTCTACTTTATCCCATTTCCCTTGTCTTGTTTCTGTGGGTCTTTCTTCGCTCTGGCCTAAAAAGAATCTTCAAGCGTCCTGTGCAATGGAAGGGACGCAACATTCCATGGGAGAGGTGAACGCATGCAAATCCTGTTTCTGCCATTGCCATGGACGCTTTTACTATGCTTTATCGGCTGGTTTGTTTTTCAATTTGGCGCTGCGCTGCTTTGCTTGAAGATGCCAGATCGTTGGTTTTCACCCCATCGATTTCCTTTTCGCGCACAGCGTTGGGAATCCAGCGGGCGTGTATATGCATTCCTACGAGTACAGCGTTGGAAACGGCTGTTGCCAGATGGCGCGGCAGTGCTGAAAAGCGGATATCGAAAAAAAGCCTTGGCGGATTTTTCCACAGAGAACCTTGACCGCTTTATGATAGAATCCTGCCGTGCTGAGATGACGCATTTATTGGCGATTTTTCCTTTCTGGGTTTTCGGTCTTATTGGCCCTCCCATTATTATTTGGATGATGCTGGGCTATGCGCTGATAATCAATGTCCCGTGTATGATCGCGCAACGTTATAATCGACCTCGTATTCAACGGATTCTCGATACGTATCGCAAGCGAACATTTGATTCGGGGCAAGCATCCACGTAACGGAGCATATCAGCACGCTTGCCGAATAATGACCTCGCCCACAATTCGTTGCATCCTACGCTACAGCTTCATATAACAAAACATTCCACCATAGGCTATTCGCTTACGTGTTGCACGTTGATAGCGCTTGATGCGCGGCGAGGATGCGTTAGCCGCTGTGCAGGTTTATCATTAACGCAAACACAACGAGTCGCAAAAGCGCACGTTTGATGGATAGTATATCGGGCACTTGAAACACAAGTGTTCATCAATCGTATAAGCATGCGCAAGCGTGTGGAAATGATTGCGCATTGTCTTCTTGTCTGAAAATGTTAAGTACAGTAATCTTCGACGATAATCGTGATTATGTGGTATCAGGCTGCTACGCGCTTACCAGAGTAGCCTTTTGCCCTCCGTATCAGGCGAGTCCACCGAGGTAGCGAGATTATCCGCATGGTCTGCAATCCGTTCCAGATTGTTGAGCATATCCATATAGTACATGCCATTCTTCGGCGTGCATTTCTTACATTTGACACGGTTAACATGATTCTTTGCTAATTCTTCGGACAACCGGTCCACTTCCGCTTCAGCTGCTTCTACACGGGCGATCACCTGCGGATCGATAATCTGCTCGCGCACGATTTCGATGGCCTGATCCACCATGACGCTGATGATGCCATAGAGCATCTCGATCTCATGATTCGCTTTGGCGCTGAAACGCGTTTTTTCCTTGCGCCGTGCATTTGCGATATCCACAATGTTCACAGCGTGGTCGCCTATGCGTTCCAGATCATTAACAACATGAAATAATGACCCCATCAGGTGGACATCTCGGCTGGTAAGCGTAAGCCCACGCAGTTCAATCATTTTCGCGGTAATCTCCGCGTTTAGGTAATCAATGACGTTTTCGCGGTTATTAAACTCTTCTAATGGCAACTCTTTGTTGGAGAAAAAACATACCATTGCGTAATCAAGGTTTGCTTTAACCAATTCCCCCATTCGCGTTACCTCACGAAAGAGTTGCTTGGCGGCAATGGGCGGGGTTGAGAATAAGCGATCGTCGAAGTATGTCAGGCGCATAGGCTCTTCTTGCTTGTCCTTGCCTCGAATAATCATAAAGGAAAGTCTCTCGAGCACGGAGGAAAGCGGTAAAAGCACCAGTGTGGTCGTCACGTTGAAGCTCACATGCGCCAGCGCGATTTGAAGGCGCAGATTATCGCCTGCAATCCGTATTACCCATTGTTCAAAAGGCAGTGTGAGCGTGATCACGATAAACATAAGGGCGCCAATTACATTGAAGAGCAAATGCACCATCGCCGCACGGCGAGCGGTTTTGTTGGCGCCGATAGAAGCCAGCATGGTTGTGATGCACGTACCGATATTCTGTCCATAGAGTATGAACATTGCAGCGTGGAGGCTGATCAATCCTGAGCCTGCTAAAGCCTGCAAAATGCCGATGGAGGCAGAGCTGCTCTGGATCAACGCAGTCAGCAGTGCCCCAACCAACACGCCAAGCAACGGGTTGCTCACTTCCGTCATGAGGTTACGAAAACCATCCCAGTTTTGCATGGGTTTCATCGCAGAAGACATGGTCTCCATACCAATGAATAGTACGCCCATCCCCATGAAAATCTGCCCCAGCATTTTCAAGGATCCGCGTTTCCCGCCCAGCATTAGGAAAAGGCCAATCGCCGCAAAAATAACACCAAAATCCAGCTTGACAGAAAGTATTAAAGAGGTGACTGTAGTGCCGATGTTGGCGCCCATAATCACACCGATGGCTTTGGTTAGCGGCAACAGGCCAGCGTTTACAAAGCCGACCGCCATTACCGTAGTAGCGCTGGAGCTTTGGATCACGGCGGTTACAAGTGCGCCAACAAAAACAGCCATGACCTTGTTCCTGGTGAGCACTTCAAGGAGGCGCTGCATTTTATGCCCTGCGGCCTTTTCAAGCCCCGTGCCCATTTCCATGATTCCATACAAAAACAGCCCTAATCCCGCAAAGAGCTTGATGATATCCATAATCTGCATGCGCGATCCTCCTGTGCATGCGGAACGTGGCTCACTCGTCCTCGCCCCACGCTGTTTTCTTCGCAAACAGATACACAGTACCATAGACCGCCACGCTTGTAAAGCCTTTGTAAATTCTAAGTAAAATTGCACGCAACACAAATTGACAGGTTATCGTCCTGCGATGCCTGGCAACCATACGTATGCTTATCCATAAGGCAGTCATGCATGCGAATATCCATATCGATCATGATTCCGTGGCACACAATACACTTTATAGTCTTTTTACAATTACCTGCCGATACTTTTTTCGTGAGCGTTCATCACAGGCTCATATCTTTGGTTTTATAGTACCTTCTTGATTTCAGCCAGCGTTAATCCTCACTGATGCAAACGCTCGTGCGCCCAAAGAACAGGAACCGTTTTACACTCCAACCGCTCCACTCACGCATTTTGCGCTATATGATGATGGTATTGCGCTGCATTTTGCCCGCCAAACCCATGCCCACTATTCCCCTTTGGTTTGTGGAATCAGCTTACTGGTGATAAGCATTTCGGGTTCGCATCATTAGCCAGATTCTTCCCACAACTACAAGTCATAAGCAATTCACTTGTCAGCGGTTGCTTGTTTGATTTGCCGTTGTACAGGCCTGATATACTTGAAAAACCGTGCCGGATGATAGTATAGGTATATGATACTGCCCGGGGACGTATCAAAACGGTAATCCGTGCTCGACAAACTGAACGTCGCCATTGCTTTTTCAACCCTCTCCTCAACACTTCGGTTTTCCTGATCGTAATCAAAAGCGCCGTGCTCGAAAACAACATATTCTGCCTCAGGGATGTCGATCAACAGCATCTGCGGCGGAACCGCGCCATGATAGTCCTGCGGAAGCCGTGCACCGAAGCACTCCGTACGCGGAAAACCCCAATCGCATAGCCTGCCCGCAGGATCACTGATATAGGCCATAACCTGACCGCTGCCGCCGTTAGGTTCACTCCCGCCTTCATCGTCCAGTTTGCCCTTGATGCTATCCAGCAAGCCACAAATCGTATCGCAATCCTGCCCCGGTATCAGGCTTTGCTTCTGCCAAAAATCCCAATACCCGTTGCTCTCATTATTCTTGATGTGCAGAAACTTATGCGCGGGAATGGTCACAAAGTAGATTCTCACTTCATTCGCAGATTTCATCATGCCGATCTCCCCCAGTCCAAATAAGTAGCGATCAAACGCAGTAATTTTGGTGCGTAGTACGACAGGCGCAGGCCTTTTGCGATAGTCGCTGGGTGTTACGCCGTAGGCACCCCTGAACGCTCGGGTAAAAGCCTCTTGGGATGAAAACCCATAATCGAAGGCTATATCCAAAAGGCTTCTTTCGCTATCCCGCACCTCCTTGAGCGCAAAGGCCAGTTTTCGTCGCCGTAGATAATCCCTGAACTTCATACCCGATATTTCTTTGAATTTTCTTGACGCATAAAATTCTGAATAGCCAAGTTCATGGGAAAGCAGCCGCAGTGTTAAGGCTTCGTCATGATGGTTAAGAATACAGCGGTCAATTTCATCTACAATTCTTTGAATCTGCTTTGGCCATTCGCACATGTTCATTACACCCCATTTCAACCGTAGTACATGATTGATCATAGCAAAACATCGCGGTTGATGCTTGATTGCATTTGCAGTATTTCGCATTATAAACGGAAATTAAGTCCGAGACAATCCCGGCAGGCACAGCCGCTATGTGCATGGGATGAACCATTGCCCGTGTCACCCATTCGGTTGCAGTTCAAAAACTTCAAATGACACGCGAACCGATATCGGCAATAATTGCAGATGGCGAGGCATTTCAACTTTTCTTTCACAAAAAAGTGCGCATGCAGTGAAAATCACTTGCATAGCGGCAACGTGGCATGGTATAATTCTTTTTGTGACAAACGGACGGTCCTCTGCTCTAGCGTAAGGCTTGTGTGCAAGAACGTCTATGAGGGAAGGAGGCACATGAAATGAGTGAAATCATTCGTTCTATCGAGAAAGCTCAGCTTCGTACCGATCTGCCCGAGTTCGCCATCGGCGACACCGTTCGCGTATGGGTGAAGGTAGTTGAGGGTGACCGTGAGCGACTTCAGGCTTTTGAAGGTGTAGTCATTGCCCGCCGTAACGGCAGCGTACGCGAGACGTTTACAGTGCGTCGTGTAAGCTATGGCATCGGCGTGGAGCGTACGTTCCCGCTGCATTCCCGTCGCGTTGACCGCATTGAGGTTGTACGCAAGGGTAAGGTACGCCGTGCAAAGCTCTACTATCTGCGTGGTTTGCAGGGTAAAGCCGCTAAAATCAAAGAAGCTTCCCGCGTGTAAGCAACAATCAGTTGCTTTCGACTCTGGTTGTTGGCAACTGATAA
This sequence comes from Clostridiales bacterium Firm_11, assembly GCA_001604105.1. Classification (GTDB taxonomy): domain Bacteria; phylum Bacillota; class Clostridia; order Christensenellales; family Aristaeellaceae; genus CAXXOK01. Next base: position 20,284 of record LVAQ01000006.1, read on the forward strand.
GCCTGCCCGCTTTCTTGTATAGAGAAGGCGGGCTTTCTTCATAAGGTTTGCGCTATATAGATTATTTACGCAGTTGAGGACACCCCGTTAGGCATATTTGTGCTCAAGCGTACGCGCATATTCTATAGGATAGCTTTCTTGCCTGTATGCCAGTATCAACATCAACCATACATAATACACGGCTTGAAGCTTCTTGCGCTTAATACAATCATACTAGCCTATGTCGCGCATCGGAATACTCACGTGCAAGGTTTGGCCACACCAACGTTTTTAGGCAACATTGATGGTACCACCTTGATCAGTACCGTAGTATGTCAGCATCTAGCATTGTTCACGAGACACGTGCTCCTCCGCCAAATGGCGACTGACTTTTTTGCAAACAAGAAGGAGAAAGAGCCAGACTCCGCCGAATCATACTTTTGAATGTTTCGATATGCCTTGCTGATTTCAGTCATGGTTATGGCAAAGAAATCCGCTTCCGTTGCCTAGCACCAACAGTTCTCAACATGCACGCAAGCCGACGTTGGTCGTGTATCCCTACCTACCACAGGTATGCTTATCACGACACCGCGCTGACTCCCCCATCGCGTTTCCATTTCATGCTTGGGTTTCTAAATCCCTGCGAATGATATGTTGCGGCAGCGCGTTATCTCCGGTTTCAACAAGGGTTCTTCAGCAAGATTACTATAGCAGGAGAGGTGGAAACATATGAAGTTTACCGATGGGTTTTGGTCAGCAAAACCTGGGATGCAACTGGTCAACTGTCGCGAAGTTCAGGATGCGCGCTGGGAGGGGGACGGGTACGTAATCTACTGCTCGCATATCCCTGTTCCCAATCGAGGCATGACTTTGAATGCGCCGCTGCTCACGTTGCACTTCCGTGCGCCGCGTGAGGGAATCATAGCCTTGAAAATGGAACACTTTCAGGGCAGCGCGGCAATCGAACCCCAGTTTGTACTGGAGGAGCAACCCACAGAGTTACGCGCAAATGAACAGACGGATACCATAACCATTGAATCCGGATCGCTTTCGGTGGTTATCACCCGAAAGCCGTTCAGCCTTTCCTATTATGAGCATGGCGTTCGCCTCACAGGGTTGGGTGACCGCCATATGGGCTATGTGACAACGCCGGACGGAACATTTATGCGGGTGAAACTGGATGTTGGCGTGGGTGAGAAACTTTATGGTTTAGGGGAGCGTTTTACGCCATTTGTGAAAAACGGGCAGGTAGTCGATATCTGGAATGAGGATGGCGGCACCGCCTCAGAGCTTGCCTACAAGAACATTCCTTTCTATTTGACAAACAATGGCTATGGTGTGTTTGTTAATAGCACGGGAAAAGTCAGCTATGAACTTTGCTGCGAAGCCGTAGAAAGTGCCCAATTCTCCCTTGCGGGCGAGAAGCTGGAGTGGATGGTAATCGGCGGCGGCTCTATGAAAAAAGTGATCGAGAACTACACGGCGCTCACAGGGCGCGCCGCTTTGCTGCCAGCCTGGAGCTATGGCCTGTGGCTAACAACCTCCTTCACCACGCAATATGACGAAAGCACCATTCTCTCCTTTGTGGATGGCATGGCGGAACGTGACATCCCACTGCATGTGTTCCACTTTGATTGCTTCTGGATGCAAGGATATGAGTGGTGCAACTTCGCGTGGGACAAGAAAATGTTCCCTGATCCCGAAGGCTTACTGCGCAAGCTCAAACAGCGCGGGCTTCGTATATGCGTATGGATCAACCCCTATATTGCGCAAAAATCGCCGCTGTTCCACGAAGCCAAGGCGGCTGGATACTTGCTCAAGCGCCCGAACGGCGATGTATGGCAGTGGGATATGTGGCAAGCGGGAATGGGATTGGTTGATTTCTCCAATCCTGACGCCTGCCAATGGTATGCAGGCAAACTCAAGCATCTGCTGGATATGGGCGTAGATTGCTTTAAGACCGATTTTGGTGAGCGAATCCCGACCGATTGCGTGTATTGGGATGGGAGCGACCCCGTGTTAATGCATAACTACTATTCTCTTTTGTACAACCGCACCGTTTTTGATTTGCTGGAGAAAGAACGCGGCGTAGGTGAAGCAATCGTGTTTGCGCGCAGCGCTACAGTCGGCAGTCAGCGTTATCCGCTCCACTGGGGCGGGGATAGCACCAGCACATTCCCTTCCATGGCGGAATCGCTTCGCGCGGGCTTATCGTTAAGCTTGTGTGGTTTCCCCTATTGGAGCCACGATATATCCGGCTTTGAAGATATGGCTACGCCCGAAGTGTATATGCGCTGGTCCCAATTTGGTTTGCTAAGCAGCCATTCCCGTCTACATGGTTCCGGCAGCTATCGGGTGCCGTGGCTGTTTGGTGAACAGGCGACGCAGGTGGTTTCGCAGTTTGTGAAGTTAAAGTGTCGCCTGATGCCGTACCTGTTTGCATTATCGGTCGCTTCGCAGCACGATGGTTTGCCAATGATGCGCGCCATGGTTTTGGAATACCCCAATGATAGAACCTGTGAAGATCTGGATCGGCAGTATATGCTCGGGGATCGCTTGCTGATTGCGCCGGTTTTTCGGACTGATAACATGGTGGAGTATTACCTGCCGCAAGGGCGCTGGACGCATTTGCTCAGCGGCGCGGTGCGGGAAGGCGGCGCATGGCAAACGGAGCATTATGACTTTGACAGCTTGCCTCTGTTTGTCAAGGAAGGAAGCATTCTTGCCTTAGGCGCATCCGAAACCCAAACCGATTATGACTACCTGGAAGGCTTAGAGGTGCGTCTCTACCAGCCGCAAGAAGGCAATGTGCAGACTACTGTGGTGGATCCTCGCGGTACGCTACTATTAACCTTAACAATGCATAAAGCCGATGGTCATGTGCGTTTCACGGTTTCCGGCGCGCATCGCGGCATGGATGTGATTCTGTACGATGGTGAATCCATAATTAAGCAGCGGCTGGAAGAAGGGCAAACTGAAATCAGCCTTTTGTAAAAATCCCGCGAATGATGTTCACATCATGTAAAATATGTGTTAATCATTCCGGGTTGATCAATCGCTACCCTTGCAGGGAAACAGAGCATATCTGTTTCCCTGTTTTATTGCGTTTCAGTATTGCAAAGCATGGTTTGACAAGAGACGCATCCCGATACTTAATGGGTGTCACCCCGAACCTGCGATTGTCCTTGGTTACAGAATGCGGCTTATTCCCTATGTTTACAATCATTGTTTAGGCGCCCTCCAGTTTACACGGTTCTTATGGACATTTAACCAAAACGCACTGGCAAGCATCCTTTGCCGTTGGTATCATCTACAGTGTCAATAGGAATATTTGATAACAGGAGGAATAGAACGATGAAACAACTTCGTATGATCCTGAGCCTGATTTTGGTCGCGGCCTTTGTGTTGGGTTGCACCACCGCTATGGCTGCTTCCACGGTGGATCTCAACGCGCTGTCTTTGGATGAGCTGGTGGCAAAAGCCAAGGAAGATGGTTTGGTCAACAGCGTTGGTATGCCGGATGATTGGGCCAACTGGGGCGAAACCTGGCAGGAAATCACTGAACTCTACGGCATTGAGCACACGGATGTTGATATGTCGAGCGCGGAGGAACTTGCTCTTTTTGAAAGCGAGAAAGCCAACGCAACCAAAGACATCGGCGATGTTGGCCAGTCCTTTGGACCCGTTGCGGTGGAGCAGGGGTTGGCGGCAGCTTACAAAACCTCTTATTGGGACAGCATCCCTGATTGGGCAAAAGACGAGGATGGCTACTGGATTATCGCTTATTACGGCACCATGAGCATGCTCATCAATGCGGATTTGGTCGAGACCGTGCCGCAAAGTTTTGATGACATCCTCAATGGCACGTATAAAGTGACTGTGGGCGATGTTACCAAAGCCAACCAAGCGCGTAACGCGGTGCTCTCCGCTGCCATTGCCTTTGGCGGCAGTGAGTCAGATATCCAGCCCGGCCTTGATTACTTCCGTACCCTTGCCGAACAGGGCCGCCTCGATCTTGGCGAACTCAGCCCCGCACGACTTGCCAAAGGGGAAATCGCGGTTGCTTTCCTCTGGGATTACAACGCGCTGAACTACCGTGACGCGATCTTGGAAGCAAACCCCGCTGCAAACCTTGTGATCAACATCCCATCCGAAGCTTCCATCCAGAGCGGATACACCACGATTATCAACGCATACTCCAAGCGGATTCATGCGGCTGCGCTGGCACGCGAGTATATCTTGAGTGATGAAGGGCAGATTAACCTGGCTAAGGGTTATGCCCGCCCCGTGCGCGACGTGGAGCTTCCTGAAGATGTGCAGGCCAAGCTGCTTGACAGCGCGCAGTATGAGAATGCCCGCCTGCTGAGCGATGCACAAGGCTGGGACAATACTTCCCTGACACTGGGTGACCTTTGGCAGGAAGAAGTCATTGCCTACGCCAAGTAAGGGTTGACGCCGCAAGCCACAGGGCATGCCTATGCCCTGTGGCTTGCATATTTTCATACCTTGATACAGGGGTTAAATTGTAATTGCGCCGTTGGGTAATGCCTTGCGCTACGGCTCTTTCAAAAGGAAGCGGATTTTATGGCAAAGGTTATATTTGTAATACTGGATGGTTGCGGATTTGACTTGGCACAGGAGTGTTGTGGGTATTTGGAGCATATGGCGGAAAGCGGTAACGCTGCAAAGTACTGCGTCCGCAGCCAACTGCCCAGCATGAGCAGGCCACTTTACGCAACATTGCTGACCGGGCTGCCTGTTTCCAGCCATGGTATCGGCAATAACATGATGAGCAGGAAAATTGAGACGGATTCGGTTTTCAGCTTATGCAGCGAAGCCAATCTTGAGACTGCCGCAGCAGCTTATTACTGGATGAGCGAGCTTTTTCAACATGGCACGTTTGACCATGCGGCGCATCGCTATCAATTGACCAAAGCGGGTAACATCCATCACGGTCTTTACTATTTTGAGGATGATTATCCTGATAGTCATCTTTTCTTGGATGCGGAGTTTCTTCGCAGATCCTTCTCACCGGATTTTCTGCTGGCACACAGCATGAATATAGACCATGCCGGGCATGTGCACGGCGTGAGCAGTATGCAGCGCTCGTTAGCCGCCATCAAAGCGGATGCGGTGCTAGCCGCATTGATCCCCGGATGGTTGGCTTCCGGCGCCTATGTTGTGGTTACCGCGGATCACGGCGCGGGTGCGCATGGGTTGCATGGTGGCAATACACCGGAGCAACGGACGGTGCCGTTGTATTTGCTGGGGTCTGGCATCCAAACCGGCGTTTTCGTGGATCACACGCTTGATCAGCTTTGGATAGCACCGTATCTGTGCCAAATGCTTAACATCAATGCCGGCAGAGAAATGCGTCGGCCGGAGGTGAACATTTTTGCTCAATGAACAAGCCCTTGCTTCAGCCAACCAATCCAGCATACAAACGCTGCAAAGATTCAACGGCTTTCGTGCAAAGCGTCGAACCTACCTTTTAGCGTTACTGCCCTTTATTGTTTTGATCATCACCTATGAGCTTGCACCGCTAATGACGATGGTTATACGCAGTTTTTTGACGCCGAAAACTGGTGAGTTTACTTTTGCAAACTATGCGGCAATTTTCCAGAAGAAACTGTATCGTGATGCCGTTTTCAACAGCCTGAGCCTATCGCTGTTTTCAGCTGGAATCGGTATTGTAATTGCGTTCTTTGGTGCCAAAGCGATATACGAATCAACGCTGAAACGACGCAATACCTTTATGAGCATCCTGAATATGACCAGTAATTTTGCAGGCGTTCCCCTGGCTTTTTCCTACATCATTCTGCTTGGCAATGCAGGTGTGCTCATCCATCTGGGGAGACACTTTGGTATTTCTTTTTTAGAAAACTACAACTTATACAGCTTCAGCGGTCTGGTGCTGGTATATGTGTATTTCCAGATTCCATTGGGCACAATGCTTATGGTGCCCGCATTTCAGGGACTAAAGCAGGAATGGCGTGAGGCGGTTTCGTTATTGGGCGGAGGCTCCGTGCGGTACTGGTTCAAAGTTGGGCTTCCCGTTCTTCTACCAAGCTTGCTGGGCACTTTCAGTGTGCTTTTCAGCAATGCTGTTGCCGCATACGCAACAGCGTACGCGCTGCTCGGCGGAAATTTCTCCTTGCTCCCCATCAGAATATCCGAACAGTTTGTTGGCGATGTTCTGCAACGAAAAGAGTTTGGCAGCGCGCTGGCTGTGATGCTGATGGTTTTAATGGTCGGTGTGACGATCCTTAGCAACTGGCTGCTCAAGCGTGCCGGGCAGCAAAGGAGTACCTATGGCAAATAGAGGAAAGCAGAAATTAAATTTAACCATCATGGTACTTCTATCCGCCTATCTGATTCTACCGTTAGGGTTAACGTTCTTATATTCCCTGTTTCAGGAATGGACCAGCATGCTGCCCACGGGCTTCACCCTGCGGTATTACGTCGACTTATTTCAGGATCCCGGGTTCTACCTTCCCATACTGCGCACGTTAATTATCAGTACTGTTCCGGTTCTGCTGTGTACTGCCATCACCATCCTTGCGATGTATGTTATCGTGGTACATCACCCGAAATGGCAGAAGTATATGCAGATCTTTTGCACCATTCCGTACTCCTTACAAGGTGTAATTCTAGCCATCAGTATACTGGCGCTATATAGCGGTTTGCCCTTACCTTTTTCCGACAGGATCGCCATGCTGGTTTGCACCTATTGCATCCTGATACTGCCTTACATATACCGCGGTATCCAAAACAGTTTGAACGCAATCAATGCTCGGCAGCTGATTGAGGCAGCCATGCTGCTGGGCTACAAACCATTGGCAGCGTATCTGCGCGTGGTGGTACCCAACCTGCTCAGCGGCATCACGGTGTCTTTCCTGCTTTCAGTATCATTGTTGTTTGGTGATTTTGTTGTGGTCAATATCATCGGCGGCAGTTACTACCCCACAGCCCAAATGTATCTATATAAAATGATGTTTCGCTCCGGACAGCAAACCAGCGCGATGATTGTAATCCTGTTTGCGTTGACACTGTTGATATCCGCTGGGGTATTGGTTCTGCAGCAGCGAAACAAGAAAAGCGTTGCGCATAAACAGGAGGTAGCCGATGGCTTTCATACAATTTGAGCATATCACAAAACGCTTTGGGCGTAACACCGTACTGGATGATATCAACCTGGACGTGGAAAAAGGCAAGCTGGTTACACTGCTGGGGCCTTCTGGATGTGGCAAGAGTACGCTGCTGCGATGCCTTGCGGGGCTTGAGAACCCAGATGGTGGGCGTATCATACTTGACGGAGAGGATATTACCAACCGCCAACCCTCCGAGCGAAAAGTATCAATGGTGTTTCAACAGTACAGCCTGTTCCCAAATATGAACGTGTTTGACAACATAGCCTTTGGTTTGAAGATTCAAAAAATACCCCAAAAGCAGTTGCGCACTATGGTCGAAGAGATGATGGCCATGGTAGAGTTGCAGGGAAAGGAACACGCGCTGCCGCGCCATTTGAGCGGCGGCCAGCAGCAACGCGTAGCTTTGGCGCGCAGTCTGGTGACGCGCCCTAAGGTGCTGTTGCTTGACGAACCGCTCTCCGCCATTGACGCGAAGCTTCGTAAGAGCCTTCAGCACCGTATTCAGCAAATCCAACGTGAGCTCAACATTACCTGTGTATTTGTAACGCATGATCAGGACGAAGCGATTCTGATGAGTGACATCATCCATCTGATGAACCAAGGCACCGTTGAGCAAAGCGGTGCGCCGATCGAGCTGTATACAAGTCCAAAAACAAGCTTTGCGGCCAGCTTCATTGGTAATTACAATGTTTTGGATGGTGCTGCGTTCGCAAAGCTTGTCGGTGAGCCTGCGAAACCCAACGATGTTGCGATACGTCCTGAAACCATCAACTTAACGCTTGAGGCACCACAGATGCAGCCGGATGCCTATGTGCTTTCCGGTGAAATCATGGAGTTCTCACCACACGGGAACGTGATCCGCTACACCGTACGTGTCGGCGAACAAGATATCCATGCGGATGCGCTGTTTCGCAGCTTCAAGCTGTTTCAAACGGGACAGAAGGTCTATGCCATCGTTGAAAAACGCAACTGCCTGCCCGTGATGTGAGCGAAGTTTGAAATCACAGGGAGCAGCCATGCGCAAGCAAAGGATTTCTCCCAAGCTAAAAGCGATTGCCGTAGCAATCGCTTTTTGTATTGGATTGTGTTTTAGGCTTCTATCAGGTATACACGCGCTTCATAGGCTTGCAATGCATCCGTTGGGCTTGACTCGTTTGCATAGTTGCCGATCAATCGTTTATACTTGCCTTGGCCAAGGTATGCTGCCACATGATCTGCCGATTGTTCCTGCGCCGTAAAGTTACACATTACCAGCAGTTTAGCGTTCTCATCTTCGCGCGCGTATGTATAAACGTTGGGGTTCTCCGCATCAAGAATCTTGTACGCACCGTCTGTGATGATATCATATGCTTTGCGCAAGTGTATAACCTGCTTGTAATAACTGAAAATGGAATCCGGATCCCCCACCTGCTTTTGCGCGTTGATTCTCGTATGGTTTTCATTGATCTTGATCCAGGGATCGCCCTGCGTGAATCCAGCGCCTTTGCCATCGTTCCACTGCATGGGTGTACGCGCGTTATCGCGGCCGCGCGCGTTGATGTTCGCCATCATTTCATCATGGGTAAAAACTTGCTGTTCTTCTACGTACAAACGATACGCATTGAAAATCTCCACATCACGTGCTTCAGACAGTCCGTCAAGACGCACGTTCGTCATTCCCAGCTCGTCTCCCTGATACACATAGGGCGTTCCCTGCAACATGTGCAGGAAGGTGCAAAGCATTTTCGCGCTCTTTTCCCAATACAGCGGTGTCGAGTCATCCCCCCAGCGGCTTACACAACGGGGTTGATCGTGATTGCCTAAGTAAAGGCTGTTCCAAGCTCGGTTAAACAAACCTTCCTGCCAGCGGGTGATCGTTCTTTTCACATCCAGAAGATCGTAGCGCTGTGTGGTCCACTTGCCAAGCGGTCCGCTGTCGACGTCCATCAGCTCAAACTGGAACACCATGTTAAGCTCGTTCGCGTCAAAACCCGCGTACTGCACAGCAATGTCCGGCGTTACCCCCGGAGTTTCGCCAACGGTGATGCAATCGTAGTTCGAGAACGTCTTTTCATGCATCTCCTTCAGGTACGCGTGTACCTTCGGGCCGTTCGTGCAATCCATCCCCTGCCCGCCATCGCTTGCAACCGCTTTAGCAGGTTTGGAAATACAACTGATTACATCCATGCGGAATCCGTCGATTCCCTTCTGCAGCCACCAGTTCATCATGGTGTAAATCTCTTCCCGCATTTGCTTGTTTTCCCAGTTGAGATCAGGCTGCCCGATTGTAAACAGGTGCATATAGTATTGATCTGTCTTTGCATCATGCTCCCATGCAGGTTCGCAGAAATACCCCATCATCTGGTTTGGCATCTGCCCTTCATGGCCATCCCGCCAGATGTAATAATCCCGTTTCGGATTGTTGCGATCCATGCGGGATTCCTGAAACCAGGCGTGCTTGTCAGATGTATGGTTAACTACCAAATCCATGACGATTTTCAGCCCACGACGATGCGCCTCCAGCAGCAACTCGTCAAAATCCGCCATGGTGCCGAACTCCTGCTCGATCGCATAATAGTCGCTGATATCATACCCCGCATCGGTGCCGCCGGATTGATAGATGGGGCTAAGCCAAATCACATCCACGCCCAGTTCGGCAAGATAATCCAGTTTCTGCGTGATGCCTTTCAAATCGCCGATGCCATCGCCATTTGCATCCATAAAGCTGCGTGGGTATACCTGATATACGACTGATTTCTTCCACCAATCCGCCACACCAATTCCTCCGGTCGTCTTTGCAGTCTATTTGATAGATCCTTCTACCATGCCCTTGATAATATAACGTTGCGCGAAAATAAACAATACGATAATTGGGAGCATGGCAAGTAATGCAGATGTGAGGATTAAATCCCATTGCTTCAGGTATGAACCAGCAAAGGACGTTACCGCCAGTGGAATGGTTTGCACTCTTCCGTTGGAGCCAAGGATGAGCAACGGCAGCAGGAAATCGTTCCATATCCAAATACCGTTAAGGATCAACACCGTGATGAATGTGGGCTGTAAAAGCGGCAGCACAACATTGAAAAAGGTTCGTGTTTGGCTGCACCCATCAATGGTGGCGGCTTCCTCCAGTTCCAGCGGGATGTTCTTGATAAATCCATGCAGAATAAACACAGACATGGAACACCCAAACCCCAGATACGCAAATACGATGCCGTGATAAGTTCCCAATAATGGAATGCGAATCGTATCCCCCACGATTTTGAACCACCTGACCAAGGGAAACATAACCACTTGAAACGGAATCACCATCGCCGCTACAAAGGCCATGAAAATCACGGTTGCCCATTTCTTTTTGTTGCGCACCAGCGCCCACGCGCACATGGCGGAAAACAGCGAAATCACCGCCAATGATAAAACCGTGATAATCGCAGAGTCAATAAAAGCGCCGATGTAATCGGTTGAAGGATTGTCAAAAATCGTTTTGATATTGGTGAAAATCAGCGCCCAGTTCTCTGGCAGCGCGATGGGGCTATAAATGATCTCTCGCGCAGTCTTTGCGGAGTTCAGAAGCACAATCAAAAACGGGGTCATGAATAGCAGAAATAGCAGGAAGCCGAAAGTTTCCAGAACGATTGCGCCCGTCTTGCCATTGCGTTTTCCCGCAATCGCTGGCGCTTGCAGAGTTTTACCCTGTCGCATATTCACGCTTCCACCTCCCTGCGTTTATTGATGTATACCTGCACAAGCGAGAATACGACCAGCAGAATAAAGAACACAACCGCTTTTGCCTGCGCCTCCGCCATCCGGTTCAATCCGTTGGCGGTAGAATAGATATCCATGGCCAGCAACTGACTCGAGCGAATTGCTTTGCCCATAAACCGCATTGCCGGGCCTCCGTTTGTCAGGGAAAAATTCAAATCAAACTGTTTGAATGATGTCGTCAGCGTCAGGAAGATGGTAATCGTAAAAGCGTTTGCCATCATCGGTATCAATATTTTGCTGATTCGCTTGAAATAATTCGCGCCGTCCACGCTTGCCGCATCCATAATGCTGTCGGATATAGATTGGATGGAGGCGACATAGATCATCATGATATACCCCGCATACTGCCAGGTATTCACAAAGGACATGGCCCAAATTACAGTATTGGGCTTTGATATTAAGGAGCTGGATAAAAACCCGATGCCGAGAGATTGCCCTACATTGAGCAGCACATTGTTAAACAGAAACTGCCAGATATACCCTAATACGATGCCGCCAATTAGATTGGGAACAAAAAAACCCGCGCGGTAAAGGTTACGCAAACGAGCTTTGCTGGTTGCCAGCAGCGATAGCAAGAAACCTACCACATTAACCAACACGATGTTGATTGCCGTATACAATAACGTGACCATAAAGGAATAGAGGAATTGGGGTTGGCTGAACATGCCGGTGAAATTGGCCAGCCCAACCCAAGAGATGGCCGGATTGACACCATCCCAGTTCGTCATGGAATAATAGATACCAATAAAAAAAGGGAAGATAATAACCATGACAAACGCCAGCGCGCAAGGAAAGATGAACAGTGCATCTACCCAGCCTCGTCTTTTCAAGATACATCAGCCTCCGTCTTGTACATGGATTCATGGAATGGATAGAAGGGGAGAACCGAAAGGTTCTCCCCTTCTGGAGCCTTGGCTTATTCGACGATGCTGGCAAATGCAGCGGTCACATCCGCAACAAATGCATCCAGATCATTGTCCACGCCATACAGCTCGAAGATCGGACCCAGCGTATACTGGTTGAATCCATCGGGGTTCTGGCCAAAGTACCAGTTGTAGTTTCCGCCGCGCGCGCTGGCTTCCACCAACGCCTTGGAGAACTGACCGGAGGGCAGCTGCGTTACAGATTTAAACGCGGGCACCATGCCGGCTTCATTAACCATGTAGTTTGCGCCTGCTTCCGTGGTCGCCATGTAATCCAGGAAGGCGAACGCGGCAGCCTGCTGTTCGGGCGTTGCCTGGCTGTTAACCACAAACCAGGACGGCGCGGCCATGAACAACCCCTGCGTGGGCTCCTCAAGGTAGCAATGGGAAATGTAGCCCATCGGGAACTCAGCGCCCAACTGCGCCATGTTGGGATCAATCCAGTTGCCCTGCGTGATGAAGGCGGCTTTGCCGGCTGCAAAAGCTGCAACCTGTGCGTCATAGTTGCCATTGATCAGGATTTCCGGATCGGAGTACTGATAAAGGAGACCAAGATAGGTGGCAAACGCTGTCAGGCGTTCGGTATCCACTACGCCAGCCAGGCAGTTATCATGGACGGACGAATCGTTATAGTCCAGATAGCCCGCATAGTAAGCGTTGAACACGTGCTGGGAGGTAACCCACCACAAACCGCCGGAGGAAGATGTTCCGCAGGAAACCACGGAATCCAGCCCCAGATCCGCTTTCATGCCGTCCAGTTTTTCAAAGGCGGCTTTAACAGCGGAGAAGGTGGTCAGCGTTGCGGGGTCAATTTCTGCCGCCGCCAGAATATCGGCATTGTAGCCCAGGCCGAAACCTTCCATGGCGATCGGGAAGCCAACCGGCTTGCCTTCCGGAGAATAATACGCCAGATCGGTATCGGCTACCCAGGCACAGGTGCTCATATCGGCAATATAATCTTTCCACAGATCATAACCGCCAGCGCCTTCGATCATGTAGATCACGGGCATTTGATCGGCAGCCAGCTTGGCTTTGATTGCTCCGCCGTAATCCGCACCGCCGCCCAGTGTTTCAGCGGTAACGGTTACCCCTTCAGTCTCCTCGGAATACAGCTTGACAAACTCCTGAAGCATGGGATCAATTTCGACTTTCAGTTGGAATACATCGATCGCAACCTCGGCCGACGCTACGCTCATGATGCCGACCATCATCAGTGCGGCAATCAGAATCGATAGCAACTTCTTCATGAATGAATCCTCCTTTTTTTGATACAGTTTTGGTACCCGATTGATATGTTTATTATAGACAAACCAAAAATGATAATATATCATTTTTCTTAGTTTTATGTTATATTGTCTATATATTGTGTATTTTGCTATAGAAATGCATGTAAGAGGTGTGTAAAATGGAGCATGAACGGTGGCTTCAGGTAAGCAATACCCTATACCATACCCTGCGATTGCCCCTTAGGCTATTCCATCAAAACAACGTACTGCTGTCATTGCCCAATGAGCGTAATCCGGTTTGGGATCTGCTTACCTGCGGTGGCTCTCCCGATTCCTGGCCGGTCAGGCAAAACCGCTCCTCTGTGCAGTATGTACCTGGTAGAACCGGCGAACGCTACATTTGCCAGTTTGCGGAGGCAGATTACACGCTATGTGTTGGACCGTTCAGTATGGAAGCGCTTCACGATAAGGAGCTTAACCGTTTGCTTCGCATTTACTTTGCGTCTGTAAAGGAAAGGGAAGCCATTCGAACGGCTATCCTATCGCTGCAGCGGCTATCCGAAGATCGTTGCTTCTATACGGGGCAACTTGTGCAGATGCTTTGCGGCACGCTTGAGTCTCAGGAGCAAAGTACGGAGCAACCCCTCTCCTTGGAACCGGAGCAGACAACGGATGAACTCTACCGCCACCCACCCTACTTTCTGGAACGTGAAGTTTCGCAGTGTATTGCGGATCAGGATGAGAAAAACGCCCTTTCCATCCTCAGTGAGATCAACCGTTTGCGCAGGGCAAACCTATCCGATGAGCCATTGCGTTCCCTGAAGAACTCACTCATTTGCAGTTGCTCCCTGTTCACCCGTGCGGCAATCGCAGGCGGCGCAATGCCTGATGCAGCGTTTTCCCACAGCGATAGTTGCATCCGTTCCATTGAAGCGATGCACAATATGGAGACGCTGGCCGAATATGAGTACACGATGGTTCGGCAGTTTATTCATCTGGTTCGTCATCGTAAGGAAGGCGGTATATCTGCCGTCATCCGCGCCGCGATCATCTACGCCAATGAACACCTGCTGGAGCCCCTATCCGTACAAACCATTGCGGAGAGCATCTATGTCAATCCTTCCTATCTATCCTCCTGTTTTAAGCAAGAGGTTGGCGAATCACTATCCCATTATCTTCGCAGGAAACGGATACGTTGGGCAGAAAAGCTGCTGTTGGAAGGCAGTGCTTCCACAGCCGATATCGCGGACATTTGCCAGTTTTGTTCCCAAAGCCACTTTATCCAAGTGTTCAAGAAGATGAAAGGTCTCACGCCTCAACAGTTTCGAAGGATGGAAGGCACTCCATACAGGCACAACGATTCGCATCAGCGGATGCATCACACGGCGGAGGATGACAATGAAGATTACGCGCATCGGGCTAAACCGCAATGAGATCGCTTTACGGGAATCCCTTTTCCATGTTGCCAATGGTTATTTGGGCGTCCGGGCATGTTTTGAAGAAGGTACCCCGGCAGATGTGCGCAGCATCCGGGGCGCGTACCTGAATGCCTTCTATGATCTCACGCCCATTGTCTATGCAGAAAAAATGCACGGCTTTCCAGAAGCGGCACAGACAATTGTCAACATCGTAGATCAGCAGGGCATTACGCTTTGGTTGCATGGTGAGCCTTTCAGCCCTTTCACGGGAACCTTGCTCCTCTTTGAACAAACACTGGATATGGCGCTGGGTCAGTATATACGCCATGTTGTGTGGCGCTCACCAGCGGGGCTTGAAACAGAGCTCAGGTTCTGTCGCATGGCCTCGTTTTATGCCAAAGAGCTCATGACGATTGATGTGGCCGTGACGCCGCGCAATTGGTCAGGTACGTTTCAGGCGGTTTCCACCCAGATCAGCGATGTCTATAATGATGGTGACCCAAACGATCCTCGTAAAGCTTCCGAACGAAAACGTCGGCTTCAAACGCAGGATAGCGGTCATCACAACGGTTGCATGTACATGCATTGCCAAGCCATCGGCTCCGGCGAAGTAATGGCCTGTGCGGCTTTGCACACAAGTGACAGCGGCCTGCAAGGCGTTTGTAGCACCTACCCTGCCAGTAACAGTGAAACTTTATCTGGAAAAGCGGAACAGGGTAAAACCATCTCTTTTGTCAAATGGTGTGTATATACCGATAGCCGCAGGCATCATGACCCGATGAGTGACGCACAGGATATGGTGCGTGACTTCGCCAGTCTCCCAATCGACATGTGGTATGCCCGCCAGAGAACCCTGCTGAATGATCTCTGGGATGCGTCAAGGATCATCATTGAAGGTCCGCCATCACTTCAAACCGGCATTGACTTTGCTATCTATTCGCTGTTCCAATCCGCAGGGCGTGATGGTATTTCCTCCATCGCATCAAAGGGTTTGAGCGGCGAGGGCTACGAAGGTCATTTTTTCTGGGATACAGAAATCTATATGTTCCCTTTCTTCCTGCTGACGCATCCCCAAATCGCACGCGCTTTACTGGATTTCCGTTATGCCACGCTGGATGGCGCTAGACAACAGGCTCGGCTGCTGGGACACAAAAATTGCGCGCTATACCCATGGCGCACCATCACGGGCAGCGAGTGCTCGGCGTATTTCCCATCCGGTTCAGCGCAGTACCACATCAACAGTGATATCGCCCATGCGGTGATCACCTATTATGATGTGACCGGAGATCTGGATTATATGATGGAGAAAGGCGCGGAGTTGCTGGTCGAAACCGCTCGATTGTGGCTGGATACTGGTCACTGGAAGGATGGTCAATTCCGCATAGATGGTGTCACGGGTCCGGATGAGTATACTTGCCTGGTCAATAACAATTACTATACCAACTTGTCCATGCAGTATCATCTGCGGAGCACATTGCGGATTTGCGCCGATCTGGAACGCGCTTATCCCTCGTTTTCTGCGCGGGAGAGCTTTGGGCTTACAGAATCCGAAAAACAGGCCTTTCAGGAAGCCAGCGACAAAGTCCTCTTGCCCTATGACGAAACACTTGGGATCTTCGCGCAGGATGACTCCTTTTTACAAAAGCAGAAACTGGCGCTTTCGTCACTGCCTAAAGAGGCTTTCCCTTTGCTGCTTAGCTTTCATCCGCTGGCTTTCAACCGAAGGCAGGTTTGCAAGCAGGCCGATGCTGTGCTTGCCCATTTCCTCTATGAGGATGGAATCCCAGAGGATGTGATGCGCCGGACATATTTGTATTATGAAGAGATTACCACGCACGACTCGTCGCTATCGCAGTGTGTTTTCTCCATGATGGCCGCGCGCATCGGCGAAACGGAAAAAGCGTATACCTATTTCATGAATACCGCGCACATGGACACAGAGAACAAACAGGGCAATACCGATGACGGTATTCACGCCGCTAACATGGGCGGCACCTATATGGGCATTGTCTTTGGATTTGCCGGCCTGCGCATACACGCAAACGGTCTTTCACTCCACCCATGCATTCCCAAAGCGCTTGAGCGGTACGCCTTCCCCATTTGCTATCAGGGAAAGCGTATTCATTTGCAGGTTGATCATGAAACCATCACTTTACAGGAAAATAGCACAGAACCGATATCAATCGCCGTCTATGGACTTCATTATGTGATTGATAAGCAACCCCTGTGCATCCCGCTGAAGCATATCTCCAACAGTTAAAATAGCCGCTGCCTATACTTGATGATTCAGCGATAATTCAAGTACTGATGTATGAGCCTTACAGGCAATCACAGCCCACTTCGTATCCGCTTTGAGCCTTGTTACATTGCCCATGTGTGTATTGCCCTCAGTCCCAAGCGTTATCGAGTAGCTCAAAAGGTATGACTAGCGAATCATCACAACCCATCCGCGATCACGGCATAGCTTACAATCGCCGATGGGTTGACGTTTAGCCTGTTCCAGTCTATAATTAGTTATCAATAAAAACAGTTTTCGTCCATTATTCAATATTTAGACGATACGGAAAGGTCTGTGGTAATGCTATACACGCAAATGCATGAACTCAAGAACATTCTATCACTGACGGATGCGCAAGTCGAGGAACTGAAACAGGTTGCTGATCGTTTTCCCATGATGATTGGCACCTATTATCTATCCCTGATTGATCAAACTAACCCGGATGATCCGATCCGAAAAATGGCGATTCCCTCCCTTGCAGAGCTCAGCAAGGATGGGCGCTTTGACACAAGCGGCGAAGCGGATAACACGCCAATACCCGGGCTTCAACATAAGTATCGGGAAACGGCACTGATACTGGTTACAGATCAATGCGCCATGTATTGCAGGCACTGTTTCCGAAAAAGGCTGGTCGGGCTAGCCAGCAAGGAAGTCGCCTCGCATTGGCAGGAAATCGTCACATATATTCAAAATCACAGCGAGATCTCCAATGTAATCCTGTCCGGCGGCGACGCGCTGATGGCGGACGATGAGGCTTTGGTTCAATTCTTAGATGCACTTACGCAGATCGATCATATCGACCTTATTCGTATTGCCACCAGAACACCGGTCACCTTCCCCGAGCGAATTCTACAAGATACTGCACTGCTTGCGCAACTTGCGCATTTCGGAAAGCGAAAGCAACTCTATGTGGTTACACAGTTCAACCATCCGCACGAGGTGACCGCACAATCCACAGCAGCCATCAAAGCATTGCTTCACGCGGGGTGCATTGCCCGCAACCAGATGGTGCTGTTAAAAGGTGTCAATGATGACCCCGCCGTAATCACAAGTCTTTTCCGTGCCTTAACAGGTATCGGCTGCATGCCCTATTATGTATTTCAATGCAGACCCGTAACCGGCGTTCAAAACCATTTTCAGGTTCCGCTGTGGGAAGGACTCGAGATTGTCGAGCGTGCCAAAGCGTCTCAAAACGGGATGGCCAAGGCTTTTAAGTATTGCATGTCTCACACAACTGGAAAGCTTGAAATCCTGGGCGGTTCAGGATCAACAGATATGCTGCTGAGGTATCACGAAGCGAAGGATCCATCTTTATACGGTAAACTCCTCCGTGTGCCTTTGGAAAAGGACGCATGTTGGCTACCCGATAATTTTGACGCAAGCACCGTGCTGCTGTAAGCAGGTACGAGTGCAAGCATCATGAAACGAACGCGTCCAATACGTTCGCTAAACTATCGTACCCATATTGGCATTCAGGCTAAGCCTAATCAGCGCCCGGCATATACAAAAAGAGCGTAGTGTATACACTGCGCTTCTTTTTGTATATCATCAAACTACCAAACTTGGCTTTGGAGAGACCCATCATAATAGGGCGCACGCGTCAGCAGATTTTTGTAGTCGGTTTGGATGATATACTTATATTGGTATTCTACATGCCCATCCAGCAGTTTGGTTCGTATGGTTCGAAACGCATAGCACTCATGCGTAGTCAGTTTAGGCACAAATTCCTCAAGCAGTAATAGCAGCGCCTCCTGTTTTTCCGCAGTAAGGTTTGGATACCCAAAATCCCTCATGCGAAAATGCGTTTCGTACCCAAACGGGAACAGAAACCGGAGAGAAAAACCAGTTTTATCAATGGTAAGGCTTTCGATAGAGAACTTCTGCGCACGAACCAAGGTTGGCCGCATCGCTTCAAACATCGGCGATGAATATAGCTTCTTCACGCGCAAACGCTGTAAGCGCATACGTCTGCGGTCAGTAACCATCAGGTATACCACCAGCGCGATACCCATGAATGCTATCATCAGGTACGGAAATGAGCCATTCATATGCCTTTGCCTCTTTCTTACTTATTGGAATGGTAAAAGGAATGAATATTAACAATGTAAAGCATTTGTATTGTAACATATGTTTATCTGATATACAAGCATGAATGTGGATAAAATAAGGGAATATCATGGATAATTATTTACATTTATATTACGTTTATGAACAATGGGTAACAATGTGGGAAATTGGTACACATTCATGAAATATACGTGATTCTCCACATGAAAGCATGGATATGTGGGAAAGTGTTTACGCCGTCGCAAACCCGATGATTTCTAAGCCATGATGGTCGAAAAACTGTTTTGCATAATTACTGATGTTATAGTATGTGCTCTTTATGTGGATAATAGGAAGCCCTTCAGACTGATGATCATCGATTGATAGGCGTTGTTACGGCCGAAGCCTGAACCGCACGCTCTGCCCTGCAACGAATCATCTCCGCGGCAACGCTTACCGCAATTTCCATTGGCGTTTCCGCAAGGATTGGGATTCCAATGGGCGTATGAACGCGCGCAAAGTCTTGCGGTGTAAAGCCCTGTTCAAGTAATCTATCTCTCGTATAATGGATTTTGCTGCGGCTGCCGATAAGGCCAATGTAATATGCGGGTGTTTCAAGTGCGAATTGCAAAGTGATGAGATCATTCACGTGGCCGCGTGTCATGATTACAATCTCATCTTCATGGGTTACCTGTAGCTTCTCTTTCATATGCGTAAAGGGTGCGCAAATTACATCAAACACCGAGGGGAAAAGCGCACGGGAAGCAAACGACGGTCGATCATCCCAAGCGATCGGCGAGAAATCGAGCTGTGAAAGTAAAGGCGCCAGGCTTTGAGCCACATGTCCGCATCCGAACAGATAGGTATGCGTCATAAGCGATAATGGCTCAATAAAGCAGCTACCCCCTTGTGGAAAGGATGGCGCGAACCAAGTAGCTCGACGATTTAGTAAGGTTGCAAGCGTTTGATCATCCAGAAATGAAACACGCTGCCCGTCACTGATGGCCGATATGGCGTGTACCTGTTCGTTACGGATTTCCCGTATAAGCCATAACGGGTATATACCATTCACAAGACTGCTTTCCAGAGCCGTAAAGAACGGAAGCATCGCAGGGGTGAGCAAATGATACAGCATATGCACGTTGCCACCGCACACCATGCCCAATGAGAGCGCATCATCTTGTGTAAGTGAATACTCCTTAATAAAAGAGGGTGTTGATATTTCACAGGTGATGGGGGTGCCATCGCGAATCGTATCCCGCTCAAAATGCAAGGCGTTTGGTTGCTGTTCGTCTGCGGCAGTTTCGTGTGCTGGAGCAAGCGCAAGCAAAGCCGCAAGCTCATCCAGCGCACGTCGCTCGATCATTCCCCCGCCAACGGTACCAAAATCGCGGCCATCGGCCAACAGAATCTGACATGCGCCGGCTCCCCGCGGCGCAGATCCAACGGCTTTCATGACCGAGGCCAATGCAACGCTGCGGCCTGCTTTCAGCTCGGGAATGATCAAAGGGATTAGTGTTTTCATGGAAATACCTCATTTCTACCAATGAAACCCATTGTAGAATAATCCATTGACTATCGTCAAGCGGTTTCAACGAGAAACATAGACAGTCTGAGCCATTAGCATCAATAAAGGCTTGTGCTGAGAAATGGATACCGCAAGTATCAGCTTCTATAATCAAAAGCCGTCGACCAAGCGATCGACGGCCTCTGCTTATGGAAATGCTTAAACCTTTGCTTATTTCGAACTTTGCCCCACAATGGAAGCAGGCAGCATCGGAAGGATGATCCCGCCAAGAACCATGGCAATAAGCGCGGTGACGATCTGTACGAATTGTGCGCCCGCTGCAACACCTAAAATAACGCCAAATGCCTTGCCTGTTGCCGCGGTTTGCACCAGCGTCATCCCAAGCGTCATGACTGCGTATTTCAGGACTGTGCCGATAGCACCGATGATAACCCACCGTACCCATTCCACTTGCAAACGCTTGTCCTTCTTTGCCCACAGCGCAAAGAAGATAACCAGCAAAACATTGCCTGCGATGATCCAAGGCACCATGGGAAGTTGCGCATGGTTTTGCAGCACTGCGAACAGCGGAGCGACAAACGCAACCGCAACACCGCTCCACAGACCGACTACACAAGCGGCGAGAATCAACACGAGGTTGACAAGGCTGCCAATGATGTAAGTGGAGATGATATTGGTACCGCCCAAAACGGGCCGCAGCAGTTGAAATACTATGGTCAAAGCGATCAAAATGGCGGTAGTGACCATTCTACGTGTGTTTTGTGATTTCATAAAATCATTCCTCTCGTATATCCTGATTACGGATCTCTTTTCCTGACCAGCGCGCTTTTCACTTCCACCATGGGCAGATTCCCAAGTTTGGCCGTTAAAGCACCTAACTCAAGGTTGTTACCTTCCACGATCAAACCAATCACCGCGGCGGCGGATTCCTGATCCGGAACGCCGATTCGCGCTTTGATGATGTGCGCGTAATGCCCCAAGGTAGTATTGACCTCATTGGCGGCGGAGCGGTTGCTCATCACGATACCAATGAAACCAATTCGACGATCATCTTGCATCGGATATTCCTCCATACGAAGTGAGCTACTCCCCTTGGGCATAGGAAACGGCGACCGTGCGCAAACGCCTAGCCGCCGTCAATCTTTCGGTACATAACCGTTCCTCCTCTCTTTCCGCCGTTGGCATAAGCCTATGGCATCAACAAGGTTTTATCACGTAAGGGTGATTCGCCGTAATGGCCTTTGCCACGCAGGTTTATCTTGCCCTTTCGTACAGATAGCATACCGTCGCAAGGACGTTATGAAACAACAATCAAATATTCTGGATCAACACCAGTAGCGGCTGAGTCCGCTTCCGTTTCAGCATCCTGGGAAGGCTCCTCCGTTGTACCCGGCAGGGCAGTTACAAAGGAACGATCAATCAAGGATAGCGCCACTTCATAAGCGGCGTTCAATTGAGTATCGGCAAGGTCGCCCAATTCATAGAGGGTTTGATCATCTTCTGGAAGTTCTGCGATAATGTCCGGTGTGATACCAGCTTTATGCACACTGCGTCCGCTGGGGGTATAATACTTGGCAGCGGATATCTGCATCCCCGCGCCTTCATCCTCACCGCTCAGCGGCAGAACAAACTGCACGATGCCTTTCCCATAGCTTTGGGTTCCAACGATGGTTGCCATCCCATAGTCCTGAAACGCACCTGCCAGTATCTCGGATGCGGATGCTGAATTCTCGTTTATGAGCACAACCAGCGGAATTGACAGGGCGCCCGGCGTCGCATCATAATAGTCGCGCTGTCCATTACGGTACTCAAGATATGTGACGGTCTCGGATGAAATAAACAGATCGGCAATATTTACAGCATCATCAACCCAGCCGCCCGGGTTGTCACGCAGATCTATGATCAGCGCTTTTGCATGCTGTTTTATCAGCGCGTCTAGCTGCTCGGCGAAGCGTTGGTAGCAATCGCCAGAAAAATCATACAGCTGAATATAGCCAACATTGCCGTCCAGCAATGTGGAGCTGACCCAGTTGACATGAACCAGTTCGCGGGGAACAGAAAAATCGAGGAACTCCGTGCCGCGCAGCACTGTAATGGCAACAGGCGTACCCAATTCGCCGCGCATGATGCGCACAGCATCGTAAAGCGTTGTAGCGCTTACATCCAGATCATCTACCTTGACCAGTACATCGCCTTTCCGTAGCCCGGCTTTATCGGCCGGACTATCGCTGAACACACGGGTGATGGTACAAAGCATGGTTACATAGGAAGCGGAAATTTGAATGCCAACCCCGCCGTATTCTCCGCTGTCATTCTCCCAGAGACTCGCGTATTCTTCCGGGTTGTAGTAGTAAGTATAGGGATCGTCTAAGCCCGCAAGCAGGCCGCGTTTTGCGCCTTCCAGCATCGCATCCATATCGGGTTCCATATAGTAATAGTACTCCACCATGCTGGTAATCTCATCCAGCGCGGCGTATTTACTTAACCGATCATATTCGTCACGGGTCAGTGTGATGGTATCGCTCTGCGATTCCATCACTTTCAATGATGTTGTGGAAATGGCGGAAGGGAGCAGTGTGCAACCGGTTAGCAATGCGCACACTAAACCAGCGGTAAGCGCGATTCTGCCAAGTTTTATCAGGCTTTTCAAACGCACACCTTCTTAATAGATTTGCTTGGGCTTCTCCTGCCCGCATTTTTTAAGCTCATACAGGATTTTGAATGTAACGGCGTTATCAAAGCGGCGCAAATCCAGCCCGGTAAGGCGCTGCACCTTATCCAGCCGATACACCAGGGTGTTGCGGTGGATATATAGCTGTCTGGATGTATCCGACAGGTTCAAATCCTTTCGAAAAAACATTTCGATGGTTTGCAGCATTTCTTCGTTGAACAGCTTCGCGGTTTTTCGATTGAAAAGGAGCGCATGATAATGCATGCTTTCCTCACGAGGTACATTCATCAGGAACCGTTCCAACAGAAGATCGCGGAACACATGTATGCTTCCATCCGGCGTGAAAATATGGCCTACTTCCATTGCGCGCCGTGCTTCCTGGTAGCTTTCCCCCAGCAGCGCTAACGTGGGTTTATTTTCACCGATACCGATCACGGCCGTCTGTACGGCTTCCTCCATCAGCGTTTCCTGCACGGCCTGCGCAAACTGATAGAGATCCTCAGGCCCGTCAATCCCATTCATATCCTTAATCAGCGCTACCACATGCCGATTCATCTCTACAAGCGTATCCGTCTCTGTTAAGGGTATAAGCTCTCCAAGGATGCTATAAGCACTCACTTTTTCAGTATTCTCAATTTGAAAAAGCATGATGGAGCGATCCATCTCCAGGGGAATCTGGTGCTCGCTCGCACGCGATGCAAGGTCAGAGCCCGACAGTTCCTGCTTTAGCGCACGGCGATAGACATCGCTGTGACTGGCGATGGAAAGGCTGCTCTTAAACATGCTCATCAGCATCGCATCTGCAACGATCAACAGGTTCTCCGCTCCAGGTGCATCCGCATTGGTAGCAAGGATCATCTGTGGATTCAAATCCAACGCTCGGTATAAAGTCGTTTCTGTCTTGTGGGTAATGCCTGCCGCCATTACCACGCTGGGCAGCGCTTCGTTCTCGCCGTTTTCCGGCACAAGGCAAATGCCCTGTGCATCCATCAGCCGCACAGGTGTGCTAAGCATCTCAAATATCTTCTCGATCCTCTTCATATATCGTTTCTCGATATACATCGGCGTGTCTCCTCTCGGGCATTACCCTATGGATATACCATTGACAGTATATCACAAGTGCGCCTGTGTGAAAAGCACCGCCAGCCTGCTTGTTTGATTTGTTACCAACGCCGCTGTCAGGGCAGATCCAGCGCGTCAAAACGCCTTGCGGAAACGATTGCCGCGCGCCATGTCATCAGCAGGTACAGGCCGATGCCAAGCCCAAGAAACAACAGCTTGATGCTTAAAAATGACGGATCAGGCGTATCAAGTTGATCTCGAAACAAAGGCAGCGTATGTGTCAATGTTTCAGCAAGCAGGATGAATACCATCAGTGCGCTGCTGGCTAATAGGAAAGCCCTCCCAACCTTGGCGGGAGCAGAGAAGAACCGGATGAAGAATACCCAGTTAAAGATACCCAGCATAACTAACGAAAGGCCAAAGAATGCGATGTTTGCGTCCATGCCAACCAAATTACCTTCCGCCAGCATGATCCGGCGCAAAACCGCAAATGGGATGGCCAGCAGCATTTGAATCAGCTCAATTTGCACAACAAAGAACATGCGTGCATAAACCATTGAGCGTTTGGTGACGGGCAGCATGAGCGTATACGCTAGATCATGATTCTCACGTGCGTTAAGCGACAGGAAGAAAATGCTCAAGCCCGTGTAGAAGAAAATAATGTAGTATGGGTAGTTTGGAATCAGTAGCATCGCAGAAAAAGAAAGAAAGATGAGGTTGGTTGGGTGAAGCACAAGGCGCCACTCTTTATATAGCAGTTGTTTCAACATAATCACTCCTTCTCCAAATGCACCATGATGGTATCAAGATCCGCAGGGCTTCCAGATAAGCCCAGAAACTGCGCATCCGCCTCCAGGGCAATGGCTGTGAAGCCCACCTTGGCAGGCTTAAGGCCGATTATCTTATCACGGATTTCATTTGTAAGCGCATCATCAGAAAAAGTAAGCGCCCTGTATTTCTGCCGGAAGGATGCCAATTCCTCACTTGCAAGAATATGTCCATTTCGGATATACGTGATTCGATCAGCACACTTGTCCAGGTCGCTGGTGATATGCGTAGAAAAGAGGATGCTGGTACCTTTTTGAGCGAGCATATTGAAAATATCCAACAACTCATCACGGCTTACAGGATCAAGCCCGCTGGTAGGTTCATCCAGAATCAGAAGCTCCGCATGATGGGAGAGCGCCAATGCCAGGTTATACTTGACCTTCATCCCTGCCGAAAGCTGACTGGGCGTTTTGTTTTCATCAAGCGCGAACAGGTTCATGTACTCCCGGTAAACGGAAGGATCCCATGAGGGATAAAAGCGTCTTGTTACTTCGGAAATCGCGGAGAGTTTGCTGCGCGGGTAATAGTCGATCCCGCCCGAAACAAAGCCAATGCGCTGCTTGATTGCCAATTCATTTGCCACGAAGGGAACGCCGAAGAAATGAACCATGCCGGCATCCGGGTGAACAATGTTAAGCAGCGCTTTGAGTGTTGTGGTTTTACCAGCTCCATTGCGGCCAATGAAACCCATGATCTCTCCTGCCTTGACCGAGAAACTCACGCTGTCCAATGTGAAGGTGGGGTATCGTTTTGTAAGACCCTCAATCGTGAGTATGTGCATAGACGCCCTCCTGTTCTTACTGCTGGCTTGGATGAAGCGCCAGGGTAATGCCGAAGTAAAAACACCCAACGTAACGTAACACGTGTTATGTTACGCTGCCATCATCGATCCGTCAAGGTAATGCGTCTGAGATATGCATAACGCAGTGCCAAAGCATCATAATGCGGATTGCCGCACCCATCCAAAGTTGACAAGCACGGCAAGCACTGATAGAATACACCCACTGAAACAGCAACAAACACTACATGGTTCATCGGGAGGATTCTATGCCGCCAAAGATACAGTTCACCAAAGCAGATCTGTTACGAACAGCCTTCGGGATCACGCGTACCTATGGGATCTCCGCTATGAATGCGAGGGCAATCGCCAAGAAACTTGGCTGTTCAACGCAACCTATTTTTCGTGCTTTTCGCGGCATGGACGAAGTGAAAAACGAAGTAATGCGCATGGCTTTTGATTGGTACGGGCTATACATCACCCGCGCTACCGCGCACGCGCCAAAGCCATATTTGGCATCGGGCATGGCTTATATCGCCTTTGCCAGAGAGGAAGCGGAGTTATTCAAACTGTTGTTCATGCGCGATCGCATCAGCGAAGGCGCCTTGATCGAGCAAAACGATGTCACGCTTGACCATGTGCTACAATTGGTGATGAGCAATACAGGGCTGGATTATGAACGGGCGCAAGCCTTTCATTACAACCTGTGGATCTTTGCCCATGGCTTGGCATCCATGATTGCCACAAGGTTTCTAACCATGGAACCAGCGCAGGCAGAGCATTTGCTGCGCGATCAGTACCGCGCCGTACGGGCACTATTTGGGCTGCCGCCCATTACCGAAGATACAGACGCAAAGTGATGCAAAGTGAGGGATTACGATTATCAACAACACGGGCACACGATCAATCGCAAGAAATCATCAGGAAAAAAGCGCTTGCATTTTCATCTTCTTTTTGTTATATTCTATACCGTCAGCTTAACGATGGTTATAATTCTGGCAGCATTGGGCATGGGGCATTGGCACAGTTGGTAGCGCGCCTCGTTCGCATCGAGGAGGTCAGCGGTTCGAATCCGCTATGCTCCACCATAAGACCGCTTGAAGCAAAGAAGCTTCAAGCGGTCTTAACTTTTGTGATTGAATGGAACGCCTACTCTTTGGAAAAATGATCGCCAGTGCATGATGGATGAGCCTGCCCTTGTTGGCGCTGCAAATCGGCAAGGCAGTCTTACGCAAACACATCTCCGGGGTTATACCCCTCAGGCAGCGCTTCCTCGTGTAGAAAGGAGAAGCTATCATCTCGAAGGATCGGTAAAAATACTTCATAGGGAATCCGCGAAAATTCACAGGCATAATTGCTGGCGCCGAACCAGCCGCCTTCTTTACCGCGAAGGTTTAGATCCCGGGCAAATTTCGTACGGTTTGCGCAATCATGCACAACTGGAGTCCAGTTTTCATCAGCTGCAATTCTCATGAACCCGAGTGTAAGTGCTCGGCTCCAAATGGGCGAAATGTACCCATGCCTGGAAATGTACATATTTTCTCCGGCGTAATTTCCAATATTGTTTGCGTTGAGATGCAACTCCGCGCAGTTGATAAAATCTAGGCCAGTGGAGAGAATCTGCTGTTTCTTCTTAAAGAATGCATCATAGAAAGCAGGTGTCATGGGGGTTTCAATGCCAACATATGGTATATATTCCTTTGCGATGCGAATATTCTCGATCACCGTATCAGCACAATCCGTAGCGCCAAGGTTGAAGCGAATTTCATCTAGTCCAGCGCTGCCTAAAGCTTTAAGCGTTTCACGGGATGCCAGCGTGCCATTGGTGTAAAGGTGCTGGTGAATCTGCGCGTCATGAAAAATCCTGATGATGCCATAGTACTTCTCGATTTCCATGAACGGCTCCAGATACACGTAAGAAATACCTGTTGGCTTTTGCTGAACCGTCAGTAAAAGCTCGATATCACGCTCGTAAAACTTTGTACCGCCGATTTCCCAAAGACCTTCTCCTACGGGTGGGATCGCGTCCAGCTCGCCATAGTTATAACAAAACTTACAATGAAGGTTACATTTGTTGGTTTTTCGTATAGCACTCAAACCGTTACCAAGTAGGCACGAACGGCATCCCAGCGGAAAACGGCTGGTTTCCCCCACATAGTAGGTTCTGCCTTCCAATGTTTTTAAGTTGTGGATTGCCGCCATTAGTTCCTCGTCACGGGCATTGATAGCCGCTTCAATTTGGGCAAAGGTAGCCAAAACAATCTCTTGCTGATACGTCATTAACTCTTCCTCATCCGGCAAGGAGGAAAAGAACGTAAACCATGTTAAGGCATCCTTCTTGGATATATACATAGAACAATCTCCCTATCATCTGGTATGCTGCTTACTATGATCCAATACGCCTATGTCTGAGCGCTACGATAGTATAGCCTGATGCGGATGAAATGGCAAGCAGCTGCAATGTCGGGGCTTCTGCTTTCCCCTATTCAAAACAGAAAAACCGCCCTTGTGGGCGGCAATTTGGTGGTCTGTACTGGACTCGAACCAGTGACCCCATCGATGTGAACGATGTGCTCTACCAACTGAGCCAACAGACCAAATGTATATACCATGCGGTATCGCTGGCGACTGATATATAATATCACGGTTTGAATTGTGCGTCAATAGGTTTTTTCACACGATCAAACGCCTGGTGATGCCCATGCTCGCAATCAAACATGACGAGAAACGCATCCGTTGCGGTTAAAGTCCAAAGAGACGAGAACACCATGTAACCTTTCGCACCCTGCCGCCATTCAAAGATGTTCTCGACAAACCGAAAACATTGTATTTGTTTGCTTCATGTTATCATTGAGATAAATGTTCAACATACCCTATGACTCATCAGGTGATTTCCGCTTTACCTATAAAATCCATATTGCTTTTTGCCTGATGATTTAGTATAGTGATAAAAACCAAAAGGAAATATATGGAGGTCATACCATGAAGAAAATGGCAATCGTCCTTTTCTTGGTGATTTTCATGCTAACGCCATCTGTAACGATGGCCAAGGGCGCACAAATCGTATCCTTCGATGACCCCGTACTGGAAGCTGCCTTACGCAAGGAAGTTGGTATCCCCTCGGGGGACGTGACTACAAAGGATCTCGCCAAGGTTACACAGCTAAGCATAGATCGTGACTATGAACAGACTCCCGACCCAACCACGCAAGTGCACAGCCTCGCCGTGCTAACCCATTGTACGAAACTGGACACGCTTCACTTAAACTTTCAAAATATATCCGATATGAAGCCGCTTCAGAATCTAAAAAAACTCAAAGTGCTTGAATTAGGGGGCAACCCAATCACGGATCTTTCGCCCCTGCTAAAACTGACTGCTTTGGAAACCCTTACGCTCTATAACTGCCAGGCACAGGATTATTCACCGCTCTCCAAGCTGAAAAAACTCACAATGCTCCTTCTTGACTTCTCGACCATTTCTGATTTGACACCGCTGGCTAAGCTGAATAAGCTCAAAGTACTCAGCCTCACAGGCACATCCGTTACGGACGTAACGCCCCTGTCCACATTGGCTTCACTGCGCACCTTGTATCTATCTGGATGCAGCATTACAGACTATACACCCCTAACGAAGATCTATGATAAGCTTGAAGAGGCGGACTTCGACCTGGCAAGCGCAACCGCCATGCCAAAAGAGACGGTTGACTTTGATGATCCGGTTTTAGAATACGCGCTGCGCAAAGCGTTGCTCAAGCCTGAAGGGGATGTTTATACAACAGAGCTAGCCAGTCTTACGGATTTTGGCACATGGTTTGATTATGAACAGGATCCGCCTGAGGGTTCGCGCGTCAGAAGCATCCATGCGCTGCGCCACTGCGTCAATCTGGAAAGTTTGGATTTGAACTTCAACCAAATTGTCGATATCACCCCATTAGCGGGGCTTACCAAACTTACCATGCTGGGTATAGGCGGCAATATGATTACAGATATTACGCCGCTTGCAGCGCTCACGAATCTGGAAATCCTGCGCCTGTTTGATTGTCAGGCGAGTGATTATTCGACGCTTGCGCAGCTGCGAAACCTCAAGCATCTTGCGCTGGAAAACGCCACTATCACAGACCTCACGCCCCTTGCAAGCCTAACGTCCCTTGAACTCCTTTCGCTTAACGGTACGGCTATTACCGATGTATCGCCGCTCGGTGGACTTCCCGCATTACGCGTACTCTACCTTGCCAATTGCAGCATTGATGATTATTCCCCATTGTCGATGATTCTTCCCCAGCTGGAAGAGATAGACTTTGACCCGCAAAACCCTATCCATGTGATTCATTTTAGTGACTTGATGCTGGAGGGACTGATACGCCAAGCAACCCAAATGCCGACAGGCGACGTAAACAATCATCAGACCGCGCAGATTACAGAGCTTTCCTTTGAACGGTTTTCGGACAGACCAGCCAACGAGGATGTCTTTGACCTGTCGGTGCTCAGCGATTGTACCCAGCTTAAGCAATTGACCCTCAACAATATTGCGGCGACCGATTATAGCCCGCTTGCGGCACTAACGCAGTTGGAAGGGCTTACGCTCCGCAACTGTAAAGCAACCGATTATTCATTTCTTTCAAAGATGGAAAACCTTCGCTGGCTGGATCTGACCGGCGCTACCATCGCTGATATCACGCCGCTTTCCAACTGTCCGTCGCTGGAGGCATTAACGCTCTGCTTTACGGATGTATCGGATCTAACGCCGCTTGAAAACCTGACAAATCTTTTCGGGCTCAAACTGGAAGGCTCGCCGATTACGGATTATTCTCCGCTGGCTGCACTGTATCCCAGCCTCAGCAAGCGAGATTTTATCCTGCCGCAACCAGGCGTCGTTCGTTTTACTGATGATCTGCTGGAACAAACCGTTCGCGCTGCCATGAACAAACCGAAGGGTGACATTACACCGGAAGAAGCAATGGCGGTTACCTCTCTGGATTTGTCACAAGGAGAAAACAGCGAGACATCCATCAGCATTCTGCAAGGGCTGGAAGCCTTTACAGGGCTAGTGGAGCTCAACCTGTCCGGCAATAGGCAGGTGGCTGATCTCTGGCCGATCTCCGGGCTCACTAAGCTTGAGAAGCTGAATTGCTGGCAGTGTAACATCCTCAGTTTGAAACCAATCAGTCGCCTGATCAATTTGCGGGAGTTCACCATCGGCTACCATGGCTCTATCAGTACGCTTGACGCATTATCTGCGCTGGAGAATCTGGAAGCGTTGGATGCAAAAGGCGTTGGACTAACCGATATCAGCGGGCTGGTAGGGCTTGCAAAGCTGCAGTATGTTGGGCTAAACCATAATGCGATATCGGATTGGTCGCCGCTGACAACATTGCCCAGCCTGAACTCGGCAGAGTTAACGGATAACGCGAATCCTGATTACAGCGTACTTGCTGGAATATATCCGCAACTCACCTACAAGGATTTTTCGCTGGACGAACCTGCACAAACGGAGAATCCCGCTTCGGGTGATGATCTTGCAACGAGCTGGCACTATGATGCCGCAACCAAAACGCTTACAATTCAAAGTGACGCGGCAATGCAGTCTTACCAGCCAAATCAGGATGATGCAGAAACCGCCACACAGACAAACGCGCCTTGGGCTATGTACCTTGCGGAGATCGAGCATATCGTCGTCAGCAACAGCGTAACACAGATCAGTGATTATGCGTTTGCGTATGCTTCTGCACTGCAACGTATCACAATCGGAGAAGGGGTAACACTAATGGGCTGGCGTTGCTTATACCGTTGTGGTAATTGGATGCAGAAGCACGATCTAGAAATCATAATCAACTGCGCCACCATGCCCACGCTCGGTGATGATATCATGGGGTACACATGGGATAATCCGCATGCGTACTTAATGGTACCAACAGAACAGGTTGATCAATGGAGAAAAGTAGCAGGCGGCTATGCGTTGCGTATAGGCGTGCAGTAGCAAAGCGTCCTTGAGCGGATTTCCAACCATCAGGACACTGCTGAATCATCCTATCATGCAAACAATCAATCCTTGCAGGAAGTCAAGCCGTATCACAAGCCGTGGCATCCATATGCCCACCGCACAAAGGTAATCAGGCGTACGATGCGGCAGCATGATCCCACTCAGAGCGGTTCTGAAGGTTAGTACAAAAGCATTATGGTAGCGGTAAACGGGGAGGACGCACTGTAAGTCGTCCTCCTTTTGTTTGAAAAGCACGCTAATTGCTGGATATTGCCTCAATTTGATTCCTTTTTTGCATTTCGGTGATGCTGTCCTACAGCGTTTCCATATACCGTTCATTCTGGTAGCGCACCAATGGCTTAACCATTGCTCTGTGGAATGGAGGTCTTCATTAAGCACGGCCATATTCGTGGAGACGATGACATATGTTGACATATGTCATAAATCATGCTAAACTGTTGATAACAACTTGGATCGTAACAACAACTGTATCGCATTTACTATGTCGCAACAGCCAGTGCCCAGGCACGATTACTGACTCTCTCAACGTCAATCAACCGATAAAGGGGAGGGTGCCATGAGTCGATTTGTTTGTTCGGTTTGCGGTTATATGTATGATGAAGTCGTTGGGAATCAAGAAATGGGCGTCGCACCCGGTACGCTTTGGGAACTGCTATCAGAGGAATGGACGTGCCCACTCTGCGGCATGACAAAATCAGCATTTCATAAAGCTTTGGAAAGCGCTTCACGCGACACACAATCAGAAGCCGAGCACTATCCGCCAACGGATTATACCGCTATTCCATTATCAAATCTTGAAAAGAGCGCAATCTGCTCAAATCTCTCGCGCGGTTGTGAAAAACAGTATCTGCATCAAGCAGCGCAGTGGTTTGGTGAACTTGCCGCCTATTATCGCTCTATTGCCACACCTTCGGCAGACCCCAGCTTTGCCGCATTGCAGGCGGTTACGCAAAGTGATTTGCAAAACGCTTTGCCACAAGCAGTCGAAACCGCTACAACCCATGGAGATCGTGGGGCGTTACGCGCCCTGACTTGGGTTGACAAAGTTACACGCATCCACAAATCGCTCTTGACACGCTATGCGAAGGATGGGGACTCAATGATGGAAGGTCTGGATGCGTATGTATGCTCGGCGTGCGGTTTTATCTACCTTGGCACAGCGCCACCCAGTTTATGCCCCGTTTGCAAAGTCCCCAGTTGGAAGTTTGAACAAGCGGCAGCGAGGAGGGCTTGAGATGGCTGAAACATACGCCGTACGCAACATCCGGCTATGTACGAAGGATTGCCTTTGCCTGTATGTATGTCCAACTGGCGCAACCGATACCGAGAATAGCGTGATTGATACGGATCGCTGCAATGGTTGTGGTGCATGCGCAGCCGCATGCCCCTCCATGGCTATCAGCATGGTTCCCAAGGCTTATCCGCCCCAGCAGCCTAAAACAATCGAAGTCATCAACGCCCTGCGTTCGCTAGCGCAAAGGAAAGCGCAGGCTGAAAACACGGCGGCGCTTCTACCCGGAAAACTTGCTGCCGCACTGGAGAAATCCAATCGAATCATGCTGGAGGATATATTTCGAGAATCAGGATATATGCTACCGCAGAGCGCAACCGCGCATCAACTATTGGAAGATGCGCTCATCCATGAAACCGGCGACGCATTTCCCGCCGAGGCATGCCGTGCTTTGCTGAAATCATTGGACTGGAACGAAATGATCGATAACCACTCGTAGGCATAATCTCCAGCACGTGCAACGCTTTTCAACATGCAGCCCCTTAGTACACATCGCAGAGCGCAACAAACCACGTTACCATGGAAAGCCATTATGAGTCCAAAACCACTGGGAAATCACCGCACAACGCCCTATCTTTCCATCAAAGCAAGCTTGACAGCGTACCAATGTCTGCGCATAATGGATAAGCTACGCCATAAGAAAGACAGGGTGTTTTCATGTCTTCTCCCAATACCTATAACCTGACGCAGGGCGGTATCCTAAAGAAGATGCTGCTGGTTGCAGTGCCGATCATGGGCACGCAGTTCCTGCAAATGACCTATAATCTCACGGATATGTTCTGGCTTGGCCAGATGGAAGCCTCCATTACTGCCGTTGCAGCCAGCGGATTAGCCGGCATGTTCCTGTGGTTGGGTATGGCGCCGATGATGGTGGGACGCATGGGTGCGGAAATCGGCACCGCGCAAAGCCTTGGCCGCGGCGAATCAGACGTCGCGCAAACCTATGCACAGACTGCCACTCGCATGGCGCTGTTATTGGGTTTTCTGTATGGTTTGGTTTTGCTGACAATGGCCGATCCCCTGATAACCCTTCTACAGGTCAAAGAACCTGCCGTTCGCGCCAGTACCAGTGATTACCTGCGAATCGTCAGTATCGGAATACCAATGACGTATGTTTCTGCTGCAATTACAGGCGCTTTCAACGGTGCTGGCAACTCACGCCTAAGCTTCTGGGCTAATGCGGTAGGTTTAGCTATCAATATGGTATTGGATCCACTGCTGATCCTCGTTCTGGGAATGGGCATTCGTGGCGCAGCGGCTGCCACTGTGCTGGCACAGGCAACCGTTTGCTTGCTGTTTATCCTGTTTGCAAAGCGCCATCGCCATCGGCCTTTCCCTCGTTTTGTGTTGCTGGGCAAGGTAAGCATGCAATTTGGACGACAAATCATACGCTGGAGCCTCCCTGTGGTTGTAGAGAGCGCCTCGTTCACATTGCTTGCGATGGTGGTCACCAGCATGGTTTCCGCATGGTACGGAGAAACTGCCGTTGCGGTACAGCGTGTAGGCAGTCAAATTGAGTCGCTCAGCTGGCTGATCGGCGGTGGATTCTCCTCCGCGGTAACAGCTTTTATCGGCCAAAACTATGGCGCGCGTAAATGGGGGCGAATTCGACGCGGCTATCGCATCGCGCTGGGTGCACTGTTTGCCTGGGAAGTTCTGGTCACGTTTCTGCTGGTGTTTTTTGGGCGCTTCTTTTTCTCACTATTTCTACGTGAACCGCCGCAAATACTCGATATGGGAGAAAGTTTTCTGCGTATTTTGGCGGGTTGCCAGCTATTCATGGCGATGGAAGGTGCATGTGCGGGCGCTTTCAGAGGCATGGGTCGTACGATGCCTCCCAGCGTATGCAGTATTTCAGCCAACATGATCCGTCCATTCCTGTGCTGGTTTTTCGCGCAATGGATGGGTCTGGACGGACTTTGGATGGGTGTAACGGTTTCTGCCGCCTTGCGCGGAACCCTGATGCTGATCTGGTATACGCTTTATGAAAAGGTGATCCCCAAACATGACGAGGTAGTATCTCCGGATCTCGAACGATCGACCATTTAGAATAGCGGCTTTCGTTTGTATGATAAAGCCAAAATGGATTTCATAGCTGGATGAAAACGTGTGCTATTCCTTGCTTTGCCTGTACATATGCCAGTCATCCGTTCCCCCTTTTGTGGTAATCCCTGTCTCTTGGCTTGCGACTGCCAAGCACTTTTCATGTTCTCGTGATTCCATACTTGCTACACTGCCTGATAGGTATACAGAAGCCATGTATATCAATCAACATTAACGTAAAGACGGCAAGACGATGATGCCTTGCCGTCTTTAGGTATGCTTTCTGTGCTATCATCCAGGCTGATCAACACAAATGCGTCCCTTACCGCGAGAAATACTCCACAACCATATGATCATCAATCTGTACAGGAATCTCTTCACGGCGTGGGATGCGCGCCAGCTCACCCCGATAATCCTCTTGATTTCGAATGATATAGGGCAAGCTGAAGCTGCATCGTTCATTGAAATTCGTACGCCAATGCTCGTTCTTGCGGGATTTTAAAGCCAGCTCCACCTGATCACCCGGCTTAACTGCATAGGAAGGATAGGTCGTTCTTCGCCCATTGACCAGCACATGCCCATGGGTAACCATCTGCCTTCCAAGGCGGATGGAGTTGGCAAATCCAATGCGATAAACGATATTGTCCAGCCTGCATTCCAAGCTGGCAATCAGTTTATCAGCGGTCACGCCATCACCCGCGCGCGCCTTTTCGTAGTATCTGCGAAGTTGTTTATCCAGTATGCCATAGTACGCCTTTACTTTTTGCTTTTCTGTCAATTGCAGGCCATACTCCGATACTTTTTTCCGCTTGTTAAATGCCGGTGCATCCGCCCGCTTCATCGCTTTGGGATGCCCGCAGGTGTTTACCCCTAATCTGCGGCACTCTTTAAATCGTGGTCCTCTTTTGGTTGCCATGTCTCACCGATTCCTTTCCATCGAATTGAATCTTTGCTATGCGCTTTGCGCTAATTTTGCCATTCAGTTAGTGTTCACTAACTTTCATTGCTCATTATACTGAACCTGATTGCCAATGTCAAATCCAAAAGTGCTGTTTTTATGTAGCAACTTCGTTGCCTAAGCAAGATTCTTCGAAACAAACAATGATTCTTCAAATGCGCGAACAAGCAGCCATGCAAAATGGCAAAACGCGAGAAAGCGGTGTTTGCCTAAAGGCAAACACCGCCGAAGCGCTCACATTCCATCAAGCGTTGATAACCTTGTCGAAATTCGTTGCGACTGTCTTCCAATCGATCACATGGAAGAACGCCTTCACGTAATCAGCTCGAAGGTTCTTATACTTGAGGTAATAGGCGTGCTCCCACACATCGATGCCCAGAATGGGCACAAAGCCACGCCCTTCCATCAGTGGATTATCCTGGTTTGGGCTGGCGGAAAGCGCCAGCTTTCTTTCCTTGTTAGCGGAGAGCCAAGCCCATCCAGAGCCAAACTGCCCCATCGCCAATCGGCTGATTTCCTCTTGAAAAGCTGCAAAGCCGCCAAAATGTTGATCGAGCACGGTTCTAAACGCTCCCTGGGGTTCCCCGCCACCGTCGGCACTTACGGTTCCAAAATAAAGATTATGGTTGTAGAAACCACCGCCATTATTGCGAATCGCCTTACGCAGCCCTTCGTCGGCAATCGTATCCAGCGAACCAAGCAGAAATTCAATTGGCTTGTCAGCTACACCAGCTTTGTCTGCGGCATCGTTAAGGTTTTTGGTGTATGCTGAATGGTGCTTGGTGAAGTGCGTTTCCATGGTAAGGGCATCAATATGCGGCTCAAGTGCATCAAAGCCATATGGTAATTGAATTTGTTGAAACATCATGAGAATCTCCTTTCAAGTCTGCTACCAAACGCATTATCCTTCGTCGTTAGTGTCCCTTAACCTCGTCAGTGAAAAAAACACCTTGGGGCAATGGAAGCTTGTGCATGGAAGCCTTGCGAGGTTGGTGCCGCTGCGATAAGCTACAACGGCTTCCTCTTGTTATTTTTATATCCTTTTCGGCAAAGGGTGAAACGAGAAGTTGTTGCTCGTTTATTCATACACTTTTCTGTTCATTTGGCTACCGCTCGGTTTGATTGAACCAATGACGCAATCCACCAAGCCTTCACGCACAATGTTACGCTTCCCATTGTGCAAGGATTGTACGCATCCACCCCTCAACATCCATACCATACGCATTCATCAGGTTATTACGGGAAAGCACCGTACGGTTATCTCCATAGGCGATCATTTTGCCCCGCTCCAACAACATGGCATGCGTGCCAAATGCGCGCGCCATGCCAATATCATGCACAACGGAAACAGCCGCCCGGTTTGGCTGTGTAATCCATTCCTGAATCAGTTCGAAAGTTTGCTTCTGGTACTTGAGATCCAGATGATTGGTAGGTTCGTCCAGGATAATCAGGTTTGGATCCTGCGCAAACACCTGTGCTAAAAACGTGCGCTGTACCTCTCCGCCGGAGAGCGTGAGCATCGATTGATCCTTAAGCGCTAGCATGCCTGTCATTTCTAACGCAGCGTGCACCTTGCGTTCACCCTGCGAATCCGTTGCAGAGAAAAACCCTTGTCGATGCGCAAAGCGCCCCAGCGTTACAACTTCTTCCACCGTAAAGGCATAATTGACTTGATGACGCTGTGATAAAAACGCGATCTCCCGCGCAATTTCGTTTGGACGCATGGTTTTGAGGTCGCGCCTTTGATAACGGATTACCCCCTGATATGGTACACTCTGGGCAATGGCATGGACAAATGTTGATTTTCCGGCGCCGTTCGCCCCGGCAATCATAAGCCACTGCCCCGCCTGTATCGAAACGCTCACATCCGAAAGTGCGGTCAGCGTGCCATGATTGACAGTTAGATTCTGAATCGAGAGCATGCTTCACCGTGCCTTTCTCGTGTGATAAAAGATGTATACAAATACCGCCGACCCAATGAGGGATGTGATGACACCAATCGGTATTTCCAAAGGACTGAGCAATACGCGACCTGCCAGATCTGCCAGCATCAAGAATACCGCGCCGCCAAACATGCTTGCTGTAAGCAACCGCCGATGGTTGGGACCCACAAGCATGCGCGTCATATGTGGTATGACCAGTCCCACAAAACCGATGGTTCCCCCCACGGATACACAAACGCCAATCAGCGCGGAAGATGCGATCAGAATCCGAAGCTTAACCCGCTTTACATCCACCCCGATATAACGGGCATTATCCTCCCCGATAGCAAGGGCGTTTAGTTCGCGACTGCTCGAAAGAATTAGCGCTCCGCAAAGAACCAGCGTTATCAGCAGCGCCAACGCGTTTTGGTAATTACTCCCGGCAAGCGAGCCCATCGTCCAAAACATGATGGACTTCACCTTGTCCCCGGAAAAAGTAATAATCAGACTGATGATACTGTGCGCAAACATGGTAAAGATAACACCAATAAGAATAATGGTGTTTGTTGCCAGCGAATGATCCAGTCGATAGGCAAACGTTAGAATAAACACCAGGGATAGGAAGGCAAACAGCATCGCCATAGCCATCGCGCCGCCATAAGATACCCCGGGTATGGTTAGCCCAAACGCGATTGCAAGGATCGCGCCCAGCGATGCACCCGATGAAACCCCGAGCGTAGAACCATCCGCAAGCGGATTGCGCAATAACCCCTGCATAGCCGCCCCACTCAAGGATAATGAGACGCCGCAAAGCGCGACGCTCAGCACGCGAGGCAGCCTGACCAGTAATATAATGGAGCGCGACATCCCCTGCGGGATTGGGCGTCCCCATAGCGTGTTCCAGATGACCGTCAGCGTATCGGCAAGGGGAATGTTCACACTGCCCATGCAGACACAAAGCAGCAGTATCGCGATTGTTGATAACAGCATCAAAGCATAGGCAGTCCAGCGAAAAGGCCGCTTTCTTCTATCCATGTTTACCTCAATAACCGCAGGAGGGGGGTGACTCCCCCTCCTGTTCGCCTTTCCTGTACCTTTAAGCCGCAGGCGCAAGCGTCTCCGGCTCATAAATGATCTGGTAGAGCGTATTGACTGCATCCATCAGGCGAGGGCCAGGGCGAGAAATTTCGTTAGAATCAACATTGATGACAGCGCTGTTCTTGACTGCCTTTAGATCCTGCCAGCCTTCTCGGCTAACGATTTCCTCCACAGGCGTGGGTCCCTCGCCGTAGTACATGGAAATGGTTACAATATAATCAGGGTCACGCATCAGTACCTGTTCCTGGGAGATTTCGCCCCAGCTTTGTACATCCGCAAAAGCATTGGTTAACCCCAGCATCGAAGCCAACTCATCCATAAAGGTTCCGCTTCCGGCTGTCCAAAGACCCCACTGCAAAGGCGATACCTCAAAATAGATTGTTTTACCGCTTTCACCGCTCGTCTTGTGCGCAACTTCCCCAAAGGTGTTAACCATGCGCTCGATGAGTGCGTCTGCTTCTGCGTTCATACCCGTCACAGCGCCAATTACAGAAATGGCTTGGTACACCCCTTCAATGTCGACCGCATCATTGACAACCACCTTGATACCCGCCGCTTCCATTGCTTCAGTCTGTTCAACGGTTTGTGCCATGGTGCTCATGATAACCACTTGTGGCTGCAGCGCGATGATCTGTTCCACATTGGTTTGCGCGCCGGATTGAACCACGGGTATTTCGTTCACATCCGCGGGGTAATCACAATACTCGCCACGACCAACCAACGTTTCCCCTGCCCCAATCGCATACAGAATCTCGCAGTCTGAAGGTGTTAGTACCACGATGCGGGTTGCGGGCGCTTCCAGCACAATTTCGCGCCCCTTCATATCGGTCAGATAGATGGTCTCGTTTGTTTCGCCCATTGCGACACCACTAAACTGGGCAACCAGAAGAACGATGGTAAGCAGGATCGGGAGTGCCTTGTTTTTCTTCATATGATCTAAGCCTTTCCATTATTCAAATGAATAGATTGAGCCTAAAAAGGTCGTCCTCGCATTTACGGGGACGACCTGTTAGCGCTTCATTCCCACCCAAATTGATATGCGATGGTATGGCAGCGTCTGTGTGTAAACATGGTCGTTACCCCGTTTACGCAGCATCCGCTAAACACGCGTCCACATAGCAAAGTAGGTTGGGTCAGAAGCGGTTTCTATCCACATAGATCCCATCTATGCATAGCATACCCCAATCCCCAGGAGCGTTGATGTGTAAACAGGTCTCCCGACTTGACATCATCCTACTTGGGCGCCTTCCCGCTATCAAGCAGTGGCTTTGAGCCCTTTCGTCCGTTTCACGGTTACTGGGATAGTCCGGAAATCTCATCCGTGTTCCCATGGCGCTCATTGAGCGTCGCATGTTTCCATGCAGATACACACGCTATTCACTTGTGACTGCATTATACCGCAGGCTCCTGCATCCGTCAATTGCACAGAAAGACACGCCTCCTTGCCTTGCGCATCTTTTCTACGCCCTGCCATTACAATCGTTTTCAACTGGCATCGTTGGGCTGTGTTTGGTATACTGTTACTGTGCTTTTGAATAGACCAGCTCCCCATGCTGTTCTATGTTCCCTATTGCCGAACTGAGGTGTATGTTTTGAAAAATTGGCAAATCCCATGGTACCGCATATTGGAGATTACCATCGGGTGCTGCATCGCCATCGCGATCGCATTGGCTTTTCGCCTGCAAAGCCCTGTATCGGCAGGCGTGATTGCAATCCTGAGCATACAGGATACCAAGCGCGCTACCATGCGAAGTTCGTTTGAGCGTATAGCCGCCTATGCGCTCGCGGTGTTGATTGCATTCATTTGCTTCAACACCCTTGGCTATACAGTGCTGGCTTTTGGCGCGTACCTGTTACCGTTTGCGCTGGTATGCTATCTGGTTAAAATCCAAGCCTCTATCCCTATTTGTACTGTGTTGGTATCACATTTTTGGATCGCTGGTCACATGAGCGCACCCTTGGTGCTCAACAGCACCTACTTGATGCTCCTGGGCTCCGGGATTGGCACTATCCTTAGCTTGTTTGCGCCAAACTCTGTGATGGTCATCAAGCGGGATCAAGCGCTTATTGAGAACTCGCTCCAGCAAACCTTGGCGAATTTTGCCCATGTGCTTCGCGGCAGCAATCAAACCAGCGCCTTATCCGCTAACCTTGCCACGTTGAGTGGCATGCTGGGCGCAGCGCAAACAAAGGCGCTTACGCTGTTGGGCAACACACTCACCCGCGATGTACGCTATTACGTGCGCTATGTCGATCTTCGGATTGCGCAAACGACCATTCTAGAACGCATGGCCGAAACGCTAACCTCGCAACCTTACGAGCCGCTCCCTCAAGCCCTTCCACTGGCGGATCTTCTGAGCCATACCGCATCCGTACTGCACGAAACCAACGATGCCGTTGCGTTGCTGGCTCGTGTCCATACGCTCCTAAACGATTACCGTGCGGAACCATTGCCGCAAACACGGGCGGAATTTGAAGCGCGCGCACTGCTTTACAGGATGCTGCTGGATGTGGAGCAATTCCTCACATTAAAGAAGACCTTTTTTCAATCATTGTCCAATGAGGAACGGCGAAGATTCTTCGGGTATGGCGATGTTGCCTATGCAGGCGCCAATAAGCGAGAATAACCTCTTGCGCTAGCCTGACAAATCAAAACCGCCGGCTAAGCCGGTGGTATGCACCGCGCCTTCAAGGCGAATTTACAGGCTGCGTCTCAAGTCGCACTGGAAATTTATCTTTTGCATTGCTTGCCCTACCACTCGTAAACGAGCCATATGCTAAGCATTTGTATTCTTGACAGCAAATTACTTGTCATTCGTTTCGCTCTATGGCTGAAAGCTAAAGCTTTCTATTCACACCAGTTCAGCTGGTGGATTAATAACACTAAAGCTTACATGAAAATCGCCCCCACGCCTTACGGCGGAGGGCGTTTTTACCAGGATGTGCTCAGCCGCGGGCGTGCTCCCGTGCAGCTGCTTTTTTCGCAGAATTTCCGCGCCATGCGTACATCACCAATGCCAGCGCGATGACGCCGTAGCAAAGGAACACGCGGAAATACTCGCCGATGTTTGGATCTCCAAACAGGTTGCTGCCAGCATCCTGTGCAACCACAAACAGCGTGTGAAAAAGTATACATCCAATAATCGCCTGTCCATTGGTAGCACGGTCAATCGAAGCGCCGCCCACCAGAATCGCGGCGCCCGCATACAACCCCACCATTTCATGAGCGGCATAGGTTTGTAACGTGCCCAGGTTCTGGATGAAGATGATCTGCCCCCATCCTGCGAGAATCGTGGAGATCATGATGGCGATGATCCGTACGCGGTTAACGTTGATACCAGCGGCATTGGCAACGACGCGGCTCTGTCCAACAGCCCTGAACTTTTGTCCTAGCCTGGTGCGCATGATTACCACATTGAACAGGCATAGCAGCGCAATCAGCAAGAAGGTAATCACAGGAATATTGATATTCTGCAGGCTGTGATTCACAACGGGTATCTGGTATACAATTACAAACACCAATGCCATTCCGATGGTTACAAATGCCTTCACGCGTTGGATTTTCTTGAGAATCAAGAGCAAAACTGAACCCAGAACCGCAAACAGTGTGATACCATAAAGCGCTTGTGAAAAGGTCACACGCCATAGCCCATCCAGCGCGGAGAGCAAACCGACCGATCCAGTCAGGTTAAGCGTATTGGCAACGCCCGTGCCACCTACAATGGTCACCGACTCGTTTAATGGTATCAGTTTCCCAAACACAAACAGGAACAATAGCTGATAGGCGCCATTGGCAAAAAAGCCAAGGATCATGGAGCCGATCGTCTCCTGCCCCTTCATCTTGTTCAGTAGCGACCCAATCAGGAACCCAAACCCTGCCGCCAATGGTACGGTAATCGCTGCGGCGAGCAGAAGCCCGCCAATGCCCGTCACACCCCAGTTGATTACCAGCAAGAGCCCAATCTGCGCAGCCATCGCGCCGATGGTAATGGCGAAGTTAATACCCATTCCAGCCACAATGGGAATGATGAGCGCCAGTACGATGAAAAGGTTGCGCGTGAGACGACTCATCAGCTGATAAAAAATATCCGTCATGGGTCGGCCGGAGTAGGCTACAAATATTATGCTCAGAACAAGAAAGATATAGGTTACCACATACTCACGAGCATTCTCTTTCACTCTGTGTCCGGCGCGGCGCAATAAATCACGATCACCCACGAGAATCACCTCCCGATTGAGTCAGCGCATAGAGGATAATGCCGTTGGAAATCAGGATGCGCATCACCTCAGATAAGCCGCCTTCTGCAATGGCTGCATTGGCAACCTGAATGCCTAATGCCAACACGCCTTGGAACAAGAACGTACCCAGAATCACGTTGGAAACCTTTGCCCTGGATACGCTTGCCCCGCCGATGAGGATCGCGCTCGCGGCAATGAAGCCCATTTGGCGCGGTCCGCCATACAGTTGCATGAATCCAAAACTCTGAGAATACACAATGATACCCACCGCAGCGATTACTGTGGAGATGGTAGTACCAATTGTGCGCATTCGATCCACGTTTATGCCAGCCGCTTCCGCAAAGCGCGGATTAGAGCCGGCCGCAATCATGGCGGTTCCGGTTTTGGAGCGGGAGAACAGCCACATTAACCCGCAGCACAGGAAGAAGAATAACAGTAGCCCCGTAGGTACGGTAACTCCAAGCACTTTGAATGAGAGGAAATTGTTGAGGATTCCGCCGAACGAACCACTCATGTTATGCATGACACGAAGGCCTGTGCCCAACGCCCACGTTAGTTTAGCATTGCGGAAGGGCAGTAGCATCCACGCGATGGACATCAGTGAAACAATCGAGAACCCTACATAGGTGGATACCGTCATCTCGTTGCCCTTCAAACGATTAAGCAACTTCGAATACAGCCAGCCGATGGGGAATGCAATCAGACAGCCAACTACGACGGAGAAAGCAAACGCGCCCCAGCCTGTCATGTTGGCTTCCAGTGCAATCAA
This sequence comes from Clostridiales bacterium Firm_11, assembly GCA_001604105.1. Lineage (GTDB taxonomy): Bacteria > Bacillota > Clostridia > Christensenellales > Aristaeellaceae > CAXXOK01. The sequence continues at coordinate 64,236 of LVAQ01000006.1, forward strand.
TGTTGATAGCAGGCCACCGATGATGCCAGCTGTCATACCCATGTTCAAACTGATGCCTGATTGGATGCCCGGAAGCATCGCAAGCGCAAGCACGCCAAACATACCTGTTCGTTTCAGCACATTGCCGATCATCGTCGGTACGGAGATCCCGTACAGCCCTGCCATCAAGCACAGCAGCACAAAGAAACTCAGAATCACGAACCGTGGCATACCTAGCTTTGCCGTCATGGGCTTAAAGAAGAAGATGCCCAACGACAAAATGAAAAGACCCACCCCAATCGTGATGAGGTCATCTCCACGACGCGCCAGCTGCATGCGGTTCTGATCAGCCTTGCTAAAAATGGTTAGCGCGTCCATTTCCAAATAGCGGTCATACTGTTTCTCAAAATCCGAACCGTATTCATAGGTAACCGCAAGAATTGGCTTTTCCAAATCCTTCAGCATTTTTTCTGTAAGCGTAGGCAGATAGCGAAGCAACTCCGGCTGCAACGACGCATACTGCACGGAAATGTCTGCTTGCAACGCTTTCAGAAATTCGCTGGGCACAAAGGCGGAGTAATCAATCGCCTGCTCTGTAACCTCTTGCAGATCAGCCTCGTCGATCACCGTTTCGCCTTCTACTTCGCTTCCCTCAATGAGCGTTTCCAGTTCTTCATCCAAAACTACATTTGCTTCAGCGCTTTGCGCGACTTGCATTGCGTATAGCTCTTTTTCGGCAGCTTCCTGCTCTGCATATACGCGTTGCGCGTTCTCCACCTGGAGGATGCGCGCGTCAAGCCCATCATCGTCAAGCCCATTGAACTGTGTGAATTCAGCAGCGGCCGCCTGCCTGGCTTCCGCTTCCTTCTCTGAGGCATAAGCCGCTCGTTGGTTTCGGCTGTAGTTGTTTGCATCCGCATATTCACGGGCAACACGTTTTGCTTCCAATGCGATATCATCAATAATAGCACCGGCTGCTGTGCGCAATACAGCGTAGTTACGCATTTTATGAAGCCCATCCGTCGCGAAACTGCCGGTTCTGATCGCGTACCCGGTAATACCGCCCACCACCATCACAATGGCCAGCAGCATCACAACGCCGGAGGCAATCCACTTTCCTTTGCTATGTTTTGCTTTCATAAAGCCTCGCCTCCCTCCGCTTTCAGGCCCGACATGGCAAGGCCATAGCTAGCGTCGGAGCTGTTGGGTTCCAATATGTCGGCAATTTTACCTTCAGCTACAATGGCGATGCGATCACAGACGGAGCGTAATTCCATCAGTTCCGAAGAAACCATTACGATGGTGAGCCCCATCTCACGGTTCAACCTAACCAGCGTTTCCAGTACCAGATGCTTGGCGCCGATATCAATTCCGCGCGTGGGTTCAGATACGAACAGGAACTTCGGGTTCAGCGCCAGCGCGCTAGCAACGCAAACTTTTTGTTGATTGCCGCCGGATAGTGTGCCTGTGTGCTGCGTGGGCGACTGGCAACGGATGTCCAGCTCTTTAATCATTTTGGTTGCAAATGCACGCACTTGCTTCCCATTGCGTAGTTGCATGAACTTCGGCCCTACCAGAAAATCTCCGTTTACCTGCATGGCATTGAAAACAATGTTATCTTCAATGGGTTGATCCAGTAGAAGCCCCACACCGCGCCTATCCTCGGATACCATGGCAATGCCGCGCTTAAGAGAGGATTTTGCATCGTTGAGCGGTAAAGGTTCTCCAAAGAACTCTACCTCACCGCGTGCAGGGTACAACCCCATGATGCCGTTTGGCAGACCGACTTTACCTTGACCAGCCAATCCGCCAATGCCGAGGAACTCACCCTCTCGAACATCAATGTCAATGCCATGAAGCGCTTCGCCAGGCATATCTACATGCAAATCGCGCACTTTTAGGGCAATTTGCTCCTTCTGCGTTTTTGCCTGTGCATCGATGGCAATTACGCCTTCATCGCCGCGCCCGATCATCAACGACGCCATCTCAACCAGCGAGGTGTCCTTTTTTTCGCGTACAGCCGCCAGCTTTCCATCGCGCAGAATGGTAATGGTATCTGCTGCCTGCATAACTTCGTCCAGCCGATGCGTAATGAAAATAATCGCAATGTTTCGGCTGGCTATATCTTTCATGACAGCGATGAGCTGATTGGCTTCGCTCTCCGTCAAAACAGCGGTGGGTTCGTCAAAAACCAGCAAGCGAATGCCGGATTTATCGATCTCGCGGGCAATTTCAACAAATTGCATGTAACCAACCGGCATGCCTTTGATTTTGGTATCCTCGGAGATGGCAATACCCACACTGCCCAGCGCTTTTCTGGCATCAGCACGCATGGCTTCCATGTCCAGGCTTTCAAGGTCCTCCCCCAGAATACGGCTTACGATATTCGGCTTTGATATTTCACGATTGAGCTTGATGTTTTCCGTGATGGTAAAGCCTGGGATCAGCATAAACTCCTGATGCACCATCCCAATGCCCTGTTGCATGGCATGCTGCGGCGACAGAATGCGTGTGGTTTCGCCGTCCAGCAGCAGTTCGCCTTGGTATCCGCCAGTGGTATGTATCACTGGCATACCAAATAGAATATTCATTAAAGTAGATTTCCCTGCGCCGTTTTCCCCAAGCAGAGCATGAATCTCGCCCGGTTTAACCCGCAGGGTCACGTTTTTGAGCACGGCATTTTGGCCATACTCCTTTGTGATGTTTCGCATTTCTAAAACATATTCAGCTGACAATGGGGCACCCCTCCCAGGCTTTGATGCAATTGCACCAAAAACAGAATCGTCCAGCAAAACGACCCGCTCGCCGTTAAGCGGGCGGGCCCGTTCTGCTGGTTAGGTTAAAACCTTATTTGATGTAATCGTTGAAATCGATGTTGTCAAACAACAGCATGAAGTAGTTGCTTACTTCGTTGCCATCGCCATCCACATAAGTGGTTACGGATGCTTCGGCACCAGCGGCAGCAGTCAGCGCGGCTTTCAAAGCATCGCTATCGGTCTTGGCGCTTGTGCTTCCTTCGAGGTATGCCTTGGCATACTCAAAGCCGCCGTAAATCATGCTCATGTTCACCGGTACAGCCCACGTGGAGAAACGGCTCAGCGCGTTGTTCGCAGCCAGTACGCCAGCGGCCTTTTCCAAGTACGCGTCGATGTTGCCATAGTCTTCCGGCTCAACTGCAAGGCTGAAGGATGCCGGGAAGCCATGGAAGGGGCTCGGGCAGCAGGGCAGCGGATAGTAGGCGTTCTCCTGCACAAGCACAGCCGCCTGCAGAGGCTCCTGCATGCCGCAGTTGGTGGTGAAGAAGGCAACCTTCTTGCCAGCGTATTCCTGCATGACCATCGGCACATCCTCCAGGATGAACTGCTGGGCACCAGTCATACCAGCATCGCCGGTGGGATCGGGCGCATCGCGGAACACAAACTCGATGCCAGCATCTTCGCACTCTTCTACAAGGATGTTGTAGCGCGCGACGATGGTTTCATAACTCATGTGACGAGCGAAGGAGTAGTGCACCAGCACATCGCAGCCCCATTCCGAAATGGTTTCCACGATCTGATAGCCGCCGTTGATTTCATCAACGCCCAATACGATATCGGCAGCGCCCGCGATGTCGGCGGGATCTTCGGCCGGCACGCCAGCGATCAGGAGGATATCATCGCGGCCGAGTTCGTTCTTGATCTGCGTGTAAGCAGCGGTGGTGCCCTGCACGGACTGCACCGCAATGATGGCCTTCACGTCAGGATCTGCCGCGAACTGCAGGATCTTGCCGATGGTGGTTTCAACTTCAGAGGAGAAGTTATCCGGATAGGTATCGGTCACAACCATGTCAGGATACAGGCTCTTGAGCTTCTCAGCAGCGCGGAACTCTTCCTCGCCCTGCGTTGTGGTGCCCGTGAGAATTGCGATTTTATCGGCAGCCAGGGCAGTGGAAGCCAAGCTCAAAACCAGAACCAGGGCCAGAAGAATGCTTACCAGTTTCTTCATACCAAGTGTTACCTCCCTTGATTTTTTACTAGTATACAGGAAAACAGGATGAATAGTCAATTCATTTTTGCATTTTTTCATGCAATTATTCACATGCAGGTTACAAATGTTTCAGCCTGATATCTCGAAATGCTTTACACTATAACGATTTCAAGCATTCTGCTCATGCGTTCGCCGAACTAATTTTCGCTTCAGCAGGTACACTTCGCATAGCGAATCGCTATGTAATGGCACCCGATAGTCCTTTTCTGGTTTCAAGTTTTTCGTTTTGCAAGGTGTGAATGTAAATCTTTCATTTTTTTCACGAACACCTTACCATATTTTACTTGCCTCAATGTCTACATGGTATGCTAAGCTTTACAATACAAGGTTGATCTGGCTTTGTGATTCATTAACGATTATTTGCGCGTCGGTATTAACGAGTTGTGTTTTATCAGAAATCCTCGCTTTCCGGATATGTCAATATGCATTTTTATGCAAATGATTCGCATTTGCATCTTTAAGTGCTCCAATTGTCTCCCCCAGCGCAGTCGATTCTGGCATTATACCATTCCAGAGTGCAACATTCTATCCCTGCGTCTTAGCTACCCGACTCATTACCGATTGCAGCTTATGCTTGCTTTTTATCCGTTGCATTGCTATAATTGCGTTGTCAATTCAATCCCCATTGCTTCAACAAGGAGGTCGTGGTTGCGCATCGCAGCGGCGGTCTCCTTTCTTATTAATGACAGTTTTCATCGCAGCTCCAAAGGTAAATTGGATCACTGTCAAAGCACATGGGATCGAATAACGACGCCTGTTTCACGCCCGCTAACATCTCCTAAGGTGTTTAATGCTGGGCATCATACTACTTTGCTAAATGGCAGAAGGAGTTCACGGTATGAAATCACTCGCCTATTATGATGGAAAGATCGGTGCCCCGGAAGAATTGACCATCCCGTTCAATGACCGCTCACATTTTTTTGGGGACGGCGTTTATGATGCGACAGTCAGCGGAAACCATCAGCCCTATCTCCTGCAGGAGCATCTTGACCGTTTTTACACCAGTGCGCAGGCGCTAGATATCAAAATCGGCATGAGCAAAGCGGATTTGCATGCGCTGATCATCCATCTCGATCAACAGGTAGAGGGTAATGCCCACTTCGTTTACTGGCAGGTAACACGCGGATGTGATACGCGTAACCATGCTTATGCCGATACCATGACTGGGAAACTGTGGGTCATGATTCGCCCCAAAAAACTGAGTGATCCAAGCATACCCGTGAAACTGATTACGCTGGAGGATACGCGTTTTCTTCACTGTAACCTCAAAACGCTGAACCTGTTGCCTTCTGTAATGGCATCGCAAAAAGCAGAAAAGGCAGGCGCGTTTGAGGCTGTACTGTACCGCGGCGATGTGGTCACCGAATGCGCGCACAGCAATGTCTCCATTCTCAAGGATGGCGTTCTGCGCACCCATCCCAGTGATCGCTTTATCCTTCGCGGGATTGCCCGTATGCGGTTGATCGAAGCTTGCTACCGCCTGGGCATTCTGGTGGAAGAACGCGCCTTCACCCTTTCTGAATTGATGGAGGCTGATGAGGTAATCGTTACCTCCTCCACAAACTTTTGCCTGCACGCCAGTCATATCAACGGTATACCCGTCGGCGGACAGGATGCGCACAGGCTCAGCGCTATCGAGCACGAAGTGATTCAGGAATACCTCGCTTTTACAGGCTGCAAGTCGATTCTCGACTGATTGAAAGGGGAACAGTGCCACGCATGGACAATCGGGAGCTGGAAATATTGAACATCGGCGAAAATCTGGATGCGCTGATGACCCTTGATCCTCGCGGTTATGGTGTTTGCCGGATGCTGTATGCAGGAAGCCGCAAACATACAGGTAGGCCTTTGACTATCAATGCTGCGCAACAATTGCTTTCAACCGTTCATAGCGGCGATGTGGTTTTCATTATCACTGGTTTTGTACTATTGCCGCATCGTGTTCCGGAAACAGATGGATTGGTAGGTTCGCTATTTTTGGCGCGCGCGATCGTAAACGCTTTTGGCGCCACCCCCATCATCATTTGCCCGGAGGAGTGCCTCAAAGCAATCCACAAATGTGCCCATGTGATCGGTTTGCACCTGTTTGAAGATATTCAAACCGCAGTTTCTTTGCCGCTCAGCATGGGTGTGGTCGCCTACACCAAAGACCCCGCACTTGCGTTGGCACAGGCGCAAGCATTGCTGCAAAGCGTGACTCCTGCCGCGGTGATTGCGGTGGAGGCGCCGGGAGCAAACGCAAAAGGCGTCTATCACAACGCCGCGGGGATGGATGTGACAGCTCTGGAGTCCAAAACCGATGTGCTCTGGAAACTGCTCCAACAAAACGGCGTACCCTCGATTGCCATTGGTGATTTAGGCAATGAGATTGGCATGGGTACAATCGCGCATCATATCCAGCGTTATATCCCCCATACTGATACATGCGAGTGTCAATGCGGCTGTCAAGGCGGCATACTGGCGGATTCAACCACGGACGCAATCATCACCGCAACCTGCTCGGATTGGGGCTGCTATGGGCTCATCACCGCGCTTGCCTACCTGAAAGGGAATATGGATATTCTCCATAGCGATGATATGGAATCCGATACCCTTCGCGCGGCTTCACGAAACGGCATGGTGGATATGAACGGTTCGCTCCTGCCGGGTGTGGATGGTTTTGACGTACGCATGATGGTCAGCGTTCTAAGCTTAATGCGCCAGTGTACTTCCTATGCGCTCAAGCATGCGTGCGAGTTTGTACCTTGGTTTACCGATGTGCTTGCAAAACCCTTTTACACAGAAAATTGCATTTGAAAAAGCATCAGGGGAGAGAGCGCGAATGCACCCAATAACGCCGAGCTATACGCCCGTGGCCGAAAGCGCACTGCTATTGTCCCTGGGCGATACAATCGATGAATCCGTAAACCGTCAGCTAATGCATCTTTGGCAAAAAACGCTTCAAGCAAACATCAAAGGCATACTGGAAATCACACCCGCCTTTACTACCATGCTCATCCAGTTCGACCCTATCCTGACTGATTGCCAAACGATCACAAAACGGATCCAGAAATTGTGCCGATCCTTGCAAGACGTTGAATCCATCGGTAAAACAGTGGACATCCCCGTTTGCTATGGCGGGCGTTATGGCGAAGACCTTTCTTATGTATGTATGCATACCGGGCTTTCGCAGCAGGAGGTAATCTCGCTGCATAGCAAACCATCGTATCTCATCTATATGATCGGCTTTTTACCCGCCTTCCCCTACCTCGGCGGTATGGACGAACGCCTTTTTACCCCGCGCCTTCAGAACCCGCGCGTCAGGATTCCGGCCGGTTCTGTGGGGATTGGCGGCGAGCAGACAGGCATATATCCAGTGGAATCTCCGGGTGGCTGGCAGCTTATCGGGCGTACCCCGCTGATGCTATTTGATCCGCAAACGCCTGAGAAATCGCTATACCAGGCAGGCGATCGCATTCGTTTTGTGCCGATTGATGCGGCGGAATACCAACGCCTTTCACAAGAGAACGTAGAGGTGCAAACATGACTGTGGAAGTGATAGCAGGCGGTACGCTGACGACCCTACAGGATCTGGGGCGTTTTGGTTTCGCTGCGCAAGGTTTTGGTTCTAGCGGCGCCTGTGACAAACACGCAATGCGACTGGCAAATGCGCTGCTTGGCAATGCTCTCGCGACTGCCGTGCTGGAGTGTACCCTGCTGGGATCTACGCTGCGGTTTTCTGAAGCGTCCTTGGTAGCCGTTGCTGGCGGCATGCCTACCATCACGCTCAACGATGAACCAGTTTCTGCCTATCGCCCGATTCCTGTTCAGGCAGGCGACGTGCTCCACATTGGTCTGATCGCAAACGGTTTGCGCAGCTATGTGGCCTTTTCGGGTGGGATTAACACGCCCCTATTCATGGGTAGCCGCGCAACTGATCTGCGTACAGGTATCGGCGGGTTGCATGGCCGCGCGCTCACAGCGCATGATCTGCTGCCCATCAAAAGCGATGCAAGGAGCCTCCGTCGTTTTCTACACACTTTACCAGATAAGTTGACGATCCTCGACAAAATGGATTGCTTTCACTGGATGGCTCATACGCTGGGTCCGTTTCGCTATATTGGCGCGCAAAAGACAGCTTTGGTAAGGTGCGTGCTTGGCCCGCAGGCAGCGTACTTTACTCAAAAGGGGCTTGACACGTTTGCAAACAGCTTGTACGAAGTTACTGTAGATTCCAACCGTATGGCCTGCAAGCTGCGCGGGGCGAAAATCGAAGCGGTTTCGGGCTTCGATATCATTTCCGACGGTATCATGGAAGGTTCTGTACAGGTTTCCGCAGAAGGTCAGCCACTGGTAATGCTGGCGGATCACCAGACCACAGGCGGCTATGCAAAAATCGCTACTATCATCAGTGTGGATATCCCCACACTGGCGCAGCTTCGCCCGGGTGATGCAGTCGCTTTTCGTTATGTATCCTCTCAGGAAGCACTGCTTGCAATCCGTGAGGAAAATGCTATGCTATGCAAAATCAAGGAGTTGATGTCTCGATGAATCCATATTTACACGCGCTCCCTGCGCAAATGCGCGATGTCATCCGAAAAGGCGAATTCACACTTCCCACCACAGGTTTATGCGAAGGTTATGCGCAGGGCAATCTGGTCATTCTGCCAGAAAAGCTGGCATATGATTTTCTACTGTTCTGCCAGCGAAACCCCAAGGCTTGCCCGCTGCTGGAGGTTTCTAATGCCGGAGCGCGTACGTTTCCCACCTATGCGAATGGCAGCGATATCACACGGGATGTCCCGCGTTACCGCATCTATCGTGATGGCGTCCTTACCGAAGAATGCAACGATGTTACTGCCCTGTTCGATTCCTATCCAGAGCGACTGGTCAGCTTTTTAATTGGGTGCAGCTTTTCCTTTGAGTTTGAACTGCTCGCGGCAGGCATTCCTGTGCGCCAGATCGAAGAAGGCGTCAACGTGCCCATGTACGATACTTCGATCCCCTGTGCGTCGGCAGGTGTTTTCTCCGGCAACATGGTCGTAAGCATGCGCCCTATTTCTCACCAGAAAGTACCCATGGCCGTTGCCATCACCGCAGGTATGCCGCGTGTACATGGCGCGCCCATCCAAATCGGCTCTCCGGAAGCAATCGGCATTGCTGATCTTGCCAAGCCGGATTATGGCGACCCCGTAACCATCCATCCAGGGGAAGTTCCCGTTTTCTGGCCGTGCGGCGTCACGCCGCAAAACGCGGTAATGCACTCCAAACCTTCCCTTGCGATAACCCATGCCCCAGGGCATATGTTCATAACCGATGTTAAAAATACTGCCTTGAAGTGGTAAGGAGACATAACGTGAAAACCATAGATTTGAACTGTGACTTGGGCGAAAGCTTTGGCGCGTATACACTCGGCATGGATTCGCAGGTGATACCCCATATATCATCCGCCAATATCGCATGCGGTTTCCACGCGGGCGACCCGCTTGTGATGCAAAACACCGTTGCGCTTTGCAAACAACATGGTGTTGCTGTAGGTGCGCATCCCGGACTGCCGGATCTTGTGGGCTTTGGACGGCGAAATATGGCCATTACGCCGCAGGAAGCCAAAGCTGCTGTGATGTATCAGATCGGCGCGCTTCAGGCGTTTTGCAAAGCAGCGGATGTTCCCTTAAGGCATGTCAAACCGCACGGCGCGCTCTATAACATGGCCGCAAAGGATGCTGCACTGGCAAAAGCAATCTGTGAGGGAATCCGCGAGATTGACGCAAAGCTGATTCTGCTTGCCCTTAGCGGTAGTGCCATGATCACAGCTGCGAAAGAAATGGGATTGTCCTGCGCAAGCGAAGTGTTCGCCGATCGCGCATATATGCCGGATGGCACGCTGGTCCCGCGCAGCTCGCCCGACGCGATGATTCAGGATGACCAACTGGCCATCACACGCACCGTTCAAATGGCTGTCCATGGCAAAGTAACGGCGCTTGATGGCATTGATATCGCCATTGAAGCGGATTCCGTATGTGTGCATGGTGATAATGCGCAGGCGCTTACCTTTGTGCGTCACATCCGTACTGCACTGGAAACCGCGAAAGTGCGCATAAGCGCTCTGTAACATACCTCTTGCGCGTACTTTGCCGCGAAACCCTCTGCCCGTTCGTAAACCAATCATGCCCATAAAAGAGGACGACAGCTTGGCTTTTACACCAATCTGTCGTCTTTTTGCGCCGGTTCAGTTTTATCGTCAGATTGCACAGGCGTATCATCCGGCAATATCGGGACGCACGCCAGCTCTTTTCGAAACAGCAGCGCCGTACAATACATGGGCAGGGTTAGCCCCATGAGCAGCCATAACCAACCCAGGTATAAAAATATCGCCGGAACAAAAAACGGCAGCGCGTAGAAGCATAACTGTATCAGCAGCGCGGTCAATGTTTTGGGGAACAGCGCGACAGCCATTAGTACTGCGTTTTTGATATGTCCGCGAAGCGTGTTCTCAAAGCGAGCCATCAGGGGAAATAGCCATACACCCGTCAGCATCAGCAAAACGGCCATAACAATGGCAAACACTAGAAAAAACCGATTAGGAGGACTGCTCAGGTAGACAGCGTAGTAATAATCACCCGCCACGATCACCACACACAGCAATACCAAAAGCCACATGCGCGTGGCTTTTGGCAGTGCTGTGCGAAACGCTGCAAAGAATGCCTTTACAGGGAAAGCTGTCTCCCCGCCTCGGAGTACACGCAGGATGCAGGTATAGCTGGCCACGATCGCCGCGCCTGCCGTAATGATCGGCAGTGCGCATACCAGCATCAGGATGTTGAGCACAATCAAATCAGCCAACGCGTTCATTGTCCGCTTGAGGCCCCCCAGCAGCTCCGTTAGCTCCTCACGCATCATTCTTTCACTGAGCCGAGCGCAACGCCGGCAATGATGTACTTGGAGAGCACAAAATATACTACCAGCAACGGGAGAACCGATAGCGCAAGCGCCAGATAAACCGCGCCGTATTCTGTCTTGTAAATATCACCCTTCAAAAGACTCACCATGATGGGCATGGTATAGTATTCTTTTCTGGTCAGGAGGATCATCGGCAAAAACAGACTGTTCCATGAGTTCACATACGTGAAGATAGCCTGAGTAGCCATGGCTGGCTTCATGATGGGCAAAACGATACTGTTGAACGTTCTGAACTCGCCTGCCCCATCAATGCGCGCAGATGCCACAATATCCAGATTTAGCGATGGCAGCATATACTGCCTCATGAAAAATACGGTCATCGGGGAAGCAATTGCAGGTAGAATCAACGCCAGATGATTGTTCGTAAGTCCAATGCGATACATGAACTGATAGAAACCGATGCTGATTACCTGCGTAGGAATCATCATTACAGCAAGGATCAACGTGAAAAACGGTTGGCGAAGTTTCCAATTATACGCTACCAGCGCGTAGGCTGTGAGCGTGGAAAAGTAAACCGCACATATCGTTGCCCCTGTCGATATAATGAACGAATTGAAAAAACCTGTGTAAGGGTTGAATATCTTGCCGGTTAGCACGGCAAAGTTATTCGCGATGAACTCGGAAGGAATCAGCGATATCGCCTGCTGCTGAATCTGATAAGTGCTACGCGTCGCGTTCACAATCATGATCCAAAAAGGCAGGATGCTTAAAATGCCCAGGATTATGCTCACGGCATATATAATACCGTTCCTTTGCTTTCGATTCTGAAGCGTTGGCCGCATGTTCATCAGGCGTTCCTCCTCATTGCTTTGCGCTGAGCGCGTTTAGCCGCGCGGATCTGCTTATTCAAACGGCTCTCGTACTTGTCACGCATCAGGTAGAAGACCACCATAGCAAGGATGGCAATGATTACAAACATGATCATGCTTGCCGCGGCTGCACGGTTGTAGAGATACGAACCGCTGAAAGCTTGCGCATAGATGAACACGCTTGCGGTCATGGTTTCGTTGGCAGGTCCGCCATTCCATATATAGAGCTTGGGAATATCAAACATGTTCAAACCGCCGATCAGGCTGGTAATCAGTGTAAAGACAAGGATGGTACGAAGGCATGGGAGCGTAATGCGAAAGAACATCTGCCTGGGTGTTGCGCCATCCAGCTCAGCGGATTCAAATAGTTCGGGGTTGATTCCCAACACGCCGGAAATCAGAATAATGGTAGTATAGCCATACCACATCCAGAATTGAATAAATGCCACCACAAGCTTAGCAGCCCAAGGATCGGTGGTAAAGTCAAAAGCCTGGGAGGAAAGCCCCAGCGTTGATAAAATGGAGTTGACTGGTCCAACGGGATAGCCGAAAATGGCGGCAAAGAGAATGGCTACCGTTGCCGCGGTGATAATGTTAGGCATATAGAACAGCACCTTAAAGGCGCCTTGACCACGAATCTTGCGGCTTCTATTCGAAAACCAGGCGGTGAGCAGCAGCGCCAGGCCGATTTGCGGAATGAAGTTCAAAACCCAAATCACAACTGTATTGATCAGGGATTTTTGAAACGTACCGTTGTTGATAACACGAACGAAATTATCAAAAGGCGCTTCCAGAAAATTGAACGTGGTAGCGGTAACGCCCTTAAAATCGGTAAAACCAATGACCGCTGTAAAAACCGTCGGGTACAGCGAAAAAAAAGCAAATATCAAAATGAACGGGATGCTGAAGAGATAGCCATATTTTGCATAGCTGACACTCTTGGTTCGCTTGCCGTTTTGCATAGCGATTCCTCCCTCAGTTGTGGTTTTCGTCAGTCTCACAAGTGTATGGACGGACGGATGACTCCGTCCGTCCATACATTGAACCCAGAGTTTATTTACTCAGCAACATCAATGTCGAGCTGATCGGTAACAGACTGTTTGAAGGAAGCAATCGCTTCTTCACGGGTCACGTTGCCGGCCGTGTACTGACGTACGTAATCACGCCAGATGTTGTTGATGGTCTCATCATACTGGGTGAGGTTCTTGCCGTTTGCAAACTGGTTGGCAGGCACAAACACGTCAAACATGTTCTGGCCGCCCAGGAACGCCAACTCGCCATTGCTCATGGCCATCACAGTGCCGGAGGCAACAGTATCCTTGGTGCCGCCTTCGCCGTTGAGGGTGCCATTCGCCCAGTAATACTGGAGGCCGTTTTCGTCGCTCTGGAGGGTGATCCAGTTGATCAATTCGCCAACAGCTTCCTTCTTCTCAGAAGCAGCGCTGCCGATGACCCATGTGCCGCCCCAAAAGAAGCCCACAGGAGGATTGCAGATCGCCCAATCGCCATAGGTGCCTTCTCCGGGCTGCGTGCCGCCGGAGTTGCCAGCCATAACATAGTTGATCAGCCAGGCGGGGCCGAAGAAGCCGAACACAGGCTGTTCGCCGATGCCCTTCATGTCAGCATACCAAGCGTCCGTCCAGTCTCTGGTATCGTTGTGATAACCGTTGTCCTTCAGCGTCTTGGACAGATCGAGGAACGCTTCGCGGGCAGGGTCGAGGTAGAGTTTTCCATCTACGATCCAGCCTTTTTCGGAGCTGTTTTCCACTGCGTGCCAAGGATCGCCGTCACCGGATACGATGCCATAGCCCTTCGCCTTCAGCTCGGCAGCCGCTTCCAGGAACTTGTCCCAGCCCGGGCCGATCTTGCTGGCCACAACGTCGGGATCATCCGTGCCCCAAACGTCCTGCGCAAGAGAACGACGGTAGATGAACGCGCCGCCGGTCGCCTGATAGCCAAGCCCAACGAGCGCGCCATCAGCGGGACGGGTGCCGATTTCGACCGTGTACTGTGCGATGTCGGCGGCTGCCAAAGCAGCATCCACATCGATGCCCAGATCGGCATACGTAGCGGCATAGCTAGCCATGTCGCCCTGGGTGTACTTGAGCACGAAAGCAGATTCCGCGCAGTACATGTCAGGAGCATCTGCGCCGCCCGCGGCCAGCGCCTGATCCAGCGCAGGCTGGTAGAGGCCATCCGTGGTAGCAATGATGGTAGCATTGATTGTGTAGCCGAAATCCGGGTTGAGCTCGATATAGCGCTCAAGCATTTTGGGGACTTCGTCGGTGAATGTGTAGATGTTGATGACGCCCTTGCTGGCTTCCGCAGAAGCCGTGCCGAACGCGACCATCATGGAGAGGATCAGCGTAAGGCAGAGGATGACGGACAATACCTTTTTCATGGTTTTGATAGCACCTCCTAAATTTTTCCCAGATGAACGAACCACCTTGGTCGACATTATTATAGCTTCCTCAAACGATTTAGTCAAGGCTTTTTTAAAATATCCAAAATTGATCTCTTGCGCGATGATACAAGCAGAACGCTTACAGTTCGGCGTTTTTGCTATCGACGCGATGTTGAAGCGCACAACAAGCCAAAGCGTTTTGACGATTGTGAAATCACCTGCGATAAACAAGCAACCTCCCTTGGCGCAAACATGAACAACGCACATTCGAACCCAATTGCCACATTTTGCTCTCTCCTCCAATTCATTTATCAGTATTTTGGTGTTGATCAGATACTGTAGGCGCCTAACATTTTGTTGCAAAACCGTCTGTAAAATCAGGTTTTTTTGAATGTCGCGTTTTGTTTGCTTTCATGCTGTGGCAGCGTTTCACAATTCCTGCGGCATCAATTGTTCGCTCCGCCTATGCTTGATTTTGGGGTGTGCCCGCCTTATACAGTTACATGCATATGAAACCGATTTCTTTTACCAGCATTTCAATTCTTGCAACATGACTGTGCATTATGTATGCTTTTTGATTCCAAGATTGTATATATGTTCTTCTACATAAAGCGTTTGCGTACATATCGAGCATGAAGAATACTACATTCCCAATGCTTTTCCTTCATTTATAATTCAGTTTTCGACGGATTGAGCACATCCTGCTTTAACAATACTGAATCTTTTAATATACCCTGCCAAGCATTTTAACATCAACATGGTCAATGGAGGTTTTTTCCTTATGAGTACTGTGTTCATACCACACGATGGATCTATGCTTACCGCAACCGTGTTTTAGCAAGAACGCTAACCTTGTCGCAGTTACCCATTGCATGTTCCTTTTGCTACCGTAAAGGCGCTATCTTGGATCGCCACAAGGTATCGCAGTACGCATCTGATGTCATGTTCACCTGCAATGTGGCCATTAACGCCTTTATCCATTTCTTGCATTGTTCGGCAGTATCGTAATCCTGCGCAATCATCGCGACTGGCGCAATAATCCTCCGCTTACCAATCGAAAACGCTTGACAAGAAATCGATAATCCGCTATACTTGCAATCGTGTTCCGCAGGGGCATGGTGTAATGGTAACACGTGGGTCTCCAAAACCTTTGTTGAGGGTTCGAGTCCTTCTGCCCCTGCCATCGTGGGTCGCTTTGATTCGTTCAGGCGGCTCACTTTTTATTTGTTCCATTGATACCTTTCCTCAAATCGTTGTGCAAACCAAATAATAGTCCTTGCCCCATAATGATGCCAAGCGTGCTGTTGAAAAGCGTATAACCGCCATGCAATCCTTTTTCAAGCAGGAATACCTGTTTCATTACGAAACATCTTGACATACCCGCCTGTTTGTATTATGCTTGTTTTCGTTTCAACCGCGCAGCGGTTAGAACTTACTGACCCACTTTCCCCCAAGGGGAATGCCACGGCCTTACGGACAGCCGGGTCAACTGCCGAGTGTGGATACGTCTGCACGTTTGATTGCGCGTTTCGCGCAACTTTTATGAGTTGGCTACTAAATAGCCAGTTGGTTACTTCATAACCAAGTGTACTTGGTACACGCTTGTAAAACGGTCAAAGAGTAGTAAAAGTAAGTTCTTACTGTATAGACTCTGCACGGTCGACTTCGCTGCCAACAGGCTTCTCCCGCATTAGCCGAAGCCAGCCTGGTCGAGCGCCGCCATGTTTTATGAGATGTGCCACTGTATGCTGTGGCACATTTTTTATTTTGTTGCGGAGGGCCAGCCATGGAACAGAAGCTGAAACTGTATGGGTTCAACAACCTCACCAAATCCCTTAGCTTCAATATCTATGACATCTGCTATGCGAAAACCGAACGGGAACAACGCGATTACATCCGCTATATCAACGAGCAATACAATGCAGAGCGGCTAACTGCCATCCTCCAAAAGCTGACAGAGATGATCGGCGCTGTAGTGTTGAACATTTCACGGCAGGATTATGAGCCTCAGGGCGCCAGTGTGACCTTCCTCATCGCAGAAGAAGCTATGGTGAGCAAGCGCGCGGGTGAAACGGTGGTCGGTCATCTGGATAAAAGCCATGTGACTGTGCATACCTATCCGGAATATCATCCCGAAACTTCGCTTGCCACCTTCCGTGTGGATATTGATGTGGCTACCTGCGGGGAAATCACTCCGCTTTCCACTTTGGATTTTCTGCTGGGCAGCTTTGACTCTGATATTATCACGTTGGACTACCGCGTGCGCGGCTTCACAAGGGATGTAAGCGGTAAGAAGCTATTCATGGATCATGCCATCACCTCCATACAGGATTACATTCGCCGTGAAACTTTGGATAAGTATGATGCGATCGATGTGAACGTCTATCAGTCGAACCTGTTTCACACCAAAATGCTTATTAAGGATATCGTTCTGCAAAACTATCTTTTCAATGCCGATGTATATGAGATACCGCCAAAAATCCGGCTGGGAATCACCAAGGCAATCCAGCAGGAGATGATCGAAATCTTCAGCGGCGTCAACATCTATTGAAGCGGAGGGGGGTATTATAATGCAGCAGGATCAGGCGCCTCTCTATGAAGCGCTGGAGGCCGTTCGTAATGCGCGGCTAGTCCCCTTGGATGTGCCCGGCCATAAACGAGGGCGCGGCAATAAAGCGCTTACCGAATTCTTAGGTGAACAATGCCTTTCCGTGGATGTAAATTCCATGAAACCGCTGGATAACCTCTGCCATCCCATCAGCGTGATCAAAGAGGCTGAATCCCTCGCCGCCGAAGCTTTCGGCGCTGCCGCGGCTTTCTTTATGGTCGGCGGGACAACCTCCGCCGTACAGGCAATGCTGCTTTCCACGCTTAAAGCAGGCGAAAAGGTGATTCTTCCCCGCAATGTGCACCAAAGCGTAATCAATTCGCTTGTGTTATGCGGCGCCATCCCTGTCTATGTAAGCCCACAGACGGATAAGCGCCTAGGCATCGCGCTTGGCATGGCCGTAGCGGATATCAAGGACGCCATCGCCGAAAACCCTTCCGCCAAAGCAATTTTGATCAATAACCCCACCTATTACGGCGTATGCTCCGATGTCGCCCAAATTACCAAGCTGGCGCACGCCCATGGCATGCGCGTTCTGGTGGATGAAGCGCATGGTACGCACTTCTATTTTGGCAAGGCGATGCCCGTAACGGCTATGGCCGCGGGCGCGGATATGGCGGCTGTGAGCCTGCACAAAAGCGGCGGCTCCCTGACCCAGAGCAGCATGCTGCTATGCGGCGGCAATATCAACGCAGATTATGTGCGGCAGGTCATTAACCTGACACAAACGACCAGCGCATCCTACCTGCTGCTGGCAAGCCTGGATATTTCTCGGCGTAATCTGGCGATGAACGGCATAGAAATATTCGAGAAAGTCAAACGTTTTGCCCAGTATGCACGGGATGAGATCAACCAGATCGGCGATTACTACGCCTTCTCCAGCGAACTGATCAACGGGGACAGTGTGTTTGATTTCGATGTGACCAAGCTGTCCGTTAACACCTTGGATATTGGACTAGCGGGCATTGAAGTCTACGATATTCTGCGGGATCAGTATGATATCCAGGCCGAGTTCGGTGATTTAGGCAATTTCCTCGCTTATCTGTCCGTGGGAGACAAGAATAAGCACATCGAACGTTTGATTAGCGCGTTATGCGATATCCGAAGGCGCTATAAACGGGAGCGCAGCGGGCTTATGGAAACAGAGTACCTGAAGCCGGAGGTGGTAACCACGCCGCAGAAAGCGTTTTATGCCGCCAAACGCAGTGTACGTCTGGAATCATGCGCGGGCGGTATATGCGGCGAGTTTGTGATGAGCTATCCCCCGGGCATCCCCATCCTCGCACCGGGCGAACGCGTAACGCCAGCTTTGATAGAATACATCCGCTATGCTAGGCAGAAGGGATGCATGCTCACAGGCCCCGAGAGCATGGACGTAAGCCGCCTGAACATACTGGAGGAGGGAAGCTATGATGGATGATCTGTGGTTCAGCGAATATCATACTAAAAATGTTCGCTTCTCGATTCGGGTAAACCGTCAACTGCATGATGAACAGAGCGAGTATCAGCACATCAGCGTTTATGAATCGCCAGATTTTGGCCGTTTCCTCACATTGGACGGCGCTTTGATGCTCACTCAGCGCGATGAGTTTATCTATCATGAGATGATTGTTCATGTACCCATGGCCGTAAACCCCGGCGTGCGGGATGTGTTGGTGATTGGTGCTGGCGATGGCGGCGTGGCGCGTGAGCTTGCGAAATACGCCGGTATTCAAAGCATCGATGTGGTGGAGATCGACGCCCATGTAGTGGATGTTTGCAAAGCATACCTGCCGGATACCGCCAGTGGGTTCGCAGATAAACGCGTCGCACTGCATTTTGAGGACGGTATGCGCTTCGTACGGCATGCCCAATCGCAGTATGATCTGATCATCGTTGATAGTACCGACCCTTCAGGCCCGGGCGAGGTTCTCTTTACCAGTGAGTTTTATGGTAGCTGCCTGAGCGCCCTTCGGGATCATGGCATCCTGGTCAACCAGCATGAAAGCCCCTTCTACCCGGAGGATGCCAAAGCGATGCGCGGCGCGCACCGGCGCATCCTCAGCGCGTTTCCCCTGAGCCGCGTCTATCAGGCGCACATCCCCACCTACCCTTCCGGCCATTGGTTGTTTGGTTTCGCCTCCAAGGGATTGCATCCGGTACGAGATTTACAGGCGCGCGAATGGAAGGCTCTTGGCATACAGACGCGCTACTACAATACCAATTTGCACCGCGGCGCTTTTGCGCTTCCCAATTACGTAGAGGAGCAGTTGAAACTGGATGAATAAGAACACCCTAACCTTTATCGGTTGTGACGCGGATTATGCGGAGGCGGACATTGTGCTGTGCGGTATTCCCTTTGACGGTACAACCTCCTTCCGCCCCGGGGCACGATTTGGCCCTGCCTCCATACGCGGGGATTCCTTTGGCATTGAGACGTACTCTCCCTATTGTGAGCGCGTCCTTAACGATATCCGCGTGTTTGACGCAGGCGATCTGGATCTGCCTTTCGGGAATCCTCAATCCATGCTGACCCTAACGCAGGAACGTGTAGCGGCATTTCTAGCGGACGGCAAACGTCCTGTGCTTCTGGGCGGCGAGCATCTCATTACACTGGGTGCAATCCGCGCATGCCAGCGCCGTTATCCTGATCTGGCGGTGCTTCATATGGATGCTCACGCTGATTTGCGTACGGATTATCTTGGCGAACCTCTTTCTCATGCCTGTGTATTGCGGCGCGTATGGGATTTGTTGGGGGATGGCCGCATACACCAGTTTGGCATCCGCAGCGGAGAGCGTGCGGAGTTCGCCTTTGCCGCCCAGCATACGCATATGCAGCGCTTTACGCTGGATGGGTTTAGCGATGTGCTGCAATCCCTCGGAAATACTCCCGTGTATCTAACCTTGGACTTGGATGTGCTAGACCCCTCGGAGTTCTGTGGAACCGGAACGCCGGAGGCTGGCGGCGTTCGCTTTATCGAGTTGCTTGCCTGTATCCTTCAGCTTCATCGCGTTAACCTGATCGGGGCAGATGTGGTGGAGCTCTCCCCGCATTACGATCCAAGCGGCGCATCCACGGCAGCCGCATGCAAAATTGTCCGTGAAATCCTACTGCAAATCAAAGGAGCGTAAACAGAATGGGAAAATGTTTGATCATCGGTTGCGGCGGGGTGGCTTCTGTTGCTATCCATAAGTGCTGTCAGAACCCGGATGTTTTTGAGGAAATCATGATTGCCAGCCGCACCAAAAGCAAGTGCGATGCGCTGGCGGAAAAACTCGGCGGCGGCAAAACGAAAATCCATACCGCGCAGGTAGACGCCGATCATGTGGACGCACTCGTTGCGCTCATCCAAGGCTTTCAGCCTGACGTTGTGCTTAACCTCGCACTCCCCTATCAGGATCTGTCTATCATGGAAGCTTGCCTAGCTACCAAAACGCATTATGTGGATACCGCCAATTATGAACCGCCGGAAACCGCAAAGTTTGAATACCGCTGGCAATGGGCTTATCAGGAAAGATTTCGGCAAGCGGGGATTTGCGCATTGCTTGGCAGCGGTTTTGACCCGGGCGTAACAGGCGTTTTCAGCGCATACGCGCAAAAGCATCACTTTGATTCGATTGAGTACATTGACATTCTGGATGCCAATGGCGGGGATCATGGTTATCCCTTCGCCACCAACTTCAACCCGGAAATTAACATCCGTGAAGTGACCGCTAAAGGCAGCTACTGGGAAAATGGGCATTGGGTGGAAACCGAACCCATGGAAATCAAGCGGGAATTTGATTTCAAAGGCATTGGCAAGCGGGATATGTACCTTTTGCACCATGAAGAACTGGAAAGCCTGGCGCAGAATATTCATGGCGTCAAGCGCATACGCTTTTTTATGACCTTTGGGCAAAGCTATCTCACTCACCTTAAGTGCCTCGAAAATGTTGGCATGACCTCCATCACCCCGATCAATTATGAAGGTAAGCAAATTATTCCGCTTCAGTTCCTCAAAGCTGTTCTGCCTGATCCTGCTTCGCTTGGCCCTCGTACGACAGGCAAAACGAACATTGGTTGTATTTTCCAGGGCATCAAGGATGGCAAGCCCAAAACCTATTACTTATACAACATCTGCGATCACCAGGCGTGCTACCAGGAAGTTGGCAGCCAAGCCATCAGCTATACGACTGGCGTACCCGCGATGATCGGCGCAATGCTGGTGATGAACGGCACGTGGAACAAACCCGGCGTATGGAATGTGGAACAGTTTGACCCTGACCCCTTCATGGATGCGCTGGGAAAGTGGGGGCTTCCGTGGATGGAAGACCATAACCCCGTGTTGGTGGACTGATGACAACTACCTTTACTAGCATCTATCGTGTGCCAACGCCCTGCTATGTTGTGGATGAGGCACGGCTTACGGCAAACCTTGAAATCCTGCGGGATGTGGCGCAGCAGAGCGGCTGCAAAATCCTGCTTGCGCAAAAGGCTTTCTCGCTCTATGCGCTGTATCCGCTGATCGGCCGCTACCTTTCCGGCACTGCTGCCAGTGGGCTTTACGAAGCGCGCCTAGGGCAGGAGGAAATGGATGGCGAAACGCACATCTTTTCCCCCGCCTATCAAGAGGAAACATTTGGTGAGATTCTGACGCGGTGCGATCATATCATCTTCAATTCCTTCTCGCAGTGGCAGCGTTTCCGTAAACAAGCGCTGGCCTCCGGGAAATCCTTCGGCATCCGCATCAACCCCGAATGTTCCACACAGGAGCATGCGCTTTACGATCCCTGCGCGCCGCTATCCCGCCTTGGCGTCACCAAAGCGTCCTTCCGACCTGATCTGCTGGAGGGCATCAGCGGTTTGCACTTCCATACCTTGTGCGAGCAGGGAAGCGATGCGCTCATCCAAACCCTCGCCGCTGTGGAGGAAGGCTTTGGCCAGTATTTGCCGCAGATGCAATGGGTTAATTTTGGCGGCGGGCACTTGATCACCAAAGACGGATATGACATCCCCCCCTTGATCAACGCCATCCGTCAATTCTCGCAAAAATACGGCGTACAGGTGTATCTTGAGCCGGGCGAGGCCATCGCGCATCGCGCAGGCTGGCTGGTGGCCCGTGTTGAGGATATCGTCACCAACGGCATGAACATCGCCGTGCTGGACGCTTCTGCCGCATGCCATATGCCGGATGTGCTGGAGATGCCATACCGTCCGCCGCTTCTTGACAGCGCGCCACTGGGCGAGAAGCCCTATGGCTATCGCCTGACCGGGCCAACCTGTCTGGCAGGGGATGTGATTGGCGATTATGCGTTTGATGCGCCCCTACGCATTGGTCAAACGTTGGTTTTTGAAGACATGGCTATTTACACGATGGTCAAGAATAACACCTTTAATGGTATGAAACTTCCATCCATCGCCATTCGCGATACGCGTGGACATATTCGAATGCTTCGCACCTTTGGATACGAGGATTTCAAGTGCCGTCTATCCTGATCCGCGGCTATCAATTTTCGGTTTCGCTAGCGTAAATAGGGGTTACACAAATAACAGCATCAAACATGATGCGATATGGCACGAAATGGTTTCCTGCCAGTTTCCGCCTACCACGCCTTACAACCGCTACCAAAGGTCGCTTATCGCCCAAGTTGCAAGTGTTACGTTGACGGCATACAGTTTTGTCTATATAATAATAAGCAGTACCGGAGACGAGATGCTTACCGTACAATGCTTGATTGCACGCTGTCAGATCATTGGCAATGACAGCACTCATGTGTTTATGCATAGTGTCCTTTGGATCAAAAGGCACCAATGCGCAAACAGTCATTGAGGAGGTTGCCCATGAGCACGAAGGCAGCCCGGAAAAACGAGAACACTAGCGCGGTCAGAACACCACGCTGGTTTTTTCGTGTTTTCAGCATAGCGCTTGTGTTGCTGGTTGCAACCGTTGGATCGCTGTATCTAAGGATTATGTGGGATCGATACCTGCAAACCGATATTGAGAATGCCATCAATTATGCAAATACGGTTGGCGCGCTCATGCACCCGGATGATATTGCACAGCTTTCCGGCACCGCCGAGGATAAAAACCATCCAGCGTATCGGGAAGCAAAGAGCCTGCTTATTCGACTGATTCAGGCTAATCGCGATACCCCCTATGCCTACGTTGTGCGCAAAGCGGGCGACGGTTTTGTCCTTTTGCTGGATACCGCAGCCACACCACAGGACCCTGCTTTGATTGCGGCAACGTTCAAACTGCTTCGCCAGAATCTGTTGGATGCTTTTGAAGCAGATGAAGCGCTTTTTTCTGGCGTTATCCGCAATGATGAGCGCGCCTGGTTGCGCACCCTTACGCCTTTGCGCAGTGATACCACAGGCGAAACTGTTGCCGTGCTGGGTATTACCTACACAGCGATCAGTTGGAATCAAGCAATGCTCGTACGTTTTATACCACACGTTTTTCTAGTGTTTGCGCTGTTCATACTTACAATTTTGCTTATCCGTATCCTGCATACGCAAGCCATGCTAAAAATACGCAGTGAGATGCTCGCGCAGGATGAAGTTCTATTTCATAATGTATTTGACCAAGCTCCCATCGGCATTTCGATCGGCGGCAATGAGAAGGTCACTTATACATCCCTGGATGCGCGTTTCAGCGTCAACCCAATGTTTGAGACCATCCTTGGCCGCAGCCGCGAAACGTTGGAGAAAACCAGCTGGCAGGAAATCACCCATCCGGATGATTTGCAGGCAGATTTAGCCAATGTGGAACAGTTCAAACAAGGAATCATCGATCGTTATACTATGGAAAAGCGATATATTCGGCCGGATGGCTCCATTGTATGGACAAACATGACCATCGGTCATCTGGTAGGCACGCATGCAAAAGAAAACATGCACCTTTGCATCCTGGAAGATATTACCGCTCGCAAGAAAGCCGAACAAGCGCTTTTGGAAAGCGAGCGAAGCAAGGCGGTTTTGCTTTCCCACCTGCCTGGGCTTGCCTATCGTTGTAAATACGATCCCAGATGGACCATGGAGTTTGTCTCCGAAGGCTGCGAGGCGCTCACCGGGTATCTGCCGGAAGCTTTGATCAACAACCGCGAACTATCCTATGCCGATATCATCGCGCCGGAGTACCGTGATGAGCTATGGTCGGAATGGAAGAAGCTGCTCCAACAGAATCGCACCTTCCGTCACGAGTATGAGATCATTACCAAAAACGGAGAACGCAAATGGGTGCTGGAGCTTGGCCAGTTCATCTATCAGGATGGATTGCCTCCTGTTGCGCTGGAAGGCATCGTGATCGATATCTCCGAACAAAAGAACAGAGAAGCGCAAATTGCTTACCTAAATATTCACGATAATCTGACCGGGCTGTATAACCGCGTACATTATGTGCAGGAAAGAGAACGTCTTTCAAATCCCGCCAATTTCCCTTTGGCTGTTGTAGTATGTGATATCAATGGCGTTCGGCTTGTCAACGATGCATTCGGTCCCGCCGAGGGAGATCGACTTATCATTGACGTGGCGCACCTGCTGCGAAGCTTTTGCCGTAAGGGAGATGTTTATAGCAGAACGGGCGGTGATGAGTTCACCTTGCTTCTGCCCCATACTACCGAATCGGAAGCAATCGCGCTCATCGAGCAAATGGAGCTTGCGGTTGCACGGTATAACCATTCCGATCAACCACATCCCTATGAGGTCAGTCTGTCCTTTGGGCATAGTGTGATGGATGATAGTTCCCTGTCGATTGACCACGTTTGCATCGCCGCGGAAGAGCATCTGCACCACCGCAAGTTACTGAACCAGCAAAGTTCCCATAACGCGATTCTTTCATCCATCATGGCGACGCTGTACGCGCGCAGCCAAGAAACCGAGGCGCACGGCAAACGGCTGACGCGCTTCACCCGGATGATCGGTGAAAGCATGAACCTTGATCTGCATACGCTGGATGCGCTGGAACTGTTATCCATGCTGCATGACATCGGCAAGATTGGTGTGGATGATCGCATCCTTAACAAGCCGGAAGCCCTCACCCCTGATGAGTGGGAGCTGATGATGAAGCATCCTGAAATCGGTTGGCGTATCGCGCTTTCCTCCCCGGAACTGGCGCACATTGCTCAGTACATTCTATACCATCACGAAAAATGGGACGGCAGTGGCTATCCCGCCGGGCTGAAAGGGGAAGATATTCCTTTGCCAGCTCGCATCCTCGCGGTTGCAGATGCCTATGATGCCATGACAGAAGATCGTGTTTACCGCAAAGCGCTTACGAAACAACAGGCGCTTGAAGAGATCAAACATTGCGCGGGTACGCAGTTTGACCCAGCCATCACGAAAGTATTCCTGGATATTCTGGAAAAAGAAGAACCCGGCGCTTAGCGGATGAATGCCGGATGATTAGCGCTGGTCGCTATGGAAGGTTATGCGCTGGATGCGCACCCATTGCATGGATCAATCCCAGCACCATCAAGCGATATGCCAACCGCAATCATTACAGCCGATATTATTCCGCCCCTCAAAGTTGGCTACTGCCACTTCGCGGGGGCGGCTACTCAATGCACATAAACGATAACAGTAGAACCCTCATTGAATGTACAGGACGTGAACATATGCACAATGGCATCAGAATAACCACAACATGGAACGAGTTGGTATTGCATAAAAGTATTTAGCCATTTTGCTCATGCCAGTGTCCGTTCGAAAATGGGCCTAAAAATAATCACAGGGCAACGCGTCTGTCCGTTGTATACCACAGCATACCAAGAACGCAGCTGGCGGCTTTCGCACCGCTATCGTTATGGAAAATACCCGGCAAAGTAGAGCACCGCCGCCATAACCGTTGCCCCGCCAATTACCAGCAGCAGATAACGTGCAATTTTGCGCCCCGGAGAAATCGTCTCCGCCGCTCTGCTTTCGCTGTTTTCCGTGCCATCATCGGTATCTGCCTCTGTTTCCTCCGCTGTACTGGTGGTTCCCAGAAGAATCGGTTCCCCGCTTGGCATATACAGGATGTTGTCTACAGGGCCTGTAACATCGCCGATATCATCATCCGGTAACGGCTTTTCTTCGCTGAACTCCCGCGCGACAGCTGCGGCATATGCCTCCCGATACGAAGCGCCGTAGGATTCAAACAGCACATTATCATAAGCCTGCGCGTTTTGTGTGTCATGATCAGGCGGCGCAGGAAACGCCTGTTGTGCTGCCTGCCATTGCGGCATGGGCTGCCAACCAGACGCGGCGCGACTGTTCTTATCCGGCGGCGCATCCGCCTCCACAGGGTGAGCGCCATCATAGTGCAAAACATCGCCGTCCGCTTCCCAAGCTTTAGAAAGAGCATCTACGGTCTCATAATAGCTGCTATCGCCATTGATGCCAGGGCTGCCAAACGCTGTTGTAAAATCGATTGGCCGCAATATTGGCGCTGTTGCCTCATCATGAGGGGCTCGTGTTGAGCTAGTCGCATCATTCTCATGGGATTGCGCAGTTCCTGGATGTGTTTTTGACTGCGCCTGCGCAATGGTTTGCAGTTTCGCGTCATTACCTTGCATAGCCAGCGCGGCAAGCTTTTCGGCACGATTTCTCGCAGTTTGAAATCCCTTTCGCGCAGCAAGGTTTCCGCACGCACGAGTGGCTGACACCTGTTGTGTAGCTGTGGTTGTAGGTTGTGTGTGCGCATCCGCCGTCAGGAATCCGGGGTCTGTTGGCGATGCTTTCGCTTGCGCACCCAACTGCGGCACATCATCACTACGATGTGCCTGTGCTTTGACGCGCTCGTTTTCATTTGATTGAAACGCTGCGGGTGGTGTCAGCGGCCTCAGCGCCTCATGGTCATGCGTATTGCTGCGATTATCCGTATTCATCTCATTTTGCGCCGCTTGTTTCCGGCGCTGTTCATTAGGGTCATGGGGATTATACGTCATATCGTGTGGCTGATCCGCTACATCAGCGGCGGATATTGCCGCTTCACCACCTTTCTGCATACGTTTCGCAATCCTTTGCGACAAGCTGTTCCTGCTGGTTTACGAACGCCATGGCGTTTCCATGCAAGCTCTTTATCAGGTCGGAAAAATATGTTCATACCGATATTGTATACATTCGCCAAAGGTTTCTTTTTGCCTGCTCCCGTTACTCGGTACCCCGTCACTTCCCGCTGTTGGTGCGTTGTATGCGTAAGGATCTTCAACAGTACTCCGTTGCAACCAATCTTGGCATATCCCGCCCGCCATGGTTTGACTTCGCTTATGCAGAGGGTTAACTCTCAGAGCAGGGTATGCGCATCCAACTCAATGGTATCAATCGCCGCCAACGGAGATTGCTCTGCACTTATACCATCGCCAAATGCATCCGGTATGCTGTATATACCCGCCTCGCCGTTCAGCCCTGTTTGCTGCATCATAAACGACTGTATCGAAGCATCCGCCTCTACGATCACAAAATAATCGTATTCTGTTATGGTTTCCAGCAAGCGCTCATCCGCAATCGAAGTGGTATCAGCCTCCGGAGCGAACAACAGATAGCGCGCTATGTAGAACAAATACTTATCGGTGACTTGGTTATCGGTATCAGGCGCATACAACAGGTAGCGACGGTCATCAAAGCCTTCCCATTGGTTACCCAAAACGGTTTCGGCTCGGGCAGGCAACGTACTCGGGTAGGTCTCCTGTAGATTATTCATGCCTTGTAAGCTGGTCGTCAACAGCAACATTGCCAGGCTGAATACCGCCAATGTTGCAAGCTGGTACACACGTTTGGATTGTAATGATTTAAAGGCTCGATAATCCCGAAACTCACCCTGCTGTACATGCAGTGAGTGTTCAACATCTCTGGTGATGCAAAGCCCAATCGCGCCAATCATGAATATAACCATACTGGAGGCATAGCGTTCAAAGCCGGCAAGCCGCAAAGCTTCATCGCGAGGCATCACAACGAGGTAAAAGACCAGAATTCCCGCGTAATATACAAGCATCAGAATATCCATCAATACAAGCACCGGCAGCAACCGCCAGCGCATCCGGAACCCAAAGCGGGCATTGAGCCATATCACCACCGCGATGATGTTGACAAACAAAATTCCTTGTGTCGCCAATTGATAGGGATCGGTAACCGTTCTTACAAACAGGCTAATAATTCCATGAATATCCGCCAGGCTCTTGTCTGGCACCAGCGCCGCCAGATTGTTCACATCCAGCGAAAGCAAAGCGCTAACATCAACCACAAACTTGGACTCCACACCCGCAAAAACACGCGCGGTATGCATATTCCATAAGATGAGCGGTACAAGGCTAGCCGCAATTGCAATCAATCCATATAACCAGGCTTGCAGCTTTTCTCCCAATGGCCTGCCCTTTCGCACCACGCGGCCTGCATAGAGCAAATAGAGGAAAGCGGGCACCGCAAAGAGAATGCCCGTATTCTTAACTATCAGCAGCATTCCCAGCACAGGTATGCTGGCTAAGCAGGCTGTTAGGTAGCTCTTTCCGCTTTCTGTAACGCCCGCGATGATAGCCAGCGCATATAGCGGTAACAGAAAATCCGTCAGCAGGTTGTTCACCCCAACGCTGATGTTGAAAAAGCTCATAACAGCGCCCGTCAGGCCGATGATTGCAGGCAGCAAAAAGCGTTTGTTGTCCCTAATGACCCCGTTGAAAGCATAGAAGCAAGCGAAGATCAACAGCAGTTGACCCACAAGCATTACATTCTCTCCCGTGCCAACTACTTTGCATACATAGTAAAGAAATGAAGATACCCCCAAAGGATAGTTCTTGAAATCAATGAGTTGACTGGCGGCATCGGGAAACGCATCGGTAATCAGCATCTGTTTGACCACCAGCGCCCAGTGTGAAAAGTTGTCATAATGGATTAGCCGATAGTTGATAAGACTGGCAAAAGCCAAACAGAACCAAAGGATGAAAAGCACATTGATCATATTCAGCGTTGGCCGCCGAAACGCGATGTTGAACCTGTGATTGAGAATCACTACCCCGAGGAGCAAAAACCCAAGCCCCAAAATCACGAGTACCGCGCTGTTTAAAACGCCTAAGAGTCCTGCGAAATACATAGCGCAACCAATCGTTGACAAGCTCACCAGATAGCTGTAATACGTGGGCACACCCAGAAAGGCGCGGCTGAAGCCCGCATATCCCAGGATGGAAACACCCAGCGCGCCAAGTCTTAACAGCAGAAATAACCAGTTCATCGCTTATCCCTCCGTTTGCGCATTTCCACAGCGGTCTGGGGATCAGGTTGCGATGCCCAATCGGTGAGTGCCTTAAGGAAATCCTCACTTTGGATGATCTCGTCCAGGTTCAGTACCTGCATCAAGTGTTCGTGCGGTTCCAGGGGACGACCCTTAACGGGTTTACATACGATACGGCATGTTTCATTCAGGTAAAAGGTCAACTGCTCTGGCTTCTGTCGCGGCAGAACCAGATTGCGAACCAGCAGGAAACGGTAACTAAAGTCAACAACCGAGCAGTACCCGCCTTCTTCAAAACGCACAAAGCGATCAATGAGCACACGCGGCTCCGCGCGGCGAGCTTGCACCGGTTTTCGCATACGTTGGTATTGATTGTTGAGAATATCATCCACAACCGTCATCCACATATTCATTTTTTTAGGTAATGAATGTGGGCGATCATAAATCATTTGCAGATAGTGCTGCCAGTTTGGCTCATTCATGCGCACCACCGCGCAATGGTAACGCCAAAATCCCGCTTCACTGTCCACAAAGAGCATCTGCGCCGTCATGTTGACCTGATAGCGGTCATTGCGCAGGCACATTTCCAGCGGGATATGATCCGGCACATATACAGGTTTGGGCAGCGTAAACATGATGCCGCCTTCGGAAATGTTCTCGGTAACCGTTTCTATGGAATACCCCCCATAGGAAACAACAAGCGGGATGCGTGCGTTAAAGCGTTCACTCTGGCGGTACGCTTTGCGGCCAACCATGAAGAAAACAGCATAGATCAGTGTAACAATGTTGAACATAAGCCAGAAGATGATGAATCCGCCATAGAGCAGCTCCGCTCCGGATTTCCCCATGGTAAAGCGAATCAGCGCCGCTACCGATAACCCCATCATCACCAGTTGCGGGATCAGGTAAACCAGCTTGCGATCCTTCTGTTTCTTTTTCTTATCGGTCACTTTGAATTTCTTCTGCTGAAAACCGATGCTCTCCAGAAAAACAGGGATGACCATATAGGGCGCCAGCGTGATGTCTACGATTTGGTTCCATCGCTGGTTACGAATATTGCTGGAGAAGAAACGTTGCGCAATATGATGGAAGAACGCGTTTGGCGTCCAAAACAGCATTAGCTGCTGCACCGTGCAGGTAACAATGCGAATATCAAACAACGCAAACATTATGGGCGCGAAAGTATATACCAGCCGCTGCGCAAATGACCACCAATACAGGTAACTGGATAAGTAGCTCCATTTTGCGTTGAAGGTGAGGTTTGGGTTAAAGGGAACATTGCAATTGCGTATAGATTGAATCACGCCGCGCGCCCAACGTACTCGCTGGGTAATCATGCTTTTGATGGTTGTCGTTGCCAAACCGCTGGCTTGCACCTTATCAGTGGCATAACAGGTATAGCCCGCAGCCTGTATTTTAAGCCCGGTCTCAAAATCTTCGGTGATGGTATCTGTCGGAAAGTTGCCAATATCCTTCATGGCCTGACGCGAAATAAGCGTATTGCTGCCCGTGTAAGCGATAGCATTGACGCTGTTGCGCATAATGTTGATTTCACGGGAGAAGAAGTCCTGTTCATTGGGGATGTTATGCTCAGCGTAAAGGTTGAACTGAAATAAATCCGGATTATAGAAGCTTTGCGGCGTTTGGATCAGCCCGATTTTATAGTTGGGATCCACCTCTTCCGGCGCACGCGGAAGCCATTGGCCGTTCTCATCCCTTTTTACATAAGGCAGATAGAAGTAAGGCACGGTTTCCATTAAAAAGGTATGTCTGCCGATCATATCCGCATCAAAGGTGGCAATCAGCGGGGAATTGGTCTTTCGGAGCGCGTTGTTATAGTTGCCTGATTTGGCTTCCTTATTGTTTGCCAGCCCAAGGTAACCAATATGAAAGTGTTTGGCTAGCTGGGCAACGGATTGTCGGTTTCCATCATCACATAAATAGATATGAACCTTATCTGGATCCGGATAATCGAAATTAACACAAGCATTAACGGTTTTATAAAGGAGTTCCGGATCCTCGTTATGGGTGGCAATGAGCACATCAACATCCGGATACCACGATGCGGGTATCTGCGGTAACGTCAAGTCAACATGCACACTTTGCGCTTTACGAAGGTACAACTCAAAAGAGCCCAACGCGGATGTAATTTCGCTGGCCAATAGCAATACTCCAAATGAGGCAGCGATGATACCCTCGCGCAAGGGCAAAGTAAAAAAGGCTCTCCAAATCAAATACACCGTAGCGGATGTGATTGCCAGTATGAAGGATACATTGGCCAACTTGCGGTTGTTGCTCATATCCTGTTTACTCCCTTTGCAGGGGTATTCGGGTATGCCTGCTCACAGGCGCCCACCCATACGGATGACGCAAAAATCATCCATAGCGCCGATGGGGAACGGCGCCCTGCTTATGAACACAGTATAAATTGTAACAGACTGAAAGTCAAGCGCAAATCCAGTGTTTTCAACGGATAGCGCAACCATCCTTTGCAGTTCCCGTTGAAGTGCGAGCCATTTTCTTAACAAAATCTGATGCCTGCTATTTATAGAAGAATAACGGAATTGCAAGTTCGTAAAGGCTTTCGTGTTCCATGGCGATGCAAGGTGCGCAAATCTGCTCACCGCCGCATCAGCGGGTACTCATCACGACGCATCACAAGAAATTCTGATCATAGCGGGAAAAACCATCACAGGTATCGAATATCCTACCGTGGATCTTGCCGGAAAGGTTGGTATACCATGAAACTTGACAGGCGTCTTTTCTATGCAATCCTATTGTTGACATTTCTTCCAATCCTGCTTTTAAACATCCTCACGCCCATGGTCGCAGATGATTATATGTATTGTTATCGCTTTGATAATCAGGAGCGTGTTCAAAGCCTTGCGGATATCCTTCCTTCCATGGTTACCCATGCGCAGGTGCTCAACGGTCGTGTTGCCCCGCATATCCTGGCGCATTTGTTTCTTATGCTCCCGCGCGTCATCTTTACCGTGCTCAATGCTTTGATGTACATCGCATTCATGCTTGGCATCTACCATTTGGCCAAACCTGCAAACGCCCATTATGACTGGAAACTATTGCTCATTATTGATGGCGCGGTATTTCTGCTTCCGCCCATCTTCGGACAAACCTATCTCTGGCTCACGGGCTCCATCAGCTACCTCTGGCGCGATACGTTGATGGTTTGGGTGTTTGCCGCGTTTGCAGATGCAGTCTTCAAGCAAAAAGCGGTCACTGGCGTGTTAAAAACTGTTTTATTGGCACTTGCTTCCTTCTACATCTGCAATTCCACCGAAAATGTTTCCGCCGCCATCCTGTTTTTCATGGCATGCTGCATCGGTTGGCTGCTCCTCAAACACCGCCGCGTCCCGCTGGCGCTGTTTGTTTCCTTCGCCTTCGCAGGCATAAGCTGGCTGCTTTTACTACTGGCTCCTGCAAGCGCCGGCAACATCCGCGCATCCGCATCAGGCCTTGATCAGATTTTCAACAACTTTCAAACGGCGCTCTCCCTGTGGAAAGAGCATGCCTTATGGCCATCCATTGTCTTTATCGGTATGCTTTTTATTGCTATGACAAACAAAGAGAAAGACCCCGACCGCATCGCCTTTGCCATCGGCCTTTTTCTATGTTCATTGATCAGCAATTTCATCATGGCATCTGCTTATTATTATCCGCTGCGTGCGTTTGTCGGTTGCACAAATTTCCTGATCCTCGCCGGCGTCATTGTGCTGGGTGAAATCCCTGCAACTTGGCGCCTTACGCTGACTAATGCGGCAGCCGCAAGCCTCAGCCTTTTAATGGCGCTGCAAATGGTCAGCGCGCTTCCCTACGCCTATAATCGCTATCAGCTTGCAAACGCCCGTATTGCTGAGGTTCATGCGCAACGGGACGCGGGCATCGCAGATATCACCACGTTTGGCATTCTCGGGAAATCTCCGTATGACGCATTTTATGACATCCACGAGCTGACAACAGACGCCGATTATTTCCCCAATGTGTTCTTTGCAAAATACCATGGGCTGGATCGCATCATTGTGGATCGTTTTGAATGACACCGATGAGTAAAACGGCACAGACGCTGTCAATTC
This sequence comes from Clostridiales bacterium Firm_11, assembly GCA_001604105.1. Lineage (GTDB taxonomy): Bacteria > Bacillota > Clostridia > Christensenellales > Aristaeellaceae > CAXXOK01. The sequence continues at coordinate 97,253 of LVAQ01000006.1, forward strand.
ACCATCCCATGAAAAGCGGGCGTTATCGGGATAACGCCCGCTTTTCATCACGCTTCCTGTGTACCATCAAACGCAAAGCCAATCCGCCGCCTCTTGTTCATTGGCTGCAAAGCATATATGGCTGCCCTGATTGCTTTCATGGATGAAATCAAGCAGCGGCTTACTGGTGTAGCGAGAATAGTCTCCAATGATTGCAAGCCTTACGCGGTAATTAACAAATTTTTGGAGCACATCGCCAGCCAAGCCGCTACCCAAACGAAAAAATTCATCTGAGATTGATTCTTTTTGAATCATGATTCGATCACAGCCTGCATCATACTGCACTGTGGCAATCAAATCAAGTGCATCCTGTGCTTCCCGAATCAACACTTCGTCACTTACAACATAAGCATACTCGATGCCATGATGCTGCTTTACGCGGATTTCCATCATTTCCCCTCCAGACCGCATGAACACGTTCAAAGCGCATGACACTGTCTGCACTTGCTAAAACGGTTCTCCTTCAAAGATGCAGCTTCTGTTGAAACTGCCTTGCAGCCGCGCTTAATTGTATTCCACCGTGCGCTGGTAGGCGCGATAGTTTGAAGTGTGCAGCAACTCCCGCTTGATTTCCTGCCCATCTTTATACCAGACCTGATATGTATCCACCACATAGCCCGTACGCGCTTTGATGGTTTCTTTGCTTTCTCCGGGCGCTAGCGATGTATTCTGCACATACTTAACCTCGCTTGAAGGCTCAATGGTGCGCAGTATCTTTGATTCAAGGTCTATCGTTACGCCCGTGCCCAGCGTCATCCCCCATATCTCAGCAGAACAGTAACGGTCTTTGTAATACGTAATCACAAAGACAGGCGTGCTTTTGTTATTGGTAAACTGGAAATCCAGATTCGGCCAGTTAACCGTAGCATCTTCGCCAATCTTCACATAGGTGCTTGGCCAGGCATGTGGGCTGCGGCTTGTGATGGTGAGATCCGCTCTTGCAACAGCATTAAACAGGGTGGAACTTACTTGACAGATACCGCCGCCTACTTCCTCAATGCTTTGCCCTGCCGCTATGGCGCCCGCGGATTTGTAGCCCTTCTCCGTTGTGCGCTTGCCTGTGCTTTCATTGAAGCTGAAGGTTTCGCCTGGCATCAGCACCTTGCCATTAATGGCTTTGCACGCAAGGTCAATATTGTTGTTACGGTTGCTGTCGCTTGTTGTTTTTGTGGTAAATGCGGCCACCAGATTAAAACGATTCATCATATCAGTTTTTGTAATGGCCGGTGTGGTGATGGAGGGGGTTATGGTGATGGTTTCGCCTTGCACCCCTTGATCTAGCTTGGCCGTTACTTGCTGGTAGAGCGCCTCGGCATCGACCGTTATGCCAGGTTGATCGTCCGTAAAGGTAAATGTACGGGTATTGGGATCAAAGGTTTCTATCTGCGAATCGACTGGTTCGCGTGTCACATAGGCGGCAATTTCATCAACTCGGCTGCGAACAGCTTCATGATCATAGGTTGCGTTGCTCTTAAGTGTGACATACGTCTCCAGCATGCTTGTTACCGTTTGCACCCGCTCACGGAAGGGCGTCATACTTGTGCCGATGGTTGCGGTGGTATTCTGTCTGCCGATCGCGTAGGCATATTCCAGTATGCTGCCTAGGTTTCTGGTGGCCGGAATACTTGTGTTGTCAAACGTCCAGCCTTTATTTCCTATGACGACATTGAGCGAGAAAGCGTTGGCGGTCGTATTCTGGCTCGCATTGAGCGCTTCTTCGGCTTGGGCGATGGTCATACCGCCAACATGTACGCCGTCCACAAAAATTCCCTGATAGATAACATCCTGCCTGAGCGTATCTCGGTATTGCTTGTAATTGGCAACCAGCTTCCGGTCATAACGGAGCAGTTCCCCATTGATGAAAGCGAAGTTGTCAAAATCTTTCCAAAAATAGCCTGCCAACTGCGGCATCATCATCACGATGATAAACGCGAGCACAACCATACAACCCGCGATTACACTTGCGTACACCACCGGGTTGCCGTTATGCTTTGCATATTGATTTGTTTGCGATGCATGCTGTACTCGGTTTCTGCTCTTTGTTTCATTTCCAGATACGCGCTTACGGGCATAGGGGTTCTCTCCCGTATCCAGCGCCTTGCTTCGCGTATGACGTGTGTATGTCGGGAGCGCGTCCAGCGGCTCATTCCACATTTCATGATCATCAAATAAGTATTCGTTTTCCATTTCCGGCACTTTCGCCACCGCATCCGCGCGAAGCGCTTTTTGGACGCGTGGTGGTTCGCTTGGCGTGTGGCGTGCTTGATTCCCTACCCGTTGCTCGTTCTTCCACGCCATTCATCCACCTCCCCATGCGCATTTGCCATCAGCCGTTCATTTGCTTCATCTTGAAAGATAGAATCTCAAGCCCTTCCTCAAGATGCACATTGACGACTGTCACCTTCTCTGGCAGCTTCAGATCAACGGGCGCAAAATTCCAAATCGCGCTAACGCCGTTTTCCACAAGACAATCCGTTACTTGTTGGGATGTTTCCAGGGGCACAGCCAGCACCGCAATGTCAACCTCATGGTTCGCCAGAAAACCTGCAAGCGTCTCAACATCCTGCACAGGAATAGCGCCGATATTGGTGCCAATCTTCTTGGGATCGGCATCAAATATCGCCAGTGTTTGAAATCCTGATGCGGGGAATGAATCGGACAGGGCGACTGCGCGCCCAATATTCCCCGCACCTAAGATAATCATCTTATGAACGCGATCCACGCCTAAAATCTTCCCGATATGCTCGCGAAGTTCTGCAACATTGTATCCGTATCCCTGCCTGCCAAACCCGCCAAAGCAGTTGATATCCTGCCGTATTTGCGAGGCGGTTAACTTCATTCGCTCCCCAAGCCCTTGCGAGGAAATCTGTTTGACCCCTTCTGCTTCCAGTGTTCTCAGGTACCTGTAATAACCTGGAAGCCTCCGGATAACCGCTTCTGAAACATAACCAGCCATGTTGTTACCTCCCCCGCACTGGGTTTGCTTTTAATGCTATTCCATTGCCTTCCTGCTATTTTCAGCAGTATACCACATTGTTCAATATTTCACAATAAACGTATCCTTTATACTGTATAAGCAGAACGATGCAATACAAAGTAAACGGGAAAGCGCCGCCGGACGCGTCCGGCGGCGCGGTCTGTGCCGCTCGTGTTACCAGAAAATCAAGGCCATTATGATGGCGTGTATCGATGCGCATTTTCAAAGTGCAGGCCATGATCAATACCCATATGCCTGCTACAATCCATTACACATCGATACCGAACCGCTTGGTATGCTCAAGAAAAACTCACTTCAGCGTAATCACGACATGCCGATTGGGCTCATCGCCCTCGCTATGCGTGGTCACGGCATCATTCTGCTGCAACGCGCTGTGCAGGATACGGCGCTCGTAGGGATTCATAGGCTCCAATACCACCTTACGACCCGTCTTAACGGCGCGGTTGGCCATACGGTTGGCAAGGCGCGTGAGCGCCTCCTCCCGCTTGGCGCGGTAATTCTCTGTATCAATGGTTACACGGGTATAATCATCCTGCCCACGGTTGACAGAAAGGCTTGTAAGGTATTGAAGCGCATCCAGCGTCTCCCCACGGCGACCAATGAGAATGCCAAGCGTATCACCGTGCATATCAACACGCACATTACCTTCGCTGTCAACGGCGGCATTCACGCTCACCTCAACACCCATCCGGCGCGTAACTTCCATCAGAAAACGCTGTGCTTTTCCTGCGGCGCTTTGTGCATCCTGTAGTTTTCCTTGTATGCTCTTGGGCGCTGAAGCAGCGGTTTCGGCTTTGTCGCTCTTATCCTTTCGCGAAACAGGTGCGTTCTGACGCTCCTGTTTCTCATTGCTCTTGGGTTTCTCCTGACGCGCTGGTTTCGCTTCCAGCTTGGATTTCTGTTTCGTTTTCGTTGGCGCTTCCCCACCAAGGGAAAGGGAAGCCAGTATATCCTGATCCTCCGCGCCATCTTTCACTGTGAGTCGTACGCGTGCAGGCTTGCCGCCAATCAGCCCAAACAGACCCTTTGAGCCTTCATCAATAATATCGATGGATACATCCCCAAGCGATACATTCAGCTTCTCCAGACCTTGGGTTACCGCTTCTTCCATGGTTTTAGCAGAAGATTCTATGCTTCTCATTTCAAGCTCTCCTCCCCTACTGCCTCAAGCGAGCCCTTCTGTTTCTCTTGCGCGTCCATGATCTTATTGACAACTAAGCCCTGTCCCCAGGCCACAAGGTTTGACATTACCCAATAGATTGAGAAGCCTGCGTTATAGCTGGAGCAAATATACAGGGAGAAAATCGGGAAGAACCATTTCATGAATTTGCCCGTCCCCGCAGCGGATGTTCCGGTCGCGCTCACGTTGGTTGTGGTTTGCGGTTGGGTAAGCGTCATGAGGAATTGCGTCACTGCGGCCAAAATCGGCAAAATGAAGAAACCGTTGTTGTTGGCAAAAATGTAGAGTTTTGTAAAGAACAGATCCACATATGGCATGGTGGACCAGTGCAGCATTTCTTGAGCATAGGAAGGGCTGTTTTGCAGCGCGGTAAAGATCACCGTGGAATCGATGTTGCTGGCCGTAATCTGCAAGCTTGCAAGTCCGCTTACCTGTTCGGGCGTAAGCGCGGCAAATACTTTATTCCAGATATCCTGCGTTATTTGCGTCAAGCTTGCCTGATCCACGATTACTGCTGAAAAGGGGCTATCAGGCATCCATAGATTCTTCACCCACAGCCAACCTTCGTTGATCTGCGCATGCGGCGGCAGGATCAAGTCGATCACCTGTTTGGCAAGCTCAACGTTTGCTACCATGCGCATCGCACCGAACATGGCAATAAGCACTGGGAAAGATAGCAGCATCGGCAAACAACCGGAGAGCGGGTTGATGCGCTGTGTGCGATACAGTTCAGCCGTCTTTTGATTGAGCTTCTCCTTGTCGTTTGCGTACTTCTTTTGCAATTTGGTAATTTGAGGTTGCAATGCGCTCATGCGGCGCATACTCTTACGGCTTTTCAGATCCAAAGGCAAAAGGATAAACTTGATAAGTACCGTGAAAACGACGATAGACCAGCCGTAGCTGTGCACGATTGAGTTGATGCCACTCAGGATACTGGCTAAAAAAGTATTAATTGCGTCCATAGGGGGGTCAATTCCTCCTTATTGTTACGGTCGTATCCTCCGGCACGGGATCATAGCCACCCTTGCTAAAGGGATTACAGCGAAGTATTCGCCACAGGGCGAGTCTTCCACCTTTGATGGCTCCGTAACGTTGGATGGCCGTTTCTGCGTAGTGGGAACAGGTCGGCTGAAAGCGGCAAGCGGGCGGCGTGTATGGGCTGATATGCCGCTGGTAGAAATGGATCATGGCAAGCAATAATCTTCTCATTTTGCTTTGGGCGGCATCTGTTCACCGCGGTAGAGCGCCAAACGATGGAGCAGTGCGTCTAGTCCTTTGTTCAACTGGGCAAAAGACCGCTCCTTGGCGCTCGGGTGTGCCACAATCACATACAAGCCTTGCTTAAGCTCCAAAAGCCTGGGGCGCATACATTCGCGCAATCGCCGCTTAATCAGGTTTCGCACCACCGCGCAACCAACCTTCTTGCTGACAGAAAAGCCTACGCGCTGCTGCATGTTTTTGACATAAAGCAGCGTTAAATCCCTGTTGGATGCCTTCATACCACGCCGGTAAACGTAACTGAACTGCCGATTGCGGTTCAGGCGATGTTCCTGCTGCAATGCTACCCCTCATTCAAAGGCATGGACGACCGCTGTAAAGGCGGCGCTACCTATGTATCGGAAAAGCCCGTACCCACTTCACCCTAATCAAGAAAAATGGGGGCGGGCTGACCGAAACGCTATTGACTTGCCAGCGGATGCCTCAGGCGCTGAGTACTTTACGGCCACGACGGCGACGCGCAGCCAGCACGCGGCGACCATTCTTCGTGGACATACGCGCACGAAAACCATGCACCTTACTGCGCTGGATCTTCTTAGGCTGGTAGGTACGAAACATGACAGAACAACTCCTTACGATCTTTCAATCTTGTATGGCGTAGCACAGGCTCTGCAGCTTGTACTGAATACCATAAAACAACTATTATATTATAAGGTTGGGGTTACTGGCTGTCAAGTGAATTTTTCCTTGTTTCAGCCTGAGTTTCTTTATTACGGGTTGAAAGAACACATACAACTTGAAGGAGCCCTAAACAACAGTAATCAAATGATGCCCGAACAATCAAATCTCAAGCAGATATGCTGATCCTAATTCAATGAAACTACGAATTTCAAAACAGTTTGTTTTCGGTATCACTAGATGCTTTCGCGTTGAGAAATGGATAATTCATCACATTCACATCCTCAAGCTTGTGTATGGAAAGAGAAAGTGAAACTAATTGATAACACAAGAGCCATGAAAACCGCATATTTCAGCAGTTTTTCATACACACTATCCGCAGGCGAGAAGTTAGCCTGCATGACAGGCATCTGTATCCATCTTCATCTGAGGCCTGTTATACTATAATGACCTATGCCTAATGGGTGATCGGATTCAAGTACGTCATTTCCTGCTTAGAACCAGTATAACGCGCTTAACTCCGGCCTCGTCAACGTGATCGCCGATCGCCGTAGCACCTACTGATTCTGCCCTTGATCATTGTATGAAATTGAAAATTTGTCCATCTGATAACAGGCTAAAGCTGAGGTAACATGTCACACCATGGATGCGTTGAGATGCCAATGAACATGCGAAAAATCGAGCATTTAAAAGTGCTTGGGTGACGGCTAAGGATGGCGTCTACTTAACTACTTGACAATCAAGCACGCAACTGGTATGATCGAATAAAGAACCAGCATGGTGCTTTAATAGGGCTACCATGAAAGGCTTTATCAAGATTTGCTTGGTGCGATATGATAGGGTCTTTTTATTTTTGCTCAGATTTGCGCTTCAAAGTACTAAGCCCACTAAAGGATTTCGCCCATGGCAAAGTATGCTCATTCATTGAGGCGGTTGTTATTCATATCGCGTTTTACACATCAGTTCTCAGATGCAGGATTGTGAACGCCTCATGTCTAGCCATGTGTTCGTATTCACTGACTTAATTACACAGTGCGGGAGGGAATAAACTTGGATCGGAATCTTTACATCAATGAGCTTGACCACAAACGGCTTATGCGGCTGATTGAGGATGCGCTCAACGGTGTCACGGAGCAGAGCAATTCATTACGCTCATTACATGCCGAACTCACGCGGGCCACCGTGGTAAACGCTGAAGAACTACCTCCCGACGTGGTTACAATGCGGTCGCGTGTTCTGATCATGCTGGAAAACGAAGAAAAAGAAATCACGCTCGTCTATCCCAATGAAGCGAACCGCTCTACCGGACAGATTTCAATTCTTTCACCTATTGGTACAGCAATCATAGGGTATCGTGCAGGCGATGTCATCAACTGGTTAACACCCGGTGGTCTTAAGCATATCAAGATCAAGACGGTTCTTTATCAGCCCGAAGCATCGGGCGATTATGAATTGTAATGAACAATCATAGTCAGTAATCCATATCCTGATATATTCCAGCAAGGCAAAACGAATAAAATGATACTCATAAGTTGTTGCAGATTGTGCAGCTTTCTTTGTCTACGATGTGGTTGGCGTTGCCCTGTTTGTTCGCAATGATGAAGGGGTATTGCCAACCCATCACTCTGGCGACATGACCCTTTCAAAGGACCTCATCAACCCCGACCCCAAAACAGCCAGATCATCACATAACCAGAAGCCACGGCCGTGAGTGTAAATGGAAAAGAAATTTTCATAAAATCCCAAATTTTCACGTTGTTGCCATTCTTGCGTAGGATTCCAATGCCAGCTATATTAGCGCTGGCTCCGATGGGGGTTAGGTTGCCACCTAGGGTTGCGCCGATCAAGAGCCCGAAATACAACACAGTGGGACTGATGCCCAAATGACTGGCGATGACAGCCGTGACCGGCAACATGGTTGCTACATAAGGTATGTTGTCAATGAAGGCAGAGAGAATGACAGAAGCCCATACGATCAGAGTGTAAGCGATAAAACCGTTACCGTTGCTGATGTTAGCAAATATCCTGCCGATCTCGTTTACCACGCCCGCTTCTGTGATACCTGCGATGACGATAAACAAGCTGGTTAACAGCAACAAGGTGAAAACATCAATCTCCTTGAGAATACACTTAATAGTCTGTGAGGGCTTATCGGATCGAATAACCTCCCTTATCAGACCGATGAGCATCACGCCCATGCAGATAAGCCCGTTGGTGATTGCTGGCTTGCTGTCTGCGTCGATGAAGGAGGCAAGAATCAACAGGACAATGGTACCTATCAGCATCATGGTGGGAAAATAGTCCTGAACAACTGTTTTCTCCTGCATGGCAACCTTCTGCTTGTACTTGCGGAAAATCACCATCAAGATGATAGCGGAAAAAACAGCGCCAATTTGCACGATGAAAAACAGTCCTGGCTTTCCTTGATACCAGAAAAAGTCAGCAAAGTTCATACCAGCTTGCTTGCCCAGCAAGATAGCGGTGGTGTCGCCCACCAGTGTGGCCGCACCCTGAAGATTGCTTGAAATGGAAATAGCAACAATAGCAGGCACCGGTGAAATCTTCAATGAATTACTCACAACCAGTGCGATAGGCGCAACCATCAGCACGGTCGCCACATTGTCTACAAAGGCGGAGATGATGCCTGAAAACAACGCCAGCGCGATGATGACCCACTGGACGTTGGGCATCCTGTCGATGATATGATCCGCCAACAACGCAGGCATTTTCGACTGAATAAAGAAATACACGGTGCCCATTGTACCTGCGATCATCATGATAACGTTCCAGTCCACCGCTCCAAACACCTTGGAAGCAGGCAAGATGCCGAGGATAACAAATAGGATGGCTGAGCCCAATGCAATCCACGCACGGTACTTAGAAAAAACCAGGAGAGCCATATAAGTCAGTAGAAAGAGAACAAGGGCTAGCAACACATAAAAGCCTCCTCGAATTTTGATTGATTATAACACGTTACAACTTAAGCGGCAAATACAATCCATACTGATCCTGCCCCCGAACGTTGTCCCGTTTAGACTGGGTTTTCGCAATGTAACAAACACCACCTGTCGATAAGATTTATCTTATCAATAGGTGGCATCTGTTATGGCTAATACCTTATCTATTGATAAAATGCACACCCCGAAAGCAAATCGTTAAATTTGAACACCCCTGTTGCCCAATGGGCAACTCTCTTAACAAGCATTAAGGTAAAACTTGTTCGCCATCCTTGATTTTCTCCATGATAATTTTGTCACTCTCTGGCATAGCCATTATATTAGGATTCTTTATCTGGTCAATATTTCTTCGAGTATGGCTTTAATATTCTCGTCTGAATAGCCAGCCTTTCGTAATACGATGCAGTAGTTTAGATGTTCAATAAGCCGGACAGCAGAGACAACACGCTCGTCGGGCTCAATTTCACGTTTTTCGTGAGCAAGTTCATTTCGCCACTCGTTTGCTACTTCAGCTATATCGGAGATATTATCGCCGTACCAATCCATGAGAATTGGCTTCACTCCTAACCATTCTTGATATCCAGCATAAACCTTAATAACCTTTTCGCTTAAAGATACAGGAGGTGTCAAAAATTTTGCAATCTCTTTAGCCTTCTTCTTCTTTTTGCCAGTCTGCGCAGCGGCATATTCATCAACTTTGGCTTTAACTGCATCATATGCTTCTTGTGTTTCCTTCGACGATATATCTGGCAGTAATTTTCTTTGGTAATACTCAAATGTTGCAGTAATGTGCAGGCTTTGTTTCAAATCAATAAGCCTACGGGCGGCAAGCGACTCATGCAAACTGGAAATAGAGACAGTATCGTTTATAAACAACATAAACAAGGACTCTAAATTCGATTCCCAAAATTTGTAAGGAAGAGTTCTACCAATGTCCTTATCCGATTCGTTGCCTGCACGATAGTTGTCAATCGGCACGAGAATTTGTGTGGTCGGGACTGTTTTCTCTCCAATTGTGGTCTTTCCGTTTGCTGTAATAGGGTGTTTTATTATCCGTTGACCCACCAAAGCTACATTGGATAGGGTGAGATTTCGTCTGTTACAAATAAAACTAAAGAAGCCATAGACAAGATGAAATAGGCTTATAAAGAAATTCACATCGGTGGATTTTTCAAATTCAAGAATTAACTCTGATTTTGTTTCGGCATGACTCTTATAGCCACAAGAAATATTTGAGAAAGTCCGAAGTACAAATGCTACAGTTTTTTCCTGATATACGAATGCAAATCGTTTCACCTCTACTGGTTGACGAGAGAAAATAAACCCCGTCATGTCATCTATGGCAGTAATAGAACCTGAAGGCAGAAAGAAGTCAAGTTCCTTGAAACTGAACCGCATTTGCGTGAAAGATGCGCCATCGTCGTATTTATCGATATAGTAATCCACATTTTGATTAAGCGTACCCATTGCGACAGGCTCACTTCGTATTGCGCCATTCGTGCCAACAAGGTTAAGTAACCCGTAGTTTTCGAGGGGATGGGTTAAGTGGAATAATGTATAACCGCCAGTAAATGCGTCGTGTTTTTGACCGATTACAGCATCGCGACCAGTTTCTAAAGAATGAGTAACATTTCCTAAGAACAGGCGTAGTATTCCATTCTCATAATGGTACGGTACTACCAGCCCAACGGAAATTTCAGCGATGCCATCAAATGTCCTATCCATTATTAATCCTCTCCTCGTTCTATTGGCGATTGCGTTCTTTCGGCAACAACAGCGTCTGCCCGATGAATATCTTGCTGGGGTTCATTGATGCCGTTGACCGCCTTGTCCCGAGCTATATTTTTTAGCGCTTTTTTTAATGCTCTCATCCATGCTCTAAACCCCTAAATAATTCGTCGCAGGATTACCTCCGCTCGGTCATATTGTCTTGCCATCAACCAGTGGTTAGCCTTTGCTTTTCTATCGCCGCTCGATATGCCGTTTCGATTTCATCGGCGCTCTTTTCAGCGTTCGCTTTGATATCGCTTTCCCATATTCGTATTACCTTCCATCCATCCGCTTCCAAATGGGCGGTATGTTCCTTATCTCGTTTAATATTTCCGAGAATCTTATCTCGCCAAAATGGGGTATACCCTTCTAATTCCTCTTCCAAAGAGGCCAATCCTCGAATGGCCCAATTGTGTCCGTGCCAAAAATCACCGTCACAGAAAACCGCAATCCTCGCTCGTGTAAACACAACATCTGGCTTGCCAGGGAGGGATTTAACATATACACTATAACGCAAACCTCGTGCCCAAAGCGTGTGGCGGAGCGCGAGTTCAGATTTCGTATTTTTAGATTTTACAGCGGACATGATTTTATAGGTTATCTCTGGTGATCTCGCCATATGCCCACCTCCATAATGTTAAATGTCCCGAAATACAGCCTGTACACCAACCGCCTTAAGCGCATTAGTTATGTGGTTCTTGTCGGCGGCAGTCAAGTCGCTCGTAGTCGATACGAGGTTCAAGCATATTGAAGGCGTTTTTCCGTCAACTGTTAATCCGGGTTGCTTAGCGATAAGTTCTAACGCCTTTCTCAAAGCGGTTTCCCATTTTAGAACTGTGCCGCCACTTACCACGAAAATGCGTCCATCGACAGAACGCGAGACAGATACTCTGACATTTTTTCCGGTACAAGACTGAATAATCATAGCTGTAACACCGTAAACTTGCTCAATAGTCTCGGTCGGAGCTATCCCATCAAGCGTATCATTAACCTTTTTCTTTGCATATGCATTGAGTTCGGAGTCCTTGATATAAGTGCGGACACGTTCTTTACTCATGTATTGTTTGAGAACGCCGCCAATCTCAGAGTCCTCCACAAGTTCATCCATGAAGCGACCATTGTCTATCCTGCCATTTGAGGAATACCCAAAAGAGTCGGCTTTTTTGAAAATAGCTTCCCTTATTTTGGTCTTCTGTTGCTTTGTTAGTACTTTCGCCATAGTTAAAACCCCTCCGGATATTTCAACTTAGTCTCGTCATCCGAGCCGCCCAAGTCCGCTACATCCTCAAGCCATACGCTAACAAAGGTCTCCATCCGCGCGTCAGAGAATGAAACGAATCCTTCTTGTAGATATACAACTTCATTTTCCGCGCCTTTCGCCTTACCCTCTCGGTTCATCTCAACCATGTCAGCCATTCTACGTATGTCTGATACAAAGTCCAACACTATGACCTTTTCCTTACCTTCAGACAACCGCAAGCCGCGGCCGAGTTGCTGAACAAAAATCCGGCGAGAATGAGTCGCTCGCAGAAAGACCAAAATGTTCACATCAGGAATATCAATTCCCTCATTCATAACATCGACCGCGCTTACGGCTTGATAGGTTCCAGCGGCAAAAGCGAGAAGTCTTCGCCTGCGTTCCGCTTTATCAACTCTGGATAGTGCGGCGCAAGGAATCCCTGACGCTGAGAGCATATCAGCAAAACGGTTGCTATGTTCTATTGAGGGCGAGAAAATGGCAATCCGTGGGTTCGTCACATCAGCTACAACTCGACGGATTTCAGAAATAACCGCTTCGTCACGCTGTGGTAGGAACAGGCGCTTATTTAGGTCGCGAATAGAGAGGTTTTGCCTACTCATATACTCCATATTATCCCAGTCGACATTATCACATAGAATGCGGTAATCAACCTTTGATAGATAACCCATCGCCATACCGTCAACAAGAGACACCTTCGCTAACGGTTCCCCGAAAACTGTGGAGAGACTTTGCCCGTCGCCACGCCAAGGCGTGGCAGTCATCCCTATAAGGAATTTTGGTTTCAAATGCTCAAGGCAAGTTCTAAACCCGTGTGCCAGCGCGTGATGCGCCTCGTCGACTATTACGATATCGAACTGGTCAGGTTCTATCCCCGGTAGATAACCATATAGACTCTGATAAAGCCCAAAGCAGATACCCTCGGTATCACGCGGAGGCAATCCATCAAAGAAGACTGAGGTTGGTACTTCTTTCTTTATTTGAGGCCAGAACCCTTGTTCCAACTGAAGAGCCAAGTCAGTGGCATGACAAAGGACAAGAATGCGACGGCAGCCTTTTCCCCATAAATCACGTGCGATTGACGCTGCTATGACTGTTTTGCCAAGTCCAGTAGCCACAATATAGAACGCTCGTTTGTCACCTCGCTCATATGAGGCGATGACCTTTTGAACTATTTTGTTTTGATACTCTCGAAGCATTCTGAATCCAGCGTGGTCATCGGGCATCTGGCTTACAAGCGCTTGAATGAATGCCCCATTCCAAAGCTTAAGGTTGTATCCGTTTTTTTCAAGCTGCTCCTGTCTCTGACGAGCGGTTTTCGTGAACTCCCCATTAGTGGCAACAGCCGCGATATTAGCGTCATAGAATGATAAAGCGTCGATAGCCTCCTTGAGCGCTTGGGAACCAATGTAACGGTCACCGGAAACTGCTTTAGCTTGCACTACCCAAGACCTTATTTGTTGAGCTTCAGACTTCGTAGCGAGAATGTCACATCCTTTGTCACCCGCTCCACCGATTACGGTAGTGTCGTTCCACCCAAGGTGCCCCATCAGACGGGCAATGACTCGTTCAAGCCCCTTCCAGTTGTATCCGTTTGATATGTCATCGGTGTAGAAATTCATTGACTCAACTCCTTTAGGAGAAAGTCTACGCTCAGTGACGCGCGGGCGAGTTCATTCTTCTGGACACGTTGACTGTAACCAGAGATAACTCGCAAGGCGTCCTTTACAAAGGACAAAGCACGTTCTTTTGACTCTTCACGAGCTCGTTGTGTGGCCATCGAGTCGTGAAGCCTAATCGCGGTATACGGTGTCTGCAACACTTTACCGTCAAAAACGTCTTCTGGGAACCGCTCAATTAATCTGTATAATGTTTTGGGGGGGACAAATTCGATGGCGTCATAGCCCGCCGAAGTATTGGCTTGAAAAGCTGCCAGTAGCGAGGTGTTTGATGATTGGATAAGGTTTGTTATAGTTTCTTCTACCTCTCCAGTCGATTCATGAACGCAGTTGATAACATTTTCTGCTTTGTCTTTAAGTGCTGAGGCAAGCTTTTCACGCAACAACTCAAAGGCACTACTGGCCCTGTCTTGCAACGATTGTCTGTCAATCTTCGCCTCCGACATTGTTGTATCTACTAACTCAGCGTAAACCGCAACTATATCGGTTAGACTGTCGCGTGCTTTTAATTTTTCCGACAGATATTGCAAAAGTAGCATTTTAGCGGTTATAGGGTACTGAGCAAGAAGTGGGTGCGAGGGGTCATAGACAAAGTCACAGTCGATACCATCGGACTGAAAAAAACAGGAGCGCTTTTCGCCGCGGTAGTATATAGAACCGCGATTTAACTCATAAACCCGTACATTCAACGATCCCGTGTTCCCAAATTTATAGTTGCGACCGCTCAGTTGGCTGACGGAAGTAGAGCGTTGAATAAGCTCGTCAATCTTTGAAGTTTCTGGGGCGACTGGAGTGGTTGGTGGTACAGGAGTAGGGGTAATCTGCTGTTCACCTCCACTCGAAACATGAGTGCCAGATTCACTTCCAGTTAACACCCCTCCAGTGGACGGTGTCGGTGAAACAGCGCCACTAATATACGCACCGATGTCATCCGATGGTGTGTCACCTGTATTTACAGCGGTAGTTGCCCTTGAGCCACCTGTGCTTTGTTTCTGATCTTCTTCCTGCGCCGCTTTCCACCAAAGAATATCATCAAGATAGTCCCTCTTGCCATTCCTAAACTCAGCGGCGTATCGTTTGGCTACATCATTCGGGGAAAATAAGCACTTTGTTCCCTTGTCTACTCGACGATAAGCATTGACCAGTAAACCAAGAGGTGAGGTTGCCTGATCAGGGGTAAATCCAAGGGCTTTGCGTGATTTTGGCAAAAACGGACCCACACCACAAATAGCTTCCACAGTCTGGTTCCAAGAAACATCAGAGCGGTCAAAGTCGTTTTTTTGATAAGTTGGGAGCAGATAATCTACGTGTAATTCTCCAACAATGCGACCACCAACAGTGGTGCCTAATTCAAGCGGATACTGCAATTCCTTTTGCCCTGTTAAGGGGTTCTCATATTGAAAGAGGGTTTTGTCGGAAATTAGTATTTTTCGACCATTCCTGATGAAGTCGAGACCAAAATCGTTCGGGTCGGCGTATCGCTGAATACCCAACCAACCAGTTAAGCGCTTTCTGCGCTCAATGATGTGTTCAGGAAATGTGAGACCTTCCTGTTGCTCAACGTAGTATTCCTCCGCTTCGTCAGAGGTTAAGTAGCAGTTGCGGCTAAGATCAAATAAAGCGTCACCGAGGTCACGGTCGATAGTTAAACGAGCAGAAATGTTCTGGTCATTATAGCGTACATAACGTGACTCAGACCAGACACAATGATTACGTGGACGCAGAGGTTTACCCTTAACTGTTATGGTTATGGGGATGTCCTGATTGTTGAGTAGGGGTGCATAAACAGCCTCAAGACGTTGGCGTATATCATTTTCTTTGTTTGGCAGCTCCGCAAGGATTCCTTGCTTAAGACTTGAAATACTGATTTTCGTTCCATGCTCGTCCGGATCCGCTTTTTGCCTACGAATTATAGGAGCGTCAAAGCGCTTGGCATCGATGAGTTTCTGGAAATCAATCTTAATGCCCACCCAGTCAGCGTCACCGCTTCGGGTCGACATAATGGTAGTAACATCGCCTAAACGAGCCGTCGAGATATTAAAGCCCACACCAAATAGTCCGAGTTTTCCCACCGGGTCATTGCTTGAATACCCGGCGCGTACAGCGTTCTGTAATTGTTCGACAGACATACCTCCGGCATTGTCGGAGATTTCAATAACCCTATCCCCGGCTGCTACGGAGTCGGATGCCCAATTTACGATAATCTTTCTCTCAAATTCCTCTGGCATGACGGACTTGTCCGAGAGGAAGGCGTCAATGGAGTTGTCGACCAACTCCGCCACGCATTGCCAAGTCGCGAATGGTATCTCGCCTAATGTCCGCAAAATTCTCGGAGTGGGTGTGATATCCAACGTGTTAATGTTAGTCATCCTTTTGCACCTCTTTCACGGTTTCCATATATTGCGCTATGGCCTTCGCCACAATGTAGGCGAGCATTGGTGGCACTGCGTTGCCTATTTGGGAGACGCTTGCTGTCTTCGCGTGGGTGAACTTGAATTCGTCTGGAAAAGTTTGTATCCGCGCGCATTCACGAACTGTCAGGCGCCTATCTAACGAGTAGTGGAACTGTACCCTTGATTTAGGGTTTGCTCTTATCGTATAAGCAGGCAGATCTTTTTTGTTGCTTTCGTCGCCTTGGCCATTGCCTTTCTTAGCGCGTGACGCGCCGAAGTATTGGCTCTGGTTCGGAACGCTCTCATCCGTAACATCCACCAAGTCACCGATAGCCCATTCAATGCTCCTATATTTGCCGACAAACTCAGGCTCAGGTTTGACAGGGAAGCCATATCGCTCGTTGATGTCATTACGAACACAAATGATGAACAACCGAGTTCTCCGCTGCGGAACGCCATAGTCCGGGGCGAACATCTTCCATACCGCTACCTTGTATCCAGCATTCTCGAGATCAGTCTTGATAGTCTCTAAAACAGCCCCGTTGTCCATACGTTCAAGATTAATAACATTCTCTCCCACTACAATAGCGGGATGATGTCGGTTCATATAAGTAATGAGCGTTTGGTACAACCGGCCTCGCTCAGATTCCAACCCGCCTAAAGGGCCGCAGGACGAAAACTCCTGACAAGGGAATCCGCCAATGAGCACCTTGGCCTCCGGAACAGTTTGGACATCAACGTTGGAGAGGTCTTTCACAAAAGCGTGCCCCTCCCCGAAATAGCCGTTATAAGTCTCGACGCAACGCGGCTCATAGTCATAAGCCGCCTTGATTATATATGGCAATCGTGCGTAGTTTTCGCCGTGGTATCTGAAATCACCGCGGAAGCCCAAATCCAGACCGCCACATCCGCAAAAATAGGAAACCACGGAGTATGACGGTCTCTGTATGTTCGCAGCCATATTGATACCTCCCTTCCTTAGTTTGAGTTTGGTCACGCCACTATAGCGCGTTGGATAACGTGTTTCGTTCTGGGTCTATCGCCGCACTCTTTCCGCTTTCAACCCATGCGTCAATTTCGGAAATTCTGAACTTATATTGATTTCCTATCCGATGGAAGGGAATCACCCCCCGTTTGATATAATTGCGAATGGTGTCCTTGCTCAAACTGGTATGAGCGGCAATTTCCTTAAGGTTTACCCACTTCTCAGGTTCGTTTGTCATTGTCAACATTACCAATCCTCTCTAATTGAACAAGTCAAAAAGACCATCACCCGTCGGTCTTTGCTTTGCTACAAGCGCGTTCAGGTACTCGCGCGCATCTTCGAACTCAATTTTCAACACAAAATCGTCAGCATCCAGTATTTCAACTAACTCCTTATACTTCGTTCTTTTTTTGCGGACATCCGCTATATCGAACTCTAAGACCCAACCAATCGGGTCTGGGGCTCCGTAGTCATTCTTATAGTCATAACTCACATCATCCAAATTCACGAGTTTGTTATCACCATCTTCGTCCTCAACGTAGCCATACGTCTCAGATACCAGTGACTCATAAAATGGCAACTCGTTGATAGAACAGGTGTTATTGAAGAAGGTCTTCTTCATGAACTCATAGAGGTAGGACGCAGGTGAGTTAGAAATGTATTCATCGGTCTCTCCTTTTTCATAGCGAAGCTGCGGATACATAATTTCAAGAAAAGACCAGTATCCATCAGCATCATCACACTCTTTAAAAAGTGCTGTCAGGAATGGCAGAAAAACATACTCGTCTATCTTGTCGGGGATCATATCATAGAGCATCACGAACGTTTTATCGCCGAAGTTACGTGAACGCCGCTTTTCAAAAAAATCACCAATCGCTCGTAAGTTCTTATCTTTCTGTTTTGAGAAATACAGGGCGCAAAAATACTCTTGAAAGGAGCGGTGGGTAAAATGGTACTTGCCGCTTTCAAAGTACATCAAACACATATTGGAGCAAAGATCATATAGGAAATCCTCAACGCTTGTTGTGTTATCACCCGCTTTTCCTCGTTCTTTTAACCTGATATAATAATCAGCGAACTCCGCATCGGTGAGTTCAAACTTTTCATCATGATATGAGCGAGAGCAAAATTCCGCGAAATAATCAGCGAACTTATCTGCGGTCAACCCTGTACGAAGGGTTCTTTTATAAGCGCCTTTGCTGGCGTCATGTTTCTGTGACAGGGCAACAAAAGCCTCGCGGTAGAAGATGTGCATTTTCGAGGGAACCTCCGCGAACTGCTCAAAGGTCATCAGCATAATGGTGAGAAGCAATGGGTTTTCAGTAAACTCTCTGTGAGATGCATAAAGCGTCTTATCTAATTCTCCCCTGAACTTATCTTTGAAGATTGGCTCATCGGGACGGAATTCTAACTTGTCAATAAGGCGCAATGCCTGTGCTTTCGAGAAGGGCTGAAGAAACAAAACCGTGAATCTCGAATATGACACGAAGGATCTGTAAGGCCGTGAAGAAACGACATAGCGATTCTTTGGGTATCTGTCCGTAAATGCCTCCAGTTCTTTTTCGAATCTTCCACCATATTTTGTGCCAATTTCGTCTAATCCATCGAATAGCAGAAGACATTTTCCTGCAACAAGAAGGACCTCAAATTGCTCTCTTGAAATCTCCGTACCATACCCTTCAAATTTAGAAAATGCGTAGTCGAATAAATCCTTGGCAGTGTCATCATAATCTTTTAGGGCGATGAACAGCGGGATTAGTCCACTTGTGTCATACCTTTCAATTGCGTTCAAAAGCAAATGCCGAAGCATCATGGACTTTCCGAGACCACCCGTTCCTGACAATATAACAAATCTGGAGCAGTCCACGAGGTCATCTGAGGTCGCATTCTGTATTAACTCGGTTCTATAAGCAGAACCAAACTTACTCTGAACAGGTATCCTTCGTTGTATATTGTTACAGACATAGAAGCTGTTGAATGGCTTAGGTTCGTCACTATAAAGGAGTGTTTTTATTTCGTTATACTTTTCGTTAGCTTTGGCGAGATAATCCGCAATCAGGCTCTCATCAACTGTAGACTGATCAACGGGATGCCAAGCTCGACGTCGCACGGCGACATCAGGAAAGTCCGCCGCGAAATCATAGATATTATCTAACGACGCGAAGTTATCAACGTAAGACTTGTCGATCTCATTGACACAGTCTTTCCCTGCGGTGTTTTTTACAGCAACAACTGTATAGAGCAACACGCCCGCGAACAATTCAGAAAGTATGTACTGGTCTTGAGAAAGCAGGGCTTTTTTTGATGTCCCGAAATGCTTCTCAAAGCTTAGGTGCTTTTCGTCATCAATAACAGTATCTTGCCGGATTATATCAAGTATCGCAAGTGCGGCGAGGGCCTTCCTATCCTCGTCAAGGAGAGGGAGAACACTTTCTGCAATAGCCTTGATAACGTCACCCTTGTCAGCCTTTTGCCCCGAAAGGACTACATTGCTGAGGCGATTGGTTCCCCATCCGCTCTCAAAATCGCTAAAACCTGTCTTCGCCCGTTGACCCATACGTCGAGTCTGACCATTAGAGAGATTTTGTGTGCAACTCAAAAGACGCGATACCGCTGTACCATCGCTGACACCATACTCGCAACTTGGGTCAATTGTCCGCGTCAGTGAACCGACAAGCTGAACATCGGTTACAGCAGATAGTTTGCATTGCTTAAGGACTTTAGCGACAGTCCCGAAGCACAGTCTCGTCATCGTGCCAACTCCTTTGTAATCGTTATGCAAGTGGTTGTAACCGTTTGCAATAAATATACAGGCGTGTATCGGGCGCGGCGCAATCCCAGAGGGTTTTATACTGAACACATCGGTCGGCGAAACCGATAGATTGCGAATTAATACGATCGTTTCGTATCTATTCATATTTCATTGTACTCGCCGACCCGGAAATGTCAATCCCTCTAATTTGAATGGAAAGGAGGTCAGAGCCATGAACGAGGTTAGAACCCAAAACAGGAAACTCGTTGGAACAGTCGATGCGCGGACAAGCACCCTATATATCCGCGACGGCAAAAAGATAACGATGATCGAGATTCCCAAAGATGGACTCAAAATCCATTTCGTCCCAGCCATCGGTATTGCGGAGGATGTGTATATACCTCAGCCAACCGGGACGACATCTTCGTAGCCAATAACCCGAAAATTCAAATCCCGATTCCGCCAGATTGCTTAGACGACAGCGCGGGCGACCCGAAAGGGCGCTCACGATGTCGTCTTTTTCTGTCTAGTGGCGGGCACGGCGACTCCAGCGGATTCGGAATCCAAAGGAGTCGATTTTATGAGGCACAACAAGACAAGTAAAAAGAACCGCACCAGCTACATCTACTATTCTGCAGACGGCACGACCGTCACCATCAACCCCGGCGAGGATGGCGTCACCGAAGCGCATATCGCCATGCTGCATCAAACGGATGACGACGTGTTTAATGCCGAACGACGAGAGAACTATCACGTCACTAGCCATTACCAAGCCGATAGAACCGGTGACGACAAAAATGTTCAAGAGCGCGACAAGCGCCTTGAAGGCCCACAATCCAATCCCGAAGAAATATTCATGGATGCGCTCACAAAAGCAGAGCATAGCGCTGCATTTAAAGCGATCTGGGACAGGCTCCTGCCTCAACAGCGCGACCTTATTCAGAAAAAAGCAAAGGGACGTACCAATGTGGACATTGCGGTGGAGGAATGCGTGTCCGAAGCTGCCATCCGCAATCGCCTAAAGAAGATTCAAGAGAAATTCAAGAACCTCCACTAAAGGGGGGTTCGAATCAGCCGGATTTTTCGCTTATAGCCAGAGGAAGCGATAAAGCGACCTCTGGAAAGAGGCGAAAGGTTATGAACCTGAAGCACAAAGTCAGCATCTGCGTGACCCGCCCCGACGGTGGCAGGACGCAAGTCCTCAAGGGCGGGTCGCGCACTTTACGAAACCGTCTGCTTAATTTGCTGTTCGGTGAGAAGGTCGGGGTTATCGTCGTGACGCCCGGCGAGACGGTGGAAACCGTGGAAATTAAGGAAATTGGAGGTGAGAGCCATGAGCAAGATGAATGAACTTGACCTATGCGTCGGCGATCTGCGGAATGCGGCGCAGTCTCTGACGGCGGTGGCGGACAGCCTGACGGCGCTGTTTAGCGACGGCAATTCGGGGACGTCATCGAAAGCGCCGGTGCCTGCGGTACAACCGAAACCCGCCGCGGAATCAAAGCTGATTATGCTGGAGCAAGTGCGAGCCGTGCTTGCCGAGAAGTCTCGAAGCGGCCATACCGCTGATGTTCGGGCTTTATTGGAAGCGCACGGCGCGGCGAAGCTGTCAGAGATTGACCCAAAGGAATACCCCGCATTGCTTGCGGAGGGAAGCCGCATCGGAATGACAACCACCCCACCCGACGGGTCGGGCGGGGCCCCCGGGGAGGGCGGTACTAATGGGTAAACACGCGCTTTTATCGGCGTCGTCAAGCCACCGCTGGCTCAACTGCCCGCCTTCCGCAAGGCTCTGCGAGACCTATGAGGATAAAGGCTCCGGCTACGCTGCCGAGGGAACGGACGCCCATGTGCTCTGCGAATACAAGCTGAAGACCGCCCTCGGCATCAAGCTGAAAGACCCGACAGCCAACCTGACCTACTACTCAGAGGAGATGGAGGACTGCGCCATCGGATACGCCGCCTATATCCTTGAACTGGTGGAGATGGCAAAGCAGACCTGTGCCGACCCTGTAGTTCTGATAGAACAACGGCTCGACTTCTCCAAGTACGTCGAGGGAGGATTTGGCACCGGCGACACCGTGGTCATCGCCAACGGGACGCTCCATGTAATTGACTATAAACATGGTCAGGGCGTGCTTGTAGAGGCCGAGGACAATCCGCAAATGAAACTGTACGCCTTGGGCGCCCTGGAACTCTTCGACGGCATTTACGACATCGACCGGGTTTCATTGACCATCTACCAACCCCGACGCGATAACATCAGCACCCACACGGTCTTTAAGGAATCGCTCTACCAATGGGCAGAGGAGGTTTTGAAGCCCACCGCCCAACTCGCCTACGCTGGCGGCGGCGAGTACAACTGCGGCGAATGGTGCCAGTTCTGTAAAGCGAAGCACGAGTGCCGCAAGCGGGCGGAGCGCAACCTCGAACTCGCCCGACACGAGTTCAAGTTGCCGCCGCTTCTGGAAGACGACGAAATCGAATCCATTCTCGGCAAGGTTGACGAACTGGTTTCTTGGGCTTCCGATATCAAGGACTATGCCCTGCAAGCCGCCCTCAGCGGGAAACGATGGGACGGCTGGAAATTGGTCGAAGGCAGAAGCAACCGCAGGTACATCGACGAAACGGCGGTCGCCCAGACCATAGAAGGCGCGGGCTACGACCCGTATGAACACAAGGTGATGGGCATCACCGCGATGGAGAAAACACTCGGCAAAGGAAAATTCTCCGAATTGCTCGGCTCCCTTGTAGAGAAGCCGGTGGGTAAACCGACGCTGGTTCTGGCAAGCGATAAACGGCCGGAAATCAATAACGCAAAACATGATTTTATGGAGGTAAATTAACATGGCTATTACGACAAACAAAGACAACGCACAGGCTTCCAATCCGATGAAAGTCATCACGGGTCCCGACACCCGCTGGTCTTACGCCAACGTGTGGGAAGCAAAATCCATCAACGGCGGCACCCCGAAGTTCTCGGTGTCGCTCATCATCCCCAAGTCCGATATCCGCACCGTCTCCAAGATTAAAGCGGCGATCGAGGCCGCCTACAGGGAGGGCGAGGCGAAACTCAAAGGCAATGGCAAGACCGTCCCGCCGCTCTCCGTCCTGAAGACCCCGCTGCGCGACGGCGATACGGAGCGCCCCGACGACGAAGCCTACGCCGACGCTTACTTCGTCAACGCCAACAGCGGTACGGCGCCCGGTATCGTGGACGCGGACAGGAATGAAATCCTTAACCGCTCCGAGGTGTACAGCGGCGTCTACGGCAGGGCGAGCATCAACTTCTACGCCTTTAATTCCAACGGCAACAAGGGCATCGCTTGCGGGCTGAACAACCTGCAGAAAATCCGCGACGGCGAACCACTGGGCGGCAAGTCTCGCGCCGAGGACGACTTCGCCACCGACGATGAAGACGATTTTCTCACCTAACACAAGATAAGGAGACTGCGGAGGGCGGCGGGTAAAACTGCCGTCCTTTTGCGATTGGAGGGATTATGAAAACTCTCAGCATCGATATTGAAACATATAGCGGTGTAGACCTCACAAAATGCGGCGTTTATAAGTACGCCGAATCACCTGACTTTGAAATCCTGCTGTTTGGCTATTCTATGGACGGCGGCGAGGTGTCCGTAGTTGACTTCGCAAGCGGCGAAACAATACCGCCCAGAATAATCGACGCCCTGACCGACGACGATGTGCAGAAATGGGCGTTCAACGCCAACTTTGAGCGGGTGTGCCTGTCCCGTTACCTGTCGGATATGGGCGTACCCCTCGATCCGTTCGCCGACAAGCATTTCTCGGCACAGTACCTTGGCAAGGCAAAATACCTGAACCCGGAAGCATGGCGCTGTTCTATGGTCTGGTCGGCTTACATGGGCTTGCCGCTCTCCCTTGAGGGCGCCGGGGCTGTTTTGGGATTGGAGAAGCAGAAGCTGACGGAGGGTAAGGAACTTATCCGATATTTCTGTGTGCCCTGCAAGCCCACCGCCGCCAACGGGCAGCGTACCCGAAACCTGCCGACCCACGCCCCGGATAAATGGGAAGCGTTCAAAACCTACAACGCCCGCGACGTGGAAGCGGAAATGTCCATACAGGAGCGTCTTGCTAAATTCCCCGTGCCGGATAGCGTCTGGGCTGAATACTGCCAAGACCAAGAGATAAACGACCGTGGCGTGATGCTCGACATGACGCTTGTTCACCGCGCCATCGAAGCTGATGCTCGCTCCCGTTCGAAACTCACTCACCTTATGAAGGAACTCACCGACCTTGAGAACCCGAACTCCGTGGTGCAGATGAAGCAATGGCTCTCCGACCACGGCTTGGAGACCGACACTCTCGGCAAAAAGGCGGTCGCGGAACTCCTGAAGACCGCGCCCGAACCACTGGGAGAGGTTCTGTCGCTCAGGCAGCAACTGGCGAAATCGTCGGTCAAAAAGTACCAGACGATGGAGGCGGCAGTCTGCGCCGACGGTCGCGCCCGTGGGATGTTCCAATTCTACGGCGCCAACCGAACCGGCAGATGGGCCGGGCGGCTAATTCAAATGCAAAACCTCCCGCAAAACCATCTGCCCGACCTTGAACAGGCGCGGGCTTTGGTGCGCGGCGGGGACTTCGCCGCATTGGAACTGCTCTACGATTCCGTACCAAAGGTGCTTTCGGAACTGATTCGCACGGCTTTCATCCCGAAGGAAGGCTGCAAATTCGCCGTAGCGGACTTCTCGGCGATTGAAGCCCGCGTCATCGCGTGGCTTGCCGGGGAAAGCTGGCGAAACGAGGTCTTTGCCACCCACGGCAAGATTTACGAGGCTTCCGCTTCTCAGATGTTCAAAGTGGCGATTGAGGAAATTACCAAAGGTTCTCCTTTGCGGCAAAAAGGAAAGATTGCGGAACTGGCTCTCGGCTACGGCGGTTCGGTAGGCGCGCTCAAAGCGATGGGCGCTTTGGAGATGGGGCTGACCGAAGACGAGCTACAGCCGCTCGTATCAGCTTGGCGTTCGGCTAACCCAAACATCACCCGCCTGTGGTGGGACGTAGATCGCGCCGCGATGACGGCGGTCAGAGACAGGACGACGACGGAGACCCATGGCATCCGCTTCGGATATACAAGCGGGATGCTCTTTATCACCCTGCCGTCGGGCAGACGGCTTTCCTATGTGAAGCCACGCATCGGCACAAACCGGTTCGGATCAGACTGCGTGACCTACGAGGGCGTCGGGGCTACGAAGAAGTGGGAACGGCTCGAAAGCTACGGCCCCAAGTTCGTGGAGAACATCGTTCAAGCCACCAGCCGTGACATCCTTTGCTATGCCATGCAGGGGCAGCGGCACTGCGACATCGTGATGACCGTCCACGACGAGATGGTGATTGAAGCCGACAAACGGATGTCAACGAAAGTCCTCTGTGAGCAGATGAGCCGGACGCCGCCTTGGGCGGAGGGGCTTCTTCTTCGTGCCGACGGCTATGATTGCCCATTTTATAAAAAAGATTGACGACAGGGGGTTCGAATCAACCGGATTTTTCGGTTATGGACAGGAGCCGCACCTGCGCTCCGAAAAATCCATTTTACAGGAGGTTCGGGATGAACAACCAATTACAAGTGTTCTCCTACGAGGGGAACGATGTCAGGACGGTACAACGGGGCGCTGAGACATGGTGGGTACTGAGGGATGTGTGCGATGTCCTCAGCTTGACGACGCCGGCAAGGGTCGCCGAAAGGCTGGAAGAGGATGAGGTGAGTCTGACTCATATCATCGATGCGCTCGGTCGGAAGCAAGAAACCACAATCGTTAGTGAGAGCGGTCTTTACAATGTCATTCTTCGCTCCGACAAACCGGAAGCCAAGAACTTCAAACGCTGGGTAACCCACGAAGTTCTTCCGTCTATCCGCAAGGTCGGTCTTTATGCGACGCCTGATACGGTGAGGAGGCTGCTCGAAGACCCCGATTTTCTCATCCACGCATTGACGGAACTCAAGGTCATCCGCGCCAAGAACGCCGCCCTCGCCGAAACGGTTAGCGTCCAAAACCAGCAAATCGCGGAGATGCAGCCGAAGGCAAGCTACTACGACGTGGTGCTGAACTGCAAGGACGCCGTCGCTATCACCACCATCGCCAAGGACTACGGAAAATCAGGTCAATGGCTGAACGACTATCTCCACGACCTTGGCGTCCAGTTCAGGCAGGGAAAAATCTGGCTCTTATATCAGAAACACGCGGAGAATGGCTACACCTGCACCAAGACCCACAGCTACCCCGGCAACGATGGCACACTGCATTCCAAAGTCCACACCTATTGGACGCAGAAGGGGCGGCTTTTTATCTACGAACTGCTTAAATCCAACGGGTGGCTGCCGCTGATTGAACAGCGAGACTTTGAGGAGGCAGGCGATGGAGAGGCGTAACAGCGAGGGCTATCCCGACCCAACTGCCTATAACGCTTTGACGGCGGTCGTCCGTGAGGAAAAGGCGAAACAGTACTTTCCGCTTGTCTATATCGCATCACCCTTCGCTGGGGACACTGAACAGAACACTAAACGGGCGCGAGCTTACTGTCGGTTTGCGGTCAGCAAGGGGTGTATTCCCCTTGCTCCGCACCTGCACTACCCGCAGTTTATGGATGATAATGACCAAGGTCAAAGGAAACTGGGGCTTCGGTTTGCCCTTATCCTGCTTGGAAAATGCGATGAGTTATGGGCTTTCGGCTCGCTTTCCGATGGTATGAGCCGTGAAATCTCCAAGGCGCGCAAACGTAATATTCCTATCCGGTTTTTCAACGGTACATGCGAGGAGGCAGCGGAATGATAGATATGAAAATCAGTTACGGCGACAGCCGCCTGTCCAAACGATGGGTCAACAAAAAGACTACATTCGAAGAATTGTGCCAGCGATTCAAGGATACCCGCCGCACCACGGAGACGGTCTCCGAATATAAGAAATTCAGTAAAGACAGGCGCGACGCCGCCAAGGACATCGGCGGTTATGTCCTCGGTCATCTTAAAGGCGGCAGGCGTAAGAAAGAGACGATGGAGAGCCGATCGGGTATCACCCTTGACGCCGACCACGCTGATTCCGGCTTCATTGACCGCGTAGAGATGCTCTTTTCCCACAAGTGCGCCGTCTATTCCACCCACAGCCATACTCCGGAAGCGCCAAGGCTCAGGGTCGTTATCCCACTGATGCGGGAGGTCACGCCCGACGAGTACGCCGCCCTTTCCCGTCTGGTGGCTGACGAAATCGGCATGGACTACTTCGACGACAGCACCTACGAACCGGAACGCTTGATGTATTGGCCTTCCACGCCTTCCGACGGAGAGTATATCTTCAAAACCATCGGCGGTAATGAACTCGACCCGGATGAATATCTCTCAAAGCTGTCCGACTGGCGGGACTGCTCGCTCTGGCCGACGTCAAGCCGCCATTCTGAGGTGATACAACGGACAGTATCCCAGCAGCAAGACCCGCTCGAAAAGGAAGGCGTGGTCGGAGCGTTCTGCCGCGCCTACCCGATAGAGGACGCAATCGCGGCGTTCCTGCCGGATGTCTACGAACCTTCAGCAATAAATGGACGATACGACTATATCCCCGCCGACAGTTCGGCCGGCGTGGTTCTTTATGAAGGAAGGTGGGCCTACTCCCACCACGCCACCGACCCCGCCTGTGGCAAACTGCTCAACAGCTTTGACCTCGTTCGGACGCACAAGTTCCCCGACCTCAACGAGAAGGCGGGTTTCAAGGCGATGAGCGAGTTCGCCGTCAAGGATGAAACCGTGGGCGCTCTGCTCCTTGCCGAACACAGGCAGAAGGCCGCCGCCGATTTCACCGACGAGGATTGGGAAAAAGCCCTGACCCGCAACAAACAAGGCGAGATTGAGAACACGCTGGGAAACCTGCTGCTCATCCTGACCTATGATGAAACTCTCGCGGGTATCCGCTTCAACAGGCTCGCCGGCCAGATATATGGTGCAGGTTTGCCTTGGGAGCGTATCCACCCCTCTTGGCGCGACGCCGACACCGCTCAGCTTGTGGCGTATGTAGATTCCCATTACGGCGAGTTCACCGCCCGCAACTACGAACTGGCACTTACAAAGGTGGCCGACGACAGGGCTTATCACCCCATCCGCGACTACCTCAACAAATTGCCACCGTGGGACGAGATTCCACGAGCCGATACGCTCTTCATCGACTACCTCGGTGCGGAGGATACGCCCTACACGCGGGCGGTCACCCGGAAGACGCTCGTAGCGGCGGTGGCGCGGGTGAAACACCCCGGCGTCAAGTTCGACAGCATCCCCGTCCTCAACGGTAACCAAGGCATCGGCAAGTCCACGCTCATCGCCCGGCTTGGTCGCGACTGGTACTCCGACAGCCTCTCCATATCGGACATGAAGGACAAAACCGCGCCTGAGAAGCTGCAAGGCAACTGGCTCCTGGAGCTCTCGGAGATGGCGGGCATCAAGAAGATGGACGTGGAAATTGTGAAGTCCTTCGCCAGCCGTATCGACGATAAGTACCGCCCATCTTATGGGCGCGTGGTCGAGAGCCATCCGCGCCAATGCATCATCATCGGGACGACCAACAACGACGGCGGTTTTCTACGCGACGTGACCGGCAACCGCCGCTTCTGGCCTATTCGGGTAACAGGCGAAGGCGCGAAGCGTCCGTGGGACATCACCGACGAGGAAGTCGGTCAAGTATGGGCGGAGGCGTTAGCCCTTTTTGACGCGGGCGAGGAATTGTTCCTCAAAGGCGACGTCGCCGCGATTGCCGAAGCCGAACAGCGCAACGCCCTCGAAAATGACGACCGCGAGGGTTTGGTGGCGGCGTATCTTGAAACACTTCTGCCGGAAGGCTGGGACGCGATGGACATCTATAAGCGACAGGACTATTTTCGTTCGACCGACGACCCCACGCAGCCGAAAGGCACAGTGCGGCGTGAGCAGGTGTCTAATATCGAAATCTGGTGCGAGTGCTTCGGACGCTCACGCGACGCTATCAAGAAAGCCGACTCCTATGAGATTGAGGCAATCATCAAGGGCATCGGCGGCTGGCAGAGGTTTGAGGGGAGCAAGACCGGCAAGCGCAATATTCCTATTTACGGCATCCAACGGGTGTACGTCCGTGAGGGTTAGGACGGTAGGCTGTGCCGACTGTGCCTATGACGGCTTCGGCAACCGAAATAGGCACGGTCGCAAGCCCCTAATAAATCAGCAAAGTATCCCTGCCGTGCCGATATTGCCCATTTTCCCCTACTCCTTTCCAATGTTCATTTATATAGGTAGTAAGAATGGTTATAGCGCGACGTGTAACGCCCGCGAGGGATTTATAGGAAAAATGGTCAAACGGGCAATCATTGGCAATGGGCAATCAGAGAAAGGAGGTCTCCATGCGGGAAAAAACACTGGAGCGCAAACTCGTCGAGGCAGTCAAGGCGATGGGCGGTATCGCGCCCAAATTCGTAAGCCCTGGTTTTGACGGGATGCCTGATCGCCTTGTGCTTCTACCTTTCGGGAGAATTGGTTTTGTGGAGGTCAAGCGGCATGGGGAGAAAGTACGCCCTTTGCAGGAAGCGAGGCATGGGATGCTTCGGCGACTGGGCTTCAAGGTTTATGTCATTGACAGCATAGAGCAGATTGGAGGCGTCGTCCGTGATATACAGTCCTCATAGCTATCAGCGGTACGCCACCGTCTACATCGAGGAAAATCCCGTGTCCGCCATCTTCCTCGACATGGGTCTTGGCAAGACGGTTCTCACGCTGACAGCCATCGGAGATCTATTGTTTGATAGCTACGAGGCGCATAGAGTTCTGGTTATCGCCCCTCTCCGCGTGGCGCGGGACACATGGCCAGGCGAACTGACGAAATGGGATCACCTGTCCCATCTGCGGTTCTCCGTGGCGGTCGGGACGGAATTGGAGCGCAAAGCGGCTCTCCTGAAGCCTGCTGACATCTACATCATCAACCGCGAGAACGTGCAATGGCTGATTGAGGAAAGCGGTCTGCCCTTCGACTTCGATACCGTGGTGGTCGACGAACTCTCTTCATTCAAGAGCCATCAGTCAAAGCGGTTTAGGTCGCTGATGAAGGTTCGTCCCAAGGTCAGGCGCATCGTGGGTCTGACGGGAACGCCGTCAAGCAACGGACTGATGGACTTGTGGGCTGAGTTCCGGCTGCTGGACATGGGAAAACGGCTGGGTCGCTTCATCGGGCAATACCGCACGGACTACTTTGTCCCCGACAAGCGCAACGGCCAAGTCATATTCACCTACAAACCTCTGCCGGACGCGGAAAAGCGGATATACGAGAAAATTTCCGATATCACCATCTCCATGAAGTCCGTCGACTATTTGCAGATGCCGGAACTGGTGACCGTGGAGTACCCCGTCCACCTGTCGGAAGCCGAGCGGGAACGCTACGACGAGATGAAGCGGGACTTGGTATTGCAGCTTACCGATGGCGAAGTCACCGCCGCCAACGCCGCTGCCCTTTCCGGCAAGCTGTGTCAGATGGCAAACGGAGCGGTCTATACGGACGCAGACGCTTATGCTTTAATCCACAGCCGTAAACTCGACGCCTTGGAGGACTTAATCGAGGCGGCGAATGACAAGCCCCTCCTCGTGGCGTACTGGTTCAAGCACGACCTTGTGAGAATTGCCGAGCGTCTGCAGGCGCGCCACATCCCATTTTCTAAACTGGACACATCGGAATCCATCGCGCGCTGGAATCGCGGCGAACTGACCGTGGCGCTTATTCACCCCGCGTCTGCCGGTCACGGGCTGAACCTTCAATCCGGTGGCAACACAATCATCTGGTTCGGGCTGACATGGAGCCTGGAACTCTATCAGCAGACCAACGCAAGGCTTTGGCGGCAAGGTCAGACATCCGAAACCGTGGTAATCCACCACATCATCGCCAAGGACACGATTGACGAGCGGGTCATAAAATCCCTATCCGAAAAGGACAGGACACAGACCGCCTTAATCGACGCCGTGAAAGCGGCATTGTAAATCAGAGTAAACCTACGGAGTCAAAAGCTGCCAATCCGAGTGGAACATTCACCGAAATCGGAGGTAGCCTATGAACGAGCAGCAAGAACCTATCCTAACGGCGAAGGAGTATCTCTCCCAAGCCTACCGCATCGACCAAAGAATCAACAGCAAGATTTCTCAGGTGCAATCGCTCCGCGACCTCGCCGCCAGAGCGACCGCCACCCTGTCGGATATGCCCAGAAGCGCAAGCCCCAACCACCACCGCATGGAGGACTTCCTAATAAAGGCGATGGATTTGGAGAGCGAGATAAACAACGATCTCTGCCGCCTTATCGATACCAAGCGGGAAATCGTGACTATCATTAAGTGCGTGGAGAACCGCGAACTTCAAACCCTTCTGGAAGCGCGATACTTGTGTTTCAAGACTTGGGAGGAAATCGCCGTGGAGATGCACTTTGACTTGCGGTGGGTCTACCGGCTACACGGCAGGGCTTTGGACGAGGTGGACGCCATACGCCATCATCGACCACTATAGTTCCGCGAAGAAATTTGTTATGATTAGAATGGTAAAAAACTCAAAGGGCGCGCCCCACCAAACGGGGACGCGCCTTTTTCTATGCCCTGAAACGGAGGCGCGAACACGATGCCCTACAAAGCCAAGAAGCCTTGCGCTCGACTCGGCTGTCCGAATCTCACGAGCGGCAGGTACTGTGAAGAACACGCGAAGGCTGAAGCCAAACGATATAACCAATACGACCGCGACCCCGAAAGCAACAAACGCTACGGCAGGTCGTGGGCAAGGATACGAGCGGCTTTCCTGCAAGCCAATCCGCTGTGCGAGTTGTGTAAGCGGGACGGACGGCTCACGCCCGCCGTGCTGGTTCACCACAAAGTGAGGCTCACCGACGGCGGCACGAACGACTGGAACAACCTTCAGTCTCTCTGTGGGGAGTGCCACTCAAGACTTCACGCCGAACAAGGCGACTACTTTTGATATTTTGAAAAACGGAGGGGCGGTTTGATTCTCTGTGGCTTTTATGCCGGACAGCGCGCTCGGCCTCTCGTGTGAATTTTTCAATAATCAAAAATCAAAAAATCAAAACCGAAACGAGGTGGCGCAAATGCCCAGCGGAGGCTACCGTCCGGGGGCAGGCCGCCCTCGGAAGAATCCACTTGAAAAGAAAATCGAAGGCAAACCGGCGGCGGTTCCGGCAAAACCAAAACCGACCAAGAAAATACAGACCGAAGACGTGATGACGGAATATTTCTCTATGGCGATGAAAGAATGCGAAAAGGAAGTTCCGTCCGCGGACGCCCTCCGCAAGGAGCTGGAGGATTACATCGCCGCCAGAGGATGCGAGGGGCTTGTCGCCCCGCAGACCATCACGGACTATGTGCTGAACAGACAGGGCTTTCTTGCCTGCGAAGCGATGAACCGGAAAATCGGCCGAATGACCAAGGAACTGAAGCTGTCGCCTTATGTTACGGCCGGTTCCGCCTATTACAAAGCCATGCAAGCCGACTTCAACCTGATTTTACAGGTCATCAACCGATATAGCGGAAACCAAGCCGAGGAGAAAAACGCCTTCTTGGAGCTGCTCACGAACAGGGGGTTTTAACTTATGTTTGAAAAAGTAAACATGTACCATCCCGATAAAGTCGCCGACCGTATTGCGGGCGCTGTCGTCGATTACGCGTATTCGCTCGCCGAGAATCCCAAAATCGCCGTGGAAGTTCTCGTCGGTCATGGCAGAGCGACTGTCGTCGCCGAAACGAGCGTACACATTCCGAGAATCACGCTTGCGGAAATTTTGGAGCGGATAGCAGGTTTGCCATCCGACGCTATCACGTTCATCCAGGTGCCACAGGATTCGCTTCTTGCCCGCAATCAGGAAAAAGGTGTCCGCTGCGGAGACAACGGCGTGTTTGCTGCAAGGTGGAACGCCGACTACGAGAAATCCACGGAGATTGCGGCAGCCCTTGGCGAGCGTTTTCCCCGCGACGGAAAATACCTTTTCGATTTTGAAAATAAGAGCGCGACTATTTGCCAGTCCAACGCCGACGCAGCCTCGATAAAATCGGCGGCGGCATTATCCTATTTCGAACACCTCATCGTGAATCCTCTGGGGTATTGGCATGGCGGCACGGACACTGACACAG
Source organism: Clostridiales bacterium Firm_11 (assembly GCA_001604105.1). Taxonomy (GTDB): domain Bacteria; phylum Bacillota; class Clostridia; order Christensenellales; family Aristaeellaceae; genus CAXXOK01. Next base: position 130,310 of record LVAQ01000006.1, read on the forward strand.
GCTGCGCCAACCGAAAACTCGGAAGCGATCAGCCATACTGTAATCCCAACGGATTGCACGGCAAAGACCTCTCCAAAGCGGATGTCAGCGCGAGCATCTACGTCAACGACCTATCCCGCAAACTGGGTGGCGCTTTTGTTTCGGCGCACTGCTCTATCGGGGATGAGCGTTTGCTTGTCGCCATTGAGGGCGAAGGAACACGTGACGTTCCGTTTGTCGACATTGTAGCGTTTGCGCGGGATTACATTCAATCTCTCGGCGGGTTTGAGAAATTTGCCGAATACGGAATGAGGTGGCGGTGATGCAGACCACGGAACGATTTGAAAAGGTGGCCATCGACCGCCTTGTCCCATACGCCCGAAACGCCCGGACGCATTCCAAGGAGCAGATTCTCCAACTGCGCTCAAGCCTGCGTGAATTCGGCTTTGTCAACCCGATTATCGTTGACCAAGAACTGAACATCATCGCGGGTCACGGACGGGTGCTTGCCGCGAAAGCCGAAGGCTTATCGGAGGTGCCGTGCGTGTTCGCCGAGCATCTGACTGAGACGCAGAAGCGGGCATATATCCTCGCCGACAACCGACTGGCGTTAAGCGCCGGGTGGGACGAAGAACTGCTCGCCTTGGAATTCGGGGAGTTGAAAGACCTCGGCTTCGATTTGGAACTCACGGGATTTGGCGTGGACGAGATTGAGAAACTCTTCGCCGCCGATGTCGGCGAGGTGCAAGACGACGGATTTGACCTCACGGCCGCCCTTGAACAGGCGGCTTTTGTTATGCCCGGCGACGTGTGGACGCTTGGGCGGCATCGGCTCATCTGCGGGGATGCCACCGACACCGATACAGTAAGGAAACTAATGAATGGCCGCAAGGCGAACCTCGTGCTGACAGACCCGCCTTACAACGTGTCCTTCGAATCGGCAAGCGGGCTAAAGATTAAGAACGACAGCATGAAGGCGGAGCAGTTCTATGACTTTCTGTTCTCGGCTTTCAAGAACCTCGCCGACAGCTTGGAGGGCGGCGGATCAGCATACATTTTCCACGCCGACACCGAGGGTGAGAATTTCCGGCGGGCATTCCGTGAGGCAGGTTTCCACCTTTCGGGGACTTGCATTTGGGTCAAGGACAGCTTTGTCATGGGCAGAAGCCCGTACCAATGGCAGCACGAGCCGATTCTCTATGGCTGGCTCAAGTCTGGGACGCACAAGTGGTATGCGGGACGCAGCGAGGCGACCATCTGGAACTTCGCCAAGCCCAAGAAGAACAGCGACCACCCGACCAGCAAGCCCCTCGACCTTCTGGCTTACCCGATTAAGAACAGCAGCCAAGCCAACGGTATCGTCCTTGATACATTCGGCGGCAGCGGATCTACGCTCATTGCCTGTGAACAGGCGGACAGAATCTGCCATATGCTCGAACTCGACGAGAAGTACGCCAGCGTGATTTTGCGCCGATACGCTGAGATCAAGCAAAACGGCGGTGAGGACATTACCTGTGAGCGGGACGGCAAGACGCTCCGCTACGCCGACCTTGTAAAGGAGGTGGCTGACCGTGGATAGAAAATTGACACTCGGCTCACTCTTCGACGGCTCCGGCGGCTTTCCGCTCGGGGCTTTTTTGTCGGGCATTGAACCGCTCTGGGCGTCGGAGGTCGAGCCGTTTCCGATACGTGTCACCACTAAACGCTTCCCGAAAATGAAGCACTACGGCGACATCAACAAGATAGACGGCGCCAAGGTGCCGCCCGTGGACATCATCACAGGCGGTTTCTGCTGCCAAGACCTCTCGGTCGCGGGCAAGCGCGCCGGTCTACACGGCGAGCGGTCGGGACTGTTCTTTCAGGTGACCAGAATCGTCAGCGAGATGCTCGCCGCCACGAACAACGAATATCCCAAGTTCGCCGTGCTTGAGAATGTACCGGGGATGTATTCCTCAAACGGCGGCCTTGATTTTCAGGAGGTTTTGAATGAACTCATCCATATCAAAGACAAAAGTGCTCAGGCGCACCCCCGCCTGTCAGTACCTCTGCCTGAAAACAGAAAATGGAGTACGGCCGGGGAAATCGTGGGAGACGGTTTCGCAGTCAGTTGGCGGACGCTTGACGCTCAATTTTGGGGAGTCGCCCAGCGTCGCCGCCGTTGTTTCATTGTCGTCGATTTTACTGGCGAACGTGCCGGAGAAATATTATTTGACGAAACGCGCCTGCGAGGGAATCCTCCGCCGAGCGGCTTCCCGTGGCAAGGAACTGCCGGAGGTGTTGCGGCTGGCTCTGGAATCCCAGTGCCTGTGCTGAATGACCAAGGCGGCCTGTGCATGGATTTGTCTGAGGACGTGACAGGTACGCTTCGGGCGCAGGAACACGGGCATCAGCCGATTGTCTTTGAACCCGGCGCGGCAAGTCGTGTTGGCGGCCACGCGTGGAGCGGCGAGCCTACCGGCGCTCTCCGAGCGGATATGGGCGACAACCAGTTCGCCGTGGCGATTGAAAACCACCCCGCCGACAGCCGGGTGAAAATTGACGAATCGGGCGTGGTTCAGACGCTTTCCAGCCGCATGGGAACGGGCGGCGGTAATGTTCCGCTCGTGATGAACGAGAGGCAGTACGCCCTGACTGTCGGCGAGGAAGTTGCGAATACCCTCACATCCACAGATTACAAGGGAACGCAGTGTGTGTTCGAGCCAAAAACCCTAAAAATCCGCTCCGGCTGTGAAGGCGGCGGCAAAGGCGCACTGGTACAGAATAATAAATCAGGCACGCTTTCCTGCAATAACGACCAGACCGTGTTCGTACCGAAACCCGCCGCTTTCATGGGTGGGCAAGGTGCGAAGGCTCGGAGTATCGCCTACTCGGAAGAGGCCAGTCCCACACTCCGCAGCGAGGCGGGCGGCAACTCTGTGCCGATGGTGATGACAGCGTTTGGCATCTGTTCCAACAACAGTAACTCAATGAAATCGGCGAACCCGTACTCAGGTATTTATGAGGCCGAAACCGCCCGAACGCTCGACACCTCCGTCCCCGACCCGAACAAGAACGCGGGCGGCATGGCGGTCGTGGCTTTGGAAGGCAACGGCTCCCGCCCTTCCCACCGGGGCGACGGGTTTTCCAAGGAGGATGTCGCCTATACGCTCAACGCCGTGGAACACCACGCCGTCTGCTATCAGGATAAAGTCGGGGCGCTCTGCGCTTCCGATTATAAGTTCCCGCAACAGCAGCAGGTCGAGGAAGGCAAAGCGGTCGTGGAACGGGTGGTCGCCGAAAACTACCAGCATGGCGGCTACCGTGAGGTCGAAAAGGCCGGGACGCTTAAGGCGAGCGGCGGCGATTTCCCCGGCGGCGAGAACGTCGTGGCGGAGAAGCGCGAAGGCGCACCCCTGCGCTATGTCGTTCGCAGGCTCACGCCGACGGAGTGCGCCCTGCTCCAGGGATTTCCGCCCGATTGGTGTGAGGGGATTGAAACGCCGGAGCCAAGCGAGGATGACATCGCCTTCTGGACGGAGATCTGGGAGACCCACCGAAGTATCATCGGTACATCCTCCAAACCCAAGAGCCGGAATCAGATACTCAAATGGCTCCAAGACCCGCATTCCGACGCCGCCGAGTACAAGATGTGGGGTAACGGCGTGGCGCTCCCATGCGTGGTTTTCGTGCTGTCGGGCATTGTATACAGCAGCCGGAACTGAGCGTGTTTTTACCGAGATATCCGTGCGCTTTATTACCACTGAAACGCTTGCTATTACAGGCGTTTAGAGTGATATATGTAGTCACCGAAAGGCACATCGCCTGCGGAATTTCAAGGAAAACACGGAGGGTTCCACGATGAAACTCAGCTACAAGGTAACAGGTTCACAGCGCAAATCACTGGCCGGCGCAATCAGCGCGGCACTGAACGCCCCGACGAAGTATCTCGGCGCGCCGACTTTCGCCTACGAGGTCGGCGGTTACCACATCGATAAGACAGGGACACTCACGGGCAAGGATAATCTTGACCTCGAAAACACGCTCCACCTTGCGGGCTTTGATGCGGACAGCGACACTCGCGAGTACGACGAACCAGACACCTATGAAAGCGGACTCGGCGGCATGGGCGCATTGCCATCGCCTGAAGAACTCGAATCCTACGCCGAGCGGGAAATGCGCCGAATGGAACTCGAAAACCAGAACGTCCCCGACTACAGCAACCGAGGGCAGTACGGCGGCGACGAAATCCCCGAGGACTGGGAGGACGGGATGACCGAAGAGGAAGAACTGGGGCTTGGGCGGCAGCGCCGTGAGAGTTTCCAAGGCGAGAATGGTATGAGGGCGGACGACGTTCCTGAACCAGACGCCAACACGCTGACGGTCGAGTTCCCCTTGGACGGTTTCAACCCCGAAAGCCTCGACAACCTGGCCAAGATGGTGAACGCCAAAGAAGCCCTCATCAAGTCGGCTCTGGGCGCGGAGGACTTGCCCATCCAGATTACGGAGGAAACGGTAAAGTTCCCTTGGTTCACGCTTTCCGACCCGAGCGAAGCCGCCTACTATGTACAGTTTATCTGGGCGCTCTGCAAGACGGCGAAGGAAAAGAAGCGGGTCACCGCCAAGGCGCGCGGGCTTTCCGACAACCCCAAGTACGCCATGCGTTGCTGGCTCCTCTCCCTTGGGCTTATCGGCGACGAGTACAAGAAGGCACGGAAACTACTCCTTTCAAGGTTCGACGGCAACTCCAGCTTCAAAGACGGCAGCCGCCCGACCTACACCGCCCGCCTCTACACCTACCCGAACGGCTCGGAGGAGGACGCGATGGGCTGCGAGACCTTCGAGTTCACCTCGCTTGCCAAGGCGAAAGCCAAATGCAATGAGTTTCTCACCAACTGCGAGAGCCTGATGTTTGCGGGGGCGCATGTCGAGAACGACGGCGGGGACTACCTTTACGAAATCCTGACAGACGGGACGGTGAATGAGAAATGAGTAAAAGTCAATTTCCAAGCAAAGCCGCCGTGGAAGCGCGGCGGGCAAGGTATACCAAAGGCGCGAGGGTCGAACTGGTCAGGATGAACGACCCCTACCGTGAAATGCCGTCGGGACTGCAAGGCACGGTGGACTTCGTGGACGACACGGGGACGGTGTTCGTGAAGTGGGACGACGGCTCCTCCCTCGGCGCGGTCTACGGCGAGGACGAGATAAGGCTTCTCTCCAAAGCGGAACTGGTGAAGTGGCAATGCCGCCAAGTCGCCAAGACGGGCAGAACAAATATGTTCGACAGCAAAGCGGCATTTGAGATTGCTTTGGAGATGGGGTTTGACGAACTCGCCAACTTCATCTTCATGAACACCAAGGCGTACTCGAAGCTAATACTGACGGGCGAGTTAAGCGACGACAACCTGAAAGAGTGGCCATAAACTACACAACATCGGAGGCGAAAATACCCCGAAAGATTGTGCGCTTTATATCGCTGAAAAGACTTGCTATTACAGCGGTTTAGAGTGATATATGTGTATGCCGAAAGGCACACAAACACTTTTTTCAAGGAGGCCGCCACCATGACAAACAACCAACTCCACCTGAACCAAACGGTACGCAACCTCGGCATTCTCGCCAAGGTCGTCGCCTTCCACCAAATCACGGGCGACCCGATACTCCGCCCGCTCTGGAACGACGGCACTACATGGCTCGCCGACGCAGCCAAGTGCGAAGCGGTCGACGAAACGCCAGCCGCGACCTACCGCCACAAAGACGGGCTTATCGCCCTCGAAGGGAGGAACTAACCATGTGGAGCGAAGGCATTATCGCAAGCCCGACGACGGGAACAAGGTACAAATACTGGGTCAAGCATTTTGAAGAGCCGAGCGAGGAATACGGCATTGACGGAGGCAAAATCAGCAAGCTGACCATCCGCAAACTCGACGAGAGCCGCGACATCGTAAACTACGACAGAGGCTGGGACATGCATTGCCCCGACGAATATGAGGTCAAGGCAGTCTACGCCATCCTCCTCGAAAAGTACAACTAACCTCGAAAACAACCGAAAGGCAGCCACCCCGACAGGGGCTGTCTCTCGTAGAGATAGATTCAAGCGAGCCGATAGGCTCTTTTTTATTGCCATGAAGGGAGGTTTCGCCGATGGGTGATTTTATGTACGAGCCAACAAAGCTGATGCTGCCGACCAGCCACTACGACAAACGGCGAGCCGACTTCGCGGTGGGCTTCATACAAATGCTCCGCCACACCACGGGCGAGTGGTACGGCAAACCGTTTCACCTCATGCCCTGGCAGGAGCAGATCGTGCGGGATATTTTCGGCGTTGTTGATGCGGATGGCTTTCGGCAGTTTCGCACAGCTTATGTCGAAGTCGGCAAGAAAAACGGCAAATCAGAGTTGGCGGCGGCAATCGCCCTCTATCTCTTGTTCGCCGACGGCGAAGCCGGTGCTGAGGTTTATTCCTGCGCCGCCGACATCAATCAGGCCAGCATTGTGTTCAACACCGCCAAGGCGATGGTCGAACAATGCAAAGACCTCGCGGCGATATCCAAACTGCTGCCGTCCACGAAAAGAATTACATTTCCATACACGAACAGCTTCTATCGGGTGCTGTCGAGCGAAACCAAATCCAAACAAGGCTTTAACGTATCGGGACTTATCTTCGACGAGTTGTTCGCGCAACAAACGCGAGAATTGTTTGACACGATGACCAAGTACACGGGCGACGCCAGACGGCAGCCGCTTTACTTTCTTATCACCACGGCTGGCAGGGATAAAACCTCCATCTGCTACGAGATTCATTGTAAAGCGAAAGCCGTGATGGACGGTTCGAAGATAGACCCCGCCTTTTACCCCGCCGTGTTCGGCATTGAGGAAGGCGACGATTGGGAGGATGAATCCGTCTGGCGCAGGGTGAACCCCTCCATCGGCGTGACGATTCCGTTTGAGACGGTGCAGGCCGCCTACGAGCAAGCGAAGCAGAACCCCGCCGAGGAGATGCACTTCCGGCAGTTCCGCCTAAACGAGTGGTGCAACGCCGACATCAGGTGGATGCCGATGGACAGATGGGACGCCTGCGGCGAGGAAATCGACCCTGGCGACTACGAGGGGCGCGACTGTTACTGCGGTTTGGACTTGTCCTCCACGGGCGACCTGACCGCCCTTGTTCTGGTCTTCCCGCCGGGAAGCGGCGAAACCAAGTACACGGTTATGCCCTTCTACTGGCTGCCGGAGGAAGTTATCGACCTGCGCACTCGGCGGGATCATGTGCCGTATGCCGTATGGAAGAAGATGGGCGTGTTTTACACCACCGAGGGCAACGTCGTGGACTACGACTACATCGTTGCCTTCATCGAGAAGCTGGCGGAGCGGTTCAGAATCCGTGAGATCGCCTACGACCGCTGGGGCGCGGAGAAAGTACGCCGCGACCTTGAGGAACTGGGCGAGGAAAAAGGATTCACGGTTTTCGCTTTCGGGCAGGGATTCGGTTCGATGTCCCCGGCATGCAAGGACTTCTACCAGTTTGTGATGGAGGGCAGAATTCGCCACGGACGCCACCCCGTCCTCGACTGGAATATGGGCAACGTCGTTATCGACCAGGACGCGGCGGGCAACATCAAACCCAACAAAAGGAAATCCACCGAGAAAATAGATGGTGTGGTCGCGCTCCTGATGGGGCTTGCGAGAGCCGCCGCGGGTAATTCCGGCATTGTTGACAGCGTCTATGCGGGAAGAGGGTTACTCTTCATTTGATCTCGCTCACCGTGCGCGTAATTCGCATGCTGGCTTCACCTGTCAACTCGTAACAGGATGCGGATGCGAAATACTTGGCTTTTGCCGCTTTCGGCAAGTCTTTCTGTGCCCTTGAAGCCGGAGATAGAACCCGATATCCAAATGGAGCAAGGATGGTTTTGATCATACATCCGACAACGGTGCGTGGGAATGTCTTTCGAAGATCAAATTCGCCGATGGTATGTGTGTCAAAGTAGCCTTCAACTGTAGAAACAACCGGGGTGAGCGCGGGCTTGCCCGCTTCGGACGCGTCAATCATCGCAATGATGTTTTCATTTTGAGATAAAAGATGGAAAAGGGCTTGCGCGTCAATGTCGGATTCAAATTTCCTGCAGGGTGGGTTTTCAGAGAGAAAATCGTCATAGGTGGCTTTCATTTGGTTCCCCTCCTTTTAGATACGCTTTATAACGTATCTGATATCAGATACTATAACGCATCCGAAAACGGATGTCTATGCTATGGGGGTGATTTTTTTGAATATATTTTCTGGCCTGTTCCGTTCAAGGGACAAGCCTAAAAACTCTGTCGGCGGCGGGTGGAATTTCCTATTCGGCGGCACGACCAGCGGCAAGGCTGTCAACGAGCGGACGGCCATGCAGACCTCGGCAGTCTACGCCTGTGTGCGTATCCTGTCGGAGTCGGTCGCGGGCTTGCCACTCCACGTCTACCGCCGCAACGGAACCGACGGCAAGGAACGCGCGCCCGATCACCCGCTCCAAAGACTTCTGCACGACGAGCCAAATAAAGAGATGACTTCATTTGTGTTCAGGGAAACACTCATGGCGCACCTGCTCCTGTGGGGCAACGCCTATGCGCAGATCATCCGGGATGGTCGAGGTTATCCCGTTACACTCTACCCTATGCTGCCCGATCGGATGACGGTTGACCGCGACCCAAGCGGCGAACTCGTCTACACCTACCAGAGCGACAAGGGTCAGGTTAAACTGCGGAAAGAGAGCGTCCTGCATATCCCCGGACTGGGCTTCGACGGGCTGATCGGCTATTCGCCGATCGCAATGGCGAAGAACGCCATCGGGCTCGCCCTTGCCACCGAGGACTACGGCGCCGCCTTTTTCGCCAACGGCGCGAACCCCGGCGGCGTGCTGGAGCATCCCGGCGTGGTCAAAGACCCCGACAGGCTTCGGGAAAGCTGGCAGTCGCAGTTCTCCGGTACAAACGCCCATAAGGTCGCCGTGCTTGAGGAAGGGCTGAAGTTCCATCAGATGTCCATACCTCCCGAACAGGCGCAGTTCCTTGAAACACGGAAGTTTCAGATAAACGAGATAGCCCGTATCTTCCGGGTACCGCCCCACATGGTCGGCGACTTGGAAAAATCGTCGTTTTCGAATATCGAGCAGCAGAGCCTTGAGTTCGTCAAATACACCCTCGACCCATGGGTAGTCAGATGGGAGCAATCGCTTATGCAAGCCCTCCTGCTGCCAAGTGAAAAATCGACTGTATCCATCCGCTTCAACCTCGACGGCTTGCTCCGAGGGGACTACCAGTCGAGGATGCAAGGCTACTCGGTCGGCATTCAGAACGGGTTTTATTCGGTCAACGATGTGCGCGGCTTGGAAGACCTGAACCTTCTGCCCGATTCCGAGGGCGGGAACGTCCACGTCCTGAACGGCAACATGGTCAAACTCGCCGACGTGGGCGCGGCTTACAAAACAAACGAAACGGAGGACACGAGGTGAAAAACAAGAAATTCTGGGACTGGGCGCATGATTCGGACGAGCGCGTCCTCTACTTCAACGGAGAAATCTCCGACGAGACTTGGTGGGACGACAAGGTCACGCCGGGACTCTTTCGTGACGAACTTTTCTCCGGCGAAGGCGACATCACCATCTGGCTGAACTCGCCCGGCGGCGATTGCGTGGCGGCTTCTCAGATTTACGCCATGCTGATGGACTATAAGGGCGATGTCACAGTCAAGATTGACGGTATCGCGGCTTCGGCGGCAAGTGTTGTGGCGATGGCTGGGACAAAAGTTCTCATGGCTCCCACCGCTCTGATGATGGTGCATAACCCACTGACCGTCGCCATCGGAGACAGCGAGGAACTGCAAAAAGCGATGGAAATGCTCGCCGAGGTGAAAGAGTCCATCATCAACGCCTACCAAATCAAGACAAATCAGAGCCGCGCGAAAATCTCCCACTGGATGGACGCCGAAACGTGGATGAACGCCAACAAGGCGATTGAACTCGGTTTCGCGGACGGTATCCTCGAGGATGAGAAGCGTAAACCGTCGGAAGACGTGACGTTCGCCTTTTCAAGGCGTGCGGTCACAAACTCCCTGCTCGGCAAGGTAATGCCGAAAGTGATACCCAAGCAAACCGAACTACAACAAGGCATCCCTTTAGAGTCGCTGGAGAAGCGGCTCTCTTTAATTTCACACTAAATTTATGGAGGTAAAAGCTATGTCTACTATCCTTGAACTGCGCGAGAAGCGCAACAAACTTTGGAACACCGCCAAGGCGTTCCTGGACAGCAAGCGCGGCGCCGACGGTCTCGTTCCGCCTGAATCCGCGGCCGAGTACGACCGAATGGAAACCGAGATGGTCAACCTCGGCAAGGAAATCGAGCGTCTGGAACGCCAGCAAGCCTTCGACCTCGAGCTGGGCAAAGCGACCAGCGAACTCATCGTCGGCAAACCTGTCGTTACCGAAAAGCCCAAGACCGGCAGGGCTTCAAATGAGTACCGTGCCGATTTCAAGAATATCCTGCGCGGCAAGCCGATGCTTCACAACGTCATGCAGGCGGGCGTGGACGCGGATGGCGGTTACCTCGTGCCGGAGGAGTTTGAACGACAGATTATCATGGGGCTTGAGGAAAGCAATGTCATCCGATCTATCGCGAAGGTCATCACCACGTCGGCGGAGCGTAAGATTCCCCTTGCCTCCACCCACAGCGTGGCGCAGTGGACGCTGGAGAACGGCGCATATCAGGAAAGCAATCCGACTTTCGGGCAAATTACGGTGGACGCATACAAGCTGACCGACCTCGTGAAGGTTTCCACAGAGCTTCTGCAGGATTCGATGTTCGACCTTGAAACCTACATCGCCGGAGAGTTCTCCAGAGCGTTCGGTATCGCCGAGGAACAGGCTTTCTGCGTTGGTACCGGCACGGGTCAACCCACAGGTATCTTTACCGCAAACGGCGGCCATGTCGGCGTTACGGCGGGCGCGGCGGTGACGGTGGATAACCTTATCGACCTGATTTACAGCCTGAAAGCGCCCTATCGCAGGAACGCCAAGTTTCTGATGAAGGACAGCACCATTTCCGCGCTCCGCAAGCTGAAGGATTCAAACGGTGTATATCTCTGGCAGCCTTCCGTACAGGCGGGGCAGCCCGACCGCTTGCTCGGCTATCCGCTTTACACCAGCCCGTATGTACCCGATGTCGCCGCATCGGCTCTGCCGATTGCCTTTGGCGATTTCTCCAACTACTGGATTTGCGACCGCCTCGGCAGAACGGTGCAGCGTCTGAACGAACTGTACAGCACCAACGGTCAGGTCGGCTTCATCTGCACCCAGCGTGTGGACGGCAAAGTTATTCTCGCGGAAGGCATCCAGCTTCTTCAGATGGGTTCCTAAGAACGGAGGTGAGCGGCGATGACGCCAACGGAACTGTTACCCAAGGTTAAGGAAAACCTTATCTTATCCCATAGCCAAGACGATGAACTGCTCCTGCGGCTCATCGCCGCCGCCGTGAACTATGCCGAAAGCTATCAGCATTTGCCTGCAGGATACTACTTTGAGCGCAACGCCGAAGACGAAACGGGTGAAGCGTCACGCTTCCCGCCCACCACCGAGCAAGCGGTGATAATGCTCGTATCCAACTGGTACGAGTCACGCGACGGCTCGACGGGCGGCTTCTTCGCCGATTCGGTGCAGGCAAGCCAGCAGGTTTGGAATACGGTCAATACGCTATTGCGCCTTGACAGGTTGTGGGGTGTGTGAACATGGCATATGGCAAGATGAACAGCTTTATCGATATCATCTCGACCGCTCCGACTAAGGACGCTGAGGGTTTTGTCAGCAAGGGAGACCGCGTTATTTCTTCGGCGCGGGCGTATAAGGAAACCCGCAACACCAGCGCCAGATGGGAGCGCATTATCAGCAACGCCGCGTTTTCGAGTGTGACGGCGATGTTCCGCTTCCGAAAAATCCCTGGTCTGACCGTGGATACCACGCTGTTCATTAGCGACGCCGACGGGCGTTACAACATCGTCAGCGCGGAGGACGTGCGCGGGCGCGGGATGTACGTGGAGGTTCTCGCTGAAAAGTTGGAAGGGAGCGTCAAGTGATGGCGAAAACCGAGATAAAAATGCCGGAAGAATTCCTCCTAAAACTCTCCCGTCTTGCCGACAAAACAGACGAGATTATCCCCAAGGTTCTGGAGGCGGGTGGCAATATCGTACTGGGCAAAGTCAAAGGCAACCTCTCGGCGGCGATTGGCAGGAACATCAAACGCAAAAGCCGCGCCACGGGAGAACTTGCCGGCTCCTTGGGACTGTCTCCCGCAAAACAAAAGCGGGACGGTTCCGGCTGGGATATCAAAGTGGGCTTTGCCGAACCCCGCAAAGGAGGCGGCAGCAACGCGAAAATCGCCAACATCTTAGAATACGGAAGGCACGGTCAACCCGCAAAACCCTTCCTGAAACCGGCGAAGTCGGCAAGCAAGAACGCCGCCATTGACGCGATGAAGCACAAATTTGAGGAGGAGTCGGAGAAGGTATGAATATTTTAGCGGAACTGAATACCCTGCTTGCGCCCGTCCTCCCCGTGGAGACGGGCGTTTTCAGCGGCGTACCGCCCAACGAGTATCTTGTCCTCACACCGATGACGGACGAATTCATGCTTTTTGGCGACAATATGCCGCTCATCGACGTGTCTGAAGTTCGAATTTCTCTCTTCAGCAAGGGTAATTACCTGCAACGGAAACGACAGATAACGAGCGCCCTGCTCGGAGCGGAGTTCACTATAACCGACCGCGTCTATCTCGGTTATGAGGACGACACGGGCTACCACCACTACGCCATCGACGTGGCGAAACATTATGAAACGGAGGGATAAACCATGGCGACAATCGGTTTAGATAAATTGTATTACGCAAAAATCACCGAGAGCGAGGACGGCGAGGAGACCTACGCTCCGCCTGTGCAACTGGCGAAGGCGATCAAGGCGGATCTGTCCATCGAACTGGCGGAGGCGGTGCTTTACGCCGACGACGGCGCAGCGGAGGTGATTAAAGACTTCAAGTCCGGCACGCTTTCCTTGGGTGTGGACGATATCGGCGTGACCGCCGCGCAGGATTTGACAGGCGCGGTCACGGACGACAACGGCGTGTTGATCTCAGCCAGCGAAAACGCGGGCGCGCCTGTAGCCGTTGGCTTTCGCGCCATGAAGCCGGGCGGCAAATACCGCTACTTCTGGTTGTACAAGGTCAAGTTCGGCGTTCCCGCCACCAATCTGCAGACTAAGGGCGATTCCATTACCTTTTCCACACCCACCATCGAGGGCACAGTGATGCGCCGCATCAAAGTGGACGGTATGGACAAGCATCCGTGGAAAGCGGAGGTCACCGAAGGCGGCGCGGGTGTTTCTTCCAATACAATCAGCGGTTGGTTCACTCAAGTGTATGAGCCGGTTTATACCTCGGAGGGTTAGGAGAATGGAAATGAATAACGAACGAAGCTCCGTCGTCAACATCGGCGGTACGGAATATGAACTCATCCTGACCACCAAGGCCACCAAAGCCATCGCCGGGCGGTATGGCGGGCTGGAGAACTTGGGCGAGAAGCTGATGAAGGCCGAGAACTTTGAAATGGCGCTTGAGGAAATCGTATGGCTGATTACCCTCTTGGCCAACCAGTCCATCCTTATCCATAACCTCAAGCACAGGGACACGCCCAAAGACCTGCTCACAGAAGACGAGGTGGAACTGTTCACCACGCCGCTGGATTTAGCGGATTACAAGACCGCCATTACCGATGCGATGTTCAAGGGCACGAAGCGCAATGTTGAAAGCGAGGACATGCCAGCGTCAAAAAACGGGAAAGCCGGATAAACGACGATGAGTTGTTTACCCGGCTTTACTATTACGGCACGGTTCAGATGGGTATGCGCGCGGAAGATTTCTGGTTCATGCCCATCGGATTATTTCTTGATCTGTGGGCCTGCCATAAGCAGCTCCTCGGTATGGAAAAGCCCAAACGGAATCGGACGATTGATGATGTCATTCCGCTGGATATTTGAGAGTCATCCGACTGAACACAGTCGCTTATGCGTAGATATCTCTCGACCCTATACGAAAATTACTAAAAATACCCTGATGTTCAATATGCCATGAAAGATTTCCACTGCTTGCTGCGTTTACTTTCGTGCTCTTATCGAGTATAATAAGAGCACGAAAGTTAGGTGATGCTGATGAGTAAGTTTGAAAGCTTGGATTCTTTGGTACATGAAAACAACGGCTATTTGAAAACATCAGAAGCGGTTGCGTTAGGAGTTTCCAAGCCTTATATCAGTGAGTATATTCGTGCACATGGATTGGAACGCGTTGCGCATGGCCTTTACATGACACAGGACGCATGGGATGATGGCATGTATGTTATCCAGACGCGGTATCCCGCGGCTGTCTTCTCCCATGAAACAGCGTTGTATTTGCACAGCCTCGCGGATCGTGAGCCTACTCCGTATTCTATCACACTCAAGGCCGGAGCGAACGCGGCAAGGTTAACCAGTCAAGGCGTGAAAGTATATAAGGTCAAAGAGGTCTTATTCCATAAAGGGATCACACAGGCACGTTCCCCGGCTGGTCACATGCTGAGGGTCTATAACCTTGAACGAACGATCTGCGATTTGATTCGCAGCAGAAACAATATTGAAACGCAGGAGCTATTGTCAGCTATCAGGGAATATGCGCGATCAAAAGAAAAAAACATTCCCTTGCTGATGCGCTATGCACAAGCTTTCTCCGTAGAGAAGTTGATTCGGCAGTATTTGGAGGTGCTTCTTTGATGATTCGTACATCACGGCAGTTGAAGGCGCTGGTTCGCAACATGTCAAAGGGCGACAGCAACAAAGCGCTTGTTATCATTCGAAACTATGCCATGGAACGTTTCTTGGAGCGCTTGTCCCTGTCTCCATACCGAGACAACCTAATCTTGAAAGGGGGGATTTTGGTATCCGCCATGGTCGGATTGGACAACCGTTCTACGCTTGATATTGATGCGACTATTAAAGGCCTGCCCCTTTCCGTGGAAAGTGCTAAAAGGATTGTAGAAAATATCGTATCCATACCAATCGATGACGGTATGGTCTTTTCTATAACAGATGCCGACACCATCATGAGTGATGCGGACTATGCTGGTGTGCGGATTCAGTTGAATACGACGTTGGAGAAGATGCAGACCCCATTGAAAATCGATTTCTCTACCGGGGACGTGATAACGCCGCGCGAAGTAGCGTATTCGTTCAAATTGATGTTCGAGGATCGTAAATTGACCGTGTTGGCATACAATTTGGAAACGATACTGGCTGAAAAGCTTGAAACGCTGCTTTCCAGGAGTACGGCGAATACGCGAATGAGAGACTTCTATGACCTTTATGCCTTGGAAGAATCGCAATCTCACAATATAGACCCCACGTTATTGCGCACTGCCTTTGTAAAAACATGTGAGCAGCGTGGTACGATAGCGATTGTTAACGACGCGCCTATGATTTTAGATGAAGTTCAGAACAGTCCGGTATTGATGTCTTTATGGAAGGATTATCAGCGGAAATTTGATTACGCCACCGACATAAGCTGGGATAGGGTTATGGAGTCCGTTCGAAGGTTTTCCTTCGTTGTTCCAAGCACTTAAGCAGATTCATCAATAGGAGATTTTCGTTTCAAACGTCCTTCATGGGGCGTCTTTTTATATTCGTTTTTTGTAAGGAGGTGGGACTACATGGCGGACAATTTCGGCTTGAAAATCGGCGTTGAAGGCGAGCGCGAGTTCAAGAAAGCGCTTTCGGACATAAACCAGAGCTTCAAGGTGCTGGGCAGCGAGATGCAACTGGTCACATCCCAGTTTGACAAGAACGACAAGTCCGTCAGCGCTCTCTCCGCGCGGAACGCCGTCCTCAACAAAGAGATCGACTCCCAAAAAGAAAAGATTGTCACCCTCAAAGCCGCGCTGGATAACGCGGCTTCTTCTTTCGGAGAAAACGACCGCCGCACGCAAAACTGGCAGATTCAGCTGAACAAGGCACAGGCCGAACTCAACGGCATGGAACGTGAACTGGAGGAATCCACGGAGGACGCGGACGACCTGGGCGATGAACTCATCGAATCGGGCAAGAGCGCCGAGGACGCGGGCGGCAGGTTTGAAAAACTGGGAGGCATTCTCAAAGGAATCGGCGCGGCCATGGGCGCTGTCGTCGTCGCCGCGGGTGCCGCCGCCATCAAGCTGGGCAAAGAGGTTGTGCAACAGTTTGGCGAATTGGAACAGAATCTGGGCGGTTCGGAAGCGGTCTTTCAGGAATACGCCGGCCACATGCAGAAAATCGGCGAGGATGCCTACAAGAACATGGGCGTTTCGCAATCGCAGTATCTGGCGACAGCCAATAAAATGGGCGCGCTGTTCCAAGGATCGGGGCTGGACGTGCAACGTTCGGCGGAACTGAGCGAGAAGGCCATGCAGCGGGCGGCGGATATGGCATCCGTCATGGGCATCGACATGCAGATGGCGCTGGATTCCGTGGCGGGCGCGGCAAAGGGCAACTTCACCATGATGGACAACCTGGGCGTCAGCATGAACGCCACCTCTATCCAGGCCTACGCCGCCGCAAAGGGGCTGGATTTCGTGTGGGCATCGGCTTCGGGCGCGCAAAAAGCGGAAGTCGCCATGCAGATGTTTTTTGAGAATACCGAACAGTACGCAGGCAATTTCGCGCGGGAATCCACCGAAACGGTAACAGGTTCACTGGGATTATTGCAAGCCGCTTTGAGTTCGTTTACGGCCGGGCTTGGTAACGCCGGCGCCGACATGACGAATCTTACGGGAAACCTCGTGGAAGCGTTCCAAGCCGTCGTGTCCAATATCGTACCTGTGCTGGAGAACATCGTGGCCGCGCTGCCTCCGGCCATCGGGGCGATTCTGTCCGCCATTGGGGATATGCTCCCGCTGCTCTTGGAAACGGTGACGGGACTGTTCTCGCAGGTGCTGGAAACCATCTTGAACTTACTGCCGGAGCTGATTCCCGCCGCCGTGGCCGCGGTCATGACCATCGTCGGGACAATCATCGACAATCTGCCGCTGCTCATCAACGCGGCGGTGCAATTGGTGGCGACCTTGGTGTCCGGTATCGGCGAAGCGCTGCCGCAGTTAATTCCGGCGGCAGTTCAAGCCGTCGTCGCCATTGTACAAGGGATCGTTGAAAGCCTGCCTATGCTGCTGGACGCGGCGCTGCAAATCATCCTCGGTCTGGTGAATGGGCTGCTCATTGCCTTGCCGGAACTCATTGCGGCATTGCCCGCCATCATCCTGGCGATTGTGGACTTCATCATTGGCGCCATTCCGCAGATCATCGACGCGGGCGTCAAACTGCTTACCTCACTGATTACGGCGCTGCCGACCATCATTACAACGGTGGTCGCCGCCATCCCGAAAATCATCAGCAACATCATCAGCGCGGTGATCGGGGCGATCCCTCAAATCATTGAAGCGGGCGTCAAACTGCTGGTATCCCTGATCCAGGCCTTGCCACAAATTATCACCACCATCGTGGCGGCCATCCCGCAAATCGTCTCCGGACTGGTGGAGGCTATCGTTGGAAACATCGACAAGATCGTCACGGCGGGCGTTCAGCTGCTGGTCGCGTTGGTGCAAAACCTGCCGGCCATCATTGCAGAAGTGGTCAAGGCGATTCCGCAAATCATCACCAGCATCGTGGAAGCGATCAGCGGGTTGGCGTGGAAGCTGGTGGAAGCGGGCGGCAACCTCATCAAGGGACTGTGGCAGGGTATCTCAGATGCGGGCGCGTGGCTGCGCGATAAAATCTCCGGGTTCTTCGGCGGCGTAGTGGACAGCATCAAGAACTTCTTCGGCATTCATAGCCCCTCCACGCTCTTCGCCGGGCTTGGTGAGAACATGGCGCAGGGCTTGGGGCTTGGTTTTGGAGACCAGATGAACCAAGTGGCGAAGGATATGCAAAACGCCATCCCCACCGACTTTGGGTTGGATGCCCAGATGAACCTTGACGGCACGGCGACCGGACGCGCGGGGCTTTCCGGTGCGCCCGGTACAACCATCCACCAAACCATATCGGTCGTGACGCCCAAGGCGCTATCTGAAAAGGAACTAACGCGGGAATTCCGCAACCTGTCGCGCAAGCTGGCGATGGAATATTAAGGGGGAATGAAATGGAAGTCACGTATAGCAACGCCGCCGGAGAGCGGCTGACCCTACGCCAAGCCCGCCCGTTTTTCCTAACCCGCGCGGAAGGGCTGGGAAAAACCCGGCAGACCATCATCACATTCAAAGCGCCGGAGCAGGACGGCGCCTTTTATATCGCTTCCACTTTGGATATGCGAAACATCACCCTGGAAGGCACGCTGGCCGCGCTAAACATTGAGGAAGCCTACGCGCAGCGGGCAAGGTTCCTGCGCGTCTTCTCCCCCAAAGAGCAGGGCACGCTGGTCTGCCGTGATAAGCGTGTAGCTTGTGTCGTCGAGGAAGCGGGCTTTATCGCATCCACTCGTGAACGCGCCCCGTCCTACTTCGTCAGCTTGCTCTGTCCGTCGCCGTTCTTTGAAGCTCTTAATGAAATCCGCGAGGAACTGGCCGCTTGGATGCCGGGCTTCTTTTTCGCGCTGGAGATTCCGGCTGGCGGACTGGAGATGGGTGTTCGTCAGCCCAGCCAGATCATGACCCTGGACAACGCCGGGGATGTGGCCTGTGGTTGTCGCGTCGTGTTTCGGGCGCTTGGGGCGGTACGCAATCCTGATATCACCAACATGGAAACCGGGCAGTACCTGCGCATCCTGAAAACCATGGAAGCGGACGAGGAAATCCATGTTCACACCAGCTTTGCCGATAAGCGGGTGCTCAGCGTCAATGAACAAACCGAAACCAACGCGTTTTCATGCCTGGATACGGGTTCTACGTTTCTTCAGCTTGCGCCGGGTCGGAACACCCTGCGCTATGGCGCGGCGGACAACATGGAGTTATTGGAAGTCAGCGTTTATTACAGACCGCAGTATTTGGGGGTATAGGAATGGAACTGTATGTTTTCAGCCGCGACCGGGCTTTGCTGGGCGTGGTGGAAGCCTTTGAGTATCTGCGCTGGACGCGGCGATATTCGCGTTGTGGAAGCTTTGAACTCAAAGCTCTCGCCACTCCGGGGAACGTGGAACTGTTGCGCCTTGGGCACTACCTTTGGAAGAACGACGATGAAGAAGCGGGGCTGATCGAGTATCAGGAACTCTCAGCGCAGGAGAAGGAAACGGTTCTGGTCAGCGGCCGCTTTGCCACGGCGTTCTTGGCGCGGCGTATCATATGGGACACGGAAACCATGACAGGCGATGTTTCCGTCTGCGTGGAGCAGCTCTTGGAACATCACCTGATTGACCCGGAGAATCCTGACCGCCGCGTGAATGGCATCAGCTTTGAATCACCCCCGCTCGGCATCCCGATTCAGACACAGGTTTCCTATCGGAATCTGCTGGATGTGGTGACGGGGATCTGCGACACAGCGGAGGTTGGAATAAAAACCATTTTCGACCCCGTGAACGGCTCCCTTTGCGTGCGGCTCTATCAAGGAAGCGAAACACAAGCCGTGTTTTCCAAAGAATATGAAAACGTCGTTGATCAGATTTTTACTCAAAGCCTTTTGGACTACGCCAACACCGCCCGTATCGGCGGCGAGGGCGAGGGGGCGGAGCGCGTCTTTGCCGATATATCGGGCGGCAGCGGCGAGGATCGATATGAGGTGTTTGTGGACGCGAAAGATTTACGGCAAGAGGATTTCGGCGCGGAGTATTTGAACGCGCTCCTCTTTCGTGGTGAAAGCAAGCTCAGCGAATGCGGCATGGTTCGCGCTTTCGACGCGACCGCCAATCCTTACGGGAACTTGCTCTACAAGCAAGATTATGACCTGGGCAGCGTTGTGCGCGTGATGTCGGTTCGCTGGGATGTGAGCATGACCGTCCGAATCACAGAGGTGGAAGAAAGCTACGACGCTGACGGGCGAAGCCTGCGGGTGGTATTTGGCAAGCCCACACTGACATTGGCGCAAAGAATAAAGGAGGAGGGATAGCATGGAAAAGAGCGGATTCTTCAACAGTTCGGGCGGCGACCGTGTGTACGACGCCACGGACTTTGCCGGATACTTTGGCACGCTGGCATCCAACGGTGTGTTCTTTCAGTCCGCGTCAAACCTCAAGGTGTCGCCGGGAACAGGCGTCGGTGTCGCCCTTGCGCCGGGCGGCGCGTGGATCAACGGTTATTCCTACGAGAACACTTCCCCGCTGGAGCTGGCGCTGGAAACGCCTCATGGTGTGCATCCGCGCATCGACCGCGTTGTTGTACGGCTCAGCATACCGGAACGGCGCATATACGCGGCTATCAAAACCGGCACGCCCGCCGCCGCGCCTGTGCCGCCTGACTTGACGCGAACATCCGATATCCATGAACTGGCTCTGGCGGACGTGACCGTTCCCCGCGCCACCGTCTCTTTGGTTGCGGCGAATATAGCGGATCAGCGGCTGAACCAGAGCCTTTGCGGGCTGGTGAACTCGCTGGTCAGCGCCGTGTATGAGTAGGTGACGAAAAATGCCAACCATGACCTATTCATTAAGCGGGTTTTCTAAAACCAATACCGATATGGCAGCGGGCACTACGTTTACCGCCTCCGCTACCGGCACACCGGTTTCTAACGCGACTATTACATCGGGCAGCTTGTACCTGAGTAGTCTGAAAACCTATTCAGGGGTGGCGTATTTGGATTTATCCCTGGGCGGGGCATCCGCTTCAACCGCTACCTTTTCCAGCAGCAGCACTGTGCGTGGAGAAACGGTTGCTCTCACGTCCTATAGCCAAAGCTTGCTGACGGCGGGAAGCGGCACCATTACTTTCACTTTGCGCCGCACCAATACAGGCTCCGGCAATTTGCTGAATATCCGTGCCGGCTTGTCCGGTACGCTAACGCTGAACTACAACCTGAATTACACCGCTTGCAAAGCACCCACATCCTGCAGCGTCAGCCCGGCGGTGTCGGAAGGCAACGCGACCCTTTCGTGGAGCGGCGCGTCGGCGGGTACCGCTAATGCCATTAGTTCCTACGAGGTTCAGTACAGCGAATCGAGCGATGGTTCATCCTGGGGCGCGTGGACGGCGCTAAGTACTGTCAACACGACCTCCACTTCCGGCAGCTTGTCCGTAGCCCCGCCAAGCACGCGCGGGTATTATCGCAGGTATCAGGTACGCACGCGAGGCGCGGCTGGCTCGAGCTATTATTCGGGGTGGAAAGTATCCAGCAATACCTTGCGGCGCAATACCCAAGCCACCGCGCCCAGTGTGTTTACCGTCAGCCCCACTGTTTACCGGAACCAGGACGTCACCCTTTCGTGGAGCGGCGCGGCGGCCGGTACAAGTGCCATCGCCCGATATGACATCGAGCACTGTACGTCAACGGACGGCAGCAATTGGGGCGGCTGGACGGCGCTGGTTTCAGTCACCAGTTCTTCCACCAGCGGGAGCAAGGCGGTCACCCCTTCCCAAACGCTGGGCGTCTACACCAAGTACCGCATCGTCGCCGTCGATACCCTTGGCCTTGCTTCGGCCTACAAAGAAAGTAACAGTACCCAATGCGCCATCACGGCCTGCGGAGCGCCCACAGCGTGTTCCGTCAGCGCGGCGCTTGCCGAAGGGAATGTCACGTTGTCCTGGAGCGGCGCCACAGCCGGTTCCGGCAACACCATAACGGGGTACGAAATCCAATACGCCGACTCCGCTGACAACGCCGCCTGGGGCGCGTGGAACGCGCTGACAGTCGTTAATGCTACCAGCGGCAGCGGCAACCTGACGGTGAGTCCGCCAGATGGACGGGGTTCGTACCGTCGTTTTCAAGTACGTACAAGGGGTTCCGCGGGCGCGAGCTATTATAGCCCATGGAAAACTTCCGGCAGTGTGCGAAAAAACATCCTGCCGCAGCCGCCCACAGTCTTTATCGCGTTGCCGGAGGTGTATGAAACGAACCGAGTCACGCTGAGTTGGAGCGGCGTCGTCGCCGGAACCAGCGCGATCACACAGACGGTGGTGCAGGTGGCCACTTCCATAAACGGTGGCACGTGGTCGACGTATGGACTGCTTGACACCGTGAACGGCGCGAACACATCCGGTTCGCTTCTTGCAACACCCACGGATACTGCCGGGGTACTCACCCGATACCGGCTTTGTGTGGTGGACGCCTTGGGCGGCGTATCAGCCTATGCGGTCAGTAATGCCGTTCGAAAACTTACCCCGCCTACGCAGCCCGCGGTTTTCGCGCCACAAGCGGGCGGCGTGACATACAACACGCGCCCCCGATTCCTGCTGCGTACAGGCGACGCTTCAGGTCTGCAACAAGCGGTCTGCGTGCGCACAGACGCGGGGGTGTGGGAGGACAGCGCGGGTGAGCCGGAACGGTTTTCACCCAGTGGTTATCTTTCAGAAAACGTTTCTGTCGTGTACCGTCACCCGGAAACCGTGATGGGCAGCAAAACGGTCGCCTTCCGCGCTTTTGCGCAAGACATTGGTGTGCCGGGAACGGAAGTTACCCGAAGTTTTACGCTCGCAGCTTTGCCTTTGGAGAATATCACGGCAAATGAGACCATAGTGAAAGCGGCGCACATCCAAACCCTTCGAACAGCGGTAAACGCGGTACGAAGGTATTATGGCATGACGGCGGTCGTCTGGGTTGAAGACGTGGTTGCGGGGAAAACGCCGATACGGAACTGGACGTTCCATGTGCTGGAGCTTCGCAAAGCCATGGAGCAGATCATCGAGATGATTCATGAATTTGCACCGGGTTCTGCGCTTGGCGTGCCCATTCCGGATTGGTTGCCCATTGCGCCGGGCAGGCCCAAGGCAGCGGTGATGTTGCAGTTGCGAGAGATTTTATGTGAACTATAACGACCAACAAAGAAAATGGCGGCTTCGCTTATGCGGGGACGCTTTTTTGATACCAAACGAAACGGAGGAAACAAACATGAAGGATATTTGGACTTGGGTTCAGGCCGCCATTGCGGCCGTCGGCGGGATGCTGGGCTGGTATTTGGGCGGGGTGGACGGCTTTCTTTACGCGCTCATCGCCTTTGCGGTGGTGGATTACATTACGGGTGTGCTGCGCGCCATTGTGGAAAAGAAGCTCTCCAGCCGAATCGGCGCGCATGGCATCGCCAAGAAGGTGGCGCTGTTTCTGGTGGTTGGCATCGGTCATCTCATTGACGCTTATCTGCTCAGCGGTACGGGCGCGCCCCTTCGCACGGCGGTCATCTTCTTTTACATCGCCAACGAAGGCATATCGCTTCTGGAGAACGCGGCGGCTATCGGGCTGCCCGTTCCTGACAAACTGAAGGATGTGCTGGCGCAGCTGCATGGAAAATCTGAAGGTATGGGTGGCGAACCGACATGAACCTGCGTCAACTCATCTTCACTCAAAACGCCTGTTACAAAGCGGGCAGAACCATTATCCCCAGAGGCATCATGGTGCATTCTACCGGGGCGAACAACCCAACCCTGAAACGCTATGTGGGTCCCGACGATGGCTTGCTTGGCAAGAACCAGTATAACAATCACTGGAATCAGCCCATGGATCGGCTGGTTTGCGTCCATGGCTTTATCGGTAAGCTCGCGGATGGTTCCATTGCCACCTACCAAACGCTCCCGTGGAACTGGCGCGGCTGGCATTGCGCTTCCGGGGCCAAGGGAAGCGGCAACGACACGCATATCAGCTTTGAGATTTGCGAGGACGACTTGACCAACCCCGCCTACTTTACCGCCGTCTACAAGGAAGCCGCCGAACTGTGCGCCTATCTTTGCAAAGCGTTTGGGCTTGACCCGGCAAAGGACGGCGTGATCATCTGCCACAGCGAAGGGCACAAGCGCGGCATCGCCAGCAACCACGGCGATGTGATGCACTGGTTCCCCAAACACGGCAAAAACATGGACACATTCCGGGCTGATGTGCAAAGGCTGCTTGCGTCGGACGGTTCACCCGAAGCAACAAAACCAAGCAAACTCCCCGAAGCGCCGATTGAACCGAAAAAACTCTACCGCGTTCAGGTCGGGTCGTACTCCGTCAAGGCAAACGCCGAGGCCATGCTCGCCAAGGTCAAGGCGGCGGGGTTCGCCGACGCTTTCATAAAAACCAATTAACCTCGTTTTAATCCACACCCCGTGTTTCGGCGTTTGTGCCGTTTCACGGGGCTTTTTTGTTTCAGGGGGTTCGATTCAGGCTGATTTTTCGGTTATAGGCAGGAGGTAACGCCTATGACCAGCACACAAAAGCAACAGATTGAAATTCTTCGCGGCAAAGGCAAAAGCTACGCCGCTATCGCCGAGACGCTCGGCATTTCAAAGAATACCGTCAAATCCTACTGCCACCGCAATAACCTCAACTCGGCCTTTGCCGCCGATCCGATACAGCCCATGGATGGCGTTTGCGTGAATTGCGGTGAACCGCTGGCCTATACGCCGGGTTCTAAAAAGAAACGCTTCTGTTCCGACAAATGCCGTCTGGATTGGTGGGCAGCACACCCCGAAGCCATGAAGCGAAAAGCAGTCTACCATTTCGTCTGCCCGGTATGCGGAACGGCATTCACAGCCTATGGCAACGCAAAACGGAAATACTGCTCCCGCGCCTGCGCTTCCTCGGCGAGGAGGGCTTGCCATGAGTAAAGAGGAAGCGATCCTTCGTTACAAAGCATCTATGGCGGTCTTCAAAAAATGGTGTTCCGAAGGGGTTATCACCGATGCCGACCTGCTGGAAATAGACACACTGCTCGCCGAGAAATACGGTTTATCCTCGTGCAGTATATTCCTCGAAAATGACTTGCTATGTGGGGAAAAAAGAGTGATAGATAGTACCGTGAAAGGAGGCAGTTATGGGAAGAAAAATAACCAAAATTGAAGCCATGACGCCGATGCCAAAGCGTAAGCGGGTGGCGGCCTATGCCCGCGTTTCCTGCGGTAAAGACGAAATGCTCCACTCCCTCGCGGCTCAGGTCAGTTTCTACAGCGACCTGATACAGAGCCGCTCCGACTGGGAGTTCGCGGGTGTGTTCGCCGACGAAGCCGAAACAGGGACAAAGGACTCAAGACCCGAATTTCAAAGGCTTATCGCGGAATGCCAGTCGGGGCAAGTGGATATGGTCATTACGAAATCCATCAGCCGCTTCGCTCGGAACACGGTCATATTACTGGAGACAGTCCGTGACCTGAAAGAGCGCGGCATCGACGTATATTTCGAAGAGCAGAACATCCACACCGAGAGCGCGGACGGCGAGTTGATGCTGACCATTCTCGCCAGCTACGCACAGGAAGAAAGCCGTTCCATCAGCGAAAACTGCAAGTGGCGGTATCGAAACGGTTTCAAGGAAGGCAAACCCTCTAACTACATCCGCGTTTATGGATACGACTACAAAAACGGACGCTTGACCGTTATCCCGGAAGAAGCCGAAGTTGTTCGCATGATATTTACCGACTACCTCGGCGGCATGGGCAGGAACGCCATTATGAAGAAGCTGACAAGACTTGCCGTTCCCACCAAGACCGGCGGTCGGTGGTCGGAATCAACGGTGATGTCGATGCTCTCTAACGAAAAGTACATCGGCGATATGATGCTCCAAAAAGGCTATGTCGCCGACCACATCACGAAGCGGATAAAACCGAACCGTGGCGAACTCCCCATGTACTATGTAGAGGGAACGCACGAGGCGATTATCGATAAGGAAACCTTCGAGGCGGTGCAAGCGGAAATAGCGCACCGCTCGGCTCTGTCACACCATCCAAGAACAAAGACGGTCAGCGAGTTCAGCGGCATGATACATTGCGCTCGCTGCGGCGCAAACTTCTGCAAAAAGATAAACTGCTCCGGCACGAAGTACGCCAAGGTAATATGGGCTTGTCGGACGTTTACTTACCGTGGCAAGCGCGAGTGTCCTGCGAAGCGGATACCAGAAGACATTCTAAAGGCGAAATGCGCCGAGGTGCTGGGGCTTGCGGAATACGACCCCGAAGCGTTCAAATCCCAAATCGCCGCCATCACCGTTCCCGATGACGGCGTTCTTATTTTCGAGTTTCATGATCATACCCAGACGACGGTCATGTGGGAGAACCCCTCTCGGCGCGAAAGCTGGACGGACGATATGAAAGCCGTCGCAAGGGAACGGGCAAAGGAGGGACACGCCAATGGCTAATATAAGGGTTATTCCAGCGACAGAGCAAATAGTATCGGCGCAAGCGGCAAACGCAACCAGTAATCGGCGTGTAGCCGCCTACGCAAGAGTCTCAACGGACAGCGAGGAGCAGATGACCTCATACGAGGCGCAGGTGGACTACTACACTAAATTCATTAAAAGCCGTTCCGATTGGGAGTTCGTGACCGTCTATACCGACGAGGGTATAAGCGCCGTAAACACCAAGAAGCGCGAGGGCTTCAAACAGATGGTCGCCGACGGCTTGGAGGGCAAGTTTGATTTGCTTGTTACCAAATCGGTCAGCCGCTTCGCCAGAAACACGGTCGACAGCCTCACAACCGTCCGCAAACTCAAGGAAAAAGGCGTAGAGGTCTGGTTTGAGAAAGAAAACATTTATACGCTGGATTCCAAGGGCGAGTTGCTGATTACGATTATGTCGAGCCTTGCACAGGAGGAAAGCCGCTCTATTTCGGAGAACGTCACATGGGGTCAGCGCAAACGCATGGCGGACGGCAAAATCTCACTGCCATACAAGCAATTCCTCGGATACCGCAAGGGCGAGGATGGGCTACCAGAAATCATGCCGGAAGAAGCCGAAATCATTCGGCTTATCTTCAGGCTGTTCATGGAGGGCAAGACCTACTCGGCAATCGCCAAGCACCTCGTTAAGAACGGTATCCCGACACCCGCCGGCAAAGAAAACTGGCAGGCTTGCGTGGTGCAGTCCATACTGAGCAACGAGAAATATAAAGGTGATGCCCTTTTGCAAAAAACGTATTGCGCTAATTTCCTCACCAAGAAGATGGTCAAGAACACGGGGCAGGTTCAGCAATACTACGTGGAGGACAGCCATCCTGCTATTGTCGATCCCGACGAGTGGGACGCTGTGCAGGCTGAGATGGAGCGCCGAAAGAAACGCGGCTCTATCGGTCGATGCGGTAGCTCCTTCGCGGGGAAAATCGTATGCGGTGAGTGCGGCGGATTCTACGGTAAAAAGGTCTGGGGCAGCTACAAATCCGACAAGACCTACCGCAAGGAAATCTACCAATGCAATGAGAAGTACAAACACAAGGAAAAAGGCGGCCGACCATGCGGAACGCCATTTATCACGGAGGACGAGGTCAAAGAGCGGTTTCTCACCGCTTTCAACAAGCTAATGGAGAACCGCGACGGGCTTGTCTCCGATTGCCGCATGGCGCAGTCCACACTTTGCGACACCACAGCGATTGATTCGGAACTCAACGAGCTGCACCGTGAAATCGAGGTTATCGCCGAACTCTCGCGCAAGGCAATTTACGAGAACGCCCGAACCGCTCAGAATCAGTCCGATTTCAACGAACGCAATAACGGCTATCTTGACCGTCACCGCCAAGCGACGGAGCGGGTTGATGAGCTGGAAGCGATGAAGCGAAATCGTATCGCTAAGTCCAAAACGCTTGACGCCTTTATCCGAGACATCGAAAAACGACCGCTCGCTCTCGCGGAATGGGATGAAGCTCTCTGGCTTGCGGTTATCGACCAAGTCATGGTCTCCACGGATAGCACTATGACATTTCAGTTCAGGAACGGCTCGGAAATCACCGCTTAACATTGCCACATCAAGGTTGCCACTCCCAAAGGATGTTGGCAACCCTAAATCATGCGGAAACTTAGCAACCATACGGGTTCACCGCTCAAGGTTGCAAGATTGCCAAGGGTATCCCGGCTCGCCTTCGGGGCCCTTTTTTTATGCCTTCAACCGCCCTCAAAACAGCCAAAATAAAATGTTGCGAAAAATGGGCACGGGCAATGAGAATCGTTAAATTTGAACCCACCCGACAGGGGAATCGTTAAAAGACACTCGGAAATCGTCACGGTTCGGGTCAAGTGTTCTCCGAAAACGCCATCCGACTCTAAGCAACTATTGATACAGCCTGAGAACCCCGAAGCTGAAAAATCCCAGTATTACTGGACTTTCGGGCAAAACAAAAACCACCTACGGATAAAATCTCTTTTATCAATAGATGGTTAGTGATTTGGTGGAGGTGAGGGGAGTTGAACCCCCGTCCGAAAGCATGTTGATTGAGCCTTCTCCGAGCGCATTCAAGGATTTAGGATTCCCCTCAGTCTACGCCCCTTGACAGGCTTAGACCTACGGTAGCTTCATTTTACGGGTATCGCCTCAAAGCTTTGGCGTACTCGTACCCCACGATCATGACGCCGAGTACCGAATCCGTGGGGAATTCGGGTCGACGCACGGCATTAAGCCGCGAAAGACAATTCGTTGTTGTCAGTTGTTGTTTTTCCCCGTTGTTGCGCGGTACAGGGTCCGCGGCTCGCTTACTCAACCCTCAAAAACCCCCGTCGAAACCGAAACACCCCCATGTTGTCGTTATCATCAACCATCCTGTCGACGGCTAAACGCGCGTTGTATCTCACGCTGCGCATCTCGATCCGCGGCGCTGTCGCGTTTATCGTGCAATTGCTTTCCTTTGCACAATCCGAGTTCCAGCTTCATGCGTCCGTCTTTTAGATAGACTTTCAAAGGAATCAGCGCGTACCCCTGCCTGCTCACAAGCCCAGCCAGTTTGCGGATTTCGCTTTTATGCATCAACAGCTTCTTAGGGCGAAGGGGATCATGGTTGAAGATGTTTCCTTGCTCATAAGGGCTAATGTGCATGCCTTCTGCAAAAATCTCCCCGTTTCGGATCATACAGTAGCTTTCCTTCAGGTTGATCTTGCCCGCGCGAATGCTTTTGACTTCAGTACCTTCAAGGCTTAAGCCGCACTCATACGTTTCTTCAACAAAGTACTCGTGATAGGCTTTTCTGTTTTGGGCGACAGGCTTAACGCCCTTTTGCCGCGGCACGTCACTTCCCCCTTGCCGTTCAAGCACGATGGTGTTCCAACGTGCACATACAAGTATAACACATCTCTTTCACATTGCAAATAGTTGATTACTGCTTTATAATGGATTCATATCATCATGGAGGGCATTATGCTATGGCGCAAGACAGCATCCGGCAAATGGCATTAAACGCACGCAAGGCGGGTCTACTTCTGAACGCGCTGAGCAATGATAGGCGCAATCAGGCATTGCTTGCCATGGGCGAATCCATCGAGCGTAATCTGCCCCAAATCATTGCCGCAAACAAACGAGATCTGCAAAACGCAGAACGCGCAAACCTCAACGCGCCTATGCTCAGCAGGCTACGTTTTGACGAGAATAAAGCCGCGCGCGTAATTGCGGGGCTTGCCGCGCTCGCAACCTTACCTGACCCGCTTGGTCACGTGCAATACGCAAATGAACTTGCCGATGGGTTACGCCTTTACCGTGTCTCCTGCCCAATCGGGGTCATTGGTGTGATATTCGAAAGCAGGCCAGATGCGTTGGTGCAGATCAGCTCGCTTTGCTTGAAAAGCGGTAATGCCGTGCTACTCAAAGGCGGCCGCGAGGCTATCGAGACAAATCAAGCTCTATTTCAGGCGATTGCAGAGGGAACCGCCAAAGCTGGCTTGCCGGATGGTTGGTGCCACCTCCTCCAATCACGGGAAGATGTCGCTTCCATGCTTCAGCAGGACGATGCCATCGACCTGATTATCCCGCGTGGCAGCAATAGTTTTGTGCACCACATCATGAAAACCAGCAGCATCCCTGTGCTTGGCCATTCTGAAGGGATATGCCATGTATATGTGGATCAGGCTGCCGATGTAGCGCAGGCCGTAAACATCACTGTTGATAGCAAGGCGCAAAACCTCTCGGTCTGCAACGCGGCGGAAACCCTGCTCGTACATCGCGAGATCGCCCCCATTTTTCTCCCGGCAGTGGCGCAGGCGCTCCGAGATAAAGGTATTGTTCTTCGCGGCTGTCCAGAAACACGTAAGTTCATCAATTGCGAAGCGGCAACGGAAGATGATTGGCATACCGAATACCTTGATGCAATCTTATCGATCAAAGTTGTTGCGGATATCGATGAGGGCATCTCCCACATCAATACTTACGGCTCTCGGCATACCGACGCCATCCTTTCACAGGATGCCGCATCCATAGAACGCTTTATGACTTTTGTTGACAGCGCGGATGTATTTGCCAATTGTTCAACGCGTTTTGCTGATGGCTTCATGTACGGCTTTGGCGCGGAAGTAGGTATTGCGACAGGCAAAATACACGCGCGCGGACCCATGGGGCTGGAAGGGCTCTGCACATACAAGTATAAGCTTTACGGGCAGGGGCATACCATGGAAGCGCTTAACGCGGGCGCTTTTATGCTCACACATCGCAGCATTCCAGATGTCGACGGCGTTTGATGTGAAGCCAAAAGCAATAGGCCGCTATACACAAGAGAAGATGCCGTAATCCGGCATCTTCTCTTGCTTGCACGGGCGTGCATGTTTTAAAGCAGGTGTGCGCATTCCTTATCAAAGGATAGAAATGCCTTTTCCCCCACCATGAAAATCCGTTTGTTCACCGGACAATTGTCGGCAATTTTCACTAGCACATCCCCCACCCTAACATGATAGTTCTGATAGCTGCCCATAAAACAGCTCAGTTCAACCATGCAGGGCAGAAGTCCTTCTGTGCCTATTTGGATTGCTTCAGGGCGCAAAACCACCTTGCAGGGATGCCCCGCGCTGATAGCACGGTCAGTAACTACCCTCGCTTCCTTGCCTTGAATGCTCACGCGGCATGTGGTACCTTCCATGCCCAGTGTTTCGCCCTCCAGAAAGTTCGCCTCCCCAATGAAATCCGCTACAAACTCGCTGTTTGGATGATAATAGATGTTCATCGGCGTGCCCATCTGCGCGATCTCGCCTTTGTTCATAATGATGATCGTATCGCTGATAGACATGGCCTCGCTCTGGTCATGGGTTACATAAATGGCTGTGATGCCTAGCGTTTGCTGGATGCGCCTGATCTCGGTACGCATATTCACGCGCAGTTTCGCATCCAGATTAGAAAGCGGCTCATCAAACAGGAGCACACCTGGTTCGACCACCAACGCCCTCGCAAGCGCCACACGTTGCTGCTGACCGCCGGAGAGCTGATTGGTCATGCGGGATTCCATCCCCTCCATCTCCACCAGCGCAAGAATACTGTGAACCCGTTCTTCGATTTCCTGTTTGGGAAGCTTTCGAAGGCGTAAACCGTACGCTACATTGTCAAATACATTGTAATGCGGGAAAAGCGCATAGCTTTGAAAAACCATTGCCGTATCACGTTTGTTTGGCGTCAGTGCGTTGATCGCCTCATCGCCCAGAAAGATTTCCCCTTCATCTGGGCTTTCAAATCCAGCAATCATACGCAAGGTCGTGGTTTTGCCACAACCACTTGGCCCCAACAGCGTAACAAATGTGCCTGGTTCGATATTGATGCTCGCATCCCGCACCGCATAAAAATCCTTATCTGTCTTGGGGTCCCGATAAATCTTGGAAATATGCTCAAGGCGTACGCCTTTGCTCACCTTAGCCATGCTTCTCTGCCTCCCTGATCTTTTTACTGGTACCAAAGTATTTGATAAACAGGTTCATCAGTAAAATGGAAGCGTATACGATGATGATGAGTATCGTGGCGTAGGCACATGCTTCACCAAACTTCCCTTTCTCTGCAAACTCATTGATTTGGGTGGTAATCAGCAAATATCTGGGGGTAACCAGCAAGATTATGGCACTGATCGCCGTGATGGAGCGTACAAAAGTGGTAACCAGTCCGCTGAAAAAGCTATCCTTGATCAGCGGCAGCGTAATAGTCATGAAAACCTTGCCGCTGTTGGCCCCCATATCATAAGCGCTCTCCTCAATGGAGCGGTCTATCTGCTGCAACGCAGATATGCCGCTTCGCGTTCCAACAGGGAGGCTCCTGACTACAAATACAATTACCAGTATCGCTCCGGTGCCATATAAACCCTGCATGATGCCACTGCCAAACAAACCGTTTGCATAGCCCCGGATATACCCGACACCCAATACCGTACCCGGGACGGCCATGGCGAGCATGCTTACAAACTCAATGAATGCTTTGGAACGGAACTTCTTCTTCACCACCAAATAGCTAATGATCATGGAAAGCAATGCGGTAATGGGCGCGGCAATCATGGACAGCATGAATGAATCGCGGAACGCGCGCGCACCGCCATATTTCATGATATACTCGAAATGCACCAACGATAACGAGTAGTTACGCCCCCACAGTTTAAACAAGGCGCCGAATGGGACGCTGATATACATCAGCACCACAAATACGCTCACCAGCGAGCAGAGGATCGTCAGCGGCCGTGTAACGCTTTTATCCGCGATGGACATGCGTTCGCGGCTGGCCTTGCCGGTAAGGGTTGCCACAGTACGCCTTTCCAGGTAGTATTTTTGAATCATAAACAGCACGAGCGTAAGCCCCAGAAGCACTACCGCCATGCCTGCCGCGCCAACCTTATCATATGCGCCCGTCACCTGCAGGTAGATGGTCGTTGCCAATGTATCATAACTGCCGCCAATGAGCATCGGGTTTGCGAAATCAGCAACCGATTCGATGAATGTCACCAAGAACGCATTGCCCAAACCTGGCAGCAACAGCGGTAAAGTCACGGTAGTAAATACTTTCCAGCGACTGGCGCCCATATCGCGGGAGGCTTCTTCCAAAGAAGGGTCTATGTTTTTGAGCAGGCCTTTGAGCATCAGGTAACATACTGGAAAGAACGTGAGCGTCTGCACGATGGCAATACCATGCAACCCGTAAATGTTGCTGTCATAAATGCCAAGCAGCGTTCGTGTTACCAGTCCGCTGCGGCCAAAAAGCAGTATCATGCTCAGCGAAAGCACAAACGGCGGGGAGACAACCGGCAGCATGCTTACCACGTCGAATAGTTTCTTCACAAAGCGGCTGCGCACTTTCATGTACACATCCACATACGCGAAAAGCAGGCCAATCAGCGTGCTTGTGATGCCGGTGATCAACCCCAATGCCAGGGTGTTGGAGAAAGCGGTTTGAAAGCGCTGCATGCTCAATACACGACTGAACACATCCAGCGTAAACCCTTTCCCTTTATCCAGAATACTATCCACCAGCAGCATCGCAAGTGGATACAGGATGAATAAGGCCAAAAAAATGAGCAGAACTACGATCGTCGATACCATAATGGGATCCGCGAAAAACTTTCTACGTTCCAGCCGTCTGCTTTGAACCCGTACGCCAGCCATAACGGCAGCTCCCTTCGGTAAGCTTTCCGTTTCTCACACAGCAGGAAAGCGTTGCTTTGTATCCGGAACCTTTGCACACACTTATACAAAGCGCCAGGATGACGGGGTTCCCGCCATCCTGTGCGCTTCATGAACATGATAATGTTACTCAGTCTTGAAACGGTCATCCGCCGCGGCACCGATGGCTGCAAAGAAGTCTTCCACATACTTGGAAGTATTCGCCTTGGCGTCTTCAAAATCATATTCGATGGTGTTGTTGGGATCAAGGCCAAACTGCGTTGCTTCTTCCGGCTGTATGGCATTGTCAATCACGAGGAACTGATAGCTTTCCGCCGTCTTTGCCAGATTGACGCACTCAGGGCTTAGTGCATACTCGATCCACAAACGCGCCGCGTTACTATGCTTTGCGCCTTTGAAAATTGCTGTAGCGCCCACTTCGTAGCTGGTGCCGCTGGCTGGCAACACCAATTGAATGTTGTCATACCCGGCGAGTATCTGCGTTATGCCATCATGCAAGAAACCAATGCCGACTACACACTCGCCGGGGCCAACCATTTTGCTGGGGCCTGAACCGCTTTTCGTATACTGGCCAATGTTTTCATCCAGCAACTTAAAATACGCCATGGCCGCGTCGTGCCCCTTCATCTGCACCATAGTGTTGATTACGAGCTTTGCGGTGCCGGCGGTGTTGGGGTTACTAAGCCAGATCAACCCTTTGTATTCAGGCTTAAGCAAATCATCCCAGTCCAACGGGATGTCCAGCCCCAGGCGATCAATTTCCTCGGTATTAACCATAAAGCCAAGGATGCCTTTGTAGATACCATACCAGTAGCCGTCCTTGTCACGGTAAAGATCGCTCATTAAGTGAACCGCGTTCTTTGCGTCATATGCTTCCAGCAGCCCTTTGGCGGCTGTCTCATTGTAAGGATCCGTTGTGCCGCCAAACCATACATCCGCGCTGGGGTTGCCATTTTCCTCCTCAATCTTCGCGGCTACCTCACCAGTGGACAGCCGCTGGCGGTTAACCGTAATGCCAAACAGCGCTTGGAAACCGTCTGCGGCCGCATTCATGTAGGCTTCTTCGCAGGAGGCATACACGGTAAGCTCGCCATCCGCTTGCGCGGCTTCTACGAGCGCAGGGTCAAACACAGTCGCCGTCTCCGCGCCAGCCAGAGAAATGGTTCCAAGTAAGAGCAGAGATGCCAACAGGATCGCCAAAGACTTTTTCATCAGGCATTCATCCTTTCATCATTCGGTTTTCTGATCGGGCTTTCCCCTTTTGTTCATTATACTAACATCCTCAGGCTTTGTCAAATCACCCAGACAATTACTAAGCTATTTGTCATCGCCACCACGTGGCTTATTATGCTTATGAATATTGCCATTCCCCCCACACCATGACAATTCAGCACGTACAATTAAATCATTGTCTGCGTCTCTGCGCTGTATGCCTTCAAATCACACTTACTTGTTCTATTAGCAATTCCGCGTTTTATCATGAACCCGGGCGCAAAGCCATCGCCTTTTAGATACCCATATATAGGGAAATTTGAATCTCATGCAATTTTACTGTATAATAGATATGGTAATGGTATTTGCTCCTGTTTGTGAGCATATTCGGTGGTGCGTTATCCTTGTTATCACTGGATTCGAAAGGAAGAGGAGGATTCATGTTAGAAAAGAAGATTATTCATGTGGGCATCGGCTTTGCGACGGGTCGCAAAGGATTCCTTAAGGTACTGAAAACCTACATCTACAGTTGGAAGGACAGCGGGTTGATCGATACGGCACACATCCACCTGCATGTGTTTATTGCCTATGATCTGCGATACAACGACACCAAACCAAGCGATTACACACGCATAGGTAAGGACCTGTCCGAAAAAATCGAGGGTATCCATTTTGTAGATACCGAGTATATCCAGCGCGAGGTGGATTCGCTCGTACGTGAAAATGTCGTAAGCCAAGACGAGGCGGAGCTGTTTTTCACCTCTGGATATGCTGCGATGCGCAACGCCGTGCTGTACTCCGCCATTCAAAACCAAATGGACTACTTGCTGTTCCTGGATGATGATGAATATCCCTTAGCGGTAACGCGGGATAAGCATGTGGCGCTTTGGAGCGGTCAACAGGTACTCAGCAACCACTTGATGCATATCAAGGATGCGGATATCACAAACGGCTACCATTGCGGTTATATCTCCCCCATCCCCGTTATCACCTTTAACGATACGTTGACGGAAGCCGATTTCAAAACTTTTATTGAAGCAATCAGCAATGATATCATCAACTGGAAGAACATGCAGCGTGTGATGCGCCAAGGCGGCGTTACGTATGCGGATACGTCCATCCTGATCCAAAATTCTGCGCGGGAAGTCGCCGAGGCAAACGGGTGCAAGTTCATATCCGGCTCAAACCTGATGCTGAACCTGACGGATCCCGCACGTATGTTTCCCTTCTATAACCCGCCTGGTGCGCGTGGAGAAGATACTTTCCTAAGCACTTGCCTGACAGAGCGCAAGGTGCTGCGCATCCCCAGTTATGCTTTCCACAATGGCTTTTCGATGTATAATTGTTTGCTAAACGGCGTATTGCCTACGGAGCTCAAACCCATTAAAGCGGATTCAAGAGCTGTGGTCACACGCTTTTACAATGCCTGTATAGGCTGGGTACGTTACAAGCCACTGCTGCTATACATTACCCAACGTGACCAATATGCGCGTAAAATCGAGGATATGAAAAGCAAGTTGGAAAGCACGCTTCCCAAACTTGCCGCTTATTTTAAACTGAAGGATTTCAACAAAATCATGGCGGAGCTAACCTTGTACGATCGCAACGTTGAACAACACTACGCGGAGTTTCTGCAGACGCAGCAAGTATGGCAACGCATGGTGGCGCACATGCTTTCGGATGCGTCGCGTTAACCATTCCATTCCCCCTGCGTAAGCGGCGCTTCCCTGTCATGCATTCTTATCCGTGCCGCTTAGCGCAGGGAACCAACGCACATCTATCGCGCATCAAAGCAAGTATCGAATCATGCCAGGCTTTCTACAAAGCGCTTTATCTCTGCATTCACCTGTTCTGGATTATCGCCATTGGAAAAGTGCGCCGCTCCTTTAATGATGGTAAGCGGGTACCCGGTCTGTTTTGCCCAGGCTTCACAATAGGCGCGAACCTTGCCGGTGGTATCACACTCCCCAAGAAGAATCAACACAGGGCACGTTAACGCGATGTCCTGATTCTCTTTGGCAAAACCT
This sequence comes from Clostridiales bacterium Firm_11, assembly GCA_001604105.1. Classification (GTDB taxonomy): domain Bacteria; phylum Bacillota; class Clostridia; order Christensenellales; family Aristaeellaceae; genus CAXXOK01. The sequence goes on from LVAQ01000006.1 coordinate 166,936, forward strand.
CGGTAGGCAATATCCAACTGGGCAATGATATCAGCTCTGGAAAGTGATGCTAACATGCGCAACATGGTTTGCTTGGCGTACGTTGTTTTGGATACGGCACTGGCCATGCTTTGTCGCAGCATACGATCCGGAAACCATTTGGCCATTGGCGCCACCTGATGCAGCCACCAAATATCCGATTTTGTGTAGTAGCGATGGCCAAACGGCGTGGTATCCAGCGCCACGAAACCAGCGGTTCGCTCCGGATACGTTGCCGCAAACAACTGCGAAACATATCCGCCCATCGACATGCCTACAAAAACCGCTTTCTCGATGCCTTCCGCATCCAGAATCGCGCGCAGGTCTTCCACGCAATTCGCATAGGTAAAACTAGTATAGGGTCGCGATAGCCCATGCATCGGGACATCCCACGTTATTACAGTATTATGGGTGGTAAAAAAGTCCACCTGCTTTTCAAACATAGTATGATCCGCGGTTAAGCCATGCGTAAAAACAAGCGTATGTTGGCTATGCTCATGACGCGTAATCCAGTAATGAACCGTACCCCGCATGGATGATTGTTCTTTGTGCTCCATCTTTCTACACTTTCCCCCTGTTCGGGGCAGGCTTTCACGCCATCAATAGAAATTGGTAAACATCGCGGCCGCCAATACGCTGCCCAGCAACAGCACAGCCAGCGCAAGCGCGATAAATCTAGTCATTGTCGCCTTCGCATTCGGTTTCTTTTTCGTCTGTACCGCCAAAGAAAACCCTCCCATCTCGTGGTATTTCTGCAAGCATCCCTCGCCATTTCATGCGCTGACCATCCTGACATGCTTCCGGCTTCAGCTTGCCAGATTATCCTTTCGTGACAGTGCTTTCTTGCATGTGAATTCATTCTACCACAAATCCCAAGCAATAATCACGCAAGAACGACTTTTTACAGGCAGCCCATCTTCATCATATGCTCCAAGGTGCGCATCAAGGCAAGCTTGCCATGGCTGTAGGTTAAACCGCCCTGCAAGTAGGCAACATAGGGCGCGCGCATCGGCGCATCGGCACTTAGTTCAATGCTTGCGCCTGCTACAAAAGTACCGGCTGCCATAATCACCTGCTCCTGATAGCCCGGCATGTCCCATGGCTCCGGCAAGGCCATGCTGTCGACCGGTGAAGCCATCTGAATACCTTGACAAAAAGCAATCAAACGTTCCGGTGTGCCAAGCGTCAGCGCTTGGATGATATCTGTGCGCGACGCCTCCGGCGGCGGCATGGTTTGCATCCCCAATTCCGTAAAAACCGCCGAGGCCAACACCGCCGTTTTAAGCGCTTGTGCAACCACATGCGGCGCCATAAACAGCCCTTGATAGAAGGGCTGGTAACTGGCGGCATAGCTGCCAACCTCAAGCCCAATCGCAGGCGCAGTAAGGCGATAACTGATGCGATCGATCCATTTTTGCTTGCCAACGATATAGCCGCCCGTGGGCGCCAAACCGCCGCCCGGATTCTTAATCAGGCTGCCAACGCAAATATCCGCGCCATAATCCGTCGGCTCGCCGGTTTGAACAAACTCGCCATAGCAATTATCCACCATGAGAATGGCCTCTGGAAAATCGGCAAGCAGCATCTCTTTGAGCGGCAATAGATCGATGGGGTTCAGTGAACGCCGCGTAGAATAACCACGGCTACGCTGCACCGCCACCACTTTGGTGGTAGGCTTCATGGCGGCACGGATAGCTGGCAAATCAAGCTGCCCTGCCGTATCCAATTCCACCTGTGCATACCCAACGCCCATTTCCTGTAACGAGCCAGCACGATCCCCCGCAAAACCAATCACACCACCGAGCGTATCGTATGGCGCGCCGCTCACATATAAAAGCTCATCCCCCGGCAGCAAAAGCCCAAAGAAGCATAAGGAAAGCGCATGCGTGCCGGAAGCGATCTGTGGTCGTACGATGGCCGCTTCCGTATGGAACAGATCCGCGTAGATCGCTTCCAACGTATCCCGTCCAATATCTCCGTACCCGTAGCCTGTCGTCGGCGAAAAATGACGCACGGCTACCGCATGCTTCTGAAATGTGTCCAGCACGCGCGCAGTGTTGGATAACGCAATTTCATCTATGTTCCTGAACGATTGGTCACAAAGGCTTTCCGCCTTTGCAAAGAGCTCGTGAACGATCATTGATTTGCTTCCTTCCAGAATGTTTTTGCCATTTGCAGTGCCATTGCCGTGTTTTCTTTCCGTGCCATATCCAGCCACTGCACGCGCGGCTCAGCGCGGAACCATGTCCATTGCCGTTTGGCATAGTGCCGTGTATGCTGCTGGATGCGCTGCACCGCTTCCTGAATGCTTGTTTCACCCGCAAGAGCGGCTACAATTTCTTTATACCCGATGCCCTGCATGGCCTGCGCCGTTGCGGGCACATTGTTATGCAGCAACGCCTGTACTTCACGCAGCAGACCTTGCTCCATCATGCGTTCCACTCGCGCATTGATACGCGTATACAGCATCGCGCGATCCATGGTCGTTCCAAGCATGCAAAACGACATTGTATGCGTTTGGAGTGCAGGTTGCTGATGAGAAAAGGGCTTGCCCGTCAGTTCATATACCTCGATGGCACGGGTTACACGCTGTACATCGTTAGGATGCAGCCGCGCGGCCGTTTTGGGATCAATCTGTTCAAGGCGGCTGAACAGTCGCAATTTCCCCTCTGGTGTTTCCGCTTCTCTCTTGAGCCGCCGGCGAAGCTCATCATCGCTTCGAATGCCTCCCAGCTGAAGCTCTTGCGTCAGCGCCCGAAGGTAAAACCCCGTCCCTCCCGTCAAAATGGGAAGTCTGCCGCGTGTCCCAACTTCCCGTATCGTATCCTGCGCGGCTTTGGCATATTGCGCTACCGTAAAGCTTTCGTGCGGCTCCAGAATATCCAGCAAATGATGCTTGATGCCCTGGCGTTCCGCCAAGGATGGTTTGGCCGTTCCGATATCCATGCGCCTGTAAATCTGCATGCTATCCATGTTGATGATCTCACCGTCAAGCTCCTTGGCAAGCGTAATCGCGAGCTTCGTCTTGCCGCTTGCGGTTGGCCCCACAACGCATACAACTGGTTGTTGTTCCATGGTCATCCCCTCACTGGATGCGCTTAAAACGCTTTTCCAACTCTCGCCTGGGTATTTCAATGACGATCGGCCTGCCATGCGGGCAAGTAGGCTGTGCGCCCGTGGACAGCATCTGTTCTAAAAGCAACCGCACATCTTCCTCGCGGAGTATATCTCCCGCTTTTATCGCATGCTTGCATGCCAGCTGTGCCACATGCCTTCGCATACGCTCTCGCGTTGCTTTGCCGCGCGCGGCTTGCTGCTCGTCCAGCACATCCAAAAGCACATCACGTAAGTCTTCGGTTTCACCTAAGATCACAGGCACGGCGCGTACGGCCACCGACGTCGCGTCAAATACTTCTACTTCAAAGCCGGAATCGACAAGCGTTTCTTCCATATCCGAAAGCGTTGAGACATCACGCGCGGTCAGTCGTATCATTTGCGGGGTCATAAGCTGCTGGGAAATGGTCATGGTGTCATAACGCGCCAAAAAACGGTCAAAGAGAACACGCTCATGCGCCGCATGCTGATCAACCATCAGAAGCCGTTCTCCTGCTTCAAACAGCAGATAGGTTCGAAAAGCCGCGCCGATGTAGCGCAGTGTTATGCGATCATCAGGTTCTGCAAAGGCTTCCTGTGTATAGGTGATTGAATCCGTTTCCCTTTCAGGAATCCCCTCCGTCGCCTGCGAATCCCCAAGTCCAGTTCGATGAAAGCGCATCACAGAGCCTTGCGGAGTCGTCCAACTCATGTTGCTCTCTGGTACTGTGGTTGCCACCATGCTTTCATCCGTGCTGGCCGTTACGGGCATAACGGTATCATCCGCATGATCCGCTTCATCTTCCCCAACACTTTCGGGAATCCATTGCACGCTCTCTCGCTGTATCAGCATTTCCTCAGCGCTGTGCGGCATCGCCGCAGGCTCACGCAGAATCGGCGGGGAAGAACTTGGCTGTTCCTGCTTGGACAATCCGTCATTGCGCACGCTGCCCCACGAGGGATCGTTGATGCCAGGCATCCCATATAGTTCGGGTACGATTGGGTTTTCCCTTGGCTCGCACTCCCTTTGCGTATCCGCGTCCTGCACCGCATGTTGTTGCGTGGCATCCGCCAGCTCGTCCTCCATACCCTCCCGCCAAGCCATCAGCTTGATTTCCTGCTCCGGCGAAACCATATCCGCTTTCGTTTCACCCGCTAGTTTTTCCTGAATCGTGACCGTACGAAGCGCGTCGCCCGTAAGCGCTGTTATCGCCTGCGCAACGGCATCGGGATTTTGAAAGCGCACTTCCAGCTTATTGGGGTGAACGTTTACATCCACCTGATGGTACGGCATGGTGAGCATCAACACGCAGCTTGGGAAACGTCCAATCATCACATAACCCTCGCAGCCTCTTTCAAGCGCGCGCCCTAATGCTTCACTGCGGAAGTATCGCCCATTGATGAAAAAACTCTGTTGCAGGCGGTTACCGCGAGACTGTTCCCCTACGCCCACATACCCTTCCAGCACAACACCGGACTGCACTCCTTTTATAGGATACATGGCTTGCAGCGCCTCGCGCCCATATACGCAGTAGATCGCCGATTCCAGCGTACCATCACCCGCGCTGCGGTAGATGGTCTTGCCTTCATTGACAAAACGAAAAGCAATATTCGGCTTACTGAGGATCAGCCGCATCATGTAATCAGAAACCAATGCAGCCTCCGCCGTTGGCTTTTTCAGAAACTTGAGCCGCACGGGCGCATTGAAAAAGAGATCGCGCATGGTTATGGTCGTGCCAATAGGGCTTGCAGCCTCAACGATTTCCCCCATCGTGCCTGCTTCTACATGCGTCTTGATTCCGTAATCCGCATCCGCCGTGCGTGTGATACAGGTCACTTTGGAAACGGCGGCAATAGATGCAAGCGCTTCCCCGCGAAAACCCAGTGTACGCACGCTGAATAACTCTTCGGCTTTGCGCAGTTTGCTGGTAGCATGACGTTCAAATGCCATGCGGACTTGTCCGGCTGGTATCCCCCGCCCGTTGTCACTCACGCGAAGGTAGCCAATGCCGCCGTTCTTCAGTTCCACCGTTACGGCGGTTGCGCCCGCGTCAATGCTGTTTTCAACCAGCTCCTTCACCGCGGACGCGGGTCGCTCCACAACCTCGCCAGCGGCAATTTGCCCGATCACAGCATCGCTCAGTCGCATGATGGGTTCGAATTCCATGATTTTCTCCTTACAGCCTTCTGGCCTTTTCACGCAAGCGGAACAACACGTTGAGCGCGTCCATCGGTGTTATGGAAAGCACCTCCAGCGTTTTGAGTTCCTCCACCAGTTCATCCTGCTGTATATGAAACAGATCGGTCTGCTTATTTGCTTTCTTTTTGTTTTCAAGAATGTTCTGGCTGATGGTTTCCTGATTGATATCACTGACTTCAAGCCGCGCTTGTATCTCGTGGGCGCGAGCGACTACGCTTGCGGGGATTCCCGCAAGGCGCGCCACATGAACGCCGTAGCTCTTATCCGCACCGCCCGGCTTTATCTTTCGCAGGAAGATGACATCCTCGCCGCGTTCCATCACGGTGATGCAGTAATTCTTCACCCCGTCAAAGCGGCCTTCCAGCTCACTTAGCTCATGATAGTGTGTGGCAAACAGCGTTTTCGCCCCGATTTTCTTTTGGTCCAGGATATGTTCCACCACTGCCCACGCGATGCTGAGACCATCAAACGTACTGGTACCCCTACCGATCTCGTCCAGCAGGATGAGCGATCGGCTGGTTGCGTTTCGAAGGATTCCAGCCGTTTCACTCATCTCCACCATAAAGGTGCTTTGCCCGCCGGCGAGATCATCCGAAGCGCCGATGCGCGTGAAAATGCGATCACATAAGCTCACTTTTGCTTCCATCGCGGGTACAAAGCTACCGATATGCGCTAGGAGCGTGATTTGCGCAACTTGCCGCATATAAGTACTCTTTCCGGCCATATTGGGGCCGGTGATAATGAGCATTCGGTTTTGATCCGTATCCAGCAGAACATCATTGGGTATGAAGGACACATCCGACATCGAACGTTCCACAATGGGATGACGGCCGCCTTTGATGTCAATTACGCCATCTTCTGTAATGGTCGGCTTAACATAGTCATACTCGCGCGCAACCCGTGCCAGGGATAAAATCGCATCCATCGTTTTCAACGCCATTGCGTTTTGCTGGATCGCGGGTATCTCTTTTGCAATTTCATCCCGAATGGCCGCGAACAATTGTGCTTCCAGCGCTAAGGCAGCTTGCTGCGCGCCGGTAATTTTCCGTTCGATTTCAACAAGCTCAGGCGTAATATACCGCTCCGCGTTCGCCAGCGTCTGCTTTCGCGTATAGCGCAACGGTACGCTGCCCAGATTGCTTTTGGTCACCTCAATATAGAAACCAAAAACACGGTTAAACTGTATCTTCAAATTCTTGATGCCAGTTTCCTGCCGCTCCGCGGTTTCCAAATCGAGCACCCATTGCTTGCCGTTGATGCTCGCTTCGCGGTAGCCGTCCAAATCCGCATGATATCCATCCGCAATGATACCGCCATCCGTTATGGTGGGCGGCGCATCAGGGTGGATTGCGCGCGTGATAAGGGTTTGTAACGCCGTTAGCGGCGCCAGCGTATGTGCCAACGCCGCGATGGCAGGCACCTGAAACTGCGCCAGCAGTTCCTTAATCGGTTCAATACAAAGCAGAGAGCGCTTGAGCGCCAGACAGTCCCGCGCGTTTAGGCTGCCATAGCTGATTCTGCCCAGCAACCGTTCAAGATCCGCAACCTGTGACAGTTGGCTTCCAAGCTCTTCCGCATCGATATAACGGTCATGCAGTGCCTCTACCGCATTCAGTCTCGCGCGAATGCGCTCCGGGTTGACCAGCGGCTCCTCCACCCAGCTTTTCAGCAGGCGCGCACCCATGGCTGTTTCTGTTTTATCCAAAAGGTTCAGGAGCGAGCCGCGGCGCTCACCGCTGCGCAGGCTTTCCGTCAGTTCCAGATTGCGCCTGGTGATGCTATCCAGGTACATGGTATCCCCGCCATGGTATGGCGTCACCTGGGTAATGTGCGCAAGGGAATTCTTTTGCGTCTCATTCAGGTAATGCAGCAGTGCGCCTGCGGCGATCACACGCTTATCACGTGCTTCAAACCCCAGCGCTAGGACGTTTGTTCCCCCAAAATGCGCCAGCAGGTTCTGCTCGGCTCGTTTACGCTCGAAAACCGATGCCGTGAGCTGCGTAACGGCGATCGTCTCTCCAAGGCTTTCCATCAGCGCAGTCTCATTATCCGTAATAATCTCATGCGGGAATATGCGCGTGATTTCATCACGAAGCTGCGTAGAAGCGTCCTTAACCTTATGGACAAGGAACTCACCCGTGCTCACATCAGTATACGCGAGCGAAGCTTCTTTCCCGTGGAACGCGACGCAAAGGATGAAGCTGTTGCTCTTTTCGTCCAGCATCGCGGGATCCACCACCGTGCCGGGGGTCACGATCCGCACCACCTCACGCTCCACAAGCCCCTTGCTCAAGGCGGGATCAGTAACCTGTTCGCAGATCGCCACTTTATGCCCACGTTCAATAAGCCTTGAAATATAGGTCGAAGCCGCATGGTAGGGTATGCCGCACATCGGCGCACGTTCACTTAACCCGCAATCTTTCCCCGTTAACGTTAGCTCCAGTTCGCGGGATACCAGAAGCGCATCTTCAAAAAACATTTCATAAAAATCGCCCAGGCGAAAAAACAGGATGCACTCCTTATGCTTGGCTTTGATATCAAGGTACTGCTGCATCATCGGCGTTACGGGCATCGTTGTTTTTTCCTTTCCGGCATGGTTCTCATGCGATGTTAGGCGCATTTAAACGGGTAGCATATGCAGGCAGCGCAAAGGCTGTTTCTGCGCGCTTCAGGAGGCCATTCTCCGCATTGTATGCAACCACAGGGCGGCTATTCTATCCTCAATGGCCGCAGCCAGCACAACTGCTGCAGGAACCCGAGCAGCCTTCCTGCGCTTGCTCCATCTCTCCTGTAACGACATACTTGATGATTCGGTTTACCTGCTTCATCATATCGCCAAAAGCGGTGTTGGCTTCCCGCATAGCTTTAATGAGCTGGTTTTCGTCGATTGCCTTTTCCGTCGCCTCCAGATTTTCGCTGGCTTCATCCAATGCGCTGCGGTCAATATCCTCAGAGGTGAGCAGCGCCTCTACCGCGGAGCGATGCTGTGCATACGCAGCAATCAACCCCGCCGCTTCTTCGTTACGCATGGCAGCCGTTTCGGCAATGCGCATTTTAATATATTCCTCGCTCTCCAAAATCGCTTCGGCGAGCTGTTCTGCTTGGTTCAGTACCTTTTCCATCGTGTTATTCTCCTTCTGTCAGTCGTTGTGCTTTGAGGGTATTGGTCGCGCTTTGGATAATGGTTACCGGGATAATCTGGCCGATATCCGCGCTCGAGCCGGGGAATGTAATCGTGATACCGCGCATGCCTTTACCGGATACCATTGCCGCATCTCGTTTGCTGATGCTCTCCACCAGCACCTGTTCCTGCTGGCCAAGCATGCTTTGGTATGTCCTTTGTGTGCTTTCTTCCATCACGCGGATCAACCGACCGATTCGCTCGCTGGTTTCCTGCTCTGGAAGGCGTCCTGTTAGCTTTGCTGCGGCCGTGCCTTCCCGGGCGCTGTAGATGAAAGTAAACGCCGCATCATACCCTACCTGTTCCACCAGCGATACCGTGTCCATAAACTGCGCCTCTGTTTCGCCCGGAAAGCCGACGATCAAATCCGTCGTCAGGCCAATGTTTGGTATGGCTTGGCGCAGGCTGTATACACGCTCCAGATACTTCTCACGCGTATAATGGCGGTTCATGGCCAGCAGAATCTCGTTGCTGCCGCTTTGTACCGGCAGGTGCAGGTGATTCAGGATGTGCTTGCCTCCTGCCATGGCATCGATGAGCGCATCGGACAGATCTTTGGGGTGGGAAGTCATAAAGCGGATGCGAGGCACGCCCATTTGATCCAACGCTTTCAGGAGCGCCGGGAACGTTTCCTGCCCGCCATTGCCATAGCTGTTCACGTTCTGCCCCAACAGCATGATCTCTTTGACGCCGCTTTCCAGCAAGGTTTGGGCTTCACGCAGGATATCATCCATGCTGCGGCTGCGTTCGCGACCCCGCACATAGGGGACGATGCAATAAGAACAGTAGTTGTTACAGCCGTACATAATGGTGATGAACGCCTTGTTGCTGTTTTTGCGTTTTACCGGCAAACCTTCGGCGATGGTATTCTCCTGCTGCGCAAGGCGCACCACGCGGTTGCCGCTTGCCAGAAGCACCTCCAGCATCTCCGGCAGTTCATATACATTATGGGTGCCAAACGCAAGGTCAACAAACGGGTACTGTTTCAGGATGCGTTCCGCCATGTGGGGCTGCTGTACCATGCATCCGCAAACGCCGATAATCAGGTTTGCATTCTTCTTCTTTAGCTCATTGAGCCATGTCACATTGCCCAGCGCACGACGCTCGGCGTTCTCCCGTACACAGCAGGTGTTGAAAAGCACCAGATCCGCCTCTTTACGATCCTTCGCTTCCAGCATCCCCATCTGTTCAAGCATGCCTGCCAGGGTTTCGCTGTCGTGCGCGTTCATCTGGCAGCCATAGGTTACGATATGGTAGCTCTGCGGGCGCTCAGGCATGGCCGCGATGCGTTCAATGGCGTCTTCCTGCCTTTTAAGCGCTTCCGAGGTGATATAAACTGGGTTCTTGCTCACGATAGCCTTTCCCTTTCCAAGCGGTATCCCGTCGCATGACATTTTTCGCACGGCGCACATAATTGATCCCGCAGCGTCGCGCCTGTTCGTTTGCGCGTCATCTCCAAAAACCCAAGGCTGGTAAACCCATGCACGACTGTTTTGACGCGCTCCCGGGAAAGCTCTGATTCCAGCCGTTGGATTACCTGCGCGCGCTGCACTTCGTCAGGCATATCAACAAAGTCAATGATGATGATGCCGCTTAGATTTCGCAATCGGATTTGACGGGCGATGTCATGGCAGGCTGCCAGGTTCTGTTTCAGCGCGATATCGCCCTGTTGATCCCCCACAAAACTTGCGGTGTTCACATCCACAGTCGATAGCGCTTCACGCTCATCTATCATGAGCGTACCGCCGTTTTTAAGCATTACGCGTCTACCAAGGGCTTCTTCCAAGCTCGAATCCACGTGGTATGCTTTCCATTGTGCTTCAAGCTGTACATCGCTCACCTGTTCCCAATCAATGCCTGTCGGGGGTACGGGCATCCTGTTGACTTTATCGTTACAGGTGATGCGGATGCTGTAACGTTGCGCATAATCGCGTAGCAACCCCGCCAGAACGCTTTCCCGGTGTAACACTGTTGGAGCTTTCGCATATTCCGCACTCTTTTGCATGGTGTTCCAAAGCGCCTTGAGTTCTTGAAGCTCCTCATAAAGCATATCCGTACGTGCCAGCAACGAAGCTTCGCGCATGATAAGACCAAAGGTATCCTGGCATAACGCCTTACCCGTCTCCAGCAGCTTTTGACGCGCATGGTCATCCCGTATGCGTTTGCTCACACCCACATAGCGGTTCAGCGGCATATAAATCAGGTATTGCCCGGGCAGGGCGATATCACGCGTCAGGAAAGCGCCTTTTTGATCCTTCGCATCTTTCTTGATTTGAAAAATCAACTCTTGCCCCGATGCCAAAGAAGCTGCTTGGTTGATCTTAGTAAAGCTTTCCATCTCATCAAGCGGCAGAAAACCATTCTGCGCCTGGCCGATGTTCACAAACGCGGCGCCCATGGTTGGCACCACACGTTCAACGCGGCCAAGGACAAGCGCGCCGGCAAGCGTACTCTCATCGGCTTTATCCACATAGTATTCCATCAGTTTATTGTCAGCCGTTACGGCAATCGAGCGGCCTTTGCCACTCGCCTTGATTATGATATGCATGGTATCAGGCATCCGGGTACTCCTCCACTCCAATCAGCGCGCCTTGCGGATTTCTTGTCATAATCTGTTCACGGTACGCAATATAATCAACGCTTGTGATACCTGCAAGTTCACACAACGCCTGCATCAGTACCGCAGGTTTCAAGGAACCATCCTGTCGATTCTGGATAACGCATCGGATGATTGCTTCTGTGCCTGTCACTTCAAGGCTGCCTTCTGCGATGAAAGGCCGTATATTGGTCATGTTCTCTCCGCTTTTGGTTTTGCGAAGCGTTACGCATTCCGTTGCTTCCATAAACGCCGGAAAAACCTCGGCTACGCGCATGGCTTCCGCGCAAATGCTTAGCTGGATTCGTATGCGGGACCCTGCCACCAGCGCCATCAGTGTTGGGAACGTGTCGGAAACCGATCGTGCGCTGACTACCCGAAGGCACGAGGGCAACACACGGTTCATTGCCTGTTGAAAATACGCTCCGGTGACCTCAGCGCTCATCGGTACGTCCATTACTTCACGCAGTCCCACCACGCCCACAGAAAGCGGCGCTGCAAAGCTTAACCGAATGTGCGGGTTAAAGCCGTTGCTATAGCGGATGGGTAAATCGGTTCGCCGCAGTGCGCGCTGCATCGTGCGCATCAAATCCAGATGGCCGATGTGCCGCACCGGCAGACCCTTTTCAAACACTACGATCATCCGCATAACTGCACAACCCTTTCATACGCTCGATGCCGCATCCATTGCAGCCTAGGCGGCAGTCACGCGTGGTTTGCGCGTTCAGCGCGCGCTGGTATTCGCGCCACAGGAAACGCTTTGTAACGCCGATGTCGATAAAATCCCACGGCAGAAGTTCATCTTCCTGCCGTGTACGGTGCGCATAGAAATCCGGCGACAGGCCGCAATCCGTAAATGCCTGCAGCCATACATCCAGCTTAAAATGCTCGCTCCAGCCGTCTAACTTGCAACCCAATTGCCATGCGCGGTACAGCACATCGCTCAAACGGCGATCGCCTGTTGCAAAGCATGCTTCCATCAGGCTCACGGATGGATCATGCCAGTTAAAAGAGGCGCCCCGTATGGCCGTGAATTGCTGGCGCACAAACCGCTGTTTACGGATAACTTCTTCCTGCGAATCTTGTGCGCACCACTGAAAAGGCGTGAAGGGTTTGGGTACAAATACCGATGCGCTGCAGGTAACACGCAGTCCCTTGGCGCGCTGCCCTTTGGGTACGGCATAATATGCCTTCACCGCCGCTTCGCCAAGCGATGCGATCCCCGCCAGATCGGCATCGGTTTCGGTAGGCAACCCAAGCATGAAGTAAAGCTTTACGCTGCTCCATCCGCCCTCAAACGCATCTTTGAGCTTTGAAAGCAGGTCTTCCTGGGTAACGCCTTTGTTAATCACATCCCGCATACGTTGTGTGCCTGCTTCAGGCGCAAAGGTAAGGCTGGACTTCCTGACACGCTGGGTCTGCGCAAGCGAATCCTTCAAAACGCTGTCTATCCGCAGCGAGGGTAAGCTGATGCTCACGCGCTTTTCAGCAAAGCGCTCCATAAGCCTCTGGCAAAGCGCGGGCAGGCAGGAGTAATCCCCGCTGGAAAGAGAGGACAACGAAATCTCCTCATAGCCAGTGCTGCCCACCAGGTTTTCTGCCTGTGCCAGCAAGGTGTCAACACTGCGTTCCCGCACAGGGCGATACAGCATCCCAGCTTGACAGAAGCGACAGCCGCGCGTGCAGCCGCGCATGATTTCCAGCATTATGCGATCATGCACAATCTGCGTGTATGGCACAGGGATGCTCTCCGGGAAAGCCGTCGTATTCATATCATAGACATACTGCTTTTGCACCGTCTCGGGCGCGGCCGGGTCTATGGGCAGGAATTGCCGCAACGTACCATCTTCATGATAGGCAGCTGTATAAAGCGAGGGAACATATACGCCTTGAATCCCTGCCAGCAACCGGAGCCGCTCCGCACGGGGCACGCCTGTTTTCTTGCACTCATTCAGCAGCGAAACCACTTCTACGATCACATCTTCCCCGTCCCCGATCATGAATGCATCAATGAACGCATGCAGCGGTTCCGGGTTAGAAGCGCAGGGGCCGCCTGCCACAACAATGGGATCCTGCTCGCCGCGTTCCGCGGCCTTGACAGGCACACCGCCGAGCCAAAGCATTTCCAGAATGTTGGTAAAGCTCATTTCGTATTGTAACGTAAACCCGATAATGTCAAACTGATGCAGCGGTGTACGGCTTTCCAGCGAGAACAAAGGCACGTTTTCCGCCTTCATGCCCTCCAGCATATCCACCCAAGGCATGCAAACGCGCTCACAGACGGCATAGGGTAAGTTGTTGATGATGCTGTAAAGGATTTTCAGCCCAAGATGGCTCATGGCCACCTCATAAGTATCCGGGAAACAGAAAGCAAAGCTGATTTCGGCCTGGGATATGGGTTTAACATCTGTATTCATCTCGCTGCCGGTATAGCGTGCGGGCTTCTCCACACGCATCAGCAGACGCTCAATTTGTTCGGTCATCATGCGCCTCCATTCTGGGTACCATGGATAATGTATCATGACTGCAAAGGTTTTTCAACCATTCGGGAGAAAAAGGCATGGCCGTCACACCGAGGGAATGTACAGGATTTTCGATGCAGTAGCGCCCAACGCACTGATTCAAAAGCAGGAAATCCGGTTAACCTTATCGTAATACTATGCTTGGCAAAAGCCTTTGGCTTGACCTTTGCAAATGAAAGAAGATGGCTGTTTGTTTCACCTGTTGACCGAAAACGACCTTCCCGAGATTTGGGCGCGGCAGCAACGCTTGCATGCGCTTAGCAGTGAGTTTGACGCTTTTCGCTTATATGCATGGCAACAATGGGATCGCATGGAGATTTCGTTTTGGCGTGCGCAGTTTGTCCTCCGCTTTCATTTGAAGGGAGAACCCTGCTACGTTGCCCCTTACGAAACCGAGGATTTCCCGGAACTGCTCATGCAGCTGATGGATCATGAACGCGCGCAGGGCGGTCGTCAGTTGCTGTTTATGAAGGTGGAAAACGATACGCTTCCCTTTCCGGAGACCTTTACCGCCTCACCACGGCGCGAATATTACGATTATTTGTATGACGCGCAAGCGTTGATCCACATGCAGGGTCGCAGTTATGCTGCTAAGCGCAACCAGATTTCCCAGTTTAAGCGCAAGTATTCATGGCGCTTTGAACCGTTAACCCCCGAAAATGGAGACGCCTGCTTGCAGGTTTTGAATGCTTGGGATCACGTGCATCAGGGCGCTTCCGTAGATGCCGAGCGGGTCGCGATCAAACGAATGCTATCGCTGCGGGAAGATTACGGCCAATGCGGCGGCGTGCTCTTTGCCAATGAAACCCCCGTCGCGTTTTCCATCGGCTCGCATTCGCGGCCTGCGCTGCTGGATATTATCGCAGAAAAAGCTTTGCCCGAATATATCGGCGCCTATTCGATGATCATCCAGTCCTTTGCTGCGTATGCCTACGAGCGCGCTCCCTTCACCTACATAAACCGGGAAGAAGACATGGGGCTGGAAAACTTGCGCAACGCCAAGTTACAGCTCAAACCCATTCGGCTGATTGAACGAACCTTAATGTCAACACCGCTATAGGCCTAAACGGCCAAGTAACGCTAAACACCCCTCCGGCTCATGTGCGAGCCGGAGGGGTGTTGATTCTCTTTTGGCGATGATTTGCTACCTGCGCGCAAGGGTAGCTGTCCAGCCAAGGTCTATGGCCTTCTGATGGGAAGTGGCATACGGGCCAATCGCCGCCACCTGTTCAGCGGTGCGTGGGAAATGAATACATATATGGCCGTTGAAATTGTTTGAGCGGTTATGAGACGTACCATGCGGTGTGTTGTGGGTTGAAGCCATATACACGCGTCCGTCGCTGAAAATCACCCACACTGCTTTCGGAGTCCATGTGGTACGGTTACCAAAGGCCTGCAGCATGTTGGCGGTGTCGGTCGCTGTTAGCGGCTCCCCATCCGCATGCCCTCCATAACTGAACAAACCGATTTTCCAGCTGATACCGGTGGTAAAATCATAGAGCGTTACATTGGGGTAGAGTTGACAACGTACTTTAACTTCCGTATACCAGTTTGCATAGCGTACTGTGCTTGCGCTTGGCGCGCTGCTTACCGTAGGCGCCTGCGCCGTAGTGGTTGTGGATGTTGATCCGTCTGCCGCTTTTGCGTTCAAGCTGTTGAGTTTGGCAATGGTCTTGGAGCCCGCCACGCCATCGCTTGTCAAGCCGTTGTTCTTCTGAAAGCTGATAAGCGCTAGGCTGGTTTTGGGGCCGAAAGTACCATCCGCGCTGCCCGTCAGGTAGCCCAAAGCGATGAGTCGTTGCTGCAGCGCCTTTACTGCTTCGCTGACAACTCCCAACTTTAATGTGGTGCTGGTTGTTACCGTATTCTTGACAGCGCTGGTTGCATTGAGCGCCTCTTGCGTTTTAGCGCCAGCGATTCCATCGCGTGTCAGGTTGTTGGCTGTTTGAAACGCGACCAGCGCCGCTTTCGTGCTGCTGCCGAACTTTCCATCCGCCGTACCTGTCAGATAACCAAGCTCAATCAAACGGTTTTGAAGTGTGGTTACACTATCACCGCTATCGCCGTAGCGCATGGTAGCTACCAATGTCGTGCTTTCCACATCTCCGCGCACGGCTGTATCGCTATAGAGTGCCAGCTGGGTTTTATAACCGGCTTTCCCATCCACCGTTAACCCGTTTGCCTTCTGAAAGGCACGTACGGCCGTGATATCGTCCTCCAGATACACACCATCCAGCCGTGAGGTATAGTAGCCCAGTTCCACCAGGCGGCGTTGCAGGCTTAACACCATTGAGCCCCTTGACCCCGCTTGAATGGTAACTACCGTTTCCTCGGTAATAACCATGGTGGGGGTAGGTGAGGGCGTGGCGGTTGCGCTCGCGTACACGGGGCTGGCCGCAAACATCACGGTTCGCGTTTTGGCGCCAAAAACACCATCCTGCGTTAACCCATTGTTCTTTTGAAACGCCTTCATCGCAGTTACCGTAGCGTCCCCATACTTTCCGTCCACCGTCCCCGTAAAATAACCCAGCTCCGCGAGGCGCTGCTGTACCGTTTTGACATCCGAACCGCTGTCGCCTTTGCGCAATGTATCTGTAGGCGGCGCAACCGTGGGTGATGGTGTGGGGGTTACCACCTCGCTGGCTGTGAGCGCCGTGGCGCCATATAGAATCGTTTGAACATCGGATGTAGCAATGCCATCGCTGCTGATGCCCATTTTGGTTTGGAATGCCTTCATGGCAGCCACGGTCGCCTTATCACAGGTTCCGTTGATTTCACCGGTATAGTACCCAAGCTCCTTCAAACGCGTTTGCAGTTTCTCCACAGCTTCGCCTGTGCTTGCGGATTTGATCGTGACGCCTGAGACTAACGGCACGGTTTTCACAGCCACACGCGTGCCTTTACTGTTGCGCGGTTTGCCCTCAAAAAGCAACAATTGCATTTCGCCATCCGCCGTGCCATCCTCCGTTAAGCTGTTGCGCTTTTCAAACGCAAGCACCGCGGTTTTTGTACCAGCGCCAAATTTAGAATCAATAGCAGCCGTATAGAAACCCAGCTCGGTGAGCGCTTCTTGCAACGCGCGTACATGGCTGCCGGTGGATCCTGTTTGCAGCAAGGTATAGCGCGCCGCTTCGGTGCTTTGTGTTGCGATCGCGGCAGGCGTTGGTGTAGGGATGTTGCCAAGCACTATCAGTTTAGTCATGACATAGCCCGTTTTGCCCGAATATTTAACCTTTGCATATCCGTTATCGGTTACATCATATACCGTTACTTTCGCTTCTTGCGGAACGATCGTAAGCACGGTCGCGTTCTCCTCCGCCGTCTTTCGCAGCTTCGCGCGCGCGATCGTCGTTGTATCGTACGGATAGCTTGTAATCGCCGTCATGATTTGCTGCGTTGCGCCCGGCGCAAGGGTTTCGCTCGCCCCGTCAATAAACGATATCATCGCGTACCCTGTCAGGGTTTTGTATTTGATTTGATAAAAATTCCCCGTTTTACCCAGGATGGTGACGGCGTCCCCGGCGCTGATTGTCGCAAGCACAACTGAAGTTGTGTTTGCGGATTTGCGGAGTTTGACGCTTTCGCCCGAGTAGCTGTCATACGGGTATTTTGATGCCAATGCGCTCGCAGTCAATAATAGTACCAGCGAGAACGCAAGCAACGCAACAACCACGCGCGATGTGCGTATCTTCATGTTTCACCCTCCAAAACACCGCGAAGGCTTGCGCCATTGCGATCGAAATCACCATATGCCGTTTTATTGTAGTTGAGTTTATTACGAATGTCAAGCAAGATAGTACATACTTACGTAACATTTCAAGCGCACTTCAAATATTGATGCCCTTCTCCCGTGTTAGCGTCGCCTCGCTCGCTTTCGCTTGTGCTGGCGCACTTTCTTTTGCAGATGACCATAGACTTCTTCAAACATTTGCTGGTTTGTACAACGGATACAGCACACCTGCCAAAAGGACGGAGCGTATAGCAGAATGGTTTGCGTTTCTGTCCATGTGGAATATCGCTTAATCTGCACCCATGCAAAAAAGGTGTTTCGTACTAAAACAAGGTTGTTATCCTTCGGTTCCTGCGCTTCTTCCGCCAGCGCTTGGAGCGCCTGATGCGATAGGAGTCTTGAATAGCGCTGCCATGCACGGAGGTTCCTTACATATACTTTCACCCTTATGCCCTTACCGTCTAATAGATACTGTACGGTTTCCTTGCCTTGTAACAGCAAAACAAAATATGCAAGTAGCAGCAATACACACAATGCACCCAGAAGCACACCAAAAAAGCCTTGTATAAAGACACTTTGAATACCCCGTACGCCTTCTGTAAAGCCTTCAATGGTAATGGTGGTCAACAGCACGATGCCGATCACAGGCACAACGATACGCAGCATCGCATTCCATGCGAAGAAATCCTTCACCGGTGTACGTTCAATCCGAAAAGAGAGCCTTTCGCCAGCACGCGTGAGCTTTGCGCCGCATCGCGGACAGGTTTCCCCAATCGGGGTTTCTTCCTTGCACTTTTTACAAAAATTCGTGTATGGCATCTCTACTCCTTCCAACAGCATATAGCGTTTTAATCGTGTGTTTGCGCATGGCGCAAGCTTGCAAGAATAGTGCGGAAACGCTTGCAAAGCGCTCATTCGGTATCCATCGCCTACCCCTGCAACCTTATTGGGCGTTCTCTAAAAGCCGCTGTACCAGACGCTCCACATGCTGCCTTGCGTACTGGGTACTTTGCGATAGCTGCTCCTGCGTTTGGGGCGAATCACCCATCAACGCGACAAACTGACTTACCTTCAACCCCAATGCATCTTGAATGTTCTGATCACTGCCGCCTTGACTGACCAGATAGTAACAGAGGATGGAATCTGTTTGCCCCATACGGTGCGCACGGTCTTCCGCCTGGCTGTGCACAGCGGGCGACCAATCCAGCTCCCCAAAAACCACACAGGTAGCGCGTTGCAGGTTAAGCCCCGCTGCCGCACGTAAGGATATACAGCACAAGTCTGTACGCCCGAGCATGAACCGTTCCACTGATTTTTCCTTTTGCGCGCCTGTTTCCCTTCCTGTAATGGAAGCGGGCGAAAAAGCGTGCAACTCCTTCTTATATACATCCATCACGCTGTGGTGGTGCGCAAACAACAACACCTTCTCACCACCATCCAGTAAGGCACGTACAAACTGCGCAACATAGGGTGCTTTTGCTAACCCCGTGGCTTGCCGTTCCCCCTGTTCTACTTCCATGGTGAGCAACGCACGTTGGGAGCCCGTTATAGCCGAGTCATGCTTCAGTTTATGCAATGCTTGCGAGATTGGTTGCAGCATCTGGCGATAAAGGCGATCATCGCTGTCAATGGTCATAACCAGCCTGCGTTTGGGCGGCAGATCCGCAAGCACATCCTGTTTTGTTCGGCGGAGCATCATCCCTTCACTGCGAAGGTAATCTCCCAGCACATCGGGCTTTGCGACAATCTGATTACCATACCCATAACACCACTCGCGGGAGAAACTCTCAAAATCACCCAGAAAGTGAAAATCCAGTGTGTTGATCACGTTCCAAATCTCTGCGCCACGGTTATAAATCGGGGTTCCGGATAGCCCCACCACCCGCTGGGCTTGCCCTGCCAGCAAGCTGGCCGCCGAGTATTTCTCGGTTCCGCTATGACGTAATTCCTGGATTTCATCGAAGATAACATAGTTGATTCCTAAAGACGGAATGGACTCCTTCCATCCGCGCAGTAAGAGGTAGTGCATCAGGTAAATATCAGCAGGCGGAAGCTCGTATGGCTTGAGTCCCTTGATGACATGAATGTTCACAGCATCGCCATTCTCTTTGCGGATGAAACGGGCGATTTCATTCGCCCAGTTACGCAACAGGTGTGCCGGTGGGATAATCAACGCCGGATACGCTGAAAGCTGTGCAAGCATCGCAAGCGCCTGCACCGTTTTACCCAGACCCATTTCATCGGCCAACAGGCCGCGTTCCGTACGCAGCAGGTAGGCAAGCCCCTCTTGCTGAAAGCCTGTAAGACTCCCAGTGAATACAGTCTCTGCCGGCCGCACCCGCTCCGGCGCGCGACGAGCCAACTCGCGGGTACGTATATAGTCTCTCGCCTGTGCCAGCGCATCCTGCCAGCGCTGCCTATCCGCGGGTTTGATGGCCAACGGGTATCGAAGCATGAGCCAATTCAAATCACCCACGATGCGTTTATGCGCGGAAAAATGCGCCTCCCCTCTGCGGCTGGTCGCGCTGCCCGGAAACAAGCGCTTGCAAAACTCAGTCACACTCGGTTCCGCTTTGACTACCCAGCAGTTGCGTTTCTTATTGTAGCTGAGCGTGCCATAAACGTGGCCATCCGCCTGCGTTCCATCCGTTGATAAGTAAGTTGGCAAGTCATCGAACTGGCTCATGGAAGGCTCACCCCCCATAAAGCGCTTAAAGAAAGCATGTGGACAGGTTTTCCGTATACCTCTTTGGGTAAGGCAACGCTCTGCCAGCTTACTACAATGATTTCTCCGATCCTTTCGCACGCCGCATAACGTTCAACCTGCCGCAGTAGTTGCGTACGGTTTGGCTTGCCCTTTTTAATTTCCACGCCAACATCGCCGATCACATAATCGATCCTGCACCCTCGCCCGATGCTGACTTCATGCGCATAAGGCAGATTGCGCTGGGTGAAACTTTGTTCCACGATCGCATGCAAATCAGCTTCGTATAAAACAAAAGGAGGCCGCATTGCGCAAAGAGCCTCCATCACGGCTTCCTTCACCTGGCAACCTCCCCATAGCCTTGTTGTATCCCTTATAACAGTATGCGCATGCAAAGCATCCTCACCCTATGGTAATGGGCATGCATTAGTGCGGCAGGCAAGGCAGCCGCCGCTCCGACATGGCTTCAATCCAGTTGAATACGTTTGTTATTGTGGCTTTCACGATAGATAACAAACCTGTGGCCGATGCATTGCACAGGATGCGCGTGCGTTTTCTCGCATAGCAACGCACACGCTTCCTTAGCAGTTAACTCGCTGTTGTTCTGCACCGAGCACTTAATGAGCTCACGGGCTTCCAGCGCGTCATAGGCCTCTTTGACGGTCGCCTCGGTAACGCCCTCTTTACCGATATATAGGATAGTATCCAGTGTGTTGGCCATGCTGCGCAGCATAGCGCGTTGTTTGCCGTTCATAGGTTTCTCCTTCGTCAATCAGTCGATAAAATCAAATTCCATATCCCCGATGCGCACTGTGGCGCCTTCGCCCGCGCCCGCTTGCCTGAGCGCTTCGATCACACCGCGATCCCGCAGCGAACGATGGAACCAGTTCATGCTGTCTTCATCCCCGAAGTTCACGCTGTCGATCAGGCGCTGCATCATGTTGCCCCGCACCACATAGGTTTCGTTCTCGCGTACGACTTCGAAGGGTCCCATGGGCACATCGTCCAGGATGGGTTGTTCTTCAAAGGTAAGCAACGGCGGCAGTTCAGGGATCATGCGGATGATTTCATCCAACAGCGCATCAAAGCCCGTATGGGTCGCTGCGCTCACTGGAAATGCCTGGTATCCCATATCGGCAAATGCGGCGACCAACGCTTTGGTCGTATCCTCTGATGGGATCAGGTCACACTTGTTGAGCACAACCAGCTGCGGCCTTTGATTAAGCTCGCCATAAGCGTCCAGCTCTTTATTGATGGTGGCAAAATCCTCCAGCGGGTCTCTCCCTTCGCTGCCGCTTGCATCCAGCACATGAAGCAACAAGCGCGTGCGTTCCACATGGCGAAGGAAATCATGCCCAAGGCCAATTCCTTCGCTTGCGCCTTCCACAAGACCGGGGATATCCGCCAGAACAAAATCCGTATCATACCGCTTGACGATGCCTAAATTCGGGGTGAGTGTGGTAAAGTGATAATTGGCAATTTTGGGTCTGGCTTTGGTGAGCGTAGCCAGAATTGTGCTTTTGCCAACGTTCGGAAAACCTACCAATCCAACATCCGCAATGGTTTTCAGCTCCAGGCGCAAGGTTACAACCTCGGTACGAATACCCGGTTTCGCAAAGTTTGGGGCTTGCCGCGTAGCCGTCGCGAAACGCGCGTTTCCGTGCCCGCCGCGGCCACCCCGCAAAAGCACCTTCTGCTGGCCAGCCGTGTTCATATCGGCAATCACGGTTCCATCTTCGTCACGCAGGAACACCGTGCCTACGGGTACGCGGATATACAAGTCTTCGCCATTCTTGCCATGACAGCGCCCCGCGCTGCCATCCCCGCCGTTCTCGGCGCTATACTTGCTGCTGAAACGAAAGTCCAGCAATGTATGCATGTTGGGATCCGCCTGGACGATCACATTGCCTCCATTGCCGCCGTCGCCACCATCCGGCCCTCCGTTTTGCACATACTTTTCCCGGTGGAATGAAACACAACCGTTTCCACCATTTCCTGCTTTTGCGGTGATCCGAACCCGATCTACAAACGTTGACATGGGTGCCTCCTTAATTCCGTCGATCAGGCTCAATCATCCGGTTTCATCAGCCTGGGTTTGTGCTAGCCTTGTTTTTGTGCGCTGCTTCACACTTGTTCTGCGTTTATGTTATGGTTCCTTGGGTTGCTTGCGTGTTTTGGGTTTAACTTCCGCATTCCCCATACTGCCATAGCGGCAGTATGCCCGTAGTGTACAGGTTTCGCAATCCGGCTTGCGCGCATGGCAGACCCTCCTGCCATGGAAAATTAACCAGTGGTGGGCGTCAATCCAGTCTTTACGGGGAATCACCCGCATCAACTGGCGTTCCGTTTCTTCGACATTGCTTGCGCTTGCTAATCCCATGCGGTTACTCACCCGAAACACATGCGTATCCACCGCGATGGTGGGCACTTGAAACGCGTTTGCAAGTACGACATTGGCCGTTTTCCGGCCAACACCAGGCAAGGCAAGCAAATCTTCCATCGCGTTAGGTACATTGCCCTTGTGACGCAGCAGCATCAGTTTGCTAGCTTCCACAATGTTGCCTGCCTTGCTTCGAAAGCCGCAGCTTCGAACGATGGTGTAAACATCTTCCACGCTTGCCGCTGCCAGATCCGCAATGGTCGGGTATTTTTGGAATAGCGTCGGTGTAACCTTATTGACCTGCACATCGGTACTCTGCGCGGAGAGCATCACCGCAATGATTGTTTCATAAGGGTTCGTAAAGGCGAGTTCAGGCTTTGGATTGGGGTAAAGGGCGCGCAAACCAGCCAGAAGCGCCTTTTGGGTCTTTGTTGCCATGGCAAGGGTTCTCCCTTATACGGACTCATCCGCGTCGCCAAGTTGATCTTTCCCGCTCCCCTTCGCTGTTTTGCTGAGCAACAGCGCAGGTGGCAATCGATTCAGCGCAAGGCATGTCACAGTAATCAGCGCGGCAAAAATTGGTACCTCCGCGGCGTTGAAGGGTAGGCGACCCAGCAGAATGAGCCAATAGCCCCGGCTGATGAAGAACGTTAGCCAATAGGAGTTCAGGAACAGATACAGCACCGCTGCCAGCAGCGCGGCCAACAGCGCGCGTACCGCAATGGCCGCAACAGGATTCTTGAAAATACGATTGATCCATTGCTGATAACGCGGAAACATGATCCAACCGTAGAAAAGACCTACAATGAGCGCAGTAACGGTAAACCCTGGAAAATACGCGCCCGTTCCAAAGATCAGCGTTCCCAGAATATCCCCCATCGCCGCTACCAGCATGGCGCTTACGGGGCCAAACAGGTATCCGGCAGCGGCAATCGGCAGAAAACCGAGATTCATCTGCTTTTCCAGAAACGCTATCTGTACCAGATTGCCCAATACAATCTGCAAGGCCACCAGTACGCCCGTGTAGGAAAGCCAGAGTGTGGTGCTGCGGTTCCTTTTCATGGCTTGCACTCCCTTCAAAAAAGCAAAGGTTTGATGTCATATAAACAGTCTGTATTGTACAGGAAACGAAGCCAATGCGCAAGTGAGCCGATGCTTTTGCGAAAGGGCACTCGCATAACACGACTAACGGACGGTTTTCCGTCTCCTATTGAAGCGTTTTCGATCCTGCTGGCGTCAGCGCATGGAAAAGGCGCAAACTGAATTCAGTTTGCGCCTTCAAGCGTCCATTTACAGCATATACCGTTTCACCAGATTCGGCCTGCCCTTCATTTCAGCAGCTTTCTTAACATACTTCGCGCTGGTGTTGCCCAGCACCGCATAACTTGCGATTTTGCTTTCTTCCACCCCCGGCTGGTTGAAAGCATCGATATCGAGAAGCTCGCCCGCATAAGCGGTTGCCATTTCGAAGAAGTAAATGAGCTGACCGATGGTATACGCGTTAACCTGGGGAAGGGTGATGGTCTGGCTCATACGCCCAGCGCGGTACAGCGCATACTCCGTCCCGTGCAGCTCTGCATCCAGCAGCTGATTGAGCGTCTTGCCGCCCAGGAACGCCACATCCTTAAAATCCTCGCAGCCATGCGCGATGGTTACTTCATCCCGGAAGGCGCCAACCTTCAGGAAGGTAATCACCTTATCATACGGGCCTTCGGTATACAGTTGCAACTGACTGTGCTGATCGGTCACGCCCAGCGCTTTCGTGGGTGTCTGCCCCAGATTGACAGCCATTCCTTTGCGCGTTACATTCTTGCCGAGGCTTTCTGCCCAGAGCTGGCAGAACCAGTCCGCCATGTATTTCAAACTATCTGCATAGGGCATAATTACCTGAACGTTCGCGTGGCGATCCTCCATGGCGATATACTGGAGCACCGCTTCCAGCAGCGCAGGGTTTTTCCACACATCCCCGCTCTTGCAACGCGCATCCATTGCGGCGGCGCCTTCCAGCATTGCGCGAATGTCGATGCCGCACACGGCCGCGGGTAATAGACCAACGGGCGTAAGCTCGCTAAAACGGCCGCCCACACTATCGGGGATGTAAAAGAGTTCAAACCCTTCCTTCAGGGAAAGCTGAATCAGATTGCCCTTTGCGGTATCAGTGGTAGCGATGATGTGTTTCTGCCAGCCTTCTCCAACCGTTTTCTTCAGCAAATCTGAAATGATCAGGTATTGGCTCATGGTTTCGGCAGTCGCGCCGCTTTTGGTAATGACGTTGAAGCAAGTGCGCGATATATCAATCACATCCAGCAGTGAGGTCATTCTTTCAGGATCGATATTGTCTTCCACATAAAGCTTGGGGCCTCCGCGCTTTTCGGCGGGCAGGTCGTTCCAGCGCTGGTGGTTGAGTGCTTGTTGTACGGCGATGGGTCCCAAAGCGCTGCCGCCGATGCCCAGTACCACAAAGGCATCAAACTCTTTACGCACACTCGCCGCAACCTTCTCAATGCGTTCAAGAATGGCAGCCTGGTTGTAAGGCAAATCCATCCACCCAAGCCAACCAGTACCACGGTGCTTTTCAACAGCTGCCTGCGCTGCCTGCGCCGCATCCATCATGTTCATAACTTCCGAAACGTCTATGCCGTACTGAAAGCCAATGATATCGCTCATCATATGGTTTACATCAAGCATAATCGGTTCCCGTTGTATCTTATCCATTGGTATACCCCTTCCTCCCCAAAAAACAAAGCATCTGCGAGATTATACCACAGCGAACACGCTTTGCAAACTGTTTTGGCACCATATATAAAGCACTGTGATTATGATGTTTCTCAAAGGACAGCAAAGCCCTGACGCCTTTGCATGCATTGCGTACATACAATAAACATGCTACAATAACGTGAAATCTACATGCGGGAGTGTTGCGCCATGGATATAAGGGCGGAGTCGCTGAAGAAGCATTATGAATGGCAGGGCAAGCTGGAGGTAATCACGCGTGTGCCCATCACCAACCGCGAAGAGCTTTCACTGGCCTATACACCCGGCGTTGCCGAACCATGTCTGGAGATCCAAAAGGATGTATCTAAAAGTTTTGAACTAACGCGCAGGCACAATCTTGTTGCGGTCATTACCGACGGTACCGCCGTGTTGGGGTTAGGAGACATCGGCCCTGAGGCAGGCATGCCGGTCATGGAAGGCAAATGCGCACTGATGAAGGCGTTTGCGGATGTGGACGCAATCCCCTTGTGCCTGAAAACCAAGGATGTTGATGAATTGGTGCGCACCATATACCTGCTATCCGGCAGTTTTGGCGGCATCAACCTTGAGGACATCAGCGCTCCTCGCTGCTTTGAGATCGAAACGCGCTTGCAAGAGCTGTGTGATATTCCGGTTTTTCATGACGATCAACACGGTACGGCCGTCGTAACGGCAGCGGCCTTGCTTAACGCGCTCAAGCTTGTCGGCAAAAAACTGGAAACCATCACCTGCGTGATTAACGGCGCAGGCTCGGCGGGCATCGCCATCGCGCGGTTACTACTGCGTTTTGGCATCGGGGATATCCTTTTAGTTGGCCGCCACGGCATTCTGGTAGAAGGGCGCGACAAAATGAACCCTGCCCAGCAGGAGATGAGCCTTGTGACAAACCGCCACAAGAAGACCGGCACACTGGCAGACGCGCTGTCTGGCGCGGACGCTTTCATCGGTGTTTCTGTGCCCGGGGTATTGACCGGGGAGATGATCCAGGGTATGGCTTCCATGCCCATCGTGCTTGCCATGGCAAACCCGGTGCCTGAAATCGACCCGGATGAAGCGCTTGCCGCAGGCGCCGCGGTTGTGGGCACAGGGCGGAGCGATTATGACAATCAGATTAACAATGTGCTGGCGTTTCCGGGTATCTTCCGCGGCGCGCTGGATGTACGCGCCTCCCGCATCAATGAAGAGATGAAAACTGCCGCCGCCTATGCCATTGCGGGTCTCGTCAGCGACGCGGAATTGAGCCCGCGCTATATCCTGCCGCATGCGTTTGATCAGCGGGTAGGCCCTGCCGTAGCGCGGGCGGTTGCGGAAGCCGCCATCGATAGCGGCGTTGCCCGTAAACCGCTGATAATCAAATGAATACCCAGGCGATCATCGATTATTGCCTGAGCCTGCAAGGCGCCTATCTGGATTGCCCTTTCGGGCCTGATCCGGTGTGCGCGCGCATCGGCAAACGCATTTTCGCGGAAATATTCCTCTCGCGTCCTTGGATCACGCTCAAGTGCGAGCCCCTCTACGGCTGTTTCCTGCGCGAAAAGTATCCGCTTGTTATACACCGCGGATACCATTGCCCGCCACCGCAGCATCCCTATAACAACACGATAACCTTGGATGGCACAGTGCCGGATACCGAGCTGTTAGCCATGATAGATCACAGCTATACACGTGCTTTCAGCACGCTTACGCGCGCACAGAAGCAAGCGGCGCTTGAGCGTGTTTCTGCGGATGATGCTGCCACCTAAAAGGTAGTCCATCACCATTCTCCATGCCCGAATAATCTCTTGCCTAAGGCCAATTCACAGCCAGCGGCAGCTTGTGCAGATATTGTTTGTGTTGAATCGGCGTGATACTGTCTGCTGTATATGCGACATCCGTTAACCAAGGAGCGTGATCGCGGCGGATTTCGCCGCTTTCATGGCCGTTGGAATCGGCAGTGCCTGAACCTGTACGCCTGTTGCCATCAAAGCCAGATTTGCTTCCAGCCAAGCTGCGTTTGGCGGTTGCGCCATCACAAGATGATGCATCGTCATATGCCATACGCGGTGTGTGAAGATATGCCTGGCTTCCCCCAATATGCCCTGGTACGTAGCCTGTATCCCTACGTCGCGCAAAGCATCCGTAATGCGGTTTTCTTCCGTTTCCCCCTCTATTAGATAAAATGTATATAAGCCCTGTAAAAGCCGTTCTGTACGCCGTAATAGTAAAATTTCACGGCCATACGTAATCAGGCATACCGCCATATCCACTGCTTTTGGCGATGCCTTGCTTTGCAGAACCGGTAGCATATCCGCATCACCTTCGGCGTTCGCGTCGCAGAGAAGGGCAAGCGGGCACGCCTCGCACTTTGGCATACGTGGCGTGCACAAGGTTGCACCCAGCTCCATCAGCGCCTGATTCAAATCGCCCGGTTCCGCCATTTGCAGCATGGCGGCAATCTTCGAATATAGCACTGTGCGCGATTCTTTGGCATCGATGGGTGTTCGAATCCCAAATAATCTTGCCCCAACGCGCTTCACGTTGCCGTCAATCGCGGGGATCGCCTCACCATAAGCGATGCTCGCCACCGCGCCTGCAGTGTATTCCCCTATCCCGGGCAGCTTGCGCAATGCCGCCGCATTCTGCGGAAAATGCCCTCCCAACATGGTAGTTACCATCACAGCAGCCTTTTGCATGTTACGCGCTCTGCTATAATACCCGAGCCCTTCCCAACACTTTAAAACGTCCTGCTCCGGCGCGCAAGCCAGCGCCTGTACTGTTGGAAAGCGCTCCAAAAACCGATGATAATACGCTTTGACCGTCTCCACCCGCGTTTGCTGCAACATAATTTCGGAAATCCAGATACGGTATGGATCCCGCGTGTTTCGCCATGGAAGATCACGTTTCACTGCTTGATACCATTTCGTTACACGTTCACTGCGCTCCCTGAACTCATCCATCGTAATCTTCCCCCTTCAGATAGGTATTGTATCACAAATGCCTTCCCCAGACTGCTGTAATATATGAGATAATCTACAATAATACACATAAATGATAGATTTTGCGAGATAATTGCTCATTTCCGATGTCTACAATCCGTATTGCGGCTTTGATGGGCTAGAATCGGAAACGTAATGGTTGCGCATTCTTGCAAAATGACGTACACTAACAACGTTGTTAGCACTCAGCCTTGGTGAGTGCTAACAGAATGAGAATATATCATCTGGATAGGGAGGAACTATCATGAACGTTAAGCCTTTAGGCGACCGCGTCGTCATCAAGAACCTCGAATCGGAGGAGACCACCAAAGGTGGCATTCTGCTGACCAACTCCGCGAAGGAAAAGCCGCAGATGGCGGAAGTTATTTCCGTTGGCCCCGGCGGCCTGGTGGATGGCAAGGAAGTCGTAATGCACGTCAAGGCTGGCCAGAAGGTCATCTACAGCAAGTATGCCGGCACCGAAGTTAAACTGGGCGGCGAGGAAATCATCATTGTTCGTCAGAGCGACATTCTGGCGACTGTCGAATAACCTAAACACAGGAGGATAAAAGATTATGGCTAAGCAACTGAAATATGGCGAAGAAGCTCGCCGTGCGCTTCAAAAAGGCGTGGACGCACTGGCGGATACCGTCAAGATCACCTTGGGTCCCAAAGGCCGCAACGTGGTGCTGGACAAGAAGTTTGGCGCTCCTTTGATTACCAATGACGGCGTAACCATTGCCAAGGAAATCGATCTGGAAGACCCGTTTGAAAACATGGGTGCGCAGCTGGTCAAAGAAGTGGCTACAAAAACCAATGATGTGGCTGGCGATGGTACCACCACAGCCACTTTGCTGGCGCAGGCAATCGTACGTGAAGGCCTTCGCAATTTGGCCGCAGGCGCAAACCCGATGGTTTTGAAGCGTGGTTTGGATAGCGCCGTGAACGCCGCGGTTGAGGGACTGCGCTCGCAGAGCCAACCCATCACCAGCAAGCAGGCGATCGCACAGGTTGCCAGCATTTCTGCGGGCGACGAAGAAATTGGCAAGCTGATCTCCGATGCGATGGACACCGTCGGCAATGACGGCGTAATCACCGTAGAAGAGAGCAAAACCATGAAGACGGAATTGACCACCGTGGAAGGCATGCAGTTTGACCGCGGCTATGCCAGCGCCTATATGGTCACCGATTCCGATAAGATGGAAGCCGTTCTTGACAATCCGATGATCCTGATCACGGATAAGAAGATCAGCCATATTCAAGAGATCCTTCCCGTGCTGGAGCAGGTTGTGCAGTCCGGCAAGAAGATGCTCATCATCGCTGAGGATGTGGAAGGCGAAGCCCTTGCAACCCTCGTGCTCAACAAGCTGCGCGGCACCTTTACCTGTGTTGCGGTCAAAGCCCCGGGCTTTGGCGATCGCCGTAAAGAAATGCTTCGTGACATTGCCGTGCTCACCGGCGGCCAGGTAATCACCGACGAGTTGGGTCTGGAACTCAAGGATACCACGCTGGACATGCTGGGTACCGCCCGTCAGGTCAAAGTGGATAAGGAAAACACGACCATTGTAGAAGGCGCTGGCAGCAAAGAGGATATCAATGCCCGTGTTAACAGCATCCGCAAACAGATTGACGATACCACCAGCGATTATGACCGTGAAAAGCTGCAGGAGCGCCTTGCCAAGCTGGCGGGCGGCGTTGCGGTAATTCAGGTGGGCGCCGCGACCGAAGTTGAGATGAAAGAGCGCAAGCTCCGCATTGAAGACGCGCTGGCCGCAACCCGTGCCGCAGTGGAAGAAGGCATCGTGCCCGGCGGCGGCATCGCGCTGCTCAACGTGGTCTCCAATGTGCAGGCCGAACTTGCCAAGTTTGCCGGAGATGCCAAAACCGGTGTGGCCATCATCCTGCGCGCGCTGGAAGAGCCCCTGCGCCAAATCAGCATCAATGCGGGTATCGACGGCAGCGTGATTGTGGAGAATGTCAAGAACAGCCACAAAAACGGCTATGGCTACGATGCGCTCAAGGGTGAGTATGTGGATATGATCGAGCGCGGCATCATCGACCCCACCAAGGTGACGCGCTATGCATTGCAGAACGCCGCGAGCATTGCCGCGATGATTCTGACCACCGAAAGCCTTGTTACCGACATCCCCGCCCCCGAACCCGCGGCTCCCGCTCCTGGCGGCGGCATGGGTGGCATGTACTAAGCCAAGACGATCAACCAACACGGGCGCACCCTATGTTACAAGGGTGCGCCCGCTTATGTTTCTTCAATGGCTAAGCGCTGAATGACGTACTGTCATCCAGCGCTTTTACTTTACGAATAACACCTGCCTGGTGCCATTGCCAACTGTAGCGATGCTGGCCTTAGGGCGCACGCTAAACCAAAAGCATGGGTAGCATGTGCTCCGCTGCGCCATCGTTTCATCCCCCTACGGCGAATGTTGGATATACACCATCAGGTGTACAGGGGTTTACGGCGCAGGGGCAGCAGCTCATCAAAAACCAACTTCAATGCCGAATCCCAAAGGGCAAAATCATGCCTGCCACCCTCTACATCCATATACTGCACATCGATGCCCAACTCTTTGAGCATGCGGGCATCTTCCATCACCCGGGCACGAATTGCGCCTTCCTCTGTGCCCGCCATCAAATGGAAAACCGGCATAGCTTTTCCGGCCACTAAGTTCTGAACGCAGATCTGATGGATGTCATAACGGGAACCGCGTATTTGATCGGCAGGGCCGAAAGCTGCGTGATAAATCGGGAAATCCTCAAAATGTGGTGATTGCAGCTCGTCAATCAGCTTTTGCGTGTCGAGCGTCATGCCAATACCGCCGGAAATATCCACGCATGCCGCATAGCGTTCCGGATGCATGATTGCCTGTCCCAAAGCCACGTTGCCGCCCATGGCATAACCAACTATGAAGTTATCCTCCCTTGCAGGCGAAGATGCAAACAGAGCTTGAACAACCGTGGGCAACTCCTCCCCCACAAATGTTGCGTACTTCACGCCGCTGCCCGTATCAACCCCAAAGCTGTTGGCGATATTCGGCGTAACCAGCATCACGCAGTTTTGCTGCGCATAACGTTCTGCACTCGTGTATCGGTAGGGCAGGCTATCATCATCCCCGCCGCCATGCATCAGGTATACCGTCTGAAATTTCATGTTTTGCGCGTAACATGGCAGCACTTTCTGCTCGCCTGGTCCAACATGATGCCGGAAACCATCTTCCATGCGATAATAGCTGAGCTGATCTGTCGGGAATACGATTGATACATCCACATAGCAGCCCAACACTTGGCTGCGGAAATTGAACCGCATGCTGCTCATTGTTCACCCTCTACAGCAGTGGTTGCATCCTGCGGCTTTCCTTGTAAAAGTTCTTTAATCAAGACTGCCATATTCAAGGATAGCTGTGCATCATGATCCGTAGCGTAAAGCACGCCATCGCAGATCGATACATGCATATTATACATGCGCCTGCAGAACCACGCTAAGGATATGTACAGAAAGCCGCCTCTCCATATGGCTTCACAGTACATGGATTCTACTTTTCCATCGACGATACACCCGATATTCCCACGCGCGATTTGAAGCTTTACCCCTGTGGATAAAGTCAACTCAGCCGATAAACCTTCATCAAAAAACGTAAGTTCCGCGCCAAACACATGCGCAATCATCGTAAGTGGAACGCAGATGTACTCGTCACGCACTACCGAATCCCCGTTCAGCCCGTGGTACTTGAGCTTCTGGTGCTTGATGGCCGGCGCGTCCATTGCAACCAGTCTGTTGCGAAAGAAAACCTGCGATCGATCGGTTGCTGCCGCCAATGCCCATGTATCGCCAGTGCGTGGCAAAAGCGTTTCACCATGCTGTATGCTGCCATCCGCACCGCGGCTTGCGCCGGAAAAGAGGTAATCCCATACCAGCTCCGCATCATCAAAGGTTTGTCCGTGATCCCTGTTTTTTACATCACATAGCACCACATGTCCTGCTTTGCCGTTGAAAAACGCAAGGTTTTTCTCGCCGATGATCTTGATCTGCGGAATAGGCTCGCATTGATTGACCGTTTTCCAGTACGCCAGATTCTTAGCGACCACTTGCTGGGTTTCCATGTGATAGTGCGGCGCCACCGCATCCAGTTCCAAACGGCTTTGCCAAATGTCCACTCCGCCGCCAGCGTTCTTGATCTGTCCATCCTCTGAAAACAAAAGCCCGGGATCAACGGGCGCGCCCGAACCAGCCGAGCCTGCCAAAAGGTAACCGTAATGGCGCGTAAACTGAGACGTCATCAAATCCCCCATCGACATGCCTTGCATGAAAACTCTGGTTTCATCAATCTTATATTTACTTTTAATATGCTCCATTAACCCAAGCACAAAGCGGATATCATGATTATCCGCAATATCATCCGGCGGTGCGTTCAGGTACGCGTTCTCCTCGTTGGGAGTGGTGATGGCCGCACGCTTTTTAGCCTCGATTTCAATTGTCCAAACCCTTCGTTTGGACGCATTGGGAAACACAACAATGAAGCCTTCCCTCTCGGCTACTTGAACCCAGCATGTATAAACCGCCTGCCCCCAGCCGGACATTAGCCCGCCATGCATGGAGAACACAAGCGGAACCTTCTTGTCCCCCTGATAACTTGCTGGTACATATTCATACCAGGTGTCTTCTACTTGATCGGCAATCGTGCCATGGCATTCCAAAAGTCCGGCAGGATAGGGCTGGGAGTTGTTCCCGTTTTCATTAACCACCATATCCGAACCCTTGATCCCTTCCGGCAGGTATTCGCGGTTGGCATCATTGGGGTTTCCGGGGAAAAGCCTAATATCCGCACACATAGTGGTATCTCCTTATCTGGTCGCATACCGCGGTCAATGGATCATGAGCGTTTCGTACGTCGTTTCCTGCTTGCAATCCGTCAGGATGCATTATCAATGCTTGCCCAGCGCTGCATAGCATTGATTGCGTACCTCCGGGTGTATCTCAAAATACACCTTGGGAAACATCAGGGTATGCTGCATATACACAATGCCTAGTTGATTGGCAGGGTCAATCAGCACGTATGCCCCAGCAGCGCCATCCCAACCGAATTCGCCTACCGCACTGGGCGATTCGCTCGCATCCATCAGCGTTCGGACACCCAAACCGTAGCCGTACCCTGCCTTCCCGCCCCGTCTGTAATCTTTTAACGCTTCAGCATGCAGTCGGTTGGTCTGCATCTGTGCGATGCTTGCTTCCGTAAGGATGCGCTCCCCTTTCGGCGAAACGCCGCCATTGCACAGCGCACGCACGAATTTCCCATAGGCGTCCAGTGTACAGGCGATTCCTGCTCCACCGCTCTGGTAGCGGGGCGTCAGCGCGTAACGGTTCTTCTTCGCAACGCGATGCAGTTCATCATTTTGCATGTTTCCAGCATATTGTTCCGAGATTCTCTCCAATGGTATCGTGGATACATCAAAAAAGACATCCTGCATATCCAGCAAATCAAAAATGTTTGCACGCAGGTATTGCGCAAAGGTCATGCCAGTGACGATTTCTACCACAGCGCCCAGTACGTCGTGGGAAAGGCCGTACACCCAGTGTTCGCCCGGTTCACACAGGAGCGGCTGATTTGCCATCGCGCGTGCCAGCTGTTGCAAGTCAGCCTGATGATCTGTTTCCCGTAAAGTTTTTTGAATGGCGTCGGACTCTAAATCATAGGAGATCCCCGAGGTCATGCTCAGCAGGTCAACGATTTTGATGGGTTTGCGAGAAGGGCGTGAAGGGCCGGTGGTCTCGAATGGAAACACCGTCATATCCGGCATTTTTTCCAGCACTTGAACGCGGTCAAACTCCGGGATGTACTTCGCCAGCATATCATCCAGGGAAATCAAACCCCGTTCCACCAGCTGCATCACAGCAACGCTCGTGATCACTTTTGTAGCAGAGTAAATGAAGTAGATATCCTGACTCGAAACCGGTCTGGTTTTTTCCTGATCTGAATAACCAGCCATGTGGCGATAGATTTCCTTGTTCTGATAATACACTGCGCAATCCAGCGCAGGAATGCCATAGGTACCCTCCAGCGAATCAAGATAATGTGTTAATGCAGAAAAATCCATGCCGATTCCCTCCGATGCCTGTATATGGAGCAGTTTGCAAAGCGCTAGGATATATTGCTGTTGCTACCGCTTCTTTCCCGGTGATGCTGCCATGCGTACAGCGCGGTGCCAAGCAACAACAGTATGGCAGCATACCCGTAGAACATCTGCGCATACCCGTATTGTACGGCTACGAAGCCACCAATAATCGGCGCGATGCTGTTGCCGATATCCTGCCCGATATAGCATGTGCTGGATGCAACGCCCGCGCGCTCTTTACCAATCAGCTTAATGCTGTATGCCTGTATGGATGGCGTACCTGCTCCTTGTCCCAAGGCTTTCAGGACGCTAGCAATGATGACCATCCAAATCGTTGTTGCCGATCCAAGCAATACCATCCCCAGCGTTGCCAGCGCCAATGCGGGATACATAATAATGGAAAGTCCCTTTTTATCCAGCAAAACCCCCACAAACGGACGAATGACAACCATCATGATCGAATACGCCGTAAAGAACAACGCAATATTGGCGATGCCCCGTTCATCCCCCAGCAAAGCCAGGTATGTGGAGATCAAGCCGTTTCCACAGCTGAACAGTCCCAGGATGAGCATATACAGCGTCAATTCACTGGCAAAGAAGTGCTTCAGCCGAATGCGCTGCCTTCCCTGACGTTTGATGGGCACATAATGATTCGGAACCGCCAGCATTGCAACCGCGCCTATCAGCATAAACCCTGCGGAGATCAAAAAGCAAGCGGAATAACCATATTGTTCGCTGATCATTAAGCCAATTCCCGGCCCTATGGCGGAAGCCAGTATGGTACCCAGCCCCAGATAACCCATGCCTTCGCCGAGTTTATCGCCGGGTACTAACGAACTGGCCAGCGCCATGCTGGAAACCGTCATGAGTGAAAAAGCAAATCCATGAATGGTACGGATGATCACAATGGGCAGTATCGCATCCGCAAAAGCGCATGCGGCAATGGCAACCGCGGCTAACAGCGTCGCCCAAATGGTAAGATGCTTACGATTGAAACGATCCGCAACCACGCCGGAAAACGGTCTGCTGATCAATGCCGCAATGGACATGATCGAGGCAATGGATCCTGCCAAAGGCAAAGAAGCCCCAAGTGATATTGCGTACTTGGAAATCAACGGCAGAATCATATACGATGACATGGACGTAAAAATACCTGTTAACAGCACGATAA
The DNA here is from genome assembly GCA_001604105.1 of Clostridiales bacterium Firm_11. Taxonomy (GTDB): domain Bacteria; phylum Bacillota; class Clostridia; order Christensenellales; family Aristaeellaceae; genus CAXXOK01. Next base: position 202,365 of record LVAQ01000006.1, read on the forward strand.
CAAAGGAACGGTTCCAAAGCGTTGTGGGCTCGGTAGGCAGTACAGGTTCGCTATGCTGCATGTGGCACTCCATTCTCGTTAGGTAACGAATCTTTTGCTTGCACTAAGGCGAACGGTATGCGGCGCGTCTTAGTAAGGGCTGGCGCCAGTATCGGGCAAGCCAAAGAAATCCAATGCCTTTTGAATCGCAAGATCCCAAAAACGCCATTCATGGCGGTATCCTTCCAGCGTCCAGAACTCCGCATTCAACCCGATCTTTTCTGCGTGCGCTTTGAACGTCATCAGATTTGTATAAATGGCATCATCCTCTGTACCGCAGGCAAACAGCAGCCGAGGCAGCGTGCCCGTCGGCGCAAGTTGATCGATGATTGCCCAAACATTCTCGTTGGAGTTCACAAACGCATTGAGGCTTCCCGCGTTTTCTACCATGCCGCGCAAGCGTACTGCCATCATATCATCGCTGGTGTTCAGGTATTCCATCGTCAGACCGCTGAAATCCACCGGCGCGGCGGATAGCACCGCAGCCGCCGCAAAGCGCTCCGGATGGTTGACGGCATATTTGATTGTACCCCGCCCACCCATGGAGAGCCCCGCGATAAAGTTATGCTCCCTTTCTTTAGAAACAGGCAGCCAGCCATAAACAAAGGGCATCAATTCCTGCGTCAGGTAATCAAACATGCTGAAGCCAAGCATGCTGTGATCCCAGTTGGAATAGTTGCTGTTGAGCGCGCTGGGCATAACAACCACCAAGTCTTTTTCGCATGCGTATAATTCAATATTGGTACGTCGAATCCAATCGGTATGATCACCGAAGGTGCCGTGCAGCAACCATAGCACAGGATAACGCTTTGGGCTTCCATAGAATTCTTCCGGTGTCATTTCCCGCTTTTTATTGGGCATGATGATGGTGATTTCATGATTTGACTTTAGATAATGGCTTTCAAAATTCACTGATAGAATCGCCATTTTAGGTCAACTCCCTTTTTCGTTTATTATGAGGGTATAATCGCGATATGTTTGCTAAATTCATATGTCTATTTAGCATCGTTATGCAAAATTATTCTAGCTTTACTACGTTCATTTGTCAAGTATTCCAAGGTGCTTTTCACATGATCTTTCTTGTTTCGATTCATTATTCCTCTAAATTATTTGGATTATCGCTCTTTGTACTGTTGACACCATGGTTATTCATTGCTAGAATATTTACAGCAGTATTTTGCTAAAATTCCGCTTTCACAGAAAGTTGAGGATTCGCTATGAAACGAGGCAAAGCCGTTAGCGTCAAAGATGTTGCAGCCGCTGCCAATGTATCTCCCAGTACGGCATCGGTGGTGCTGAGCAACAAAGGAGGAGAGTTCCGCATTGCGCCGGAAACACAGCAGAAGGTCTTGCAGGTCGCAGCATCGCTTGGTTATCAGCCAACGCGCCGCGCAAAAAAGAAAACCGGCATTTCCGCCAAACAATTGTGGTGCATCTTCAGCCCCACGAATTTTGACCGCGGTCCAACGGCACAGTTCTTCGAAGGCGTTAACAAATACCTGCATGATCATCGACTGCCCATCGAGACGATCATCTTTCCCTTTGAGCGTGGTCATCTAAGTGAGAAAGCAGGCTGGCTATCCAGCGGTTTTACCTGCGGCGCGATGCTTACCGCGCTCAATGATGAGGATATGGCGTATCTGCAAACCGCGCAGTTTGACATTCCCATTGTTCTGTTTAACCGCACGCTGCATAATTTCTATTCGGTGACAACGGATGAGTATTCGACCGGCAGGCACGCAATGGGTCATTTTCTCTCCCATGGCCACCGTAAAATCTCTATGATTGCGCCCACGTACTCTTCCCGCTCCCTCAGCCTGCGCATGGTAGGCTTCAGGGATCGATTGCAAAGCGGCAGCGCCAAGGAAAAGGAAGCGTCAATTCTGCCTACGCGCTATGGAGATGATAATTTCGAGGGTGGTTTTGCCGCCATGCAAATGGCATTGGAAGGAGAAACCAGGCCGACTGCCGTTTTTGTACTGAATGACAGCATGGTAGGCGGCGTGGTTCGAGCTATCCAGGAGAAAGGGCTCGCCATCCCCGGGGATATCGAGATCATCTCCAACGGAAACTCTTCTGTCAATACGCTCATTTTTCCTTCCATTACCAGTTTTGCGATGCCCATGGCGCAAATGAGTTACAACTGCGCCAAATTACTGCATAATGCCGTTGAAACCGGCATTCTGTCTGATAATATCAACCGCAGTTATGATGCGGAGCTGGTTTTTCGCCAAAGCTGCCCGGAATAGCGCCTGTTCACAACGTGAGGGTTTCGCCGCCGTTAATGCGATGGCATACGCCGCTAACGCTCAGCCAAAGCGTTGTAGCCGTGGGGTTATAGATTTTGCTGCCATCCACAGAATAAGAAAGCCTTCGATAGTCGCTGATGTAGGCGCTTACTTCGCCATTGGTAGCGAACCAAATCTTCTCTCGATGGGAAGCTAGATAGGCAAGAAGATCCTCCATGACTTTCCATGCCTGCGGGCTGTTGAATTCATAACTATGCCCCCACACGGCAAAAAGCTGCGGCTGTTCAAAGAGCTGCTCGCCCTCGCAAAACGTATGCGCGAGTTCCATCAGCCGTGCGTCCGCATGATGACATGTGGGATGCCACTCCAGAAAATCTTCTGGAATTGCAAAGGCATGTGTTGAAATAATTGTGCGCGAGCTTTGATAACCCGCCTTTTGCAGCAAGTCCTTAACCTGTGCATGATAGGCGCCAAACGGCAGCGCAAAGGTTCGCAACAGGGTTCCCGTAAGCGCCTCCAGCAAACGCTTGTCCTCAATGATCTCGTGCATCGCCGCGGGGGTGCCAATATCTGCAAGTGAGGAATGGTACAAACCGTGCCCGGCGATTTCATGCCCCTGATAGTGCCGCGTAACCTGATCGGCCGTGACTCGCTCAATCCGCTGGCGGATGTCTCCCATGGTGAAGGTCTCCTGCTGTCCAAGCAGCCCCGCGTTCAAATTGAACGTGCATTTTGCGCCGTAATGGTTCAGCATTTCCAGCAGTTGGAGATCCTCCACAACACCATCATCATAGCTCAGGGTAAACACGCGGCTTTTCCCTTCCGGAAACAAAACTTTGTCAAACCGTTTCAAACCAAACACCCGCTTTCAAACTATTGATCAAACGGCGCAAGCCGTCAATCTGCAAAGGAGATATTCATGAAACCAATCAGTAATCAGGCGATGCTCATCACCTATGCCGATAGCATGGGCAAAAACCTTAAGGAACTTCACACTGTATTGCATCAGCATTTTCAAGGCGTTTTCGGCGGTGTGCACATCCTGCCCTTCTTCCCTTCATCCGGTGATCGTGGCTTTGCCGTTATCAATTATGACATGGTTGATCCTGCCTTTGGCACATGGGAGGATATTCGCCGCATCAGCCAGGAATACTACCTGATGGCGGATTTTATGATTAACCATGCCTCCATACGCTCCGATGAATTCCAGGATTATATGGCTCATGGCGATGCCTCGGAATACCGCGATATGTTCATTGATTGGAATCGCTTCTGGCCTAATGGCGAACCTACCGAGGAGGAGCTTGAACGCCTGTATCGCCGCAAACTACAGGGTCCCTATAAAGAGTTTACGAGAGCCGATGGTAAAACCGTTAAACTGTGGAACACGTTCTTTGAGGAACAGGTAGACATTGACCCTTGGGCGCCTGTGACCCAACGCTACTATCAGAAGAATCTGGAACGACTGGCGAGCTATGTTCCTTTAGTACGCTTTGATGCCTTTGCCTATGCTTCCAAACGTCCGGGAACCAGCTGCTTCTTTGTAGAGCCGGAAGTATGGGATGTTCTGGATATCGGTATGCGTCCTCTTCAAGAACACGGCACACAAATGCTTCCGGAAATCCATGAGAACTACCAGATACAGCTGAAGATGGCGCAGCACGGCCATTGGGTGTATGATTTCGCGCTGCCGATGCTCATGCTGCACGCCTTGATGGCTGGTCGGTCGGATCGCTTGATACACTGGTTGCAAATCTGCCCTCGTAAACAATTCACCACGCTGGATACGCACGATGGCATCGGCGTTGTGGATGTGGCAGGTCTGCTTACGGACGAAGAGATCGACTTCGTGCGTGACCGTGTGAACCAGAAAACCGAAATCCTGCAACAGTATGTAAAGCTCCCCGGCGGCATCATCAAAGTATCGGGGGCAAAGGCACGCCAATACCAACTGATGAGCACATATTACTCCGCCTTGAACGAAGAGGATGACGCCTATCTGCTGGCGCGTATCGTGCAGCTGTTTACGCCGGGGATCCCGCAAATTTACTATGTGGGTTTGCTGGCCGGAGAAAACGACGTGGAGACCCTCAAACAGCTTGGCGAACCACGCAGCCTCAACCGTCACAACTATACGCTGGAGGAGATCGCGCAGCGCGTCACGCACCCGATGCTTGTGCGCTTTTACGAAGCCCTGCGGTTCCGCAATACACACGATGCCTTTAACGGGGATGTGACTGTTGATAATATGGGACAGCAAAGCGGTCTGCGTATCGTCTGGCAGAAAGGCGCACAGCGCGCTTGCCTAACAGCGGATCTCCGCTCGCGTGCGTATCAAGTCACCTATACGGACGAAAACGCCGTCGAACGCGTACTCTGATTCGTTCCCGCAGAAGCCAGTCTCAAGAAGATGCCGTTGCGAAAATGCGCGCCTGTGAAGGTCGAACCGAGAGGAGCATCGTTCACAGGCCGCATTAATGCAAAGCGAATGATGCGCAAACCGGCGTATTCCCATCAAACGCATTTGCCGCCATAGGCACGATGCCGTAGCGACTTGGTTAACCAAGAGCCGCTACGGCATATTTCGTACTTGCTTTAGGGATAGATTACCTGATGGCGGATTGGGAGCCAGCTATCCATTGCCAGCCGGAGTGAATCATCCCACAAATCCCACTCATGGCCTTTGCCTTTGACCACTTCCATACGCGTTTCATACCCCCACTCCCGCAAATCCTGCTCTGCCTTGGTGGCGCGGTATAAGGCGTGGTCACTGTCTCCAACGCGGAAGAACATTTTCGGCAGCGGTTTTCCCTCCAGCACATTCTGCCGCGCAATGGCATACACATCATTGACCGTACCTTGAATGTACTGCGCATCGTGCAGTTTGGCGGAGATGCCAAAGGAAGGGATTTTCATTTCCGCATCGAAATCAAACACGCCATCCTTTGTTTTAACCACACTGGGCACGCCCGGCCGGTAAGAAGCGCCGCTCATCATCAGCGCGGCCGCAAAACGTTCCGGGTGGTTCATCGCGATTTTCATGGCGCCGTGCGAGCCCATGGAAAGCCCCGCAACGAAAGTATCCTCCCTGTTCTGTGACAGCGGGAACATGGTTTGGCAATACTGAGGCAATTCTTCTGCGAGGTAGGTATAATACTTTGCCCCGTCCTCATAATCCGTATAGCTGGAATCGTAATTACAGGGCATAATTACCGCAATTTTATGCTTATCAGCATAGCGTACGATGTTGGTAAAATGTACATAATCACTGTTATCGCCTGTTCCCCCATGCAGCAAGTATAAGGTCTGGTACTTCATCCCTGGCACATAGGGCTCCTCGATGCCCTTCATGCTATCTTCAAAGCTGTAACTGGGAAGGCAAACGGTAATGTTGGTCTGCATCCCCAATGCTTTGGAAAGAAAATTCAAGTGGATCACGGCCATGGTTTCAGCCTCCTTGGTGCGCCGCTTAAGCAGCGTTTCAAATCAATCGTAAACAAAGGATCATTGTAATACTTCATCGCGGATTAAGTTAGCCATGTTCAAGGAAAGGTCTGCGTCATGGTCGGTCAGGTATAGAACGCCATTGCACTTAGTCGCATGGTTATGTAATAGTCGCTTGCAAATCCATTCAATGGGCAGGCACAATTCACCATTACGGAAAACGGCTTCGCAGTACATCGAGAGAATCTCGTTTTGAACCACACAGCCGATACTGCCCTGTGCGCATTGCAAGGTGGTGCCATCCGGCAGGAACAGGGTCGCGCTGCGGTTTTCATGTGATGTTTCTAACGTTGCCCCCAACGCCTGCGCAATGAAGCTCACCGGCGCCATGAAATACTCGCCCCTGACCAATGCATCCCCCTCAAGCCCATGATATTTCAACTTCTTATGCACAAACACGGGTTGACGCAACGCCACAAGCTGGTTATTGACATATGCCTTATCCTTGCCTTCCGCAAGTGCGATGGCATACGCATCGCCTGTTCTAGGGCGTAGGGTGGGTTCCTGAACCAGCCTGCCATCCTTCTCGCGTCGCACACCGGAAAACAGGTAATCCCATACCAATTCTGCATCATCCAACGTTTGCCCATGGTCACGGTTATACACATCGCGGAAAACCAAATTCGCGTGTGTTCCCTGATAGAAAGCGAAATTATCCTCACCAACGATTTTGATTTGCGGCAGGGCATCGCATCCATTGATACGCTTCCAGTATTCACGGTTGCGACGTACGATCTCATCCGTATCATCTTTAAAGTGTGGCGGTACGCGATCAAGCTCCAGGCGGCTTTGCCAGGAAGCCACAGGACCCGCGCGGTTGATGATCTGATTCTGCTGGTCAAACAGCAGGGACGTTGCCGTAGGGCCGCCAGAGCCCGCCTGACCCGCCAGCACATTTCCATGGTAGCGCGCAAACTGGCTCGTCATCATATTCCCCATCGACATGCCTTGCATGAAAATGCGGCCTTCGTCGATCGCATACTTCTCTTTCATGCGCTGGATCAGGCTCAACACCGCATTCATGTCGTGGTTATCATCCGGATTTTCCGGCGGTCGGTTCAGGTATACGCCGTTTTCTGTTGGCGTAGTTGCCCATTCAAGGCGGTCTTTATCATACTCTACAATCCAGAAACGGCGCTCACTGGCGTTGGGAAACAGCACGATGAAGCCCTCGCGGTCAGCAACCATCGTCCAGGATGTATAGATAGCCTGCCCCCAACCAGTCATCAGCCCGCCATGCATGGATATGACCAACGGCACCTTCTTTGTGCCGTCGTAACTGGCGGGAACATACTCAAACCAGGTGTCCTTTACACCATCCAGCAAAACGTCGCTGTGTTCCGTAAGCCTTTGTGGATAAACCTGTGAGTTGTTGCCGTTTTCGTTTACAACCATTTGCGAACCTTTTATGGCTTCGGGCAAATAGTCCCGGTTTGCATCATTGGGGTCACCAGGCAGAATAATGCATTTCCCTTTCATGTTATACCCTTTCTATCCATCGAAACATTTCGCTATCCTGTGGCAACGCATCAGCAAAGCACTTCATCCCGTATCAGATGCGCCATATTCAAAGACAGCTCCGCATAGTGATCTGTAATATACACAACCCCATCACACTGTGATGACTGATAGTTAAGCACCCGTTGCGCAATCCATTGGATTGGCAAATACAGCTCGCCATTGCATAGGATGGCCTCGCAGAACATCGAGTAGAGTTCCTGATCGATTACACAGCCGATGTTACCCTGCGCAAACGCTAAGGTTCTACCGTCTGGCAGTGTTATTTGCCCCGCGCGCCCGTCCTGTTGCAACGCGATGCTTGCGCCGAATGCTTGCGCTACAAAGCTGATCGGCGCCATCATGTATGTGCCGCGCACCTTGCTTTTCCCCTGCAACCCATGATACTTCAGCTTCTGGTGCATAAATGTATGTCCGCTTAACTGCACAAGGCGGTTGTTGAGGTATGCTTTGTCTTTTCCCGCCGCAAGCGCAATGGCGAACGCATCTCCCGTACGTGCGCGGCGCGTATCTGTATGGACAATTTTCCCGCTTTGATCTCGCCGCACGCCAGAAAACAGATAATCCCAAACGATTTCGGCGTCATCCAGCGTTTGTCCATGGTCGCGGTTTTTGACATCCCGAAAAACCTGATCGGCATGCTTGCCATGATAAAAAGCGAAGTTGTCTTCTCCGATGATCTTGATCTGCGGCAAGGCATAGCACTGATTAATTCGCCGCCAGTACTCTCGATTTCGCTTGACAATCTCATCGGTCGTGCCGCCAAAGAAAGGCGGTACTTCGTCCAGCTCAACCCGCGTCTGCCAAACAGCTAGGGCTCCTGCATGGTTGATCGGTTGATCGTTCTCATCAAAAAGCACACTGGTATAGGCAGGCCCTGCCGAGCCGGCCTTGCCTGCCAGCAGGTGCCCATAGTGGCGGGCAAACTGGCTGGTCATCAGATTACCCATGGACATACCCTGCATGAAGACGCGTCCTTCATCAATGCTGTACTTCGCCTTCATGCGTTCCAGCAGCGCCAAAACCATATTCATATCATGATTATCGCGTGGATCCTTGGGGTCCTCATGCATGGATAAATCTTCGCTCTGCATGCTTTTGAAGCCATCCCGCACTGCTTGGCTCGTTTCCAAAACCCAGAAACGGCTCTGATGCGCATTGGGGAAAAGCACAATAAAGCCTTCACGATCAGCAACCATTGTCCAGGATGTATAGATCGCCTGTCCCCAGCCGGTCATCAGCCCGCCATGCATGGAGATCACCAAAGGCACCTTGTGCCTTTCATCATAACTGGCGGGTACATACTCGCACCAGGTATCCGGTTCATCGCCTACCAGCACATCGGTAAATGTTTGAAGCCGAGCCGGGTATACTTGTGAGTTGTTGCCGTTTTCATTGACAACCATATCAGAGCCTTGGATGGCTTCGGGCAGATAGTCGCGGTTGTTATCGTTTGGCGTGCCTGGTAAAAGCGTCATCTTTTGGATCATTGATCCCATCCGCCTTTCAAGTGAATCGCGCTAGGAAAATTACTGGCTGTATCAGCCTTTGACCGCGCCCAGCATGATGCCCTCCGCAAAATACTTTTGCAGAAATGGGTATACAACCAAAATCGGCAAAACCGCAATCATGGCAATGGCCATGCGTATGGACGTTTGCGGCACACTCACCGCATCGCTAGCATTGATGTTGTAATTGGCGTACGTAAGCGTAGCTTGGATATTTGCGGACATTTTGTTGAGCAGTACTTGAATGGAGTACAATCTGGGTGCGTTGATAAAGTACATGCCGTTAAGCCAGTCATTCCAGTATGCAAGGCAGGTAAACAGGCCAATGGTAATCAGAATCGGCTTGCCAAGCGGCAGCGCGATTTTCCAGAAAATCCGGAAGTACCCCGCTCCGTCAATCTTGGCAGATTCATACATTTCCATCGGTACATTGGCTTCAAAGTAGGAGCGGATCAGGATGATGCTGAACCCGTTGGTCAGTAAAAACGGCAGCACATACGCCCAGATGGTATCCACAACTTTGAAATTCGTCCACATGATGTAGGAAGGGACCAACCCACCATTAAACAGCATCGTAAAGAAAATGAAGAAGGTTATCAGCTTCCTGCCGGGGAGTCCTTTGTTGGAAATCGCGAAACTCATCATCGCTGTAATGGCAATGCTGATGGTAGTGCCAAGAAACGTCGCCAGTATTGTGGTTTGATAAGCTCGCATAATCATCTCGGAGTAATTGATGATATATTGATACGCCCCCAGGCTAAATTTGGCTGGAAAAAAGGAGTACCCGTTGTTAATCAGTACGTTTTCATCGGTGACCGAGGAAAGGAAAAGCAACACCATGGGCAGGATCATGGCAAGCGTAACCAGCAGCAGTATGGTGTGGCTCAGCAGCCGATAGCTAAGTTTCTCTTTCATTTTTCCCACTCATCTCCCTAAAACATTGCGTTGCTTGCATCCACTTTACGCACCACACCGTTTGCGACTATCACCAGCACAAAACCGACCGCTGCCTGTAACAAGCCGGTTGCCGCAGAACGGCCGATACCGCCCGGCGCCATCAGCGATCGATACACATAGGTATCGATGGTGCTGGTCACATTATATAAAGAGCCCGAATTTTGCGGGATCAAGTAAAACAACCCAAAATCAGAATAGAAGATACGGCTGATGCTCAGCAGGAACAGCGTGATAATCGATGGCGCCAGCAAGGGAAGTGTGATTCTAAAAATCTGCTTGGTTTTCCCCGCGCCATCAATAGCAGCCGCCTCATACAGGGAGCGGTCAATCGCGGATATCCCCGCCATATAAATCAGCGTGGAGTACCCTACGCCCTTCCAACAGTTCACAAATACAAGGATAACAGGCCACCAGGTGGGATCATTGTACCATTGAACCGGGTTATCGATCAGGATGCTGTTGTTGATCATGCCGTTTTGCTGACTCAGGAACGCAAAAACCAGATAGCTGATGATAACCATGGATAATGTAAAGGGCAGTAGAATGGAGCTTTGGTAAAGCTTTTTCAATGACTTGTTGTGGACATCCGAAATCAGAATGGCCAGCATAATGCCTACCGCATTGTTCACGATGATGAAAACAACGTTGTAAAGCAGCGTATTGCGGATAATAATGCCGATATCCCTTGAACTAAAGAGATACTCGAAGTTTTTCAGACCCACCGATGGGCTGCCCCATATACCTTCGGTAACCTTGAATGATTTGAATGCCGCTACGATACCCGTCATCGGTATATAGTTATTGACGATCAAGTAGATCGCGCACGGCAGCATCATCAAGTAAAGCGGTATATATTGTTTGAGCCGTCTTCTGCCAATGCCCATGATCGAGCCTCCTTCGTGATGTCTCCGCCCTGCCTTTCGGCAGGGCGGAGTGCGATGCTATTGCTTTGCCAGCCAGGCGTCAAGCTGCCTTTGCTTTTCGTCCATAATGGTCTGCAAGCCTGCATCGTACAATTCTGCATTCAAGCTGGCAAGACCTGTTTCGGTATCCACAGCGCCAAAGAAGATATCCGCCTGGTATTTACTGAGTACCGCGGAGCACTGCGCAACCTCATTGGCAACATTCACGGCGTCAAACGAGAATCCAAACGCCTTGGAGGCGATGGCATCTTCATCAAACTCGCGATATGCTTCCCAGATATCCGCGGGGCTGCCAGCCCACGGCGTCATCAGGAACTGGTTGGGATAAATAAAACCGAAATCAGAATGGTAGTTGACGGTTTGCGTCGTTACGCCTTCGGGATAATCCGCCTGTCCATCGTCATTGACAACCCAATCCACACCAGGCACACCCCAGTTGAGCAAGTCATTAAACTCTTTGCTTGTGTAGCACCAGTTCAAGAACTGGAAGGCCTTAACCTTATCCTTGGATTGCTGCATCACGCAATTGAGCACTGCATTTACGGATGTGGTTGACTTCATCTTCGCGGATACGGGGATCATCACGCAGTCATAACCGGTTTGGGACTTCACGCTGGTAAGGGCGTTGGCTGTATAGGAGGCGAAGAAAGCAGCACAGTTGCCGGCTTTCATTTTGCCCTGACCCAGCTCCTGCGTTACGGCGATATCCTTGGAGGTGTAGCCCTTCTCGAACCACTCGCGCGCAAGCAGGGAGAATTGCTTGATCTGCTCGGACTCATACCAGTTGGTTACGGTTGTGGTTTGTCCGTAATTCTCCAGCACGCCGAAACCATCGCTCATGGCATCTACCCATGTGAAAGAGTTTTCCGCGAAGATACGGTGACCATCGAACGGAACCATATCCGGGTATGCTTCCTTGATTCTGCCAAGCATTTCGGTAATCTGCCCAAAGCTCGCATAATCATCCGTGGTGACGTTGAAGTCGGATTCCTTGTAACCCAGCGCATCAAAGATATCCTTGCGAACAAAGATAGCAGAGGGCGCCGCGCGCGTGTTCATAACCGGGAAACCCACCAGCATATCGCCGATATAGCCTACCTGCGCATCATCGCCCAACACTTCGAAGATATCGGGTGTGTATTCCACATAATCCGATGCATCAACGATGAAGCCGGCATCCAGGAAGCTGGCAAAGCTAAACGAGAATACAAACGAAATGTCCAGCGGCTGCTGTGCGGCCAACATAGCAGGATACTTCTGGTTGTACGTATCCCACCCAATGGGGATCAGTTCAACTTTCATATTCAGTTCACGCATCGTCAGTTCGTTCATGACTTCATTGAGCGCTGCCTGATTGCCCTCCTTGGGCGCATGGTATGCGAAGTAGACCGTATACGGCTCTTCCTGCGCAAACGCGGTGCTCATGACCCCTGCCATGAGTGTTGTGGCCATTACCAGAACCAGGGTGATCGAGAGTGCCTTTTTCCACATGTGTACATCCTCCTTATTCAATTCCGTTAAAGTGGTTCCATAAGCATCCCAACGTTGGGAGAGGGCGCTTTCCAAGAGATAATGACAACCGCCGCATGATCATCATTGTTGGAATTAGTGCTAAATTTAGCTCGTTAATCTTCTTCGTTAGCATATACGATTCTCATGAAAATGTCAACTATTTTGTAGCGTGCATTCATCATTACCGCACAAGAGCAAATTGTTCAGTGATATGGATTCGGAAACAAATTGCTAAATTTTTGATTTTGTTAGTAAATTTATTATCGCTCAATATGGCGAAATTCGATTCGCTGACGAACTGCATATATCACGGATGCCTGTCAAGCTCTATGTAAAAAAGCGCACAGCAATACACACTGTACGCAATGATTGTTGATACATCATGCCATATTGGCTGATGCGAAGGCTGCAACTCCGTTTTATTTAAAGCCCAGGCTTTGCTTTCCTGCGTACGGCGAAAATATCACCGTACCACTGCTCACGATAAAGTACTGGCCTTCCTTCATATCGTAAGTCACTTCAGTCGTATCCGCATCTTCCTGATAATAGCTATAGGTTGGGCTATACAGCGATTGATATTCGTAGAGTTTGCCGTAGTCAAGATCCACGCCGCTTTCCGCCAGCACATCGCCCCACTTTACCACGGCGTTGATGCCATCACTGGCTTTGATTGTCCATTTCCCAGCTGGGATATCCTCGCCGATAACATAAACGCCAGAAGGAACCTTCACCTCCTGCCATTCTTCACGCGACCAAATGACAAGGTCGATTTGATCCTTCAACGCAATGAGTTCCTCAAAACTCATGTCGGAGAGATCAATTGTCGCAAAAGCAATGGCGGGTAGAAGCATACAGGCCACGAATAGTGCGGTCATAACCCTCTTCATCATGGTTCCACCTTTCTCATCCTCTTTTGTTGCATTGCGGCTTTTTCAATCTGAAACGCGAAGGCCGTTACCTCGTTTGGCACAGACCGGATTGTTTTGTGCCAGCGAGACTAACAGATCTATTGATACTATTATACCTTATTTTGTCCATGATTGGAACCATTTCTGATCAAATTCCCTATTATCATTGCTTATAGCATCGTTAGCCAGTTTTTGACTATCTGCTGTTCCAAACTCGCTTTTCGATAAATCACATAGTACTGAACGGGTGGGATCAAGGCACCCCGTATCGGGATTTCTATCAATTCACCGCTCGCCAGTTGCGGCGTAACCAGTCGCCTGGCCAAGAAAGCATACCACTGCTCGCCCCTGAGCAGTGGGAGTGCATCGATAGCAACCTCTGTTTCCAGTTGAAACTGGTGACTCCTTGGAAATAGCCAATGATAGGTTGTCGTAGTAATAAAGTTGGTATGGATCAAGGGTAGCTCTTTGATTTCGTCGTAGCGGATACCCTGCGCATACGATTGGTTTTGTGCATCCGTCACCAAAACAACATCATCCTCCGTAAGGCATTGGCAGATAAACTCGGGATGCGAAAAGGGGTGATGGGTAAAGGCAATGTCGAGCTTTGCCTGACGAATTTCCTGCAACAGTACGCTGGTATGGGCGGAGCGAATCCGTACGCTAACATCCGGGTACTGTACCATGAACGTACGCAACAAGTCGGTCATGTATAACTGGTTATATGCATACACCGCGCCTAAAACCAGATGTCCAGAAAATCGATTGGTTCTGCGCATTCGCTCATAGGCTGCTTCCTCCATGTTCACCATTTGATGCGCATACTCCCAAAAGGCATACCCTGCCCCTGTGAGGGTAACCCCGGCGCGATCACGTACGAACAGCAACTGCGCCGTTTCTTTTTCTAATTCCTGAATACGCTTACTGACCGTTGACTGCGCGACGCTCATCTGTTCTGACGTACGTGAGAAGTTGCCGGTTTTCGCAAGCGATAGGAATGTCCTTAACTGATCTGAGTTCACGTTCTCCGCCATCCATTCTTAATTTGAATCGACATAATCGAAATCATTCGCTTTACAAATTGTAATCTCCAATGGTAGGATTGTCAATGCTGGTTAGTGTCAGTTAACCCGGAAGCGGATGCGCAACCCGTTTCTGCCTGTTTCACCGCAGCCAGTGCCGTAAGGTTCTGCATCCACCCCCATGCATGACACCCCGAGTTCGCCACGCCAGCCTTTGTTTGCTGAATTGCACAGCTCAAGCGGGCTAAAAACAATCCTTCCCATCGAAACATCAATGTTAAGGGAGCGTATCCATGCAAGGCAAAACACATATTGTCGACCTAACAAATGGCCCGGTTTGGCGACAGCTCATGCTTTTCTTTTTGCCCATACTGGCCGGCAGCCTGTTGCAACAGTTGTATGTTACTGTAGATGCAGTTATCATCGGCCAGTTTGCCGGCAAAGCTGGACTTGCGGCGATAGATTCCGTTAACACGCTGCTTCGCTTGCCCACGAACTTTTTCGTCGGGTTGTCCACGGGCGCAACAATCATCATCTCGCATTTGTTTGGCGCAAAGAAAGAGGCCGCGTTATCATCATCCATTCACACCGCTGTTACGTTCGCTTTGCTGGGCGGGTTGATTCTCTCGGGGGTGGGCTTGCTCACCGCTTCGTTCTGGGTGCACCAACTGGATGTTCCGCAGGATATATCCGGCCTTGCGCTTGCCTATGTACGTATCCATTTCAGCGGTTTCGCGTTATCTATGCTCTATAACACCAGTGCCGGCATCCTGCGCGCTATCGGCGATTCCAGAACGCCATTCCTTATCCTGATTCTCTCCAGCACGCTCAATGTGGTGCTTGATCTGCTCTTTGTAGGTAAAATGGGATTAAGCGTGGCTGGCGCGGCACTTGCGACAGTAATCGCACAGGGGTTCAGCGCCTTGTTGGTTCTTCATGCCCTATCAAGATTAAACGCTCCCTACCGCTTCCGACTCAAAAAGCTTCGCCTGGAACGTTCCAGAGTTTATTCCTTCATGACCATTGGACTTCCCATTGCTTTGCAGTCATCGCTGTATCCGATAGCCAATATGCTGATCCAGTCACGCATCAACAGCACCGGCACGGATAACATTGCAGCTTGGGCATTATGCGGAAAGATGGACTTTCTGATCTGGTTGGTAACGGATTCGCTTGCGGCGGCCATTTCCACCTTTGTCGCGCAAAACGAGGGCGCGGGTTTTCATCAGCGTGCACGCCACGGCACCCGCACGGCACTTTGGATGACGCTGAGCTTTGTCGCGCTGCAAAGCATTATCTTGTACCTGTGGAACCAACCTTTCGCGAGCCTGTTCATTGATGCTGCCGATGCCGATATCCTGCCGTTAGCCGGACGCATGATGCGCTTTTTATCGCCGCTGTATGTGTTTTATGTATTCGGCGAGATTTATTCCGGCGCGATACGGGGTTCGGGTGAAACCTTCCACCCCATGCTCATCACCATGCTTACAACCTGCGCAACGCGAATCCTTTGGATACTGGTTGTAGTTCCCCGCTATGATTCCATTTATGTCATCCTCAGCAGCTTCCCCATTTCATGGGTGTTGACCTCGGTAGCATTTGCCGTGTACTATCATCGTTTTTCAAGAAAGCGATTATCAGCTTCGCCGTCTTTTGTTGAGGGTTCGCCTCGCATGGATTAGTCGTCAACGCCAATGAAGCAACATTGCATGTCAAAACCGCTTTGCCCAAACCGAGATTCCATAACCAACACACCTGGCAACATCACACACACAGCTTTGACGGGCGTGCAACAGTCGCTAAGCGAACCGCAAAAATTATGGTAACACCATAGATAACATGGGATTGTGTTGTTAGCCTTTCTCACGCTCACCCCATGAATTGCCAGAAGCTTACGTTTGCGATCATCCTATCGGCATTTCGGTGAATGCTTCCTATGCTTGCATCATGGCATGTTCAGGAAGGATTGCGCTTTACAACAAGCCTTACCACTTCATTCTCTCGCAGGGGGATCGAAAGGCAGACGCGTCCATCCGCTGTAACTTGAATCCGCTCGAATGTTTCTGCCTTGCCATCGGTTAACCGTTTCAAAGCCTCAACTTGCCCCGGCGTAGGCGTTTCGCGTCCATGCAGTTCTCGCAGACCGGCGCGCAGGTATTGTGTATACACATCGTTGTACATATAACCAACGCGGTATGTTTCCATTGTGTAATCACCGATATCCAATCCGCTGATAACGACCGTCGCGTCCGGCAGCGCTGCGGAGGGTAAGTCGCGGATAAAATACCGCTCATTAACGTCATCCTGCTTCGGTTGCGAATAATCCCAGAGCAGCACTTGCAAGGATGTTTCATCTTTCGCCGCATAGCTGTCATCATCTTGGGTATCCAGCGCTTCGCCAGGCAAGGCGCACAGCCAATGGTAGGCATGAAACGCGGGCTTTTTCAACCCTTGTATGTTGATAAGCCCAAAACCGCCATGAAAAGGTGACGGCCCCGGACCCGCCTCCTCAAAGATATCTGTGAATGTCCAGTAACTCATGCTCTCAGCATAGCCTTCACAGTGTTTAAGCGTATGCAGTATGTACGGCGCGCTGATATAGCTGTCATGCACATTATCCCGTGGTGTGTAGCTTGTGCTCCATTCCGTAAAAAAGACAGGCAACTCCGGCATTGCGCTTGCCTTGACGAGCGCTCGCACATTACGCACATCCGCAACTACGGGGTCTTTTGTTGCCTTCAGCCGATGCGTATCCAGGCCAAACTCATCTACCGCGCCATCAACACCGTAACTGTGTGTCGAAATGAAATCGATCGGCACGTGATGCTGCGCACAGTGTTCGATCATCTCGGCTATCCATGCGCCTTCATCCAGCCCCGCAGTCGCGGGACCGCCGACGCGATACTGCGCGTTGACTTCTTTGATTGTTTTGGCCGTCGCATCATACAAAGCAAAGTATTCCTGCTGTGTTCCGGTGAAGAATGCGGGCAGATTCGGCTCGTTCCAAACTTCAAAATACCACTGCGAAATTTCTTGCGCGCCATAACGGGCTGTTATATGCAACACGAGCGCGCGAACCAAATCGCACCACTGATTCATGCTGGCGGGCGGCGTTACATTGCCCTTCCACCAGAAAATCGTTTGCGCTCCGCTCTTCAGGCAATCAGGCATAAAGCCAAGCTCCACCAGTGGGCGGATGCCGCAACGCAGCATCGCGTCAAACACCAGATCGATGTACTGCCAGTTGTAGGAGCATTGTCCATGCTCGTCCAGGGAGCATACGGCCATATCGTCGCTGAGCAAGCCATGGAAGCGCAGGTAACGAAAATGGCAGGCGTCCTGTAGCATTTCCAGTTGCCGTATTGTTTCCGCCCGTAGCATTTCGCCCGCTCTTCCCGCACCAACGCAATGGTCGAAAAAGCGATTCATGGGATAGGTGCCGTTTTGTAGGTTGATATTGATTGTCCGCATGGTCTGTTTCCTCCTTGTCTGCTGGTAAACCATCCTGTTTTCCAATGTGTTTCTTGCGTAAGTTTAACCGTTTGTGTATAATGGGAAGCAATTCCAAGATTCTAGCCATCATGATTCTGAGAGTCTGTGGAAAACTGAAAGGACAGGCGGTGAGAATACGTATCGCGTTGTTGTGGTGGATGATGAACCCTTTATGCTGGAGGGCATGCGCCTGATGATCGATTGGAGCCGCTGCGGGTTCAAACTATGCGGCGAGGCGGGTACGGTACAGGAGGCCTTGCACCTGCTGGACACAGTCAAGCCGCATTTGCTGCTCACCGATATACGAATGCCCGGCATGCTGGGTACCGATCTTGCTTCCATTGTAAGCCATTACCATCCCGAAGTCATGATCCTCTTTTTCAGCGGTTTCCGCGATTTTTCCTACGCGCAGAGCGCAATCCGCGCACACGCTTTCGGGTACTTAACAAAGCCAATCGACGCCGATAAAGTGCATGAGACACTGCTGAAGGTCAAAGCCGAACTTGATCAGCGATGTATGGATGAACAAGGCGTGAAGCATCAAACGGTTATCCTTCGTGATATGGTGCTGCGCCGCATCGCGCTGGGAGATGACAGCCTTGAAAACCAGATTCGGGTTTCCGCCCTGATGCAAATCAAGCGCGACGACCCGTGCTACTGTGCCGTTTTGACATTCGAACGTCACAACCTGTCGGAGGGTGCGCGACTATTGCTCGCCAACTGCGGCGCGGTGCCTTTCCAGCTGTCAGCAAGGCAATACGGGCTTGGTTTCCGGCAGATTGAGCGCGATCTCGCGCTTTTAGGCAGGTTAGCCGCCAGCATAGCTGAAACCGCCGATGAAGTCACCCTCAGCGTGGGATGCGTGCACCGCGGGGCGGAGGGGTTTGGGCAAAGCCTGCGTGAAGCGCTGGATGCGCAAGGGGTTCTATTCACATCCATGGATTCCATTCGAATATACCATCCCTTTGACATCGAAACAGCGTCATGGTTAGCATCCGTGAAAATTTCCGCGTTGCATGAAGCATTGCTCGACAAACAACCGCAGAGTTTGGAAACAGCGCTGGAGAAGATTCGTCATGCCGCGGCAAGCAGCATGCCTTCCCTGTTTTCGCTTCGCTATCTAGCCTTCATGCTTGATGCATTGCTGGTTTCAGATACGCGTTTCCCTTCTGAATCTCCTCTCCGCGCTTTATGGCGCCAAGAAACGCATTCCGTATCGGAGTGGTTGGATGCCTTCAGCCGTGAGCTTTGCGCCTTGCAAGCCATAGCAGCCCAAAATCCTGATACGATGCTGCCAGCGGCAGTGCAAACCGTCCTTTCTACGATCCATGACCGCTATGCGGAACCCCTTTCCATAAGTGTTGTAGCAGAACTACTGCACATGAACGCGGCTTACTTAGGGCAGCTGTTTCGTCGCCATACAGGCGAAACTTTTCATCAAAAGCTGCTCACAACGCGGATCAGCCATGCCTGTGTTCTGCTTCGCCAGACCACGCGGCCCATCGGCGAAATCGCATCCGATGTCGGCTTCCATGACGTGGACTATTTCTCGCAGCAATTTCGAGGACGCGTGGGGATGAGCCCGTTCATGTTTCGAAATGCGGAAGCCATGTGGAAGGGGGATAACCTTGCGAAGCATCAATGATTTGCCAATTCGAAGCAAGTTCATCATGCTCTATTTGCTGGGCGTTCTTTTACCCATCGCCATTTTGCTTGCTTACGTCCTTAACAACGTTGCCGCGGAGATTCGCGCAAGAGAAACCCTGAATGCGCAACAATCGCTGGACCGCATCTATTCCGCGCTGCATCAGAATTTCTCCGGCGTGGTTGCGCTTGGAAACGCGGTTTCAAGCGACGCAGAGCTTTCCCGCCTGCTGGAAAACGAATACGCCAGCCCCGTTGTCTACTATAACACCTACTACATGGACATCCGCCGTACTTTGAGCCGCTATTCTCTCGCTTACGCACAGCTTGTAACGAACATCACCCTCTTTACCAGTAACCCTACCATTGCAAACGGCGGCAGCTGTCAACAGATTACGCCCCTGATTCAGGAACTGGAGTGGTTTCCCGAGAAACTGCCTGCCGATGCGCTTTTACGCGTATATCTGCGCCAGCAGATCGGCCAAACCGGCATCTTGCAGCTTTGCCTTACGCGCACCCTATACACCAGCAGTAGATATACGGAATTGCTGAAAATCGATTTAAGCATGGAACCCATTTATCGACTGGTAGAGAACGAGGTTCCCTTCCTGACTGTTTATTTGGTCGCGCCGGATGGAACCGCCGTCTGTTATCCCGGTAGCATGCTTGACAGTCACATTACCGACCGAAGCGTGCGGCCTCCCGCTACGTGTGATTTGCATATCGCCTTTGGTGAGAAGACTGCCATGCGCGGTTGGGCCTTAATGGCCGATATCAATGACGAACCGATGAACCAGAGTATCCGTGAAGCTGTATGGTTTGGCCTTTTGCTGGGTACGCTTTGCTCTGTTTTTGCGGGCGCGATGGCGTTTCTCTTTTCCCGCTCTATCCTTTACCGCAGCCGCCGCCTGCTGCGCCATATGGATAACATGACCGCAGAGAACTTTTCCCCCATTGCTCACGATCATGGTATGGATGAAATCGGGGAACTGACCCTGCACTTCAACGCCATGGGATCCAGGTTGAAACAGTTGATCAATGACCTGTACATATTGCGGCTTCAGCAAAAGAGCATGGAACTGGAAAATGTGCGCGCGGAGCTGAAATACCTGCAAGCACAAGTGGATCCACACTTTCTTTTCAATACGCTCAATGCCCTCCTGGTGCTGAGCGTACGTAACGGGCACAACGAGGAAGCGGAAATCATTCGCGCACTATCCAAAATTCTACGACGTATGGTAGATACCGCCAATGATGTTGTCCCTTTGAGCACAGAGCTAGAGTTCGTACGCATGGTACTTAAGTTAGAGCAGTTTCGTTTTGGCGACAAACTGCAATATACCCTCAGCGTTACCCCGGAAGCCAGCATGCGCGACGTGCCTGTGATGAGCGTCCAAGGCTTGGTGGAAAACGCCTGCAAACATGGGGTGCAAAGCTTAAACGGGCAAGGCATCATTCGTGTTACGGCTTGGGTGGATGAAGACGATGCCTTGCTGGTGGAGGTAAGCGATAATGGTGTCGGGATTACACCGGCACGCTTGGACGCATTGCAAAGCCAAATCGAGAGCCAGCAGGATATGGTAGATAGCATCGGTTTGCAGAACATCTACCGCAGACTTACGCTCCATTACGGTCAATCCGTAAGCCTGACGCTACGCAGTGCCGATGAACGGGGTACCATCGTCACCATCCGCATTCCAAATCCAAAGGGGGGTTGAGCTGAATGCTGCGTGTAATGCTGGTTGACGATGAAGCGCTCGCATTGGAAGGGCTTCGTCTGCTGATTGATTGGCAGGCAGAGGGCTTCTCGATCTGTGCTGAGTGCAGCAGCGCTTCGCAGGCGTTGCTGGCGATACCCGCCGCACTGCCGGATTTAATCGTCACGGACATCCGCATGCCGGGCATGGACGGCCTTCAGCTGATGGAGCTTGCCAGAGAAAACGGCTTTCGCGGCGAATTCGTGGTGGTCAGCGGCTATGGTGATTTTGACTATGCGCAGCGTGCGCTTCAAATCGGGGTTTCGGGATATCTGTTAAAACCAATCGAATCATCCGAAGCAGCAGAAGTGCTGGAGCATGTACGGGACCGGTTGATCACCCGGGAAGCGATCCGCATCGGACGTCGTACCAAAACGCAGCAGGCGCTGGCTTCGGTTCTGAGCGGTCAAACCAGTGCGATTGATGAACTCCCCGCCGGACACTGCTGGCGCTTGGCAACATGGGGCGCTCCTCTTCCTTATGAAATTGTAAGCACATTACTGGCATCTTTCCCCGATGGCATTGCCTCCTCCCACATTATTGAGGATAAGGAGTTTCTGGTATTACAATGGCCAACGAGCGGTCCCGAGCCTTTTCTGGATACCTCCACGGCAATCCTGACGAATCACCACCGAAAGGTAATGATCAGCGGGGTGTGCACATCGGCGGATCAACTTCCTTTGCAGCTCGACGCATTAATGAAGCGAATTGAAGGTATCTCTGCTTTAATACCGGAGCGGATTGACGCGCTGGTGAAAGCCATCGCTTTAAGAGATATGCAAGCGTGCATCACGCAAAGCGCCAATCTGGAAAGGCTCTGTGCCGCATGCGGCACCAATACGCGCGCCTGTGTTCGCGCAAGGCTGTTCAGCGAGTGCGCAAGCCTGTTGGCCATCAAACCTGCCATGCTGCAAGCTTTTATTGAAGCACAGCCCAACACCATTGAAACCATCAGCCTTGAAGCCATCCACAGACTAGCGCCGGAACACTCGCATATCAGCCGCCGTGCGATCGCCTGGATGGAAGAAAGGCTTGTTGAGCGTATATCACTGGAGACTGTCGCCGAAGCGCTCGGCTATAATGCGACCTATCTGGGCCGCGTATTTCGTGAGGAACAGGGTTTGGGCTTTCGCGAATGGTTAAACCAACGCCGAATCGTGTACGCGGCCGATCTCCTATGTTCCTCCGACGACGCGTTGTATGCCATTGCTGAGCAATCCGGTTTCAAGCATTATAAACGATTCCTTGAACATTTCAAACGCCATTACGGCATGCCGCCTGATCAATACCGCAGGGAGAGAAAACAACGCTGACCCGCCCAAAGCGATTCAACGCTGTTTTAACTGATTTCGCCTGGCATGGTTCATGTTTTGGGCACTTGGCTGTATCAGCTTTATCCCTTGATGCTTCCCACGCTTAACCCAACCACGAAATACCGCTGTAAAAACGGATAAATGACCACGATGGGCGCAGCCGAAATCACTGTGATGGCCGCGCGAATGGTAACGGGTGTGGTGAGTGTTGTACTCGCGGCTGCGTCCGCAGTGGTCATGGCAGCATTGGCGCTGTTGGTTGTTGTGGCTAACTTCATTTTCAACAGGTATTGAAGCGTATGCAGCTGCACTTTACCCGCGTTGTATAGGTGCGTATCAAACCAGCTGTTCCACGCGCCAACCGCAACAAATAACGCAACGGTTGCCACGACTGGCATTGTAAGCGGAAAAATCACGCGCCAGAACAGGTAAAAATCCCCCGCGCCATCAATACGGCCAGATTCCACAAGCGCATCCGGCAACCCCAGAATATACGTGCGGGTTACAATCATATTAAAGCAGGAGAACATCGTTGGGATGATATACACCCAAAAGCTCCTGCCGAGCCCCAACGTACGCTGGATCAACAGGTAATTGGGGATCAGCCCCGCATTAATATACATGGTTAGCACCATGGCCGTCGTGATGAGTTTTCGCAAAACGTATTCACGTCTGCTAAGGGCAAAGGATAGCATCGACGTAAATATCACATTGAGCACTGTCTGTAGCACGGTACGTGATATCGTGATAAAGAAAGCATTGAAGATGATCTCATCCTGAAAAATGGTCTCATAGCTTTTCATGCTGAATACCCGTGGCCATAGACCAATGCCCCCGCGCACCGCATCCGTGCCATCATTAAAGGATATGGCAATCGTATTGAGAACCGGATAAAGTGTGATGAACATTATTAGAATCATCACAGCGGCATTAATAAGCGGAAAAATGGAACGCCTGCGGAAGCCTCTGTTCCGTTTGCGTGTGATGGCGTTAATGATCACTGGTGTTGCCCTCCTTACAGCAAAGTATCCTCTCCAAGCCTTTTGGCGGTGATGTTTGCGCTTACCATCAGCGCGATGGACACAATGCTCTTAAAGATTCCGGCGGCAATCGCCCGGCTGTACTGCCCTTTGGTGATGCCGTACTTGAGCGCAAAAATATCGATCGTTTGCGACCAATCCATCACGACATTCTGCCCCATCAGATATTGGATTTCGAAACCAGCCTCCATCAGATAGCCGATGTTCATAATCAGCAGCACCATAAACGTACTGCGGATTCCGGGCAGTGTAATGTGCAGCATCTTCTTAAAGCGACCCGCTCCATCCATCTCGGACGCTTCATATAGCGCGGGGTCGATGGCGCTCATGGCTGCCAGGTATATGATCGCGTTCCAGCCGCACTCCTTCCAAACGTTTATACCTCCGACGAGCCACCAGAAATATCGCCCTTCTCCCAGAAAGAAGATGGGTGTTTTTGATAAACCCAGCGAGAGAATCAACTGATTGACAGCGCCCGTGCTGGAAAGTATGTTCTGGGCAAGCCCGACCACAATCACCCAGCTTAGAAAATGCGGCAGGTATGTTACGGTCTGCACTGTGCGCTTGAACCGCAGGCTCTTGATTTCATTCAAGAAAAGCGCTAACAGGATGGGAAATACAAACCCAAAAACCAGATTGATAGCAGCCATTGCAAAAGTATTGCGAATAGCACCGATAAACTCCGTTCTGGAGAACAACCATTCGAAATTCTTGAGCCCGACCCACTCGTTTTCAAAGAGCGGAACAGCCGGCTTATAGTCCATGAACGCGGTGATCCAGCCCCAAAGCGGGGAGTAGTTGAACAGGCAAATATAAAGAAACATCGGCACGCTCATCAACGCGAGCTGCTTTTGCTGCCATAAACGTTTGAAAAAGGATATCTGCTTAAACGATACTTGACCGATGTCTTTGGCGCTCGCGTTTGCTTTTGCGCTTGGCAAGGGCATACACCTCACTTGGGAACAAATTCGAAATCGTATGCACACCATTCATACCCAATAAAATCTGCATACATATGAATGCGTTGCCATAGAGAACGGCGGGAGGGATTCCCTCCCGCCGTTTGCACATGGGAAGCTTATGGCAGGGTGTTCTTCTCAACCAGCTTGAGAATCGATTCCTGCATGAAGTCTACAAAATCACTCACGGGGATGGCTACCACTGCCGCGACAAACTCATCCCACTTCGCGTCAAACTCTGCCTCGTCACACATAATCACCTGCGGAAGCAGTTTACGTTGTGTGTCTTGGAAAGCTGCTTTGGCATCATTGGCATCCTGATCCACCGTTACGTCAATCTGCCACGCTTCGCCATACGGCGCCAGCGGGATCGGATCATTGAAGAAGTCCAACGGGCGCTTCATGCCGTATTGGTTGAGGAAATCCTTGTCATAATCGTTCATCTGCAGGTAGTAGCACTCCGGCTGCACCAGCGGATCCCAGTTATTGCCATCATCCATCACGCCTTGCTTTTTGGGCATGGAGTTGGTGAGCACATAAGCGCTGTTGGCATTCTTCCAAACCGCGTTGGCCGCGTTCTGAATCTGGTCGTAGGTGCGCAGGTAACGGCCATCTTCCTTGTAATAATCTTCGCCCTCAATACCCCACCAGATGATCTGCTGCCAGCTTTCATCAAGCATTTTCTCCATGAACTGTACCATGCGCTCCGGGTATTGGCAGTTCACGCTGATGCCAAAGCCGCGGTTCACATTGATAACCGTACCATTGAGGTAGTGCTCGGTGATTTCTTTGCCAGCCTGCTCGGCGGTGTATACGATTGGCAATCCCTGATAGGTGCTGTCGAACATTTCAGCGGCCTTGAGCGCATCGGTGGCCGTGTTGAAGTTCCACGCCTGATCAAACATGCCAACAACGGTACCGCTGGAAAGCTTGGCCAGGTACTGATCATAGTTCATTACAAAGGTATCCTGAGAGATCAGCCCTTTGTGGAACAATTCGTTCAGCTTTTTGTAGTAAACCTTTGCGTAGTCCTGAATCACATATACATCAGTCTTGTAATTGTCTTCGATATCTACGATAACATCGCCATCATTGGGGCGACCCATCAGGTGCTGTACGGGATTGAACAGGCAGAACGCGCGCCAGTCTTCACAGAGAATTGCGAAGCCTTCATTCTTCTGCCCTTTTTCATTGGTCGGGTTGGCAGCCACATACGCTTCAATCAGGTCAAAGTACTCGTCCATGGTTTTGATAACGGGATAACCGCCCCATGCGAGCACTTTCTTCTGCATGAAGAAAGCAGGGCCATTTACGTAGTTCATGCCGTATTCTTCTGTGTTGTAGTAGCGTCCGTAATTGGGCACGATATAGAGCTTGCCCTCATCGTCCAGCAAACGTCCCAGATAGGGTTGGATATAGCTGTAGAGGTTGGGCGTCGCTTCTTCGCTGATGTAATCCATCAGGTTGACCAATGCGCCCGCCTCGATCAACTTCTCGGCGCTGTTGCCGCCGTCCATCAAATCGGCATAATCCTGACCTGCAATCTTCACGCCCAATGTTTCATTGAGGTCACCAGCGAGGAATTCAAACTCGAATTTGAGGCCAAATTCTTCTTCGATCATCTTGAAGACTTTGTTGTCACTGGTAGGTTGATCGCGCGCCTCACCAACGAAGACGGTAACGGTGAGCGGTTCCTGCGCGCCTTCGGCCATGGCCGGAATCGCGATCATCGAGCCTAGCATCACCAGTGCCAGAAGCAGGGATAAGAGCTTACGCATAATTTTTCCTCCTTGTTTATGATTGGCTTGGAGCACAAGCCTGAATTATCTAAAGCATACCATGTTTTACCTGGCCGGGAAATGACCATAATGTGATAAGAACCATGAAAAAGTATAGTTGTATTGACAACTTGAACTGTGCATGGGTTGCTGTCGAAGCATCGTAATGCGCATCAGGCGTCATCTCCCATGGTTATCATGATTGCATTACCCTACGTTTTTCCTTTTGCAAGGGCAGCATCATGCCCATTGCGTGTATCGACCCGCCAGCATCAGTAAGCAAAAGAAGTACAGACAATTATCATAGTACCGCCGCTCGCCTTTCCTTGGCGGAGTTTGCCAAAAACGCATTGCCCATTTACGGCTCAGCGAGGTGTTCGTAGCCAAGGCTGCCGCGGCAGTGGTGGCAATCAGTGCCATGGGATGTAA
This sequence comes from Clostridiales bacterium Firm_11, assembly GCA_001604105.1. Lineage (GTDB taxonomy): Bacteria > Bacillota > Clostridia > Christensenellales > Aristaeellaceae > CAXXOK01. The sequence continues at coordinate 228,917 of LVAQ01000006.1, forward strand.
CGCCGGTGGTATTTTCGGTTTTCCATCTACCGTATATGTCATGAAAGGCTCGCGATTCCACAGAAAACGATGCAGCCTGTCCACGATGTGTTTATACTCCTTCCGCTCTCCATTCCAGCCGCTATCCAGCCCGATATTCATTGCAACGCGATAGGCGTCACTAAAGAAATCACCATGTCCATAGGTGGTTTCCGGCGTTCCGTCATAATGCGCATATTCAGGTGCCAGTCCAGTTTCCGGATCGCACGCAAGCAACAGGTAGGCGCGGCTCGCATCGGCAGCGCGTTTCCAGAAAGGCCTGTCTGCTTCATCCGCCAAATGGGCAAAGCGCTCATAAAAATGTGGGAGATGATACGATGGATCACTGAACGGGCTTTCCGGCACAAAACGAATCAGCGCGGTATCCGGATCCCACATCGGCTCCCCGCCCTTGACGATTTCATGCTGGTGCAGGGCATGGCGCAGGATATCGCGCGCCTGTGAAGCATAATCAAACGGAGGCTCTCTATCCCCCCATCGCGCGGATGCAAAGAACAAAGCCATCGCATAGTATTCTTCCCCATCGGGTGCAGGGCCGTCACTGTTTCGTTGCCCGTCCGGCTGGACAGACCAGGCAAAATACCCCGCATACCTGCCTGTTTCATTCGACATGTATCGCTTGCTGAACATCCAAAGCTTGTCGAACAAATCACGGCGATCCATTTGCACGGCAATCATCATGCCGTAGCTCATGCCTTCACTGCGGGCATCCAGGTTGCCCGTATCCAGCAAATATGCCGCATCCTCCCCGACTTCAAAATAGAACTTTTCCAGCGGATCGGTGAAAATCGCATGGAATGCCGCATTAATGCGCGCGTCAATGTCCTCCTGCGCAATACCTAGCGCCGCGAGAAGGTTAAGGGTGGTTTTCATACCTGATCCCTCCGAAACTATAGTTGATTTTCGTGTGGAAAACCAGACAGCCGATGAAAAAAATCACAGATCACATCCCGCCATTCTTTCGCGTTTTGCACTTGACACTGCATCCGATCCCATGCGGAATCAAAAACCCATGTCGGCAGCTTTCCCTGAAGTTCTCGCAGGCTTTCACGCATCGCCTCTACTTCTTGCACGGCTTGCCTGTGGTCTTCATCAATGCGTTGTACCAAGGTGCGGCCGTCCTTCATGACATAGCCATAGGGCAAACGGTGGAAGAACAGCAAAAGCGATTCGGGGCAGGAATCTCTGTTATTGTAGCGTTCCCGCAAACGCGTAGGGTACTGGTCCGTAAAGCCTGTACCCTTTGACGTTCGATCAATACCCACCGCATACCTGTCCGCACGGTGGTAGGTACCCCACCGATCATATTCGTACCCCATGGGATTCGGTCCGTAATGGTGTCCTGGGTTTACCATCCAGCAAAGCCCAAGCGGCGCGGTATAGCCTTCATAAATCGCTCGGCTGGTAAGCAGCATGCGCCGCAGGATTGCATGCGCATCCTCCTCCAGGTTGTATGTCAGGCGCAGCCACCTATCGGTAACCGTTTCAAAGGAAAGGGTGGGGTTCCACGCAGTACAGCCATACGCAAACAGATTCACCTGTGCAAAGGGATGTCCCGTCCAGTTTACGTCGCTTCCTATATTCGCAACCGCGGCGACCGCATCCATGGATTGGCCTGGCACATCTTCAAAGATTTCATGCCACATTCCCTGCATTGCATATAGATCGATCTGCTGTCCAGTGTATTCCTGTGTCAGCTGCAACTCTAGCGCTTTGCGGGTTCTGGGCATGGCCAGCAGAAGGGGGCTGGGCGGCTCTCGAACCTGAAAATCAAAAGGGCCGTGTTTGATTTGCAGGATAACATTATGCGCAAAACAACCGTCCAGCGGAGCGTAATGCTCATAGGCCGCCTTAGGTCGATCGGTCAGTATGTCGCGCCAATCCTGCCTGCAATTATAGACAAAACAACGCCAGACCAGTATACCGCCATACGGCTCCAGTGCCTCCGCCAGAAGGTTTGCGCCCTGTGCATGATTCCGTCCATAAGTATGCGGGCCAGGCCTGCCTTCCGAATCCGCCTTAATCAGGAATCCACAGAGATTGGGCACATATCGGTATACAAGTTCGACGCGGTTTCGCCACCACGCGGCCACCTGTTCATCCATTGGGTCGGCAGTCGGCAAATCATACTGAAGCGGCATTGCAAAATCCGCCGCCACCAAAAGGCGTATCCCGAAGGGCGCAAACAGCTCGGCTATCGCGGCCAGTTCCGGCAAAAACCGTTCGTCAAGTAGCGCCTGTGCCGCAAGCGTTACATTAACATTGTTGATACAAATCACATTGATACCAACCGATGCAAGCAAACGCGCATAGGCGCGGAGCCTGGCCGCATCATACTGAAAGTGTCCCTCCCGAAAGAACAGCGATTGTCCCGCGTAACCACGCTCGATCGTCCCGTCCACGTTATCCCAATGATTGAGCATCCGCAACGTGTAATCGGGCGTCTGCTCCCCCTGCGGATAGGCAAGGCCAAGCCGTTTGCATTCCATTGCGCGGTATGCGCCGTACAATAGCCCGGTGTTGCCGCCGATGAGATAACCGCCCTGCTCATGCTGACGTATCTCATAACGATCGCCCCAGTTTTCCCTTGCTTCCAGCTGAAAAGCTATCCCTTCTTGATTCAATTCCCAGTGCGCAATCTGCAAAGGCGTGCTCAACGTACAGGGCGGATCCCGTTGCGGCAGCCAGCAAGCTTCCCACTGCATTTGATTCTCCCCTCTCCATGGTAAGAGCATATCATCAGCGGTGCGGTTCGCCAATGGCGGTTTACGCAGGGAAACCCCCAAAAACTATGCGTAATGCGCTCGTGGCTACCCGACGGTTCCTTTCATCTAGCGTGGGTTCGTTTTGGACATCTGGCGGATGCAGTCAGCGGTATCCCGCGCAAGTCAACATTCCATTTTTTATCTCCTTGTCATTGCTTTTCCTACCATTTTGCTGTATGATTGGGTAAACGATTCCTGTATGACATGATAAACATTCCTTTCTGTTTTCGTCCCTTACATTACCACAGCATAATGAGGGATAACCATGAATATGAAACGAATCATCCTGTTGGTTCTGACGTATCTGCTCCTGTTCTGCCTTACAGCTTGCCAATTGGAGTCTACAGCCATGCGTGAGCCCAGTACCATCACAACGGCTGATGGCGCGGCAAGCGGCAAGGGCGATACGTTTTCCTTACGCATCACATGGGCGGAATACTCCGGCCGCGGCGAAGCAATTCAAAGGATTATCAACAATTATAACAATGAGTATAATCATTCAATCACCATGCTCGGCGGTGATGAGGATTTGCAGGCTATCCAAGCGCTGCTAGACGGCAATGCGCCGATTGTCTATGTGCTTCCGTATCGGTATGTACAGCTCTTTGGCATGCGTGGGGATTTAATGGATCTTACACAAGCTTTTGAACTGGAGCAGGCCGCCTATTATCCTCAGATTTGGGCATTGGGGGGCATTGATGGCGTTACCTATGGAATCCCATGGATTGGCCACGCGATGTGCCTTTTATATAACACCTCGCTGCTGCAAAAAGCTGGCGTGGATGCGACGTCCATCAATAGCTTGGATGCGTTGGTAGATGCCATGGCGCAGATTCAATCCAGCACCGACGCCCGCGGTTTTGGATTGGTCGGTGCCGCGAGTAATGATATTTCCTGGATGGTGAACCAGTTTATATACGGGTTTGGTGGTGCGCTGGTGAGTGATGATGGCGAAACCGTTGCCATCAACAGCGAGCAAAGCCGCGCCGCGCTGGATTTCTATAAAAACGTGCTGAGTGCGTACGCGCAGCCAACCTGGCAAACGGATACGGGAGCCGAAGTGATGAATCTCTTTCGTAAACAGGAGATTGCATTCGAAATCCAAGGCATCTGGGGCGTAACGGATATCCAAAAGAACGGCAGCCCCTTTGAAGTCGGTATTCTATCACTCGCGGATATTGGCCTGTGCGCAGAGGTTGGCCCCATGATGCTTGCCATACCAGCCCATATGGATGAAGCGCTACAGCATCAGGCACTGGCCTTGATACGCTACCTGATATCACCGGATGCGCAAAGCCAGATACTGCTGGGCGAGTATAGTCCTGAGCATGATGCTTACTATCCCTTCCGTACGCCCATACGCCTTGATGGTTCTGGCGGCAATGCCTTCTTCGGCATGCCTGAATATGTACGGTTTATCGAGGGCTTCCAAAACCCAAGCATCGACGTGCCTACGCCAGCTTGGCAGATCATTAAGGATACCTATTACGAATCAGGTTTGCACCAGGTGATGCTGGGAGAACTTTCTATCGACGATTTTCTGCGCCAAATCGAGACGGTGGGCAACGAAATTTTACGCAACAACCAGTAATATGCCTTCAAGAAAATGAAAGCTGGGTGATTCCATGAAACTGATGATCGTTGACGACTCAAAAACGGATTCAATGATGCTGAAAAATATGCTGCAGGATTACGATCTACGCTCAGCCTCCGACGGCGTCGAAGCGATGGAACTACTTGCGCGCGAAAATGATATTGACATTATGATTCTGGATATTAACATGCCGCGGATGAACGGTTTTGAGGTGCTGGAAGCCATACGCAACAATCCGCAATACCATGGCATCGCCGTCCTTGTGCTCACTAACTTTGATGAAATTGAGAATGAAATCAGGGGTTTGGAGCTTGGCGCCGTAGATTACATTCGAAAGCCGCTGAACCTGCGTTCTCTCCGTAAAAGAATCGAACTGCACAGCAACCTGAAAGCCACGCAAAAAGAACTGGAACGTCATAATTCCATACTTGAAACCGCCGTACAGGAGAGAACGCACGAGCTGAACCTCACACGTGATGTAACAATTCACGCTTTGGTCGGGCTTCTGGAGGTGCGTGATATCGAATCGAGCAATCATACCAGACGAACGCAATGGATGATGAAGGCTTTATGCGAATACCTGCGAGGCATCCAGCCTTTTCACATCGTACTGACCCCCGCCTACATCAGCGACTTATTCAGCACCGCACCCCTTCATGATATTGGCAAAGTCGGCATCCCTGACCACATTTTGCTTAAGCCCGGCAAGCTCACACCGGAGGAATTTGAAATCATGAAGAAGCATACCACTTATGGCGTTGAGGCGCTCAAGCTGGCTGGCCAGGATAGCACGAAACTCTCTTTCATTCGTACGGCGTTGGATATCGTAGGCTGCCATCATGAAAAATACAATGGCAGCGGTTATCCCAACGGTTTATCCGGTGATGATATCCCTTTAGCGGGTAAACTGATGGCCATCATCGATGTGTATGACGCGCTGGTGAGCCAGCGCGTATACAAGCCCGCCTTCAGCCATGAGACTGCGCTTGAGATCATCGGCAGTGAACGTGGCAAGCACTTTGACCCGCGATTGGTGGACGCATTCTTTGTGATCGAAAGCGAAATAAAAACCATTGCTGAGCGTTATCTGCAAGTGACTTAGGAGGGATAGCCTGTGAAGGCGATAAGCATGCTTTTCATGCGCCTGTTTATATTAATCGTATGTTGCTCATGTCTATTTTCGCATACCATGCCGGCAGCCCTCGCCGATGAGCCCATCATCTGGACGCAAGCGGAACTGGACTTCATGACGCAGCATCCAGAAATCCACCTGGGTGTGGACCCTACGTTTGTCCCGTATGAGTTCTTTGATACTGATGGAGTATATAAAGGCATCGCGGCAGATTATATCCAGTTGATTTCCCAAATGACGGGGCTTACAATGACGGTCGCCGAGGATTTGACATGGGCGCAAGCATATGAGAAAGCCGTCGCCAAGAAGCTGGATGTGCTGCCCTGCGTATCCAAAACAACAGAGCGTGAGAAATACTTCCTGTTCTCACAAGGGTATTATACCTTCCAACGCGTTATCTTCATCAATGAGAACAGCAAGCTGATCAAGTCTTTTGATGATTTGAAGGGCAAGCGCGTCGCGGTACAGGTAAACAGTTCTCACCACAGTTTCCTGATGGATCATCCCGAAATTTCATTGGGTTTATTCACCACCGCGGAGGAAGGCCTCGAAGCCGTTTCCGATGGAACCGAGGTCGCCTTTGTGGGTAACCTGAGCACTTCAAGTTACTTGATCAAGAAATACGGCATTGCTAACCTCCGTTACATTACAATCCCATCCGAGGCTCCGCAGCAACTGCACTTCGCCGTCCGTGACGATTGGCCTATCCTTGTCGGAATCCTGAACAAGGCGCTCAACGCGATTGGGCAGGAAGAAAGAATCGCAATCAACAACAAATGGATATCCATACAACCTGACGCGGACTATTCTGCTTTGTTCCAAACCCTTACGGCAATTGGCGGATTGGTGGCCATAATCTGGACGGTATCCCTTTTCTGGATCCTTCGCCTGCGCAAAGAAATAGCGCGTCGCAAAAAGGCGCAGGAAGAAATGAACCTGGCAAAAACCGAGGCGGAAAATGCAAATCAAGTCAAGTCCCTGTTTCTGGCGCGCATGTCCCACGAGATTCGAACGCCCTTGAGCGCCATCATGGGCATGTCCTACCTGATCAAGAAAACCGGATTAACCGACACGCAAAGCAATTATCTGGAAAAGCTAAATCAGTCCGCGCGCAATATGCTTGGCATCATAACCGACATTCTCGATTTCTCCAAAATCGAATCCGGAAAAATCGAAATTGAACGCATCTCCTTTGATTTGGAGAAACTCATACAACGAATCACCAACATCATTTCCGTAAAGGTTGATGAGAAGCAGCTTGAGTTTATCATTCACGAAGCGCCCGACATGCCTTCACAGTTCATTGGTGATCCTACGCGCATTGAGCAGATTCTCATCAATCTTGTCAATAACGCGGTAAAGTTCACACCCGAGGGCCGCGTATCCTTAACGGTGCGTGCACAAAAAAAGGCTGGTTCTGTTTACCTTGTTACCTTTAGCGTCCAGGATACGGGCATCGGCATGAATGAAGAACAGGTGCAAAGGTTGTTTGTACCTTTTGACCAGGCCGATTCCAGCATAAGCCGCCGCTTTGGCGGCACGGGATTAGGACTATCTATTGTAAAGAACCTGACGGAATTGATGGACGGTTGCGTTGAAGTTCAAAGCGAATTAGGCAAAGGTTCAACATTTACCGTACAGCTGCCTTTGGAAGCCGAACCCAATACGGTGGAATCAAGTTCCAGAAGAATGGCTGCGGATTGCTTTAGCACCGTTCATGCACTGGTGCTGGATGCCAGTGAGCATTCCCGAAGCATGATCAGCGATTGCCTGAAAGCGTTTGGCATCACCCACGAAACCACAACAAACGATCAGGAAGCACTAACGGCCTTGCGGCAGGCGGCGGCACCAGACAAATCATCGTTTAATCTGTTCATTGTCGATCACAACACGCCACAGGAAGGCGGCATTGCTTTTCTGGAGAATCTCCAAAAGCAAGCTTTTTATCCGCACGATACCAGAAGCGTATTGTTGGTTCCCGTGACTCGCGATGATTTGCTGGCCGAAGTCAACACCCATGGCATTGATGTTGGCCTTTGCAAACCCATCGTACCCTCGTCCTTGTATAATGCGATTGTGGAACTTTTAGGAATCGACCCTCCCAAAAAGGAAACCGCAGCTGCGGACACGGAAACGCTTGCATTGCCTTATCCCTATCATATTCTGCTGGTTGAGGACAACAAGACGAATCAGTTTATCGCGCAGCAAATACTGGAAGCAGCGGGGTTTTCCCTTTCTTTAGCGGATAACGGCCAGGATGGCTATGATTTCTTTCAGGCGCACCGCTGGGAAATTGATCTGATCTTGATGGATATCCATATGCCAATCATGGATGGTTACACCGCAACCAACTTGATCCGCGCTGTTGATCAGGAACTCCCCATCATCGCTATGACGGCGGATGCGATCGTCGGGGTTGAGGAACAGTGCCGAATCCATGGAATCAATCACTATGTCAGCAAGCCTTTCGAGCCCGAGAACCTGATCCATATCATCCTGGAAACATTGAAGGGGCGGCCACCCCGCAAAGACAGCGCATTTCGTCATGAAAAAGAGGAGGCGCCTTCGTCGGCATCCGGTCTCTCCCCCGAAGAAGAAACCCCCGCAACAGGCAGTGCGCACCGCCTGATGAGTGAAACAAACGCGCCCACAACGTTAGAAGCGCCCTTGCTGGACAGCAAGACCGCCATGACGCAGCTTGGGATAGACCAAAGCGTCTATCAGGCGATCCTTCAGGAATACTTGAAGGAAAACACGCAAACCAGCCAGCTTTTACAAGCGCAAGTTGAGGCCGGGGATTTTGCAGCCGCAGCGTTGACCGCTCACAAAGTGAAGAGCAGCACAAGCAGCATTGGCGCAAAGCCGCTCGCCGAGTGTGCAGCCAAACTGCAAAAGGCTTTAAAGGCAAACGACGCCTCCGTTGTGCTTCAGGAACACACGCGGTTTCAAACGCTATTTGTAAACACAATGCAGGAAATCAAATCGATCCTGTAATGCATGTCGCGTATCGCTTTTACCTTGCCCGTTCATGAAACGGCACAACACGCCCATTGTGCATCGTATGCCTGTTCCAGCTTTTGAAGCGGACGCCACGAAGGCGTTGCCTTATGGCACCAGTTCATCAGGCCGCTTCGCATTTTTCATTAAAACAGCAATGGGGAATGTCGAAACATACTGGCATGTGCTTGCGTCCACCAAAGCAAAATCCTCTGAAGCGGCATAGTCTGCTGCGTTCAGCTTCCCAAAGCAAACCAGTTCTGGTATATGCTTCGTGTCTATATAAAAAGTCAGGTGCATGGGGGTAGAGATCGATGCGGAAATGCCTTCTGTATACAAGAAACCATCCTTGCTGCTGATGATGCCGCACCCGAACGGTAATATCAACCCATCGCTGCTGATGAAGTCCGTCAATGAATACCCATAGAGAATGGTCTCAATGCTCATCTGTTTTTCTTCCCGATCGTACGCGACAAGCAAAACTGCCATTTCATAGGTGGTCCCGCCTACCTGAAAGCTGAAGGTGTTTGGTTCCTGCGCATCTGCTTGTTCAAGGATTGATTCCCCATCATCATCGTTGTCTAATGATGGCATGGGCGCTTGTCCCCTAAAAACCTGTTGATCCTCATTTGCCGGAAACTCCGTACCAGCGGCATCAAACGTGGCTTTCGTCTCTTCTGATAAGGGAATCAATACTTCGCCCTCATCCCCCTGAATGGTAAATACGCAATCCGCAAGAATGACGTCATTTGACAGCCCAAAGTATAGTTCATAGGGATTACCGATATCATCACTGTTGGAATAGGGTTGAACCAGATCGCCGTTTGGCTGGATTAACCGAGCATTCGTATAGAGCTGCGCGTTCGCTTGTTCTGCCTCTTTGCCGGATTGACTGTATGAGAATGCGATCAGGTGCCCGTCCTTCCCATCCAATCGGTTCCAGGGCGCAAAAGAAGGTTCATCATCCAAATTAGATATTGTATAACGGATGCCGCCGATGACAAACGACGCCTCCGCTGTGCGGGCTTCCTCGCGCGCTTGCGTCAGCGGCGTGTCTGTTGCCTCCTGCGCTTTGGCTTCCGGCATTCTTTCGTCCAGCGGCACGATGATTTTCTCATTTGCTACATCCGTGGGTACCACCAGCACCGCGCCGTTGAGCGCATCCTCCGTCTTGCCTTCCAAATAGTATAACAATTCAAAAGCATCCTGCTCTGGTTGTGTGCTGAACAAACCCGTTTCCGCGTTAAACCCTACGCCGCGTACCCGCCACACGTACACCTCATGCTCATCGCCCTCGCCGTCGCGCAGAACAAACCCCTTGCTATCGCTTTTGATATCATCGGTTTTGATGCGCTGGTCAATCGTTATTACCTTAACCAGCAGCATCAAACCCTCGCCCGGTACATCCTTGATGTCTATCAGCGTTGGATCCGTAGAGACCACAGCCACATCCAGCGTATAATCCAGCCAAGGGAAAATGGTTCCCGCTTTCGCGGTTGATGCGCCTAGCAAGGATAGCAAAAAACCCAAAAGTATTGCCGTAACCATCATGAAGCGAGATCGAGTTAGTTTAGATGCCATCATAACGTACTCCTTCCTGTAACGCGCGTTCCTCGCAGTTCGAAACGAAAGTCCATCGTCTGGTTCAATGTGAAAATCGCTTCAACACGCTTTATCACTCATTTTGTATAACCGAAAGTCAACACACCATCCAGCACGGTTACCCCGAGCTGTTTGCCTGCATAGGCATCTGTGTCAAAAACGAAACAGCATTCCGTATCGTTATGCCATAGATCATACAACATCGTGCCGTTTGTTAGCTGCGCGCTTTGCATGGTTTGAAGAAAATCCGCTTGTGTTTCACCCTTAATTGCTTGGAATGTTACAGGCACCAGCAGCATGTTCTGCGCTTGTGTACTGTTGCGAAACAGGCTTTTGGGCAACGTACTTCCTTTGCGCCAGATGTCCCCGCCCACATGCAAATCCGCCATCACAGAGGAAAAGTTCCCTTTGCCTTTGAAGAGCTTCTTCTCCGTTGTCAGCATGAGCAGATATCCACCCAAGGATGCGCTTGCTTCCACAGGGATGTACGCATCATCTACCAAGGTCATCTCATATGTCGTCGTCTGTTTTATCATCATTGAATTAGGGGAGATCAAAATCGTATCCGGCAGTTTCTTGGCTTTGAAAGTGAAGATGTAATTGGTATCATCTACAACCCATGTTGATTGTGCTTTGACCTTCTTCCCATTAACAACAATGGTGGCGCTGATGGGGAAAATCACTTTATTGTTCTTCATGGACATCCGTCCACTGAACCCCGATAGAATCACCGTGACTGTTTTCCCATCGCACTCCGCGGAAACAAAGCCGATGGTGCTGCCATTTACCTCTATAGACGAAGGCTCTGCGATAATTTTCGCCGTTGCGCTCATAGGAACACCCAATGCTATGATCACAAGAACCAGCAACATACATAAGCGCTTCACAACCAGACCTCCTCCCATGATGGACAGGCTTCCTCTTTTTTGATATTGCAAACAAGCGGTTGCATGCTTCTGCCCATTCACACGCACGTACCCGCGATATAAATGTATGCTTCCCAAGCTTTAATCAGTAAAGCTTCCATCCAACGCTACGTTATTTCTGTTGACCCTCGAAGCTTAACACCTCTTATTCTTTGGTTTTCCCCGTGAACAACGCTACCAATCCGTTCCACAAGCCAACGAGTAGCGGTTTCAGTATGTAGAATAGTATCGCCAAAACCAACAGGCCGCCAATCCCCAAACCAGTATTCATCGTATCCTCCCTTTCATTGATAGAATGGTATGTCAATGTCTTCTCGTCATTGTCCTTACCATACCAGAATTTGTGGTTGAAAAGGTGAGCTGTCAGCCCACATCTCTATTTTTCTTATCCAGAGTGGCCCTCCAAGCGCATCCCCTTGCCTGCTTTGCATGCGCTTGACTGATGCCGCTTCCGAAAATCCTTGTTGGGCTTGGCTTTACAGCATGCACCTCATCCAAACGCGTTCCTCATGCAGCATATCCATATATACAGATTATTGGCTGCCCTTCGCTGCATAATGCCATGGTTTCCGTAATCCCTTAGGAATTTTTGCCAGAATCGGCTTCAATTCACGTTTCCGATGGTATACTATAAGCATGGAAGGAGGGGTCTAAAAAATGAATCTATGCATTGGCGGCGCTGCTGGAGATGGCATCGAAACCATGGCCGGTCTATTTGAAAAGATATTGCAGCGTACGGGGTTCCATTTGTTTTCAACACGCGATTTTATGTCCCGAATCCGTGGAGGGCATAACTTCGCACAGATCCGCTTTGAAACGGAGCCTATCTCGGCGCACATCAAGGCGCTGGACATCCTAATAGCTTATGATAGCCGCTCCTATGATGAGCATCAGCAGCGCTTGAAGCCTGATGGTCTGCTGTTATGCGATCCGCAATTGGGCATCGAGGATCCGCGTACACTGGCGATTCCACTGAAAACCCTGGCCAAGGAATCCGGCAACGCTCGGACAATTGGCGTGGTATGCATCGGCGCATTGATGAAGCTTCTCGGTCTGCCCCTGACAACCGCTGAAACCATACTGCGGGAAACCCTATCCCCCAGTATATTGGATATGAACCTGGTTGCTGTACATAAAGGGTATGAGAGCACCGTACAAAAGCAACCCTTCGCGCCCGCACATCACACAGAAAGCATGCTGGTAACCGGCGCGGAGGCCATGGCCATGGGCGCGTTGGCGGGTGGCCTGCAATTCTACAGCGCCTACCCCATGTCCCCCGCGACAACCTTGCTTACCTTCTTTTCCGCCCATGCGCAGGCTTTTCATCTTGTCGTTGAGCAGGCGGAGGACGAAATCGCGGCTATTAATATGGCGCTGGGCGCATCCTATGCAGGCGCGCAGGCGATGGTAGGTACAAGCGGAGGCGGGTTCTCACTAATGGTTGAAGGGCTTGGCTTCGCAGGCATTGCGGAACTGCCGGTTGTCATTGCCGATATTCAGCGCCCGGGGCCTGCAACAGGCCTGCCGACACGTACCGAGCAGAGTGATTTGCTCTTCATGTGCTTCGCCTCACAAGGGGAGTTCCCGCGGATGGTGCTTACCGCACGCAATCACGTGGACGCATTCTATCAAACAGCGCGAGCTCTGCTCCTTGCCAAAAAGTATCAGATCCCTGTGCTGCTGCTCAGTGATCAATACCTAGCTGATTCCGCAGCGACAATCCCGTCGCTTGATCCGCAAAAAGCGGCGCAGAGCGTGCAGCCCTTACCCGAGCAGCCTGATATCGGGGCGGTTTATCAGCGTTACACACTAACCCCCAGCGGCATATCGCCCATGCGGATACCAGGTAAAACCGAAGCGATTGTTCGCATAGATAGTGACGAGCATACGCAGGAAGGCACGATCACTGAAGATGCAACGGTGCGTAAGCAAATGGTCGACAAGCGCAATCGCAAACTTGCGGGGCTGGAAGCCGAATTGATCGAGCCCGCTTACACAGGAGCCGACGAACCAGAAGTCTTGCTTGTGGGCTTTGGTTCGACCTCCGCCGCAATCGCGGAAATTGTCGCCCTGCTGAATCAGCGAGGCGTTTCAATCGGCGCATTGGCCTTTGGCGACTTGTACCCGTTGCCCCGTAAACAGTTATCGCACTATTGGCCCCTTGCAAAGGCAGTCTATAGTGTGGAACAGAATGCAACAGCGCAACTGTCCAAACTGATACGCATGGAGACTGGTTTACACTGCACGGATAGCCTATTAAAGTATGACGGGCGCCAACTGTCTGTTGATGATATCCTCGATGGACTGAAGGCTTTTGGGATTGGCAAGGAGGTGTCGTTATGACGGACGCGGCTTTTTACAGCACCGAAACTGCGTGGTGCCCGGGCTGTGGCAACTTCGATATTATTCAAACGCTTACCAAGGTGCTTACGGATATGCACTTTGCGCCAAATCAGGTTTTGCTGGTTGGGGGTATTGGGCAGGCTGCAAAACTAAACCAATACGTTAATGCCAATGGGTTTTCCGGCCTGCACGGGCGCTCATTGCCAGCCGCGGTAGCCGCCAAAATGGTTAATCAGGCGCTGACGGTAATCGTGAACACTGGCGATGGCGATTCCTACGGCGAAGGCGGAAACCATTTCCTGCATAACATCCGTCGCAATGTGGACATTACCCACTTTGTGCATGACAATCAAATCTATGGGCTCACCAAAGGGCAAACATCGCCAACATCCGATTCCTGTGGCGATTCTCCGCATGGGGCATGCAACCTCAGCAGGCCTTTCAATCCCTTGCTGGTTGCGCTTGCCGCAGGCGCCACCTTTGTGGCAAGGACGTTCAGCGGCCATAAGGAGCACATGGCCAGTGTGATGCGCGCGGCAATCATGCATCAGGGGTATGCGCTGGTGGATATTCTCCAGCCTTGTATCAGTTTCAATAAAGTCAATACCTTTGCCTATTACAAGCAGCACACGTATGAGCTGGAAGCAGGGTATGATACGGGAAACCTGGAAGCTGCTCTTTTGCGCTCCATGGAGTACGGGCCAAAAATCCCGTTGGGAATTCTCTATCAAGTGACGAGGCCGACCTATCACCAGCAGCGCCCCGCCATATTTGATGAGACCCCCATAATTGACAAGCGCGTTTCCACTGAACCGTTAGAAACGTTAATGGCGCGCTTTCGGTAGGGAAGCGATATCCCTGCCATCGATCGCCTATGCGGAGCGCCGCGGTTTGCAGCACGCGACCATTCTGTTGACATTGCGGTAGGGGGTCATGAATCCCAAAATGCAGGCAATACCCAGTAAGTCTGCAAAAAGCAAATACACGCTCCTAACGGCGCCGTACCATGCGGCGCCGCTAATGCAGCGTTATTCCTATCTTACGGGCGCTATGCATACGCTACGGTGCCTGTATCGGGATTCATCATTATGCCATTGGCAGCATCGCTTATCACCGTTTATCCTTGATATGATTATCATTTAAGTATCAATTGATTTGTCAGGTTTATATTGATATAATAAGCTTGGTCATAATTGCACGCGACATTGAAATGTAAGAACTTGACGCCGCCGTACGTGATACGCCAGACGAAACCACATGGACGCCTTACCGCCAGGCTTAGGGAAGGAAGTGTGTCAATGGATCCTTCCGTTATGATTTCATTAATCAATAACGCGGCCATTTTGTTGGTGCTGTCTGTTGTTTTTGAGATTGCGTATCACGTGCCGATCAAATACCGCCGTTTCCAACCCATCATCAGCGGTTTCATGATCGCGACCATTTGCATCGTTGTCATGAATGTTCCCTTTACCTTTCAACCCGGCATTATTTACGATACACGATCGATTCTGATTAGTGTGACAGCGCTGATCTTTGGATTTGTCCCTACGGCAATCACCGTGGCGGCAGCCGCGGTTTTTCGGATAAGTCTTGGCGGTGCTGGAACCCTACAGGGTCTTGCGGTCATCTTTACAAGCGCATTGATCGGGCTGATATGGCGCCGCTGGGTATATCCAAGATCTATTAAACGCAAGCGGCTTAGCGTTTACTTGATGAGCCTTACCGTGCATGCTTTGATGCTTCTATATACACTGTTGATTCCCTACCCGCAGAACTTAATCGTGTTACGCGTTATTGCCATTCCGGTGGTTCTGATCTATCCCGTCGCATCCGTAATCCTGAGTCTATTGCTCTTGCGCCAGCAAGAGTTTAAAGCCATACAGGCGCAGCTGCTGCAATCCGAGGCTCGTTTCAAGAGCCTGTTTGAGAAAGCGCCGCTCGGGTATCAATCTCTCGATAGTAACGGGTACTTTCTGGAGGTCAACCAACAGTGGCTTGATACGCTTGGCTATACCCGGGACGAGGTAATCGGCAAATGGTTTGGTGACTTTCTTGCGCCCTCCTGCCGCGACACCTTCCGGCAACGGTTCCCCCTTTTCAAGAATCAAGGTAAAATCCACAGTGAATTCGAAATGATACACAAGCGAGGTCATTTCGTTTTCATAGCCTTTGAGGGAAGGGTCAGCTATGGTATCGGCGGAGAGTTCGTTCAAACCCACTGTATTTTGCAGGATATCACCAAGCAAAGGATCAGCGAAGCGGAACTGCGCGCAAGTGAAGAAAAATACCGCAGGCTGTTTGAAACCATGACGCAGGGTGTTATCTATCAATCCACAGATGGCGCCGTTCTATCAGCAAATCCCGCTGCCGAACGCATCCTTGGCCAGACGTATGAAGAAATTCTTTCGAGAACATACCTTGATTCAGGCTGGAAAGCTATCAAAGAAAACGGCATGCCGCTAACCGAAGCGGAGCATCCCATCACGATTGCGCTACAAACCGGCAAACCTTTCGGCCCTTTTGTGTTTGGTGTATTTCAGCCGCAGCTTAATGATCATGTCTGGCTTTCGATCAATACCATTCCGCTCTTTCGGCAAGGAGAGAACAAGCCCCATCAAGTATACTCCATTTTTCAGGACATCACGGCCGAGCGAAAAGCGAATCAAAACTACGAGCAGCTTTTTAACGAGATGGTGGATGGCTTCGCGCTTCATGAAATCCTGTGTGACCCAAAGGGTGTACCCATCGATTATCGCTTTCTGAAAGTCAACCCGGCATTTGAACGGATGACGGGGCTGAAAGCCGAAGATATTCTTGGCAAAACTGTGCTGGAAATTCTGCCGGAAACAGAGCCATACTGGATTGAAACCTACGGCAAGGTAGCGCAAACGGGCGAACCGATCCGCTTTGAGAATTATGCCGGAGCCATGAATCAGTTCTACGAAGTGAGCGCTTATCGACCTTCCTACAATCAATTTGCCTGCACTTTCTCCGATGTCACCAAGCGTGTAAACGCAGAAGAAGAGACAAGGCGAATCCTAAGCCGCTTGCGCAGTCTGCTCAACAACAGCCCCAGCCCCATTGTCATCATCGATCAGCAGGCAAGAATCATCGAAATATCCACCGTTGCGCGAAAGATACTCGGTTTGCCGGAGAGCGATCTTTCGGATGACAATCCTACAGAAATCGCTCCGCCCCTGATATCGGAGAAGGTCGCGCATGTCATGACGCATATGCCTGATGAGAACGCACTTCTTGAAGGCGTGGACGTCTTTACCTATCAAGGTGACAGGCATTATTTTGAAAGCCTTCTCTTCGCAATGCATACGCCCGGGCAACAAGAAAAGCTGTATGGATATCTGGCCATAGACGTGACCGCGCGCATCGCGGCCGAAGACGCCTTGAAACAAAGCGAATTGAAATACAGCAGCTATATTGAAAACGCGCCGTATGCCGTCTTTGTCGTCGATGACAACGGGCATTACTTGGAAGCAAACCATGCCTCAACGCTGATGACCGGCTACACGAGGGATCAGTTGCTCCACATGTCCATCGCGGACATCACCGCGCCAGAAGCCATGGAGGCCGCTCTCCGTCATTTTCAATCGCTCAAGAGCAGCGGCGCCATGAGCGGTGAGCTGCAATTTGTGCACAGGGATGGCTCCACGCGATGGTGGGTCGTTGACGCGGTCAAACTATCCGATACCCAATACCTTGGCTTCTCCAGCGATATCACGGAAAGAAAGGCGGCAGAAGCTGAACTTCTCTATATCAGCTACCATGATTTTTTAACAGGACTATACAACCGCAGGTATTATGAAGCGGAGCTCAAGCGGGTAGATTGTCCCGAAAAGCTGCCGTTGTCCATCATGGTTGGCGATATCAACGGCGTCAAGCTTATCAATGATGCTTTCGGCCACGCGGAGGGAGATCGCCTGATTATGGATTGCGCGGCAATCATCAAAAGCTGTTGCCGTGAGCGTGATACCGTCGCCAGAATTGGCGGAGATGAGTTTGCAATTCTGATGCCCAACACCGATGGCGCAAGCGCAATGGCTGTGATGAATCAAATTAAGGCTCGTTTAAAGGCGTTTGACGAAGACGTCGATAAGGGCAGATTTACGCATAGTGTTTCCATGGGGTACGGCACCAAGAAAACAGACGACGAGGATATTCATCAAATCCTGAAAATTGCCGAGGAGTATATGTATCAGCATAAACTCCTGGAGCACGCCAGCTCGCATAGCTCTATCATCGCTTCCATCAAAGCGACGATGGTGGAAAAAAGCCACGAAACAGAAGAACACGCAGAGCGACTGGTCGATCTTTCCCGCATGATCGCAAAGGCGATGAATCTGCCGCAAATTGATCAGGATCGTTTGGAACTGCTTGCAACGCTGCACGATATCGGGAAGGTTGGCATCAGCGACCGCATTCTCACCAAGCAGGCTTCGCTTGATGAGACAGAATGGGTCGAAATGAAAAGGCATCCGGAGATCGGCTATCGGATTGCTATTTCCTCGCCTGAACTGATTCCGGTTGCAGAAAGCATTCTGTGCCACCATGAGCGCTGGGATGGCAGCGGGTATCCGCAAGGGCTAAGCGGCGAAACCATCCCGCTGATTTCACGCATCCTTGCTGTTGTGGATGCCTATGATGCCATGACGCAGGACAGGCCTTATCGCAAAGCCATCACCCATGAAGAAGCAATGGCAGAAATCGTGAAACACGCGGGCACACAGTTTGATCCGAACATTGTAAACATTTTTCAAACCATCATGGCAGGCGCACAAGCAAACCCAGTACGTTCGCCGCAGTAGAAAAAGCGACTTGCATCCTTTCTGGAAATTTAAAGATCATTTTTACAATGAAAACCCAATACTTACCTCATTCGCATTTGAAATGTGTGTAAACCTTGCCTTACTGTCCCTTCGCACTTGAAACTTTCCCTGCAATGCGCTAGAATGGTGTGCGATGCCATGCGCGTGAACTGCTGTTAAGCGTGAAAGCCGGAGGTTTTTGATGAATGGTCGCAAGCTAGGCGCACGGTTTCATCTTCGGTTGTTTGACGATTCGGGTATGTCCGCGCAACAGCGCAGCAATCTGTACTGGGTTATCTGGTCGGTCACGATTGGCATGCTCGGCACCATCGTAACCACAGGGCCAGTTTGGAGCGCCTTCCAGCGTCAGGTGCTTCAGGCGAATGATTTTCAATTGGGATTGCTGGCTGCCATCCCGGTTGCGGCTAGTGTGCTTCAGATTTTCATGAGCTATATCATGGAAAAGTGGCGAAACCGCCGCTTCATGTTCCTGTTTTTCGGCCTTGTTGGGCGTTCCTTCTGGATACTGATTGCATTGGTTCCGTACATTTTCCCTTCCTTTTCAGCAGATTTGCGCATATGGCTGGTAACAGTTTTCGTCGTGATGGTGTTCACGGGCAACAGCAGTGTCGGGCTGGGTTGGGGAAGCCTGATGGGTGATATCGTACCCATCCGCATCCGGGGTTCATACTTCAGCGTGCGGCAGATGATCAGTCTGGCCTCCGGCGTTGTTATCGGCATTCTGGTATCAATGATGATCGACAGGCTCGGCATGCCGGGGTATTCCATCGCGCTTGTGCTGGCAGGCATTACCCATATTGCAGATATCGCATGCTTCTTCTTTGTTAAATGGCCGCCCATGACTGCTTCGGTTGGCGTTAAAACCTCGCTCGTTGGTATGCTCAAGGAAGTGTTTACAAACAGTCGTTTTGTGAAGGTGATCGTTTTCTACTCCATATGGCTCTTCAGCGTTAACATCGTTGGTCCGTTTTGGAATGTGTACATGCTTGAAGATCTTAAAATGAGCTTTATGGAGATGTCGCTGTACACACAAATTGTCTCCAACGTAACCACGGTGCTGATTATTTCCCGCTGGGGAAGGCTTATCGATCGCTACGGCAACAAACCTGTTCTGCAAATGTCCTCGCTGCTCATTACACTTTCACCGCTGCCTTGGTTCTTTGCTACGCCTGCTACCACGTTCTTTATACTTTTCAGCAATGTGATTAATGGCTGTTCCTGGCCTGTGAGTGATGTTTGCCAGCAGAACCTATACCTAAGCCATTCGCCACAGGTACACCGTTCCATGTATATTGCGGTATTTCTGGCATGTATCAACCTATTTGGGGTTGCGCTGGGCAACGCGACCGGCGGCTGGCTGATGCAGAATCCTCTGGCCTCTTTGGCTTCTCATAACGTTGTTTTGCTGGGCATGACCATGACCAACACGCGCTACCTGTTTCTACTGAGTATTCTGCTGCGCGTGATTGTGATGCTCGTGTTCCTGCCCAGAATCACGGAGGAAGGTGCATGGACGCTGCGTGATGCCCTTTCGGATATGCTGCAACGCACCCGTAGCAGTTTTATGAATGGGATTACACAGGTACGCATCAGTATACTGCGCAAACGTGCCAGGCGCTATGAAGACCGGGAGCGGAATGCGGAACAAAAACATGACGGGGAGGAATAATCATGTTTGAGGAATGGATGGCGCAGACCAACCAATATGTGCAAAAGCACATTGACAGGCGCATTTTTCAAGCCATTGCAGCGTCGCTAAACGCGGATATCGAAGAGCTTTGCAACCTATACGTCTCCGTTTTGCTGGATCGTGGCGTGATCAATCAAAGCGGAGACGATACGGGTGTTGAGATCGATGAAGATGATTTGCTGGAAGAAATCCTCGCTCGTTTTCTTGCCAAGCGCGATGTGAACGACGAACTGGCGCTGCTGTATGCCGCATTGATTGACGCTTACCTTGCGTTGGTACAGGAGGCAAGTGAGGATGCCTGATATGCGCGGCATCGCAAGGCGTTCCTGCAAGAATGGGGCTACGCACCCAAATCGGATCAATCATGAAAGGGGGGTCATTCAATGAAGTGTGTCACGTGCGGACGTTGGAACCAAAACACGCTTCCGCGATGCCGCTATTGCGGGACCCCTCTTGAGCCGGATGATGGTTACTACTCCGCAGCGCAACCGGATTGGCAAAGCGAGCTCAAGGATAAACCAAAAACAATCGTATGGGTGGATGCGGAAGGCAACGCGGAAAATGCGCGGGATTATCGTGATTCTCTCGCGGATGAAATGGTTGATCTGCGCCGCAGGAAGCGCGAAGGCGAGGTTCGTCAGCAGCATTTACGCGCAGAATCTGCCAAGCGAGGCTTCGCGCCCTCGGCACGCTCGGTACGCACCACCAGTAACCGCGGTACTTTTTTCTCCTCCATGCCGGATGACCCGGAAATTGCGCTGCGACAAGTGGACCCAGCCTTGGTGGAAAACAAAGAGGCTGTTTCCCCGGAGGCTCGCCCTGTGTATAACACAACGCTTCGCAGTACGCGCCAACAGGTACAGCGCACCCGAGAGAGCAGCAGCAACCCCTATGCTTACGGCAGCACGCAACGGCTCATGTCTATGGATGTGCAAAACGAGCTCCAGCAAGTGTATGATGGCTACCATGACACAAGCCAGTATATACCCGAATACCAGCGCACGGATGAATACCAGCACAGCATGAACATGCGATCCACCAAAGCATGGTCTCCCCGGCGTATCGGTATGCGCAGCTTGCTGTTGGGTTTTTTAATTGTATCGATGCTTCTGGTGAGCGCCTGGCTCGTGATTGCCGTGTTCATTCCCATGATCAACGCCAGCGGAAACTCAACGCGTGGTGAGACCATCATTACGCCTACCATCCGTAATGACCTTGCGGCGCATACCATCACCATTCCCGGTGAGGATGGAGAACGGATATCCATTCGGGAATTGCGTTCTTCCGCTATCGTTACAGGCGGCGTAGCCACTTTTGATGTACTGGATCATATTTGGTATGATGATTATCAGGATTACTTGCAGGAATCCATGACGGTTACCCTCACGCCGTACTTGATTACAGAGACGGGCAAACAGCAACCGCTTGAGCCCATCACCTATGAAATCGATATTCCCCTGTCCCCAATCCAGCTCTCAACGCCGGATAGCCCTTATAAAGTCGTCAGTACAGCCATGTATACCATCGTCTTTTATGTGAGCGAGGGCAGCAAAGTAACCGTTAACGGCGAGGATTACTCCGACCTTGTCCACACCGAAGGCGGCAAGGTGAGCTATAACGCAACGGTGCAGCCCATTGGCGAGAACACCTTTACGATAGTCGTACGCAGCCAGTATTGCCGTGAGAATTCCCTCACCGTGACGCTATATCGCGAGAAGCAGGAAATCCCCCTTGACCTGTCCAGTGATATCTACAGCCGAAGCACGGATAATGTCATGACAGTACGCGCTACAACCATCCCCGGCGCGGTGGTCAATGTTCTCTCCTCCTATTCCGATCTGGATATCACCACCACCGATACCGATGGCTATTTCTCCTTCAAGGCGCTGTTTGATAAAATCGGTGATAATACCATCATCATTACTGCCGATTACCCCGGGCGAAAGCAAACACGCGTTGAGTATGTTGTTTACTACGTACCCTCCGTCGATGTTTACAGCCGTAAAGCATGGGATATTGTTACGCAGTATAATGACCTGATGGACAATATGGATCTGCGTAAATCAAAGAGCCAGATCTACGTATGCATTGGCGAGTTGGTTTCTATGGAAACCACCAAACCGCAGCGCGCCTTTATGGAATGCACTACCAAAGATGGCACGGTGACCGTGTATATTGAAAACGCTTCCCAGACCACATGGGTGGAAGGGCAGCGCTATCGGCTCTATGCGGATGCTTATGGCATGTACTCCAGCAAACCATGGCTGATCGCGCGTTACACCTACGATCCGTAACCGCGAACCTTCCGCCTAAAACTCACTTCCCTGAAATGCGTCCATGATATGCGCAAAGCCATCTGCGGTCCATTCCACCACATCAAAGCGTGCGGCACACGTGCAGCTATGTTCAGTCATATAGGCCAGCGCAGTTTTGATGATCTTTCGCCGCTTGCGCATGTCAACCGAAAGCAATCCCGTGCCCGCCCCGCTTTGATGACGTGCTTTGACCTCAACAAATACAAGGGTTTCGCCATCCTGCATCACCGCGTCGATTTCGCCAAAAGGGGAATGGTATCGCTTGGCAAGCAATACCATTCCCCTTTGCTGTAACGCTTCGATGGCTTTAGCCTCGCCCATGAGACCCTTCTCATAAGTGCCTTTAGGCATTGGGAAAATCCTCATACAGCGGAAAACGCCGCATCATCGCCTGCACATCCGCCTTCACGGAAGATTTGGCCGCCTCGCCGTCATCGATCACGCGCTTTATGAAACCCGCAATCTGCGCCATGTCACTTTCAACCATGCCGCGTGTGGTGATGGCAGGCGTGCCTACACGTATGCCGCTGGCCACCATGGGGCTTAGCTTCTCACCCGGTATCGTATTCTTATTCACCGTGATGTTGCAAAGTCCGAGCAGCTCTTCCAGCTCCTTACCCGTACGCTGGGTGTTAGTCAGGTCAAGCAGTATCAGATGGTTATCCGTACCGCCGGATACCATGTGAATGTCTTTTGCGCGAAACGCATTCTCAAGCGCTTTTGCGTTGCGGATCACCTGCTGCTGATAACGCGAAAAATCCGATTGAAGCGCCTCATGGAAGCACACCGCCTTAGCGGCAATCACATGCATCAACGGCCCCCCCTGGGTGCCGGGGAAAATGGCTTTATCGATTGCCTTGCCGTATTGCTCTTTGCACAGGATCATACCGCCGCGAGGGCCGCGCAGGGTTTTGTGCGTCGTCGTCGTCACAAAATCTGCATACGGTACAGGGTTCTGGTGAAGCCCGGCGGCGACCAATCCCGCAATGTGCGCCATATCGACCATCAAGAGACAGTTTACTTCATCTGCGATCTCTTTGATGCGCTTAAAATCGAGAGCGCGGGGATACGCGCTTGCGCCCGCGACAATCATCTTGGGTTTGCTTTCCTTAGCCAGGCGAAGCATCTCGTCATAATCCACAAGGCCGGTCACCTCATCCACGCCGTAGGACACGAAATTGAAATACTTGCCGGAGATATTCACCTTGCTGCCATGGGTCAGGTGCCCCCCGTGGGATAGATTCATGCCCAGCACCGTATCGCCCGGCTGCAACATGGCATAATACACGGCGGTGTTGGCTTGCGCTCCGCTATGCGGCTGCACATTCGCATACGCAGCGCCAAAAATCTGCTTGGCACGTTCACGCGCCAGATTCTCTGCCACGTCAACATACTGGCAACCGCCATAATAACGGTGCGCAGGATAACCCTCGGCATATTTGTTGGTCAGCGGAGAGCCCATGGCCTCCAGCACAGCGGGGCTTACAAAGTTCTCCGAGGCAATCAGCTCGATGTGCTCACGCTGGCGTTTCACTTCCGCATCAATCGAAGCAAACAACTCAGGGTCGGTTTTCATCACATTGGCATAGTTCAAGTGCTTCTCCCCCTACCTATTATTTGCGCGGTGGACAAGCCGCCGCGTGATAGCATGGAAAACCGCTGCTTGCCTGCATGCCTTGATTTGTGCATCCTCCACATCGGCCTGCATGCGCAAGTGGATATAGCTTGCGAAAAACCGTATGTATTCAAACCGAGCGACCCCGCAGCACATTCCAAAAAGCGCTTACTGCTGCTACCTTCCGGTCCTGACAGGGTTCACGCATTGAAATCGCACGGGACTCAGCCATCATTATACACACGGCTTGATGATTATACAATGCCACCCGTAAAAATGCAACCCCTGATATCCCGCGCTCTGCGAGATATCAGGGGAAGAAAGCATATGGCTATAGGATATAGCGTCGGTTGTCGAAATTCGCATCCTCATTGCCAAGGTGCTCTACAACATAATCTTCATTGATGTTGATATACACATTCGGCATTTCCTCGCCGCCGGCGTTAAAGGAGATATCCTCCAGCAACTTTTCAAACACGGCGAAAAGACGGCGTGCGCCGATATTCTCACGCGTTTCATTCAGCGAGAACGCTGCCCGGGCGATGGCATCAATTGCCGAATCCTCAAAGGAAAGAAACACTTTATCAACCGCGAGCAGTGCCTCATACTGCCGTGTTAATGCGTTTTCCGGCTGGGTCAGGATGGCTTTGAACTCCTCCTGCGTCAGGCTTTTTAGCGTCACGCGAACCGGGAAACGCCCTTGCAGTTCCGGTATCAAATCCGTAACTTTCGCCACATGAAACGCGCCCGCGGCAATAAACAGAATGAAGTCCGTACGTACTGCGCCATACTTCGTGTTAACGGTGGAACCTTCCACAATAGGCAGGATGTCTCTTTGCACGCCTTCGCGGCTCACATCGGGGCCGTGGCCGCCCGCAGAACGCCCCGCCACTTTATCAATTTCATCAATAAACACGATGCCGTGCTGCTCCGCACGCATAACGGCTTCCTCGCGTACCGCATCTTCGTCAATGAGCTTGCTCGCCTCTTCAGAGAGCAGGATTTTCCGGGCTTCTTTTACTTTCACCCGTCGAATCTTTGTCTTTTTAGGCATCATGCCGCCCATCATGTCCCCGATGTTGATGCTGCTGCCGCCCACTTCTAATTGCGGGGTCGCCTCTTCAACCTCAACCTCGATTTCGCGTTCCTCCAATGCGCCGCTTCGCAATTGCAGGCGAACTTCCTCGCGCTTGCCTGCAATTTTCTCCTGCTCTTCGGCAGGAACTTCCGGCTCCTTCTTGCCCCCCAGCAGCATTTCAAAGGGGTTGCCACTACTTTTCTTAGGCGGGTTGACCAGCAGCGAAACCAGCCGATCCTCCGCCAGCACCGTAGCGCGGGTTTCCACGTTTTTCTCAAACTCTGCGCGAACCATACGCACAGCATTCTCCATCAAATCACGGATGATGCTCTCCACATCGCGGCCAACATAGCCCACCTCGGTAAATTTCGTGGCTTCCACCTTAATAAAAGGCGCCTCAACCAGCTTGGCAAGCCTTCTGGCGATCTCTGTTTTCCCAACGCCAGTTGGGCCGATCATCAGGATGTTCTTTGGGCTGATCTCATTACGAACCTCTTCGGGTAACTGCGCGCGGCGATAACGGTTGCGCAGCGCAATCGCGACAGCCCGTTTCGCCTCATCCTGTCCAATGATAAAGCGATCCAGCTCTCGCATGATTTCCCGCGGTGTTAGTTCCTTCATGCTTTAGCCCCCAATCATTTCCACAGAGATGTGGTCATTGGTGTATACACAAATGGATGCAGCGATGTTCATTGCCTTTACGGCGATTTCCTCAGCGGATAGCTCGGTGTTCTGCACCAGCGCACGGGCGGCGGCAAGCGCATAATTGCCGCCCGAACCAATGGCAGCAACACCGTCATCAGGATCAATCACTTCGCCATTGCCGCTCAGAATGAGCATGTTATCCTGATCCGCTACAATCAGCATGCTTTCCAGCTTGCGCATCACGGCATCGCCGCGCCATTCCTGCGCGAGATTCACTGCCGCGCGCTCCAGATTGCCGCCGCATTGCGTAAGCTTTTCCTCAAAGCGCTCGCACAGGGCAAACGCATCTGCCACGGAGCCTGCAAAACCAGTAATCACCTTGCCCCCATAAAGCCGCCGCACTTTCTTTGCGGAGGATTTGAAAACCGTCGATTCACCAATCGTCACTTGTCCATCCCCTGCGATGGCCACCTGTTTCCCGCGGCGCACCGCGCAAATGGTGGTACCTCTTATCTCCATAATCTATGGTCACTCCTCATCCGATGTCATTCCAAGGTTGAGTATCCAATCGGCAAGGTTACGACCCGCAACGGTATCCATTGTGGCAGGCGTATCATACTCGGCGATGGTGCCCTTCGCTGAAACCGGGCCATCGTAGTTCATCAGCAAATGGTTGAGTTTCCGGAATATCTTATACTGCACGAAATTGCTCCGGCTTCCCAGCGCATCTTCATAAGCTTCGATACCATCCGCCAGAGAAACCTGAAAATCCGCATTCCCCTGAACAATGTAGGTGGGCAGTTTCATGCGGGATATAAGCTTGGTCGTATCCACCTGCATCATTTCCCAGAAATAGTATCCGTTGACGCCGCCGATTGTTATCTCTTTGGCCGCTTCGGCCGTTTTTGCGCGTTTGAGCGCCTTTATCTGCTCTTCATAGGCGGCAATCTGCGCCGCGGCTTCATCATAGGCTTCCCCTGTAAGCGTGGCCAACACCTGATCGTTCTGCGTGAGCGATATATCCAGCAAGCTCTTTGGCGAGCCTGCAATCATAATCATCGCGGAAAACACTCCATCCGCCTCGGACACAATGCGCGGCGCAAGCATCGCGCCCATGCTATGGCCAAGGAGCACAATGCGATCCTGCCGAATGCTCTCATTTTGCAGGAGTAGCTGCCCTGCTGAAATCGCATCCTGGATGGTTTCTTCCTCAACGGTAAGGGCTTGTATTTCTGCCGCTGTCATGGTGCCGCCATAGGTATATGTGCGCTTGTCATAGCGCAGCGTCGCAATACCTTTTTTGGCAAACAGATCCGCAATGTCTGCAAACAGTTTGGTCTGCCCGATGGTCGCGTCCATATCGCTTGGGCCGGAGCCATGAACCAACACCACGGCTGGAACTTGGTTCGTCGGTGAAGCGCCCGTTGGCAACGTTAAAATGCCGTCCAAAAGATATGGCGCGCTGCCCACCTTCACTTCCAGCGTCGTATAATTGCTCTTGGCAGCCGCATCCACCGCATATTGCTGTTCGGCTTCCTGTTCATCATCCAGTACAGGCTGCTCCTCTGCAGGCGCAAACTCGACCGCCATCACTTCCCAATCGTCCTCTTCATCCTTATGGGTGAAGTACAGTTCGAGATCCTGTTTCTCCATGCACAGATGAAGCACATGCGTTTTCGTTTTCAGCTCTGTTTCTTGATAGGTGCGATAGGTGCCAAAACCCAAAAATCCACCCGTCATCCACTCCAGCTCGCTAAGCATTGCCGCATACGTTTCCCTGGGCATGTAGCGACGTATTTGCAGATCATAATACCCGAAAAGGCGATCCATATCGTGCCCATGAATGAAATCCATTGCGTACTCTTTCACGCTAGTTTCATCCCATACGGGAACGCCATCATTCATTCTGCTGGACTTTGCCAGCGCGTCGGTACCCGGCAGGCATCCAAGCACAAAAACAAGCGTAAGCATCAAGGTCAGGAATCGTTTCATAACATACCTCCATCGGGCATTGTAGTAGAATCCATCGGTAATGGCTCGTGTTCATGTTCCATCTGTCGCGCCAGGGCGTCAATCTCCGCTAAAGCACGTTCCGAAATACGTTCATACCGCTCTTTTTTATTGCGGATCTTCTTTTGTCCGGCGGCATACGTCAGGGGGTCAATCAACCCAAAGGCGCAGTTCATGGGTTGGAAGTTGCGATTCGCCGCAGCAATGTACCTGCCCATTGCACCAATGGCGGTTTTGCCGCTAAAGGACGGCGGCGTGTCTCCGCAAAGACGGTACGCCATGCTGATCCCTGCCACAAGTCCGCTGGCCGCACTCTCCACGTAACCCTCCACGCCGGTCATTTGTCCGGCAAAATACAGTTGCGGCCTGTTGATTACGCGGAATGTCTCATCCAGAAAGCCGGGGCTGGCCAGAAAGGTATTGCGGTGCATGACACCGTATCGCGCGTACTCTGCGTTCGCCAGCCCGGGGATCATTCCAAACACCCTGCGCTGTTCGGGAAAGGTGAGCCGTGTTTGGAACCCAACCATATTATACAACGAACCGCTGAAATTGTCCCGCCTAAGCTGTACAACGGCAAACGGCATTTTCCCCGTATGTGGATCGATAAGCCCCACCGGCTTAAGGGGACCAAATGCAATGGCCATATCTCCACGTTTGGCCATGCTTTCGATGGGCATACACCCTTCAAACACCGCTTTTTCCTCAAATCCCTTCACGGCAACTGTTTCTGCGGTTTTTAGAGCTTGAACAAACGCCATGTATTGCGTTTCATCCATGGGGCAATTCAGGTAATCCGCACCACGATCATAACGCGACATTTCAAAAACGCTGTGATGATCCAGGGATTCCGCAGTTACAATGGGTGCTGCCGCGTCATAAAAATGCAAGGTCGAGAGACCTTCCAGTTGTGAAATCGCATCACTGAATGCGTCGCTGGTTAAAGGCCCTGTGGCGATGATTACATTCCCCTCCGGGATTCTGGTTATCTCTTCACGGAGTACGGTGATGTTTTCATGATTTCGGATCGCTTCCTCCACCCCTTTGGAGAACGCTTCCCGGTCTACCGCCAATGCGCCGCCAGCCGGTACGCGCGTCGCATCCGCAACGCGCAACACAAGCGAATCCAGCCGACGCATCTCTTCCTTGAGCAAACCCACGGCATTGCTCAGGCGATCAGAGCGCAGGCTATTGCTGCAAACCAATTCCGCCATGGTTGGCAAGGTTTGCGCAGGCGTCATTTTATGGGGTTTCATTTCGTACAGTGTAACCGTTACGCCGCGCTTAGCAAGCTGCCATGCCGCTTCGCAACCAGCCAGCCCCCCGCCGATGACCGTTGTTTTCACGCTTCGTTATCCTCTTTCTCAGGGAGTGTGATTTTGTGACGGCATGTCTCATTGGCACACAAATGGATGCATTCACCCTTTTTTGTACGTTTGAGCGTCATATAACTGCCGCACTGGGGGCATTTATCAACAACCGGCATTTCCCAACTGACAAAATCACAATCCGGATATCGTTCACAGCCGTAGAACTTACGGTTCTTCTTGCTGTTCTTCTCCATCAATTGCGCGCCGCATTTCGGGCAAGGCGCATTGATATACTTGATGATCGGTTTCGCGTTGCGGCATGTCGGGAAATTGGGGCAGGCAAGAAATTTCCCAAAGCGCCCCATCTTGTAGACCATCATTGCACCGCACTTATCACACTGTACATCGCTGACTTCATCCTTCACTTCGATCTTCTCGATCTGCTCCTCGGCAATGGTCAGCATTTGCTCAAAAGGCGGATAAAAATCTCTGAGTATGTTACGCCAGGTCACTTTTCCCTCTTCGACTTCATCAAGCTTATCTTCCAGCGAAGCTGTGAACTCGGTATCCACAATTGGCGCAAAATACTGCATCATCATGGCTGTGACCATCTTGCCCAGTTCAGTAGGGAACAGGCGCTTCTTCTCCCGCGCCACATAACCGCGGCTTAGAATGGTGGTTATGGTTGGCGCATAGGTGCTTGGTCTGCCGATGCCCTTCTCCTCCAGCGCCTTAACCAGCGACGCCTCTGTATAGCGTGCGGGCGGCTGGGTGAAATGCTGGTTGGTTTCAACGCCGATCACATTTGCCTTGTCGCCTTCCTTGAGATCCGGCATGGCTGTCTCCGGCGCTTCGGCTTCGTCATCCTCACTTTCAATGTATACGGCACGGTATCCCGCAAAGGTCATATGTTCACCATAATACCGCAGCTCGACAACGCCCTCGCGCCCCTCGACTGTTTCCCCTGCTACCGTACTATCCGCATTGTTACGCCCATGGATGTCCAGCGTTACGGTTTCAAATACGGCCGGTTTCATCTGGCTGGCCATAAAGCGCGTAAAGATGAGCTTATACAGGCTATGCTGCTCACGTGTTAAATGACCCTTGACCTGCTCGGGCGTGAGGGATACATCCGTAGGCCTGATGGCTTCATGCGCGTCTTGTGCATTCTTTCTTCCTTTGTATTCATTGGGTTTGGGCGGGCAAAACTCCTGACCGTATACCGTGCTGATCTGTTGGCGCACGGCTTCAACCGCCTCCGCGCTCACACGCACGCTATCGGTTCGGATGTACGTAACAAGACCGACGGTTCCCTTGCCCGCATCAACGCCTTCATAGAGCTGCTGCACAACTTGCATGGTTTTCGCCGTAGAGAAATTCAGCTTTCGGCTTGCTTCCTGCTGCAAGCTGGACGTTGTAAACGGTGGTTGCGGACGTTTGAGCTTATCACTGCGTTTGACTGCCGCAATGTGGAATGCGCCTGCCAGAATCCGATCCCTTGCGGCAAAGGCATCCACCTCGTTGCGAATCACCGCTTTACGCCCATCCATGGCGGTCAGCTTCGCCTGAAACCCGATCTTTTTACCGCGCGCGTTGTTGGCGGTTAAATCGGTCAGGATATCCCAATACTCTTCGGGGATAAAATCCTCGATCTCTTGCTCTCGCTGAACCACCAGTTTGGTAGCCACACTTTGCACACGGCCTGCGGAAAGCCCTTTCTTGACTTTTGCCCAAAGCAAGGGGCTGATTTTATAGCCAACCAAACGATCCAGCGCACGTCGTGCCTGCTGCGCATCTACGCGCGCCATATCCACAGGCCTAACATGCTCGATGGCTTCCTTTACGGCCTTTTTGGTAATCTCTTGAAATTCAATGCGGCAAGGCTTTGTAGGATCAATATCCAACGATTGTGCCAGATGCCAACTGATGGCTTCTCCTTCGCGATCTGGATCGGTCGCGAGGTAAACGCGCGAGGCATTCTTTGCATCCTTTTTTATCTTGGCAAGGATACTCCCACGCCCCCGAATGGTGATGTACTTCATATCGAAATCATTCTGGGGATCGACGCCAAGCTGAGATTTGGGCAAGTCACGCACATGCCCTTGCGAGGCCTCTACTTTGAAGCCTTTGCCCAGAAATTTCTCGATGGTTTTTGCCTTGGCGGGCGATTCAACAATCACCAGTTTTTGATTTGTTGCTTTTGCCATAAAATCGACCTCCTGTTATGGCCTGAGGGTACGCAGCGCAATGGCAAAAACGTTGCCGCTGTCCTTGCGTATCTGGCCTGTGATTTCCATGATGCTGAGTTCTGCCATCAGCACATCAGCCGTGTAACCAGTCTGTTTGCATAACGCGTCCATCCCCATAGATTCTTGAAAGAGTGCCTTGAGCACCGCTTGCTGTACGGGTGTTTCGCCAAGCGGCGGCAGTTCCGGCTTAGCCTGCGTGATATCTGTAACAGGCGACAATCCCAGATCAAGCAATATATCTTCCACGGATGTGATCAGTCGCGCACCGTCACGAATGATGGTGTGCGGACCCTCCGCGCCGCTCTGCCCCACGCTGCCCGGTACCGCGAACACTTCGCGGCCCTGATTGAGCGCCGTGTTCACGGTAATCATTCCGCCGCTCTTGATGCGCCCTTCCACAAATACCACCCCGTGGCACAAGCCGCTGATGAGTCGGTTCCGATGCGGGAAGTGATAGGTTTGCGGTGTTGCGTCCAGCGGATACTCGCTGATAACCGCGCCCATGCCATCCGTCAGTTTGCGATACATACCGATGTTCTCAATCGGGTAGGGCACATTGACGCCGCTGCCCAGAACCGCTACCGTTGGTCCTTGCGCATCGATGGCGCCCTCATGCGCGCAACCATCGATACCGCGCGCCATGCCGCTCACAACGCAAAACCCGGCCTGGCATAAGCCATACCCCAATGATCGTGCCATGTTGCGTCCATAGCCGCTGGGGTAACGCGTTCCCACCACCGCGATGGCGGGTCGGCTCAGGGCTTGAGCATCGCCCATAGCGTACAACACATAAGGCGGGTCGTCAATACAGTTGAGCAAAGGCGGATACGCTGAATCTTCTTGAAACAGTACGGTAACGCCTTTCTTCTGGATACGTTCACAAAGTGTATCCATTGCGATGGCACTATGGTATCGCGTGAGCATACGCAGCGCTTCGGCATTCGCTGTCAAGGGTTTGCCTGCGGCAAAGTCTGCCCAGAGCGCGGCAGCGGAGCCGCGTTCTGCAAGCAAGCGCTGCACGCGATCCGCTGTGATCTCCGCGGCAGAGAGCCATAACAGGCAGCGTTGTTCCTCGGTAAACCGCATACATTACCTCCAATACTGCCCGTCAAGGTTGCGCAATTGGATTGCCTGCGCCACATCCGTCAATGAAAGTTGCTCGCGCCCCGCAATATCTGCAAGCGTGCGCGCTACTTTCCGGATACGGCCATACGCGCGCATACTGATATGGTACTGTGTCACTGCCTTGTGAAGAAGCGCGCTTGCGTCGGGCGTCATTTGGCAATGCTTTTCAATGGCGCTTTGCGGCATCTGCGCGTTGCAATAGTAGGTTTCCCCCTGATAACGCTCCAGCTGGCGTTTTCTGGCCATAAGCACGCGCTTTTGAACTGTTGCGGAGTCTTCCTCAATATCGCTTTTCTCGATCTCGTCAATCGAAACTGCGTCCATCTCCACTTGAATGTCGATTCGATCCAGCAATGGTCCGCTGATACGCGCCAAATACCGTTGTATTTCATAGGGTTTACAGCGGCACTGTTTGGTTTTGCTTCCATGATTGCCGCAGGGGCAGGGATTCATACCGGCCACAAGCATACAGCGGCTCTGGTAGCGCGCCTGCCCGCTGATGCGGGTCACATTAACATAGCCATCTTCCAGCGGTTGACGCAGCGCTTCCAGCGTTTGTCGGGAATACTCCGGTAGTTCGTCCAGAAATAATACCCCGTTATGCGCCAATGAAACCTCGCCGGGTCGTGCTTTGGTTCCGCCGCCGATGATTGCTGGCAATGACGCGTTGTGATGCGGCGAGCGGTATGGCCGCTGGGTCAGCAACCCGCCTTCACGGGATAGCTCACCAGCCGCGGAGTGGATGCAGGTCGTCTCCAACGCTTCTTCATAACTCAGCGGCGGAAGGATGCCCGGCAGGCAGCGTGCCAACATGGTTTTGCCGCTGCCCGGAACGCCAACCATCATCAGGTTGTGCCCACCAGCCGCCGCAACCTCCAGCGCTTTGCGCGCAATCTTCTGCCCTTTTACATGCTTCAGGTCATCCGCTGTCGATGTATCAGCCATGAGCTGCTCATAGGGCACCTGTTGCTGCGGCAGGAGCAGCGCCTCCCGCGTCAGATGCTTTACCGCCTCTGTTAGCGTATGCGCGGGATAAATTTCAATATCGCCCAGGCACTGCACTTCCCGTGCGTTCCCGGCTGGTAGTACAATGCGGCTAAGCCCTCCGGCACGCGCCGCCAGCGCCATGGAAAGTACGCCGCGTACTGGCAGCAATTCGCCGTGAAGCGTAAGTTCCCCGATCAGCAGCGTATCCTTCAATCCTTGAAACAGGCTCGGTTTTTGTGCCGCCAGCAGCGCAATCGCCACAGCCAGCTCCAAACTGGTGCCCTCTTTGCGCACATCAGCCGGCGCCAGGTTCACAGTCAGTTTCTTCATGGGCCATGCATGGCCGCTGTTGACGATGGCTGCACGTATACGGTCGCGGCTTTCCTTTACGGCAAGGCTCGGCAAGCCAACGATATCAAACCCGATCATCCCGTTTGCGATGCAGGCTTCAACCTCCACCAGGAAACCATTGACCCCTTCCAGCCCACCGGATACTACCTTGGCCAGCACGAACATTCCCCCATTCCCGTTAATAATAGATCTTGGGGAACCACTTAAGCCAATCCAGCCACCATGTTGGCGTAAGCAAACCGGAAGCATACGGGAAGAACATCACAAAGAAGACTGCTGCAATCAGCACGAAGGCAAACATCAGCCATTTTCTCAGTTTTGCATTACGGATGAGGTCAAACACCACTGCTGTCGCCAGGATAATAAACGGCACGCTGGCAAAGTAATGATAAATGTACATGGAGCGCGGAACCAGAACCCACGGCAGGTATTGCGCCAGGAAGCCAACAACAATCACTGTAAGCGTCAGGTTGCCATCCCCTTGCCGGTAACGCAGGCCTCCGCGTGCCGTCAAATACTTGCTTACAAACAGCCCGAATACAATCACCATACATAATGCGCCCGCATAGAAAATCCAAGGATTTCCCATACACATAATGGTGCTGGCGAAGCCTTCGGGCTCAAATTTATCCTGGCTGAACCACATGGGTTTAAGAATCAGCGGCCACTGCCACCAGGGTGAGTTAAACGGATGATCCATGCCAAGTCCAGGCGTGCTCTGGTAGGCAAACATGCTTTGCTGCGCGCTAATGAGCCTCGCGATTGTGACAGGCCCCGAAGGGGATAAATAGGGAATGTAGCTCAGGTAGTAGATCACGGCAGGAATGGCGATGAAGAACACTAAGCAGAATAAGCATGTCACCAAAATGCGTTTCAGGGTCAAATCACGCGCCCAGGTGATGCGCGCGTTTTGCATCGCCGTGTTTTCTGTTGTGATATCCATGTCAAAGGCAATCATTCCTGTGCGGAACTGCCGATAGACCGCCACCCCAAACAGTACCGCAAGCCCAATCGCCGCATATAGCCCGATCCACTTGCTGGCAATCGATAGTCCCATGAAAATGCCGCTCAACAGCAATGGCAGTAATGAGCGCAGATAGCTTTTTGTAAACACGCGCGGTTTGGAATATGCGTCCGGCCTTGCGGGCACGGCAAACGCGTCCGCCATCATATACCGTGCCATGCATAGCACGGAAAGGATGATAAAGAAAACGGGAAAACTGTCAATGGTTGCAATGCGTGTTTGCGTAAAATGCATCAAATCAAACGCAAACAGGAGCATAGCGAACGTTGCCAGCTCTCTGCGGCGCGTGAGCTGTTTGGCAAGCAGATACAGCGCCGGAAGCATCAAAACGCCGATCAGCGTACCAGCAAAGCGCCAGCCAAAAGGCGTCATGCCAAACATAGCAATGCCAATGGACATCATCAGTTTCCCAAGCGGGGGGTGTGTGGTTTCATAGGGCGGTGTGCCATGCAGGTGCTCATAGGCGGTGCGAGCATGGTAGATTTCATCAAAGTACGTACCGTTGTACCAACCCGGCTCGCCTACGAGGGTGTTTTGTTCATCAATCAGGTTTTCCGGCGGTTTGGCGGTACTCAGCACATCTTTTGCGCCTGTGTGTTCCACCAGCGTAAGCGGGATGGTTTCGCCATTTTGATCGCGCAGGAGGATTTCCCATAGGTTTAGCCCCGCGCCTTCCGCATTCACACGCAGATATTGGCCGGTGAGCCACAGGATGTTATCTGGATTGTTGTCGCTGTACTGAACAGCGCCTTCGCCAAGGCTGGTGCTGATAATCGCGTAATTCCATCGATAGCAAAGCCCTTCCCGCATTTGGCATGGATAGGGTTCAGACCAATCGTTACCATCCTCACTCACCGAGATGGAGAAATCCGCATAGCTTACACCAGCATAGTAAAGGAAGCTGAACGTCTCGCTTTCCGGCAAGGCAAAGGTAACCTGTTCCTGCTTGCTGGTTGCCACCCAGGCTGTTTGCGGCGCGGTCATGCTGCCAAGGTTAGTAAACGCCAACACCGCGTACAAAAGCGTGACGGTTCCCATCACCAGATAATCCTTCATCGTCAGGCGTAGCCTTGCATCATTGGGCGTCAGCAGCTGATTGCGATAGCACGCATTGGTCTTCAATGGTTTCATATGCGGTGTATCAACAGCCGTAGATGGCGTTAG
This sequence comes from Clostridiales bacterium Firm_11, assembly GCA_001604105.1. Classification (GTDB taxonomy): domain Bacteria; phylum Bacillota; class Clostridia; order Christensenellales; family Aristaeellaceae; genus CAXXOK01. The sequence goes on from LVAQ01000006.1 coordinate 264,719, forward strand.
CCCCGTCACGGCAATGTAGCCACCCAGTACGCATAAGAGCACATTGATGATGCTTAACGTGCTGTTAAGCCATAATGTATCGATATTCAGGTGCCCCATCGATGAACCAAACAGCAGTGCGTTATCCAACACGACGGCTGTGTTGATGAAGGTAGTCGCCGCAATCCCTCCGCATAGCCACAAAAGCCGCCTGTCCTGTATGCGAACATAAGCCAGCGGCAGCAACAATAGCGCCGGAAACAGGTATCGCTCGTGGATTTTCAGCCCACACACGTATACAAACAGCATCATCAGCGCAAGGTAAAACGGAAGCACATCGGCTTTACGATCCGCAAGCAAGCCTACAATCGCAAACAAGTAGGCATAAACCATCCAGAGCGTTCCATAGTTCAGGAACGTTCGCGGCAGGAATGTTGATATCAAGAACACAAGGCTGAACAGCAGCGTTAGCAGCGCCAGCGCATCCCGCCTGCCTTCGCCGCCGTGTGCCTCCTTATGGATAAGCTGCTTTGGCAGTTGCAATACACGCTGGGCAAAAGCGCCGATTCCCTGATGCACCCGCCCCATCCATACGCCAGCTGCGGCCAACAGCAAGCCAGTGCAAACCGGCACAAGCCAGCTCAGCTTGACGACTTCATAGGCTGCTTCGCTGCTCAGTTTCGACCAGTTGCCGCCCAGCACATAAATCAGGTTTGTGGTGTTCAACACAGCATAATCATAGGAGGCTAAGGTGGATTGATACAGCTTAAAAAGCCAGAACGGATCCTCCTGTTGGATACTGAAGGGTACAACGATCAACGCCGCCGACCCCAGCGCCAGGAGCAGCCCTTGCCAAACAGCGCGCCATTGCGCGCGTTTCTCATCTTGTTTCGCATACCAGAGAGACATCAGCAGCCACACACCGGCCACAGGGGCAAACAACAATGCTTGCGGCTTAACCAGCACCGCAACCACATAAACGGGCAACCCAACGCGCCATTTGCGGTCGATAGCAGCCATCGCGGCTACCATCAGTAAAAACGCAAGCAGCGTATCCACCTGACCCCAAGCCGCGCCATTGACAAGCGTTGCAGGATTCAGCGCAAACAGCAGTGTTAAGAACAAGGCAATCGTAATCGATGTTCGCTTGCGCGCATAGAAGAACAGTATGAGTGCCGCAACCATGTCACAAAGGAGCGGGATTGATTTGATGATGATACGCACAAGTGGTGTTTCGGAATAGCCAACCGCTTGCAGCACAAGACCGACAGGCCATAGCAGCAGCATGTACCCGGGTGGATAATCGCAGAAATAGTCCACCGCATAGAACCCCCACGGCCCCGTGCTGGCCATACGCAGGCTCCACGCGGAAAAACAACCCATGTCCACTTGATACCCCGCGACGTTTCCAGCCAGGTAAAGGCGCAATCCCAACGCGGCGAGCATCACTATGGTCAATAGTACCCAAACGGGTCTTTCACTGTGCTTTCCAAGTGTAGTCCTCGACAGCAGCGCGCGCCCCGCCAGCGCCATCAGCAATGCAAAGGCAATCGCAACCGCCGCAAACCAGACGGCGCTGCTTTTGGGCACGGCATCTACTGTATGCTCCTGTTGCACACTGGCTTGCTCGTTTGTCTGGAAAGTATACCATAGCGTGGCAATCATACCCGTTGGCAGGGTTTCCACTTTTTCAACGGCAATATCGTCAAAGTAGGCGGTCCCCTGACTTTCCGCACCATATCCGCCGATGCGTACCCCCAGCTCTACGCTGTGTTGATCCTCGCCTGTTTCACCATACCATTCCAGATACCGCCACTGCCCCTGGGTATCAAATACCGTTTCCGAAAACGCGTATACGTTCTCAATGCCTATGTTCGCGCCATTTCCGTAGTCTTCCATGGATTCGACCAGCACATAACCGGAAACGCGATACATTGTATTGGGTTCCACTTCCAACATGTATACAAAACGAGCGTCATTCGTATTGGCATTGGTAATCCTGGCGCTATACTGACCGCTGTGCGCCTGATCCTGTGTGATGTCAAAACGGCTGTAGCCTTCTTGGGTACGGTAAGCGCTGGTATACCAACCCTCTGCGCCGCCATTGGGCGATTGCACCTCAAACCCGCCGTTCTGGATCAGATTGCCTTCCTGTGCACAGGCAGCATGTATAACCTGCGATAGCATCAGCAGTATCAACCCAAGAATGATCACACGTTTCTTCACGTCTCTTCGCCTCCAGCATCGGATATCCATTTCCCAATAAAGCTTCGTCTGTGCTCTGGGCACGGGCCGCAGCGCATCAACGCGGAAATGTGCTCGGCCGTCCCATAACCCATATTGCGTTCCAAGCCATATTCCGGGTAAAGCTTAGCTAGTTCCTGCAACTGGCGATCCCGTGTCACCTTGGCAACGATGCTGGCTGCCGCGATGTTATAACTGACCGCATCTCCATGTATGATGGGCTTTGTGGGAAACGGAAGCGCAAGTCCTGTAACAGCATCCACCAGACAAAGCGTTGCCGGCGCCTCTTGCGCCGCGCGCTGCATTGCAAGCTTTGTGGCCGCAAGAATGTTCAGCGTATCGATCTCCTGCGCCGTTGCGGCTCCCACGCCCACGTACAACGCACAGTCAAGGATAGCTTGATACATTTCCCTTCGCCTTGCTGGGCTTAGCTTTTTGCTGTCATCCACCCAAGGCAGAAGCGGTTCGCGCGGCATGATCACGCAAGCAACCACTACAGACCCCAGCAATGGCCCGCGCCCCACTTCGTCCATCCCTGCCAATGAACTCCCAAAGCACGCAAATCCAGCATCGTGGGTTGCCAGTGCCCGCATACGCGCGAGTCGCTTTTCATCAGGTCTCCGCATCATCGCTTTCCTCTTTGACAGATGATTTCTGCGGCGGTACTTCCAACGTCAGCCGTCCAATCCTACCCTCGCGAAACTCATCCAGCACCACGGCACAGGCTCGGTCATAATCCAATTCTCCTCCACGCAGCAAAAAACCCCTGCCGCGGCACACCTCATCCAGCAGGGCATAACCCTCCGCGTCCGGGTTTTGAATCTTAAAGCGCTCGCAAGTCGCCTTCCTACGAACCGCAAGCAAATCGTTGAGTAAGCGTATGCTTAGCGCCTGCATATCATACACCGCATCGCGGATGGTTCCGATGTAGGCAAGTCTGATGGCGGCTTGTTTATCCTCCAGTTTTGGCCAAAGCATGCCGGGGGTATCCAGTACTTCCAGATAAGGGCCAACTTTAACCCATTGATTGGCACGCGTCACCCCCGGTTTATCGCCCACCTGCGTGATGCCGCCGCCATATAGGCGGTTGATAAAAGTGCTTTTCCCTACATTGGGAACGCCCATCACCATGGCGCGTATGGTTTTTTGGATGCCCCGGCGCAAGCCGCGTTCCAGCATATCGCGCGCGGCGCTCTCAATTAACGCTCGTGCCTGCTTGGTTTTCTGCGGTGTCATATCATAGGCCATGCAGCTGATGCCTTGGGCCGAGAAATACTGGAGCCATTGGCGCGTACGTTCCGGCTCCGCAAGATCGGCTTTGCATAGCAGCAGAACGCGGCTTTTATTAGCCAGCAGCCGATCCAGTACTGGGTTGCGGCTGGAAAGCGGAAGCCGCGCGTCGCACAGTTCTACCGCAAGGTTGATTTTCTTGAGTTGATCGACCAGCAAGCGCCTTGCTTTCGCCATATGACCGGGATACCATTGTATTTCCAAAGGGAACGCCCCTTTCTAAATGACATAATCCTATGCGCCGTAGGCGCAGTCCTTCGCGCCCCGCGCATCTATTGCCAGGCTTCGTGTTTTACAGTGCGCTTGCGCACATTGAAAGTTGATACAACCAATTAAAACACTCTTTACACAAAATAGCAAGGCTGGTTATCCAGCCTTGCCGCTACATGCTGCTACGGTTAATCCCTTTCCACAAAAGCTTTTCAAGCATATTCTGCTAATGAACATGTCCATTTTACATTTGAAAATTCTTTAAGGAAAACTCAATTGCACGGTTCATGGATGCTCTGCGTTTAAATCCGCTGCCGTATCCTGTTGTGCAGGCGAGGCAAGCAATCGCTGCGCTTCTTCCTCATCAATCGCTTCCACACGTCGCAGTTTACGTTCGATGCTCCTGGTACGCACAAAGGCGGTATCGATGGTATCGGTCGCCTGTCTGAGTTTCTCTTGCGTCTTTTGCAGCACTTGCGCAAAGGCGCCAAAATCTGTTTTAACCGCGCCCAGCAATCGCCATACCTCCGCCGAGCGTCGCTCGATAGCCAGCGTTCGAAATCCCATTTGCAAACTGTTCAGCATCGCAAACAAGGTACTGGGTCCCGCGATCACAATCCGGTGTTCGCGCTGCACCTGTTCCACCACTTCCGAATCACGCATGATTTCGGCATACAGGCTTTCCAAGGGCAAAAACATCATAGCAAAATCGGTGGTATGCGGGGGATCGATGTATTTACCGGCGATGCGCTTTGCCTCTACGCGTACAGCGGTCAACAGCGCTTTGCGCGCGGCCTCCGTTTTTACGGCATCGCCCTGATCGCTGGCTTCCGCGAGGCGAGCAAAATCCTCTTGCGGGAATTTGCTGTCAATGGGCAAATATACGGTCTTCTCCCCCTCCTTGCCCGGCAAACACACCGCGTATTCTACGCGCTCGTCACTGCCCGGTCGCACCTGAACATTCTGCGCATATTGTGTGCTGGTGAGTGATTCGGCAAGCAACCTGCCCAGCTGCAGCTCGCCCCATACCCCGCGCTTCTTGACATTGCCCAATACGCGCTTCAGATCTCCCACCCCGTCGGCCAAACGGTGTACCTCGCCCAGCGATTGGTATACCTGCTCCAACCGCTCGCTAACCTGTGTAAAGCTCTGGGTCAGGCGGCGTTCCAGCGTATCCTGGAGCTTTTCATCCACCGTATGACGCATTTCTTCCAGTTTCTGCGCGTTCTCCGCGCGCATCTCTCCCATCGATTTTTCCAGCTGTTCACGTAAACGCTCCATACGACCTTCGTTTTGCATAAGCCGAGCTTCCAGCGTGGAATCGACTGCTTTCATGCGCAAGTCAATTTTCCCTAAACTTTCTTCCGTCAACTGATACATACGCGCCTGCCGCGTATCCTGTGAGCGCTCCTGTTCATAGGCGCTTTGCTGCCATGTGTTCAGGATGTTATTTTGCACATCTGTCCCACGGTTGATGAGCCCCGCCAGGCTATCGCCAATCATCTGCAAGGTTCGCAGTTGTTCTTCCCGTTGGGCAAGGCTTTGCTGCGCAAGCGCCGCCTCCATCTGTCGAAAGCCGTCATCCAGATCATTCTCCAGCACGCGCAACTGCTTTTGATCTCCCGCGCCGCGCCGCGTAACGACCATCAACAAAACCATCAGTAGGAACACAGCCACCACAAGCGCCGCTAACACAAGTATCTGCCATGGTTCCATGTCTTGCAACTCCATATGCCCTCCTATGCAAAAAGTCGCCGCTACATTTGGCGGCGACCTTCCATGGCCTTAGCCAGCGTAATTTCATCCGCATACTCCAAATCACTGCCCACTGGTACGCCATGGGCAATGCGGGTAATCAGGATGCCCATGGGCTTCACAAGCCGCGCAATGTAACTGGCCGTAGCCTCTCCTTCGATATCCGGATTGGTGGCCATGATGATTTCTTTGACCTTGCCATCCGCCAGGCGGGCGAGCAACTCCTGTATACGAATGTCATCGGGCCCTATCCCTTCCATGGGAGAAAGCGTGCCGTGCAGCACATGGTACAGGCCGTCAAAATCCCGCATACGCTCGATCGCCGCCACATCCCTCGGGTCACGCACTACGCAGATTTGTGAGCCGTCGCGGTTCTCATCGCTGCAAATATCGCAGAGCTGTTCCGTTGCGTAGTTGCCGCATCGATCACAGTAACGGATTGCTTTTCGCCCTTGGTATATGGCGGCCGCAAGCTCACGCACTTCTTCCAGCGGCAACCCGATGATATGGTAAGCAAGCCGTTGCGCGCTCTTTTGCCCAATGCTGGGTAAACGCGAAAGTTGCGCCACCATGCGCGCGATGGGTTCGAGTTGCCGCGACATACGCTAAAACATGCCCCCCATACCGGGAGATACCTTCGCCATTTCTGCTTCCCGCGCGGCTTCACCGTTACGCAGCGCTTCGTTTACCGCAGCTAAAATCAGATCCTGCAGCATCTCCACATCATCGGGGTCAACGCATTCCGGCTTAATGTCAATTTTCTTTAGCTCACGTTTGCCGCTGACGACCACGGTTACCATTCCGCCACCGGCTTGCGCGGTATACTCACGCGCGTCAAGCTCATCCTGCGTCTTTGCCATTTGCTCTTGAAGCTTTTGCGCCTGACGCATCAACTGTTGCATATTGGCGCCGCCGCCAAACCCGCCAAACTGATTCCTGCCCATGTGGATTCCTCCCGTTACTCTTTTGCGCAGATCAGATTCAAATCCGCGGATACGCCGGTCATGCGCACAAAGGGCGCCGTTTTGCCATCAGCCATCGCCACGCCGTTGGCAGCCATACGCCCACTGACCGACCGCATGGTAACGCTCATGCTGCCAACGGACGATAGTACTGTCACATCGCCGGAGACGGAGCGTACATCCATTTGCGTAAAGCTGTCCTTGAGCTTCAGCTTCACTTCGCCGCTGACCGTCGTACACTTGTAAGTCTGTGCGGAAGCATCATGCAAAGTGATGTTGCCGCTTACCGTGCGTACCGTAAGGCTGTTTGCGGTAAGGTTATCCGCGTGCACATCACCGCTGATGGATTTCAGCGAGAGTTCCTGAGCGGCAAGCCGCATGGTACGCATGTCGCCCGAAACCGTATCCAGCACGATGCGGCTGCCGCTGATGCCGCGCGCATTTAAAAGGCCGCCAATGGTAAACAGGTGCAGCTTTTTGTCCCAGTTTCGTGGGATACGGATACATACCTGCATCCAGCGACTGTCTGTAATGTTCAAAGACAATCCATACTGGGGTTGTTCCACCAGCAGTACATTATCCTCCACCAGTATGCGCAGATCACGAACGGAGTTCTCATCCCCCGCGGCCAGCACCTGCACTCGATCAATATCGTCAGAAAAAATCTCTACTTGCGCCCAAGCCATATGCACGACAATATCGTTTAAATTGTCGGAGGCAAAGCTCTCGTTTCTTTCCAAAGCAATTCGCCACCTTTCGTCGATAGTCTCAACTACCTTATGATACCTTTTTTTAATGAAAATTGCAATCCCATTTAAGCACATTTGTTCCCATTCCAAAGCATCATTGCCTCCCTTTTTCGAATGGATTCGCAGATTCACTTTCTCCCCGCCATCGGGTATAATATAGCTTACGGGAGGGGTGTTGCATTATGAACATCCAACATTTACGCAATGCGGTTGAGGTGGAGAAGACACGCTCCATCACCGAAGCGGCGGAGAACCTCTACATGAGCCAGCCCAACCTTTCACGTGCGATTCGCGAACTGGAAAGCGTGCTTGGCATCGTCATCTTTGACCGCTCGCCCAAGGGCATTGTACCCACGGCGCAGGGCGAAGAATTTTTACACTATGCGCGCAGCATTCTCACCCAGTTTGATGAGATGACCGAGCACTATTGTAAAAAAGAGAATGAAAGCGCTGTGCTAAAGCTCTCTGTGCCTCGCGCCAGTTATATCGCGCAGGCGTTTTGCCGTTTTGCACAGCTGGCAGACCCCTCATTGGCTCTGGATTACAAGGAAACCAACGCTTTGCGCTCCATCCGCAATGTTGCGGAGGATGGGTATCATCTGGGCATTGTGCGTTATCAGGTGGATTACGAGAAGTATTTCATGGATACCTTCCGAGAAAAGGGGCTTCAATGCCAGCAGCTTTGGACGTTTCCTTACCTTGCGATGCTGCGGGTGGATCATCCTGCCGCACGAAAAACTGTCATACGCTTGAGCGATCTCGCGGATTCTCTGCTGGTGGAGCAGGGCGATCTCTATGTGCCTTCCATGCCGCGCGATTACTGCGGCAGTGCGGGCAAAACCTTGCGCAGCATTCGATTGTATGACCGCAGCAGTGCGTATGAACTGGTTGCCGCCCTCCCGCGCGCCTATGCGTGGGTTGCGCCAATCCCTGCGGACATGCTGGCTCGTTATCACCTCACCTTGCGCCCCTGCGAGGATTACGCCGTAAGGCATAAGGATGTGCTCATCTACCGTAAACGTGATAAGCTCACCCCCACGGATGATCTGTTTCTAGCGTTGCTCGCGCAGGTACAGGCAGAATTACTGCCTTATGCGCTTTAGTCAGTTTTGTGCTCTTTCAGGCCATATCATTCATGACGTTTGCAACGCTGTTGCGGTGTTTTCTGTTGGTTTTTATAAGCCTGCGCTCATGATGATGATATTCCACCATATTTCGTTAATATTTTAACATATCAAAAATGATATACGTTCATGCATAGGTTACATTTCACATCACCTCTCTTATTTGTTAATATTTTAACGTACCAAGAAAGGGAGGATGAGCGATGACCTACTCACAAAAGCCTGTGGATAGTGTGCAACGTTTACAAGAGGCTATCACAGAAGTTCGCGCAGCACAAAAAGCGTTTGCAGCATTTACCCAGGAGCAAGTTGACCGTGTTTTCTTTGCCGCTGCCATGGCAGCAAACCGCGAGCGCATTTCGCTGGCAAAGCTGGCTGTTTCTGAAACCGGTATGGGCATCGTGGAAGATAAGGTTATCAAAAACCATTATGCCGCGGAGTATATTTATAACGCTTACCGCGATACCAAAACATGCGGTGTAATCGAACAGGACGCCGCCTATGGCATCACAAAAATCGCCGAGCCCATCGGCGTAATCGCCGCTGTTATTCCAACAACCAACCCAACTTCCACCGCCATTTTCAAGACGCTCATCGCGCTGAAAACGCGCAATGGAATCATAATCAGCCCGCATCCGCGCGCAAAGCAATGCACCATCGCCGCCGCAAGAATTGTGTTGGAGGCAGCCGTTGCCGCAGGCGCTCCGCAAGGCATCATCCGCTGGATTGATGTGCCGAGCTTGGATATGACCAATGCCGTTATGAAGGAATGCGACTTGATACTGGCGACCGGTGGGCCGGGCATGGTTCGTGCCGCCTATTCCAGCGGCAAACCAGCCTTGGGTGTGGGCGCAGGCAACGTCCCCGCCATTGTGGATGACAGCGCGGATGTCCAGCTGGCTGTCAACTCTATCATCCATTCAAAGACCTTCGATCATGGCATGATCTGCGCCTCCGAGCAGGCTGTAATCGTGCTTGATAACATCTATCAACAGGTTCGTGATGAGTTTGCCGTTCGCGGTTGCTACTTCCTTAAAGAGGTAGAGCTGGATATGGTTCGCAAGACCATCATCATCAACGGCGCACTCAACGCTAAAATCGTTGGTCAATCTGCAACCACCATTGCCGCGCTTGCAGGCATAACGGTGCCCGAAACCACAAAGATCCTCATCGGCGAAGTGGAGAGCGTAGACATGAGCGAGGAGTTCGCGCATGAGAAACTCTCTCCTGTGCTGGCAATGTATCATGCCCGGGATTTCGAGGAAGCCCTCCAGAAAGCCGAGCGTTTGATCGAAGATGGCGGGCACGGCCATACGGCCAGCGTGTACCTTGATCCGATCACCCGAAAGGATCGCCTTGCGCTGTTTACCAGCAAAATGGAAACGTGTCGCATCCTCGTCAACACGCCATCCTCCCACGGCGGCATCGGAGACCTTTACAATTTCAAGCTTATGCCCTCCTTAACGCTAGGCTGCGGATCGTGGGGTGGCAACGTCATCGGGGAGAACGTTGGCGTAAAGCATCTGCTGAATATTAAAACCGTTGCCGAGAGGAGGGAGAACATGCTCTGGTTCCGTGCGCCGCAAAAGGTGTACATCAAAAGAGGTTGCTTGCCCATCGCCCTTCAGGAGTTAAAAGATGTTCTTGGCAAACAACGCGTCTTTGTAGTAACAGACACCTTTCTCTTCCAGAATGGTTACGCAAATGCTGTAACCCAGCGTTTGGATGAGCTGGGCATACAACATACGACCTTCTTCAACGTGGAACCCGACCCTACCCTTGCCTGCGCGCGGGAAGGCGCCAAAGCCATGGAGGCTTTTCAGCCGGATTGCATTATCGCATTGGGCGGCGGAAGCGCGATGGATGCGGCTAAGATCATGTGGGTTCTCTATGAACATCCGGCCTGCGATTTCATGGATATGGCGATGCGCTTCAGTGATATCCGCAAACGGGTGTATCCCTTCCCCCGGATGGGTGAGAAGGCAATATTCGTAGCTGTGCCTACTACGGCCGGCACAGGGAGCGAAGTTACGCCCTTTGCGGTCATTACCGATGAGAACAGCGGCGTCAAACACGCGCTTGCGGATTATGAGTTGCTGCCGTATATGGCCATCGTAGATGCTGACCTGATGATGAACGCGCCCAAGGGGCTCACCGCCGCCAGCGGTTTCGACGCTGTCACCCACGCGCTGGAAGCCATCGCAAGCATGCTCGCCACCGACTATACCGATGGGCTGGCTTTGCAGAGTCTCAAGATGATTTTCGATTACCTCCCCCGCGCGTACGAAAACGGGCAAACCGATGCCCTTGCCCGTGAGAAGATGGCAAATGCGGCAACCATTGCCGGTATGGCCTTTGCCAATGCGTTCCTGGGCATATGCCATAGCATGGCGCATAAGCTGGGCGCGTTCCACCACCTGCCGCACGGCATCGCAAATGCCCTGCTCATATGTGAAGTATTGCGCTACAATGCAGAAGAAGCGCCCACCAAAATGGGTACTTTCTCCCAGTATGATCACCCCCATACGCTTGCGCGCTATGCCATGGTTGCCGATGCGCTAAACCTTGGCGGCAATAGCGATTCGGAGAAGCTGGACGCCCTCATTACAGCGCTGGAAATCCTTAAAGCACAAATCGGCATCAAGAAGACCATTCGGGATTACGGTGTGGATGAGCAGGATTTTCTGGCCAGACTGGATGAGATGACCGAACTTGCCTTTGATGATCAGTGCACAGGCGCCAACCCGCGCTATCCCCTTATGAAGGAAATCAAGCAGCTGTATCTAAACGCCTACTATGGCGATGGGAAGTAAAGGAGGGCGGAAGCATGAAGCTGGATCAGGTGATTGCGGTTCGCGCAAACAAGACCGTCTATCGGGAGGGCTCCCTGGCTGTCAAAGTATTTGACAACGCCTATGGAAAATCCGATGTGCTGAACGAGGCGCTCAATCATGCCCGCGCGGAAGAAACCGCGCTGAACGTACCGATGCTGCATGAGGTTACGAAAGTCGAGGGTAAATGGGCCATTATCACCGATTTTATCGAAGGAAAAACGCTCGCGCAATACATGGCGGAGCATCCGGAGCGTAAGCCTGAATACCTCGAGACGCTAGTTACCTTACAGTTGAGCGTACACGCGCAAGCTTCGCCGCTCATGACGCTGCTGCGCCACAAAATGCGCCGCAAAATCACACAAAGCGGGCTGGATGCAACCACCCGCTATGAGTTGCAAACCCGTTTGGAAGGTATGCCCAAGCACCGCAAGCTTTGTCATGGTGATTTCAATCCCAGGAATATCATCATCAAAGAGGACGGTACGGCCTATATTCTGGATTGGGCGCACGCGACGCAGGGTAACGCTTCCGCAGATGCAGCGCGCACCTACCTCCTCTTTTGGCTTGACGGGGACATTTCCGGCGCGGAGCAGTACCTGGAGTTATTCTGCCGTCGAAGTGATACTGCCAAACAGTATGTACAAAAATGGATCCCCATTGTCGCGGCCAGCCAAATCGGTAAAGGCAAACCCGAAGAACTTGCGTTTCTGCTGCGCTGGGCCAATGTGATGGATTACGAATAATCCGCGTCCTGTGGAATGCGAATCGCAACCATCCATGAGCGTAACTAGTAGCGCTCACTAAGCTGAGATGCCAGGAATCGCGAGGCTTGCGCAAGCTTTCTCCTTAACTTGCAGCGGTGCGGCAAACGGCACCATCGCGCAAGGTAAATGACCATTCCATAAGGGATAAGGCAATAGAAAGACTGCAAGGACAATCTGTCCGCGCAGTCTTTCTGTTGCTTTGCCAGCGATTTTCTCGCCTACCATCGTTACGAGCGTTTCCTGAGTACTCGCCCCGCCGTCTGGCTTACGTATTGTCCCGCGTCTACTGCAAACGTACCATTGACCAGCACATAACGGATTCCCTCCGGCTTACTGTCCGGTTTGGATAAATCCACACGCAACCCGGCTGGGTCTATGATGGTTACATCCGCGTAGTTGCCTTCCAGGATACTGCCGCGTTCCGCGATACCAAAGCGGCGCGCGGTTCCCTGCGTCATCTTATGAATCACACGTTCCATGGGAATACCCCACTGTTGTGCCATCAGCAGAAAATGCGGGTAACCTTGATAGGCGGATGCGTTTTGGAGCCCTTGATGCTCCACCCATGCATCAGTCATAAACAGGGAAAGCTCATCTTCCATCAGGCGGCGCAAAATGGCTTCATTGTAATATTTACTCAGGTAAACACGACCCTCACCGCCGGAGAGATCGATCAATTTCAGATACAAATCCAGCGGGTCCATACCCTCCGCTTTGGCGATTTCAGCCACAGTGCGCCCTTCATATTGCGGCTTGTCATCGGCAATGTATGCAACCGTGATGTCCTCATACCCAATGCCCAGTGCCTTTCGCGTGATATCGATGGTTATGCGCAGCTTCAAACGGTTGAGCGGTGTTTTGCGTTTGGCAATCGGCAGCGCCAGGTACCATGGCGGGCATATTACGGTAATCACCGATGCCCCATAGCTCATGGAGTAGTTGTCATAAGCGATATCATAGCCCTGCGCCCGTGCGGCGTAGAACTTATTGAGCATCGCATCCACGCATTTCCACGAGGATTTGCCCACAAATATCAAATGTGAGTACTCCACCCTTACCCCCGAGGCGCGCATCAGGTCAATCACCTCATCCAGCGCAATTTCTATATGCGGTTTGGAAAGCAAAGGGTAACCAAGCGCAACGCTCGAATTCGCGCGTGGGTGTACGGTCAGGATGCCGTCATACTCAGCAATCTTCTTGGCAAAAGCCACCAGTTCAGCGCGGGGTGCGTACATCCCGGGTTCATACATAAAACCGAAACTACCGCCGAATGCGCCGCCGCGCATGGCATCTTCCACCAACGCGAGTTCCCTTGCCAGTTCCTGTTCCGTGAGTTTACAGGAGGCAAGTCCGGTCACGCTGATCCGCGCCGTGCCATGACCTATCAATGGCGCGATATTCACAAATGCTTTCCCCTGTGCCTCTGCACAGAATTCCGCATAGCTTCCTGCCCTGCGTGCGCGGAACAAACCCGCGCCCACTTTGTCACGATGTGGCGAATCCGATTCTACCCCGAAGGCAGAAAAACCGCAGTTCCCCGTAACTTGTGTAGTGATGCCCTGTTCCAAAAAGGGTTTGAAGAAACGTTCCGCATCATCCAAATCCACATAAAAATCATTATGAGAATGAGCATCAATCAACCCGGGCGCGATGGCCAAACCCGTACAGTCGATGATACGCTCCGCCGCATGGTCGATGGAATCGGCCACTTTGATGATACGGTCTTCGTTGAGCAGTACATCCGCTAAACGCGGCGGATCCTGCGAGCCGTCATAAAGCAGTCCGCCCTTGAGAAGGATCGTCATACTGTGCCCCTCACTTTCTTTTGCGTGTCGCCTGGTATCATAACGTATAAACTGCGTAATGCCCTGACTCTGCCGGTGTTAATGTACCTGAGATAGCCTTGCTGCATTATACCCTTTTGCCCGTTTGCATGCAATCCATAGACCCGTCCTCTTGACTTCATAACCGCATTCACGGGACTGACATCGCGCATTTTATCCGTGCAAAACGCAGCCAAATGCATTATACTAGGCATTGATGTTCCCTCCATGTCCTATGACGAGGCGCCTTGAAGGTGCGGCGCCATTTTCGACTGTCTGATGAAATCAGAACGCAGGAGGCTGCCCATGCACGATCAAAGACGTCCGCAGGCTGTGGTAGCGGGTCACATCTGCCTGGATATCACCCCCGCTTTCGGCGCAAGTGAGACGCCGCTGTCCAGCCTAATTATGCCCGGCAAACTGACCCATGTCGGCGCGGCGGATGTGCATACCGGCGGTTGCGTAGCCAATACCGGCCTAGCGTTACGTCGGCTTGGCGTACCCACACAGTTGGTCGCTCGTGTCGGGGATGACGTCCTTGCCGGGGTTCTCCATACGCTGCTTGCGGCGGAGGGTGATGATGCGAATCTATCCTTATCGATAGATAAAAACAGCTCCACCTCCTACAGCATCGTTCTTGCGCCGCCCGGAATCGATCGCATGTTCCTGCATAACGCAGGTGCAAACGAGCGCTTTTGTGAGGCAGATGTTCCGGATTCTTTGCTTGCCGGTGCATCCTTGCTGCATTTTGGCTATCCGCCGCTGATGCTGCGTATGTGTCAGGATAACGGCGCGGAATTACTTTCATTGTTCAGGCGCGCAAAGGCGCTTGGTTTGGCCACCTCCATGGATATGGCGTCCATTGACCCTGCCAGCGAGGCGGCGCGTTTGCATTGGCCTACGCTGCTTGCCAAGTTGTTGCCACTGGTGGATTTCTTTCTGCCCAGCGCCGAAGAGCTATGCTTCATGATTGATCCGGCGCGTTATGCGCAGTGGCAGGCACGCGCTGCATCGGGCGATGTAACCGGCACGCTGGATATCCAGCAGGATGTCGCGCCCCTGGCAGAGCAGCTGATCCAGATGGGCGCTGCCGTTATCGTCATTAAATGCGGCAGGCAGGGCATGTATTACCGCTCGGCGGGCAAACAGGCGATCCAGCGTATCGGGCTATCATTGGACTCAAGTAGCTGGGAAAACCTGAGCGGGCATATGCCTGCTTATAAGCCCGACAAAGTGGTCTGCGCAACCGGCGCTGGAGATACCAGCATTGCAGGCTTTTTAGCTTCTGTGCTGGAAGGGTTATCGTTTCAGCGCTGTGTACAGCGCGCAGCAGCGGTAGGCGCTTGCTGCGTGGAAGCCATCGATGCGCTTTCCGGCCTCCGCCCGCTTGCCGTTTTGGATCAACGGATCGCATCTGGCTGGGAAACTAACCGCTAAGGAGGTACAGGTATGCTCGTTACCCTCAATGACATCCTGCCCGCAGCCAAACGAGATGGGTATGCAGTGGGGCTTTTCAACACAGTGAATTTTGAAATGGCGCGCGGCGTATTGCAAGCGGCAGAAGCGCTGCGTTCCCCCGTTATCATCGGCACCGCGGAGGTGCTGCTCCCCTATGCCCCCTTGCAGGATCTGGCTGATTTGCTGAAACCCATGGCCGAGCGTGCCAGTGTTCCCGTCGTCCTGCACTATGATCATGGGCTCACCTTTGATGCGTGCATGCTTGCGCTAAAATACGGTTTTACCTCGGTCATGTATGACCGCTCCACCTGCACATATGATGAAAACCTGCAAAGCGTCGCGGCGCTCACGCGCATCGCGCATGCGTTCGGCGCGTCGGTAGAAGCGGAGCTTGGTCATGTGGGTAATGCGGAGGGCGGCGCGCCGGAAACAGAAGAACTCGATCTAGCCCTCTTCTATACCAATCCAGAACAAGCCGCCGACTATGTCGCGGGCACAGGTGTGGACGCGCTTGCCATCGCGGTAGGTTCGGCACATGGCGCGTATCGGCTGCCGCCCAAGCTGGATTTTGATCGCATTACGGATATCGCTTCCTGCATTGCCACGCCACTGGTACTCCATGGCGGCAGTGGACTGACGGACGAGGATTTTCGCCATGCCATCCGCTGCGGTATCAGCAAAGTGAACATCTTTACCGATATCAACAACGCCGGCATTGTCGGGATGCAGGAAGGGTTAGCCATCGGCAAACACTCCGTGACTGATCTGATACCCTACCAGGTGGCGGCTATCCGAACCGCAACCGAAGCAAAAATGCGATTGTTTGGCTCGGTGGGAAAGGCGTAGCGCAGTACCCATCATGTATTCCTGCTCAAGCAACGCAATGAGGTGAAGCACCATGCAGACCGTATCCATCCGACATACGCAAAGTTATGATCCCGACATCCTCTATCGTTCTGTTTGCGAACATTTTGAAGCGCTCATCCTCGCGGCGGATCTATCCGCGGACATGCACGTGCTGCTGAAACCGAATCTCTTAGCCGGACGTGATCCCTCCCTGGGCGTAACCACGCATCCCGCGCTGATCCAGGCGGTTGCCTTGCGCCTTCGGGAACTGGGCGTAAAACACATCACTTTGGCGGATAGCCCGGGCGGTTTGTATACCCCCGCGTCGCTGCGCAAGGTATATAGCGCTTGCAAACTGAATCCGCTGCGTGAAATACTTACACTCAATGAAGATGTTACCTCCGGCGAGCGGGATGGGTTTTCCATTCTAACACCCGTATTGCAGGCGGATTATCTCATTAACCTGCCAAAGCTCAAAACCCATGGACTCACCGTGATGAGCGCAAGCGTAAAAAACCTGTTCGGCTGTATTCCTGGTTTACGCAAGCCGGAGTTGCATTGCGTATACCCAACCATCGAAGCGTTTACCGCGTTGTTGCTCGACCTGAGCGCCGCTGTCAAACCCCACCTGACTTTGGTCGACGCCGTAGATTGCATGGAAGGCAATGGCCCGGGCGGCGGCAAGGTACGGCCAATGGGTTATACCCTATGTTCAAGGGATGTGTATGCGACAGATGAGATCGCCGCAAAGCTGATGGCCTTACAGCCATCCATGGCGCCCACCATCCGGCTTGCCCGTAAACGAGGTTTATGTGACCCGCAAGCCATACAGCAAATTGGCGATAACTTGATACCCGCTAATCCCCCTTTTATACTGCCTGATTCGATCATCACCAAAGAGCGCTTCTTTTCTACAAGAGGCCTCTTTCACCACTTCTTTGGCCGTAAGCGTACCTATCCCGTCATCCTCGCGGATAAGTGCATCGGCTGCGGACTTTGCGGGGAATCCTGCCCCAAGCATCTGATTGACATTATGAGCAAAAAAGCCGTGATCGCCCGTAAGGGTTGTATATCCTGCTTTTGTTGTCAGGAGATGTGCCCGGTGCATGCCATTGATGTAGTGCGCAAACGCGCATGGTGACATGTTTCAATGAACACGCGCAGCACGCCCGATGCTGCGCGCTGCGTCTAGCGTATATAAATCATCTTGAACCCTCTGTCTTCCTTCGGGTATTTATGCCCACGTGCCATCTGGCAGGATGACCACATAATCATTAGCCTGTGGAACATCGATACAGTCATGCGCACGCAGATAGTTAAGCAGCAGTTCACTTACCTCTGTCAGGTTCTCCGCTACCCGCTCACAAGCCATGTAAACATCAAAATCCCCTGCGCCCGTGGCGCGGTAATGGTTCATCACCAGTGTCAGGCTTTCTGCCTCGCCAACCGGCTCTCCGCGGTACGTAACGTTCGTCACGCGCTCCCCCATTGGTTTGCGTAGATCCATCGTATAGCGTATGCCCGAAAAATAATCATAATTATAGTGCGCTTCCTTTGGCAGGCGAAATGCGGATGCTATCGATATTTTCCCCTCCGGGTCGACCTCAAAATAGCGTGCGCACTGCTCCAGCGCCACCATAAGCTGCTTGCCAGTCACGCGCAACACAACCAGTGTGTTTGCGTACACATAACTTGCCACAACATCCCTTACGGTAACCACTTTATCAAAACCGCGTACTTCATTGCCAAGGGATGTGCAGCTCACCTGTGCCCCTGTTGCTTCCATCTGCACCATGTTAAACAAGCGGGCAATTGCTGTACCTTGCAGTGCCATAGTGAGTTTGTCCTGCGGGCGCAGCGCATGGGTCAAATGGCCGATGGGCGCATCCAGCCATTGTTGCAGTTCCGCATAAAGCTTGCTTTGCCATGGCTTCATGCTCGGCGTAATGCCCGGCGCAATCAATGCGGAAGATATGCTTCCCCGCTCATCCATCACCACACGGGCATAGGCTGTGGCATTGCTGGGTGTTTGCACCACATGCGTACCATGATACACCGTATTTGCCACCGTCATATGCTGGTGCCCTGTTAGCAGGATATCAAAAGGAAAATCCTCACACAGTTTACAGGCGATATTCTCGCCTGTGGCACTGAGTACCCTGCCGGTTGTCAGTTCCTTCTCAAAACCGCCATGGTAGATTCCTATGAGCACATCCACTTTATCGCGCAGCGCTTCCACGGCCTTCGCAATTGCTGGATAAGGATCCTTCACCATCAAAGCGCCAAGGTTTTCCGGCTTCTCCCAGCGGTTAACCCAATCCGTTACCGCACCAATGATGCCAACACGCAGGCCGTTTTCCAGTACATGAATTGTATGGCTGTCAATGGGCATTGTGTTGGTCGTGTCTTGCACATTGGCGCAAAGGCAATGCGCATCAAGCCCTTTCAAATGGGCGTACATTGTATCATATCCATAATTGAAATCATGGTTGCCGAGCGTCACATAGTCATAGGCAATGTCATTCATCACGGCGGCAACCGGCATGGGCAAATGATTGCTGTAGCAGTAGTAGGTCAAGGGGGAGCCTTGCAAGGTGTCTCCGCCATCGATAATCAGCGTATTCCCGTCCTTCGGAAAGCGCATGGAAAGCAAGCCCATCGCGCTTTGCGCCGGGCTGATAAAGTTTGTCGGAAACACATACCCATGGGTATCCGATGTGAAATACATCGTCAAGCGATCTGCCATATCATCCTCTTGCCAGCTTGTTACGTATACGGGTTGAAAACAGCTCAATGATCAACATCAGGATGACCATCCCGACCAGGAACGCACCCACCATGCTCCAGCGGCGGCTATTGATGCTTTGTACCAGCGCCGCGCCGATGCCGCCCGCCCCAACAATACCAAGGGTAGTGGCATCTTTGATGTTGATATCAAAGCGGTAGATAAGCGTGGAAACAAAGTTGGCGTACAGCTGGGGAAGAATGCCATAGCGTATCTTCTGGAATCGTGTGCAGCCAGCCGCATCCAAACTTTCCAGTATCTTTGTATCCAAATCCTCAATAGCGTTGATGTACATTTTGCTGATCATCCCAATGGAGCATATGCTTTGGGTCACAACGCCGCAGAAGGGGCCTGGTCCAGTGACGCGAATCCATACCAGTGCCCATACCAGGCTTGGAATGGTGCGAATCAACAGAATAAAAGCGCGGAAGATAAACGCAGCCCATTTGGGCATAATGTTCTCCGCCGCCAAAAAACTCACAGGCACCGCAAGCAACCCGCCAATCAACGTACCTAACACAGCAATGGCGATGGTTTCAAACAGCATATACGGTACGCCTTCAGGGGTCAGGTTCCATAGCAGCGTCATATCAGGGTTAATGATACCATAAAAGATGCCGTAGGCTACTTCGCTGCCTTTGGACGCCAGTCCCTTGAACTGAATCGCATTGCCGGACCATCCCAGAATCAGCGCTGAGCACAATACGATGATTGTATACAACCACCAGCGCCGCGGCCTGTTCTCGTACATCTCCTCTATGGGATTGAGCACTCTTTGCATGCCTGTACCTCCTAACTGAGCTTTCTGCGCAGGTATTGGCTGGTATTCTCAATAATCAGCACCACGACAAACAGTGTTATCAGGACTGTTCCCAATCCTTCATAATCACGCCAGCCGATGCGCTCATTGATGAGGATACCCAAGCCGCCAGCGCCCACATAACCGAGGATGGTGGCTGCTCGAATGTTGATTTCAAAGGAATAGAGGCTATGCGATAAGTAGGTCGGCAGCACCTGCGGCATCACAGCGCTCCAAAACGCTTGAAATTTGCTCGCACCCAAAGCTTCCATGGCTTCAAATGCGCCCATATCAATGGTCTCAATGCTCTCATAGAGCATTTTGGCTACAATGCCGAAGGTGAACACTGTAATGGCTACCGTACCCGCAAATGTGCCCAGTCCAAATATCAGCGCGCATATGGAAGCAATGACCAGCGTCGGCAAGGTTCGTATCACGTTGAGGATCACCCGCAGAATCGCCACCAGCCAGCCGCTTTTATTGATGTTTGTGCTCGCCATGACCGCGAAGGGCAAAGCCAGCGTAGAACCGATCACCGAACCTAACACGCTCATTTTGATGGTGTCCAGCAACGGGTTTATCACTTTGTTCAGGTAAGACCAATCTGGATTAAATACCTTGGCAAGGATGACCGTCAGTTGATACCCTCGCCGGATAACAATACCGATATCGAATTTTGTAACGATTACAGAGCCCCACACCACAGCCAGCATGAAGATCATAATAAGCCACGTACGGGAGCGCGGCTTTTGGACGCTCTGATCGCCCACCATGATGGTACGCGGCGGAAAAATCCTGTCAAACAAGGGTTTCCTGATCGTTTTCTCCTTCTTTTTCTTTGCCATCAGCCACGTGCCTCCCTTCGGGGCACGGCGGCCTCTTCCGCCTTTGCGGCATCCTTCACGGCCATAGGCGCGGTTTGTTCGTCATTTGCTTTGGGTACAGGCGCGCCATTGTAGATGGTGTCCAGCACTTCTTGCGTCGCCTGTTCAACGGGGCCGTCAAAGACGATTTCCCCCGCGCGGATGCCAATCACGCGCTGCGCATAATCCAGCGCCAGATCCACATGGTGGATGTTGATGAGAATCGTGATATTCATATCTTGATTGATGCGTTTGAAATCGCTCATGACTTGATTGGCGGTAACAGGATCCAACGCTGCTACAGGCTCATCCGCAAGGATGATGCTTGGGTTTTGGTTGAGTGTGCGCGCCAGCGCTACGCGCTGCTGCTGACCGCCGGATAGCTGGTCGCATCTTGTATATGCCTTATCCAGAATGCCTACCTTTTCCAGTGCCGCAAGCGCAGAAAGTTCCTGCTTTTTCGTGAAGATGCCAAAGAGCACGCGCAGAAAGCCCATATCCGGCACCATGGAGGTAAGCACGTTCTTAATGACCGTGGATCGCGTTACCAGATTAAAGGATTGAAATATCATCCCGATATGTCGGCGAAAACGTCGCATACTCTTGCCGCGCAGCGTCATCACATCCACACCGTCCACAATCACCTGCCCGGCGGTCACGTCGATCATACGGTTAATCGTGCGGATGAGCGTCGATTTTCCCGCGCCGGAAAGGCCAATGATCGCGACAAACTCACCCTGCTGGATGGTCAGGTTGACGTCTTTGAGCCCCTGAACGCCGTTAGGATAGGTTTTACCAGCATGGATGAATTCAATCATAAACGATGCCTCTTTACTTATTCAGGTTATTGCAATCACACTATACCATGCTTGCCATGGCGTGACAATAGCACAGAAGGGAGACGCGAAAGGCGGCGCGGCAAGCGCCGCACCGCCTCAAGAAGGAACGAATACCTTATTTGACGACCTCAAGCGCCTTGCGTGCGCCTTCATAATCCGCATCGGTAGCCATGGCATAACCAGTGTGGCTGTACACGGAGAAGATCTCTTTACCTTCATCAGTGTTGATGAGGTCTATCAACGCGTTTTGAATCGCGGCGATGAACTCGGGGTTGTACACCGCATCGTTTGCTTTGGTGATGGACACGGTATCGTTGTAAATGGGCTCGGTCACGCCGATGACGCTCAGTTCATTCCAGATGGATTCCTCGCGGCTCATGCCAGCCTTGCCGGTAGCATCCTGCTGATCAGCGGGCAGAATCCATGCCGCTTCATAGTCACGACGGCCATCCGCATAGCACACAATGATATCAACCGCTTCGGCAGCACCCTGCGCAAAGCTCTCACCATAGCCGCTCAGCGTAACAACATTGGTCAAATCAGCAATCTTCTTGCCTTCATAGCCGGCCATCAGCCACATGGTGGGGTAGATGTATCCAGCAGAAGAAGAGGTTTTAAGCACGGCCCAGCTCGCTTTGTCCAGGTCTTCCCACGTAAGGGTTTCCCCTGCGTTCACTTTTGCTGCCAGCTCCTTGCCGTAAGCGGAAGGCGTGGCATAGATGAGCGAGCGGTAGAAGGTGACCTGCTCATCGGTCGGCGTGGTTTTGTTAGCATCGCCGTTCCATGTGGTGGGGTCGGTGCTGTCATTGCTCAGCCCTGAACGTGTGGCGGTCAGGATGACATCCACTTCATCGCTGAAGAGCGCGTAAGTGCCGCCGGGGAGCCAGCCAAGGTCGATGGTTCCGGCAGCCATGGCTTCGCCCGTGGCTTCATAAGAGGTGCCAACGGTGATATCCACCTCGCCGACGTCATAGCCTTGCTTAAGCAGTTCGGCCTGAAGCAGTTCCGGCAGGTTCTTGGTGCCGGTGATAATTACATCGGCATCCTTGGAGGGTACAAATTCAAGGGTAAGTTTGTCCATCTTGATAGCTTCGGCCATCGCGGATACACAGGAAACGCTCAGTACAACCACGAGCAGAAGGGCTAGCAGCTTTTTCATCGTTTATCCTCCCTAATGAGTGATTTCGGGCATGAATATATTGTACCGCTACATTGTTAAAATTCAGCATCGAAAAGGTTAAGAATGCAAGATGTGCATCGCATAAGTTTAGCAGATGATGATCCAATCGCCAGCCATCTGGTGCGGGGCAGTTACCCTTCAACCATTGGCAATGGTAAGTTGCGATAGCGTTTTCCCTTCCTTATAACGAGCCTGGTAGATGCGCTTGCACTTCGCGTAGAGCGTGAAGAGCTTACAGGCGTTTTCTTCATCGCCATAAGCTTTCCAGCATCCAAGGCAGCGATACTGCAGCCCGTGGTGTTCCATAAAACCCTTAACATCCGCAAGCGGGTAACCTAAAAAGATCCCAATTTCGTGGGGAAAGCCCTTTGCGCCGGTAATGCGGCTTTGAAGC
The DNA here is from genome assembly GCA_001604105.1 of Clostridiales bacterium Firm_11. Classification (GTDB taxonomy): domain Bacteria; phylum Bacillota; class Clostridia; order Christensenellales; family Aristaeellaceae; genus CAXXOK01. Next base: position 287,617 of record LVAQ01000006.1, read on the forward strand.
TGATCCAAATATCCTTCCGGCTCATGAGCATCTTGATACCCAAGCGAGCTAAGAAAGGTGTTTACTGCGCTCAGGGCAATCAGATTGACGAGCATGGAAGGCCGGTATACGTACAGCATGCTGGCGTTGTTTTCAGCCTTCATAACACGGATTTCGACCCCCTTCTCCCGAAGGGTTTCCCGCAACCCGGCAAGCTCAACGGTAAAAGCCTCCCCGGATGCATATCGATGCCGAAATAAACTGCCCGGTTTCTTTCTTGCCAGCGTTGCCGCACAATGGGTGACTAAAGCGGTTTCCAGATCGTGTTGCATTGATTCTCTCCTGTGTTCCAAATGTTTACCCCATGCCGGAGGGATGCGTTCAGCTATGCTGGAGGCCGTCACCTGCGGTAATTCACTGATAGTTTTAGGCCTCTAACCACAATAGCTTACCATGTAGCCTTTGCGCTGTCAACCAGTACCGTAAACAATCCCCATTGCTATAGGCAAGATACACAAAGCCCTCACTACTCCAATACGCGAAGCCCTCTAAACCGCATGGTAGCTGCTGATTCAAGCATGCGCACAATGGGTATTGTGTTTACGAAGGCGTTTCCATTGGCAATGGTCGCATCCGCGTGAATGAACATAGGCACTGCGTGTACATTAAACCTGCACAGAGGGGAGCCGCCATGAAAACCATAACATTCTTTGATGCAAAGCCCTACGATCGGGAATGGTTTGACCGCAGCAACCAAAGCTATCATATCCGTTATCTGGAAAGCAAACTCACGCCCAGCACTGTACAACTGGCCGCGGGCAGTGATGCGGTGTGCGCTTTTGTCAATGATACAATCAACGCCGAAGTGATCGACGCTTTATATGCCCTGGGTGTGCGCGTGCTGGCCATGCGTTGTGCGGGGTACAGCAATGTAGATTTTGTGCATGCCTTCGATAAAATCAACGTGGTAAGGGTGCCCGCCTATTCCCCCTATGCCGTGGCGGAACACACCATGGCGCTGCTGCTGGCTGTGAACCGCAAACTGCCGCGCGCCTACAACCGCACAAGGGATTTCAACTTTAGCCTTGTCGGGCTTACCGGCGTAGATCTTCATGGCAAAACAATCGGGGTAATCGGCACCGGAAAAATCGGAAGGACATTCATGGACATTTGCAAAGGGTTTGGCATGCGCGTGATTGCCTTTGACGTATTTCCCGCAAAGGACGCAAACATCGAGTATGTTACGCTGGATGAACTGCTGCGGCAGAGTGATATCATCTCGCTCCATTGCCCTTTGACCGAACAAACACATCACCTGCTTGATGCCTCCGCCTTTGCGAAGATGAAGGATGGCGTTTTCCTCCTCAACACCTCGCGCGGTGCGCTGATCGACAGCACAGCGCTGCTGGACGCGCTTAACAGCGGCAAGGTGCGCGGTGCGGGGCTGGACGTGTATGAAGAAGAAGCCGATCTCTTCTTTAAGGATAACTCAGGCTTGCTGATTCAAGATGACGTGCTTGCGCTTCTGGTGTCACGCCCCAATGTGGTACTGACGGCGCATCAGGCTTTCCTGACCGAAGAAGCGCTGGAAAACATCGCGCAAACAACACTGGCGAATCTGGACGAGTTTTTCGCGGGTGAGCCGCTGACCAATGAGATCTGTTACCAGTGCGATGAAGGCAAGGTCATCGAGGATTGCCGTAAATGGCGCAAGGAGCGCTGTTTCTAAGGATACGATAAAACACATATACAAGGAGGAAACCCCATGGATGTTTCAGTAAAACAAACCTGGCGCAAAGTAACCGTTCTTGCAAGCTTCATCATCATGGTAGCAGTCAACGCGCTCGCCAATACCCTGCCGCTAAATGGCGTCATGACTGGCGCCGTAGCAGATCGCTATCAAAACCTCTTTACCCCCGCACCCCTTACCTTTGGCATATGGGGTGTCATCTATCTTCTATTGCTTATCTACGTTGTGTTTCAGCTCATCCCTGTGCGGGATGGCGGTGATCCGGCGCGACAGCTGTTGCTCAACAAAGTCAGCCTTTGGTTTGGTATCTCTTCGTTACTCAACGCCGGATGGATATTCGCATGGCATTATGATCAAATCCCGCTCACGATGGTATTCATGGTACTTCTGTTACTGGCGCTGATGCGAGTTGGCTGGTTGTTGCGCGCACCGCACTGCTCCCCGCGGGAAGAGATGGCGCTGCGCCTGCCCTTTGGCGTCTACTTTGGATGGATCACCGTTGCGACCATCGCCAATGTGACGGTGCTTCTGCGCAGCCTCAACTGGGATGCATTGGGTCTCTCTGAACCCGTATGGACAGTACTGATCTTAGTGATAGGTGTATTGATTGCTTCCTTCACCATGTATCGCATCCGAAATGTCGGTTACGGGCTTGCGGTTCTGTGGGCGTTCACCGGCATTCTGATTCGCCACATATCTCCTCTGTGGTATGGCGGGCAGTATACGCAAATCATCACAGTAACCGCTGCCGCACTTGCCGTGCTGTTTGTTGCGCTGGTTATGACCGCCATACACATGCGCAAGGTTGCCGCCTGCACTATCGAAACGCCGGAAAGCAACTGAAGCGGGTAACGATTGTAAATTAGAAAATCCCTGCGAGGCCGTTTGGTCTCGCAGGGATTTTGGTTTTCGCAGCCTAAATCATGGTTGCAGTTTGCCATTCGATAATCAGTGCCTGTAAGGCCTGTTCATCCTCCTGGCTGAAGGCAAGATAGCAAGCCGGTTCATGCTCCTGACGACGGCTCGTGCCATCATATTCAAACCAGTCAAACCGCACAAACATCCCATCCGCATTGTCTGTTGGCGTGCCGCGCTTGATAATCTCCACAAATTTCTCCAAGTAGGTAAGGTAAATACCAGCATATGCTTCATCATGTTTCGTGTAGCCGCTGATATATAGGTTCACGCTCTGTGTATAGCGATCCCCTCTCTGATTGGTCAGGTTGTAGAAATCCAGATTCACGCTCAGGCTCTCCCGTTCAATCGCCAACGGAGATGCCATATGTTTGAGCGCCTGCGCAAGTCGGTCAAACATATCTTCCTTGATGTACGCATTGTAGGTGCGCATCATCAGCGATGCCGTTTCGGGTGTTTCCATGCGCAGCGTGTAGTATTCGTAGATACGCTTATCCGCAACGTACCCGGCAACGTTGATCCGGCCAACCGTTTGGTCACCATTGACTTCTAGAGCATACCCGCGATCATCAAGGTACTGGCTGCGCGGGCGATAATAGGAGTTGGGAACCAGCCCATTTTTCTGGGATTCGCTGATAAAGCTGGTCAGTAGCGAAAGTGATTCTTCTTTGGTCAATAAGATATCGCTGTTAATGTACTGGATGCTGTCCAAGGTTGGAAAAGCGCGAATTGCGGCTTGAAAGAAGGAATCTTCTTCGCGCAGCGCATTCAGTTCCATCACATTCTTAAACTCAATCGTCCGCTTAATCGTCTCCCCGCTGGTAAGCGTGATAGCAATCGGCTCTATGGTCTGGTATTGGCTGTAGACATCAAACGCATAGAAATCCTTTTCCTTAATGCGATCCATCGCATCGGCAAGGGTTTCACTCACGTACTTTTTCATGCTATCGGAGGTGAAATCAATCTCCTGAAGCAGCATGGTCGTATATTCAAGGTTGTCCATTTTCTCATCATGCCCGCGAAACTGAACGGAAGCAATCTCGGTTGGCGCGGGCGTTTTGCCAAGAATATTCTCTACCGTGGCGTCAATCCCAAGGGATAACCCGAACGCGACCGCGCAGGTGAGCAGGAACCATGGCGTGGAAAACAAAATTTGCTTGATATTTCTGCTGGCAATGAATTGATATACCACAAACACCAGAAACGCGATGGCGACCAGCGCAACGCCATACATGGAAAGCAGGCGGTGATTGTCCACCGTGATAAGCAGGAGCGCCGCCAATGCCAGCAGGCTGGCTGTTGCAATAATCCAAACCTTGCGTCCGGTACCCTTCTCGGCCGTTTCACTTGGGCGGCGGATGAAAAGCCAGGCGCCCAGCACAAGCAGCACCAGCATCGGCAGCATGGAATACAGCGTGTTAGGCATATTGATGATGCGAGAAACAAACACTTGCCGGGATTGCATCACAACCATGCCGGTCGCGATATTGCTGGCGGGATCGAGCAACGCCGGAAGATCCAGCCAGCCAACGATGGGCACACGAGCAACCACACCGCGCGCAACAATGAATTGGATGAAGCGCGGCACAAACAGCACGATGCCCGTGGACGCCAGCGCCGTCAGCAGCGTGCCCGAAAGCGCGCAGCCAACCGCGGCAGCCGCATACACCAGCATTGACGCCACAAAAAAGAACAACATCGCCATGGGGATATACGCTGGCACAAACGGGCATCCGCTGATTAATAGTAGTCCCAGTACCGCAAGCAGGTTCAGCAGAATGGTACCGCCCATCCATGTCGCAGTCGCAAGGGTGGTTGACAGGTATAAATCAAATCGACTGATCGGCAGGCTGTGGTATAGATCGCTTGCCGCTCGCCGAAACAGGTAGGAGAACCCATAGTAAGCAAACAAGATACCCGATAACGTATAATACACAAGCACCGGCGCAAGCCTGATAGCCGTTTGCGAGGTGCTTATCACATAGGTGCCAAAGTAATTCTGGCCGCTGGTAATAACGGTATAGATGAATGTGATCAAAGCTAGAGGCACACCAATCGGTATCAGCTTTCGCAGCGTCTCTTTATACATTTTCATGCGTTAGTTCCCTCCTTGGGCGATATCAAAGGCGTACCCGAGCGCTTCCATTTCAAACAAGAATACCTCTTCCAATGTTACGGGCAGTATCTCCAGCAGTATCGGGTTGTGCTGCTGCATCATCGCGCGGCTTTTTTCCTTGTCACCGCGCACCACCGCGTTGGCCACGCTTCCCTGCCTTGTATAACTGAGCAGTTCCAGCCCATCAAATACAGTCTTGTCAAAGTCGTGTCCAAAAGCGATCTGCAACTTGAATAAGGATGTTTTAAGATCGCTTACATCGCTTTGCATCACGATGCCGCCTTGATACAGCAACGCCAGTTGATCGCAGGTGTCCTCCAGCTCCCGCAGCGAATGGCTGGAGATGATCACTGTGGCGCCCTTATCAACCACCTGCACGTACAGCAGCTGCTTGACCAGGTTACGCATTACCGGGTCCAATCCATCAAATGTTTCATCAAAGAAATAATGATCCGCGCCTGTAGATAGCGCCAGGATGGTCGCTGCTTGACGGCGCATTCCCTTGCTGAAGGTAGCGATGGCTCTGCTGGTATCCAGCCCAAATTCCTTTGCCAGCGATGTAAAACGTTTGTGGTCAAACGCATCGTATGCGGCGCTGTACAGCGAAGCCATGCGTTCCATGCTGCTCTGCGGCATAGCCCAGAACTCGTCGGAAACAAAGGCAAAGCGCTTTTTCAGCGTGATGTTCTCAAAAACAGGTATCCCATCGAGCGTGATATCGCCCTCATCCGGCTTGTATACACCTGTAGCCAGCCTCAGGAAGGTCGATTTTCCCGCTCCGTTTGCGCCTACCAGTCCATATACACACCCATCGGGGATCTGGCAGTTCAGGTTGTGTAGTGCCGCAACATCCGAGAACCGTTTGGTCAGATTTTTTGCTGTAATCACTGTGTTGTTTCCTTTCTTGATGCATGCTGCATGCGTATGGTATGTCCACAGGGGACGGTATCGCGCATCATGTATCCTTTTCCGCCGATGCTGTGGCCTCCGGCGCGGCAAGTTTGTCCTTGCTATAGGCAAGGTGAACCGCCGCTTGTACTTTTGATTCCGGGATGGCTGCGGCGGCAAGCTTTTGACTAAGTGCAGTCACTTCCAAGAGTAATTCTTCCATCCCGACCGCCACCAGCCGCTGTGCTTCATTGGCAATGAACCTGCCGCTACCTGGCACGCTCATGGTAATGCCTCGCCGCTCAAGCTCGGTATATGCTTTTTGCAAGGTATTGGGATTCGCCGAAAGCGCCTGGGAAAGCGAACGGACGCTTGGCAACTGATCCCCGGGCTTAAGAACGCCGGAAGCCACCAATTGAAGCGCTTGCTCGATGATCTGCTCATAGATGGGCTGTCTGCCAAAACGATCAATATGAAACATTGCGTATTCCTTTCCTGTCTGTACTAATATTACTAGTACAGCTATATTATATAGTACGGTAACGCAATGTCAAGCAAATTTGTTTGGTTGTTACAAATAATCTCGAGTCGAAGCCGTACCTCACTCCTTACTTGGCGCTGCCATTGGGGATGCATTGCCAATATGGTTGCTGTGCTGCTACAATCAACGTATCAAACTGGTGTTTTCTTCAATCATGGCAAATAATGTCGAGCAGCAACAGGCAAGGGGGAAGTATAATCGCAGTGTAAGGCGGTGATGGTTTGCGAGAACAGGTTGCAGCGGTACGGCGGATGCAGCAGTATATCGAGGAACATCTCTTTGAAAAAATAACACCAGGTGCTTTAGCCGACGCCTGCCACTACTCCCCATGGTACGCGTACCGGCTGTTCACCCAATGGGTCAAACGAACGCCAGCGGATTATATCCGCAGGTTGCGGCTGGCAAAATCTGCGTTGATGCTGCGCGACAGCAGCCAAACCGTGACCGATGTGGCTTTTCAGGTTGGGTTTAGCAGTGTCGATGGTTATCAACGTGCATTCCTGTTAGAGTTTGGCTGCAACCCCGGTCAATACGCCGCACGCCCTACGCCGCTTTACCTGTTTACCCCCTATGCTGCCAATGACACAACTTGGAAGGAGCAAAAGCCAATGGAGAAGACAAAAACAGTATTTGTGCAACCCATAGCAAGACCCGCGCGTAAGGCGCTCATCCAACGCGGCAAAACAGCCAAGGATTATTACCAGTACTGTGACGAGGTTGGCTGTGATATCTGGGGTTATCTGACCAGTATTCCCAACGCGCTCGATGAGCCCATCGGCATGTGGCTTCCTGCGGAAATGGTTCCGGAAGGTACTTCCAGCTATGTACAGGGCGTCGAGCTGGCCATGAATGACCCGCTGCAACTTCCCGATGGGTTTGCCATGATTACCCTGCCAGCCGCAACCTACCTTCGCTTTCAAGGGGAGCCTTTTTGTGAGGAGAACTACGAAGAAGCGATCAATCAGGTCTGGGAAGCAATCAAGCAGTATGATCCAACTGCCTTCGGATTTGCGTGGGATCCATCCAATCCGCGCATCCAACTGGCACCCATTGGTACGCGTGGTTACATTGAGTTTCTGCCAGTGAAACCGAAAGCCGAATAGTCAAGCAGCCAAACCAATACCCGAAATCGCCGCCCTGTGTATGACAGGGCGGCGATCAGCTTGTTCAAAAAGATGGGTTCATGGCTATCAGCGCTGGTCAGGGTACAGGGGTGAAACCCCCCCAAGCCGCATTTCACAACAGATAGCGAAAGCGAGCGAACTGCCCGCAGGGCTATAATGCCATCGATGATAGAAACCAACCGAGGATTCTTCTCACACCGCACTGCCGCCCTGCGAATTGCAGAGCGGCAGTTTTGAAGCTGCCACAGGCATCCTATGGAAACGAAACAAACACTAACTTTGCGCTAATCACGCATCAAACCAGGTACGCCCGGCAAGGACGCCCTTCACTGGCGCTGCAGACACGGCGTTTGATTACCGTTTGTGCTGTATTCGTAACGCCAAAAGACGTTTGACATCTTCCAGCACAACCATTGTCTTCACATCAATCATCAGCCAGCGCGACCCATTGAATGGTTTGGCGCCGATAAACAACTCCTGCAACGCAGGGCTGAAGGTGGCAAGCAGCAGTTCCACATCATTTGCCACCGCTCCGCCTACAGTCACTAGACAAGTAAAATACCCGCTATGCGGATACAACACACAAAGTGAGCGTCCACTTTTTTTGTACTTCACATTCCAGCCGGGCGCGCCGGAACATGTGCTATGCTCGATGAGCGGTCGTAGCGCATAGCTTTCCTGGATATGGGCACACAGTGCATCCCAAAGCGGACTTGCGATAAATGCAGTAATCTGTGGCAGTGTCGGCACTTCAGCTTTTGGGAAAGCTTTATCCCAATCCATAAGCGTTTCACTCCTTTAGTCCATAAGGATTATGGCTCGTATCCTCCTGCGCGTACTACCTGTCTTACGTACGTTCTGATGCTGAAAGCTGCAATACCCGTTGCTTGATGTAACGCCGTACAGAGCGCACGCAGGTTTGTATTCCGGTGCCCAGTCCGGCTCGCCACACCTTTGTCAGCAGGTATTGCCGCATAGCATGTAACCCGCGCAGCTTATGCCTCTTTCCACCGTTTGAGCGTCGGCAGGTATTCCTTCATGATCTTCAATGCATCCTCTTTGGTCATGCCGGGATTGTTTTCAACCATGGGCGGGATGCAGATGTCAATCATCTCATCGATGGTGCCATGAAAGGTAAACGCGCCATTCTCATAGCAGTAGCGGCAATAATCCTTGCTCTTGCTGCCGTCCTTCTCCGTGCCGTACTCAGCATCCGTCTCACCCATCGGCATCGCGCAGCTTTGACAGTACTTTGTTTCCATGGTATCTCCTCCTTTACATCGCAAGGGCATCTCCCTTGTGCTTTTATGATATCGAAACAAACCAGACAACAGCATGTCATGTTCTATGATGCGCCGCGATTTTTTCTGCCATCTGAGAGAGTGCATCGCGTAGTTCACGAGGATATAGCACAGTCACATCTGTTCCAAAGGTCAGCAGGTAGCTCGCAAATTCTAGCGGCGCAGGTAAATGCAGGGTAACGCGTAGCAGTCCATCATCCTGTTTTTGGATACACATTGGGTCATACTCATCAAACACACGGTAAGCCACCATTGTTGTAAACAGCAGTGAAACCTCCACAGTGCGCTGCGTATCTATCGGAAAGGGCTCAACCGGGGGCTGATCGGGAAACACATCCGTAAAGGATTCGCCAGTACACGTGAGCGCGCGGATACGGCTGACTTTGAAAAGGCGGTAATCATCTGCCATCATACAAAACGCCTGTACGTACCAGCCACGGCTTTTGAACACCAGTCGAAACGGTTTGATATCGCGTGTGGTAAACTCTCCCGCAACATTATAATACTCGATACGGATGACCTGCTTCTCCAGAATGGCATCACGAAGCTGCGCAAACCTGTCCCCATCCAGCCTGCTAAAGCCCCATCGGGAAAAATCAATTGCAATCCAATCCGCGTCACGCTTATGAAACAATCCGCCCAGTTTGGAAAGCAGCGCATCCATGGGTCGTTCCGTCACGCGCAGACTTTGCAGCGCAAAAAGGAGTTGGTTTTGTTCCTTATCAGAGAAAAGCGCCTTGCTAACGGCATAGCCTTCCAGTAAAGAAATGCCTCCGTTTTTACCCGCTTGCGCATACACCGGCACCCCTGCGCCACTAAGGGTCTCCACATCACGGTAAACGGTTCGAACCGATACCTCAAGCTGCTTTGCCAATTGCGGCGCAGTCAGATTTTCCTTCTGTAACAGCAGGAATAAGAGTTGAAAAAGCCGATCGGTCTTCATTCGTATCACCTCTGCCCTGTGCACCCAGTATAACACAACCATGACAATGCTTGTCAAGTTTCATCGATCGTATTGATATGCCCGTTTGCCTCGCAAATCTTCCTCACACTTCTCCTGACACCAGCCATTTGTAAAGCCTATGTTTGATTCTTCTACCCATTTGATATTTCGGTATACCCCTGCGATAGATTCAGGGCGGCGTGCCTATGCATCTATGCCAATAAGGCCCCTCGATGGAAAACCCACGCAGCACTCAGTTAACGATAGCCCCACGAAGATGGAAGCGGCTGGCTATGTACATGCGTTTCGCGGCAATGTATACAACCCGTGAACATATTACCTGCACATCCTGCAAAATACTATCGTTTTCGATGTTTTTGCATTGTATTTTGCAGCAACCATGTTGACATTATGCAATGTATTCAAGTACAATATGTATTATTCTGAAGTGCGATGAGCCGTGCCGAGCAAAGAAGCTCGCGTGCACGTCGTACTTTTTCTCATCTGATTGGAGGAGCACTTTTTGATCATTTTCGATGATGTTTCCGTCAGTTTTGGCGCTTTGGAAGTTCTCAAGGGCATCAGCCTTGAAATTGCAACCGGCTCCAAAACCGTTATCATAGGCCCCAGCGGCAGCGGTAAAAGCACGCTGCTGCGCACGATCAATATGTTTGAACGCCCCGTACGAGGCAATGTGTTTATTGACGGCGTAGCCATATCCAGCATGACCAACCGTATGCTTTGCCAGGCAAGGCAGGATATCGGCATGGTTTTCCAAAACTTCAACCTGTACCCGCATAAAACTGTTTTGGAAAACCTGACCATGGCGCCGATTGTACTTAAGCGGGAAGGAAAAGAAGCGGTTATCGAGCGTGCGATGAATAACCTCCGCGAGGTAAACATCGCAGAGAAAGCAAGCGCCTACCCAAGCCAGCTCTCCGGCGGCCAGCAACAGCGCGTAGCCATCGCGCGTGCCCTGACTATGCGCCCAAAAATCATGCTTTTTGACGAGCCCACCTCCGCGCTGGATCCCGAGATGATTCAAGAGGTGCTGGACATCATGGAGCGTGTTGCGCGAGAAACGCCCATCACCATGTTGTTTGTAACACACGAGATGAAATTTGCCGAGCACATTGCTGATCGCGTGCTGTTTCTGGATGAGGGCGTTATCCTTGAGGATGGTTCACCAAGTACGGTGTTTCATCATCCCAAGAATGAGCGAACCACCGCTTTTCTTGGGAAAATATTACACTAAGGGAAGGACGGAACCGAATGAGAAAGTTGCTTTCGATCGCAGTAGTCCTGTTGCTTACACTGACTGTTTTCATACCCGCCATCGCAGAGGATGCAGCCGAAGTTACCGCCATCAAAGAGCGTGGCAAACTGCTTGTCGGCGTAAAGGCCGATGTGCCTAGTTTCGGCTATCAGGAATTAGGCGGGGAGTTTGAGGGTTTGGAAATCGATTTGGCGCATAAGCTTGCCGAGACGATTCTGGGCGACCCCAATGCAGTTGAGTTTACCGCCGTTACTGCCAAAACACGCGGCCCGCTGCTGGATACCGGCGAGCTTGACGCCATCATTGCCACCTTCACCATCAAAGCGGATCGCATCCTGCAATATGAGTTCTCCAAGCCCTATTATGTGGACGCCATCGGTCTTCTGGTCACCAAAGCCAGCGGAATTGCCAGCTTTGCGGATCTGGACGGCAAAACCATCGGCGTTGCCCAGAGCGCGACAACGCGCGATGCCTTGCAGGCTGCCGCCGATGCCGCCGGGTATAGCATGGAGTTTGCGGAGTTCCCCACCTATCCGGATTTAAAAGCCGCGCTGGATAGCGGCCGTATCGACTGCTTCTCCGTGGATAAGGCAATCCTGATGGGCTATCTGGACGATACTACCGTATTGCTTCCCGATAGCTTTGCCGCACAGCCCTATGGCGTTGCCGTCAAGAAAGGCAACCTGGGTCTGCTCGCAGTTGTGGATGAGCTGATCATGGCTTCTCGTGCTGATGGTTCCATGGATGAGCTGGTCGTCAAATGGAACCTCCCCACCGTGGACTGGGCTGTTGTGGATCAATACGGCATCGACCTGTGGGCCGAAGCCGAAGAGCTTGCTGCCAATCCCACGCCTACACCGGCGAGCTAACAAAGTGAATCGGCGTGCGAGCGGAGGCCTCCGTGGTCTCCGCTCCCGCTTGTGTACAGGGAAGTGAAACAAGTGACAGGACCTTTCTCACAGCAGAACTGGCAAACCTGGTTCAGCGATTGGACTTTCTTTGCGGATGGTTTTCTGCTTACCATCTATATATCGCTGCTGGCGCTTATGTTTACGTTAATCATCGGGGTCATTGCAGGCATACTCCTGTGCGGCAACAATCGCATCATCCTTTCTTTCCTAAAGGGTTATATGTCCTTTTTTCAAAACACACCATTGGTCATACAAATATTCATTTACTATAATGTGCTTCCAAAAATAGGCGTTCTGCTCAGCGTCGAAGCCATCGGCGTGCTGGGTCTGGCTTTATATACGGGTGCTTATGCGGCGGATATTGTTCACAGCGCCATCAAAGCTGTGCCTACAGGGCAGATGGAAGCCGCCAGCAGCCAGGGTTTCAGTTACCTTCAAGCAATGTTTTTTGTCATTTTACCGCAGGCTATCAAAATCGGATTGCCGCCAATGACCAACCAAGCCGTCAACCTGATTAAAAACTCATCCGTGCTGGCGGTAATCGCCGGCGGTGAATTGATGTACCGTGCGGATGTGTGGAGCGGCAGCAACTTGATCTATGGGCCTACGTTTGTGATGACGGGCGTTCTATATTTGGTTATTTGCCTGCCCATATCGCTACTGGCTCGCTGGCTTGAGAAAAGGAGTGTGCGCAATGTTTGATCGCTGGCTGCACGCCTTTGAAGTCGTGTTTGCGCCCAGGATTCTTGCCTTTTTAGGGCAGGGCGTGGTAAATACCCTGTACATCGCCGCCGTATCTATCCTGCTAAGTCTGGTGTTTGGCACCATCCTCGGTTTGATGCGAAACAGCAAGCAACGCGTCATCCAAATCATCGCGACACTGTATATTGAAATCGTCCGTAATATCCCGCTGACGCTGTTCATCATATCAATGCGGTTCATGACCAAGCTTCCCCCGCTGGAAAGCGGCATTGCGGCCATGACGGTATTTACGTCCGCCATTGTGGCGGAGATTGTCCGCGGAGGGCTAAACTCCATTGGCAAAGGGCAATGGGAGGCTGCAACATCTCAAGGATTCTCGCATACGCAAACGCTTTGGTTTGTGATCATCCCGCAGGCGCTACGGCGGATCCGTTCTCCGCTTATCTCTCAATTCGTAACGACCGTCAAGGATACTTCCTTCTGTGCGTTGGTGGGCACCTATGAATTGAGCTTTACCAGCAAAATTGTTATGGCGCACCGCAGCATCGTAACCGCGGAAGATATCTTGACGCTCTACCTCCTGGTCGCTTTCATCTACTACATCATCAACCGTGTTTTCTCGGGTTTTGCCCGTCGTGAACGTGGCGACGCGATGAAGGGCGTTGTCAGGTAAGGTAAACCGCACAACCAACTGCTTCAATGCGTGGATTCTTGCTTACAGAACAGGCATTAGCCGCTGGCTTGCGTTCTCCTCGCCCATTTCTCAGAACAACGCGGCTTAAAGCCCCGCTGCCTACAGCAAAGCGCCATTCGCTGTGTTAAGCCAATGGCGCTCTTTTTATGGTCTTCATCAGGCGCTGCTTCCATTGCTTGTATCAGCGAAACAGCTGCTCCAGTTCATCATACTTCTCATGGGTTATCAGCGCGTCATGCTTGGTGCCATGTAAGCGCACCACATAGGTCCATCGGCCGTAAGGCGTAATGTCCTTGATGTGGTTAAGGTTGATGATATAGCTCTTGTGGCAGCGGAAGAACGCGTCTTTGGGCAAGCGTTCCTCCATCTCCGCCAGAGAATCACCTGTTACATAACGACCATCCTCATGACGGGTATATAGCACCGTGGCACGATCTTCCCGCTGCACCAGCAGTATATCATTGAGATCGATAAAGCTCACGCCCTCGCGATGCCGGAGCATCAGGCGACCATCAATCGGCTTTCGATCCGCCTTGATCGCCTTTGGCACATCCGCAGGCGGGCAGGTACGGCAGGTGAGGCGATCCCGCACGCGTTCCAGCGTCTGGGTCACGCGCTCAACCTTGAATGGTTTAACCAGATAATCAAACGCGTATACCTCAAAAGCATCGCTCATATAGGCATCGTGTGCGGTCGCAAAGATGATTACCGTTGTTGGATCCATATCCTGAATGTGGCGCGCGCAATCCACGCCGGAGAGTTTGGGCATCTCCACATCCAGAAATACAACATGCGGCTTCAGCGACTCAATTTTCTCCAGCGCATCCGCGCCATCTTCGGCTTCCGCGACGAGCGTAAACCCATCCACACGCTCAATGATGTGGCGCATTACCGAACGCATGCCCGCGTCATCATCCGCGATTAGAATTTTGAAACCGTTCAATGTTATCCCCCTCGTTTGCGTGTTCTGCTGAGGATTTCATGCATGACAACCGCCTGCACAATCGCATCTCCACTAAGCTGCGCTGGCAGTATCGTATGTGGATACTGTTCCTGGCTATGCGGTTCGTCCGTCGATTCCTGTACGATACGATCCTGCTGACGCCCTTGGCGCTGTGTATCCATACTCTCCATCAGGTTGGATTCACCTTCAGCAGACGCCGTTCCCTCCAGGCTGTAAGGATCCATGCTGCCATCGGTGCTGCGCAATCGCGCATCCTCCAGCCTTGAACGAATAGGAACATATACCTCTGTGCGTACAAATTCTCTGTTAAGCTGTTTCTCGCTATCTCCAGTCGCTTTGCGTTGCGTGGCCTTTGGTTGACTCTTTGGCTTTGCTACGTTTTGACCCGAGTCCCAGGGGGAAGACCGCGTCTGCTGCGGTTTACCTTCCTCCGTAAACTCCTTGATAAGCTTCTTCCAGCTTGAACCCTGTTTGCTGAACACATTTCGAAAAATCAAAGCTAAAATCGCCAGTATGATAAGCCCTTCCACAGCGTTCACCTCGCAATATACGCCGGAGGCGCTTGAGCCTCCGGCGCCGTGGCAGGTTATTTCTGACCCCGGTTTCCGTCGTTATGGTTTGTAGCGCTCGGCGTTGCGGCTTTGGCAATACCATCGCGCATCTCGGTATCTGCGATGACGTTCTTCATCTGATAATAGTCCATCACACCCAGCTTGCCTTCACGAAGCGCGGCGGATAGCGCGAGCGGAACCTGCGCTTCTGCTTCCACAACCTGTGCGCGCTTTTCCTGAACAGCCGCTTTCATTTCCTGCTCGCGAGCGACGGCCATGGCACGGCGTTCTTCCGCGCGCGCCTGCGCAATACGGCGATCCGCTTCCGCCTGATCCATCTGCAATTGCGCACCGATGTTACGACCCACGTCCACATCCGCAATATCGATGGAAAGGATTTCATAGGCAGTACCTGCGTCAAGACCCTTGCTCAGCACCGTACGGCTGATCAAATCCGGATTCTCCAGAACCTGCTTATGGGTTTCCGCAGAGCCGACCGTCGTTACGATGCCTTCGCCTACGCGGGCGATGATCGTCTCTTCCCCTGCGCCGCCAACCAACCGTTCGATGTTGGTACGAACCGTCACACGGGCTTTGGCACGCAATTCAATACCGTCTTTGGCAATGGCCGCGACAACCGGTGTTTCAATCACTTTGGGGGTTACGCTCATCTGCACGGCTTGCAGCACATCACGCCCGGCCAGATCGATGGCGCTTGCCTTTTCAAAAGGCATTTCAATGTTGGAACGCTGTGCGGCAATCAACGCGTTAATCACACGGTCAACATTACCGCCGGCCAGAAAATGCGTTTCAAGTTTGGGCAGCGTGACATCAAGCCCTGCTTTTCGCGCTTTGATCAATGGTTCCACCAACCGTTTGGGTTGGATACGGCGCAGGCGCATACCGATGAGCGAGCTGATGCTCACATGTACGCCCGCAGCCAGTGAGGTGATCCACAGTCCCAAGGGTACAAAACGCAGGAACACTGCAACCAGTACCAGTACGACCGCTAAGACCATCATAATCCAGAGTACCGATGACATTGGCTCGCTTACACTCAGGCTGGCTGCTCCCATGCTGGTCAGTAGGGATCTGAACATACCCTTTGCCTCCTTTTGCTTATACGGCGCTCACACGCCTAGTTAATTCACAGTAGTATCTGAAGCTGCCGGTTTATCTGCCGAAACACGGCGTACGACTACACGCACACCTTCTACATTCGCTACGCGCACCCGCGTACCTTGGGGAACAAACTCCCCTTCCGAAACTACATTCATACGAATGCCCTCGATTTCCGCCATGCCTGCCGGCCGCAGCGGTGTGGTGGTTTCGCCCTCCTTGCCAATGAACACATCCATATCCGCAGTAGCAATATAACCCTGATCCGATGTTTCACGCTGCATCAGGATGATGGGTGATTTGGATAGTCTTCCTTTGGTAGCAGAGCGCAGCGAGAACGATATCGTTATGCCGACCACCGCCAGTATGACGATTAGTAGCCCCATAGCAGCAAGCCCGCCATGCTTCATATACACCAGCACAATGGTCACGATTTCTAGCAGGATGCCGGCAATGCCCGCAACCCCAAACCCTGGCAGAAATACTTCCGCAACCAATAACGCGACGCCGACAAAGAAACATATAATGATGGGGAGGTTTGCCGCAAAAAATTCGATCATCCCAAACCCTCCTTGTATTTGATGATAGCATCATACCATGATTCAAGGAATATTTCCCACCCCTGTGCACCAAAGCAACCAAACGATGGTTCAAATGTCCTTTTGCTCGCCGTTCTGTAGGGAAATGCTGAGGCGAGCCAGATCTGTTTGGTACACATCTGCAAGCGCACGATCATAAATCACCGCGGCAGGATGGTACAGCGCAAACAGCGGAAGGCATAAAACGCCATCATGCTGCGTCTTTATCTGCACTTGGTGCCACTGCCCATGGCATTGCCCTATTCTTTCGCCTGCTGTCAGAAAAGCGCTTAAAGCTACGTTCCCGAGCGTAACCAGCACCTGCGGCCTGATCAGCGCTACTTCCCGCATCAGCCAGGGGGTAAACAGCGCGATCTCAGCGCGGTTCGGCGGGCGGTTAACGATTCTGCCCGCTTTGCTTACGCGGCTTGGGCGAATCTTCACAACGTTGGTGACATACAGCGCTTCCCGGGAAAGGTCAATGGCGTTCAGGAACGCGGTCAGGTTCTTCCCCGCTTTGCCTACAAAGGGCTTGCCCTGCCGCGCCTCTTGCTCGCCCGGCGCTTCGCCGATGAGCATCAGTTTGGGCTCATGGGTTTTACCATCCCCAAAGGCCAGCGGTGGCGGTTCACAGTCGTAGTATATACCAACAGCCTGCGAAAGCTCGCTCTGCCATATTGCCAGCGTATCCTGCATCAGGGTTCTCCTCTCTGCAAAGCCTGATACAAGCCCAGCGTATCCAGTTTCTGTCGAACCTGCTTCAAATCTTCCCACGCTTCACGTTTCCGGCCTTGATCCCGTAGCAGCGCCGCAGGGTGATACGTGGCCATAATCGCAACGCCGTTACGCTCAAACCATTGCCCCCGGCAACGCGTAATGCGATAGCTTTCCCCCAGAACACATCGCACAGCTGTGCTTCCCAGCAGCAAAACGACTTTGGGTGATACCAGCGCCCATTGCGCCAGTAGGAAAGGCTCACAAGCGGCCGTTTCCTCCGGAAGCGGCGTTCGGTTGTTCGGCGGACGGCATTTGACAGTATTACAGATGTACACGCTTTCCCGCGTTATTTGGATCGCTTCAAGCATTTTTGTCAGCAACTGACCCGCCGCGCCTACAAAAGCAAGCCCCTGTCGATCTTCCTGCTCACCGGGCGCTTCACCGATGAGCATCAGCGGTGCGCTTGGGTCTCCCTGCCCCGGAATTTTCTGCGTGCATCCTTCACATAATGCGCAAGCAGCACAATCGGATATCTGTTGCGAAAGCTTCGCCCAAGACGTTTCCATGGCTTTGCCTCCGTCCTGCTATTGTAATTGCGATGTCAGCAGCGTAAATGACTGGGTGATATCGCTTTGCAGCCAAGTGATCAAGCTCACCAAAATGGCCACCAGCAAAAGAATCACCGCCAACCCCGCAAGCACGCTCACCAGATCAAACACATTCATGGCGACGTGGAAGCGGTGCATATCGTCCAGTTCTTCATTCTCATCGGAATAATCTTCATCTTCAAAGCCAGTTTGCGAATAATCGACGTAGCGAGGATCCTGTTCTTGCAGCGGATCGCCTTGCATGTAATCCTCTTCAAGCGGCTCCTGTTCTTCCTGCCAGCGATTCATCCATACATCTCCTCCGCCTATGACGCTGTTATAGATAATCCATCCATGGTTCAGCCGGATCGTCCCGACCGGTGAGCGTTCCATCTGTTTGCAGCCCTCCAAAATTCTGCTGCCGCAGCGCCTCATAGGTTACGATGGCAACGGCGTTGCTCAGGTTCAGGCTGCGCGCCCCGTCAATCATCGGGATTCGTACACAACGGTCGTAAACACGGCTTAGCAGGCTCTCCGGTAACCCTTTCGTTTCACAGCCGAACACCAAAAAGTCATCCGGATGATAGGTAGCGGCCGTATAGCATCGCGGTGCCTTCGTGGATAGAAAGTGCATCCGCGCGGCTGGATAAATAGAAATAAGCGACTCAAAGCTTTCATATTGCGCGAACGTAAGCATATTCCAATAATCCAGCCCGGCGCGCTTGAGGTATTTATCAGCGAGGGAAAACCCCAGGGGCTTGATCAAATGCAGCGTAGCGCCTGTCGCCGCGCAGGTGCGGGCGATGTTGCCAGTATTCTGCGGTATCTCCGGGTTCATGAGCACAATGTGCACAGCATATGCCTCCTCAGTATTGTACAACCATCACGCGCTTTTTTCAACCAAGGCGTAAACGCACCAGCAGGGTGGACGTAAACGGCGGCTGATATGATCGTACGGATCATGATTCTTTTTAACAGGGCGGTAGCAGTATCAAAGCAACGCCGTTTTACTAACTGACGGATACATCCCGCATGGTTTTTTCCATCAAGGAAATGGCTCTGGCTCTGATTGGCTCGTACAGCTTGCTTTGCGCAGGATCGCCTGCCAGCTGCTCGGCGCACTGTGTCGCGGCGGCTAACAGTTTCACATTTCCCAGTTCAACACCACTAGGCATCAAAGAAACGCCATGCTGCCGCGTTCCCAGCAGTTCTCCAGGGCCGCGGAGTTCCAAATCTTTGCGTGCCACCTCAAACCCATCATGGGTGCGTACCAGCGTTCGCAACCGCTCGTTCTCTTTGGCGACTAAGAAACACCAGCTTTCCCCTTTGCCGCGCCCTACACGCCCCCGTAACTGATGCAGCTGCGCAAGCCCATAACGCTCCGCATTTTCCACAACCATCACGGTGGCGTTGGGTACATTCATGCCCACTTCGATCACGGTCGTGGCAACCAGCGCACGCAGTTTGCCCTCCATAAAGCTTGTCAGCACTGCCGCTTTCTCGTCAGATGCCTGCTTGCCGTGGGTAAACCCGATAGGAATGCCCTTGAGTGGCCCTCTGCACAGAGCCTCAAAGTGACTCTCGACCGACTTTCGCTGCTCATCCGCTTCGTCTTCTTCGACAAGGGGGCATACAATATAGGCCTGGCTGCCGCGCGCCAGTTCGTTGCGCAGAAACAGATACATATCCTTGCGGCGTTCCTGCGGCACGATACGCGTCTGCACGGGCATGCGCCCCGGTGGCAGTTCATCCACCACCGAGACATCCAGATCTCCAAACATCGCAAGCGCAAGGCTTCTGGGGATAGGCGTTGCGCTCATGACCAACAGATGCGGTGCAATATCGCCGCCTTTGCCTAACAGCCGGGTCCGCTGCGCAACGCCAAAGCGGTGCTGTTCATCGGTCACGCATAAGGCAAGGTTCTGAAAGGCAACACTTTCGCCGATGAGCGCATGGGTGCCAATGACCACCTGCCAGCTCCCACTTTTGATGGAAGTCAGTGCCTCGCGGCGCTCCCGCAAACCCATCCCGCCAAGCAAGAGGCCGCATTGCAGCCCCATCGGCGCCAGGATTTGTTTGGCGCTTTCAAAATGCTGGCGCGCCAGAATCTCGGTTGGCGCCATTAACGCGGCTTGATGCCCCGTCTGCGCGCATAAAGCGAGCGCGCCAAACGCAATCGCCGTCTTGCCGCAACCCACATCCCCCTGTACCATACGAGCCATGGCTTGTGGCTTAACTAAATCTTCCTTTATCTCAGATAACGTTCTGCGCTGTGCGTTTGTAGGTTCAAAAGGCAACCGCCTCCAAAACATCTCCTCCGCACTATGGGGAATGCGCAATGCATGTCCTACGCGCCGTACATTACGCATTTCACGCACCGCAACCTGATACAGCAGCATCTGTTCAAAGGCAAAACGGCGCTGCGCCTCTGCTACCTGCTCCATGTTCACAGGTGCATGCAGGCAAAGAATCGCCTCCGATGCCGGCATAAGATTATATTGCGCAAGCATTGACTCCGGTAAGGTTTCCGCACAGAGAGAATCCACAAACGGCAGTGCCTGCTCTACCAGATGCAGCCGTGTCTTTTGCGCAATGCCATCGATTGGTCGGTATACCGGAACAATGCGAAGCGCATCCTCCAGCGATGGATTCAAAATGCGTACTTTTCCGCCATTGCGCTCCACTTTGCCATATAACAGAAACTGCTGCTTTTTCATGAGCGCATCCCGCATCCACGGCTGGTTAAACCAAATACCCTGCGCCTCACCGGTTTCATCTGTGAATTGGCAGGTAACACGACTAAGCTTGCCATGGCGAAACAGTTTGGGTTCGCCAAAACGATGCAGTTGCATCGCTTGCCTTTCGCCCGCGCGTGCGTCGCCTATGGCTACATGATTGCCAAGATCCCGATACTGCATCGGCACGGCATATAAAAGATCACGCAACGAGTCGATGCCCGCTGCGTGTAAGGCCGCAAATCTCACTTTGCCAATGCCATGAAGGTCGCTCAGTTCCATGTTACTCTACCGAGATTAGATAATAATACAGCGGCTGGCCGCCTTTATGCAATTCCACATCACAATCATCGTATTGATCCGCAATTTCATCGGTAAGGGATTTTGCATCCGCCTCCGCCACATCTTTGCCATAATATACGGTGATCAATTCATCATCTTCGGTCACGATCTGTTTCATCAGTTCCGAAGTCACATCATGGATATTATCGCCATCCACGACGATCTTTCCGTTGTACAGACCGATGATATCGCCTTGTTTAATGTGCATGCCGTCGATTTCGCTATCACGAACAGCATACGTAACCGTTCCCGTGCGAACGCGCTGGGCAGCCTCATCCATGCGTACGGCGTTTTCCTCGCCGCTCACATTGCCCTGAAACGCAACTGCCGCGGCAATCCCCATCGCAACGTTCTTTGTGGGAATCACCAGAACCTGCCTGTCCTCGGTAAGCTCCGCTGCCTGCCGCGCCGCCAGAATCACGTTGCCGTTGTTTGGCAAAACAAATACACATTTCGCGTTTACCCGGGCAATCGCCGCGCTGATGTCCTCAATGCTGGGGTTCATCGTCTGGCCGCCTTCAACAATCTGATCCACGCTCAAATCGCTGAAAATACTGTTGAAGCCTTCCCCCAGTGATACCGCCACGATGCCAAAATCTTTCGGCGGCGTCTTTGGCTGTTCCGCCGCCTCGCTTGCCGCAATATTGTCACGGCGCTGCTGGAGCATGTTCTCAATTTTCAGATTTACCAACTCGCCCAAGGCCTGACCATAGTCCAGCGCTTTCCCAGGCTCATTGGTGTGCACATGAACTTTAACCAGCGAGAGATCGCCAACCACAAGCACACAATCGCCAATGCGGTTGAGCCTTCTGCGGAAGGAGTCGATATCCTCTTCTTTAGTCTCCTCAAATAGGTTCTGGATCAGGAATTCTGTACAGTAAGCGTATTGAATGTCCTCCAGCGAACCATGATCATCCTCAAAGAATGCCTCACCATCGTCCGTAAATTCCATACGCTCGGTGGGAAT
The DNA here is from genome assembly GCA_001604105.1 of Clostridiales bacterium Firm_11. Taxonomy (GTDB): domain Bacteria; phylum Bacillota; class Clostridia; order Christensenellales; family Aristaeellaceae; genus CAXXOK01. Next base: position 309,317 of record LVAQ01000006.1, read on the forward strand.
TTCCTCGCCGCGCAGTACGGCAGCATACCCCATATATAGAAGCAGCAGACCGCGCCCGCCCGCGTCCACCACGCCTGCGGCAGTCAAAGCGGGAAGCATCTGCTGTGTTTTACGCAAAATTGAATCGCCTGTAGAAAGGATCACTTCAAAAAGCGCGTCATAATCCTCCGGCGCATTCTCCGCCTGACGCACCGCATCTTCCGCAATCACACGGGCAACGGTCAAAATGGTGCCCTCTTTTGGCTTCATCACCGCTTTGTATGCGGTTTCCGCCCCGCGCTTCAGGGCCTGCGCAAACTGTGTGGGCGTAATTTTATCCACATTCTCCAGGGCGCGCGCAAAGCCGCGGTACAGCTGTGAAGTAATAACACCGCTGTTGCCGCGTGCACCACGCAAAGCGCCTTTCGCCAAGGCTTCGGCAGCCTCCCCGGCGCTCAAAAATTCTTTTTGGCTAAGCTCCTTGGTGGCCGAAGCCATTGTGAGCGACATATTGGTGCCGGTATCCCCATCTGGTACGGGGAATACGTTGAGGGCATCCACCGCTTCACGGTTTTTTTCCAGCATTGCTGCGCCAGCCAAAACCATATCACGCAACAACAGCCCGTCTATTACTTTCGTCTGTACCAAAGGTGTTTCCTCCCGAGGCATTAATTACACGCGCACACCCTCAACCGAGATGTTCACGCGCCGAACTTTGACGCCCGTCATGCTCTCTAGTTTATAGCGGACGGTTTCCACAATGGTTTTGCACACCTCGGCAATGGAGATGCCATACTCGACGATGATAAACAACTCCACGTCAAGCATATCATCCGCCATGCGAAGCTGAACGCCTTTGGTGAGGTTCTCACGCCCCAGCCACTGAACAAGACCGTCCTTCGCGCGCTTGCTTGACATTGCAACAATGCCGTAGCACTCCAGCGCAGCGTAGCCTACCACCTTTAGCATAACTTCCTCGGTGATGTAGACTGTACCGATCTCGTTCTTGATTTTACATTCCATATCCTACATGCCTCCTTGCAGCGATGGACGCATCATCGGCAATGATGACCCGCATGCGAAACAGCATGACAGGTCACGATGATTATACATGAATCATCGCCTGAGCGCAACCAATTTACCGCAACAATTTTTCACTGTACACGCTTAAACCCTTACAGACTGATCAAATTTGTGATGATTGTGATGCGGCGCAAGCATCCACAACGCCTTTGTCACTCATTTGACATGCGCGCTTCACAATTCAGAAGTTATGATTTACAAAATCGCAATATGTGCTATACTATGATAGATTGCGTGCACCTTTGCCGCATGACGCTTTAACAATGCCCAGGAGATGCAGCATGAACAGCAACCGTATGAAATATGCCAGCACACCGACTTATGGCATGCAAAAAAAGAGCTTTGCCAAGAAACCGGCCGCTGCACAGGAAGCTTCTATGCCTGATTTTACGCAGCAGCCCTCCTTGGATATGAATGCTCCCATATCTCCCTTTGGCGTACAAAATCCTTTTGTTGCGCCCCCCACCCAGTTTCAGGGCAATCCGCAAACCCCTTCCTTTTTTCCAAATACACAACCGCAAGCGCCCATGTTTGCGAATCAAAATCCTTTTGGCGCGCCGTCACTCGCCTATGGTTCCCCTCAAATGAACGCGAATGGCTACCTTCCTCCCTTGCAGAGCATGGCGCCTTCCTACCCGCAACCCGCAGCGCAGGGGTCTTCCCTACCATCAAACCACATCCCTTTTCAGAGCAATGTACAAGGCTTTGTTCCGCCCTCCTATCCGGTTAATGGTTCCACCCCACCCAGCGTGATACGCAGCGAACCAATGGGTAACCAGAGCATACCTGTTTCCGGGATGGCGACAAACCAAAACCCCTATGGCGGCGTGTACACCAATATGGGGTTTCAGGGTGTTGGTATGGCGGGTATGGCTGCGCAAGGCAACAATGCTGATGCGTTTCCGCCAATGATGATGAACATGCAAAACCAACCCGCAAACACATTTGGCAATCCAGCCTTTCGTCCAATGGGCGGCGCGCCTCATGCAACCCCCACGCCGCGGCCGCCGCTGGATGTGGATCGATGGCTTAAAATCATACTGTTTGGCATTCTCCCTTTACTGTTTATTCCATGTATATTTGTGGCCAGTGCTTTCAATTTCCTGCGGTACCTTTTTATCATACTGGCTGTAACCGGTTTGAGCGTAATCTGGTACAGGCAGTCTTTTACTTCCGCCATGCGTATGACGTTGACCATCGGGTATTTGGTGATGAGCATTATAGTGATTGCCATGCTTATCAGCGGCAACCGGGATGTAACGCGAACCGCAGGAGTACTTGCGAACGACAGCGCTGTTCAAAGCAGCGTCGAACCCAGCGCAACACCTGATACGGCGCTGCTTGCGGCGCAGGTAACCGCCTCACCCATTGAGGACGCGGGAGAGTCCGAAGCCGAGCTTCGCCTGGTTACTTTTATGGATAATTGGCAAGCCAACCGCATTGAGGATATGGTCAATCTCGTACAGCCCAGTTGGGCAACACAGCAGGACAACCCCGCCAGCGCGCTGTTCACGGTCATCAGCAATCGAACGCCGGGTGAATATGTTATCGAGGGCATTTCTGGAACATCTGCGGATAGCTCCCGCACAGTCACCATGAGCGCATTCATCGACAAAAACAATGGAAAAGATGCCGTGCGCTATCGCTTTATGATTCTGATGGTGCGTGAAGGTGGGGAATGGTATGTTGATCCCAATTCATTGGCCACCAATGACGTGGCGAGCGAAACGCCTTCGCCCGAGCCAGGCAAAGAAGGCGTCTCCCAATCGCTCCAGCCGCGTATGACAGTCACCCCCATTCCAGACCCCAGCACACGGCTTTACTATAACGCGGATGGCGGCAAATACTACCATGCTGATCCCAACTGCTCGGCAGTCAATGAAAAATTCCTTCCCATGGCTGGTTTCCTCTATAGTGAGCTGGATAACGCTCCCTATAACGCGCTGCAGCCATGCCTGAAGTGTGGTGCGCCAACACAATCGCTTGGTTCGCTATCCACAGAAACAGAGGCTGCGGCAACACAGGCTCCCTAAAGGCTATTGAGCGGCGATATCCAATAGCATAGTATGACGGCAAGTTCAGGATTCGTCCTTGCACGCTTCCTGTATACGAAACGCAGTTTAAGCGAAAAAGCACGCCCCGCAGATGAAAACTGCGGGGTGTGCTTTTTTGCTCATTGTTACCTTGGCCTGAATCTTCTGCGTCCTCACCGCTTTGTCTATCACGCTTTCAAAGGAATGTTTCGCCTCCACTAACCAACGCAGCTTCATGCTATAAGCGTTATCCCATCAGTAACTAGCATCATAGAAAATGGGCGACGATTCCTGGCAGGCTATCCTATGCATGTATACAACCGGAAGAACCCATCCCAACGCTTCACAACATTCGTCATGCTCAGTCATGATAGCCTAGAGGGACATCTCATACTGCCGGTATACGCGATAACGTTTCGCTCCGGTGCGCTCTGCCGCAAGAATGCTGGGCAGGTTGGTTTCATCAATGGTTGAGGCTTCAACTTCTTCAACGCCCAACGCCTTAGCGCGGTCAAACGCTGTCAGCATCATGGCTACATTGACAGCCTTATTCTGATAATCGGGCGTTACAAACATCATGCTGCATCGCACCGCACGAATTTTCCCAAACGTAAGGGAAAGCCAACCCAGCGGAAACAGCCTGCCAAAGCTGGCTTTCAGTAGCCGATTGTAATCCGGGAAACACACCAGTATCCCCACCGGGCGCTCATCTGCATACGCCATCACAATCAAATCGGTTTTGGTATAATGCATGAGCGTTCGCATTTCATCCAGGATATCCTGCTGGGTGGGCGGCAGCAGCTCCCATGTATCTGGAAATGCCTCCGCGATGACCCTTGCAACTTCGGCCGCCAGCTTTGGCGTGTTAGAACGCCGTAGGTCAACATGTTTAACGCGGAATTTGAATCTTTTCTGTGCCAGCTCACTCAACCCTTGGTAGGTGCCAACCGGAAAATCCTTCAAGGTTAAATGATAGGCATAGTGATCCCGGTGCTTTGTCAATCCATAAGCGGTAAAAAAGTCATTGTAGTAGGAGGGATTGTAAGGATTAAACAGCATGGGCGGACCATCAAATCCCATCACGAGCAGCCCTTTACTAAAATCATCGAACCCCGGGGTGTTGGGGCCCACCACCCGCGCCATACCCAGGCCGCGGAGATAGTCCATCGCGGCATCCAATACGGCGCGCGCATATTCAAGGTTGTTTTCACTTTCAAAAAGGCTGATATAGCCACGTTTCTCACCGATGCGCTCGTTCAGGCGATCATCCACGCCCGCCAGCACGCGCGCGACAGGGCGCTCGTTATCGTAAGCCATAAAGAAGGCGTGCTCTCCGCTCAGCAGCGGATTGTTCTCTCCCAGCAGCTGACGCAGTTGCATGCTGTACATCGGAGGAACCCAGTTGGGATCACCCTGGTACAAGCGATGTGGCAGCTCCATAAAGTCACGGATGCCATTTTTCGATTTCTCAAGCACTTCCACATGGATCACGCGGATTCCCCCTTTGCGATTGATGCCCGTCGACGAATGCATGATGATTCTATTCGCGTTTCATGGTTCGATTTCCTGTTGGAAGCCCTCAAAAACATCGTCTGCCTGCTGCGTTGGAAACAGTACTTGCTCCACTTTCTCCAATAACGCATCGCGCCCCGTGCCGTCCTCCGATGAGAACACGATGATTTCCCATGGCTGTACCAGCATTGCGCGGCAAATGGGTGCAAGCTGCTTGCTGCGGGCGCCACGGCTGATTTTATCCGCCTTGGTTGCCACCACGGTGAAGGGTATGTCCATGGCGCGATAAAAGCCAGCCATGGCAATATCATCCGCCGTAGGGTCATGGCGAATATCCACCAGTTGCAAAACATGACCAAGCAGTGTGGTATCCTGAAAATACCGTTCCATCATCGCGCCCCAACGCTTCTTCTCCGCCTTATCTACTTTAGCAAAACCATATCCGGGCAGATCGATCAGGTGAAACTTCTCATTGATCAGAAAAACATTGATCAGCCTTGTTTTCCCGGGTGTGCCGCTGATTTTGCAAAGTTTCTTGCGGTTACAGAGCGCATTGATGAGCGAGCTTTTACCTACATTGCTTTTGCCCACCACCGCCAATTGGGGAAGGGTGATCGGCGGTTGCTCCGTATACGTCGCGAGGCTTGTGATGAAGGTTGCGCTTTTAATCTCCATGCTTATGACCCCGTATAGGCCGCCGTTGCGGATGCAGGTTGGATCGGAATCTCGGGTGTGGCAACAATGCTGGGGATGGTGGGCGCTGCGATCGGCAGCGGCGCCGCAAGCGCGCGCAGCAACAGTTCATCCACCGTGCTGACAGCAACCGCGCGGATTTTTGACAACACCGTTGCTGGTACATCTTCCAGATCCTTTTGATTCTCATGAGGTATTAAGACCAGCGTAAGCCCCGCGCGGTAGGCCGCCAACAGTTTCTCTTTCAATCCGCCAATGGGTAAAACGCGGCCGCGAAGCGTAATTTCGCCTGTCATTGCAACGTTTTGCAATACAGGGGTATTCGTAAGGGCGCTCACCAGCGCGGTAATCATCGCGACACCTGCGGAGGGGCCGTCCTTGGGCACCGCACCCTCTGGAACGTGGATGTGGATATCGTGCGCTTTGTAGAACGCAGGTGCCACACCCCATGCATCGCTGTGTGCGCGTACCCAGGAAAGTGCAGCTTTGGCGCTTTCCTGCATTACATCCCCCAGCTTGCCTGTGAGCTGGATATTCCCGTTGCCCTGCATGATGGTGCATTCCACCGCAAGGGTTTCTCCACCGACCGACGTTACGGCAAGCCCATTGACAACGCCAACAACGCTCTGCTTTTCCACAGGCTCACGCAGGAAGCGTACTGCGCCTAAGTATTCCTTGAGTTTCCGGCTCGTGATACTAATCTGCCCCGCGCCTGTTTCAAGAATCTCGACAGCCGCTTTTCGGGCGATGCGCGCCAATGTACGCTCCAATGTACGTACGCCTGCTTCACGTGTAAACCCTTCGATGATCTCTGCCATCACGCGATCCTGAATGGTCACACTCTTGGGCGGCAGCCCATGAGCCTTGATCTGTTTGGGCAGAAGATGCTTCTTGCCTATCGCCAGTTTTTCCAAATCCGTATAGCTTGGTACCTCAATGATCTCCAACCTGTCCAATAGCGCAGGTGGTATGGTATCCATCGTGTTGGCTGTGGTGATAAACATTACGCGGCTCAAATCAAAAGGCAGTTCCATATAGTGGTCGCGGAAAGCATTGTTCTGTTCGGCATCCAGCACTTCCAGTAGCGCCGCAGCAGGATCTCCCCGGAAATCATTGCTCATTTTGTCGATTTCATCAAACAAAAACACAGGGTTCATAGTGGCGGCCTGTTTCATGCCTGCAATAATGCGCCCTGGAATCGCGCCAACATAGGTTCGCCTGTGGCCGCGAATCTCCGCCTCATCCCGTACGCCGCCCAAAGACATTTGGACGAATTTGCGGTTCACCGCCTCGGCGATTGCGCGAACAATGCTTGTTTTACCAACGCCCGGGGGGCCTACAAAGCAGAGGATAGGGCCGCGCATATCCTGCTTGAGCCGCAGCACCGCAAGATACTCGATAATGCGCTCCTTCACCTTTTCCAGGCCATAATGATCTTTGTTCAGCACGCGCGCGGCACGTTTCAAGTCGAGGGTATCCGTGGTCGTTTTTCCCCAAGGCAGATCCAGAATCCACTCCACATAGGTACGGCTGATGCCGATTTCCGGCGTGCCCGGCGCCATATGGGAGAGCCTTTCCAGTTCGCGTTCCGCCTTTTGCCGCGCCTCATCGTTTAGGGGTGTTACGGCAAGCTTCTCGCGCAGCTCATCAACATCGGTGGCTTCTTTATCGCCCAGCTCGGTTTGGATGGCTTTGAGCTGTTCGCGCAGATAATAGTCCTTTTGGTTTTTTTCAATCTGCTGTTTGATGCGTGCCTGAACAGTCTTCTCCAACTCGCTGAGCTGCTTTTCACGCAAGAGGATTGTGCATAGCGTTTCCAACCGATCGGCTACATCCAGTTTTTCAAGGATCATCTGTTTATCCGAAAGCTGGGTAAGCACGTTGGCGGCGACGGTGTCTGCAAGCTGATCCGGCTTATCAAGGCTCATTACGCTGCGCAGCGCCTCTGGTGATACGCGTTGGCTCGCCTTGGCATACTCCTGAAAATACTCATGCGCAGTGCGCACAAGTGCCTTGAGCTCGTTGGAAACGCGTGCGCCCAAAGCCTTCACAGGACGCACCTGTGCAAGCAGGTATGGATCATCCTGCACGATGGATTCCAGCGTTGCCCGCCGTTCTCCTTCAACCAGCACCCGAATGCTGTCTCCAGGAAGATTAAGTACCTGCTTAACCAGCGCAATCGTACCAACGGGCGCAAGATCCTCAAACTTTGGGTCTTCCGCGTCCGCGTCTTTTTGTGTCACGAGAAAAATCTTCTGATTCGCGAGCATTGCCTTTTCCAGCGCTGCTACGCTCTTCACACGGCCTACGTCAAAATGCAGCACCATGTGTGGGAAAACCATCATTCCCTTGAGCGGCAGCACAGGGAGGTGGTGTGTAACGTTTCTCCGCGAGGTTTCTTGCATAGTTCCTCCTTAGGGTGCGGCTGCTATCTCAAACGAACGCACCCATTACCATTATATCGGCTTGCATCACCATTAGCAAGCAAAGTAAAGTATTGGATTGTTTACCCTTATGGATTAAGAACGCCGCACCTGTTCAGATGCGGCGTAAAGCTCCTGACTCAAACTGCGGTGCTGCCCTGTTTTTTCTTGGCAACCGGTGCGCGGCTGGTACGCGGTTTGCGTACCGGCGTATCACTGATCACAAGCTTTGGCGATTCCTGGCCGCTTACGGCCTTGTCAGTGATCACACATTGCTTGATATCATTGCGGCTGGGCAGATCGAACATTGTATCCAGCATCAGCTTCTCAATGATGGCGCGTAAGCCGCGTGCGCCGCTGCGGCGCTCGATGGCAAGGTGCGCGATTTGCTTGAGCGCATCCGCCTCAAAGAGCAGTTCTACCCCGTCCAGATCAAGCAGGTATTCGTATTGCTTAACCAGCGCATTCTTGGGCTTGGTGAGTATGCTCACCAATTCTTCTTCACCAAGCTGATCCAGCGTGACCATGATGGGCAAGCGTCCCACAAATTCCGGTATCAACCCGAACTTCATCAAATCCTCAGGGCGAAGGCTCTTGAGCGCTTGCCCAAGGTTGTCCTGGGTTTTGCTTTTAATTTCTGCGCCAAACCCCATGGCCTTCTTCCCGATACGCTGCTCGATGATCGGCACAATGCCGTCAAACGCGCCGCCGCAGATGAACAGGATGTTGGTGGTGTCAATCTGCAAAAACTCCTGATGCGGGTGCTTGCGACCGCCTTGCGGCGGTACGCTGGCAACCGTTCCTTCCAGAATCTTGAGCAATGCCTGTTGGACGCCCTCACCGCTCACATCTCTGGTAATCGATGGGTTCTCACTCTTGCGTGCGATCTTATCGATCTCATCGATGTAGATAATCCCGCGCTGCGCCAGCTGTATATCATAATCCGCGTTTTGGATCAACCGCAGCAGAATATTCTCTACATCTTCGCCTACATAGCCCGCTTCGGTTAAACTCGTGGCATCCGCGATGGCAAAGGGCACTTGCAGAATCTTCGCCAACGTTTGCGCCAGAAAAGTTTTACCGCTGCCGGTTGGCCCCAGCATCAGGATGTTGCTCTTTTGCAGTTCAACATCGCCCTTTGTGGGCGGGGCATCAATACGCTTATAGTGATTATACACTGCCACGCTGAGCGCCCTTTTGGCAAGCTCCTGCCCGATGACGTACTGATCCAGTACTTCTTTAATCTCCTTGGGGCGCGGCACATCAACAGGCGCGATTTCTTCGCTGGTGGCAAAGTCATCATTGATGATTTCCTGGCAGAGCAGTATGCACTCGTCACAAATGTGCGCATTGGGACCCGCTACCAAGCGGCGTACCTGTTCGCTGGTCTTGCCACAAAAACTGCAACGCTTCAGTTTGGGGATGCGGGGATTCATATCATCCGCCATTGGGTACCTCCGTTATTTTGTGGTTCTGGGTTGGTAAATCTCATCGACGATACCGTAATCCACCGCTTCTTGCGCGCTCATAAAATAGTCGCGTTCCACATCACGCTCAATCTTGGATAGCGGCTGTCCGGTCATCTGCGAAAGCAGGTCATTCATCTTCTTTTTGGTTTTCAGCAGCCATTCCGCACGGATCTGCACATCGGTCGCCTGACCGCTGGCGCCGCCAAGCGGCTGATGGATCATGACTTCGCTGTTGGGCAGTGCAAAGCGTTTGCCTTTTTCGCCCGCCATCAGGAGGAACGCACCCATGGATGCCGCCATTCCAACGCAAACGGTACGCACATTGGCTTTGATATACTGCATCGTATCAAAAATAGCCATGCCCGCTGTCACGCTGCCGCCTGGGCTGTTGATGTACAGGGAAATATCCGCATCGGGGTTATCCATCTCCAGAAACAGCAATTGCGCCACGACCAGATTGGCAACGTCATCGTTGATCTCTCCGCCTAGAAAGACGATGCGGTCTTTCAGCAAGCGAGAATAAATGTCAAACGATCGTTCCCCGCGGTTGGTTTGTTCAATGACCATTGGTACCAGGTAACTCATGAAAAATCAGCTCCTTCTCATCGGCAAAACACAGTTCTTGTTCCTATGGTGCATAGCCGATGTATGCACCTGATTGGCAAAGGCGGCAGACATGAACCCGTTGGAGGGTGCTCATGCGTGCCGCCTGTTGGCCGCGCGTTGGGCAGCCCCTTTGGTGGGTTGGTTGCCGTCCGACTTAAAGCGTCTTACGCTTCGGTATCCGTGGTTTTCTTGGTGGATTCCTTTTTCTTGGCCGCGGTTTTTTCCTTGTCGACCTTTGGTTTTGCGGCCGCCTTCTTGGCTGCGGGCTTCGTCGCTTCGCTCTCGCTGATTAACGAATCCGCATCCGCTTCAGCCTGCGCATCATCTGTCTTCTTCGCGGTCTTCTTAGCGGGCGCCTTTTTTGCGGGCTTTTTCGCCTGCGCCGCTTGATCGTCCTTGGGGGTTTCGTCCGTTACCTTCGCACTATCCCAAAGCATATCCAACACTTTGTTGATCTTGCTGCGGTGCGTAAAGTAATCCAGCTGCGCTTCGGTGAAATCCGCTTTGATCTGCTCCAGTGTTTTACCCATGGCTTTTCCATACTCTTCGATCATGGCGTCTACATCCGAAGCATCCGCTTCTACCTGCTCGGCTTTGATGATTTCTTCCATCACCAGTTCCGTCTTCAGCGTGTTTCTGGCTTGCTCACGGTACATGTCGCGCATCTGCGCTTCGGTCTGTCCCGTCATTTGCATGTAACGCTTCATATCAAAACCCTGTTGCTGCATGCGCCAGTCCATTTCCCTGAGGACATCGTTAAGCTTATCCTCCACCATGGGTTCAGGCATATCTGCCTGGGCGGCATCCACAACCTGCTGTACGAGGCTTTGCTTTGCCGCTTCCATCGCTTGCGCATCGGCAGTTTTTTGCAGCTTGGCACGAATATCCTCGGTGAAATCCGCCAAGGTGTCAAACTCGCTCACTTCGCTGGCAAACTCATCATCCAGCGCGGGCAGTTCTTCGTGGTTGATGGCGTTGATCGTAACGTGGAATACCGCGGCTTTGCCTTTGAGTTCCTCCGCGTGGTATTCTTCCGGGAAGGTGACTTGAATGTCCTTTTCCTCCCCAATGGAAAGCCCAATCAGCTGCTCTTCAAACCCGGGAATAAAGTTGCCCGAGCCGATCACCAGCGTTTGCCCTTGCGCCGTGCCGCCTTCAAACTTCACCCCGTCCACGCTGCCGCTATAGTCCAGGTTGACTTGATCGCCCTGCGCCACAGGACGGTCGATCACCTCAACACTGCGAGAAACGCGCTTTTGCTCCTGTGCAAGGCGAGCGTCGATCTCCGCTTGGGTTACGGTGCGCACTGTACGCGACACTTCCACGCCCTTATACGCGCCCAGCGTGATTTCAGGATAAACAAAAACCTCGCAGCTGAAAACCACATCTTCACCCTTTTTCATGTTGTGCAGATGCAGTTGGGGCTGGCTGACCGGGTGCAGGTCGTCTTTCTGAATGGCTTCCATATAGGCATCGGGGAAAAGCAGCTCCAGCGCGTCGTCAAAAAAGATCGTTTCGCCATACATCCGTTCAATCAGCTTGCGCGGAGCTTTCCCTTTGCGAAAGCCGGGCACATTAACACTGCCACGGTTTTTCAGGTATGCCTTCTCCACCGACGTTTCAAAATCCGCAGTCGGTACATTGAAGGTAATCTTGACTTTGTTGCCGGTTAGTTTCTCCACCGTGTAATGCATGCGTTTTCCTCCCAGACGCGTTATCGGCTTCCCGCCGCCGTCCATATTTCAAAATAACACCATTTGTTAGTATACCATCAATCCTGTGCCAGCGCAAGTGCCGACTGGGAATGCTTGCCTTGCCTTTACTATCATACCCCAGTTAGCCAATAGCGAATCGATAAGTTCCGGGAAGCCGTTTATCCGCGGGCATATGCCTGGGGTTTCCGGGCACATTATCCTGTCCATAATTTCCCCTTCCCAAACGCAGCACTTATGGTATAATGCTTCCTAAAGAGATATGCCGCATGCATTGGTTCTCCGTTTCTTTGTATGGTTGACCACGGTAATCAAAAGTTATACCCTGTATCCGTTTACATTTCTGTTACAGCTTCACAAGTTAGTATATCCGCATTCCGCTCATCCCGTAAGCGGTATACCCTTTCCGCATTGGGGTATCAGGGGCGCACAGCACTACGATACAACCTTTCATCTGCGCAGGAGATGGCGCGACCGGCGACGCCTGTGGCGATTGCCGCTATGCTCTCCATAGTGCAACTCACCGCATCTTTACTTGCAAAGGAGTTTTTACATGAAACCGCCTGTTCTGCTCTGTTACAATCTCAAGGAGGATAAAGCATCCAAAATCAGGCAACTCGCCATGCGTTTGCGCATTCGCATCCGCGTGGTATCCGCAATGGAGTTTCATCAACCGCTTGCGGTGCTTTGTGGGTATGCCCAACCGCTCGAACTGCCCCCTGTGCCAGAGCCTTTTACGACAGAAATGCTTGTGCTGGCCAATTTCACACAACCCATGCTCACCGATTTTCTCAATGGGTTTCGGCATGGAGCAATCCCCGCCGTAACGCTGAAAGCAATGCTCACCGAAACCAATCAGCAGTGGGACTCCGTAACGCTGCATCATGAGCTTTCACAGGAACATGCGGCAATAGCCGCATCCCGTCAGGCACACACCGAAGGGCAGAAACCGTAATCTGCATTTGACGCATGTATGATAAACATAGCTGCTTATTCGGCGGACAGAACGATTTTTTATTTCTCCCACTGCCAATTTCCAATCGAATCCACGAATTGATACGCCATTTTCTGTCGAATCCCAGTACTAGCAGCAGTCGCACGATGATCGGGAAGGAGCTGTTTCCATGCCTATACTGGCAGCATTCGCTTTGCCGCATCCCCCCATCCTGTTGCCTGAGGTTGGGCACGGAAAGGAGCGCAAACTGGCAAAGACCGCGCTTGCGTATGCCCAAATCGTTAAGCGCATTGGGGAACTGGCGCCGGATGTGCTGATCATTACAAGCCCCCACGCTACGCAATACGCAGATTACTTCCACATCTCCCCGGGCAGCGGCGCAAGCGGATCGCTTACACAATTCAACGCACCTGCAGTTGCGTTAACCGTTGCGTATGACAGGACGCTGGTTCGCCACATCGAGAAGATCGCGAAGGAGCGGGGGTTACCCGCAGGCACCATGGGTGAGCGGATACCCAGCCTTGACCATGGCTCACTGATTCCGCTTTGGTTATTAAACAACGCTGGCGTAAAATGCCCTGTCGTGCGTATTGGCATCTCCGGTTTGCCCGCGCTGAGCCACTATCAGTTTGGCACATGCATCGCGCAAGCGGTAGATTTGCTCGACCGTCGCGCCGTGTTGATTGCCAGTGGTGATTTATCGCACAAATTGAGCGAATCCGGCCCCTACGGGTTTGCGCCGGAGGGTGCCGCGTTTGACCAGCAAATCACGGATGCATTGCAAACGGGTGATTTCGGCGCGATGTTGTCCATCTCGCCGGATTTAGCCGACGCCGCAGCCGAATGCGGTTTACGGTCGTTTTATATCATGGCCGGCGCGCTGGATCACAAAGCAGTTAACGCCGCCTTGCTCTCTTATGAGGGTCCCTTCGGCGTTGGGTACGCGGTAGCGGCGTACACCGTAGGTGATGATGATAACGAACGCTCTTTTGGGGAAAAGCTGGAACGGGCTCGGCAGGAAACCCTCCACCAAGCCAAAGCACATGAGGATGACTATGTGCGCTTGGCACGCCAGAGCCTGGAAACCTATGTGCGTAACGGCACGATAATGCCGTTGCCCGATTCGCTGGCAGCAGATTTGCGGCGCGCGCGCGCGGGCGTATTTGTTTCTCTGAAGAAAGATGGGCTTTTGCGCGGTTGCATTGGCACAACCGAAGCAACAACCGATTGTATCGGCAACGAAATCATTCGCAATGCGATTTCCGCAGCATCCAGCGATCCGCGCTTTGAACCGGTACGGGAGGATGAGCTGGATGAGCTGCTTTATCATGTGGATGTATTGGGTGCGCCCGAGCCAATCTCATCCCCAGCAGAGCTTGAACCCAAACGCTACGGCGTGATCGTGCAAAACGGCATGCGGCGGGGTTTATTACTGCCTGATCTGGAAGGGATTGATACCGCTGAACGTCAAGTGGAGATCGCGCGGCGAAAAGGCGGTATCCAGCCCGACGAAACAGTTCGCCTGTACCGCTTTGAGGTGGTGAGGCATCATTAAAAAGGCTGCGTTGCGCTGTATGCTGTGCCCACACCATTGCCGCCTGGCGCAAGGGCAGGTTGGCTATTGCCAGACCAGGCGGAATGAAGGCGGTCGCATCATCAGCCTAAGCTATGGTAAAATTACTGCGCTTGCGCTAGACCCCATCGAAAAGAAACCGTTCGCGCGTTTCCATGCAGGCAGTCGCATCCTTTCCGTAGGCAGTTTTGGCTGCAACATGCGCTGCCCTTTCTGCCAGAACAGCGATATCAGCATGGCAGATGCGACGATCCACGCCGAAACCATGTCCCCGGAGCAGTTGGTCGAGAAAGCCAAAGCGCTTATCCCCCATGGCAATATCGGGATCGCTTATACGTATAATGAGCCGCTGATCAATTTTGAGTATGTTCTTGCATCGGCAGCACTGGCGCGCGAGGCAGGCCTCATTAATGCGCTGGTAACCAACGGGATGATCTGCCCTGCGCCGCTCACCCAGCTCCTACCCTATGTGGATGCGATGAACATCGATTTGAAATGCTTCACCGAGGAAGGATACGTTCGCCTTGGCGGGAATCTGGCGGCCGTTAAGCATACTATCCGCACCGCAGCCAAGGCTTGCCATGTAGAAGTAACTACCCTCATCGTACCGGGGCTTAGTGATGCGCAAGCGGATATGCAAGCACAGGCCGCGTGGCTGCGTTCGATTGATCCTGCGATACCGCTGCACATAACACGGTTTTATCCCCGTCATCAGATGCAAGGCATCTCACCGACCGACGTTTCTGTATTGAAACGATTGCGGGACATCGCAGCGCAGTATCTGCAGCATGTTTACTTGGGCAATTGCTAGCGGGTGCGTTACACGCCGATTGCTTTGGGCGCGCTTTCTCTTTCCTGCGTCAAAACGAAAAAGGGCAGCCAGCAGGCCGTCCTTGTGGGTTTCATCGCGGAGTTTCATAGCGTCTCGGGATCCACGATGCCGGATATGGTCAAATCTACAGGCGGCGGATTGCTCATATCGATTTGCAAAGCCGCTTCCAGCCTGCCGATCATGTATACAGTATCACCAATGCCGGCCTGACGCGTGCCGTCACCGGCAATCATCAGTTCTTTCTCCTGGCCATTAACGAGCCTGCGCACCACCATGAGTTTGAGTCCTTCCAGCGTCTGTGTTTTTACCGAGCATACCACAGTGCCAACTACGCGCCCGATAATCAAACCATCGCCTCCTTACCCATGGCAGTGTGTGGTTTTACCTTGGCAGGTGAATGAATCCACCACGCCGCATACGGTTAAGCCCGCGACGAGCGCTTTGTCTTCCAGAATCATCTGCGCCGCGCCGCCATCGTTATTTACCAGCACAATATCGCCAATACCCGCCTGTGCCGCGTCCAGCGCGACCATTTCTTCACCTGTCTCCTGCAAAGCAAGGTCAAGATGCCGCACCTTGAGCAGCTTGATGCCCTGATATTTATCATATTTGATGGTGGATACCACCGTGCCTGTGACACGCGCAAGCTTCATGTTGCTTCATCCGCCTTGAATTTATCGAATTTGCGAACGCCTAACACATCCACATAATCAACGATGCCAATAATGGAACTGTCTACAGGCTTGCCGGTGGTTAGCTCCGTCTGGCGTGACGAGCTCCCTCCTGCCCACATGACAATTTCGCCTTCACCCGCACCTACGGTATCAACCGTCACAAACGGCGCGCCCTTCTCCTGCATGCTGTCCATATCGATGGGCACGACCACAAGCAGCTTGAGCCCGTTTAGGCGTTCTGATTTTCGAGTACTCACCACGGTGCCGATCACTCTAGCCAGCTGCATGCCTGCTCCTCCTCCGCCTTATCGTACGTGCGCTTGCCCTTGATGGTTATGGTATCCAAAATGCCATAGATTGTGAAGTCCGAAGCATAGCGCTTGGAGGTATCCGATTGCCTGCTGGAACTTCCATAAGCACAAAAGACCAAATCCCCTACGCCCGCGCCGACGTCGTCCAGGCAGATTACATAATCATCCTTCATTTGCAGGGTGTCAAGCGCCACAGGCTGCACAATCAGCAGCGATGCGCACCGGAGCGTATCAGTTTTGCTGGTGCTCACAACATTCCCCGTAACGCGACCCACAAGCATTGCTGATTCCTCCCCGCATTTTCTACGATGTACACTTATCGCTTACTGCTTACTGCTTTTGCATCGTACTGCCACGCACAACCAGCCTGCCGGATAGCCGCACATGAATGCTTGGCCAGTTTGGATACTTAATGCGCTTACGAAGCGTATCCACCGCAAGCGTACCCAGCGCCGAGCGGGAGATGCGCATGGTGGTGAGGGCGGGCATGGTCATGGCGGCAAACGGGATATCATCCACGCCGATAATCGAAATATCCTCTGGTATATGATACCCTGCCTCACGAATTGCGCGGATCACCCCAATGGCTACGGTATCATTATCCGCCACGGCCGCGCCATGGGGTACGTATTCGCCTTCCTCAATCATGCGCTTCATATCGCGATACGCGCCGCTCAACGTAGGCATAACGCAGATCGGTTTGGGAATGGGCAGTTTCAGGCGTTCCATTTCCCTGGTATAGCCTTGGTATCGCTCATCACAGTTGCGGATTGGCAAGCTGAAGCGAATATAATCAATGTCCTGATGCCCAAGCGCGTATAGATACCGCACCGCTTCCGCGCTGATGGCTTCGTTATCCATCAGCACACAATCGATTTGCATATCACTCATGCTGTTATCCATAACGATGGTGGGCACCTTGAGCAAATCCAGCAGCCGATAATCATTTTCGCTCAGCTCCGTACCCATCAGGATGACCCCATCCGGCGGAGAGGCCATCACTTCCCGAAGGGTTTCGGTCGCGGTTGCCACGTCACAGTTCACCATGGCAAGATCATACCCGTAGTGGCGGCATTCGCTTTCGATCTGGTCAATGATGGAAGCGATGAACCCCTGGTTTTCTTCCAAAGCTATGCCGTGCGTGCGGAAC
Source organism: Clostridiales bacterium Firm_11 (assembly GCA_001604105.1). Classification (GTDB taxonomy): domain Bacteria; phylum Bacillota; class Clostridia; order Christensenellales; family Aristaeellaceae; genus CAXXOK01. The sequence continues at coordinate 326,322 of LVAQ01000006.1, forward strand.
TTCACCACACAGAGTCGAAAGCGTTTGACCTTTGAACCGCCACGTTTCTGCCCCGGGGCCAAGTAATTGTTCTCTTCGATAACGGCTTGCACGCGGCGCCGGGTTTCATCACTGACGCCTTTCTTATGGTTGATGACCAGCGAAACCGCCGCCGGAGAAACCCCTGCCAAACTGGCAATTTCCCTAATCGTCATAACGGCAACCGTCCTATCTCAGCATGGTTTGTGCAAAACCGTCAAATAACAGCGCCGCAACCGCCGCCCCGGGATCAAGGTAGGCACGAGAGCCTTCACCGCGGATGGCCATGCGCCCATGTTTGGCCAGCATGCCTTTGGTTGCCTCAAAGGCTTCCTGCGCAGCCTTTGCCGCCAGGGGCGCAGCTGTGCGCATATCTGCCGCGCCGCTTTGCAGTGCCTCCAGGCCAGGATGGAACGCATCCAAGAATGTTTTATCGCCCAATTGCGCTTTGCCACGGTTCTGCACACCATCATAATACGCTTGAAAAAACCGAACCCAATTTGGATCGTCCAAGATTTCGACACCACGTAAGGCTTTTCCTGCATTCATCAGCCCGCTTGCCATCAGCGTCCCCATGGTGGAGGGCACTGCCGCTCCCATCGCCTTACCCGCAGCATAGCATAACAGACCCACATCAGCTTGATCGCTATCCTTGACTGCGGCATAAGCCGCGGCGTAACCATCCGTCATGGTCAGTCCCAGATCACTGTCCCCAACCATGCCATCCAGTTCTATCAGGCGCTGCTTGTTTACCGCCATCAGGTTTGCCCAAGTGCGAAGAAGCTCCTTCACATCCGCCATCACATACCCTCCTTACAGTGTAAACTGCTTAAAGAAAGGCGTATCCGCAGCTGCCGAGAGATAAGTCTTTAGTTCGTCGTCCACCTTAAGCAGGGAGATGGACGCGCCGGCCATTTCCATGGATGTCGCAAACTCGCCCACGTATGCATGGAACACGCGAATCCCTTTTGCATCCAGTGTTTGCTTCACACGACGGTACATAACATAGAGTTCTTCCAACGGCGTCGCGCCAAGACCATTGATGAGTACGGCTACCTCGTCCCCTGTTGCGTAAGGGATATCCGCCAGAACAGGCGCGATCATCTCATCCACAATCGCATCCGCCGTCTGCACTTTGCCGCGCCGCACGCCAGGCTCACCATGGATACCCATGCCGATTTCCATTTCGTCTTCGCCAATCTCAAAACTCGGGCGGCCCAGACGCGGCACAGTGCAGCTGGAAAGCGCAACGCCCATCGTGCGCACACGATCACAAACCTTATCGGCAACGCGCTTTACATCCTCCAGGGATAGCCCGGCCGCCGCAGCCGCTCCCGCGCACTTGAACACGAAAAAGATGCCTGCCACGCCGCGCCGCTTGTTCGGCTCCCCCGCCTGCGGGGCTGCGCCTGCCACATCCTCTCCCGCAACGCAACTGAGCACCCGGATATTATGCTCGAAATCCGCCATCTCTGCCGCTGCATCGAAATTGAAGATATCGCCGTTGTAATTCCCATAGATGTATAAAACCCCGCTGCCTTGATCAATGTGGCGGGTAACGGCCAGTATCTGCTCGCTGCTGGGGCTTTGGAACACATCACCGATGGCGCATCCATCCAGCATGCCTTCGCCTACGAAACCAAGAAAGAGCGGCAAATGACCGGATCCGCCGCCTGTGGCAAGGCCAACCTTCCCCACATGTGCGCGCGCGTTGACCATGCAGTGAAGATCCCCCTCCACATACGCCAGTTCGCGGGGATGCGCGGCATAAATGCCCTCCAGCATATCCGGCACAAAGCGCTCGGGCGTGTTAATGATCTTTTTCATGATTGTCATCCTTTCCTGGTGAATACATCGGAGTGCTTTCTCACCCGTACGATGCTCTGATGGCTTCTGCATCCATGCAGACTGCTATCTCGCTCATGATTAACCATCATGCCGCTGTTGCGGTATTCTCGCGTGCGATGCTTCACGCACGCGCCGCAATAAGCTCGGCATACTTCTGGCTATCAGGGCACTTTACCTGCGTTTGTCCAGTCAGCAGAGCGCCGCGCGGGAGGGCGTTGTCTTTGTTCTCGTGGTAAATGTGCTTCAGCTCCGCCTGTCCTTCTCAGGCAAGCAGGCGGAGCCTCTGCCTTTCACAGCACACCCTTTTTCAGGATGATGCACGCATACAGCGAACGTTCCCCCGTGGCTACGCAGGCATATGCCTTGCGCGCACGGTCATAAAAAGCGAAGCGTTCTACCTGCCCCAGTGCTGTGCCGGGTTGGTGTTTTTCGACAACCGCGGCGAACTCTTTCCAAATGGGCGGGTCGCCGCTCATGGTTCCAGGTACTACCTGCATCAGCGTTACGGGTGCTTCCACGAATGTATCCAAGGGAAACAAAGCGAGTATTGCATCCAGCAGCGCAACACCGCCGTGGCCATCTTCTCTGATGCAGCGTTGCCCCATGCTTTGCGCGGGAAAATTAGCATCGCCGATAACCAGTTCATCCCCGTGACCCATTTCCGCCAGAACCTTCAATAGTTCCGGTGACAGCAAGGGTGAAATGCCTTTGAGCATAACCAGCCCTCCTTACAGTTTGGGCAAAATGGACTCTACATCGTCATGCGGACGGGGAATCACATGTACGCTCACCAACTCGCCAACACGCTTGGCCGCCGCGCCGCCTGCTTCTACCGCCGCCTTGACGGCGCCCACATCTCCGCGCACCATCACGGTGACCAGCCCGCCACCCACATGCTCCTTGCCGATCAGGTGCACATTGGCCGCCTTGACCATCGCGTCCGCTGCTTCAATGGATCCTACCAAGCCTTTCGTTTCAACCATGCCGAGTGCTTGCTTTTCCATACTATTGGCTCCTTTCGTGGCGTCTTACGCCTTGGCTTTTACGGTTTTGGGGGCAGATGCCTGCTCGTTTTGTGCGGGCAGCACCGCTTCCACATCGCTGTGGGGGCGGGGAATCACATGCACGCTCACCAATTCCCCTACGCGCTTGGCCGCGGCGCCGCCTGCTTCTACCGCTGCCTTGACCGCGCCTACATCTCCGCGTACCATGACGGTGACCAATCCCCCGCCTACATGTTCCTTACCAATCAGGTGTACATTCGCAGCCTTGACCATTGCGTCCGCCGCTTCGATCGCGCCCACCAAACCACGGGTCTCAATCATTCCCAGTGCTTCCTGCATACCAGCAACTCCTTACCGCATCTGTATTTTATAGTAATGCCTGGATCATATCCCGATGCGGTGAGGGAATCACCACACAGGAGCCGATCAAGCCTTTGGAGCCTTCCTCCGCCTGCGCCGCTTTGACGGCAGCCTCCACCGCGGAAACATCGCCCGTAAATACCACAAACGATTTCCCGCCCATTCCGCGCCCCAGCCGCACTTCGATCAACTCAACCTCCGCGGTCTTGACCGCAGTATCCGCGGCGGATACGGTGCTTGCCAGCGAGAATGTTTCAATGACCCCCACCGCCTGCGCATCATCAATACCGGGAGCACCGCTCATGGCGACGATCACACGCTCATCCACATTTGGGATCACCAGGCTGTCTACCAATGTTGCAGCCGCGCTTTCCACCCCAGCGGCTACCGCAGCTTTGACTGCCGCTACCTGACCGCTCACCATAACGATATACTTGCCAGCACATGCCGTCTGCGCAGTGCAAAGCTGCACATCCGCCGCTTTGAGCATACTGTCTCCCGCCAGCACACCCAGCGGGATGCTGTTTGATTCCACTACGCCAATTGCCATCATGGCCATACCCTCCCGCTCCTTCAGGCTGTGATCACAATATGTTCTGCTGTAACCTCAGCCACCGTTCCAGTAATGGATGCATGTAGCGCGGCGCCCAGCGCGTTTTCCGGTATGGCCGCAATCATTTGTCCGTAAACAACACGGTCACCCGCCTGTACAAGGGGTGTACTTGCCTTGCCAACATGTTGGCGAAGCGGCAGCTTGACGCTTGCAGGCGTTACGGTTTTCTCACTGTAAGGCGCAGGCACGTCATAGGCGCTTAAGTGCATACGCGCAACCATGCGCTGAACAGGCACCGCCTTCATGGCGATCCATGGCTCCGGAGTAATGTTTTCCTCCGGTACCGGCCGCACCCCAGCTTTGGATAGTTCCGCTTTGAGCGAAGTCATGACCACCGATGGGGTCAGTCCCATTTCGCATCCAAAGTAGGTGCATAGCCCGCAGCTTGAGCAGGCCAGCACGCCCGCAGCATCGCCAAGCAAGGCGGCGTTGCCCATGGAGATTGCGCGCATCGCCTTGTGCGGTTCCACGGGGAGCCCCATCGCATGGCGCGGGCAGATTTGCGTACAGCGGTTGCATTGACAGCATATCGAGCGCGCAAGCCTTGCCTGTTGCTCCGGTGTGATGCTTCGCAGCTGTATCTGCTGATGCGCTTTGGGTAATACAATCAGCCCGCCTGTCGTCTTTGTGATGGGCGCATCCCAATCCGCTTCAATCGCCCCCATGCAGGGTCCTCCCACGATGACGGCATAAGCGTCCTCCTCACCGCGAAAGTCACTTAGCGTGAGCACCTCGCGAATGCTGACGCCGATGGGTACCGTAACCGTCATGGGCTTGGGTACATCGCCCGCAATGGTTACGCTTTTGCTTGTTACGGGGTTTCCCGCAACCGCATCGGCGATGCTCAGCGCCGTCCCCGCGTTAATCACCACACAGCCAACGTCAATGGGCAATTTCCCCGTAGGTACTACTTTGCCGATCACCTCATAGATAACGGCTTTCTCATCGCCAGAGGGGTAATAGCTCTCCATCAGGTGCAGCCGCAGGTTGGGCTTGCCCAGGATGGCTTTTTGCAGTGCTTCCACTGCCTCATGGTAATGCTCCTTGGTGGCAATCACACCTTCTGGCGCTTGCGCCGCTTGCATTGCCAGTTCCAAGCCATGTACCATCTTTTCTGCTTCGCGCTGCATCAGGAGCTGATCCACCATCAGAAGCGGCTCGCATTCCGCGCCGTTGAGAATCACTCGCTGCGCGTTCACATTCAACTTCACATGGGTTGGAAAGCCCGCGCCTCCGGCACCCACGACCCCCGCATTGCGGATGGCTTCCATCACATCCATAACATGGCTCCATTCTTCCCGCCAGCCCGGACTTTCTACGTCATAACGCTGGTTGTATGCCGCCGCCAGTGTCGCTTCCATTTTCCAAGCCCGCTGGCTTACAGTGTTAGCTGATGCGAAAATCTCCATACAGCACACAGCGGCGCAAGCGGGTAAAGGTTCTGGCGGTAGTAACGCCCTCGCCCGTGGGGGTGGCAATGGTCATGGTGGTATACCCTTCCCCCATAAACCCAAGGCCGGAATAACTGGGCGCGTTCTTGACAAAAATAGTCGTGTTCATTCGGCGCGCGGCTTTACTCATGTTGTGTACGTGCATGGAATGGATCATCGCGGAGTGCTTGTTGCCCTGTTCCGCGCGATACGCTTCCTCGATGGCTTCGTCCACATTGGCAACACGTACAATCGCCAGCACCGGCATCAGCATCTCTGTGATTACAAAGGGATGGTTTCGATCCACTTCCGCAATCACCAGCCGTGGATTGCCCGTGAAAGCTACGCCAGAATCCCGCAGAATAACAGCCGCATCCCGACCCACATACTTTCGATTGATCACATGCTTGCCGTTTTTGGGGATAAGTACTGTGCTTACGATCCTGTCGATATCAGCGCCCTGAACGCGGAATGCGCCGTTCTGCTCCATCACCGCCATCAGGCGGTCTGCGACGGAGTTGACAACAAAAACTTCCTTCTCGGCGATACAGAGCACGTTGTTATCAAAGCTTGCGCCATCCACGATATCCTTGCCCGCTTTGGGCAGATCGGCCGTTTCATCCACAATAACAGGGGGATTCCCAGGCCCGGCCGCCACAACCTTTTTGCCTACCTTCATCGCAACAGCCACTACGGCTTCGCCCCCGGTGATGGAAAGCATCGCAACGTCGGGATGGGTCATGATTGCCTGCCCGCTTTCCAGCGTAGGTTCTTTCATGGTTGTTATCAGGGTTTGCGGTCCGCCTGCCTTGATGATTGCCTCTACCAGAATGCGCATGGCCTCCTGCGAAGCATGCCGTGCCGCCGGATGAGGATTGAACACAACCGCGTTACCCGCCGCCACCATGCTGATACTGTTATTAATCACAGTGCTGGTCGGGTTGGTGGATGGCGTAATAGATCCAATGACCCCAAAGGGCGCCTGTTCGACCAACATCATCCCATGATCGCCGGTCTGGCAGTGTGTGGTCAAATCCTCTACGCCCGGCGTGCGATGCGCAACCAGCAGATTTTTTTGCACCTTGTCCGCAATACGGCCATAGCCTGTCTCTTCGTGCGCCAGTTTCGCAAGGTATTCTGCATGATCAATGGCGGCTTGCCGCATCGCCGCGATCAGCTCCGCGCGTTTTTCCAGTGTGCTTTCGGCAAGTTGAAGCTGTGCCGCCTTGGCATTGGCTACAGCTTCCGCCGCGGTATCGCAAAGCCAACGGTTTGTGCCGCTTCCCGTTTCCACTGCCGCAGGGGCTGGTGTTTCCGCTTTGCGCGTACCGGAAAGACCGCGCACGATTTCGTCAGTAATCCGTATTATATCCTGCTCGGTTAGCGCCATACGCTATCGCTCCTTACACTCGTTCAATCAACTCAATGCCCTTTGCCGAAGCTGCGTCACGCGCCAGCGGCGTGATGATCGCATCGCTTGCGTAGCGAATCAACCTGTGTTTCAGCTTCTCGGCAAGCAGCACGTCTTCTTCCGCAATGAAGCGGCGCGGTTCTCCGGAGAGATCCAGTATGGTTGTTTTTGCTTCCGGCGCCTTCATGGCTACCTCCACGGCAGCGCTAGACGGATTTTTCTGCACAGCGCTGCTTGTGGTTGGCATGTAGGTGTGGAGCACTGCATTGCCTGTGCCCGCAGCAGCGACTGGTTTGGCCATTGCAGATGCCGGTACGCTGTCTTTTGGCTTGGTTGCCAAGGATGCGTCACCGTCGGGTATAATGCGGCACAACTGCCCATCCGAAAGCCCGCAGGCATTGGCTTCATCCTTGTCGATGTGTGCTTCCAGGCTATGCGCTTCACCGCTGCGTACCACAAGATGACGGATGATCGCCGCGCGCGCTCCCTCCACAACCAGTGAAACCGCGTCCCCATCCCGAAGACCATAAGCTGAAGCTTCCGCGGGTGACATGTGCAAATGACGCTGTGCAACAATAACCCCCCGCGTCAGTACCACGCGCCTACTTTCATTGCTGAGCACGCACCCCGGAGACCCTTCCGTTTCCCCGCTCATGCGCAGCACGGGTTTGACGCCCAGCTTAAAGCAATCGGTATAGCTCAGTTCAACCTGGGTTTCTTTGCGTACGGGACCCACAACACGCAACGTTGTTTTGCCTTTGGGGCATTCCATGGTTACCGTTTCATGGCAGGCATACTGCCCGGGCTGCGCAAGATCGCGCAGCTTGGTGAGCCGATAGCCATCGCCAAAGAGCCGTTCTACATCCGCCTGACAAAGATGCACGTGACGGTTGGAAGATGTTACCGGCACAAACCGCTCCCCCTGCCGCGCCACTTCGCTTAGTACAATGCGCAGCACGACACCCCTAAGCTCATTTACATCCATATTACTTCTTCTGCGCTTCCTGCTTCTTTTGGAAAATCTCCTTCAGGCTTTGCGTATACGGCGGGCGGGCGATGCCGTACTCCGTGATAATCCCTGTGATCAGCTCATGGTCCGCAAAATCAAAAGCGGGATTATACACCTTGACGCCTTCGGGCGCCATGCGTTTTTCGTACCACATTTCAGTTACTTCTTCGGCGGGGCGCTGTTCGATGGTAATATCTTCGCCCTTTTCGATGCTCATGTCAATGGTGCTGGTCGGACCGCATACATAGAAGGGAATGCCGTAATACTTGGCAAGAATCGCCACGCCCGATGTTCCAATCTTGTTGCAGGCATCACCATTGGCAGCCACGCGGTCACAGCCGACAAAAACCGCCTGAACCCAGCCATTTTTCATGACCTGCGAGGCCATATTATCGCAGATAACGGTTGTATCCACACCATCTGCAAACAGCTCAAACGCGGATAGACGCGCGCCTTGCAGCAACGGGCGGGTTTCATCGGTATACACCTTAAAATTCATGCCGCGTTCACGGCCAAGGTGAATGGGCGCCAGTGCCGTGCCGTACTTGCTGGTGGCAAGCTGCCCCGCGTTGCAATGGGTAAGGATGCCATCCCCATCGTTTACCACGGTTAGGCCGTATTCGCCGATCTGCCTGCACATCCAAACATCTTCATCCTTGATGGCGACGCATTCCTTGTGCAACAAGGCTTTCAGCGCAGGAACGGTCTTATCCTGCGCGCTTAGTACCACCTGTTCCATACGATTGAGCGCCCAGGAGAGGTTGACCGCCGTGGGGCGGGATGAATCCAGATAGTCCTTGGCTACTTTAAACTTCGTATAGAAATCCGCATAGGATTCTGCCTGGATTTGTTTTGCCGCCAGATATACCCCAAAAGCGGCTGCCACCCCGATTGCCGGCGCACCGCGCACCTTGAGCAGGTAGATAGCTTCCCATATATCCTTTTGCTCGGTCAGGTGCAAAATCTCCACTTCGGAGGGCAGTTTGGTCTGATCGATGATTACCAGTGCGCTGCGTTCATCGTCCAACGCAACGGTCTCATAGCTCATAATGTTTATTTCTGCCATAGCTCTCACCCTTTGCGTGTTATTTAGCGCCTTGGGCAGCGCGCTTGATTGCGTCCACAAATGCCGTTCCCGTGGTAAAATCACGGCGGTGCATAATGTAATCCTTAGCCGCAAGAACGTTCACGCGCTCCGCATAGGCTCGCTTCTGCTCATCGGCTATGGTTGTGACGTCTTTCACCTGCGCCATGCCCACCGTACGGCGAATCAGTTCTGTGCCCGCATAGGCGGCGGTATCCGAAAGCACGCTAGCTAGGTACCATTCCTTGAAGCCCTTGGTCTTGGCCATGGTATCGGTCGCGGCTTCGTCAAAAACCAGCAGGAATTTCTCCTTAAACAGGTCGATGGTTTTCTCAATCGTCTCAAGCGTCCAGGCGCAGAAGGCGTCATTGCCGGCCGCAACGCCATTATCGTAGGCGAAGATCAGGTTTGCCACCACATTGCCCACGTCATAACCCATTGGACCGTAGAAGGCGAACTCGGGGTCAAACACACGCGTGCTGTCCTGCTTTACGAAAATGGAGCCCGTATGCAGATCGCCATGAATCAGCGCTTGCGCATTATTCATGAACTCAAACTTAATTTTCGCGATCTCAAGGTGCAAGGCTTCATCGCCGTACAGTTCCCGCTGTACAAACGCTGCATTGGTGGGGAATACAATATTGCGATGGTTCACATCGTTATAGGGTTCGGTCAGTACCAGGTCTTCGGTGATTTCGCATAGCTCGGGGTTGATAAAGCTCTTCACCAAATCCTTCTTGGCTTTGTGTTCCATCACGACATCGGTGGTTTTAAGCAGGGTGTTGACCATGTAGGTGGAAATATCATCCGCAAAGCGCGGAAAGGTTTCGTGACGCATCAGCGCATAGCGCATCAAAGCGTGGTCGGAAAGATCCTCCATCACACAAGCGCTCATCACCGTATCATATCCAAAAATCTTAGGCACAAGACCGGGCGCATATTGCCATTGGATTTGCAGGATTTCGCTCTCTATGCGGTTTCTGTCGGTTGAAACCTTCATCGCGGCAGAAATGCGCAAAGCCTCGCCTGCCTGTTTGACAATCACGCTCTTGCCAGAATCTTCGTCAACAATCCGGAAAACGTAGTTCAGGTTCCCATCGCCTATCTCCTTGGCTGTCAGCTTGCCGCCAGCGGGCATGTATCCTTTTTCTACCGCGTATTCCAACGCATCCGGTGTCTTCATCAGAAAGTATGTATCAAAGCGGGACATAGCTCAAAACTCCTTTAGCATGTTTTTACCCGCTTACTTTTTACGGGCGTAGTTCAGCGCAAGGGCAATCGCCAACACGGCGCCTTTGAAGATATTGACTGCGTAATACGGTACCGAAGCCATAATAAGCCCGTTTTCCAATACGCCGATAAGAATTGCGCCTGCCAGCGTACCCAGCGCGTTTGGCCGGCCAATACCCGCCACACTCATACCGATATGCGCCGCCGCCACCGCGCCCATCAAGTAACTGGAGCCGGAGTTGATCTGCGCGTTCCCAACGCGCGCGCCAATCATCATGCCGCCGATGGAAGCAAGAATTGTGCTCATCACATAAGCCAGCGTACGATATTTCTTCACATTGATACCAGAGAGCTTAGCCGCTTCAGGATTGCCGCCCACGGCATACATATAGCGGCCATGCTTGGTGTAGGTCAGAAACACAAACACCAGCAGCACCAGCACCAGCATCACTACGATGATCCACGGCTCCCTGCCGATGGTGCGGAAAAGCTGGGGCACTTTGCCAAGCGCGGTGGAGCCGTCCGGCCTGCGCATGTTCTCGTTGATCGCGCCGCCGCCCGCATAGGTCATGGCCACACCCTCAAACATGAACATGGTGGACAGCGTCGCCAGCATATCCGGTATTTTGAGCTTAACAATCAGCAGCGAGTTGATCAGCGCCACAGCCAGGCAAATGATGATGGTCATCACAATGGACAAAGCCATGCCCCAGGGCGTGGAGCCCAGTTGGAACCAAACGAAGAACGTCATCACAACCGTGTTTGCAAACGTAGCTGTGGAACCAACCGAAAGATCCATGCCGCTTACGGTGAGCGAGATGGTCATGCCGATGGCGATGATGGTCACAATACACACAGCGCGCACGATGGTAATGATGTTGGGTGCGCTGAAGAATGTGGGCATGGTAACCGAGAACGCGATAAACAGCACGGCGATGGTGAGCAGTGTGCCCCATTTGGTGATGAAGTCCATCACTGCTCCTTTGGGGATACCGATGTTACGATCTAATTCCTTGCCCATCTTACTTGCCTCCGGTCGAATAATATAGCAGCTCTTTTTCGTCTGTTTCAGGAATCGCCACTTCTTTTACAATGCGTCCGTCATACATGATGTATGCACGATCGGCAATGGCGAGTATCTCCTGATAATCACACGAAGCATAAATCACGCCTTTACCCTGACTGACCAGGCCGTCGATCAGCTCAAAGATATCTCTTTTTGCGCCAACGTCCACGCCCTTGGTCGGTTCATCAAAAATGTACACTTCCGCATCCGAAAGCAGCCATTTGCCAACAACCACCTTTTGCTGGTTGCCGCCGGAAAGGTTGGCAACCAACTGGTTCTCCGAGGGGGTTTTGATACCCAGCGCGGTGATTTGGCTTCGTGTTGCTTTTCGCTGAAGCCGTTTGCTCACAAAGTGCAGTTTATTCAGAAACTTGGGCAGTGATGACACCGTTACATTAGCGTACACCGGGTCACCCACAAGTACGCCTTCCTTGCGGCGTTCTTCCGGCACGAGCGCCAGCCCTGCCGCGACTGCCTGCGTAGGATTCTTGGGGTGGAACATCTTGCCTCCAAGGGTGGTTACCCCGCTTTGGCGGCGGTATGCGCCGAAAAGCAGCTTGCACAGTTCGGTCTTACCAGCGCCCACAAGGCCTGCAAGCGCAACAATCTCACCGTGCCGAACCGTCATGTTGACTTCCTGTACACGGTTTTCACGCTCGGTCAGATCCTGTACCTCCAGCACCACCTCACCGATGGGCACGATGGTTTTGGGATACGTTTCATCAAACTTCCGACCCAGCATGTATTCCACGATTTGACCAATCGTCAGTTCCGGCGTTATCTGCATATCTTTTACGACCATCCCATCCTTCATGATGGTGATGTGCTCGCAAATCTCAAACAATTCCGCAAGTCGATGTGATATAAATACCACGCCCACGTTTTCATCATGGGCTAGGTGGCGCACCACATCAAAGAACACTTGCGTTTCAGTATTGGAGAGCGGGGCGGTCGGTTCGTCCAGAATCAGGAACTTACATTTTTCCAGCACTGCGCGGGCAATCAGCACCATCTGCTTCTCTGCCAGCGACAGGTCGCTGACACGCTTGCGAACATCGATGTTCATATGCAAACGCCCCAGTGCTTCTCTTGCGCTTTTCCGAACCATATGCCAATCAACGATCTGTGTTCGACCCATATTGTTGGCCAGATGGTTGAGCATGATGTTTTCAGCCACGGTCAAATGCGGCACCAGCGCCACATCAACCTCCTGATATACAATTTCGATACCCAGTTCTTTCGCGGCTTTGGGCGAGCGGATTTCCACGGGCAAGCCATCCAGATGGATTTGACCATCGTAATGCGTATTCACGCCGGAAAGCACCTTCATCAATGTGCTTTTCCCAGCGCCGTTGGCGCCGATCAACGCGCGAATCTCGCCGCTTTTCAGCTCGAAATCAACGTCAGTAAGCGCCTTCACGCCTGGGAAGGCAATGGAGATATTACGCATGGTCAACGTTGTTTTGGCTGTGTTTTCCATTTATATTTCACCTGCTATTTTCAAGAATCCGTGCGCTTGAATCACGACAGTTCGCTTCGGTGGTCATGGTGGGAGCCTCCCCGGCAAGTGGAGTGCCGTCACTCTTGGGGGAGGCTCCCGCATGCTTTTTACTTGGTGGCAGCCACGGCAGCCTTCAGCTCGGCAAACCAGCCATAGCTGTCAAACACGCCCTGCTCCTGACCCCAGCCGGGAACCACAGTCACCAGATTGGTCATGGTGATGGAGGGATCAAGCTGCGATGTCATAACGCTCTGCGCATCAAGGTTATAGGTATCGGGGGTCTCTTCGCCGGCAAACTTAGCGGCCAGCAGGCGAACGTTGGAGATACCGATGAGTTTGGGATCAACCGCAGCAGTGGATACCCACACATCGGGGTTAGCCAGCATGAGGTTGATATCGTCGTTGGAGATATCGATGGACATGATTTTCACATCGGTACGGCCAGCGTCGTTCAGTGCCTGCAAGCAGCCCTTGGCAAGCTCATCATAGCTGCCCCAGATGGCGTCTACGGTGCCTTCGGGGAACTTGGGCAACAGCGCAGCCAATGCATCCTGGGTGCCGCCGCGGGGGTTGGAATAATCCACGGGGCCAACCAGCGCGATCTCTTCGATTAGGCCTTCGGCAACATAACGATCATAGATGGTCTGGCGGCGATCCAGCGGGGGGATGCCAGGGCCCATCCAAGCGCGGATGACCTTCAGAGGTTGCTTGTCAGCCGCGAAGTTTTCCACGATGGAGCTGAGGCTCAGCTCGGCCAGTTTGAAGTCTTCCTGCGCGGTGCTGGTGACGCCGGTGAGAATCTCGCCGTTGACGTCGCCGCCCTTATAGGGGACGGAGTCAAAGGTGACGACCTTCATGCCCTTTTCCACGGCGGGCAGCAGGCTGTCATAGCAATATCCCGCTTCCGCGTGGGACACTACCAGGCCGTCATAATCCTTCATGATGACCTGCGCGATGGTCTCCTGCGCCTTGGCGTTGTCGCCATCGGTCACAAAAGTATCAACGACAAAGCCCAGCGCTTCGCCTTCGGATACGCAGCCCTCAAGGAACTGCTGGGTGTGGTCGCCCGCGTTCAGGTTGCGCACGACGGCAACCTTCACAACGCCATCAGCGGCCGCTTCCGGCATGTACTTGGCGAGTAGATCGGCGACAGATGCGCTTTCCGCCAGCGCGAAGGTGGGTAGCACCAGCATGGCAATCAACAGGATGCTTACCAGTTTCTTCATTGAATTCTACCTCCATTGCAGATTTGGCACTCGGGTCTCGTTTGGCAACGTATGCGAAACCATCGCGCTTTTCGTGAATTTGCGTTCAGCAAACAAGCCAGAAGGCACTATGCCTTGGCGTGGTGCCGCGAAACCCTCATCACGGTCAATGCGCTTTGATTCCCTAACGGAACTCTAGGTTCCGGTAGTCCAGGGGGTCAATGTCCCGCAGCGCCGCAAGCTCCTCCTCGGTCGGCGGCGGGGTGGTGGTCTGCGCCAGGTATCGAATTGGAAAACCAGTATTCTCGGCAATTTCCGCAATCGTTACGTTGGGATGGATGCTGTGTAGGATCAACTCTCCCGCATACATTTTGAAATGACAAAGCGGTGTAATGATATCGCTCACATTGCCCCGCGCCGTCAAAAAATCCAGCGTTTCGCAGAATGTGCGGCGGTCATGCTTTGTTCGCCAGATGATCGCTCGCTTAGCCGTTGGAATGAGCACCGCGCTGCCCGCGCCGCCCGGCAGACGCACTTTGGGTTTGCGGTAATCACCGATGACCGAAGCATTTACACCGCCCCGATTATCAAACTGCACGCCGCTTAAAAATGCGACATCCAGCCCGCCACGCATGCTCAGGTCAAATACTTCCGACAAGGGGAATTGCGCCTGCGCCGTTTCCAGCAGCGTACCGCCTGCGCTAGTAAATGCCTCCAAGGTCGGCCTTTGCGGATCAACGCCACCGGGGATGTTCAGGTGTACGGCTTGCGGCGCATGGGTTTGTTTGGCCAGCAGCACCGCCACCAGCGGCAGGTGACTGCTCACGCCGTGGAAAACCGTCTCTCCATCGCGGATAAGCCGCGCCATACAAACCGCCATCATATCGCAGGGCCTAAGCATACACATGCCTCCTTGTGAGCCATTGCGTCAAGGCTTCTGCATCCGCCAGCGCCAGGAAGCTGTGCAGCTCATCATCCGAAACGCCATGTACGCCGTAGCAGGCTCCAGGTGCTGCCCCGCGAGGAGCGTGGACAACCGCGCTCACCATAAAATGCGGAATATCTGCCTTGCGGCTGCTTGCCGCGAAGTACCCATCGCCAACAATGCGCTCCGCCGTGAGGATCACGGTTTTAGAAGCGCGCGAGAGCAGGATATCGTCATACTGCGGTCCTTCAATCACGGCGTTTCCACGCGCATCCGCCATATGCACATGCACAATGCTGACATCCGGCTGGATCGCACGAACAGCGTTCAGTATGTCTCCGGAAAACGGATCCTTCACTTTCGCAAAGTATTCATTGGCAGCAACCAGATCGCTTTCCACAAGCCCGCGCACGGGCATGAACGGGATGCCGTAGCTTGCCGCGCGCAATGCGCTGATGACCGTATAACAGGCGTGTTCATTGGCCTGCACCTTGCCCGCCTGCACTGCGCTGCGGTAATGCTGGCAAAGGGAATACTGCGTCTCGTAGCTGATGAAACCCGCATCCACACTGCTTACACAACCCGCAAAGCAAAGAAGATCCACATCCATACCACCGGCAGTTTTCACGAGCCGTAGTCCCTGCTTGCCTTGATAGGCAAGCGCCATCACGGCTGCCATGGGTGCTCGGTTCAAGGTGTTTCCGCCCAGCCCGACCATCGCCCCATCGGGGATTTGCGCCATGGCTGCGGCCAAATCCATCAGCTTGTTCACAGCGCGCCCTCCCTTGTGTACTAATAAGCTGCGCGGCTACTTTGCCGCGTTGGCGGCAATGTGTACCGCATCCCATACACCCGCAAAAGGAGGTGCATACGCTAAATCCACCATGCCTAACTCAGCCGTCGTCATGCCTGCGTGGATGGCTGTGGCGAAGATATCCACCCGTAAAACCGCGTTGCGTGCGCCAGCGATGTTCGCACCCAGCAACCGAAGGCTGCGCTTATCATACAATAGCTTGATGGTCAATTTGACCGGTTCGGGGTAATATGCGGGATGGTCGTTCGCGGTCACTGCTTTTACAGCATAATCGATGCCCTTACGCTTAGCATCGGCTTCACTCAAGCCTGTGCGCCCCATTTCCAAACCGCATACCTTGATGGCCGTTGTGCCCAGCGCGCCTTCAAACTGTTCATGACCGCCAGCCATATTGGCCCCCGCGATGCGTCCGCATTTGTTGGCGACGGTGCCCAGCGGCAGGAAGTAGTTCTCTTCGGCGATGCGGTGCCAACACACGGCACAATCTCCAGCGGCGAAAATATCCGCAAGACTGGTACGCTGTTGCCTGTCCACCACCAAAGCGCCGTTACGCGCCATATCCAGCCCGATGCCCTTGAGAAAATCGGTTGCGGGAACGATGCCAAAAGCGGCAATCACGATATCCGCTCGATACTGCCCACGATCCGTATGCACCAAACGATGCGTCTGTTCTTCGGTGAAAGCGGTCACGCGCTCTCCCAAACGGATGGTCACACCGTTTCTTTCCAGCTCCTGGGCGGCCATTTCGCTGAACTCCGGTTCAAAGGGAGAAAGCATTCTATCCGCGGCTTCGATCAGCGTAACACGCTTGCCCAGATGCAGCATGGCTTCTGCCATTTCCACGCCGATATAGCCGCCGCCCACGATCACCACTTCTGCTATGTTCGAAAGCTGCGCAATCTTTTCAAAGAGCAAAGCGTCCTCCATGGTTTTCACATAAAAGACCGAAGGTAACTCCGCTCCCGGAATATTGGGCGTAATACTGTCGCACCCAACGGCGACCATCAGTACATCGTAATCATCTTGAAAAACTTCGCCGGTGTCGTGATTCTTAACCTCAACGCGCTTCGCTTTCGGGTCTACGCGCAGGACCTCATGCCGTAGAAACGTCTGTATGCCCTGTTGAGCGAATGCTTCCTGCGTACGCGCGATCAACTTGCTCGCGTCACGGTTGAAACCGCCGATAAAATAGGGCAGTCCGCATGCGCCATACGAGAGGAAACTACCACGTTCATAAACATGAATGCTGGCGTCCGGCTTTTCCCGTTTGAGCTTCGAGGCGGCACTCATGCCGGCGGCCACACCGCCAATGATTACAGCTTTCATAAGCGCCCCTCCGTCCTCTTGCTGGCATCGGTATCCACCTGAAGCGGTTTGTGCATCCTGCCGCTTCACCCCTGATGGTTGATGCCGAATCCCTTACTTCCCAAGCCCGGCGAGCCGTTCCAGCACCGCCTGCGTAATGGCCTTGACGTCTATATCGCTCTGGTTTTGATTGCTTGCGCACCCGCAGCTTTGGGCTTGCATCGGTTCTGCCGCAGCGGGGGTATTGGTGGCCAGTACATCCCGCGTATTGGTGGGGCGCGCCGCGCAGGCTGGCACGCCGCCTGAAGTAATCCCAAGTTTGTTGCGAATCTCAATCAGCTCGTTCACCTGATCACAGCTCAGCACGTTTGCTTTGCCGATGATGTTGCCTGTGTACATGATCACCATGGCATAATGCTCAGTGGATTCAAGGCGATACCATGCTTCCATTGCATCTTTTCCCCACGCCACCGCGCCATGGTTGGCCAGCAGCAGCGCATTAAAATCCCGAGCGTAAGGTGCGATGGAATCCGGAATGCCCTGAGAACCAGGTGCTTCGTAATGCACGCACGGCACAGTACCCAGATTCACCAGCGCTTCCGGGTAGATGGCTTTATCCAACCCCAGCCCCGCAATAGCAAACGATGTGCTGATAGGCGGGTGAGCGTGGCACACGCCGCCGACTTCCGGATTCTCATTGTAAATGCGCAGGTGCATCTTCACCTCACTGGAAGGCCCGCGTGCGCCCTGGCTGATCACGGTACCGTCCGTACGCATCTTGACCAGCTCATCCTCGCTCATGAATCCCTTAGACACCCCGGTTGGCGTTGTCCAAATCATATCTTCGGCCACTTTACAGCTGATGTTTCCGTCATTGGCGGCGACGAAATTCTTTAAATACATCCGCCTGCCGATTTCTACGATCAGCTTCTTCGCTTCCATGTCAGTGGGATACTTGGATATAACCATGCAATCCTCTCCCATATAGCACCGTGCGTTCAGTTGCCGCACAGCGTTTGAACGAATTCTATCTCACATTTGGCATTATAGCGACTATGATTAAACATGTCAAGTGTTTTTTCACTAATCTTTCAAAGTTATTTATTAAACAAACTAAACACAAAACAAGAAATCCCCTACCCTGTGTTCCTGCCATATCAGGAACCTTTCAAACCCGCCATACAACTACGCGGCCGTCAAACATGGATATATGCCACATCAATATCCAAACAAGGGAGTGCTTCCACTTTGTACACTCATTACTCATGCCTGGCTTTGCAAATCCCGCAAGGACAAAAAGCAATTTATTGATAGTTTCCTTGTAGATATTTTGTAGTTTTTCGATAATAAACTACACTAAACGCAGGCTGTGTAAGCATTCGCTTTTCGTCTTGACAGGTAGCGATTACTAAACAACTTTGATCGTTCTGTTTAGTGCACACCAAGTGCTCTCTTGAACAGCAAACTGCTCCACTGGTGGTTCCGTTACTACCCCTGTTCATTACCCTCCCTGCATGGGCAAGGCAGGCATCCTTTCCACAATACAAAACAGCCTGCCTAAAGCAAGCTGTTTTGTATGGTGTCATGAACGGTTCGTTGATCCGCCCGCCATGTATACGCCTCTCAAACATTTCATTTTCTGGCGCTATGGCTCCGGCAGGCTGTCTTTACTGGATGTATACGGACACATTCATGCCAACCAGCAAGTCTTCAACGCTTTCAAGCGCGACATACGCGGTATACTTCGCCTCTCCGCTGCCGGCAGTATTCATGCTGGATAGGGCGGTAATCTTCCCCTTGATGGCATCCTGAGATGGCTTGGCATCCAGCGTCAGCGTTACATCTGCCCCTTGCCGCACAACGCTTAACTCGCCCTCATCCACATCAAAGCTGACGATCAGATCATCCTTTGCATAAAAGGTAGCCAGCACAGCATCCTGCTGTACCTGCGTCCCCGCGGTCTGCGGCAAGCTCAACAGCACCCCGTCAAAGGGTACGGACAGAAAGCTCTCCTGCACCGGAAGGGTATCAAGCGTCCCTTCCACCATTTCAAAGAGCAGATCACCACGTTTCACGGCCTGCCCTTCCTGTACCGATACCCGAGCCACACTGCCTTCAGCGGTTATGGCCGTTAAGTCCGCTTTTTGAACCTTCGTATAACTGGCAAGCCGCTGGGCGGTTGTGTAAGCTTGATCCCGATAGATGGATACGGTGTCCTCCATAATCAGGTTGCTTTCCAGTACTTCCACGGTAAAGTTACGCCCCTCCACTGCGGTGATCCGCCCAATGCCGGTCCGTTTGTTATCCGACGAACTACGCAGATACACCGTCTCGCCAGGGTTCAGGTAGCGGTTCACATTGTCGTTATCGCTGGTCTTATAAGCATTGGAGGTGTTCGCGTTGATCACGAACTTGCCACTGGGTTCAAGCATTGCCAGAGAACCATATTTCGCCTGCACGGTAGCCGCGTCATCCCCGGCCAGCGCTAGCAGACCGCGCACAGTGCCATCAAAAGGCGCGTAAACTTTGGTGGTCGCGATTTCAAACAGAGCTTGCCCTGCCTGTACCGCATCCCCCACGCGCAGGTCATAATCCATGAGCAACCCTCCGTAGGGCGCAGTTAAGGTAATGGTTTTCTGGTACGTCACCTTGCCGGAATACCCAGCGGCATACGGCGCAGATTCAGCAAACGCGACAGCCGTAGTCAGCGCCAGGCATAATGCAAGTACAATCGTAACGATTTTTTTCATCGGTAGGTTCCATCCTTTCTATTGGTCAAACGCTGCGCAGCGCATCAATGGGGTTAAGCTGGCTGGCTTTGCGCGCCGGCGCCCAGCCAAACACAATGCCGACCGCCGCCGAGAAACCTACGCCGATGGCAACCGCGGAACCGGACGCCACAAACGTGAATCCCGCAACGATACTAAACACATAGGAAATCGCAAGTCCAAGAATCACACCAATCACGCCGCCGGAAATGGACAGGATGATCGATTCAATCAAAAACTGTAGTTGGATTTGCCCCGGTTCAGCGCCGAGCGCTTTTCGCAGGCCTATTTCAGTCGTGCGCTCGGTAACCGTTACAAGCATCATGTTCATGATACCGATACCGCCCACCAGCAGCGCGATGCTCGCGATGCCCACCAACAGCATATACATCATCGAAAGCATGGTGTCCATGGTATCCAGTAGGCTTTCCATGTTGATGATCCGATAGCTGTTATCCTTATAGTTAAAGGCTGCCTTGAGCACACTCTCCAGCTCGGCTTGCACCTGATCGGTCAGGGATGTATCCGCCACATATACGCTCAGCGACGTAATGTTTCGCGTACCCGTCATTGTCATGGCTGTGCTGTAGGGGATGATCATTCGCCCGCCATCCGTACTGTCGCTTTGCGCCTGGGAGATTACATCCCCGCTGTCCGCATCGGTCAGGATGCCTACCACCGTGAACTCATATCCACGAATGAACACTTTTTCCCCCATCGGGTCTTTGCCGTAGAACAGGTTTTGCTGCGCTGTCTCATCCAGCAGCACAACGCGGTTCTTTGCTTCTACATCCAGCACATTAAGCGCGCGCCCTCGGCTTACCAGTTCAGAATTTCGGCGGAAATACATCTCGTTATATCCATCAACGGTTACATCTTCCGTCCAGTCATAAGCAGAACGCGCGCTTGCGGTGGTGGTCACCGTTGGCGATATTCCCTCCACATTCGGGATGGCTTTGATTTCTTCGATATCGGCCAGGGTCAGCCCCGTTTTAAGCGCAGTGCCGGAAGCATTGACAACCAGTCTCCCTGTGCCCATGGAGATAAACTCCTTGGTGACTTCGGTGGTTGCCGTCTGCATAATGGTAATGAGCGCAATGATGGCCGTAACGCCGATTACGATGCCTAGAACCGTGAGGAAAGAGCGCATTTTGCTGTTCCATATATTCGTGAGCGACATTCGCATGCTTTCTTTCCACAAGCTCCATGTACGCTTAATCATGCTGCTCATCCCCTTCCATGAGCATCCCATCCAATATATGCACGATGCGATTCGCATGTTTCGCAATGGAAAGATCATGCGTGATCATAATGATGGTACGCCCATCGCGATTGATTTCTTCAAAAAGTTGCAGTACCTGCTTGCCTGTTGCCTGATCCAGCGCGCCGGTGGGTTCATCGGCCAGCAGAATACTTGGGTTGGTTGCCAGGGCTCTAGCGATGGCTACGCGCTGCTGCTGGCCGCCGGAAAGCTGATTGGGCCTGTTGCCAAGCTTATCCTTCAAGCCAACCCGTACCAGCGTCTCTTCTGCGCGGGCGAGACGTTCCTTTTCGCCCAAGCCCGCATAAATCAAGGGCAGTTCTACATTGCGCAGCGCGTTCAGGCGGGGCAGCAATTGGAAGGACTGGAATACAAACCCGATCTCCCGATTGCGGATCGCAGCCAGTTGCTTTGCGTCCTGTTTGGCAATCTCACGCCCGCGCAGGATATACTCTCCTTCGGTGGGCGTATCCAGACAACCGATAATATTCATCAGCGTGGATTTGCCGCTGCCGCTGGGGCCAAGCACGGACAGGAATTCTCCTTCCTTCACGGTTAAATCCACACCATGAAGCACCGTTTGAAGCTCATCACCCATCTGATAACGCTTCACGATACCCTGCATGCGGAAGAACTCATTGTGCATAGTTACGCGCTCCCCCCATGCCCATTTGGAAGCTCTTGGTCGCCGTAGGCGTATACAGCACCGTATCTCCATTGGCGAGGCCGGCGGTAATCTCGACCATATCGCCGTCATTAATGCCTACACGAATATCCACACGCTTTACATCCTTACCATCCTGCATCAGCACATAGGGGCTGTTTTGGGATGTGAAGCTGATTGCATCCATGGGTAAAAGCACCGCGTTGTCTACCTGTTTGTTTAGTAGTTTAGCCGTAACCTGCATCCCCGGCATGGCATCTGCGGGCAGTTCATAGTCTGTTAAATCAACCGTTGCGGTGTAGTAGCTTAAGTCACCGCTCTGGGTTGCGCGTTTATTGATGCTTGTCACGGCACCTTCAATGGTGGTGCCGCTGCCGTCCAATGTGATCTCGGCCATCTTGCCCAGGGTAACGGCGGACACGTCATACTCATCCACTTTGAAAGTGACTTTCATGCTGCTTAGGTCCATCACTTCCAGCAGTACATCCCCCGCGGTAACTACACTCCCCGCCATTACGTTGATCGATGTGACCTCGCCGCCGATATCCGCTTTGTATACCGTACCGTCGGACATCCGCATGAGCCTTGCATTCTTTGCTACCAGTGTGTTCGCCTGCACATACACTTCCGCAACCGTATCGGATGCAGCGGCTGTCAATGTTACGGATTGGTTTACCTCCAAAGCGCCTGAAAAATTATAATAGGTTGTGATGGAACCATTGCGTGCGGTTTCCTGCGCATAGATCGTACCCCTATTGTTGATAAGGGAGCTACCCGCCACCGCAACAAGGATCAGCACGATCCCGACCACAATCCATTTGGTACGTTTCTTCTTCACACCCAAACCTCCTCGTTGATCCTAAAAACTTGGTACACGCTGATTGTAATACCGCTTGATAAACTGAACGTGAACTTGCGTCAAACGATACATTCGCGCGTTTATAGTCTACATTTCAGCGCCTGTGCATCACATCGCGGGCGCGATTGGCAAACGCACCGTAAACACGGTTCCGTTTTCCGGCTCGCTTTGGCACTGGATGCTTCCCTCATGCAGCAGCACGATTTTCTTCGCCAACGCAAGGCCAAGGCCATTGCCGGGCACCGTGCGCGAAGTATCGGATTGATAGAACTTATCAAACACATGCGGAATATCCGCAGGGGGTATGCCCATGCCATCATCGCGTATCGACAGCACCGCCTCATCGTCTTCCCGGCACAAGGCAACCTCCACGAGTCCCCCGTCGTCAGAGAATTTTATGGCATTATCAAACAGGTTAACCCAAACCTGATTGAGCAGCTCCGCATTAGCCGTAATCTGCACTTCTCCCAGTTCGACTTCAAATTGGATATGCTTGCGCTCCCACGCGGTTTGCATCATCAGGATGCAGCGGCGCAGTTGCTCTGTAAGGTCAAAGGGTTGCTTATCCGTTACGATGGTTTGATTCTCCACGCGCGAAAGGTTGAGCACATTTGTAGCCATCGCGGCAAGCCGGGCGGATTCCGAAGCGATGATATCAAGGTATTCATTGCGTTCCTCCTTGGGCAGGTCATCCATTTTAAGCAGATCGGCAAAGCCTTTAATGGATACGATCGGCGTTTTGAACTCATGGCTGAAGTTATTGATAAAATCACTGCGCAAAAGCTCCAGACTGCCCAGCTCCGCAGCCATGCGGTTGAAGCTGTAACTGAGTTCTCTAAGCTCAGGCGTCTGCAGGGTGGTTATGCGCGCGCTAAAA
Organism: Clostridiales bacterium Firm_11; assembly: GCA_001604105.1. Taxonomy (GTDB): domain Bacteria; phylum Bacillota; class Clostridia; order Christensenellales; family Aristaeellaceae; genus CAXXOK01. The sequence goes on from LVAQ01000006.1 coordinate 349,574, forward strand.
TCCCCGGCAGCCAGCCGATTGGTTGCATTGATGATCTCGCGAATCGGGCGCAGGGGAACGCGCCCAACCATCATGGACACAATCGAGCCTACGATCGCGCTAGCCCCTAGTACGGCAAGGAGCATTGGGAATGCCGCCCGGAAACCAAACCGATCCAACAAGCCCACCTGCGAAGCCAGCAAGCTGATCAGGATCACAAAGAAACCCGTTATCAGAAAAATGGACAGTACTACCAGCATAAAGAAGATGGATAGTCCAAAACGATTCATCCGTCTGCGAATCAAACCTTCTTCACCGCCTTATAGCCAAGGCCGCGAACGGCCACCAGCTCAAACTCCGGATAGTGTTCAAACCGCCTGCGCAGGCGGTTGATGTGCACATTCACGGTGGTATCCGTGCTTTCACTCTCCATGCCCCATATTTCGTCCATCAACTGAATGCGGGTAAAAATCTTATCTGGATAGCTTAGGAGCTTGTAGAGCAGATAGAACTCCTTTTGGGGAAGCGTATGCCGTTCTTCCCCGCGGGCAACCGTGAGCGTGTCATATTCCAAAGTTACCTCGCCAATGTGCAGCTTCCGTTCATTGATGATCTGCGCGCGCCTTAGCAGCGCACGAATGCGCAGCAGCATTTCCTCGATATCCACAGGTTTGGTCATATAGTCATCGGTGCCCAACAAGAATCCCTTATGTTTGTCAGATGGTAGTTGTTTCGCGGTAATCATCAAAATGGGGGTTTCCACGCCTGCATCCCTGAGCTCACGTGTGAAGTCGTAACCATCCATGTTGGGCATCATAATATCCAGCAGGATGATGTCGATATGCTTTTCTTCCATGACCTGTAACGCTTGCGCTCCATCCTGTGCGCAAAACACTTCATATCCGTTGCGCCGCAGTACGGTTTCCATCAACTTGCGTGTGTTTATATTATCCTCTGCAACCAGTACATGAAACATTCGTCATCCCCTCCTGTGTTGATTATACCATGTGCAGATGAACCATAGGTAAACTCGTTCACAGGCGGAACTGCGCGTGCCGCATCTCAGAGCAGACAATGCCAGTGCGCAAAGAGCACGCAAGAACAAACGCTGCCGATATGGCAAGCGTTTGTTTTTGTGCGTAATCGTAAATTGTCCTAACCAGAGCGCAATCCCCACGGCTCGTTTGCTCTTATTGATGTTCCTTGCAAGCCATTTCTGAAACAGTCAGCTTGATGACCGCCACCGATGATGCTTGCGCATCGGTAAACTCCCATGCTTCCCGGCCGCTATAGTGCCATACGATACGGCGCAGCGCTTCCTTCTTCTCCTGTACATCGTCTACCAGCGCGGCGCATCCGGTGCCGATCACGCTTTGGTATCGAAAAGAGAAGTCGCAGCCATCTTTGCCACTATGCACGGCATGGTTGGTATCCAGTTCAAACCCGACGTTCGCGTTTTTCGCCAGCGCATCAAGCTTTCTGCCTTCTTTTGCGCAATGAAAATAGAAAACCGGCGTTCCGCCCTCCCGAAGATAGGCAAAGTTCAGGGGGACGATGTATACGCCATTATCATCGCAAAACCCAAGCCTTGCGCAGTCACACGCCTCAATAATCGCATCGATACGGCTTTGCTGGGTTACTTCGCGGTCGATCCTTCTCATGTCTGTTTCCTCCCATGGATGTATTCAGCGCATTTCAAGCGTTCGGTTCGCTGGTCCAATCGCTGAGCACATCGCCGCCCCGGTACGCGTGGCTCTTGCCGCAAATTCGGTGCAGAAAAACATCCTCCTCTGGGTAATAGCAGGTGTCCTCCCCCTCCACGGTGCCAATATCCAAAATGAGCAGCGGTTCTGTTCCGTGATTGTAGAAGGTATGCGCGATATTCTGTCCGGCGGGTTTCCCCAGGAAGTCACCCGGGGTCACCGTTCGTTCCTCTTTGTTCACACGCAGGGTACCTTGGCCGGCAAGCACATAAAAGAACTCTTCCTGCATCGAATGGGTGTGGTATTTGGTGCTGTACGCGCCCGGCGGAACGCTGTCAAGATTTACATACAGCTTTTTGTTTCCGACCGCCTTGCCGAGTTCTTTGGTCATCAGACCAACTTGATCCCGCCAGATAAACGCTTCGGAAATGTGATCAACATGACCTACGTGTTCCATGCATTACCTCCTGTGTGGTTCCGGAGCATCGCAGCTTAGTTTGCTTGTTACGCCTTGTCGACGATATCACCGCGCGCTTTGAGCTCACCGAGAATCTCCGCATAACGCTGCTCATCGATCTTGTATTTACGCATGTATACCACATACCCGGCAAGAATGCTGATGAGCGGGAGAATGAGCATGGCAAGCTTCATGGTGGTAATGCCTTCCGGCGTTACTTCCGCTGCCGTTTGCGCCGCGTTGATGCCGGAGATGATCAGCGTAAAGCCCAATACGCCGTTTGCAATCGCCCCGCCGATTTTATTAATAAAGGGCTGCACCGAGAACGTAACGCTCTCATTTCGTTTGCCCAGCTTAAGCTGGCCGTACTCGATACTGTCCGCCAGGAACATGAGCATCAGCAGCTGGATAAATGCCTGCCCGATAAAGATCAACACCCCCGCCACGCCGATAAAGCGCATATCCATCGGCGCCACAAAAAACAGGATGTACCCCGCCACAACCAAAGCGATGGCAAAGGAGTACAGTCGCCTGCGGGACATGCGCTTGCGAAACAGGGAGAAAACGCCCAGCGCCGTAAACTGGGAGACGCCCAGCACCGCGGCAAAGATGGCATACATGTTTTCATCCCCATATACATATTTGAAATAATGCACGCCAAAGCTGGTCGTAATGCAGTAGCCGATCATAAACAGCGACATGGAAACCGCGACCCACATCAGCTGATCGTTCTTAAACAGAACGCGGAACATCTGCGTAAGCGTGGTTTTCTCCTCCTGCTTGAAAACGCCGCGATGCTCCTTGACCCCAAACAGCGTGATCATCTGGAAGCCCAGCATCAGCGCCACAATGATTACAGCAAACACAAACCATCCCGTTTTTGCGCTGCCCGTGGCGGCCGTGAGCGCGTTGGTCGCGGGGATGATCCCCACCACCACCGTGAACAACCCAATATTAGCGCAAATGCGCGCAAAAGCCCCGATTTTTTCACGTTGCTTCTGATTGGTTGAAAGCGCGGGCATCAGCGACCAATATGCAATATCGTTCAAGCCATAAAACACATCCCACATTAGGTAGCAAAGCCCAAACACCGCGGCATAAGCCGCGCCGCTCAACCCCATATCAAAGAACATCGCCAGCATAAAAAACGAGCCTGCCACCGCGCCAAAGAGGATCCACGGTTTGAACTTACCAAAGCGGGAACGGGTATTATCCACCACAAGCCCCATGATGGGATCATTAAACGCGTCAAAGATGCGAAGCACCAGCAGTACCACCGTGAGTATGGCCAGCGTTGCATCGGTAACCTTCAGCACCTCTGTAATGTAGACCATGATGTACATGCTGACCATGGTATAGAACATGTCCCTGCCGATTGTACCCAACCCAAAGCAGTACCGGTTACGGCGATCGTAATTCCTCTCCATCGGTTTGTCCTCTTTTCATTGATTGTTTACGGTATTGTCAGGCTTGGTATCCAGCGCCTCGGTAACGTAAAGGTTGGAGCTATAGTCGCCCAGCAGGCGGATGTTTGTGCGGTACTGACTGCCGATGAACTGATTGTTGAGCATTACGCCCTCTTTCAGTCCTGCGCCGCTGCTCTCGTAGGTTTCTACGCAATCCCGCAAGCTGTAGTGTCGCCCTGCCAAACGCAACGCAAAGCCATCCGGCGCCAGCGCAAAGGGCAGAATATGTTTGACCAGCCCGCCAAAGCGCTTTAGAAACAACCGTTGGGCGCGTGTGGTAACGCGGTAGCGGCGGCTGGCTTCCAAGCCCGGTACGCGCAGGCGGTCAAAACCCTGTGCTGCGCCTGTCTGTTCCTGAATCAGCGCGCTGACCGCGACAGCCTTCGTCTCGTCCACCCCATGCCAAACCACTTGATTGGCCTTGTCCTGCTCCCCGCGCCAAAAGGTGCCGTACTGAAACACGCGGCGGTATTGCTTGTAGAATGCAATCTGTTCCATCACCTCCCTGCGCTCTACAGGGCTAAGGTATTTCAAATCCAGCTCATACCCAAGGCAGCCGAAAGCCGCCACATGAAAGCGCGTGGAAAGCGGCGTATCCCGCAGCGTCTGCTGGTGCGGCGCTTCGGATACATGCGCCCCCATGGTGGATGGCGGATAGAGCAGGCTTAACCCGCCCTGGATTTTAAGCCGTTCGATGGGGTCGGTATCATCCGAAGCCCAGATTTGCGGCGAATAGCACAGCATGCCCAAGTCAAACCGATTACCGCCGCTGGAGCAGCTTTCGAGAAGGATGTGCGGTCTGGGGCGGAAGATACGTTCCAGTACATCATACAAACCCAGTACATAGCGGTGGAAGAACTCTCCCTGGTTTGTAAGGCACGGCGAGCAAGCATCGCTCAGGTGACGGTTATAGTCCCATTTCACATAATCAATGGCGCAGGTATCCAGGATCTGTGTCACCTGCGTGACAATGTAGTCCCGTACCGCCGGATTGCACAAATCCAGCGCAAGTTGGTTCCTGCCCATCGCGGGTGTTTTGTTCGGGGTCGCCAGCGCGTACTCGGGGTGCGCGCGGTATAAGTCGCTATCCGGATTGACCATTTCCGGCTCAAACCATAAACCGAACTTCATACCCATACGATGGATGCGGTCCGCGAACTCCGAAAGCCCCCGGGATAGCTTTCTGCGGTTGACGGTATAATCCCCCAACCCCGCTTTATCATGATTGCGCGCGCCGAACCAGCCATCGTCCAGCACAAACAGTTCTACGCCTGCCTGCTTAGCGCGCCTTGCAAGCCTGAGCAGCTTGCCCCGGGTGAATCGAAAAAAATGCGCTTCCCAGTTGTTCAATACGATTGGTCGCTCTTTCCCCTGCCAATCCCCACGCACAATGTGCCGATTGACAAACTGATGAAAACGTTGGCTTAGCCCGTTCAGTCCATCACCCGAGAAGCATAGAACAGCTTCCGGCGTTTCAAACGTTTCGCCGCACGCGAGCGTCCAATGGAAGCAATGCGGATTGATACCCACCCCCACACGCACCGTATCAAACGCGGTAAGCTCAACGGCGCCGTAATGGTTGCCGCTGTAAATAAGGTTGATGCCATACGCCTCGCCATCGTTCTCACGGGTTCCTTCTGCCGCAAGTATGAAGCCCGGGTTATGCCGATTGCTGCTTGCGCCCGTAATCGAACGGTTGATATGCGTGCCCGGCGTCACCCGTCGTTCATGGGCATGCGCTTCCTTGATCCAAGCGCCATCCAGCGTGATCAGGCGAAAACCGTCATTGGGCAAGTCAACCATCATGCTCAGCAGCTTATGGATGGTCAGCGGGTTTTGATGCCCGTTGGTCAGGACCGCTCGCCGCGTAATCACATCTGTTTCTTCAAACACCGTATAGTACAGCGAAAGGGTGACCGCGTTGCTTTCGTCCAGCAGTTCAACGCACAGCGTCTGGCATACGCCCCCATCTGCTTGTGCCGTCGGCAAGCCCTGCATCGTCGTGGCGCCATCGGTAATCGTATGGCTTACATAGCGGAAATCCGCCGTAAAGGTACCATCCGGCATGCAAATCTCGGCCGGTGTTTCACGATAATCACCCTTGCCAATGCCCGACCACTCCAACAGCAGCGTATCCAAGCTGTACGTATCGTCACTGGGGTCATAAAGCACGCTGCTTCCTGTTTGCGCCGTTCGCTTAAGCGCGTGTGTTTCCATGGGTCCATCCGCGCCCAGCCGCCTGCCGTAATACACATGCTCCAGGTGTCCGAAGCGCGTAACGCGAAACCAGTAAGCCGAGTTGATACTTTCCAGCCGAAATTCTCCGCCAAGATACGAGATCAAATCGCATCACCCCCGATCGTTTGACGTAGTACGATAGCTTCATAGGGTTCCAACCTGCCCTGGTACGTCTGGATGCCCGTGTTGGCAATCAACACTTCGCCTGCCATGGGCGCGTTAACCGTAGCGGTGCTGAAGTTCAGCAGCGTTACAAAGCGCTCCTCCCCCAACGTGCGTGCAAAGGCCATCATGCGGTTGTCGGCCGCTATGGGCTCAAACGAACCATACCGCAGCGTTTCGCTGCCTGCGCGCAGGGCGATCATCCGTTTGTAGTAGCTCAGCACGGAGCGGTTATCATCCGCTTGTTCGGCATAATTAAGATGCTTGTGATTGCGGTTGATGCCCAGCCACGGCACCCCGATTGTGAAGCCCGCGCCTTCTGCGCCCGTCCACTGCATCGGAGTGCGCGCATTGTCCCGCGAAGCCATGCGAATCCAGCGCCAGCGAAGCCATCGGGGAATATGCATCTTCTTCATGAGCGCATCAACGTTTTTACTCTCCACATCATTCAGCTGCGCCATGCTGTGGTAGTCGAAATTGGTCATGCCAATCTCCTGCCCCTGGTACACAAACGGCGTGCCGCGAAGGGTGAACTGGAGTGTTGCCAGCAGCTTGGCGCTGCGTGTCAGGTATTGCCGATCATTCCCATAATGGGATACGATACGGGGCTGGTCATGGTTTTCCAGGTATAACGCGTTCCATGTCAACCCTTGCTGCCATTTGGTAAGCACCGCCAGCAGATTTTTCGCCTTGAATCGTTTGGGCAGGTAGCGCGCAATCCGGCGATCTACTTCCAAATGATCAAAGTAGAAAACCATATCCAGCTCCTTGCGCTCAGGTTCGCATAACAGGCGCGCCTCTTGCAGATCTACCATCACAGTTTCACCCACGGTGAAGCAATCGTAATGATCCAGCACATCGCGGCGCAGTTCACGAAGGATCGCGTGGTTCCCCTCCTGTGACTTGTAATGCTCCAGCCCCCTGATGGCAGGTCGCTTCTGGCCGTCATCCAGCGTGGTTTTATAGATTACGTTGATCACATCGCATCGAAAACCCGCCGCGCCCTTGTCAAGCCAAAAGCGCATGATTGCTTTGACTTCTTCCAGCACCTTTGGATTGTGGTAATTGAGATCCGGCTGTTTTTGGTCAAACAGGTGCAGGTAATACTCGCCGCTCGTTTCATCCAGCGTCCACGTGCTTCCCATAAAAAAGCCTGTCCAATTGTTGGGAGGGCTCCCATCCGGCTTCGCAGAGCGCCAGATGTAGTAATCACGGTATGGGCTTTGCGGATCGCGACTCTGTTGAAACCAGGCGTGTTCATCGCTGGTATGGTTGATCACCAGATCCATAATGATTTTGATATCCCGCGTTTGTGCCTCCGCGAACAGCTGCTCCATATCCGCCATGGTGCCAAACTTCGGGTTAATGCTGTAATAATCGCTGATGTCATACCCATTATCCGCATCCGGCGAGCAATAGACGGGCGACAGCCAGATAATGCCCGCGCCCAGCGCCTTAATCTCATCCAGCCTGCTGATGATACCCGGGATATCGCCGATGCCATCCCCATTGGAATCTTGAAAGCTGCGGGGATAAATTTGATAAACAACACGCTCCTGCCACCATTGCCCCATGATCAGCCGTCCTCCTTTGCGTTGGTGCGATACTGCTGTGGCGCCACGTATTGGGTATACAGCGCATCGTTCACGCCGCCTTCGTTAATCACAGCCGCGATAAAACGCCCGCTCTGCTTCACCGTGCGTACCTGTGTCTCATAGTCTACATGCACAACCCCAAAGCGCGCGCTCTCTCCCTCCAGCCACTCAAAATTATCAATGAAGCACCAGTGGTAGTAACGCTGAAAGGGCAAGGTACTCTCGCTGATTGCTTTGAGATGCTCGTAAAGGTAACGGCAACGGAATGCATCCGTATTGTCACAGGTTCCGTTTTCGGTGACATAAATGGGCAGGGGATGGATATGGTAAAGCGCCTGCGCACATTCCACGATGCCTTGCGGGTAGATTTCCCACCCAAGATCATTCACCGGCGCATTTCCCCGCACACCGTCGCCCAGGTTTTTCACTGTTGAGCGTGTGTAGTAGTTCAGGGCGATGAAATCGCAATATAAGCCAGGCTTCATCCCGATCAGGTTACGGATGGGAAATCCGAACCTGCCTGTGCCCATCGTCTTGGACAACGCCCCCTGAAAAAAGCGCTCGCTCAGTTTTGCGTACAGGCGATGCAAAGGATTCCCGGGGTTTTGGGGCGCAAACGCACGCATGTGGTTAGCATAACTCACCCGTGTTTCCGTAATCCCCATTTCGGCTTGAAGCGCGTGGATGCGTTCATACGCCAGCATATGCGCGGCTGTAAGCACACTCATCACACGTACGGTGCGGCCAAAGGACTTAACCCCCGGCGGCCAAAGCCCGGAATAGTATCCATTGACAGCATACACGTTTGGCTCGTTGATGGTGATATACTCCGTAACGCGCGCGCCGAACGCCGTGACCATTCTTTCTACAAAGCGTAGAAAATGCGGTAAGTTCTCCACATTCTCAAAGGCGCCCAACTCCTCAAACCACATGGGATTGGTAAAGTGATGCAACGTAACCAGCGGCTTAATGCCATAGGTAAGCAGCAGCTCCACTTCCGCAACGTAATGGGCAATGGCGTCCTCGTCAAACGTGCCCAGCCGCGGTTCAACCCGCGCCCATTCCACGCCAATGCGGGCGACTTGAAAACCCAGGTCACGCATCAGGGCATCATCCTCCTGCCAGCGCAGGTAATGCTCATTCGTCCGTGCCGGCGAGCTCCCGTCCGCAATATGCCCCTTGTGGTACCAATCCATCCAACTATGCTCCAGCGTACCGCCTTCGATCTGCGTTGCGGCGCTGGCAGTGCCAATCAAGAACCCTTCCTTCAAATCAAAACGGTTCATCATATGCCTCCTGATCAATGCTTTCAGGAAATACGGGTGTCTGTTGATGCATAACGTTACTGCGATTATAACACAGGTCTCAGCAGGTTTGGAATGGTCAACAGGATTTCTTGTTTGCAAACGACAAGGCATTCGCCAAGCAAACAGCGCCTTCCGTTCACCTAACCGTCAATACAGTTGCCTTGTGCACCGCGTGTTGCAAGCCGCTGTTCAGAGCATACTTCACCCAGTATCCATTGTTAAGCACAGCACGGGCATATGGTTCGATGTAAGTTTTTATTTATAAGGCCATCCGGTGCGCATGATGACTGCTATGTCGCAGCAGCCTGTTATTGGCTTTGCTTTGCTTCATAGGTTGCCAGCATCTCTATAATTCTATCCGCCACAACATTCTTATACCCCTTGCAGGAAACGCGGATATCCGCAAAGCGTTCATACAGCGGCCTGCGTTGCGCATCAAGCACAGCCAGCGATGTTCCTTTCGGCGCCGCAATACCACGATCTCCACTCCTTGCAACGCGCCTTTCCAGCTCTTCCATCGGGGTATCCAGCCACACCACAACGCCCAGTTTTTTTAGGTTTCGCATGGCAGCATCGCTATACACCATGCTGCCCCCCGTGGCAACGACACATCGGTCGCAAACAAGCTGCTTGCCTTCCGCTTCTTCCCATTGCAAAAAGGTTTCCAAACCCTCATCTGCAATTATCTGCGGCAGGCTGCGTTTATGTTTTTCTTTCAGCAGCGTATCTGTATCGATCAGGCGAAAGCCCAGCTTCTTTGCAAGCACATAACCAATGGTGCTTTTTCCAGTACCGGGCATGCCTATCAGCACAAGGTTTCGCATGTTTGATCTCCTCGCATTCCGTTTATCATCGCAAGCGCAAGTTCTTTATCCACTGATGCGAATACCCAGCGGGCTTCCAGCAGCCTAGAAAGATGACACACGCCGTGTTTCATTCTACCACGTTCTGCTGTTCGTCTCAACGAACGCCCACAGGTTTGCCATGTTTGCAACACTTGATCGCGATGTCCTTTTCGCCGACGGAGCCTGTGCGATGCATGAACACCGACGCATCTTACCATGCCTTCCCATGCGAACGATCATCATGAACGGCTCCACCACGCGTTGTAAAACAATATCGCACAATGCCCTGAAATGCAAAAAACAGATCCGCATTGCAAACACAGACCTGTTTAGGTACGGTTTGGTTCCCATGAGCTACGCAGCGCTTACGGTGCGGCCTGGTTTGCAATCTGCCCACAAAAAGTACAGGCTGTGCATGCACTTGTTTATTCAGGGCGATGCAGGGCGTTAATTGCTTCGATTTCGCTCTCCCTGCGCACAGGCGCGCAGTAAGGGCATGGGGTAAGGGATTTGTGCTCGCTATCCTCCAGTTGGGCATAGGTGAACTGTGTCATGGGCAAGAACTCGTCCCGCACGCCGTAGCAGCTGGGCGCGCTATGGTAGTTCTGCCCGCCATTTGCGTTATAGTAAAGCGGCGTATCTGCATCCGGCAGGGGTATCTGACGCCCCATTACATCTTCCCAAATCACAAACTTGACGGGGTTTTGCGCAATGCCTTTGTAAAGCTCGTTCCAAATCCAGCGCATGTTAATCCCATCCGGGTTGCGAAGTCGTTGCACGCGGATGCAGCCATGGCTGGCACGTTCACCAAGCTTGGGCTCTGTGTATTTGTAGTTTGCCCCGCCATCCGCATTGAGCACATGCGGAACCTCGTGAATCAAATCGCCGAAATTAAAGCGGAACGCATAATTGCTCAGCATATTATCCGATCTGAACTGACCCACCGCGCTGACAAGCAAAAACTCACCGGAACGCGTCTCATTGTAGGGCTGCCGTTCATTAGGCAATCCCGTGGATATCAGCAGTTCGGCAAAGAGCTTGCCTTCCTTGAAAATGTAAAGCCGCTGCGTCAGTTTGTCAACAACCATGCCGTACTGGCGATTGCCCACCTCTCTGGTCTTCAACAGGCTGGTTTTGATGTATCCCTGGGTAAGCTGATTCCACGCCTTCACCTTACTATCGTGAAAGGAGGATGAGTATACCTCCACCAGAGACCAACCGTTATCCAGCGTTTCCAGCACATGAACACCTTGGCTGGTGCCTGTTACATCCGCAACCGCTTCGGAATCATCGGACGGCTCGCGGCGCAGTTGCACTTGAAGCTTCTGGTCGATATCAACCACGGTAATGGGCGCCATCAGCATGGCCCACACAGCGGCTTCATCCCGGATATCCATCGGCGTGACCCAATAGCTGTTCTCCTGCCCTGCCAGCCCGACACCCAGCGCAGATGGCGTAATGGATTGCGCGGCCGCGGCATTGTAAGCCGAATCCTGCATCGTTTCATCGTCATATGCATGGGTTGTTTCCGGCGTGACCTCCACCACATCGCCAGAAGGCGAAATGATCGATACCGTCACCTCCGCAGTAGCGCCCATCAGCATAACGCTAACCATAACAATCAGCAGCAAAAAGATGATCGTTTTCAAGGTCATCCTCCTTATCCCTTGTTTCAGCGCTATTCAAGTTAGACAAAGTAGCGCTTTGGCAAGCGGCTGGGCGTAATCCTCGCCTGTGGTGATCCACAACGCGGGCATGCCACCCAATAAAAAATCAATCCGGCGTTAAGCAATGAGCGCGTCATGCGTTCCATCGCCAAACCCTGACGTTTTCTATATACCATTATACAGGGATGGCTAAACCATTGTAAACGAAACGAACAGCATTTTTACATGTTCGCACTTTTATTCGCATGATTGACTGTCGCATTCCACATGCAGGCAGCACAGGCCAGTTGGGATTCAACGCTTCCGCACGTTACTTCCCAGTCTTTGGCAACATGTTATATGCTTAATGGTTTATAGAAACCTATGGTTATAAGCACCCATCAAGCGGTCAAGTCTGCCAAACCGTAATGCCTGCGGATGATCGATACAATTTCGTCCTGTTCCTCCGGCTTCAGCTCCGGAAACACAGGCAAGCAGACTGATCGCGCGCAGGCGGCCTCCGCAACGGGCAAATCATCCTTCCGATAACCTAGGTACTGAAAGGCTTTCTGTAAATGCAGCGGCACAGGGTAAAAGGCGCCCGTTCCGATTCCCGCCGCGTTCAAATCGGCTGTAAGCGCGTCCTTATCTGGCGCAAGAACGCAATATTGGTGCCAGCACTGGCTGGTGTCAGGCAAGTGAAGCGGTGGCAAGCAAAGCGGCGTATCCGCAAGCGCCTGCGTATAACGCGCGGCAATGGCGCCGCGTTTTTGGGTGAGTTTTTCCAAATGACGAAGCTTAACACGCAAAACCGCCGCCTGTATGCTATCCAGTCGGGAATTATCGCCAATCAGGTAGTTGTAATACTTGCATGGATCATACAAGCCGTCCCCCAGACCAAGGGCGTTGAGTTCCTCGCCATCCGTCGTATGCCCCAGCAAGCGTGCTGCGTGTGCCCCATTCCGGCCGGAACCATGTGCCTTGAGCGCGCGGCAAACGGTTGCAATGTCGTCTCGATCCGTGCAGATCATGCCGCCATCGCCGAACGCCGCAAGGTTTTTTGTGGGATAGAAGGAGAAGCACCCCGCATCCCCGAGTGTCCCCGCCTTTTTACCGCAAACGTCAGCGCCAATGGCCTGACAGGCATCTTCCAGCACAAACAGTTTATACTGCCTTGCGATTGTGTTAATCGAAGCCATATCCGCTGGTACGCCAAAAATATGCACAGGCATAATCCCCCGCGTACGTGTTGTTATGGCCGCTTCCAGCCGCGCAGGATCCAAATTGAGCGTTACCGGATCGATATCCACAAATACCGGCACCCCGCCCACCGCCGCAATGGCCTCCGCAGAAGCAAAGAACGTAAAAGGCGTTGTGATCACTTCATCACCCGCGTGAACACCCAATGCTTTCAAAGCGATTTTGAGCGCATCGGTACCGTTTCCGCAGGTGATCGCATGCTTAACCTTCAGGTATGCCGCAAGCTCGGTTTCCAGCGCCTTCACATCGTCCCCTTCAATAAAGGTACAGGCGCGCATGCTCGCAAGCACCGCCTGCTCAAGCTCTGCCTGCAACAAACCATATTGCCGCTTCAGGTTGAAGAACGGTATCTTCATCAACTCATATCCTCTGCGTTCATTTCGCTGCGATTATAGCATACGCCTTTGGGTGTGTCAAACCAACCCAAGCCCAAACGCCTTGCATTGCTTGCGTTTATCACGTACCCATCCAAGGCAGGGAAACGCTTCGGCTGTTTGACATTTCTGGCAGCATCCGTATAATGAAGGAGATTTCATCCTTATAAACAGACTTCTGCCAAGACGCGAAGCAAACGTTCCATGGCATGCTTCCCGGCGCTTGCCTTCATACCGCGGCAACCGGGACACTTGCAGCATTCATAATCCTGCCATAGGCTGATATCACCCAAACCGTTAAATGCTTATAGGAGGCATTGCAGATGATAAGCATCCCGAGAAGATCTGTTCGATTGATGCTGTTCGCTTTGTTTGCCCTTTCCTGCGTGACTGTGGTTTTTCTGGCCGTCACGTACCTTGGCTGGCACCTGAAGGATCAACGCATTCAACTGCTGATGCTGTGGAGCATCCTTGTTGGGGTGGTGCTGCTTTGGTCACAGCGCCGCCGTTTTGCGCATATGCCGTTTGCCATCGCCGCCATACTGTTTGCGGGGCTTGTCATGCGTTTTGGGTACGCTTTATACACCCCTGCCACGCTGCGCTTTCATGATCTCGCACCCATCGATGTGAACGCGACGGGGCATGCCGGGTATGTGCTACATTTATACCTCTATGGCGCACTGCCAACAAGCAACGCGTTTCAATATGCAACACCCCCGCTGTATTATATGCTCTCCGCCTTTTTCATGCGAATATACGCGCTAGGCAGCGGGCTTAGCAACACGGTCGAGCTTTTTGAGGCGGCTCGGCTGCCTTCGTTGTTTGCATCCTGCGGCGCGCTGCTGCTGGCGTGGCAAATCGGCAAGGAAGTGAAATTGTCCCGTTCGGGCATGATCGTTTTATTGACGCTTTGCGCGTTTTTACCCAACCATTACCTGCTGGCAGGGCGTGCCAATCCTGACGGATTAGCTGTGTTCTTCGTTTTTCTAGTCACGCTTTATGCGCTGCGGTGGCAACGAACCCCCTCCACGGGCAACACCATCATGCTGGCGCTGGGTTTTGGGTTTGGCATGATGACCAAGATGACCGTTGCCGTGATGGCGCTACCCGTTGGTATCATGATGGTGATCATGATTTGGCGGCGCTGTGTGCGTCATGGAGAGTGGCAGTTCCTGAAACAAATCGGTCTTTTTACGCTCATCGCCTTTCCGCTCGGGCTATGGTTTCCCCTGCGCAACGCCATGCTTTATGGCCAGCCGCTGGGCTTTGTCTACGATATGGGTATAGATCATCCACAGTATATTGGAGATGTACCCCTATGGCAACGCTTTGGTTTGCCCAGCTTGCGCGCGCTGGTAACGCCGCTGTACGTGGATTGGCAGTCCAGTGCCAACGCACTCATCTACACGTTGAAATCCTCACTGTTTGGTGAATTCAGTTATGAGATCGATCCCATGATCCCCTACCTGCTGTTGCTTGCCAACACCTTTCTGGTGCTGCTTTCGCTGGCGGCAACCGGCGCTGTCACCTGGAAAGCGCTGCGTGAGCGCAGCGGAAACTGGCTGCTGCTGTGCGGGATATGGCTGGCCATACTGGTTTCCTATTTACTGTTTAACCTGCGATACCCCTTTCATTGCTCCATGGACTACCGCTATATGGTAGGCACATCTCTGATTGGCGCGTTGATGCTTGCCAAGGCTGAGTCGATGCTAGGCGATGGTACCCTGCTGCGGAAAGTGTTGGTTTCAAGCGCAGGATTCGCGCTCACGGCCTTTGCCGCCGCATCCATTGCGATGTATACCCACATCGTGTAAACTGCTTTGTTGAATGCCGTCTCCTGTCCTTGTCCATGACGGTGTGAAACAACAGGATGGCCAAACACCCCCTTTCAGACCATCGCAAACATGACACCCTGTACACCAATTGCACTACGCCCCTCCCCCCGAAAGGAAGCTGCCGATGCATGCGCGTAAAGCCACCCTGTATGTCATACTTTTTTTCGCGCTGCTGACCGCGATAGGCCTGCTAAGCGCTCCGGATTACGGCCTCCCTTGCGATGAGCCCGCCGAACAGGTGATTTTGCAGGAGAATCTCAAGGAGTATGCCTTGGTGTTGCTGGGCGAAGAAAGCGAAGCCGTACGCTACTACAATGACCTTGGTATCGTGCGCATCTCGGAGAGTATCGAACGGGATCACGGGCAGAGTGCCTATTATCCGGCGGCTCCCTTGCTGCTTTTGCAAGCGCAGGCGCCCGCGCTTGCCATGACTTTGTGGCATGGCTACACATGGTTGTGGTTCATGGTGGGGGTCATCTCCCTGTATGGATTGCTGCGCGGATTGGGCGCAAGCAGGCTTGTTGCATGCGCGGGCGCGCTGCTGCTGTATCTATCCCCTCGCTTTTTTGCCGAGGGGCACTATAACAACAAAGATGTGGTGCTGCTCTCCCTGACATTGCTTACGCTTGTTACGGGCTGGCGGTTGATGGCAAAGGTCACCTGGCAGCGTGCGTTGGTGTTCTCCCTCGCGGGCGCACTGGCAACCAACACGAAAATCGTCGGTATCTTTGTATGGGGACTTATCGGTCTTTCGCTGGTGTTTCAGTTGATCGTGCGCAAGGCATTTACACCGCGGGTTTGGTTCGCGGGTGGCATCGCCATTCTTTCTTTTCTTCTGTTTTATTGGCTGCTTACGCCCGCGGCATGGGTCGATCCCGCCTCGTATCTCCAATACCTGATCGAAAATGCCACGGGTTTCTCGCGATGGACCGGCGTTGTACTGTTCCAAGGAGTGTTGTTTAATCCGACGCGCGGTTTTCCTCTCCCGCGTTCCTATCTGCCGTTGATGATCCTTTATACCGTTTCTCCCATAACGATTCTGCTGGCTGCCGCGGGTCAAATCTATGCGGCGATACGTATCCTGAAAAGGGATTCACGCACCCCCATGCTGCTGGTACTCACCATGCTCTGGCTGGTACCGATGGCCTACGTTATCATCGCACGCCCCCTGATGTATAACGGATGGCGGCATTTCTACTTCCTGTTTGCCGGCATCGCTGCCATGGCGGGGCTGGGGCTTGCTATGATTGCCGAGCGTCTCCAAAACCACGGTGTGCTAAAACGCATCGCGGCATTTATGATGGCCGCCGTTTTCCTGTTGCAGGGTTTTGGCATCTATCGCAACCATCCCTACCAGTATGCGTATTACAACCAAATTGCCCCATACGCGCAAGTAAACTTTGAGCTGGATTACTGGCTGGTGAGCACAGTTAACGCCATGCGCAGGCTGATCCTGGATGAAGATTCCACGGACAGTTCACCATTAATACTGGGCGCCAGCGATCCCATGAGTTACCTTAGCCTGCAAAACAGCGTAAAGGTGCTCACGCCGCAAGAACAATCGAGGTTGATTACCACTTCGGATGCGGATGCCCCCTACCTCCTGTATAACACGACCTATGCCGCCATCTACGACGTCGCAGTGCCCGAGGGTTACACTACGCTTTTCCATTTGGAGAGTTATGGCACTACGATTGTAACGATATATCGGCGGGCGGCATCGGCGCTGTGATGCGCCATGGAACGAATCACAGATAGGTCGGTATCGCGCTCCCCATTGACATCATGTGCGCTTTTACGTAACTGCGAGTGGGGATCCCATTCAAATCACGATAAACCAAAAGGCGGTACCGCAGTGCAACCACACTGGTACCGCCTTTTTGGTTTATCAAAATGGCTTTGTTATTGTTAGCTTACCACATCATAGCCTTGTTCTTCGATCGCGGTTTTCAGCAGATCATCCGTCGCCCGCCCATCGTGCGTTACAGTCACTGTGTTTTCGCTAAGTGACACAACAACGTCCGATATACCCGCCAGTGCCTTCACTGCGGTTTGCACCGCCTTTACGCAATGTTCACAGGCCATGCCTTCCACATTGACAACCGTTACAGCCATTGAGTCGCCCTCCTTCTATGCGCTTTGCGCTTGCTTCGCCTCTGGTTCAGGCGATGTTAAAGGGTTTGAGGAACTTCTCCACAAACAGGGTCGCGCCGCCATCCATCACCTCAACAGGTGCATATACCCAGCCTTCGACCAGCGCCGGCTCCACACCTGCCTCTATCAGTGCGTCGGGTGATAATACGAACACAATATCCTTCTCCTGCGGTTCTCCGGTATCGGTGAGCGTTTCGAGCGATTGCGCCCATTCAAACATGCCCGCCTCCCCTACCATCACCCCAAAATGATCCATCGGGATATGGTAACCAATGGCACCGGGCATCGTTTTCGTAAGCGTCTGCATCGCCAGCGCCGCCGTGCCGGCTTGCTCCTTGGAACCATCACCCGCCACGCCCATGGTGTATACCAACTCCTCGCCGTTAAGCGTATAGGCATCCGGCAGTTTCTCTACTGCGAGTCCAGCCGCAATAAAGGGTTTTGCGTCCCACGCGAGCGCTACGTAGTTACCCTCTGCTCCCAGGATGAACCTTGCGCTGCCATCGGGCGCAGTGATGTTCCAATGCCCGTTTCCATCCCGCGTGAGCAGCGAAGGCACGGTATTGACCATCTGCGCAAAGGATTCGGTTGCATTAACGGCCACAGTATCAAGCTGGCCTCCGGTATTGATCATAACGGTCACAATCAGCGCCGTGGCTACCAGTACGCCAATCAGCATCGAAACGATAACTTTCTGGTTTTTTAGCATCGGATCATCCCTCCTCGCTGGTTTTCGTAGATTTCATGGTGGGCTTGAAACGTTTCAGGCGCAAAGCGTTCGTAAGCACCGAAACTGAACTGAGCGACATGGCTGCCGCCGCAAACATGGGGTTGAGTAACGGCCCGCCAAATAGGTGCAGCACGCCCGCAGCGATGGGGATGCCGATCACATTATACCCAAACGCCCAGAAAAGATTCTGTTTGATGTTACGAATCGTGCGTTTGCTAAGTTGAATCGCCGTTGGTACATCCAGCAGATCCGAGCGCATCAGCACAATATCCGCGCTTTCGATGGCAACATCAGTGCCGGAGCCAATCGCAATGCCGATATCCGCTTGCGCCAGGGCGGGCGCATCGTTGATGCCATCACCCACCATAGCTACTTTTCGCCCTTGTGCCTGCAGTTTCTTGACTTCGCTGGCCTTATCCTGCGGAAGTACTTCGGCAAGCACATGGGTTATTCCCACTTTGCGCGCAATGGCTGCCGCGGTGCGCTCGTTATCCCCTGTGATCATCACCACCTGCAAACCCATGTTTTGCAAACGCTGGATCGCTTCCTGGCTGGAGGGTTTCACAACATCCGCCACAGCAATGATTCCCGCGGGCTTTCCATCTACCGCTATGAACATAGGCGTTTTGCCTTCTTCTGCCAGTGCGTTGGTCACCTCTTGCAGGGTAGCAAAGGACAGCCCGTTTTCATCCATCAGTTTACGATTGCCCGCCAGGATGGTTTGCGCCTGAAGGGTTGCCTGTATGCCTCGTCCTGTGATGGCGGTAAACGCGATTGCTTGCTCAAGCGCAAGCCCTCTTTCCCTTGCTTGCGCAACGATGGCTTGCCCCAGCGGATGCTCCGACCCAATTTCAGCGCTTGCCGCCATGGCCAGCAAGGTGTTTGCATCATAGCCTTCTACCGGTATAACATCCGTTACCGTTGGCTTTCCCTTTGTGATGGTGCCTGTCTTGTCCAAAACAATGGTATCGATTTTATGCGCAGTCTCAAGCGCCTCGCCGCCCTTGACCAGAATACCGTGCTCCGCGCCTTTGCCTGTGCCCACCATAATGGCTGTGGGGGTTGCAAGGCCCAATGCGCAAGGGCACGCGATCACCAGCACAGAGATAAAGATGGTGAGCGAAAACGTAACATCACCGCCTGTGCCGATAAACCAAGCGATACCCGCTAAAAGCGCAATCGCTACCACCACCGGCACAAAGAAGCCCGAGACAACATCCGCAAGCTTCGCAATCGGAGCCTTGGACCCTTGCGCATCCTCGACCAGGCGAATGATTTGCGCCAGCGCGGTATCCTCTCCCACCTTTTGGGCACGAAAGCGCACTGTACCCGTTGTGTTAATGGACGCCGCATATACCGTGTCTCCCGCATGCTTATCAACAGGCATGCTTTCGCCGGTAAGCATGGATTCATCGATTGCGGTATGCCCTTCCAGTACCAGACCATCCACAGGAATCTTCCCGCCCGGACGAACCAGCACCGTATCGCCGATTTCTACCTCTTCAATTGGGATCTCGATCTCCGCACCGTTTTGCAGAATGGTCGCTGTCTTGGGCGCGAGTCCCATCAGCTTCTTGATAGCGTCCCCCGTGCGTCCTTTGGAAACAGCCTCCAAGGTTTTGCCCAGCAGGATCAGTGTAATAATGACGCCTGCCGTTTCAAAATAGAGCGCGTCCACAGCCGCAAAATGACCTGCCGCGATTTGGAACACATTGTACAGGCTATACAGAAACGCGGCTGATGTTCCCACCGCAATCAGCGAATCCATGTTAGGGCTTCGCTGCCAAAGTGCCCGAAAGCCAATTGTATAGAATTGATAGCCAATGCCCATCACCGGCAGTACCAGCATCAACTGCACCAGTGAGAAGAGCAGCGGATAGCGCATCGGTTCCAGCGAGGCTGGAAACGGCAGCCGTACAAAGCCAATCATCGGTGCCATTGCGATATACAGCAGCGGAAAACTGAACACAGCGGCGAAGATGAACTTCATCCACAGGTTCCTGATTTCCTGTTGTTTTCGCACGCGTGCCGCATCCGCTTCCCCGTGTTTTTGAACCGTTAACGGTTGGTAACCAAGTTTCGTGATTGCTTCACGAACGCCTGAAAGCCTGATGCTCTGGGGATCGTAAGTCACCTGCGCCTTTTCGGTCGCAAGGTTAACGCTGGCCGCGGTGACCCCCTCCAGCTTATGTAGCGCTTTTTCTACACGCGTAGAACAAGCAGCGCATGTCATCCCGCCAATGGGGATGGTAACTGTCTGCACAATGGGCGGTTCTACCGCTTCATAGCCGATCTTTGCCACGGCATCACGGATTTCCGCGGGGGTTAGCGCTTCTTCATCGTAATCCACAAAAAGCTTCTCGCTTGCCAGATTCACGTTCACCTGCGCAATGCCCGGCAGCTTGCGCAGTGTTTTTTCGATACGCTGCGCACAGGCGGCGCAGGTCATCCCATGCAGAAGCATTGTCTTCTTTTCCATAGGGATCGCTCCTTTCCGTCGGGTTTCATGCAGGCATCCTTACGGGTGCCTGTCCCTGATACTATTGTATCGTTTATGCGCCTTTTTTCAAGTATGCACATTATTGTAATATACTATCTAAATTGATACTATGAGCTAGAACGCATATATCCGAGTGCTCACCTGTAGCACCATGGTTCCCCAAGACCTTATCAATAGGTGGTTTGGGAACCTGCGAATAGCACGTCCACAGCAACGTCAGGCGTCCGAAAATCGGGGATCCGATTTCAAGGGCTCCTCTGTCGCATCCGGCGTAAGGCTTGCATCTTCCACAACCGTAATCGTTGCGCGGATCATCCCCATCCAGCAAGTATAGGTGAAGGTTCCCACAGTCTCCGGTGTAAAGGTAATCAGGTTATCGCCATAAGCAAAAGCATGTGTCAGGTCATATTCCGGAATCACCAGCTGATCGTTACAGCCATTGATGCTTCCCCTCGGCGCGTTGATGTTCCACGAAACCGGAACCCCCACTTGCACGGTAATATTTGGGTAGCGATAGGATTCGAGCGTGGACGCTATGTGCTGTATGGCAGGCACGGTATCTTCGCTTGCTTCATCGACCGCGCTGGCTGTTATGGGCGTTATCATTTGACTATCAGTGCTTTCGACAGCAGATGGCACAATACCCTGAAACCATCCGGCCAGCGAAGCTCCCTGTGAAAACATCGATAACCCCATCACCGCCACCAGTACGGCGCCTGCCATCATCACCTGTCGCGTAAAGCTCCTGCCCAATGCCGTGCCGAGAATCCCAAGCCCCAACATCAACGGCACCGTCCCCAGGCTGTACAAAAGCATGGAAAACGCTCCCGCCAAGGCACTGCCTGTGGAAAGCGCATATAACTGCATGGCTTGCAAAGGACCGCAGGGCATAAATCCATTCAACAGACCTACCACAAGCGGCCCTCTTCCCCTCAGTTTGCTTTGCTCAATCATCCGTTTCATGCGTTTGGGCATTCGCGGAATCAAGCGGCTGAGCGAGGGGAATAAACCCAGCATGCTAAAGCCCATGATGAGCATGAGCAATCCGGCGCCTATCTTCAGCATCCCTTGCATCAGATAAGATAAGGAGATGGTCGCGCCCAACGCTCCCACAAAAAAGCCGATAATGGTGTAGCTGATCACGCGGCCCACGTTATAGAGCAGTGCAGGTTTGATCTGCGCCTGTTTTGCTTCCGGTTTCAATGCTTGTGCGCCGATGCATTGGGATAGGTTAATGCCGCCGCACATGGCCACACAGTGTACCGACGTCAGAAGTCCAATCACAAAAAGCATACCGTGTCCCGTTTCTGCCGTCGCCAGTGCGGAAGGCACAAACAGGTTCAGGACTCCAAACCTTTCCAGTGCAAGGTAGAGCAGCACGATCATCGCAAGCAGCCCCGTCGTGCGTGCAACCATATGCCACTTGGTTTGATGTGCTGGCAGCACCGTGTAGCCAAGGCTCGTGACCGTATCCGTGAGGTCACTTTGCTCTACCCGCTGCTGGTTAACAACAATAACCGCCGTGCCTTTCGCATAATCCACTGTTGCCGATCGTACGCCCGCTCTCTCAAGAAAAGCACGCTCCAAGCGTTCCTGACAGTTATGGCATGTCATGCCGCCAATGGCAAGAGTGATGGTTTGCGTATCCTTCCCCATAACAGAACCCTCCCGAATCAAACGGTTCCAAGCAATCATGATGCCATTTCCCCTGCCCTATGCAAGGGAACCCACGTTCAACCGATAACTTTGCCAATGCGCAACCGCAATCTGCGGCGAATGGTTCCATCCTTGAAAGACGCATGGCTTTCTACCATTGTAAAGGCATGGTCGAATAATACAAGTATGCACTTTGTTGTGCCATAATACCCAAAAGGGTACTATGAATGCTGACCGACTCTCCCTATGCGCGGTGTGAAAGAACCCGTTGCTTGCACAAAAGCGGCGTCGTCTTTCTTAGACACGCCGCTTTTGCTGCTGATCGAGCAAAGCAATATGAGCCGACTTTCATTTTGTTCAAGGAGAATCCTGTGACAACCCCAATGATAGCCAAGGTTTCATGCGTGAGGCACTTCACGACGGCAACCATTCACCCGCCAGAAAATCCATCCGCTTTTGGATGAAGTTGTATAGGTAATCAATGTTCTCCTGGTAGGTCGCGCCCGTTTGCACAATCCGCGCTTTGGTATTGAACACGGGCCACCGGATAAAATTCATGGCCGCACTGTCCGCAAGCTCATCTGCGTATGCTTGCAGGGATTGCAGCATGCCCGTTGCATCTTCACGAATGCCCAACAGAACTTCCAGCGCAGGCACAAAATCTGTTTCATATACGCTTTTTACCGCAGCCAGAAAATCCTCCTTGGCGTACAATGCCGGGAATATGTAGAATGATTCTCCCTGATCATTGTTTACGCCAAAAAACTCCGGCTGTATAATCTTATCGCCTGCACGCGTGGCGTAGTTGCCCAGCGCAGCATCATAATCCCAAGCAGGTCCGGCAAAAGCAACGTTGCTTACGCTGTCTGTCGGTTTATAGAAATACAAGCTGGAGCGGTTGGCATCACGGTTTTTAAGCACCTCTTCCAGTACATATTTCCTGACCAGGGAATCCATATCGACAAACTCGCTGTAATGTTTGCCCGTCTTGGAATCGATGCCATCTTTCGCGTGTATCGCGTTTTCAAACCCCTGCATCAAGGCGGCAATATAGGTGACTTGATTCTGGGAAACCGCATCTGGTTCCTTGATGACCACCGCTTGTCCCTTTGCGGTCACAAAGCCGCTTTTCTCATTACTGTAGCGCATTGTATAGTCCATCTCCAACAGATAACCGCCGGTGATGTCCGCTGGATCGTTAGGGATTTTATATCCCTTTTGTGTACCTTTGCGGTACTTGTTATAGCCATAACGCGCATAAGAATCGAGCTTTGCATCATTGAGCGCCTGCGTTTCTTTGCCTAAATCTGCAATGTCCACGCGCGTTTCCCCGATCTCGACCTTTTCGCAAAGCGTATAAGCGCCCAGATAATCGTTGTTGATATAGACATCGACGGTTCTTGACTGCGATGAATAGGCAAGCCCTACGGCGTTTGCCAGGTCGAATGCAATTCGATTGCGCAGCAGGGAATTATCCCGATATTCAGCAAGTAAAACCCAAGTTTTGGCTTTTCCCATGCCGCATAAATCCGTGCTTTGCTCCAGCTTAATTTGATAGGGTTTCTTATTGAGCACGAATGTTGCGTTTCCGCGACCTTTGATGTGCTCCAAAGCGCCGTTATAGAGGCTCTGCCCATCCTGATCGATCATGTGCAGCGTTCCGGTTTCCTGATTGCCCTTGCGGTGATGAATGGTGCTCAGCGATCCAGAGACCGTCGTAATAAACAACGCAGGCACTTGCGCGGAGCGCATCACACGCAGAGTATAACTCTTTTTTCCAATGGACAAGTCTCTGGAAATGCCATCCAGCAGAAATGTCGCTTCCTGCCCACTTTGAAAGGGCTCGCCATCCAGCAGAACCGCATCCGCGCTATCTACCCAAAGGTAGAGCGACACTGTGGCTGCAGGCATGAAGAGATAATAGGTTTTATCCGCCTTCGCATACCACCAGCGCACCGCTTCGGCTTTGCGGGAAACGGATTCCGAGTCATACAGTGCATTCTGCTGCGTCGCATAGACGTCAACCGTGGTTGAAGCCCGCGCTGTGGATGGAACGAACAGCGGCGCAGCAAGCAGCGCTAACAGCACGAAAATAAAGGTTGAGCGTCGCATTATCGCGCCTCCTTCACGCTTGATAGCCAAGCACGTATTGTGCAGCACAGTACACAATGGCGTTTTAAAACGACCATTGCGGATTCATCTCTAAGGAATCATCATCTTACACATCGCAAGAATGGCGCGATACAACGTGTCTGTAACAAAAGCTACGTCCTGTTTTCGCCCGATGTTGCAGGCAATCGTGTTATTTCCTTCTAAAGTATACCATGGTCACTTTTTGGGGAGCAATGCAAATGCCCGTATGGTTGTAACAGTTTTTGTAAACAATGTGTATGCGTCCCTGCTTGCTACCCATTGGCATGGCATGAACCTGCCAATTCTTCTTTAGACAGCTTTGGATAGTCTGTGTGGCTGGAACATAGTGTAAAGAAACACCAGATACAACTGGCTCGAAATATACATTTCGTTACTATTTCTATTATTCATGTAACTTTTCGTCATATTCTCATGACTATACTCTTCTTTATGTACACCCCGCTGGATATATGCTATCATATTTACCGGGAGGTGACTACATGGATGAACTGGATCGTCGCATTATCACCTTGCTGGAACAGGATGGCAGGATAACGCATGAAGATATCGGCAAACAACTGCACATATCCCGTCCCACCGTTCATCAGCGCGTCGCCAAACTGGAGCGGGAGGGCATCCTGCGCGGTTACCGCGCAATCGTGGATTGGAGCTCGACGGGCGAGCGAGTCAAAGCGCTCATCTTTGTGAAGCTCAAATGCAGCGATTATCAATCCGCGATGAAACGTATCGTTTCGCTGCGGTTGCCAGGCGTGACACTTCAAGATTGCCACCGCCTTGCGGGAGAGTGGTGCATCATGCTTCGTGTGCGCGTGTGTGATCCGCGTGATATCACCATTTTAATTGATGAAATGGTCAAGGATGATGCCGTTGTTGAAACCTCTACCACCTTCATCCTTGATACCCTCATGGAAGATGGCTTGGTGCAACCCACATTATGAACCAGAGATAGGAGCGACCAACATGATCATGGGAACGAAGCGCAGCGCGCGCAAAAGCCTGAGCGCCAATATACTGATTGCTTTGCTATGCGTTTATTTGTTTTGGGGCGGTACCTACCTTGGCATGCAGTATGCCATCCAGAGTATCCCGCCTTTTCTGATGGCTGGAGCGCGCTTTGCCCTTGCCGGCACCATTTTGTATGTTATCATGCGCTTGAAAGGCGAAAAGCGTCCAACCTGGCGCCAGTGGCGCAATGGCGGCATCGTGGCCTCCCTGTTGCTGCTGGGGGGCAACGGCGTGGTTGCTTTTGCGGAACAGGTTGTACCCTCCTCCATCGCATCCCTCCTGATCGCCATGGTTCCGCTTTGGATCGCTGGCATCAGCTACCTGACGGAACGCAGGAAACCCACCCTCGGCGCACTGTTGGGCATCCTGCTGGGCTTGTTTGGGATCATTGTACTGGTATGGCGGTCGGATGCAAGCAACGGCGCGCAGCCGCTGCATATTCCAGGCATTATCGCAATCCTGTTTGCCTCGCTCTCATGGGCGACCGGTACCGTCGTTTCAAAGCATGTGCAACTGCCAAAAGCGCCGCTTTTATCAACCGGAATGCAGATGATGATTGGTGGCGGCCTGCTTTTGCTGGTATCGCTATTTCATGGGGATTTCCATGGGTTTTCACTGGCGGCTGTCACAAACGCCTCCTGGCTGGCTTTTGGGTACCTAGTTTTGTTTGGTTCTCTGGTCGGTTTTACAGCCTACATTTGGCTGTTTAAGCATGCTGATCCCTTCATCGCATCCACCTATGCCTATGTGAACCCGATCGTTGCCATCTTTCTTGGATGGCTCATCGCCGGTGAGCAAATCGGGCTGAACGTGTTGATTGCCGCCGCAATCATCATTACATCCGTTATCATCATCACGCGCTTTCGGGCGGAGGCAGCTTCCACTGCACAGCCGCAGCGCGCGGAGGCATCTTCACCGCCATTGAAGCATAGAACTGACGACGCGGTTGGCGCCCCTATCGCGTCCGCTGACCCGCCGTTTGCCGATCAACGCCAACCATAACCATACGGCGGGTTCATTTACGGCAGAAGCCTGCCAGCTTTAATCGTGCTTTCGATACGGCTTTCCACATAACGGCGCAGTATGTTGAAGAGCGCCGTATCCGCTTGGGTTAAGGCGACCTCAAATCCACGCGCAAGCACATCCCGCATCCAGGATACCTGCTCCTGGGTTAGGCTGTTCTGGTGATTCCCGGCGCACGCATTGCACAGCAATCCACCCGCTTGTATATCCAGATGCGCATTGCCTTCCTGCGAAAGCAACGTCTTGCATTTAGCGCAATGGTTCAATCTTGGCCGATACCCAATCTCCGATGCATACAGGAGCAAAAACGCGTTCATGATGGCGATGGCCGCCTCATCCTGGCAATACGTCATATGGGTAAGCCCACGCAGCAACAAGGAGAATAACCCTTCGGCAGGCTGTTCCGGCTGTGCCGCAACCTGACATAGACCCAGCATGTAAGTGCCGCAGGTCAACCGATAAGGTTCCAGCCGAAGCGGGTAAAACGTATCGGCAACCGTACAAGCGGTGAGCGTAAAACGCTCTCCAGTGCGAAATACCACATACTCACCCTGCACAAACAACTCGCTGGCAGTCATCAGCGGGCTTTTCGGTCTGCGGCAACCGCGGGACAACACTTCAACACGGCCATGCTCCGGCGTGAGCAGGCTTAGCATCCTGTCTCGCTCCCGATAGTTTGCGTAGCGTAATACAATGGCGTTCATGGTTTCCGATGGCATATTTCCTCCTTGGATACCCTGAGTACAGGGCCTTGCACGGTCATTATACCATGGTGCCTGGCATCGCGTATAGCGCCTCGTTTCAAGCGAAGCAAAAACGCCACCCCCTGATTACGTCTGATCAGATGCGTTCTATACCCGAACGTTCGCCATTTTCCTGTTGGCAACATTCGCGTGCATATGGTATACTCAAGCCAGCTTACACAAGGAGGAACCTTGCTTTGGATCGGATACGCCGCAATGAGCGTATGGCTGCGCTTACGAAAATCCTCACTGCCTCTCCCAACCGGATCTTCACCCTTTCACATTTTTGTGATTTGTTTGGCACCGCAAAGTCCACCATGAGTGAGGATATTGATATTCTCAAAGACGTGCTTACCAACTTTGAGTTGGGCAGGCTGGATACTGTCACCGGCGCAGCGGGCGGCGTACGATTTCGCCCCACCATGAGCAAAGCGGAGGCACGCCGCATCATCACCATGCTGTGCGAGGAGCTTATGCAATCCTCACGCCTGCTGCCGGGGGGATTTCTCTACCTGACGGACATTCTGAGCACCCCCTCCTTTGTACGCAGCATGGGCGTAATCATCGCGGGACAGTTCTATGACCACGCGCCTGATTTTGTGCTCACCATGGAAACCAAAGGCATACCCGTTGCCTTGATGACCGCGGACGCGCTTGGCGTGCCGCTGGTAATCGCCCGCCATATGAGCAACATGTTTGAAGGCTCCGCCGTACATATTAATTATGAAACGGCCTCCGCAGGCCATATCGAAACCATGAGCCTGAGCCGTCGCGCTGTCCAGCCCGGGCAAAAGGCGCTCATTGTGGATGACTTCATCAAGGGAGGCGGCACCGCCAAAGGCATGACCGACCTTATGCGGGAATTCAATGCCGAAGTCGTAGGTATGGCCTTTGTGGTTTCAACTGCCACACCAAAGCCCAAACGCGTTCAAGGTGAGAAACCTCTCATGCTCATGGATGTGACGCACGGTGATTCGCCTATGCTCAGCGTTAAACCTGCTGATTGGCTGTTTGATTGACCATTTTTCATTTGAGGTGAGTTTATGAAACGAAATCTGGGCATTTTAATGCCTCCGGAAGAGCATGCCTACAATGCGCCTTTTCTCTTGGGGAAACCCATCCATACCTATGTGGAGCAAGCGATTGCCGATGCGGATATCTCCCTAGCTGCCACCCGCCCCGCCGATTCCACCTCGCTTCGTGCGCTTCTGGCGGCAGATTTGCAATGCATCCTGCTTGCCAGCGACAACGCCCCCTGCTTGAGCGCTAAAACATATGCCGCTTTACTTGCTACGGCAAAGGATCGTCCTGCGGCAGTATTGCTCGCAGATCTGCAAACGCCCTTGGCGATGGCGCTCCCTGCCGCGCTGCTGCGCGCGCTGCCCGATGGTCTGCCTGCTACGCTGGCGGCAATCACCGATTGGCTGAATAGTCAAAGTCTGGCTGTGAAGGTTGTCCATGAACAGGACCCCGATGCCTACATTGCTGTAACAGATGCAAGAAGCTTTGGCCAAGCATATCGCGCTATACACGCGGATATCCTTGAAAGCCACCTGCAAGCGGGTGTGGTAATGCTGGCGCCGGAGAACACCATCATTGAAGCGGACGTGCGCATTGGAGAAGGTACCATCCTATACCCCGGTAACACCTTGCAGGGGAGTACAGTGATCGGCGAAGGCTGTATACTGTACCCCAATAATCGCCTGCAAAGCGCTGTCATCGGGGATGGTGTGACCATCGAAAGCAGTGTGCTCATACGCTGCAAAGTCGGCGCGCAAACCACGGTCGGGCCTTTCGCCTACCTGCGGCCAGATGCCGCCATCGGCGAGCACTGCCGCATCGGCGATTTTGTGGAGATTAAGAACAGCGCCATCGGCGATGGCACCAAAGTGAGTCATCTGACATACGTGGGGGACAGCGATTTAGGAAAGAACATCAATCTCGGCTGCGGTGTTGTGTTTGTCAACTACGATGGCAAAACTAAAAATCGCTCGCGTGTGGAGGATAATGCCTTTATCGGCTGCAACTGCAACTTGATTGCCCCTGTACACATCGGAAAGGATGCCTATATCGCCGCGGGCAGCACCGTGGTAGAGGACGTGCCGGATGAGGCGCTTTTTGTGGCGCGCTCGCGGGGCGTCATCAAAGAAGAATGGGTCAAGCGACGCAAGGAGCAGGGAAAGCTGTAGCAGGTGACGAATGTACTGGATACGGCTTTGCACAGGAAGCCGCAAGCGGGGGTGGCGCGCCATCCTCGCCTTGCGTTGTGTCTGGCAGCTTCAGTTTTAGCGCTGTGCCGCGCTTGATTTGTCTGCTGCTGCGGTTGCCGTGCTTACGCAAAGCAGCAAAGCCAAACCGTCGGCAATCCGTGCCTGAACTTACGCTCTACAAACCCAATCACACAAGCAAATGGAATCGGGAGGGACTATGCATCTGATCGTTGGCCTTGGAAACCCCGGTGAAAAATATGCGCACACGCGTCATAACGTGGGCTTTGATGTGCTTACGCTGCTTTCTGAAAAACTATCGATTCCCATTACCCGGCACAGATTCCAGTCGCTTGTGGGAGAAGGGTTATACCATGGTGAGAAAGTGGTGCTCTGCAAACCCCAAACGTATATGAACCTGAGCGGTGAAGCCGTCCAGCAGCTGATGCAGTGGTACAAGCTGCCCATGGAGAATCTGCTGGTCGTTTATGATGATATCGACCTTGCCCCGGGTTGGATACGCATCCGCAAGAACGGCAGCGCGGGCACCCATAATGGCATGCGCAGTATCATCAGCAGCATCGGCAGCAACGCTTTTCCGCGTATCCGCGTTGGCATTGGCGGCTGCCCCCCATCTTTTGCGCTTGCGGATTGGGTAACCTCCCATTACAACACCCCGCAGGAACGTCAGGATGCTTTTGACGCGTATCTGATCGCCGCGGATGCAGCCGTCGAATGGTTGCAAAACGGCCTCCAATCGGCCATGAATCAGTTCAACACAAAAAAACCCAAGTTGCCAAAGCAGTCGCTTGAAACGGTTGCGAGCGCTGAGCTCCCACGTGCGGCATCTCCTTCCGCCGCGGCAACAGAACCCGCTTCAAACACTTCTACCACCCAAAGGATTGACTCATGAACGAAGGACTATTTAGTGCTTATTCGGCAATGCCCATCTGGCAGGAGCTCCTAACCCAACTGAAACAGACAGGCTGCACCGCACTTACTGGAACAGCAGAGGGCGAGCGGTCTTTTCTGGCTGCCGCGCTGGCGCACCGTACCGGCCGACCCGTGGTACTCATATCCTCCACAGAGTTATCCGCGCAGCGCAACGCGCAGGATATCAACCGTTTGTTTGGGGATTGCGCGGCCATGCTGCCCACAAGGGATGTACAATTCAGCCGCGCCGCCGCCAGCCATGAAAGCACCTGGCAACGGCTGCAGGTATTAGGGGAAGCAGCCAGCGGCAGGCTGCGCGTTTTATGTGTCTCTGCCGAAGGTATGCTTGACCGCTGCCCGCCTGCCCACCGTTTCAAAACCGCCACCATCACGCTGAGCGAGGGTAGCCCCTGCAACCCCCATGAACTGGTGGAGCGGTTGATCCGTATGGGGTATGAACGCGTACCAATGGTAGAAGGCAAGGGGCAATGTGCCATGCGCGGCGCGATACTGGATGTTTTTCCGCCTAACGAGTCCGAAGCGCTGCGTATCGAGTTCTTCGGGGACGATGTGGACAGCATCCGTCGATTTGACTGTATCAGCCAGCGCAGCATCCATCGCGTGAAGGATGTGCGCTTGATGCCTTCTACTGAATGCCTGCCGGATAACGCGCAAGATGCGGCTGCGCGGCTGCTTGCGGCGCTCCAGGACTCGCAAGCAACCCAAACGTCACAGGCCCTGCCCCAGCAACCCAAGGATAGCCAAGGTTTGGAGACAATCGATCAGTTTCTGGCGGAGATCGACGCCATGGATTTTCAAGACGAAGCGGCAAGGCATGAAATCGCCGCTACACAGCTGCTGGCAGCCGCAGCCAAGAACAGTCGAAATGTGCCTACGCTTTCATCCAGCAGCACCCATGCAGCCGATGAAGCGCGCCAGGCATTGCATAAGCGCCATCTGGAGGATGTGGATCGCGTTCGTCAGGGGCACTTAATCCGCACAGCGCCCATGTGGATCAATGTGCTCTGCGCGGATACCTGCACAGTCGTCGATTACCTTCCCAACGCAATCATCCTTGTGGATCAGCCTGATCAGCTGCCTGGCCGCGTCAAAGCCAAGCGGGAAGCGTTCCTCGAGGAATGGCAGGATGCGCAGCGCCGCGGGGATGGATATGCGGCACAGCAGCATTTGCTCTTTACGTATAATGATCTGCTTGCTGCCATCAATAACCGCGCCGTGCTTGCTTTGAGCGATCTTTCTCGCGGGCTTGGGCAGCTTTCCCCCACGCATGTGCTGGAAATGCGCAGCGAGCCCGTGATGCCTTACCAAAGCCGCCTGGAAGGGCTCAGCAAAGATATCGCTGCCTGGCGCTCGCAAGGCTATGCCATCGTTGTGCTTACAGGAGGCGAGGCGCGTGGTCGCAGGCTACAGCGCGCCCTTGCCGAGCAAAACACACCCACTGTGATGAGTGAAACGCTGGATGGCAATCTGATTGCATCCGAAGTCATTCTGCTGCCCGCTACCCTGAGCAAAGGGTTTCGCAACCCAGATGCAAAACTATGCCTCATTTCCGATACCGATTTATACGGCACCAGCTACCAAAGAGCCAAAAAGCGCCAAAAAGCAGGCGAACGCATTGCTTCGTTTACAGATTTGAAACCAGGCGATTATGTCGTGCATGATACGCATGGTGTCGGTATCTTTGACGGTGTGGTGCAACTGAGCACCGAAGGCGTGAAACGGGATTATCTGCTCATTCGCTATCTGGGCGCCGATAAACTTTACGTACCGACTGATCAGTTTGATCGCGTGCAGAAGTTTATCGGTGCAGAGCACAGCGCGCCGAAGCTTAACCGGCTTGGCGGCGGAGAATGGGAGCGCCAGAAGAGCAAAGTCAAAGCAGGATTAAAGAAACTTGCGTTTGACCTTGCCGAGCTGTACGCGGCCAGGCAAAAAACCGTTGGGTTTGCCTTCTCCCATGATACGCCCTGGCAGCGGGAGTTTGAAGATATGTTTCCCTATGAGCTGACTGCGGATCAGCAGCAAAGCGTGGAGCAGGTTTTCAGCGATATGGAGAGCCCGCGAAATATGGATCGCCTGCTGTGCGGAGACGTAGGCTATGGCAAGACGGAGGTTGCCTTGCGCGCAGCCTTCAAAGCCGTGCTGGATGGCAAGCAAGTCGCCATCCTCGCGCCCACGACGATTCTGGTGCAGCAGCACATTAATACCATTAAAAAGCGCTTCGCAGGTTTTCCGGTGACGTTTGATATGCTCAGCCGCTTCAAGAGCCCCAAAGAGCAACGCGATATCCTCAAACGTCTCAAGGAAGGGAAGATCGATCTTCTGGTTGGGACGCATCGCATGCTGGCAAAGGATGTGCTTTTCAAAAACCTTGGCCTGCTTATTGTTGACGAAGAGCAGCGCTTTGGGGTAAGCCATAAAGAAAGCATTAAGCACCTGCGCACCATGGTGGATGTTCTCACCCTCTCCGCAACACCCATTCCACGCACACTGCACATGAGTATGGTGGGCATACGGGACATGAGCATTTTGGAAACCCCGCCGGAAGAGCGCTTGCCCGTCAAAACCTATGTGACGCCCTATGACGATGCCTTTGTTACCCAAGCCATCCGGCGGGAAATGGCACGCGGCGGGCAGGTATATTTCCTCTACAACCGTGTACGCAGCATCGAGCAGATGTATACACGCCTGAAAACCCTTGTGCCGGAAGCGCGGATTGGCGTTGCGCATGGGCAGATGCGGGAAAACGCGCTGGAAGATGTGATGCTGGATTTCTACGCCGGCGCTTTTGATGTGCTTTTGTGTACCACCATTATTGAAAGCGGGCTGGATGTTCCAGAGGCCAATACGCTGGTTGTTTTTGATGCGGATCGCTTTGGGCTTTCGCAGCTGTACCAGATTCGCGGGCGCGTTGGCCGCAGCAACCGGCAGGCATATGCCTATTTCACCGTACGCCGTGATAAGCTGCTCAGTGAAACCGCAGAAAAGAGACTCTCCGCAATTCGAGAGTTTACGGAGTTTGGCGCGGGATACCGCATCGCCATGCGAGATTTGGAAATCCGCGGCGCAGGCGATGTGCTTGGCCCAGAGCAGCACGGTCACCTGAGCACCGTCGGCTACGATATGTATCTCAAGCTCATTGAGCAAGCGGTTGGCGAGGTGCAGGGTCACGCGGAAACGCCGGAGTTGGATACCCGCATAGAACTCGCCATCGACGCCTACCTGCCGGAGGAATCCATCCCCGATGAACGTTTGCGCATCGAAATCTATAAACGCATCGCCATGATTGATGATGCGGCATCAAGGCTGGAAATCGAGGCGGAGTTGATCGACCGCTTTGGCGATATCGAAAAGCCCATGCAAAACCTGATTATGATCGCGCATTTGCGCGCCATTACGCGAAGGCTGGGGATCAATCATCTCTACCTGCGTGCCGATGGCCTGCACCTGCGCATGGATGATCAATACCTGCCGGATTTCACCGCGCTGTACACAGCCGTAGGCGAAACCGATGCGCGTATCACCTTTGGGGTTCGCAACCCGCCGGAGATGCTCATTCGGCAAGCAGGCCTCACGCCAGAAACCGCGTTATCACTTGCCATTACCTTACTGGGCGCGGTATGGGAACGCACACAGGCACTAAGTGGGCAAAAAGTGTAATCATACGGAGTGTGCCGTTAGTCGCCACCCTTACGATACGGGTATGCCATGTCATGTCGCATCCATTGGCCAATGCCAAGGCAACTGCTGTACCGCGAGTTTCCCGCATGAAGTTCTTATAAGCATCGTGTTGCTTGCATATGCTTACTGGCCGTCATCCCACCACGATCAACAAAAGCGGTTTGTGACCTTAACACAAACCGCTTTCATTGATTGCTCGGCATCGGGCTCAATCTCTCGTGGGTACGATCTCAAGCCAGTAACCATCGGGGTCGACAATAAAATAGATGCCCATCTTTTCATTTTCATAGATGATGCAGCCCATCTCGGCATGCTTTTGATGTGCGGCTTCAAAATCGTCCACACGGAAGGCAAGATGGAACTCGACTTCTCCCAAATCGTACTTCTGGGGATGATCCCGCAGTTCGGTCAGTTCCAGTTCAAATCCGGATACCCCATCTGTCAGAAAAGCAATTGTGAACGATCCGTCCGCCGCTGATTTTCGGCTCTTCTCCGTAAGCCCCAACGCCTCGCCATAAAACGCAATGGATTGTTCCAGATTGCTCACATTGTAGTTCTCATGAATCATTTGGAATCGCATGGTTATCCCTCCTGCCGTTTACGATACGTCCATACCGTTTGTATTTATTGTATCACGATATCTTTGTTTTTTGAAGGAGCCAACGCTCATGGTTCACAACATGTGTGTCGCGCTTATGCCTGTCTTGTTCACACCTGTCTATAGGCGGCTTACGTAAACAGCTATATCTTCAAGTTGATTGGGCAACGTACATAATAAATATGCCCTACCCCTCGGCGCTTTACTGATCCCCGCCCTCTGACCACGTTCACAACGAAAACGCTAAACGGCGTATCCCCTATGGGCATACGCCGTTTGTATCCTGTTTATCTTGGCAATAACGGATCATCACAACCCGTGATGATTTCCCCGCATCACGCCATCCAGGATGGGCAGAAGCTTCTATCCCACCCTGGCAAATGCCTGCTGCAACGTGAACTGCACAGTTCGCAAGCAATGGTTCATTTTTGCCCGTAATATGCGTTTGGGCCATGCTTGCGCTGATAGTGCTTCTCTTTCAGGTAATCAGGCATATCCTCCCGTGGCTGCAATACAGGCAGTGCTTCAGTGTGCCATGCCATCATGGCAACCTCCTCCAGCACTACGGCATTATGCACCGCATCCATCGCATCCTTGCCCCAGGTAAAAGGACCGTGATTGCGCACCAGTACGCAAGGTACCGCGATTGGATTCAGTTTGTGATCTTCAAAATGCGCGGCAATCACTTTACCCGTTTCCAGCTCATAGGCACGCGTGACTTCATCCTCCGTAAGCGAACGGGTGATGGGAACAGCGCCATAGATATAATCTGCATGCGTGGTGCCATAGGGAGGAATCTCCCGTCCCGCTTGCGCCCATATGGTTGCCCAGCGGCTGTGCGTATGTACAATGCCCCCTATCGCGGGGAAACGGTTGTAAAGCTCCCAATGCGTTGCGGTGTCGCTGGAAGGGTTCAACTTGCCTTCCACTTTCCTGCCGTGCAGATCCATTACCACCATATCATCAGGGGTAAGTGATTCGTAAGGAACACCTGACGGTTTGATAACAAACAGACCCGCTTCCCGATCAACCCCTGACACATTCCCCCATGTGAATGTAACCAAGTGATGCGCAGGCAAGAGCATATTCGCTTCGTATACAGCTTTTTTCAGCGATTCCAGCATTGTTGTTTCCTCCACTCGCGTAAAGCAACGGCAATAAGGCGCGCCGCTTGTTTATCCCTGCCTATGCCTGTGCTTTGATGGCCTTGAGCCGCTTCATGACATCGTTAGCGCCGCGTCCAAAATAATCATGCAGCACACGGTATTCGGCGAATAATTGATCATAAGCTTTGGCGTTTTCAGGATTGGGGCGGTATACGGTGTCTTTCACCTTACCCATATCACGCGCGGCAGCGAACACATCATCATACCCGCCCGCGGCGCTGCCCGCCGCAACCGATGCGAAGATCGCGCTGCCCAGCGCGGGCCCCTGCGCCGAACCGGCAATCTTGATATCCATGTTCAACACATCCGCATAAATCTGCATCATCATCGGATTCTTTTGGCTGATGCCGCCACTGGCATAGAAGCCTTCCACCGCCACGCCGCTTTCACGGTAGTTCTCAATAATCATACGCGTACCATAGGCCGTGGATTCAATCAGCGCGCGGTACATATCCTCCGGCTTGGTTTGCAGGGTCATACCCAGCATCATCCCGGTCAAATCTACATCCACCAGCACGCTGCGGTTTCCATTCCACCAGTCCAGCGCCACCAAGCCATGCTCGCCCACCTTTTGCTTTTGCGCTAGGTCTGTGAGGTATTGATGTATATTCTCGCCTTTGGCTTTCGCGGCCTCATAATAGCTTGCGGGACAGCAATTATCCACAAACCAGGCAAAATGATCGCCCACGCAGCTTTGACCAGCCTCGTAGCCTGCAAAGCCCGGCATAATGCCATCCTGCACCACACCGCACATCCCCGGTACCTGATATTCCGCCGTGCCCATCATCATGTGGCAGGTTGAAGTTCCCATAATGGCGAGCATCTGCCCGGGTGCATCAATACCCACGGCAGGCACGCACACGTGCGCATCCACATTGCCAATGGCAATCGCGATGCCAGGCGTCAAACCCAGCTTTTGCGCCATCGCAGCCGTAAGGCTCCCCGCGCGCTGCCCCAATGCCGTTACAGGGCAGGAAAGTTTCTCTTCAATCACGTTTTCCAGCCGTGGATCAAGCGCCTTAAAGAATGCCTTTTCCGGATAACCTGTAGTCTTGTTGTACATGGCTTTGTAGCCAGCGCAGCAGGAATTGCGCGTTTGCACACCGGTCAACTGCCAAATGATCCAATCCGCCGCTT
Organism: Clostridiales bacterium Firm_11; assembly: GCA_001604105.1. Classification (GTDB taxonomy): domain Bacteria; phylum Bacillota; class Clostridia; order Christensenellales; family Aristaeellaceae; genus CAXXOK01. Next base: position 386,149 of record LVAQ01000006.1, read on the forward strand.
CCACAAAATGATCCATGGCGGCGTATACATCGGGCGCTTCTTCCAACACCTGCCACAGTTTGGGGAAAAGCCACTCGCTGCTAATTTTTCCGCCATAGTTTTGGAGCCATTTTTCACCGCGGGCAGCGGCAATCTCATTGAGCCGATTGGCTTTATCCTGCGCCGCGTGATGCTTCCAGAGCTTCACATAGGCGTGAGGCACATCCGCAAACGCGGGCAGAAAGCACAGCGGCGTGCCATCATCCTTAACAGGGAGCACCGTACAGGCTGTGAAGTCGGTGCCGATGCCGATCACGTCACGCGCGTCAATGCCGGAGTTCTTGAGCACTTCCGGTATGGTGTGGGTCAGCACGTCGATATAGTCCTGCGGGTGCTGCAACGCCCAGTCAAGCCCCAGTTTCTTGCCGGATGGCAACGCTGTGTCCATGACCGCGTGGGGATAATCAAAAACCACCGAAGCGATCTCGTTTCCGCTGCCAACCTCAACTAACACCGCACGACCGCTCAACGTACCGTAGTCTACGCCGATTGTATATTTGCTCATAGAAAACATCCTCCCTTGCATTCCTCGGTTCTCCCGAAGTTGTACGTACCAATGGTGTTTTTATCATAGCACAAATCTAAAAGCGACACAAGCGCAATTATATTTGTTTTTCAGAATATGTGGACGGTCTTCCTGCGCTGCCCTCCATCGCTTCCGCATACCGTATATCGGTTATCGATGGCGTACGCTGTCGCGCTCCACCAGACTCCACGGGAGTACCGCGCTGGTTTCTTGCTTGCCCATCATCATGTTTAGCAGCTTCCCAGCGGCAATACGGCCAAACTCATCCTTCGTGTGAGAAAGCGAGGTAAGCTTGGGATGGCATACGCTTGCATAGGCGCTATTGTCGAAGCTGAGAATGGATACATCCCTTGGCACAGTCATTCCGTTTTCTTCCAGCGCCGCGATCAATTGCAGCGCGATTTCATCATTATAGCATACAACTGCATCAACCGTGTTCTTCAGGCTTCGCATGAATTCCATGCCCGTTTCATCCTTCAGGAAACGCTTCTTGTTCTCTGTGGTAAACCAACAAACATTCTCATCCCGCACATGCAAGCCACGGTGCTGCATTTCGGCAAAAAACCCCTGATAACGCAGATGCCCTTGCATATCATCACTCTTGAATATGCCGCCGATTCGCGAAAACCCTTGTTGTGCAAGGTATGCAGCCGCCATCCGCCCACCCGCCTCATCATCCATAACCACATACACGGCCTGCGGCAATTGCGGGTAGTAGCCGTTGATAAACACAAAGGGGATGTTCCGCTCCAGCAGTTTCTCATAAAGGCCGATGTTGGGATTGGGCAGCGCGGTTTTTGTCCCCTCCACAATCAATCCATCCAACGGTGATTCCAAAATCCGCTGCAGCATGGAACGCTCGTGATCCGCGCGATTATAGGTTGCCGATAGGCTCATGATGCATCCTTCGGCCGAAAGTACGCCCTCAAGCCCGCGTACAATGCTTGGGAAAATATAATCGGTAATGTAGGTTGTGATTACGCCCACATTGAGAACCCCGCTATGCTTGCGCGCGCTGTGATTGACATAGGTACCGCTGCCCCTTCGCCGGATCACAAGCCCGTCGTTTTCCAGCAGCGATATGGCTTGCCGAACCGTCTGCCTGCTCACGCCGAAGGTTTTCTTCAGTTCCGCCTCGGTTTGCAGGGCATCGCCATCCTTATAAATTCCTGCCGCAATGTCGTGCCGGAGGTGATCTGCCACGATTTGATACTTTGGATCCATGCTGTTCTCTCCCTTGTACGGTATACTCCGAACATCTTTTTTTCGCGGGAGTTCTCCGTGTTACCGCTATCATACCATGGAATGGCAGTGAGAACAAATAACTTTTTATGATTGGTACGTACAGCAATCTCCTTTGCGTTGAATCGTGCTTCGCATTGCAGGATCAACCCTGCATGGGTATAATGGACTGGCATATACCACGCTTGCGGCAAATGATGCGCGCTTCAGGACGCTCTCCCTGTGGTAAGGATTGATCCGCACAGCATGGTTTATAATCCGGGAACACAAACCCGTATGAAAGGGTGCCATTCATGCCAGCTCAACATGGTGATGCCGCCTGGCAGCTTAGGAAGATTGCATCTATCCATAATGACTTCCCAACCAAGTTTGGCCTGCCACGGCAAAACGGCATGCTTGAATCGTTTCTGTCCACGGTCGTATTTGAACCCGCTTATCGAAATGCGGACGCGCTGCGGGGCATCACCGGGTATAGCCATCTATGGTTACTGTGGGGTTTCTCCGGCAGTGCTCAGGCGCGATGGTCGCCGATGGTTCGTCCACCCCGGTTGGGGGGCAACAAACGCATCGGTGTGTTTGCCACACGCTCGCCCAATCGTCCAAACCCGCTCGGGCTCAGTTGTGTAAAGCTGGAGCGTGTTGAAAGCAGCCCACAGGGAATGGTGTTAATCGTATCCGGGGCAGATATGATGGATGGAACGCCTATTTTCGACATCAAACCGTATCTACCTTATGCAGATTGCTTCCCTGACGCGACCGGCGGCTTCACGGACGCGATCCCTTTTGATACGTTGGAAGTCTTATTCCCGGAGACATGGTTAGCCATGATCCCACAGGAAAAGCAAGAGACCTTGTTTGCTGTTTTAGCCAGCGATCCCCGCCCCGCCTATCAGGATGATCCTGCCCGGGTGTACGGTTTTTCCTATGCAGGTTTCGATGTTCGATTTACGGTCGCGGCATCCATACTGACGGTATGCGAAGTCGTTGCCCTGTAGAAGCGTAATGTGTACGCTCCAATTCATAAGGCGTAAAGCATCACGCCTGATGCATCGGTGAAGTGCGCAACAAAAGCGCAAGCGGCACAACAAGCGAAGGTTTTCCAACGGCATCATTATATGCCTGTTAAGAAAGCCCGATGTCTACAGCATCATGTATTCTGCGTTATGTCCATTCCACTTTATGCCTATATTTGTTACATTTGTAGAAAAAGATACCTGGTAGCATAAAAAACACCGCCCTTGAAAATGCGGGCGGTGTTCGTATTTTGCGTCACGGATGTCGCTTTAGCCACACTACACGGTTTCTTCTCTTGATCAGCGTAAGGGAGCCATTGGCTATGCTTCCTCGTGTTGCTGCATCGGCTTCCAACCAATGCATATGCGTATTACCATCGCCGCACGTTGCATCGTTATCTGCGTAAGCCCAAGCGCCTTGAGTATAGCCTGTGTTCCTCCTTGGCTGCGTGCATGTATTGCCATTTCCTCAGTCTCCGGCTTGATAAGCCCCATGAATGGCCGTATCACCGAGGGAATGCTCACAAACCCGATTAAAAGCTGTCCGCCCGGTTTAAGCACGCGGATGCATTCGCGTAGCATCTGTTCGTTCAGTGATGTGGTGATTACCTTCACATAAACAGAGTCAAAGGTGTTGGCACGCCATGGAATCTCTTCCAGTGAAGCATAGATAATATCTGCATTGCGGAGACGGGATCGTGAGGCGCGAACGCTTTCCATATCGTCGGAGATCCCGCATACCTCGCATTCCATATTACGTTGCAGATACTCAAGCATCAAGCCGCTGCCCACATGCACATCCAGCACTTTATCGCCGCGTTCTGCCATGGACCAACGCAACAGCCCCTTCTCCAGCGATGATAATGCGTGTTGCTGATTCAAGGAAGGCTGTGGCACAAAACGTTTGCTTTGCGCTTTGCTCAGCATGCCATGCCCTCCCTTCACATTGATCACCTTAACAGTATATCACATGTTTAAGAATAATGCACGCATTTTTGTAACATTCTGTTAACTAATTGCGGATCTCCTGATGGATGTAAGTGTTAGCTGTCGTTTTCATCAATCGATTGATCAGGAAAACATCCAGCCCCAACGCAATACCCATCACAATAAGCAATGCGTTGAGCGCCGCCACGTTGAGGATCAGCAGACCATAGAATGCTGCGCCGCAAAGCACGATGAAACCCATGGAACCAAACATGGTAAGGGCAGCTATCCCGTTTTGTTTAATTGCCTCCGTTTCGTTTTTCCAACCAAATCTTGGATGTCGCGCATCCACCATGAGCGCAAAGCTCGCCATGGCTGTGGAGAAAAAGCAGGACACTACGAAGCCTAAGAGAATTGTCAGCGCCAGCGAGGGTATCGCCACCAACAAAATGACGGTGATTGGCAACACGCAAAGCATATTGACCGTTAACCCCATGAGCAGTTTCGCCAGCAAATGATTCCTCGGCTTAACCGGCAGCGTTTGAAAGAACTCATGCCTTTTCCCTTCACGGGATACAGACGTCGCAACTGCCATGTTCATACTGGTCAGGAAGGTAAGCAACGCCGCGATGATCGCAATCAAAACAGGCTTAGGCACCATGGCAGCCAGCGCTGGCAGCATTGCAAGCTCGGCGGATGTCTGGCCGCCGCTGACGACCATGACAGCAAAGAGAACCGGAAAAATCACAGCGGAAGCGAGGCTGTTCATCGCATAAACCGGAACCGTAAGAATCTCCCGCATTTCCCGTACATACAATGCAGTTAATGGGGAGCGCTCACGCTGTTTCCCCACACGGCGTTTGGACGCGTTCAGCCTCGCGAGGGATTCCTGCTGCCTGACAGCCAGGCGTTGGTATCCATTGCCCAGTAAAACCCAAACCACTGCCATTATGCTTATGTTCAAACCCGCAAACATGATTCCATGCAGAAGTGCTGATCCCCCGCCATTGGTAAGCGCCGAAGTGAACAGCTGAATCGGCGGATAGATGCCCACCACCAAATCCAGCATCTGCTTTTGCCGCAAAACCAACTGTAACACAAGCGCGCCCAAATCGCTTCCTTCCGCAGAGAGGGACAGGCGCATCTCCGCGTAGAGGAATGCAATCAAGAACGCCATACTGGCAACGATCGTCAGCAGCTCTCTGCGTTTCCATAACGCAGATACCCGAATGAGCGCAAAGGAGAGCAGCGTCACCACTGCAAGCGGCGCAACTGAAAGCAATGGAATCAGAATGATGGCCGCAAGATAGTAGAATACGCCCATTGCGTGGCCTATTCCATATAGAATCACAACTGGCAGGCATACCAACAAAGCGATTCCCGCTTCACCAATCCAAATGCGAATGAGCTTTGCCCCCAGCAGGCCACGTGAAGTGATAGGCAGCGCGGAAACAAACGGAATATCTCTGGAAAAGAACAACTCGCTCAACACAAAGAAAAAACTGGTGACAATCACAAGCAGCGTGCACACAATGCCGGTCAAAGCAAGCAATGTTTGCGGCTCACCCAACTGTACAAATGCCCCGTAGAGGAGGTACTCCATACCTACCAGCATTCCATACAATGCCAGCATGCCAAGCGTAAAACCGATGTACGAAAGGACGACTTTCCATTTTGACTTGGCATTACGCAGATTGCGCGCAGGGTTCCAAAGCGCAAGCCGCTGCTTAACCAGCAGTTTGAGATATGCAAACATGGTTTAGCCCTCCTTTACTGTGAGGTTTAAGAACACATCCTCCAAAGAGGTAGCGCTTTCGCTTCGCATCAATGCATCCGGCGCGCCTTGGGCAATGAGTTTCCCGTCGCGGATGATACCGATCTCATCACAAAGACGCTCTGCCACATCCAGCACATGCGTGGAGAAGAAAACCGTCTTACCGCTATCGCAATAGTCTCGCATTTTCTGTTTGAGCACATGCATGCTGGCAGGGTCCAGCCCTACCATCGGTTCATCCAGAATCCATATGCGTGGTTGATGGATGGTGGAGCCGATAATCTGGAGTTTCTGCTTCATTCCATGCGAAAAACTCCGTATCTGCTGGCCAATGGCTTTCTCCAGATCAAAAAGCGGCAGGTATTGATCAAGATGCGCCTTTCGCTCTGCCTCGCCAACCTGGTATACATCCGCCAGAAAGCGCAAGTAATCAATCCCCGTCAAGCGCTCGAACATTTCAAAGGAATCCGGCACGAAACCAAACATCCGCTTCGCTTCGATGGTATCCTTCGCAATATCCGCATGCTCCAACCACACGGTACCCGCATCCGGTTGCAGGATTCCTGTCATGATTTTGATGGTTGTGGTCTTGCCTGCGCCATTTGGGCCAAGGAAGCCAAACACTTTTCCGCTTTCGATTTCCAGGTTCAAGTTATCCACAGCCCGCGTTGCTCCGCCGGAATAGGTTTTGGTTACGTTTTCAAAGCGAATCATTGGATCCTCCTACTACGTTTCTCGTCGCGTTTTGCAGCAGATCGTTTTTACTTACGTATAAAAAATTATCATACAAATGCCAAAAAAGGAAGCGGATATGCTCCACTTCCCTTTTTTCATGCTTGAAATCATCCGTTTTCTGCTCGTTGCTCAATCATCGCTTTGACTTTCATCAGCCTGGTGAGGCTTCCGCGCTCATTCTCATCCAGCTTCATGGTAATAAAGCGGATGGTTTCGATAAACTGCGGAATCATCACATATTCCAACGCGTTTACCCGGCGGCGCGTTTTCTCGATCTCATCGGCAAGCAAATCGCAGGTTTTTTCCACTTCGGCCAAACGGATTAGCTTTGGCAGTAGCTCTGCCAGGTTTGCGATGGCACCGTCCAATTGCGCGGAAGTTTCCACAAGACCATAACTAATCATGGCCTGCACGTTATCCTCGCCGGTCTTTAGGGTCGGTACGCGAACGCTTAAAATGCTTCGAATGCCCATTTGCACGCTCACACTGCGTGCCGGATACAATAGCGCTTCTTCCATCATTTCCGGCTCGGTTACTGAGCGCGCCATGGCGAAATTTCGCAGCGCTCCGCTGAGCGCGCTTTCCACCTCGGTGCGTAAACGATGGTTTTCACGTACCAGCAGGATAAACTGACGCACCATTTCATCCCGCTTATCCTTAAGGAGCTTATGCCCGCGTTTGGCGGTAACCAGTTTGCGCTTAACACGCGTCAGCTCCATGCGGGTGGGGTTGATACGCATGGCGGCAGCCATTACACGTCCTCCTCGCCGGAATCCTCGTCCACATCTGCGGCGGTATCGTGCAGGTATCTGTCCAGCATATCGTCACGGATACGTTTGAGCTCGTTGCGGGGGAGCATCGAAAGCAATCCCCAGCCAAGGCTGAGCGTTTCTTCGATGGGCCGGTTGGCTTGATAGCCCTGTGAAACGTACTGCTTCTCAAAGGCTTCGGCAAACGCCGCGTACTTCTTGTCCACATCGGTCAAGGCCGCGTCGCCCAAAATAATGGCAAGCTCTTTGGCTTCCTTGCCGCGCGAGTATGCGGCAAAGAGCTGGTTCATGGTTGCCGCGTGATCCTCGCGCGTTTTACCCTCGCCGATACCCTTGTCCTTCAAACGGCTGAGCGACGGCATAACGTCAATGGGAGGTTGAATCCCTTTGCGATACAGCTCACGGCTCAGGATGATCTGCCCTTCCGTAATATAGCCTGTCAAATCGGGGATCGGGTGAGTTTTATCGTCTTCCGGCATTGTGAGGATCGGAATCTGCGTGATAGATCCCTTCTTACCGATCACGCGCCCTGCGCGTTCGTAGATGCTGGCCAAATCGGTATATAGATAGCCCGGATATCCGCGGCGACCCGGCACTTCCTTACGCGCAGCGGATACTTCGCGCAACGCTTCGGCATAGTTGGTGATATCCGTCAGGATTACCAGCACATGCATATCCTTCTCGTAAGCGAGGTATTCTGCGGCGGTTAACGCCATACGCGGAGTCGCGATGCGCTCGATTGCCGGATCGTTGGCTAGGTTCATAAACAACACCGCGCGTTCTACCGCGCCCGTGCGGCGAAAATCGCTGATGAAGTATTCCGCTTCCTCAAACGTAATGCCAATCGCGCCAAACACCACAGCAAATTTTTCCTGCGCGCCCAGCACCTTCGCTTGGCGCGCGATTTGCGTTGCCAACTGTGCGTGCGGCAGGCCGCTGCCGGAGAACACTGGCAGCTTCTGCCCGCGAACCAGCGTATTAAGCCCGTCGATGGCGCTCACGCCCGTTTGGATAAACTCGTTGGGGTAATCCCGCGCAGCGGGGTTCAGCGGTTCGCCATTGATATCCATGCGCTTTTCCGGTATCAGCTGGGGCCCGTCATCACGCGGGTTGCCCATACCATCAAATACGCGGCCCAGCATATCCAGGCTCACACCCAGTTCGATGGAATGCCCCAGAAACCGGACGGATGCGGTATCAATCTGCAGGCCGTTGCTGCTCTCAAACAACTGCACAAGCGCTCTGGAACCATTGACTTCCAGCACTTTGCCGCGGCGCAGCTCGCCGTTTGCCTGACGAATCTCAACCAGCTCGTTATACGTCACGCCTTCAACCTGATCCACCAGCATCAGGGGGCCGACGACTTCCTTGATCGTACGATACTCTTTTAACATCGCTTACAGGTCCCCTTTCTCGGAGATCGCGGCCATTTGCGCTGCCAGTTCGCTTTCGATGACCGCAAACTGCTGCTTTTGATCCTCCGGTATATACTTGCTTCGGCCAATGCGCTCGCGGATGGGAAGGTTGATTACGTCCGAAAGATTCGCGCCGCTGTCCAAAGCCAGTTTTCCTTTGCGGTAAAAGTCCAGGATCAGCTGAAGGATCAGGAACTGCTTCTCCAGCGATGTGTATGTATCCACATCATCAAAGGCATTCTGATGAAGATAGTCCTCGCGGATGGAACGCGCCACTTCCAGCGTCAGGCGATCCTTCCAGCTAAGCGCGTCCATGCCGACCAGTTGCACGATTTCTTGCAACTCCGCCTCTTCCTGCAAAATGATCATGGCGTTTGCGCGCATCTCATTCCACTGCGGCGATACATGGTCGCTGAACCATTCCTCCAGATGATCGCTATACAGCGAGTAGCTCTGTAGCCAGTCTATGGCAGGAAAGTGTCGTTTATAGGCAAGTTGAGCGCTCAGCCCCCAGAACACCTTCACAATGCGAAGCGTAGACTGGGAAACCGGCTCGGAGATATCTCCGCCCGGCGGCGATACCGCGCCGATGGCGGATATGCTTCCCTCACGATTATCCTGCCCCAGGCACTTGACTACGCCCGCGCGTTCATAAAACTCCGCAATGCGGCTGGCAAGGTAGGCGGGATATCCTTCATCACCGGGCATTTCTTCCAAGCGCCCGCTCATTTCGCGCAGCGCCTCCGCCCAGCGGCTGGTAGAATCCGCCATGATGGCCACTTTATACCCCATATCGCGGAAGTATTCCGCGATGGTAATGCCTGTGTAGATGGAGGCTTCACGCGCCGCAACAGGCATATCCGATGTATTGGCAATCAGCACGGTGCGCTTCATCAAGCTTTCGCCGGAACGGGGATCGTGCAGCTCCGGAAACTCCATGAGCACATCCGTCATTTCATTGCCGCGCTCGCCGCAGCCGACGTATACAATGATGTCTGCGTCCGCCCACTTCGCCAGCTGATGCTGTACCACCGTCTTGCCCGAGCCAAACGGTCCCGGGACGGCGGCAACGCCACCGCTGGCAATGGGGAAAAAGGTATCGATTACACGCTGGCCAGTCACCATCGGTTCTGTAGGCGAGCGCTTTTCCTGATAGGGGCGGCCGCGTCGTACCGGCCATTTTTGCATCATGGTCAGCTCCCGCGTTTCCCCTTTATCGGTCTGGACGATGCAGACAGTATCCGTAACGGTGTACTCACCGGCGCGAATCTCCTGTACCTTGCCGCTAACCCCATGGGGCGCCATCACGCGGTGTTCAACGACCGCGTTTTCCTGAACGATGCCGATGATTGTGCCGCCTGTGATTTCGTCACCCACTTTTACACGTGGCACAAAATTCCATTTGCTTTCACGGCTTAGCGAGGATACTTCCACCCCGCGGCGGATACGATCCCCTACGAGCGCGCGAATCTTTGTCAGCGGCCGCTGGATCCCGTCGAAAATGGATTCGATCAGTCCAGGCCCCAACTCCACGGATAACGGCGCGCCTGTTGATTCCACAGGTTCACCGGGGCCAAGGCCGCTGGTTTCCTCATATACCTGAATGCTGGCACGATCGCCGCGCAGTTCGATGATCTCCCCCACCAAGCGGCTTTTGCTCACGCGCACAACGTCATACATACGCGCATCAGCCATGTTTTCCGCAACAATCAGGGGGCCAGCGACCTTGACGATGGTTCCAAGTGCCATGCTTTTCCCTTCTTTCTACCTATCATTATTCCCAAAGAGAATGTCCGCGCCGATAGCTTTTTCCACATTCGCTTTGATGCGTGACATTGCGTAACCGCTTACGCCAGCGCTCCCCGGGATCGGAATGATCGCCACCTGCGGGTCGGTCTGGTAACGCTCAAGCGCCTCGGCCGCCGCTTTGGCTGCATTCTCTGTAATAAAGATCACGCGTACGCCTTGCTTAACCAAGGTAAACAGCGCACGGGTTGTTTCCTCGGCGGTTTCGGTTGAAATGGTCTGCATGCCTATCGCCTTAAAGCAAAGCACCGCGTCACGCTCGCCCACAGCTCCCATACGCACATCAGCCATTGAGCTCACGCATCCTTTCGATGACGGCGTCCTCGGTGAAGCCGTTGAGCTTCCCTGTGAGGATCAGCCGCACGTCCGTAGCTTCGCGCTGCCTTTGAAGCAGGTAGGCAATCAGCACTTCCAGAGAATCCGTAGCGTAGCGGTAGCCTTTGAAGAGGCTAAAGAGGTAGTCATCCGCCGCTTTCTCCAGAGAGGGCAGTTTCAAGGCGTTGATACTAGCCGTAATTGCGGCCTGATACACCGCCGTGCTGTACGAAAGCAATTGGCGCGCCAGACGCTCGTTCTCTTCAAATGCTTTGGTAAGCTTACGCAGCGGTATTTTGCCGCCTTCCAGCGCTATGCCCTGAAAGAAAGCCTGTTCCTTGCCCATCGCACGCAAACGAAGCAGCATAATCAGGTTTTGCATATCTACCTTGGCCTGAAAATAGCGGCGGGTAAGGGCGCCGTCTTGATGCCCTGCCAGATTTGCAAACACCTGCCGATACATCGCTTTATCCAGCTCTGTATCCACAAGCATCGGATCAAAACGAATGGCGATGCGTTTTTCAAGCGCATCCAGCCCCTGCTTGAGCAGCGGCGGCAGCGCACTGTAGGAATGCTCGGAAACCGCATGGCGCAGCTTTTCCACCTTGATCGTGCCGCACGCCGAAAGGAAGGCGGGTTTCTGTGCCAGTTGGCGGGATTTCAAAAGTACTTTCAAGTTATGCACATCATAACGCAAAAGAAAGCAGTCGGTAACATCAGGGTTCGGGGTCACAGCGCGGATCAGTTCGCAGGCTTTGCGCACATGCGCATCTGCGGCAGCTTGAAAATCGGTGCTGTCCGCAGCGGCAAAACCAATATCGGCAAGGGTGCGCAGCGCATCGTTATATGTTTGGGCGCTTTGCAGGCGTTCCATTTGCGCACTGCCAAGCGTTGTCCTGCGAAGCACACCAACCCTGCCGCACGCGTAATGGATGCTGGGTTGTGGCATTGCCGTCCCTCCTTTCACTCGGGTCGCCTCATTAGATTACGCCTCACCAAACAGCAAGGCGGCAACCTCCTGCTCCAGTCGGGGACGGATTTCTGTCAAAATAGCCTCAAACGTGCAGTGGATCTCCGCTCCATTTGCTTTCAGTACAACGCCTTGGCAATCCGGCGCCTTCTCGGGCGCGAGGGTTATGCTGCCAGGCTTGCCAGCGGCGACCATGCTTTGGTTGACGTCCGTTATAAAGGAAGCATCGAACCAATCCGCGTGTACATCACCAACGAAGAGGGTTTCCTCCCCGCTGGCGCAACGCGTTACCTGAGAAAGGAAGAACGCCCGCTTTTTCTCCGCACCGGCATGATCCAGCTGCGCTTGCGCTTGTGCAAACGTATCCTGGATTAGCACGCGCTTTTGGGCAAGCAAAGCCTTACGATCTTCCAGTTCAGCCATACGAAGCATACGCTGTTCAAGCTCCGCGCCGTCCAGCGCAACCTTGGCCAGCATCGTCTTGTGCATTTCCTCGATTTTTTCGCGGGATGCAACTTTCATGGCTTCAGCCCTGGTTTGCGCATCGCTCAGGATTCGCTCCGCGGAATGCTTAGCATCCTCTTCGATTTTAACCAGAATCGCATCTGCGTTCATGTGGTGCTCCTTATAACTTGATGGCATTGACAATCAGGAAGGACAGCAGCAGCGAAAGCACAGCATAGGTTTCCACCATAACTGCCATGGTGATGCCTTTGCCGCTCATCTCGGGACGTTGACCAGTCATGATCATGCCGGCAGCCGCTACTTTTCCCTGCTTGATCGCGGAATAGTAGCCCACGATACCAATCGGCAGGCAGCCAATCAGGATGCTGAGCCCCTGAAACAGTTCCACCGGCTTCATCGCGCCGCCCAGTACATTGGTGTTGATCAGCACAATCACGCCAATCAGAAAGCCATAGATGCCTTGTGTGCCGGGAAGCAGCTGAAGGAGCAGGAGCTTGCTGTTTACTTCCGGGTTTTCAGTGGATACACCGGCAGATGTTTCGCCGCCCAGACCCACACCACGGCTGGAACCGATACCCGCGCCAATTGCCGCAATCGCGGCGCCCAGTAGAGCAAGAATTTGACCAATTGACATAATAGAAACCCTCCTGATTAAAAGTTACTTTGTATCATGACCCATCAGGACTGCCTACTGGGCGTCCCTGATGTGTACATAGCTGTTGGAAGTGACCAGCGGCCGAAACGGAATGCCGCCATCCTCGTAGAATTTCCCGAAAAACTCAATGTATTGCAGTCGGCAGCTGTGCACATATGCGCCAAAGATGTTGATACCGGCGTTAAACAGATGTCCGCCGACGAACACCGCCGCGCCCAATACCATGCCGATGATTCCGCCGCCCGCAATCATGCCCACCAAAATGTTGATAACCATCCCAATGACGCCCGTCGCAAGCCCCATCCCAAACAGGCGGATGTAACTGAGCAGATCACTCACCCATCCGGTCACGTTGTAGAGCGCGCCCAAGCCGCTGATAAGCCGCTTGATAGGATTTTTTGACTTCTTGCGCCCGGCGGTAAGCACGACGATCGCCGCTCCCGCAATGGCCATCCACTGTCCAACCGCAGGTACCACCAGCATAAGCCCTAGCCCGACGATCAGCATAAACCAGCTGACCTGATCACAGAGCATATCCAGCACTTGGCCGCGGCGAATATTCAGGTATGCTGCCATACCCAATCCGGCAAACAGATGCAGCGCGCCAAGCCCGATGCATGTAGCCATCACAGGCATGGCGTTGTTCATCGGGTCAAACACCGTCGGCAGCGGCGCGTAGCCAAACCACGAGTTATACATCAGCCCCCAGAAAATCGTCATCAATCCGCCGCCCATGATCAGCCACAGCATACGCTGCGTACTCTTGCTCGGCTTAAGCGCCTTGATCAGGAGCGGGGCGACGATAGCCATCATCAAACCGTACCCCGCGTCACTGACCATCATGCCCATAAAGTTGATAAAGAAAGGCATCATGACCGCCGTTGGATCCACGCTGAAGGGCGCGGGCAGCGAGAAGCTGGATACCACTGACTCAAAAGGTGTTACCGCCGCGCTGTTGTGCAGAAGTACCGGCGGTTCCTCCCCCTCGGCCGGGTCATAGAAGGAAAGCGCAACCGAAGGAGACACAAGCATCAGCTGTTCTTCAACAGTTTTGGTCATCGTTTCGGGTACCCACGCCTGCAAAAAGAAAGTGTGCTCAGAGACCGCAAAACGCTCTACAGCATACAGTCTGGCTCGCTTGCTTGCCAGTACATCATACAGTTGCTTGAGCGGCACCAGATTGACAACCAAAGCCGCTGTATCCAAGATGATGCCCTGCTGTCGCTGCTCGATCTTCTGCTGCTCCTCCGCCAGTTCCGCAAGCTGCTCACGCACAAGCAAATTACCATGTGGCAGGGATGCGGCGGTGAAACCGCCCTCCTTTAAGATCGCCATGGCATGTTCTCGCTGGCTGTTGTGGCAAAGAACATACACATACGCCAGATCACGCTGGGTAGATATCTGTTCTACCGTGCAAAGCTCGCCGAATGTATTTTCTGCCTGCCAAATCTCCCACGATGCCTTTTGCACGCTGCCAAGCAACGCGAAGGTGTTTCGCGTCGTGTGAACGTCGCTCGGCGGGATTTGCAGGTTCTGCCACGGCCTAAGCTGCTCGCTCAATGCTTCAATGCGGGCGCTCTGGCCTCGCAGGTCACCGGCTTCCCGTTCCAGCGCCTCCAGCGTCTCGACGGTTTCCATCAGCTGGTTCTGCTGAAGTAGTACGGCTTCGGACTGCGCCGTGTCAATGCTGGGCTTATCAGCCATGAAGGGCTTCTTCGTGTTGTCATGCTTGACTAAACGGGAAATCGCCCAACCAACACGCGTAAGCTGCTCTTCCAGGCCTGGCAGTTCTGCCATGGCTGACGGCTTGTTAAAAGTCACATCTTCCGTATCAGCCTGTATAACCTGAACACAACCCAGCTTTTGGATGGCTGCCAGCAGTTCATGCCTGTCTCTGTCCAGCGCAAGCATGTCCATGTGTTTCATTTCAACGATTGCCATCGTCCCATACCCTTTCAACGATATGCGCGGCTGCCTCCGCCAAGCGCCCTTTCGCCTGGCTTAAGCTCTCCGCCTGGCTTGCTTTGACCTGCGGGGCATTAGCGGCGATCCGCTCGCTGATGCTCCTGCGCTTTTCATCCATCGCCTGTTGAAACATTGCGCGATGCTTCAGCGCCATATCCCGTTCGTTGGCGGCGATATCCGCTTCAACCGTTTTTAATAGCTCACGCGCCTCGTTTTGCGCATCCTGCAGAATGATTTCCGCTTTTTCTTCGGCGGTCTGTACCGCTCGAAACAGCTCCTTTGCCACCGTGTTGCACCATCCTTTATCCTTAGGTCATCATTTCTATTTCGTACCGAAGAGACGATCCCCGGCATCCCCAAGCCCGGGCACGATGTAGCCATGCTCGTTGAGCCTTTCGTCGCAGGCGGCCACATAAATATCGACATCCGGATGATCTTGCTGAATGCGTTGGATGCCTTCCGGCGCCGCAATCAGGTTGACCAGACGTATCAGCCTGCCCTTGCGCTGCTTAATAAACGAAATGGCTGCCGACGCGCTGCCGCCTGTTGCCAGCATGGGATCCAGCACAATCAGCTCCCGGTTTTCACTATCAGCGGGCAATTTGCAATAATATTCAACGGGTTGCAGCGTAACCGGATCGCGATACAAGCCGATGTGCCCGATACGCGCTGCGGGAATCAGCTTGGTAACGCCGTCCACCATGCCAAGGCCGGCACGCAGAATCGGAACGATGCCAATCTTTTTCCCGCTTAACATTTTGGATTTGGTCATGCAGATAGGGGTTTCTACCTCCACCTCCTCCGTAGGCAAATCCCGTGTCACCTCATAAACCATCAGCATGGATATTTCTTCAAGCAACTCGCGAAACTCTTTGGCGCCGGTATCCTTGTTGCGCATGATGCTCAGTTTGTGTTGAATCAACGGATGGTCCAAAAGATGTACTTTGCTCAAGGTATAGCCTCCTTCGGGTTAAAAGGGCGTTTTCCTAATGCGATGCCACTGTGCGGAGTACGCATCGCCATTGCTTGATGTCATTCTTAGTTATTTTATACTAGAAGATGCGCGTTGGCAAGTAAAAAGGTAAGCATCCATTTTCTGTGAGGCTCTGCGCGCGAGAATCAATAATAATGAAGGTATTAATCACCACAACCCAGCGCGCAATGACGGATCCTTATGCCCTATGATTGATTTTTATGACAATTTGCTGTACACTTGAAATGGGAAAACACAAAGGGAGGTTGGACGTATGAAGCTGATTATCGCTATCGTTCAGGATGAGGACGCCGCACGGTTGATAAGCGAATTGATGTCGGATGGCTTTGGCGTTACCAAACTGGCAACCACTGGCGGTTTCCTGCGTGCGGGCAACACGACCCTTCTTGTGGGTGTGGATGATGACCGTTTCGATGCCGCGATGGTCGTAATCGAAAAGGTATGCAAAAGCCGCAAGCAGATTGCCGCCTCTCCCGTATCCATGGTTGGTGTACCCGGCGCCTATACCCCTTACCCCATTGAAGTGGTGGTAGGCGGCGCGACCATTTTTGTGCTAACGGTGGATCAGTTTATCAAGCTGTAAGCCGGAAAGGATTTTCTCTCTTGCAAAGCGGTGAAACAGGCACGGGCGCCATGCCCGCATTTTTAGACTACCATCGGTTGGGCGCTGGTTATGCGCTGCTATGGAACAGCGCTGCAAATGGCGGCATGCATGCCTATCTGCTTGCAGGACCAAAGGGTGTTGGCAAGCTTACCTTTGCGCGCATGCTTGCATTGCGTGATTTTTGCACCAGCGTGAAAAAACCATGCGGCATATGCGATGCCTGCCGCCGTGTCGTAAGCGGAAGCGAGCCGGATGTGATGCTGCTTACGCCGCAGGATGATAAAGCGATCCCGATTGAACGTGTGCGGCAGGCGATTGCCCGTATTTCGCAACACTCCTTTGGCAGCGGCAACCGCTTTGTGATCATTGAACCCGTAGAAAAAATGACCGCCGCCGCGCAAAACTGCCTCCTCAAATCCTTGGAGGAGCCAATCGCAAACGTCGTATTCTTGTTGATTACCCATGAACCTTCCGCGGTACTGGGCACCATCGCGTCACGCTGCGCAATGGTTAAGCTTCCCCCTTGGCCTGACGAAGCCCTGACCGCCGCCCTGTTATCCCTTGGATTCGAAAAGGCGCCTGTGCAAGCATGCCTGCCGCGTGCGGGCGGCAACATTGCGCAAGCGCTAACCATCCTTGCCGCAGGCGCCCAAGACAGTGACGCTGTTGCGCTGGTGCATCGAGCGCTTACGGTACGCAGCGACGCGGATGTGGTCGCCTTAAGCTTGCAGCTCAAGGATGATCGTGCGGGCGCCGAGCAAGCTTTGACAGCCATTGAGCAATCATTGCATATCGCCTTGCTGATTCGCACAGGCATTCTTCCGGCGCAAAGCGTGCAGGACGCTGATACGATTTCTTTTTCCAAGCATGCCAGTGAAAGCGAATTGACGGATTTTCTCACGGCTGTATTTCAAACCCGCCAGCGGCGGCAAAATCAAGTAAACTGGCAGGCGAGCATCGACCGGCTGCTCATGAAAATATTGGAGGCAAAGACCAGATGGCAACAATCGTAGGCGTGCGTTTTAAGAACGCCGGGAAGCTTTACTACTTTGATCCGGGCGAGCTTTGGCCTGTTCCGGGGAATTTTGTGATCGTGGAAACCGCCCGCGGCATGGAGTACGGGCAGGTGATTACTGGCGTACGCGAAGTGAATGATGATTTAATCACACCGCCGCTCAAAACCATCCTCAGAATCGCCAACGAACGCGACGCGCACCACGCAGAGGAAAACACGCGCTTTGAAAAGGAAGCCTATCAGGTTTGCCAGCGCAAAATCGAAGAGCACAAACTGGATATGAAGCTTGTGGGTGTAGAACAAACCTTTGACAATACCAAGCTGTTATTCTATTTTACCGCCAATGGACGCGTCGATTTCCGCTCGTTAGTCAAGGATCTTGCCAGCGTGTTCCGCACCCGCATCGAGCTAAGGCAAATCGGCGTGCGCGACGAGGCGAAAATGCTCGGCGGCTTGGGCCCCTGCGGACGCCCCATCTGCTGCGGCAGCTTTTTGGGGGATTTTCAGCCAGTATCCATAAAAATGGCGAAAGAGCAAAATCTGTCGCTTAACCCCACCAAGATATCCGGCGTTTGCGGTCGGCTCATGTGCTGCCTCAAATATGAGGAAGATCATTATGAGCAGACCCGCCGCAACATGCCCAAGCTTGGCAAAGACGTTGAGACGCCCGATGGTTTTGGCATTGTGATTGATCTGAATGTGCTCAAAGAAACCGTAACCGTTCGCGTGCGCAAAGGCGATAGCTCCGAGCTGAAAACCTATCCGGTAACAGATATTCGTTGGTTCCGCCCGCCGCAGGCGCAACCCAAACCATCTCAAGAGCAGGATCGCATGCCCCGGAAACATGCGCGCAAGGCCGAACCAGCCGCCGTGCCATTGCATCAACCGGACACTCATGATGGCATTCATGATGCCGATGTTGATCCTATGCTGCTGGATGAAGATCTATCGGCGGAGTTTGATGCGCTGCAACCACCCACCCATCATGAACCCCTCACCCAGGAACTGGAAGAGCAGCAAGCCCCTTCATTCTGGCAGCGCGCTGTGGCGGATGCCCTGCGCAATGCCAAGGATAATCAAGGGTAGCTATTGCCAAACCAGTATCCGCATGGTATGATGGTTTCAACGCGTATAACCAACTGTCAAACGCGTAACATGCAATGGAGGTGACTGACCATGGCATACGTGATTTCCGATGAGTGCATCAGCTGCGGCGCGTGCGCTTCTGAATGCCCCGTGGACGCAATTTCCGAGGGCGAAGGCAAATTCGTGATTGATGGCGAAAAGTGCATCGATTGCGGCGCTTGCGCCGATGCTTGCCCCGTGGACGCACCCGCACAGGCGTAACTGAACATCACAAAAGCGCCGGACAGTTGTTCGGCGTTTTTTTCATGCTACTCGCCATTGCTAAGGATTGTCGTCAAACGTTGTCATGCCTTTTGCATCAAAGCTTGCAGCCGAGCAATACACTGACTTTCACCCGATAGCAATCGATGGCATCGGGAAGGCTATGAGTACACCACTGTTATGCGGTCAGGCAACACACTGTCGATTCAAAGGCAGGTCGCCGCGCCACAGCGGCGCTAGTTTCGGACTGCCTACGCTAAAATCGGAGACCGCTATCGTAGCAGACTTGTATACCGTTACTCTGCAATTACCTCGGTTTGCCTCTCTTTGATAAAGTTCTTATGCTCTTTGCGCAAACGATAACCACAGTGCAAATAAAACGCATGCGCCTTGACGCGCGCGAACCCCGACTCCAGTCGTATCCCACGCAACCGTTTTTCCACGCCCAATCTTCCGCTGTTTGAATCAGCAATCGGCCGATCCCCTTGCCCTGATCCGCAGGCGATACGGCCAGCGCTATAATGTTCTTCATGCTTCCGCTAAAAAGCGTTTCATAATCCGCAAGGTGGATGAAGCCCATGATACGTTGGGTGCGCTCATCACAGGCAACCCAAACACGCTCACTTTCGCGCAATTGGATACGTGCCAGCTGCGAGGTCACCATCGTCAAATCACAATCATACCCTAATACCGTTTGGCAAATCGCTGCAATCGTGTTCGCATCATCCTGTCGTGCCGCGCGAATGCTGATACCCATCAGATGCCCTCCACAGCGGCACGTACGAATTCAACCGGGTGTTGCGTCAGTTCCGCCGTTTGCTCCAGCGTATGCCCCTGCGCCATCAGCCGCTTAAAGACCATAATCATGTTATCACCAATTTCGATGATGTGGTGATCCGGGTCATAAATACGCACCACCCGCTGTTTCCATGGGTATTCCTTCATGGGATGTACCCATTCGATGCTTTGATCCTGCATCAGCTTTTCATTGACCGTATCCAAATCCTCACAATCGAAGTATAACTCCATATTATGGGCGCGCGTAACTACGCTTTCCTCCGGGAGCCCGATCAGCCAACCAAAGTTCTGCTGTAGGCTAAGGCCGCCTTTCAGCCCAACGTTCCAGCCAAGGTCAACCTCAACTTCAAGGCCAAACCACTTTTGATAGAACGCCACGCTTTTTTGAACATCCTTGACAGCGATCAACGTGCTTTGGTACCGCATTTTCCATTCCTCCAATCTAAAGAGTGCCTCGGAACCCTTTCCCGATGATTTCCCCCGTGTTGGTAATCAGGATAAAGCAACCTGGATCAGTCTGCTTGGCATAGTTGCGCAGTTGAACCGCCTGTGCGCGGTTGACCACCGTCATAATCACCGTCTTATTCTCATGGGTGTAGGCTCCTTCCCCGCACAAGGTGGTGGCTCCGCGATGCAGCACATCCACAATAAAGCGGATGATGCTTTCCGGCTGCGAGGTGATAATTTGAAAGCTCTTATGAACCATAATGTTTTCCAGCACCAGATCAATCACCATGGACTTGATGGCCAGTCCTAAAATGCTGAAAAGCCCTGTTTCCATGCCAAAAGTGAAGCAAGCGAAAATCGTGATGAGAAAATCCGCCAGCAACAAACTAACGCCGATGTTCAGCGCCGTATAGCGCCGCAGAATCATCGCAATTACATCCGTTCCCCCGCTTGATGCCGCAAGGTTGAAAAGGATGGCGCTGCCGATGGCCGGCAGGGACACGGCAAAAATCAGTTCCAGCAAGGGTTGTGTGGTCATCGGTGCGCTCATGGGATAGATGAACTCCAGCGCCCATGTACCGCCGCTCATCATTAAGCTGCAATAGGCTGTACGTATGCCAAAACCACGCCCAAAAACCAGAAAACCGAGCAGCAGCAAGGCCTGGTTAATCAGGAACATAAACGCGCCCGCGCTCATCTGCGGTACAATATGCCCGAAAATGATGGCAAGACCGCTAACGCCACCAGTCGAAAAATGATTGGGGAACTTAAAAAAGTATACGCCAATGGCAATCATCAGTGAGCCTAGCGTCAATAGCGCATAATCTTTCCAGGGTAAACGCCAACGGGCATTTCCTTTGCTTTTGTTATCTCCTGACGCGTTCTCCTCCCAATACGCCATGAAGCACTCCTCCAGCCTGAAGCTTGCGAGTTTTTTGTCATTTTTGTTTCACACAAGCCATTTTATGCTAAAATATACGAGGAAGCAACGGTTAACCGAACAAGATATAGAAAAAAGATATGGAGGGGTGTTATGTCACCGATCATCATGGCCTTGCTGGGAACCGGCTTCACCTTCGCAGGCACGGCGCTTGGCGCGGCTTTGGTTTTCTTCTTTCGCGGAGAAATCAAGCCCTCTTTACAACGCGTCTTCTTAGGTTTTGCGGCTGGCATCATGATTGCTGCATCGGTATGGTCGCTGCTCATACCAGCCCTTGAGATGTCGGCGGAAAACGGCTCCCCCATTCCTTGGCTGCCTGCCGCTGGCGGTTTCGTAATCGGCGCGGCATTCCTGTTGCTGCTGGATCGCCTGTTGCCCCACATGCATGCCAACACGGGTGAGGTGGAGGGTCTGCACAGCAACTTCAAGAAATCCACCATGCTGATGCTTGCGGTTACGCTCCACAACATCCCCGAAGGGCTCGCGGTGGGTCTGGCTTTCGGTTTTGTTGGTTCCGGCCCCAACGCCGTAACGCTAAGCGGCGCGATTGCGTTGGCATTGGGCATGGCGCTACAAAATTTCCCGGAAGGTGCCGCCATTTCTCTGCCGCTCAAAAATGCAGGCATGAAAAACGGCAAGGCCTTTGTTTACGGTGCGCTCAGCGGCATCGTGGAACCAATTTTCGGCGTCCTGGGGGTGTTGGTGGCTGGCTCCGTGATAGGCATCATGCCGTGGATGCTCGGATTTGCGGCAGGCGCGATGATCTATGTCGTTGTTGAGGAATTGATACCCGAAGCAAACTTGGGTCAGCACAGCCATTACGGCACGCTGAGTGTGATGGTCGGCTTTTTGTTAATGATGGTTCTGGATGTCGCCCTGGGATGAGTGAATCCGAGGTAAGAATCCAGCGTATCGTTTACGGCTCTCAAGCATAAATAATAAACAAACAGCGCGCCAGTGGCTGATTGTCACTGCGCGCTTTTGTTTTACCTTTTATTGCCGTCCGTTGCCTAATCCGTGCGGCCTTACGCCTCGGATGTCAACCTTCCTTCTTTAAAGCGTTGGATTAGTGAATAAGCGATACTCACTTCGCCTGCATGCTGCGGTAGATTATCGGCTGTAAACCAATCCGCCTGCGCTAATTCGCTGTGTTGCAGGGTAATCTCCGGTGCCCCGTCCAGCTTTGCATGAAAGCCAACCATGATGCTTTGAGAAAGACCCCATGGCTGGCTTGCAAAGTAGCGTATCTCCTTCACGCGAAGGCCAACTTCTTCCATGATCTCTCGCCGCACCGCCTGCTCCAGCGTTTCACCAATTTCCACGTAACCTGCAATCAACGAAAAATGCCTGAACGCGCCGTGCGCATTTTGCGCAAGCAGCAGCCGATCTCCATCCGTAATGGCAACAATCACCGCAGGCGCTATGTTTGGGTATCGAATCGCGCCGCATTGCTCGCAAACCAGCGCACGTTCCGTTTGCGATGGACGGGGCAAGCCGCCGCAAGTACCGCAAAAGCGATGTTGGAGATACCACTGGTGCATGTGGAAAGCCGTCATCAACAAAAAGGCTTCCGTATGCGATGCCAGCGAGCGGAATACACGCACCTGCTCAAAAACCAACGTACTTGCTGGACTGGCCGCGTTTGGACTTTGTAGTAAAAAATAGCGGCGTTCGCCCTGCGTAAAAACATGAATCAGCATATCCGCGGCAAACCACGCCGAAAGTTCTTCCCAGGTGGGCAACCGAAAGGGTGCTTCCTGCGTACGGAGTAAAACCTGATCGCCGCTGAAGCAAAACACTACATCCTCAGGCATGGCGGGTTTTGCGTCAAAACGCAGGGTAAAAAGGTCGGGCTGGTCATTGATAAGCATGCGTACACCTCGCTTTGAATTGCCATTTCATCATAGCGCGTTCAACGGAAAAGTCAAGGTTTGGGTGCAAGTGTCGCTCGCGAACGTTTACATTTGTTACATGTTTCTATTTGTTACATATAATGTATTTACATTGATTTAACAATGTTTTATACTTTTTGAATCAATATGCTGATTGATGATCAAATCACGCAGTATATACACTGGTTTTGCGATACTGCAAATCCACAATGCTGAATGCTCGCGTCGGAATGGTTGGCACCAGGGTTGATGAATCCCAATGATTTTTTTCTGGGAGGTTCTACCATGAAACAGCGGATTGCTTGCTTAACACTCCTTGCCCTCCTGCTTATGGCTTTCCCTTCATTTGCCCAGGAAGGCACAACCAAAGGATCATTACGCATCAATGAGATCATGGCATCCAACAAGGCTTCCCTTGAAGATAGCTTCGGGAAATACCCGGATTGGATAGAGCTAGTCAATACGAGCAACGAGTCGATTGATTTATCTACGGTTACCCTTTCGGATAAGGAAGATAAACTCGATAAGTACACCTTCCCAGCAGGCACAACGCTGGAACCTGGCGCATATATTGTGGTGTTTGCCTCCGGCCTGCAAAAGGATATCCTGCCGGACGAGCGGCACGCTCCGTTCAAACTGAGCGCGTCTGAAGAGAACGTATACCTGAGCATGGATGGTATCCTGATTGATACGATATCCTTTACCAGCCAACTGCCCGATGTAAGCCTCGCGCTGGATGAACAGGGTACGCCTTCGCAAACCATTACCCCCACACCCGGTTGGGAGAACCAGATCGTAGCCCCGGAAACCTGATGCGCTTCGGTTCGGATACGATTCCTGCTCACCGCCTGCCCAACCCATGCGTTATGAAGCGCGGTTTTGTATGCCTATTCCGAACACTTTGACCGTGATGAGCGGATCAACGAAGGATTCCAACAGGCTTCGCGGAAGGATGACCCAACATGAACTGTTCGATCAAGGCCACTGCACCTCCAAAAATACTTATGCATCTCTCCATCGGGTTCTTCATAATGCTTGCGCTGCTTTTGGGCCCCATCAGCACAGCCGCGGCCGCATCGTTTCGAACTGATGTGTATGTTGAGTTTACCTATGGCAGCAATCAAGTACAGCGTATCTATGCCTATGAAAAATCAAAAACTTGCTACCTCTTCCTGCCTTCAGGCATTGCTGCTGATACGATGCGGCTTTTCTTTCCTCAGGAAACGCTGTATTTTGAGGGAGCCGCCATCCAAAGCGGCGAAGCAGCCGCGTTTCTTGTGCCAGATTCTACCATCGCACTCCAAAACCAAAAGGGGAACAAGGCACTTACGCTATCCATTATGCAGGGAAACGGCATCCCCAGCGCTTTTGTACAAACCCAAAGCGGCAGCGTGAAAGCGCTTGAGCGGAGCAAATCAAACACCGAAACCGGCCATCTCACGATGTTTACCCTCGATGGTTCCTTGGACGCAGATACATCCCTCGAGAAGATGCGGGGGCATGGAAACTCTACATTTAACGCAAATTTTCCCAAACGCTCCTTTCAAATACGGCTTTCTAAGAAAACCGATTTGATCGGTATGGGCAAGGCAAAAGCGTATGTGCTTTTAGCGGAGTGGCTCGATCTATCCCAATTACGCAGCCGTATCAGTATGGACATGGCGCGCGAGGCGGGCGTATCCAGCGCGCTGGACTGCACAAGCGTGAATCTGTACCTTAACGGCTGTTATCATGGTACATACTTGCTCGCCGAAAAAGTAGGTATCAACGCAAACCGCGTTGATATCTATGATCTGGAAAAGGCAACCGAGAAAGTCAATGATCTTCCGCTGGCGGATTATCAACCCATCCGCGAGATTGATAAGCAGTATCAACAGTATTATGCGTCCGATATCCCCAATGATCCGGCGGATATCACAGGCGGTTACATCCTCGAGCTGATCGGCTCCAGCCGATTCAATCGAAAGGATAGCGGCTTTATCACCAGCAATGATATGTGCGTTACCATCACTGAGCCTACGCATACCACCATGGCGCAAACAAGGTACATTGGCGAGATTTTCGATCGCTTCAACCGCGCTATACTCAACAAAAACGGCACAGATCCCGTTTCGGGCGAGCGGTACGATGCGCTGTTTGATTCCACCTCTCTTGCGAAGGTGCTGGTGCTGCTGCAAATCAGCAAGAACTACGATCACGAAAAGAACAGCCTGTACTTCTATAAGGATTCCGATACTGTGGATACAAAGGTATATGCGGGGCCTGTTTGGGATTTTGATCGCTCCTACGGCAATGTCAATACGGGCTATTGGGTTAACTCCCCGACCATAGACTTGTACCGAACCAGCACCAAAACCTGGTACCTGTATGGGAACCTGTACAACAATCAATCTGATTTTGCCTTGCTGGTTAAGCAGGTATACCAGTCCAGCTATAGACCGGCGCTGGAGATACTGCTCGGTTTGCGAACGCCGGGCGATGCGTCTCCGCTGCGTTCTTTGGATGCGTATTACGAGGAAATCGCCCCCTCTGCCGCGATGAACTTCACAAGATGGAATCCTTTTGCGGTGACATCCATCTATAAGCATTCCGGCCGTACCTTTGAGGCATCCGTCAAGAATTTGAAGATTTTTCTGCAAAAGCGGATGGACGCTCTCAATGTGACCTATGCGCTGAACGCGGGCTGACCCCTGCGCAGCGCAATGCAAGCGGGTATCTCACTAAAATTAAACCAAGCAACCGTTACTCAAATTTTGAAAAAGGAATACTATGGCAAGTGTATGGTCAGCCTTTACTGACGCGCAAAGTCATGTGGTGGAACGCAAACAGCGTTTCTCTGGCAGGTTGATTGCATCGCGCCATGGAGCGATTGTGCCATGCGATGATGAAGGGGATTAAGGCAGCAAGGCTTTCGGAACCAAGCTGGCGCGTTCATCCCGCTTTATATCCACCGAATCTATGAAAAGCGCATTCACACAATGCTCATGCCAAGCAGCTATCAGTATTCCAGTTACGAGCCAGATCCGTATCATCCTATTGAAAACGATGCGTCCTGAACCAACTGCCCCCTTATCACAACTTGCTTTATGTTGATATCCTCATCAAAGATTACCATATCTGCATCCTTGCCGGGCGCCAGTGAACCTTTCCGGTTCTCCTGCCGTATTAGCCTGGCAGGGTTGAGCGACGCCATATGAACAATCTGATGCAATGGCACATCGGTATGCGTTCGCATGGTACGCACCAGTCGATCCATCGTTGCAACGCTGCCCGCAAAGGAAGAGCGATCCGGCAGCTTTGCAACCCCATCTTCCACAATCACCACCTGGCCAGTTTGCTGGTCGCCAAGCCGATGCTCACCCGGCGGCATGCCTGCCGCGCGCATGGCATCAGTGACCAGAATAACCTTATCCGGCGATTTAACTTTGGTGATCAACTGAAGCAGCTCCCGCGGCAAATGACACCCATCTGCAATCACTTCCAAGGAAAGCCCATCCAGCAGATACCCCGCCTCCACCACGCCAGCTACTCGGTAAGCCTGAATACGCCGTATGCTGGACATGCCCGAGTAGAAGTGCGTTAGCGCTGCCAGTCCCAGATCATAGGCGTGCGCGATTTGCGCGCAAGTCGCGTTGGTATGCGCGGCAGAAGTGATGATGCCGTTCCTCTGCAGTGCTTGGAGAAACGCATCGCCGCCCTGTAACTCCGGCGCAAAAGACCAGCGAACAATCTTTTGGGGGTTCGCCAGTACGGGAAGATACTCCTGTGGCAATGGGTCGCGTAAATACCGGACATCCTGCGCACCGCGCATGTCCGCATCAAAATAGGGGCCTTCAATATGCATGCCCAGTAAAGTCGGCATGCCTTCTTTGACGTCATCCCT
Source organism: Clostridiales bacterium Firm_11 (assembly GCA_001604105.1). Taxonomy (GTDB): domain Bacteria; phylum Bacillota; class Clostridia; order Christensenellales; family Aristaeellaceae; genus CAXXOK01. Next base: position 412,686 of record LVAQ01000006.1, read on the forward strand.
TTGTTGATAAAAGCGGATGGCGTTCATCATTGTTTCCTGCGCGCTGGAAAGCAGTGTTGGCATCAGCGCCGTTGTGCCGTGCGCGCGATGCAACCGCAAAATCTGATCGACCGCTTCATCCGTGCAATCCATAAAATCAGCGCCTCCGCCGCCATGCACATGCACATCGATAAAGCCCGGCGCCAGATACTCACCTTGCACGTCCACCACATGCTCCGCGGCATTGTTTGGCAGCTGCGCCTGCGGGGAAACTTCAAGGATGGTTTCTCCCTCACAAAGAAGGCAGCCCGTTTGGATGCCGGAAGGCAGCACAAGCTTCGCGTTTTGATAGAGCGTCCTCATAAAGTTACCTCTCTGCCATAAGCCGTCGTGGGTAATGGTCGGGCTTTCATTCAAATGATACCTGCGCGGTTTATGCCATGGCTTGAAGGGTGGAATCGAAGCCCTAACGTATCCAACCCCTGCATCTGCTCTTTCGTGTCCATGGCCAAACCGCCATGCCTGCCCATCTGTTTTGCCGCTACACAGGTGTATGGAAAGCAGTCGCGCTCCACGCGAAGAAGCGCGCTTCCACGCCCGCCATGGAACAAGCAGTGCAGGGGTTTCCGGTAAACACATCATACCACCGATGCTCCGGCGGCAGCGTTATGTCGGTGGAATCCAACCCACAGTTGACCAAGCAAAGCAATCCGCGTTCCTCGTCGTGGTTGCAGTAATAGAACGGTGCAAGATTCGGCGTATTTGCCAGCATTGGGAACGTTACCGTTGGCGTCATCCACCGTATGATTGCCTGATACAGATAACTGCGCGCACGATGTAGCATCCATCCCTCCTGATTAATCGTGCCTGCCAGTACGCAAACGCGACCACCAAGCGCGTTTTGAAACAGGATGGTCGCAGGCGCGAGCGGTTCGCGCTCCGGCGATACCAATTCACTGATCACCATCGCGTTATCATCCGCTTGCCAACGAACCAGCGGCGTACCAGCCTGTAACAACGCAAACCAGCCGCTGGGCATGAGCTGCTGATCATAAACCCCGGCAAAAGCAGCATGGCATAGCCGCTCGGCGCAGGGCATACCCACATGCCCATCTGCGGCGCAGCCAATATAAGCTTCTAGCCCAAGTTCACATACATAGGCAGCCGCGGCAGCATCCAAGATTACTCCTTTGGCCAGCCACCCAAGAATCGTATCCTCATCAAAACAGCGGATTATATCCCCTGCCAGAAACACCGTATCGCCATCGGCAAACTGAACCGGTATGCCCATGAGCGGCAACATCGTATCCAGCGGTCGTTTTGGCAGAAGATCACTGAGTGCGCCCTGTGCAGGTTGCGTGTGCCGCGCCGCATACGGGTGCCATGGGCAGGTCACACCGTGCAGCGTTAACCCCTCCCGTTGTATGGCAACAATGTTTGCCTTGGGTAGCGTTGCCTTTAGCATAGGCGCATACTCCGGTTCCAGCGAGAAGGGTGTGGCCAGATAATCAAACACATTGAGCGATATGGCATCAGCACCCCACAGCGCGTGGAGCAGGATTTGCATCTGCGTCATGCGCAGGCTTTTGGTATAACGGGTGTGCGGAAAGTTCTCCACTTCACTGATATAAAAGGGTTCGTCCCCTGCCGCAAATCGGCTTAGTGCGGAAATCTGGTGGATGTCACAAATCGCCTCGTGCAGCCCATCCGCATAACTGCCGCCCGCAGGGCGCGTCAATGGCCGCTGTGTCTCGCCCGCAAAAGCACGCAATAGCGTGCCCATTTTGCGTCCCTGTACTGCGTGCCAAGGCTCGCCAGAGTTCATCAGCCCAACCTGTATCCGGGGATCCACGTCGTGTACGGCATTCTGCATCCGCTTGGCTGCCGCATATTGCGCCTGTGCGTTAGCCGTTAGCCAAGCATTGCGTACACGCGCCTGCCATTCGCCCGTTTGGGTGAGCGCAGCAATGATATCTGCGCTCGTCAACTCCTCGTGCAACAGCTCGCTTACCGCGTGTGCATGCAGCGGGCAGAAGCACCCAAACATGGTGGTATGATTCAAACTGCGGAAATCGTCATCGATCATGATACGCTGCGGGTGCGTATCCGCATAGATAGCGCATACCGCCGCCGCATATTCGACCCAGTCCGCATCCATGATGCAGTACACGGCGCTTGCCGGCTTCAAATCCTCGCCCACGAAGGGGTGAAAGGGCAGCGCACTGTTGCTGTACCCCATATCGCTATGGCCAACCAACGTGGCAATGTTGACACTGTATTCAATGCCTTCTGCCCGCAATGCCTTCCCAATCTCCGCATAGATTGATGCCATACAGCGGTGTTTCTCCAGCGGGAATGGAACTGTCAACAGCTGATGGCTCTGCTCCATCAGCATCACTTCCTGTATGCACGCATCCCTGCAGAACGGCAGCAGTTGCGCCAACTGCCGCCGCCACTGGGTTTCATGGATCACGCAGCGTAAAATAAAACGCATAGGTACTCCCCCGTTTACTGCGGTTGTGCCTGAAAGCTCTCCACAAACGCGCGTACGTTGACGCGCTGGCCCTCCATACGCCTGGATTCCTCCGCCGCCATAGCCATATAGTGGCTTTCCAGTGACTGTGACAACGCCGTGGCGGATTCTCCGCCATGTTGACGCAACGCGAACATTTCACGCAGCATGACATAATCACCGCCATTGTGCCCGCCCATTTTTTCATCCACGTGCAGATGGATGGGCTCAGGTTCCTGCCCAAAACGATACAGCGTCATCTGATCCGCATCCACATCACCAATCAGATCTGCTTTGGTTCCCATAATATGGATCATACGATGATTGAGCTCGTTGAATCCGCACATGGAGAAGCTCACTGTGATGCCGTTGTTCATCTTCGCCGTTACCACCTGATGATCCACCACGTCATTATCACATCGGAAAACACAACGGCCATAGGGGCTGGTTTCCAACGCATGCAGCAAACCTTCTTCGGTTGGATCAGCCATAACAGCTTGCTGCATCCAGCCCGCGCCGTTATGGTCATATCCCGTTACCTGATTGCGCACATAGATTTTCTCAGCATCATACAGACAGCTCTCCCGCACTTTGCACCCTTTCAGGCAGAAATCCGTGGAGCCCTGCGGCGCATGCGCCAGGTTAAAATAAGCAATATCCCCAAAGGAGCTGACCCACTCGCAAGGGCTGCTTGCCAGCCATATGAGCATATCCATATCATGGCAGCACTTGGCCAGGATCATGGGGCTGGTTTGATCGGCACGGCGCCAGTTACCGCGCACAAAGCTGTGCGACTGGTGCCAATACCCCACGTTCTCACTGGCCTGAATACTCACGATATCGCCCAGCGCACCATCATCAATCATTTGCTTGACCCGCCGAAAAAATGGCGTATAACGCAGCACATGGCAAACTGTAACCTTCGCCTTCCGCTCCCGGGCAAGCGCGTCCAAGTAACGGCACGCGGCAATATCCGCGGATACAGGCTTTTCCAGCAGGATATCATACCCCTGGCGAATCGCCATCGCCGCATGGCGCACATGATCGGCATCCTGTGTGCAGATGAACGCCATATCCGCCATTTTCGGCTTTGCAAACATTTCCTCGGCGGTTTCAAAGCAATTTTCTCCCGGGATGGCGTGCGCCAGACGAACCTCTTCACGCCGCGCCGTATTCATATCCGCCGCGCCTGTGACTTTCATCAGTTCAGGATGGCGCAACGCAAAAGCAGCATACGTGATGCGCCCGCGCCCTCCCAGTCCGGCGATAACCACCGTCGTCGTTTTGGTTTCTCCCAAGTTTATTCACCCCTTCAATGCCCGTGAGGTTACTCATGTATCGGCAGTATCTGATATTCCAGCGGCATGCCATCGCCAAGGTGGATTTGTTCCTTCACCAGCAACGCGGCGGATGCGCTGTCCGCAAAAAGGTAGAAATCCGGGTGTTCCTTAAGCATGGTGGCGGGTATTTGCGGATCTACCTTGCGGCTGTGCAACGTTTGCATCAACGCGTTCGCCTTTACGGCATGCGGCACACAGGAAACAATGTGCCTGCACTGCATAATCTGGTAGACCGTCATGGAGATCGCCTGTTTGGGCACATCTGCATTGGTGGCAAACCAGCCTTCTCCTACTTGCTGCTGCTTGCAACGTTCATCCAAATCCACACACCGGTATGCTTCACGCGTCGCAAAATCAGCAGGCGGATCGTTAAAAGCAATATGCGCGTTTTCGCCGATGCCGATTACGCCCACATCCACTGGTTGCTCCCGAAGCCGTTCTTGCAGCTCGGGAATGGCAGCCGGATCATCTGCAACCGGATACCACTGCCGCAAGGGTACTTTCGCAACAAATCGCTCGTTCAGGTATTTTCGAAAGCTCGCCGGGTGGCTGGTGGGCAAGCCTACATATTCATCCAGGTGAAACATGGTCACTTTCCGCCAATCCACATCCTCGGCAATCAACGCTTCCAGTGTTTCGAACTGGGATTGGCCTGTGGAAAGGATGAGCCTTGCGTATCCCCGCTCATGGATGGCATCGTTGAGCAACTGCGCAATGGTTGCGGCGGCTTGCTTCCCCAGAATCTGCGCGTTAGGACTGATAACGATCTTCATCGTGTTTACGCCTCCGTTGTCTTTTCAAAATCTACATCCGGCACAAGCTCCGCAATGGTGACCAACCGTTTTTCCCGTATACTCTGGTTGGCGGCGATGCCAATCAGGATGGACATGGCGCCGTCTCTGGAACCGGCATATTGCCCCAGCGGATCGGCAAGATCATTGCGGAACAGCATCCGCAGCAAACGTTCATCACCGCCGCCATGGCTTCCGCTTTCCTTGGCTAATTCAACTGTCAGGCGCTCCTGCTTGCGATTAAATACATCAATACGGTGCACCGCGTCTCTGGCCAGCGGCTCCGTGCTGAACTCGGAGGCTTCCAGGCGGCCTTCCGTCCCCGTAATGGACATGCGCCATCCTTCATACGGGCTGTGCGCCACCAGAGAATAACTCATCAGCGCGCCTTTGCGATAGCGCACCGCAAGCGACATGGTATCGTAAATGTCAATATCCGGCGCAAATACGCAACGGTCGCGGTAGTAGCCATCCTCCCCCTCACAACCGAAATACATATCGCGTACCCAATCAATTTGCGCATCCCTAAACACGTATGCGCAGGTCTCCGTATGCGGGCAGGTGCTGCATCGCTCGCCGCGCTGCTCCCGTGACGGGCCATAAAAGCGGAGTGAGCCATTGGCAAAGACTGATTCCGGCTCCTGCTCAATCAACCAGTTGATAATATCAAAATGGTGAGTGGCTTTATGAACCAGCAAACCGCCGGAATTGGCCATGTAGCGGTGCCAGCGGCGAAAATAGTCCGCCCCGTGGGACGTATCCAGCATCCATTCAAAGTCTACGTTTAAAACAGTTCCCACGGCTCCTGCGCGAAGCATTTCCTTAAGCTTGGCAAACAAGGGCATAAAGCGGCAGTTGAACGTAACGGTAATCCCCCGGGCGTTACGCTTTTCAGCAGCTAAAATGGCACGACATTTGGACGCATCGGTCGTCATCGGCTTTTCGGATATTACCTCCAGCCCCATATCCAGCGCCGCTGCTATGTAGCAATCATGGAACTGATCCACCGTTGTGATAATGGCACACTGGGGTTTTACCTGCCTGATCATTTCCGCAAAATCCGAGAAAATTGGGATGGGTGGTTGATCCGGCTGTGCAAGCCGTTTAGCCACGTACGCCGCACGGCGCAGGTTCACATCCATCAGCCCTACAAGTTTCGCGGCGTCCTGATACCGTTGTACTATCGCTTCCGCATACATGAAAGTGCCCCGTCCGCCTGTTCCGACCAACACATATGTTTTCATGATGACCCTTCCTTATTCGCGTCTAATCAATCGGTATGGTCAAAGATGTTTCCTGAAAAACGAGAACGCAAGATTCCCCGCAAACGCATGCGCGCCGGCATGAACATCCGCCACCAGCGCGTCCGCGGCATCCGCAGCACCATAAATGCGCCTCACCTGCTCATATCCCTGCCACAGATCCTGAAAGAAGAAGCAGCTATCCGCCGTACCCATCTCAATGAGCAGCGGGCGCGGCGCAATTAAACCCGCCACATCCGGCGCGTCCAGGTATTGGTACAGGTTGGGTAAAATCTGTGAGCCGCAAAAATTCGCACGGTCAATCCCAAACGCGGCAAACGGGTTCACATACCCGATGATATCCGCCGCTTTAATCCGCGGTTCAAGCGCCGCGGTAAACGTCGTCATGGTTCCGCCCTGGCTCAGTCCCATCATGCCGATCCGCTGGGGGTCAACTTCAGGGCGCGACTGCAAGTAATCAACACATCGGCACATGTCCCAAATATTGAGCGCCAGCGGGTAATACCCCATCAGTGAACCCTTCAGATAATTGACATTGCAGGCATCACGCCCCGGGAACGGATCCGCACCGTCCCTTCGCTCTCCAAACCCACGAAGATCCGGCGTCAAGGTCAAGAACCCCGCGCGCGCCATTTGCGCCGCATAGTCATAGTTCATCAGGTCGATATCCGCCTGATGCGCGGGGGTAGAAACCAAGCCTGCAACAGGGTCTTTCCCAAAGCTCCCATGGCCATGGCTGCATAGGATCGCGGGATTGCTGCCATCGGGTTTCATCCCCTTGGGAATGAGCACCTGACAGGGGATGGATAGATACGCATCCACATCAAACACAACCCGTTGGCGAGTAAAATCCTTCTCTTCCGCGCTGTATTCTACCTGCGCATTCAACGGCACGCACTGGGGTAACTTCCCCAGCAAGGCTTGCAATTGCCGCAACGCCTGCTCATGCCACACTTTCCACTCCGCCAGTGTGCTTCCTTGAAAGCGCAGAGATGGTGGATTCTCCTCCGCCAGCCGATTCCAGTATTCTTGCATGGAGAAATGCCGCTTGCTCATGCCGATACCTCTATTCCTTTACTGCCCCAACGAGCATTCCTTTTACCAGGTAGCGCTGTAGAAACGGGTAAACCATCAGTATTGGCACAACAGCCACAACAATGACCACGTATTCCAGCTGTAAACTGATCAGGCTCATCTCACGCTTGCCAATACCCGATGTGGATACCCCGCCGTTCTGGATTAACACCTTCATCAGGTAAAGCTGCAACGGCTGCAATTTTTGATTCGGCAGAAAAATCAATGCATTGAAATAGCTGTTCCACTGTGTGATGGCATAATACAGAATCAGCACAATGATGATAGGCTTAGCCAACGGGATAAAAATGCATCGCAGGATACGCCACTCCCCGGCGCCGTCAATACGAGCCGATTCATAGAGACTTTCAGGAATCTCCGCCAAAAACGTACGCGCCATGATGATGTACCAAGCCGCCGCACCGGCCGGCAGGATGATTGCCCAACGCGTGTTATACAGGTGCAGGGAGTTGATAAGGATGAACATGGGTACCAGTGTGCCGGAGAAAAACATGGTTGCGGTGAAGAATACCGAAAGCTGTTTGCGCAGAAAAAACCGTTTACGGGAGAGCGGATAAGCTGCCATCAGCGTCAGTACGACGCTCAGAGCCGTGCCGCATACGGTGTAGATCAGGGTATTCCAGTAGGCAAGCCACAAACCGGAATCTTTGAAAACAATGCCATACGCTTGCAATGAAAAACCAACCGGCCATAGTGTCACTTGATTGCTGATGACCGCCTCGGGGCGGCTGATCGACATGCTGAAGATATAAACCAACGGATACAGGGTGATTACTGCCACCAGCACACATCCGATAATGTTGAGTACATTCACAATCTGATCTGAAACGCTGAGTCTTTTCACCTGCTCGCTTCCTTTCCCTAACTGGACGCTACCAAAGAGACGTTTCGGTGAACCTCTTGCTCAGTTGATTTGCGACGATCACCAGCGTGAAATTGATAACGGAGTTGAAAATGCCTACCGCGGCGCCAAAACTGTAGTTGCTTTCCACTAAGCCCGTACGGTAAACATAGGATGAGATCACATCCCCAACGCCCATGGTATTGGGGTTATACAACAGTATGACCTTCTCATACCCTACGCTCATCAGCGCACCGATTTGCAGAATGAAGGTTACAATAATGGTTGGCATGATGCAGGGTATGGATACATGAAACGCCTGCCGTAGCTTGCCTGCGCCATCCACATGGGCAGCTTCATATAGCTCCGGGTTGATGCTTGTAAGGGCGGCCAAATAAATGATGGACTGCCACCCAAACCCTTGCCAGATGCCGCTTGCGATAAAAACTGTGCGAAACCACTCCGGCATCAGCAGAAAATGGATTGCTTTGCCGCCCAGTGCTTTGATAATGGTATTGACAATACCGCTGCTGGGCGAGAGAAACTTGAAAAGCATGCCGCATATTACGACGGTAGAAAGAAAGTACGGGATATAGCTAACCGCCTGCACAAAGCGTTTGAACCACTTGGTGCGCAGGTCGTTGGTCATCAACGCAAACAAAATCGGTATGGGGAAGCCCCACAGGATGCTGTACAGGCTGATCAGCAGCGTGTTACGTACCACGCGCCCAAAGTATGGCGAGTTAAAAAACTGTGTGAAATAGCGAAAGCCGACCCACTCGCTGCCATGGATGCCCAAAACTGGCGAGTAGTTTTTAAAGGCGATGATATTGCCATACATGGGATAATAGATAAAAATCAGGTAATGGATCACTACGGGCAGTACCATCAGCAGCAGCATCCGATCCCGTCGTATGGACTGCCAGAGGGTAGCGGCCATTGTTTGGCGGCCACGCAGCGCGACCATCGCAATGTTCCTTGCCCCGAGCGGTGTCCCCTTGGCCATTGTTATCCCTCATTTTTGGAATACAGGCGAAAACGGCGAAGCGCCGTGCCTAATCCAGCTTCTTATTGTAAAAACTTTACCCGGGGCATGGGGGCTGCACCAAAACGCGCAGCCCCCATGCCTTGCCCGAGCTAAACTCACTGCGCGGGCTGCGCTACCAGGCGATCATACTGCGCCTGCCGCACCTTCAGAATCTCGTCAATGCCCATATCTTTGATGGTCTGTACATACGCGTCCCACTGATCCATGCTTTCACTGCCAATAGTGAAGCGACCTGTCATTTCCCACACATAGGTCATCAGGTCTCCGCCAACGCCGGAGATGGCTTCGGTTTCTTCCTCAGTTTGCGGCGGCAGTATCAAGCCCGAGATGGCAAACGGCCGTGTGCGATCCGTCACATCCAGAATATCCGCCAGCTGACGCTCGGAATAGCCGCTCATCATCACTTCTTCCCGCTCGGAGGATTTTACATACGGCAACCCAAGCTGGCAGCCAAACCCTTCGAGGACTTCTGAAGCGGACAGCCCGTTGGGGTCGTTGGTCACGATATCGGTGAAGCTATAGGTGCCATCGGCAGCCTTGTTGTAAGTCCATCCTTCCACGCCGAAGTTCATGAGATCTTCGCCTTGCTGCGAACCATACAGGAAGTTCATCAGCGCTACGGCAAGGTCAGGATTATCACAGTTGCTGGTCACCACAAACCCATCCACTGACAGGTCGCCCACAATCTCCGTCATTTGCGCATAGGGGCCTTTGGGCGGCACAAGCGGCAGGATGTAGGCATCCTCCACGCCATTTGCAATCAATGCGGCTTCCAGCGTAGGAATGTTGGAAGGGTAGCACATGAACGCGCCAACCTGATCCAGCACGACCTTCTCGAACATCTTATCTTCGCTGCCCAAGGTCATAAACTCGGGGTCCAGCAGCCCATCGGTATAGAACTGATTCAGCCATGTGTAAAACTCGCGTGCTTTCTCGCTGATAAACTCAAACTGCATGGTGCCGTTCTCGTCCGGGTAATATCCGCCTGTCTGGAACAGGTGAAGATCCCACGCATTGCCCCAGAATGTGGTATACCACGCATGCCCGCCTGCGGAAAAGGGGATTTCGTCACTCGGATCGCCGTTACCGTTGGCGTCCTGGTCTTTAAAGGCCGTCAGCACAGTCATCCAATCCTCAATGGTTTCCGGTGCGGAGAGGTTCAAGCGGTCCAGCCAGTCCTTGCGGATCACAAAGCAATACGGCGCAAGGTAAGCAGATTCATTCAGCGCGTTGATGGAATAGATATGCCCGCCCGCCGAAGTCAGGGGTTTCAGCGCCGGATACGCCTCATACATCGCTTTGATATTAGCGCCGTTGCGCTCAATATAGGTTTCCAGCGGTACAATGATGCCTTGCGCACCCAGATCGGTCATGCTCAGTCCATTCGGAAGCAGCATAATATCCGCCAGCTGATTCGTGCCCGCGGCAATGCGCAGCTTCATGACTTCTACATACTGCACAGGGGCGATCACATCCCATGTAATCTTGACATTGGTCAACCGTTCGATCTCTTGCCACAGCGGCAGATTGTCCGCCAGGCTTGCAACCATGCCATCCGGCGCGGCAATGCGAATTTCCGCCGGGCTTTCCAGCGGGAAGGTGATGGTCGCGTCCTGTTGCGCTTGGGCAAACGCTCCTCCCATCATCGTTGTGAGCAGCAATGCTGTTGCCAGCAATACGGTTACCATGCGCGTAATGACCAGATTTTTCATTGAATGACCTCCATTTTCGGTATAATGTGGATCCAAAGTCCATCCGGCAGGCGGAATAATCACCCAACGCACCGTTCAACACGAGTGAAGCGCATACGTGGTACGACCGTCGTACGCTATCCGCCCTTGCATCACAATGTCGACGCTGATCCGTCCGGCACCGCATGGATAACTTTTTGCGAAGAACATCCCCTGCTGTTCCCCGCATACCGGCGCCTCTGAATCATCCCCGTGATTGCTCACCGGAATCCTCAATCGAACCAGGGCGCTGTTTCTGTGCCGAGCATATCACGCCACCGTGGCATAGGCAACAAACAATCCTGCGAGGCATTCAAAACCAGTTCGCCGCATGGTTGGTCAAAAAATGAACACCATGCAAGGATTGTATGCCTGCCAAACCGCATTAACAGTCGTTTATGCATTGCCTGTATCCATTGGTTAGGCTATACTGAAACTTCATCATGGATTCGTTCATTCTTGCCTGTGCGTGCCGGTATGCTCATCACCAGACGTAACGCCAGGCAGAAGCCTCACGCAGGGTATATGCCTGCTAAGCACCCGGGCAATTCAGTGGGAGGGATGGAATATGAAGCTTTTTCAATATCACAAACCAGCCCCGCGTATGCAGAGAAAGCTTTACCTTCTCAATTATCTCTTTTACAGCGTGTTGGTTTGCCTATCCGTCTTGCTGTTAACCAATACCCTCCTGCAAAGCCATCGAAGGGATGTCGCTGCGGATATGCAGTCCCGGCTGGATGATGTGTATCAGTTCACAGAACAGCAGCTGGATTCCTTTATGCGCGCCACGGTGCATATCGCTCGCGCGCAGTGGGTAGAAGAGCTGGCCGCGCAAACAGAAACCAAGCTGGACTATGCCAAAGTGAGCCAATCCTATCTGGCAAAATGCATGTCCGACCTTGTTTCGGTAAAATCATTGAATCGGCAAATCGCTTACATGGTCGTTGCTTTATATAACAAAGAGTATGTCATCAGCGATCTTGGGGTAAAAACCCGGCAGAGTTTCTTCTACGATTCCTTTGGTATGGACGATACGCCGCAATCCGACTGGCTGCGCCCAATTCGCACCGGCACCAACTTTCTCTATGTTCCCAACAAAGTCTTGCAAACACCCAAAGGCAAGACTTATTCGGTCTATCTGCGTTCGATGCCCGGCAAGAATGCCAATTATCTCGGGAACCTATTTGTATTCTGGGATGATACCGTCTATCACCGTGAAGTGGCAAAGCTGATTGGCAACGATCAAATCAGCCTGACGGTTTATGATGATCAAAAGCAGGTTATCATCGGCAATGAACCCGTACTTGCTGCCAATGCCTACAAAACCTTGATGGAAGGCGAGCCCGGCAAAGGGGCATCCGAATTTACACAGCTTGGCGCGAGCTACTCGCTATATTTCAGGCGTTCAGAAAGCAACCATTGGCAGTACTTCATTGCAGTCCCCTCCGGTATCATGGATCAACACAATCTGCCAACCATTACCGTGAGCCTCATCCTGACGCTTGCGCTGCTGCTGGCGGGCATTCCCCTGTCACATTTCGTCGCGGCACGCAATTACCTGCCCATCCAAAGGCTGACACGGCTTATCGCATCACCGGAGGGTTCGGATGATGATGGTTCGTATGAATTGCTGTACGAATCACTCCACCGCTGGCTAAACGATCGACAGGCTTTGATGGATCAGATGGAGCTGTATAAGCCGATGCTCTTAAATCAGGCGCTGGCCGGGCTTTTGACTGGCTCGCAGGATGTTGAATCACTCATGCTGTTAAGCCAAACCCTGAACATTCAGTGGCCTTATCGAACTTTCATCTGCGTTTGTCTTTTGCAAACCGTTGTCGTAGAGGATTTTAACGATACGCAGTTGGAGTTGTTCACCCGGCACCCCTCCACACATTTGTTATGTCGCGGTGTTGTCATGAACGCGATGGAAAAAGCGCTGATCTGTAATACCGATGAGCCGGAAACCGCCTTGGTGTTTCTGCGCGAAGTGATCACCCAACACCCAATGCTGCGCTGGCACATCGGCATCAGCCAAGCGGTGCACGCACTGGAGCAGTTGGCCGATGCTTATGAGCAAGCCCGAACCTGTCTAAACTACCAGCACGTACAAAGCGGCGGCTCCATCATTCAATATAGCGATCTATCCACAGGCGCACAGCCGTCATGTGTGTCGATGGCTGCCATTCCCTATCTGTACGATGCGCTTCGCTATGGCAACGAAGCGGATGCACATCAAGCGATTGATATGCTGCTTGAGGAGAATACCCGTCATACATTGATACATCGGGATACCATGCAGATTCTGCAAATCATGCTGCGGGATACCTTCCGCCGTGTTGCCCATGATCTACAGTTGCAAAATGCCTTTACCCAGGATTGGGCGCAACTGTTTGCGGATACAGGCAGCGATGATGCTGCTGATTTCGCAAAAACAGCCCGGCACTTATGCGGCGCGTTCCTGAATGCCCGCGAGCAGCGCAGCCGCAAGCAACGTGAAGCCGTGCAAGAGGGTATGCTCAAATGGTTGCAGGAGCATCTTTGGGACGCATCCATCTCTTTAGCGGCGTTGGCGGATGCTTTTACCATATCTGAAAGTTATGCCAGCAAACAACTCAAAAACCTTCTGGGAATGAGCTTTCTTGATTATGTCAACCAACAGCGCATTGAACGTTCCTGCGCGATCCTCCGCGAGGATACGTCCATCAGCATTGCGGAGCTCAGCGCACAGGTCGGTTATACCAGCGATATCACATTCCGTCGCCTCTTCAAGAAGTATATGCGTATGACGCCCAGCCAGTATCGCGAAACGGTATCCGGCTCACATTAACGCGTTTTGTGATGTGTACGCCATGCCGAGTCCTGTAACTCTCGAACGTCCCCGTCATGTGCGTTCACAGCCTGCGATTCGTCAAGTGCCTTCCGGAAAGAGCCATATATCACCGTCATAATCGATTATGGATTGTGATGATTTCGTGTTCCCCCTTTATGCGCTCCAAGAAACGGATTAAATTGCTTCACTTTACAACACTCGTAGAATTTCGCAAAAACACGCCGCTTGAGCGCGATTGCGTACAATCACACCAAAGCGGCGACACCAGAGGAAGCTTCTTCGTCTTTCTCATGGCCAAGTTTCGTGGCAATCTTGGCAACCTATGTATCCGGGTAAGCAATGGGCAGCACGAGCACCGTATCTTCATGCTCAAAAAAGCGCTGTTTCCTTTGGCGATCAGGTTATCCTTGCGTATCAAAAGCGCTGTATCCATGGCACTTCTCATACTGCTGCTCTTGTCTGCGCAGGATGTATCTTGTTTTGCCAAGGCTCTGCCCGTACTTAATCCTCAAAAAACACCTCATCCTCTTCGATCGTGCGCAGCTCTTCCGGTTCGCCAACATATGCGTAGAGAATCGCTGTAGGCCAGCTGTCATAAGCGTTTGGTTCGTAGTTTTGCAATTGGTCTGTATGAAAATCGAAATATACATTCGAATACAGCGGGATGGTTGGCAGCAGCGCATTAAACCGGACTTGGAAGTTCAGCCAATTCTTCTGGTAAGCCAGCAAATCCATTGGCTTGGTTTTGCGCATTTTCCACGCAAGCTGCATCAGTTCTTTATCGCGCAGGCCACTGGTGTTCACAGAGCCGGCGATCGTATCCCCGGTATGAAAGCTCTGATAGGGGTCAAAAACCGCTTGGAAGTTCGTCCCCATAAAATTCATATCGTATGCTCGCACCCCATCCTTACGGTAGAAATCCGCCAGCATCTCGGTAAAGGGCACTTCCGATACCAGCAGCTCTCCGCCGATTTGTGGAAGTGCGTCCGTAAGCTGATCGACGATGATTTGCGCGCCAGCGCTATCCTGCGCCTTTGCAAACCTTATGGATAGCCGCATCAGCTCTTTCCCTATCTTTTTATACCGAACATCATCTATGCCTTCAACAAATTTCTCGCCGTGTTCATTCAGCGTCCAACCATTTTTTATGAGGAGTCGTTTGGCTTCTTCCAGGTTCAAGGTATAGGGGTTAAGCTGATCCAACGTCAGCTGATCCCATGCGGCCAACTCGGCATCGGTGGCTTCTTCGGGGCGAAGTGAGCCCATCGCCGCCAACACCATCCACTGTCCCAACCCGTAATAGCCATGTACAGGGATGCCAAACCCCTGCAGGAAATCCCTGATAAAGGTATCCTTGTCAATGCAGTACGCAATCGCTTGTCGTACGGCGGTAAACTGCTGAGGACCCTGCTCGCAGGCAAAAGCGCAATACCCGTACCCCAACCGCGCATAGTTTTGTAGCTCATATCCACTGCCGCGGAGCACCAAGCCCTGCGTAATCACCGTGCCATCGACACATTTATTCAGGAGGTCTACCTCACCATTTTGCAGCTGTTCCATCATCGTCTCTGCTGCAACGGGCACCAGTGTAAGGGTATCAATCAAGGGCTTGACCCCTTCATAATTGCCCTTATAGTACGGGTTGATGGCAAAATCCACGCGTCCGCTTGCCTGGTCGTACCCCGTCAACTGATAAGGGCCAGAGGTCAAGCGCGGATAAAGCATATATCCATCGTTTTCATCAAAGACCGTTTCTTGGAGCACTTCGACCGTAAAGGGCACCTCGGACTCGCTGGGGTTAATGCTGGAAAGCCGCGCCCCTTTATTCGTATCCTCAACATCGCAATAGGGCGCCAGCACGCTGCGCGGATACGGGATGCACCATAGGTGCGCAACATCAAAGAAGAACGGTTCATAATCCGCTTTGATCGCGATGCTAAACGTATACTCATCGATCAACCGTACGCCGCTTAAGGTTTTCGTTTTGCCGCTGTGGTAGTTGTCATACCCTGCAATCTGCGCATAGCGGGACGATTCGGCACCCAACGCCGCTGCCTGAGGCGAAGCGCAAAGGAGCAGCGAGAACACGTAATCCTTCGCTGTGATCGGCGTTTTGCCATCATTGTAGGTCAGGTCGCGCTGCAATGTGATCGTATACACCGCATTGCGTCCTGCACGCCCAGTGGTCAGATTGCTCACCACCATCGGGTCAATGACAAATTGCAATTGCGAAGACCAAACAACTGTGTTGTAGCCGTGCACCAGTGTACGCACATCAATATCGCTGGTATTGTTACCCCACATATCCGTAAAAAAACTACCGCTTACCATCGTTGGGTTGCCGACGGTTACATGCGTCGGTTGGCTTGCCTCCGGGCGTCCCAGCAGCGCGATTTCTGTCAATGATGATACCACGCTTTCTTCGCTGGCGGCGGAGGCTTCATCAATGAGCAGCGACTCTGCATAGGCGCCCAAGCCTTGAATCATCATTAGCAGTACCACAAGTAAGCAAGTGAATTTACGCATATTGGAATCCTCCGCTTATCTCAGAATCATCAGTTGATCGCATCACCCTGGTTCATATTGATATTGCCGCCTAGCGGAATCGCGAGATCCATGATGATAATCGTTGTAGACCCATCTCTGCTCTTGAACACCTCTGGCGTATATGTGTTCAGGATGCTTACCGACTCCAGCCCTTCTGTGTATTGTGCGTAGTACTTGGCAATTGCGCCTTCCACAATACGGTACTGGATGGTATCGCCATTGCCGCTGAATACCGGCAGGTTCTCAAACAGGCATGTCCATCCATCAGCCACGCTGATTTCTTTCATGTCGATGATTACATCGCCGCTGAAAAGGTAGATGCTGATCGTCCCCGGTCGCATGCCATCCTTATCGTTTTCATCGGCCCATGTTTTGGTAACCGTAATGCGCCGATAGGCCTGCGCGATATTCCGCTCGTTGGTAAACAGCGCCGATGTGCCTCCACCGTAGGGAATGAATCCGCGGGCTCCGCTGGCGGTCGTAACATACCCATCGGTGTTGGCCTCCGTTTCGGCTACTGTGTATGTCCAACCGGAGCGCAGGTTTTGGATGGTTGCGCTCTGACCGCCCTTCAAGCCGATGGCAGCTTTGCCCGTTTTGAAGGTGACGCTTCGCAGTGCGCCGGTGGCCGCAAAGGTGCCATTAACAGGCAGCCCCGCGCTATCCAGCAATGTAATGTCGAAATTGAAGACGCGCTCCGCCTCGGCCGCATTGCCAGCCAGCGTTTTACGCACGGTAAGGGTACCGCTCCAGCGTGTATTCGTGAAGCCGGCAGAGGATTGTCCTGTGCCGATGATGCCGCTCGTGCCACTGGCTTGCGTGGTGTAGCCCTCGGCTGAATAGCTGTCTTCACTAACGGTGTAACGCGTGCTGGTCGGAATGCCGTAGATGGTCATACGCTGTCCGCCTAGCAGGGTAAAGCTTGCAGTGCCTGCCGTAAAGGTGATTGTCTGTCTGGAAACGCTTGCGCCGCTTGTCACCTCGCAGATGTACGTCTGGTTTACGGGTATGCTGTCGGTGCGCGCGAGCGTAACGCGGAACCTGAACGCGAATGTGGCACTGGCTCCGTTACCAGCCAACGTTTTGCTGATTGCCAGGCTGCCAGTATTGCGTTCGTTGGTAAAGGAAGCATACGCGGTTTGCTCATCCCGCAACAGGGTGCCGCTGTATTGGCGGCTTGCGGGTACGGTGTCATAACCCTCCCCCGCATAGGAGTCCTCTGTGACCTTATAGGTGGTGTCCCGCAGAATCGCCTTGATGGTCATGCTCTGGCCATGCTTAAGCATCACCCTTGCAACACCGCTGCGTACAGTCACGCTTGTGGAACTGCTGGCGCCATTGTCTTTCAGTTCGGCTTCATAAATACCATCCACCGCGATGCCATCATTGCGGCTAAAGCGAACCTCGAAAGCAAAGTACTGATCTCGATCGGCAGCGTTGCCCGCAACCGTTTTGCTGATCACAAGCCTGCCCGCGCCGCGCGTGTTGATAAACGGCGCCGCGTAACTGCGGTTTACATCCGTGATTACTCCGGTGCGTATACCGCTGGATGGTGTGGGGAAGTATCCCTCGGCGCGGTAATCCGCCTCGGTCAGCGTATAGGCAGTGCCTGTAAGGATGCCGGGGATCGCGAGGCTTTCGTTCGCTTTTAACGTCAGGCTTCCTTCTCCACCCGTTATGGTCAGGGTTTCCGTGGTGATGTTTCCTGTTACGCTGTTGGTACGTTCACAAACATAGACGTCATCTACCGAGAGGGTATCGCTTCGGCGCAATGCCAGCCCGAAGGTAAACGCCTTGTTCAGGTCGACTGCCGCGCCGGCCACGCTTTTGCTTACGACCAGTGCTCCGTAAGTATTGCGCGTATTCACAACCGTTACGGTGCTGCCTGCCCCGGTCAAGGTATGCGGATCCGCATCCGGCAGATAGGTAGTCAGGTATCCATCCGCCGTGTAGTCCGCTTCAGTGATGTGATAAGTGGTGCCCACGGGAATATCCGTGATGGTAATCCATTGACCGCCCTTCAGGCTCACTGTTGCCAGCCCGTTTGTAAACGTCACACTGCTGACGGCGCTGCCACTTTCACAGGGGTAAGTGCGGTCTACCTGAACATTCCCGCTACCGCTTAGCGTAATGGTCATGACAAACGCCTTATTGGTATCGGCGGCGTTGCCCGCCAGCGTTTTACGTACAGTCAGTGTTGTGGCATCCCGATGATTGCTGAATGCGGCCACTGTGCTGGTTTCTTCCGCAGTAGCAATGGCGATGGTGCCGCTTAATACACGGCTGAGCGGCGTGGGAACATAGGCATCTGCGGATTCATCCGCTTCGGTTACGGTGTACGCCGTGCCTGCGTAGATGCCCAGGATGGTCAGCGATTGCCCGCCCAGCAGCGTCAATGCCGCTTTGCCTCCCGTAAAGGTGATGGCACTTTGTGCTTTGCCGCCTGTCGCTTCACAGGCGTATGTGCCGTCAACCGGCATTGTCCCGTTCGCCAGCGTCACCTCAAAACCGAATGCCTTGGTTGCGTCCGGCGCGGTGCCTGTAAGCGTTTTGGCAATGGTCAGGTTACCAACATTACGCGTATTGGTAAATACAACCTCGCTCACATTCTCATCATTGTCAATTGAGCCGGTATCGCCCGTAGCGGTGGTGGTGTATCCGTTCATCAAAGAATCCGCTTCGTTCACCGCATACCCAGTGCCCGTCAGCAACCCGGAGATGGTCAGGGTTTCGCCGCCGCGCAGGGTCACATCCGCCTGTCCCCCTGGATCCAGCGTGAGGGTTGTCATGGCTGCGTCTCCGCTGTGAACACATTGGTACGTGCCGCTGAGCGGCTGGTTCTGCGGATCCGTGAGCGTTACGGTGAAAGCAAACGCATCCGTATCGATTGCCGCGTTGCCCGCCAGCACCTTGGATATCCGCAACGACCCCTTGCTGGTGTTCTGGAATACGATGCTTTCCGGCGCTGTTCCCTGTTGATCCTGAAGCTGCTTTTGTATCTCCAGGACGCCGCCGCCAAGGTTATACACCGTGACTGCCAGCGTATAAACGCGGGTATCGTAGGTTACGCCACGCACACCGTCGTTTCGCTCGGCGATGGTGTAATGGTATGTATGTCCCGCATCATCAAAATCGTAGGCATAGGCGGCAAAGGCGAAACGGCCGTCCGCATCGTTAGTAGCGGCCAGGGTGGTGAAATCCGGATCGTCCGTGCTGGACATTTCAAAGGTGAAATCGCCCGCCGACAGTAAGCCTCCGGTCATCTCTTTCGTGCCTGTCACCTGTAGGATGCCGCTGGCCTCGTAACGGTTAATTACGGTCACCTCATCAATATAGCCAGTGTCTTCATCGCTGCGCGCGGTCAGCACAAAGAAGTTGTTGTTCCCAATACCACCGCCGGATACAGCGCCGTACCCATCCGCAGCTGCCACGGCATCGCCTGTGGCCGTCAGTTGGTCGGCGTGGTACCAATTGGCGCCGCTATCGGTTTCTACTACGATGTAATTGCTGTAGTAGTTCATGAAGCTAGAATTGCTGGTGCTGGTAAACGTCGCCACTCCGCTTTGGCTGGTTATGACGCCTACCGGCGTTACACCATCCAGATCAATCGCGGAAAGCAACGCCGCATCGGTGAAGGGACCGTAGATCGCAAACGTAGCGCCATCCAACAGCGTGCCGTCAGTACCTTGTTTGGTGATGCTCAGGTTGCGGTAGCGAATCAACCCCACGTCCACTGTCGGGTTATCCTCATTGATGCGCAGGTAGAAACGCTCGCTGGCATAGCTTCCGCTGCGCAACTGAATATTGCTGTCATTCGCGCGTTCCTCAAGCGTGTTATGCTCATAGTTGGGCGCATAGACGCCGTTGTTGTTGGCATAGGCGCTACCCACCAGATACCCAGCCGGGATGCCGCTAACCAGTACCTGATACGATGTGGGGCGCACACCGAACAGCGCGTTATTGTAGATGTTGCCCGCCGCGTCATAGGCCACACTCTGCGAAGATGTTTTAATGCGGCCTGGCGAAAGCGAGGTGAACGCATAGAATCCGTTTGCATCCAGCGTGGTCGATTCCAGTGTATAACTCACGTCACTGCCCACGTAGGTACGCAGTGTCAGCCGTAAGTTGTTGGGGATCGTCAGCGATGGCTCGATCGAGAATACTGTCGCGGGATCGTCGATATCCTCACCCTGCGCGATATCCTGTAAGCCGTTTGCATTGCGATCCACCCACACACGGTTGCCAAGCGATACCGGCGCGGGATTGAGCATTGTGCTCGCGCGCGCGCTGTATACCACGGAGCGCACACTATCCCCAACCAGATTACTGGCCGCTGCCGCCGTGTTGTTGGCCAGCCAGAAGTAGTAGTAGTTGCTGTCCAGCGCACTGCCATCCGTCGCCTGCTGTGCGGTGGGCGCCTTGCAGTCAATGGTAACCGTAATGCTCTCGCCAGGCGCCAGCCTTACACTGCTGCCGAAATCGATTCGCAGGCATTGAGCGGTTTCATAAGCTGCGGTGCTGGTGGTCCAGTCGGTTATATCGCCCGTGGTTATGGCATTTATATAGTTGCTGGTGCCTCCGCCACTGACCTCGGTAACATCCGTAGTATAGACGGTATAATCCGCCACCGTGCAATCCGTTACCCCCAGCAGGGTGACTGGCCAGCGGCTGTCGCGCACGGTGTTGGATGCAATTTGTCTGTCTCCGATCAACGGCAATTTATCAATCACCCGTAGGTTTTCAATGGCTGCCTGTCCATCGTTACGCACCACCAACTGATAGCGGATGTTAGCGTCAGAACCGTCATTGGTGGAGGCAATGGCATAACCCTCTGAACCCCTGTACTGATCCATTCCGGTCACATTGGCGCTGGCCATCTTGTACAGGGTCACCTGATTGTTGAAGGTTAGTGTATTTTCCGTTTGTGCCAACAGTGTCAGGTAGGTGCTGGCCTCCGCTTGTATTAAACTGCCCGGTATGCCGCTGGCTGCACTCGGCAAATTTCCCGCAGTATCGGTAAAGGAAGTTCCGCTCGGGTTTTCCACATTTTGATTTACCAAATGGGCGCTGGTCACATATGCCGTATTGGTAAAGGCGCTTATCGCCTGCGCGGCGGTACGCACAACTGCCTTGACATATACTTTGATGGACGCACCCGGCTCAAGGGTGCCATGGAATTTCACATATAGATACTCACCATTGGTCACCGGAGCATCCGCCGTGATCCCGGCAGGCAGCGTCGCCCATGTTACGTCGGAAAGCTTGTACTCCAGTTGGTCGGGGATATGGTCAATCACAACGGGATCCACAAGCCCCGCGCTGTCGGTGGATACGTTTTTCACCTCAACGGTATAGATAATCTGATCCTGAGGCTTAACGCTCTGCTTATCGCTGGTTTTTGAGATGGTTACACGCGGCAGCGTCGGTTCTGGCGCTACGGCTGCCTCCGCCACATCTACTGTCCACCCGCTGGATACGCTGTCTATGCCGCCCAAATTGTATTTGAGCTGTACAGCCGCCCGGTTTTCGATCGTCATAGCCGGCGTTACAGTCGCATCGTTGGGTTGACGGAACAGCATTTCGGCCGTGACAGGCTCCGCGGTAAAGCCTGCTTTCAGTCCAGCATTGGCGCTGCCATCGTTATTGGTGCCATAACGGATACGGAAGCCCACATAGGTATTCTCCGGGAAGGATACCTTCTGGCTTGCATCCGTCACGTTGCGGGTGCTCACCAGCGTTTCGGAAGCATCCGCGCGCACGCCGTACACACTGGCATACAAAATCTCACGTGTTGGGTTTGGGTTCAGTACTGTGGCCTCGTAAAACGCTCTTCCAACGGTCACGCTTTGCGTATAGTGTTCTACCCCCGTAACCGAATCCCCCAGCCTGTCGCTGAAGGCAAGCTCGTGATCACTTAAATCCAGCCAATCGACTGGCAGTTGAATCGGTTGCCCATCTGTTGCGCGCGCGAAATCGGCAATTTGATAGGTCAGCTTTTGCCACCCGCTTTGCAGGCTGGGCAGCAGGGTAGCGTCCGCATCGTCATTGATCGCCGTAACGGTTTTGCTGATGCTGATTTTAGGCGCTTCCGGCTTTGGAATGTTGGTGAACATACAAACCGTAACGCCGCCGTTATCATCGACTTCCACGGTTCTGGTCGGGTACCACGGATCCGTTTCCACGCTGTTGGGCGTATAGTAAAAATGCTCCGCCTGCTGTTCTTCATGAATCAGGTAGCGCCCTGGCGCAAGCCCCTCCACAATAAAACTGGCATAGTACCAGCCGTTGGCATCCTTGTATAAGCCGGTGGCTGAATCCTTGGCGATGCCGCCCGCAAGCGTGTCCGGATCAGCCGCCTCGTAGCGCGTCACGATCACGTTGTTATGAACAGTCTCCAACACTGTGCCCTGATCGTCCACCTGCTTGACGCTGAAAATTGCATAATGCGGCACATCAATGGTTGCGCTGCTGGTGGGTTCCAGATAGTTATACTTGAGCACCGCAATTTTTCCGGTTGGTGTGTTGTATGCTTTGACAGTTACCGTCTGGTTTTGTGTAATCACAAACAGCTTACGCTGCTGCCCACCGATGGTAACGCTGAGCGGGCTTATCGGCTGGTCATCGACGAATATTGCCGTCAATTCAGGCACGAATCCCTCTGGGGTGGCGGTCTCCACAAGCGCATATGCCTGATTCCCGGTGAGGCGCTTGAGGTTAGGAAACTGCAAATTCCCCTCCGCGTCGGTAGTCAGGGCATACTGCAAGGTTGCGCTTGTCCCATTCCATATATACAGGGTAAACTCTGCGCCGGGCAGGGTATCGGCAGCGGTGACATGCTCCTGCGTGCGACCATACTTCGTCAGGTCAATGTAGAGGCCACTCACATCTACCAAGGGTTCCGCCGTTATATCCAGCGTATTGGTGTTTTGGTTGACAGTAAACGCACGATCCGCCGCAAATTCCAATTCGGCAGGCGCTTCCACTTCTTTGAGGAAATACTGATCGTCCTGTTCATCAGCCAGCAGCCGATCAAACGGCAGGGTGAAGGTGGCTGTCGCAAGCCCCTGGGCATCCGTCGTCCACAGTGTGCGTCCTTCGATTTGAGTCGTGAAGGTGCGGGTCGCCTCGTGATAGTAATAATCTTCGCCGCCGCTTGTGTAGTAGATGGCAAACTTGGCGCCCAGGACGTTAGCGCCGAGGTCATCAATCTTGTGGAAGGCGATTCGTGCTGTTGCGGGTTTGTTCGTCACGTTGAGCGTCACAGGATTGGCTGCCGTATCGTCCGATGTGATCGTGATCTGCATGGCGCCGTTGACCCACTGTTCTGCCGCGCCATCAAGCGAATACTTCCCGTACCATGCTCCGCTGGATTCGGTCAGGTAATATGTGCCGGGGTTCAGCGCCGTCTGAATGCTGCCAACACCGCCCGTCAGCGGTACCGTGATGCTGGATGGGCTGGCAGGCGTCTGGCACAGCGCGTCGGTAAACAGGTAGAAAACAACGCTTTGGGGTACCTGCTCCAACAGGTCGCCTGAAAATGCTTTGCTGATGGTCAGGTAGCCAAGACGGGTGTTGCTCACCTGCAGGGTAATCGGCTCGGTTGTACTCTGCCCAATGCCCTTTGCCGTCATTTTGATGACCGTCACAAGCGAGGCAGCGCCGTTATCCACATAGCCGGATGGTAGGGTTTCCACCAGCTTATACCACCCGGCGGTCAGGGCTGGTTTCTCGATTTGTCCGTTAGCATCCGTAACCCAGGTACCCAGATTCTGCCACCCGCTATTGACGGTGGTAGTAACCGCCGGATTCACATCCGCCAGTGTGAAACTCTTGAAATAGGCTGTGAAACTAACACCCTCCATGGGCGCGCCGCTATCATCCAATTTATGCAGGGTGAAGTGCGCCTTGTCAGGATTGATCAACGTGATGTTCTTCTCTGCTTCTGCTTCGCTAAAACGAATGGGCAGCGTTCCCGCATACTGGTTGGCCAGTGTAAAGTTGCGCTGATCCGCGCTGGTAAGCGATTCCCCTTGTATCGACAGCTCAACCACGCTGTAATCACCATTGATGGAGTAGGGCAGCTGAATGGTAATCGGCGCTTCACCCAGCGTGGTAAGCGTATCCGCGCCTGCGGGGAAAGCGTTGCCATTGGTATCCACAATCGAACCGTCATCGTCTGCCCGAACAATTTTCAACTGAACATCGCCCACCTGCGTGCCATCCATGTTCTGTTTGATCAGATTCAGCACGCGATAAGCGGGATCCTCGATTTGCAGGGTCATTACATCACTGCCGTACCCGCCGGTCAGAAAACTGAAAATCGTCGGGTTCAGGTCATACCCGTCGGGTGCAGTGATTTCCCGATACCAGAAGTTTGTGTTGGGTTCTAATGTGTATTTGGCATACCCAAGCGCATCCGTGGCGGCGCTTTCGACCAGCTGGGTGCAGGGCGCGTCCGCAAAAACGCCAATCAGCACGCCTTCCAACGGCGTGAGGGAAGATTCACCGCTCAGCGGTACCGTATAACCCATTTTACGAATACGCACCGGAGATTTGACCTGCAGGATGTTCTGGAGAGAGTGGTTGCCTTCCGCCGTCTTATCGTAAGTGTGATCTTCAATAATCAGAACACTGCTGTCGGCCGTGTTAATTGTGAGCGGATACAGCACATTCTGCGGCGTAACGTTGGCAGGGTAAAGCTTCTCCCTGAGTACGAAGTTGGCAGCATACTGGTATCGATAGGTGGCGCCTTCCGGCTCATCCGTACGGGTGACCCATGAGGGATACAGGCTGTATAGCCTGCTGAATTCGAGCGTTTCGCTGACGCCTCGCCCCGCCACACTCGCATAATCGCTCACGGCTGTATCAAGCCCCGTTGTAAACTGCGTCAACAACTGCTGGGGCTGGTAATCATCATCCGCCAGCCAAAGCTCAAACGTTACGCCGGCAAGGTTCTTCAGGTACGTGCCTTGCTCGTCCCGCAACTCTTTGTTCAGGTGGATCTGGAAATAGCGTACGGTGATCTCCCCGCCAGTACCGCCGCCGCCCTGCGGAGTATTGGCAAAGGTAGCCTCCGTCAAACCGCTGTGAACGTACTGTGTGCCATAGGCGCCATCAAAGGTAAAGGGGCCGAAGGGATTGCTCCCCGTATCGATCTGGTATCCATGGGGGGCATCCGTTTCCATAAACCAGTAAGCCGCTCCGTATTCCAGCGCCTTGGTCTGGAATACGCCCTGTGCGGCGTTTCCGTTAGCCGTAAGTCCGGTGCCGGATTCATAAACATAGGAATCGTGCTGCATATGCCCTGCGCTTTGAATTGCGCTGAACAATGCTGCACCCGTATAGGTCTGTGCATACTCCTTGAGAATCGCATCAGTACAGTAGTACAGGGTAAACTTAGCATGATTCAACAGGGTTTGATCTTCCCCGTCCGTTTTTGTGATGCGGAACTGTGCATAAGGCTTGCTGTTTTGCAGTGCCTGCTCCTTTGCGACAAGGTACACGTTATTCTCCGCGTCCATCAGGTCATAGGTAGCGGCGTTGTAGGTGTTCAGCACATCGGCAATCGGCATGCCCACCAGCGCGGCATAATCGGTCAGGCCACTCTTGCCAACAGGCAGCTCATACCCCGTCGGCGGTGCCATCTCGACTACCACATACGCCTTGGTACCGTCCAAATCAGAAAACTGCGCCTGCCCCGCGGCATTGGTGACGACGGTAGGCATCTGATCGGTGTTTACATAACGCAGGGTTCCCTCTTCCAGCAAGTACAGCGCAAGCGTAGCCCCGGGCAGGGGATACAGCAGCGGGTTATTCAAGTTCTCCCACTCTTTATAATACAGCTTTAACGCCGTGAGCGTCGCACTGGGCGGGTTTTGGTAGGTGGTGGCGGCTGTGTAGTTCGCCTGCTGCGCTACTGTAAATACGCGCGGAGCATTATTATCCGGCAGACGATAGCCTGCGGGCGCTTCGGTTTCCACCACGGCATAACTTAATTGCGTCCCGTTGGCATTAAAGACAGGTAATCCGGTAAGCGTTGCGGTGGCTGCCTCCCCCAAGGCCACGGTGATTTCAAATAGCGTTTCGTCCTGCGCGTTTTGGGTAAAGCCCTGTAACGCAAGCAACGATTGCGCCGCCGCGTCGGGGTCTGAAACACTGATGTGGAAAGTGGCGCCTGCAAGTGCGTTTCCAGTTTTCAAATCGGTTTTGTTCAGCGTCAGCGAGCCCTTATTCAGTCTATTTTGAAGCGTCAGGGTCACAGCGCCGTTATTGGCCAGCGCGGGTACCTGATAGTAAAACGCGCCGTCCCAAAGCTGACCTACTGCGGTATTGTTGATCACTTCAGGCGGAATAACGCTGGCCGGATAGCTGGTTTCTTTCACAAAGTAATCCGTACCGTTATCTTCCACGACCAGCGCCGCGGTGGTCACACTGCTGGCATTGGTGGCTGTAACATTGGCAAAATCCGCAACCCAAGCCATCTCTGTGCCCGTCCACCGATATAAGGCAAAGCTGAATGTGCCGCTGAAGTTGGTTGCGGCGCCCGTAGTAGGATCCAGCATCGTTTTACGCACGGCAAGCGTCGGCTTTTTGTTATCGTAGAAGATATACGTTCCGGTTTGCAACGGCGTACTGACCGCCACGGTCAGCGGGTTGGGCGTGGCATCCAACCGATAACCCGTCGGTGCTTCGGTTTCTTCAATATAGTAGGTATAGCCGATCGGCAGGCTGTTGACCAGCACGCCACCCGTCGTGGTGGTGAAGGGCGATAGATCGCTTCCGCTGACATAGTGACGGGTCTGGGCATCATCCGGCTCGAAGTAATAAACCGCAAATTTTGCCCCAGCCAAGTTAGTCGTCTTATTGGGCGCCTGACGTTTTTGCAGCAGGATCTGGCCAAGGTTTTGGCTGTTGATGATCTTTTGCGCGCTCAGGTCGGTCGTTTTGGCCGCGTTCAGCGTCAGCGGGCCCCACGCGGACAGGGTGTCCTCGCCCACAGTAATGCTTGCGTTGGCTGGATAGGTGACCGTGTATCCGACGGGCACCGTCTCCGCCAGATAGTAGGCAATGGCGCCATTCTCATCTTGAATCGGCAAATACGGCGTGGTAGCCTTGCCATCGCTTCCAGTGGTCAGGGAATCGCCTACCTGGGTAAAGCTGCTGTCCGCATTTTGGCGATACAGCGTAAAGGTGATGCCCTGACTTGCTGTTTCCGTATAGCCAAGCGAGGTAGGCTTTACGTCCCGTTTGGCTTTGTAGAAGGTCAGTGCAGAATGCAGCTGGTCGTAAAAATCACAGGTTTGACTTGCGGATTCTGTGTATTGCCAGCCATAGCTGTACGCATCGCGATTAAATGCCGCATCGCCCGGTGTATTCTCAGTCAAGCGATACCAGAAGAAAGTCTCGCCATCCTCGGCGGTACGCGGCAGGTTGCTCAGGGTCGCGCTCGCCTGCGCGGTGCCCAGCGTGATGATCTGTGTGGTTGTATCCTCTGCGGGAAAGTCCGGATCGGTCGAGTATGCAAGGGTGAAGGAGAAGTCCGCGGTGTTTACACCTGACACGGCATTAATCAGCGTTTTCTCCTCATCGGCATAGGCGCGATCCGGCCGTTGGTACAGTACCGCGTACTTGGTCAACGTAAGGCTTGCCGTATTGGCAACGTTTATAATCGGTGTGCCCGTGATATCCAACGTTTCACCCGCCGTAAGGGTAATCGGCTGATCCGCGGCTTTCAGATACCCGCTGGGCGGGGTTTCGACGAGGGTATAGTCCCCCGCGGGCGCCAGAATATAAGCGATACCCTGCGCGTTCGTAACACCCGTGTAGACGCCTGTGCCGCTTTCGGGGTTGAGCGTAAAGGTCACGTTCGCAAACGCGGTGCCATTTGTTCTGGTTTTTTTCAGTTTCAATAACCCTTGGCCTTGTACTTTGTTATAAAAGCGCACCGCAGCGGGCGTCGCGCTGCTGACCACAGTTACCGGTTGCCAACTTTGTTGGACGCTCACGCCGTTTGCATCCACCAGCGGCAGCGGGGTGGATGTGTTCTGATCCGCCGGGGCGTCTGTCTGTACCACGATGTAGTCGCCGGGCTTCAGCGCTCCGGTAGTCTGGCTGCGATCGGTAATCGCAAAGGAAGTGACCGCCGTGCCTGTGGGTGTGCCTGTTTCGGCGTCAAAATCTGCAGCGTGGTACACCGTATACGCGGCGCCTGGGAAGAAGGCATGGTAGAACGCGTCATACTCCTTGTTCTCCCCATCAAAATGCAGATACTGATAGACAGCGATGTAACCCGGGTCCGTCTGCTGTGCATATGCGATCTGCGCGGATGATTCCTCCGCCTGCGCTGTTTCACCAACGAGTGTATACGCAAGGGTTGCCGCGTTGGACAAGGTGAAAAGCCTGTCCGGCTCCTCATAAGGCGCGATCAACGGATCCAGCGGGTAGATTACCTCCACGCGATACCGTGTATACATGGGCAGGTATATCGGATCGGTTTGTGAGCCGCTAATCGTTACCCCGCCCGCTGTTTCGGTAGCGGCAAGGGTGTTATAGTAGGAAATACTGGCCGTAGTACCGCTGCCGCTGACCGCCTGCGCCGTAAGGCTGTTTCCGGACGCATCCAGCGGAGTAACCGTCCAGCTAAGCGGAGCAACACTTTGCTCCGCAATGTCGATAAACGGGGCAGGCGTATCTGAAAGCGAAAAGGCAGAAAACGCCAATGCACCCGTCACGTTATAGTTCGCAGCGGTCTTGACAAGTTCGCCATCATTATCCGTCTTGCCTACCTCCAAAAAGTAGGTAACGGTAACCTGATTAGACTGCGTATCCGCGACGGGCTCGCCAGCGGCGGCAGTTTTCAGCACACGCCAGGTTGCCCCCGCACTGTTTTGCGTTGCGGAGCTGTTGTTGGAAACCGGAACCTGATGAAAGCTCATGGTACTGCCGGTGTCCACAGCCGTCACATCAGCAACGGCTGCAATACCCAGCGCATCGTAAGCGCTCAGGTTCGCAGCGGTGCCATTGTTGGTCATGCGCGCGGTTACTTCAAAGTTGCCGCTGATGCCGCCGCTGCTCACATTTTGATCCAGCAAAGTATAAGTATAGGAACCATTTCCTAGATCCACGATACCCGCGCCGGACAGTTCGATATCCGTATCCGGCGTAAGGGTAAACACCACTTGATCGTACTGGGCATAGGTGGGCGCGGTCGTGGGGCTTTCCGGGTCGGGATAATAAACGGGGCTGGGTTTGAGCGAGTAATACACGGTATAGCGGAACCAATCGCCGGTTGGAATCGCACTGCCGGATGGGCTAACCGTCACATTGGTCACCGCAACAAATGGATCCGCCATGTTGTTATCAATGGCGTTTTGAATCTCCTGTGTAGCTGTGGCGGTGCCATCCATCCCCAGCAGGCCATATACGTTGCTCGTATCTGCCAGCGCGTTGATAGGCAACAGATTGAAAACCATCAGCAGAATGGTAAGCCATACAAAAGATTTTTGTGACTTGCGCATCGGTCAAACCCTCCCGATCATTTACTGTTCGATGGTTATGCTGTATCGCCACGCGCTTCGCAGGTTATCGGGCGTGATTGCAACGGTGAGTGTATCGCCGTTCGCGCCCTCGATATTCTCCCATTGGCCACGCGTATACTGTTGCCATTGAATGTGCATGGTCAGGTTCAGTTCATCATAACCAATCCGCTGCGCCTGTAGGGTGAGCGTATCGCCAACTTTCAGCTGATCATAGGGAATGCTGGCGAGCAGCTGAAGCTGACGGTTCTCGGTCGGGGGTTCGGGGGTGGGCGTTGCTAAGGGTTCTGTAACGGCAGGTAAACCATCAGATGCCGATTGCGTTTCGTCTCCATTGTCTTGCAACCCCTGATCCGCTTCCTCGTCTGGCGCTGCAATCGAATCCCTCGGTGTTTCTTCGATATGCTCCGGCTCTGGCTTATCGCCTTCAACGGAAACCGTGGGTGTTTCGGTAACGTCCACGGGGGTATCCGTTGCTAACGGCGCTTCCGATTCCTCTGTATCTAATACTGGCTCGGGTTGCTCGCGCAACTGGTACGTAAAAGAAAGGTCGATACGGGCGTTTTTTTGATCGACTTCCTCTATACTAACTTCGTTTCCTCTTCTATCCAGCAAAGCGAGCGAAACCCGCATGCTGGTATGCTCGCTGCCTTCCGGAAAGGGCTCCAAGCTCAGGGTCAGTTTCAGCGATTCGCCCGCGATGCTCACATGGCCGGATTGTGCGTCCGCGCTATCTACCAGCAGTGTCTGGTTAACAAAACGCACCGCATCGCTCTGGTTGATGGCTTTCACCTTGCAGAGCGTGTACGGTGATGTTTGAATTCGGATGCCAAATGGCATTAATGGCTGGCCGGAGGCGTTATCCACTGCCAGCACAAGTTTCAACGTGACGGTTTTACCGCTGATGACGGCATGATTCCCCTCCATATACAGACTGCGTACCGATAAGGCTTCTGGCGTTACAGACGTATCCGCTTCAGCGGCGGCATCCGCCGTCGGCAAGGGGGTTTCGGTAGGTTCCGGCGTATTGGGAACAGGCGTCGCCTCGGCGCTGGTTGTGGGTTCCGGCGATGCAGTGTCACTTGGGGCAGGTGATGGGGAAGGTTCTGGCTCCGTAGCGGCAGGTGTTGGTGATGCCGCATTCGCGGTAGATGTTGCAGGAGGCTTTCCCGTTGTCTCCTCTGCCGTATTCACAGGCGCTGGCGATGTGCTTTTCTGGACATCTGTCGATAAAGGATACTGCTCCGAGACGACCGCTTGATTGCCTGCTTCACCGCGTGCTTCTGCCATGGGTGCCATACCCATCGGGTATAGACTGATAACCATCAACATGCAAAGGACGGCAACACGTTTCTGCCAAGCGTTCTTCATACTCATCGGCACCACCATTTCTTCAGCGCTATGGGCAATTCCTTGGATGTTATTATCGCTTTCGATAGCTCCTGTGCCATCGCCAAGCGATACGCATGATGTGTTTACCACTGCGTAAACGATTACCCGTTCCATCCATCAATGGTTCTGTCTCCTGATTGTTGCATCCGGACAAAAACCAGGTTATTCTAATCACTATTATATTCCAATAAGTAAAATGATAACCAATATCTTAACGGATTCCGGCTTATCTGTCAAGAGCTGAAAAGCCGTTTTCCTGATAACTTTCGGCTTATTATTCTTCTTGATGCATCGCGCCTGTTTATGGTAGAGTTTATTCATCATCATTGATCGTGCGGGCATCATGGTTCAACCTGAATAACGTTAAGCAATAGGCGGTGTCAGAATATGACCATCTACTACTTCTCCGGCACTGGTAATTCGTTTGTCGTCGCACACGATATCGCGCAAAACGTTGGGGGGAAGTTGGTATGCATTCCCGATATAGTAACCCAGCAGCATATCGATATGGATACCGCGCGTATTGGCATTGTGTTTCCGTCCTACTTGGCGCCAGTTACAGGTGTGCCTCTCATTGTGGAGAGATTCGTACGAAAAATTACCAATATCCAGTCGATACGAATTTTCGCGATATGTACCTGCGGGGGTTATGCCTGGGTTAACGCAATCCCTTCTTTGATGAAGCTGCAAGCTATTGTTACGGAATGCGGTGGAAAGTTGCATGCAATGTACGCTGTCAGGCTCCCCATGAACAACCTGGACTATGCGCATATCCCAATACCGATCAACCAAAACCACGAAACGATAATCCAACGCAGCGATGTTAAATTAAAAGCCATATGCAACCGCATCACTAGCGGAAAAGGCACAGCGTTTGGACTCATCAAAACGCTGTTCTTCTACCTGATGAAACCGCTATACGCGCTGATGAAGAATGCGGTCATGAAAGCGCTAAAGGAAATGGCAAAAGAACCCGGGGATTCCAACCTTAGCGCTCACGCGTTGATACCACGAACCGATCAGAGCATCGTTGTGGATGATCACTGTATTGGATGCGGTACCTGCGCCAGTGTCTGCCCCGTGAACAATATTGCCATCATGAACGAACGGCCGGCATTTCAACACCGCTGTGAAATGTGTTTTGCCTGTGACGAATGGTGTCCACTTGATGCCCTTCATCATTGGAGCAGGGCAAAAGGCGTAAAGTACCATCATCCACGTATAGAAACACCCGTGTATCAGCGTGCCAATAAAGGAATATCGTAGGCGCTTCGTAGCGCCTGTGCCATGCCATGCAGGATGATCTTTCCACACGCTGGCGCGTGTACATGGCTTAGGCCTGCCACAGGCTTGTTGGCATACGTCTTGTGTGGGTTCGGCTTGCGCCTTGTCTGGCTGGAGAGCGCGCATCGTTCGGCTGCAATGTAACCCATTGTTTGCATTTTCAGCAAATATTCGCATTTCATGCTTGACAATTAAATTGTATGCGGTATAATATGGGCATGGGGAGTTAGCGAAAGCTAACTTGCGCGGGTTCCCTTTTGGTGAACGGTCAGCAGGCGAACATGACCTCTGCCCCAGCACATAACTTGCCGCACCCTTTGATGATGATACAAAACATTCACACATGAGGAGGATTTTGATTATGAGCAAGCTTCACGATAAGCTCAACGAGTATTTGGCAAACCAGCAGGTGTTCTACATCAAACTGCACAATTTGCATTGGTATGTACAGGGGCGTGGTTTCTTCACCCTGCATGCAAAGCTGGAGGAATTGTACGAACAGACTGCCACAGTTCTGGATGATGTTGCCGAGCGCATTCTGGCGCTTGGTGGCGCGCCTGTTGGCAGTCTGAAAAAGGCGCTCTCTCTGACAGCCGTCAAAGAGTTGGAGGATGAACCCATCACGTCGGATGACACCGTTAAGGCGTTGATCTCAGACGTGGGGTATTGGATCAAAGATACCAGGGACATCATTAAACTGGCCGAGGAAAAGGAAGACGCCGTAACGGCGGATCAGTTCACCGGCTATTTGCAGGCATACCAGAAACTGGATTGGATGCTTAAAGCATACCTCAGTTAAGCCGCATAATGGCTA
The DNA here is from genome assembly GCA_001604105.1 of Clostridiales bacterium Firm_11. Classification (GTDB taxonomy): domain Bacteria; phylum Bacillota; class Clostridia; order Christensenellales; family Aristaeellaceae; genus CAXXOK01. The sequence goes on from LVAQ01000006.1 coordinate 445,689, forward strand.
TCCGCATGAAGCCCGTTATCGCCTCTTCGCGATAGCGGGCTTTCGCTTCCCGCAGTATTAGCATCAGTACCTATCCCCGATCGCACTTGCGTGAACACTTCGTTTTTGGTAGAATAGCAATCAGTTATTGTGTCGATATCGCAAGAAAAGGCTGGATCAAGCTATACAATTGGTTGTTGCCTGGTGCGCGTTCTTGGTTTCAGGCGTCAGCACCGCGGCACAACACGATATAACAGAAGGAGTCACCTGAAATGAAACAATACGATATCATCGTGATCGGCAGTGGCGCAGGGTTGATCGTCATGGAAAGCGCCATCGCAATGGGGCTTTCCGTAGCGATTGTGGAGCGCTCCAAGTTTGGCGGTACTTGCCTGAATCGCGGCTGTATCCCTTCGAAAATGTTGGTGTATCCGGCGGATATGATCCGTGAGGCCGCGCTCGCGCATCGCGTTGGCGTTCATCTGGGCACACCAGCCGCGGATTGGGATGTGATTGCCCAAAGGATGTGGGCGCAAATCCATCACAGCGAGCAGCTGGCGCAAAACTTGCGGGATTTCCCCGGTGTCGATGTTTATGAAGCGAACGCTGAATTTGCCGATCCCCACACACTGCGCCTGACATTCCCCGCTCCGCAGGCCGACGCGTTGATTGCTGCAAAACGAATCGTGGTCGCCGCGGGTGCGCGATCCTTTGTGCCGCCAATTCCAGGCCTTGCGGAAACCGGATACATCACCTCGGAAACCTTCTTTGGCGCGCTTTTTCCCAAAGCGCCTTGGAAACGCCTGATTATCATCGGCGGCGGCGCAATCGGGGCTGAGTTTGCCCATATCTTCTCCGCTTTTGGCAGCAAGGTTACGGTTGTGGAAATGCGCCAGCGGTTGATTGCAACCGAGGAAGAAGAAATCAGCCATTTTGTTGAGAAACAGTTTGTCCATAACGGCATTGAGGTTTTGACAAACCATAAAACCCTATCCGCATCCAAGCAAAACGGCGAAAAGGTTCTGCTCGTGCAGGATACTGCGACAGGGCAAACCCGCAGCATCCCCACCGATGAGATTTTCATCGCATCCGGCGTACGTTCCAACAGTGACCAACTCCACTGCGAAGTTGCCGGCATTGCCATGGATGACAAGGGCTGGATAATCACCAATGAGTATTTGGAGACCTCGCAGGATCATATCTTTGCCATCGGGGATATCAATGGCCTATATCAATTCCGGCACAAAGCCAATTATGAAGCCGGTTTGCTAAGCCACAATCTGTTTTCCGGCGGTGAGAAGCGCGCCGCCTGTTACAATGCCGTTCCATGGGCTATTTTCACCTGGCCTCAAGTTGGTCACGTGGGGTTGACTGAGCAGGAAGCAAAACAGCAGGGGCTGAAGGTGCGTACGGCCGTAAACTATTACTCGAATGTGGTTGCGGGCATCGCCATGGGTTTCTCCCAACAGGATGAAGATAATGGTTTTGTGAAAATCATCATCGGCGAGGACAAGCGCATCTTGGGCGCACATGTAGTCGGACCGCATGCCGCCGTTTTGGTGCAGCCGTTTGTTTATTTGATGAACGCCGGCTTATCCTGTGATTTGGCGCAGCCCCCCGCTGCGGAGCGCCCATTGCAGCGTGAGCGAAGGCTGATTCGCCGCAACTGTATATCCACCGGCACCGTAATGCCCATCATGAACTCGATGGTCATTCACCCTTCCTTTAACGAGCTGACTGCCTGGGCACTGGAGAACGTCGATTGGAATGATGAACAATAGCGTTTGCGGCGTATAATCATCTATCGCTTTCATGCCATGAACCTTTGCATCTTAATCCTTTGCAGCCTTCTGCTCTCGCCCGCAAGCCTGCGGATGTAACGTCGAAATCGCAATCAGTGCCCAATCAAAACCCCCGAAAACGCCGTTCAGCGTTCGCGGGGGTTATTCATTGCGGTTTGCTCATCTGTACATATCTTTCTGCTGGAAGCAGGTCGTACCCAATCACGCTTCAACGCCTGATCAAACGGCACACTGCCTCATGCACGCGCATATCACCGTGTGCTTTTCTTGCCCATTGTACTGACGATGCGCGGGCGCGGTTTTGCCTGCGCCTGTTGCGTTGCCGCAGGCATGGCTTGCGTCTGCTGTGAAGCGGCTGGCGTGCCAGGTTCCTGATGCCATGCCGCTAGGGGTGTTGGCTCAGGTTGCGCCGGATACTCGTACGGTTGGCGCGATGGCGGGCTTTGGTACGCATCCTGCCTGCCCGTATCCGGCGCGCCGCCATGATGGGGGATGTAAGCCGCCGTTGGAGCGGTGCCTGTTCCGTCCATGCCCCGTTGATACGCTTGCGCGCCTGTTGACTCTGGTTCGCCGCTATGTCCTTGTGTATAGGCAACGGCACTTTGGGTTGTATCTTCGTCGCCGTAGGCGGATTCGTCCGCATCATCCGCAAAGTCACTGGGATAAACCGGCATGGGCGCCGCATACCTTGTTTCACTCGCCTGAGGGCTGTTCCTTTGGGGTGCGGCAGTATGACGTTCTGCTGCTCTGTATGTGTTCTCCGCCCTGGCCGAATCGATATCCGCGTCGAAAGATACGATCGGCGGCACAAAAGATTGACGATAATCATCCGTTGCTGCGTCCATTGGCTGTGGCACGGATGCTGGTCTTGCTTCATTTACCGCACGAACATTGGGTGTCGCTTCCCTTGGGATATACGCAGGCTGCGCCTTGCGCTCCGGCGTTGCCATGCTTTGCTCCCACATGCCTGCGGCGCTGTGCTGATCATACAGCCTGCTGCCGCACTGTTCACAGAACAGTATCCCCAATGGGTTTGGCGTTCCGCATGCTTTACATTGGATGGTTTGGGCAAAACCTTCCCGTTGGGCAGTCTCGCCGGAAAAAGTATTATCGATGATGGATTTGGGCATATACTTCGCGGCAATTTCCGATTCGCCTTCCCCCGTGCGTGTGCCGGAAAGCGCTTTGCCATATGCGGCGGCGGCAAAAGGCGATAAACCCATTGCCTCGATCGCCGCTTGTGCCTGGCTTGGTGCAGCGGGTACAGTGGCTTGCGGTTGATCGGCGGCTTTCTTGCTGCGCTCACGAGGTCTTTTGGGCGTGCTTTCCCTGTAGGTTGACGTTGAGGATTCTTCGCGCCCATAGAGCGCTCTGGCGGCCATGGTCTTTAGCAGCCCGCCCACAAGCATCGCGCCCGCACCTGCGCCAAAAACCAGATAGTTATTCTGCAAACAGAACAGAATCACGCCGTTGATCATGTTGATAAAAGGTTCTAATGACTTGACGGAGAAGGAAGCAATGATGCTTTTCACGTGATCATTCTCAATTAAGGGAGCGGCCGTGGCCAGTACGCCCGTTAGCGCTGCAATGCAGCCTGCAAATACCAGAATGCCGCCCAGTACCTTCCAGAACTTCATAACTTTTATCCACACTCCCAAACCGCGTTGTTCGCCTGTTACTTCTTTTCGACAATCACCCAGGCGCTTCCTTCTGCTCGCTTCCCGGGTTTTTTGGAAGCAGCACCGTTGCATAAAGGAAAAACACCATGGATGCAGAATACTTTTATGGATAATGCCTGAAACTCACCTGTAGGAGGAACGCATGGAAAAATATCAGCTTTCCTACCATGTGGATATGGTTTTTTGTATCGATTCGACCGGCAGCATGCGCCATGTGCTCGATTTTGTCAAGCAGAACGCGCTGAACCTGTATCGGGATATCTCCGGCACAATGGAAAAAAAGCGAAAAGTCATCAGCCAAATGCGCATCCGCGTGATCGCCTTTCGGGATTACGTAGCGGATGGCGATCAGGCGATGATGGCCAGTGATTTTTTTGTGCTACCGAGTCAGGCGCAACAGTTTTATGATTGCGTGCATGGGATTTCCGCCAGTGGCGGCGGAGACATCCCCGAGGATGGCATGGAGGCGCTGGCTTACGCCATCCGCAGTGATTGGACGCGCGAAGGCGTCAAGAAACGTCATATTATCGTTGTATGGTCGGATGCGCCGACCCATCCGCTGGGGCACGGAAGAATTGCGCCCTGGTATCCAGAGGGTATGGCCAAGGACTTTGACGAACTCTCCCTGTGGTGGGAGGATGAACAGCTTGGTGGCGCGATGGATGAAAGCGCCAAACGCTTGTTGATATTCGCGCCGGATGCCCCCGAATGGAACCGGATATCCGCGGAATGGTCACAGGTCGTTCATGTGCAAACGGTAAGCGAAGGGCTCGCGGAGCTGGAATACCAGCAGGTGATCGACGCGGTGTGCAACACCATATGAGCAATGCGGGGAAAGCCGAACACGCGCGTTGATCGGCGTTCGCCTTACGGATGGGCAGGATAAGCGGTATGGCAAGCGAGCAACCGATAAACGGGCAGGTCATCCTCGTGGCCAGCGAAGTCATTGCAGGGCAGGGCGAGGATAGCTTTGCCGCCGAGGTAGATGCCTGCGGTGGTCTCCTTTGTGTGGCGGATGGTTGCGGCGGTATCGGCGCAAGGCGTTATGAGAAGCTCGAAAACCAAACCGAAGCCTACATCGCCGCTCGCCTTGCAGTAGATACAACCCGTACATGGGCCGCCTCTTTGGACGGGCAAAACTTTCCCGCCGCCAAAACCGAAGCGCTGCTTGCGGCAGACCAACTGCGCGCGGCGCTTGCAGAGACGTTTTCCGCTTTCCACAGCGAGCATCACAATGCAGCCGCGTCGCGCGTAATCATCAGGGGTTTGCAGCGCACGCTCCCAACTACGTTATGTGCGGTGCTCATGGATGCACGGGCTGATGATACCCTTGCGTTGCTATTCTTCTGGGCGGGAGACAGCCGCGGCTATGTGCTTACGGCGGATGGTCTGCGCCAATGCACGGCGGATCATATCACAGGCCACGCCGATGCGCTGGAGAACCTCTACCGCGACGCTCGGCTTACCAATATGGTGAACGCCGATAGCCCTTTTCAGGTGGATGTGTACGGCTTTCGCCAATCCAAACCCTGCGTCGTATTGCTGGCGACAGACGGCGCCTTTGGCTACCTGCCTACACCCATGGAGTTTGAGCTGTTGCTGCTGGAGACGCTGCAAGCCGCCAAAACCCTTGATGGCTGGCGTAATCGGCTGAACCGGAAGCTTTCAAAAATCGCATCGGATGATAGTACGCTGATCATTGCTTGCTTTGGCTTTGAATCCTTTCAGGCCATGCGTGCCTATTACGCCCATCGCTATAGCGTTTATAAGGCCACCTATATTACGCCCATTCGCCGACGCAAGCAGAGCATTGCACACGCGCGCAGCGTATGGGCAACCTATCGGCAAACCTACGAGGTAAGCGAGGAGATGCGTGATGCAGATTGGCGCTTATAAATGCCTTACGCCCCTGTTGACCGCGGGCAGCGGCAGCGCTCGCTGGTGTGTTGCGCTCCGCGAGGGTCAGCGGTATTTTCTAAAACAGTTTCTGACGCCTGTGGAACCACCGATTACTTCCGCACGTAACCCCGCGCTACGCAAACGGCAGCAGGATCGATGCGATGCCTTCAGGGAGCGCAAACAGGCGTTGTACGCTGCCTTGCATTGTGTACTTGGCGATTGTGTGGTGCCCGTTCACGACTTCTTTACGCATGAAGGCCGTTTTTACGCCGTCTCCGAGTATATCCCCACCCCCTTTGATACCTTTGAAACCATCGGCGCGGTATCCCCCCGCGTGGCAAGAGAATTATTGTACTCGCTGGCCAGTTGCCTTGGCAAACTCCACACGCAAGGCATTGTCCATGCCGATTTGAAGCCGGAACATATTGTGGTGGTTCGTGAAAATGATGGTTTGCGCGTACGGTTGGTCGATTTTGACAGCGGCTTTTTAGAAAGCGCACCGCCGGAGGAAGCGCGGGATATTGAAGGCGATCCCGTATACCTTGCGCCAGAGACATTTTTATGTATGACAGGACAACCTGCGCCGCGTACGCGAAAGGTGGATACCTTTGCTTTTGGCGCGATTGCCCATCGCCTTTGGACGGGAAGCCTGCCAAATGTTGTATCCAGCGACCATACATACCTGTATGAGGCCGCGCTTGCTGGCGATGTACTTCGCCTGGATGATCGTCTGCCAACCGCATACAACTGGCTCATTCGCAAATCATTATCGCGTATGCCGGAAGATCGTCCGTCGGATACCATGCTGGAACGCCTGCTTTCATCGCCACGGGAAGCGCCGCGCACATCGGGAGAGGCCGTCAACAGCTTGAGCCGCTTCATGAAGCGTGAAGGGTGGCGGCTTTAGGCTGGCCGTAATTGTAACGCGTGGCATCGTCGATGCTTCCGCATGCTTGCACGCCTGTCCCCTGCGAGCATGAACATGCGTGTGTGCGTCTGATTTTTCCTTTATCAGGGGTTATGCACGCAATGCGCATACATCCAGGCAAAAACAAAGGCAAAGCGATATCACGTGTATATGCCAATGCCATCAGGAATACGCAAGGCATTTATAGGGACAAACAAACAGCCCCTCGCATCAGCCGATGCTCGGGGCTGTTTGCTTATGCATGGGTTTGATCAGGTGCTTTCTACTTTCAGGTGTTTGATCTCCCGCTTGATAATCAGCAGCGACGTCAGATCCAGCGCGGCTTCAATCAACAGCGCGATACCCGCGAACTGCGTAATGACCGTGAATACGAAAGCCGGTCTGGATACCGAAACTACGCCCAGGATAAACGAGATGCCAGCGCCAATCAGCAGCAGCCACCAGCGTTTCTGCTTGATATGCTTGAGATCAAAAGCCATTTGGAACTTGCCAAACCCGCCGGCAATCATCGCAATACCCCATAGTGACGGCAATAAGGTGGCTAAAATGTTGCTGTTGATGATCAGTATTACGCCCAGAAGCGTCAGGATGAGCCCCACCGAGAGGCCGTAGCCCAGCATCCTTTCCATTGCCTGCGCATGAAAATAGCCGATGATCATAATCAAGCCTACCGCGAGCAATCCAAACGCCAGCGCATAGTTGGCAATTTGTACTGCGAACTCAGGCCATAGCAACAGCAGCAGCCCACTGAGACCGTAGAATACGATCATGGACAGACCCGTGAAATTCCACCGGAAGATACCCGATTTCATCGCTATCCCTCCCGTTATTTGGTTGTATCTATGCTATATACTTCGCTGTGCAGCGTGATTCCCCTGCTTTTCGTTCACGCCCACTGTTCATGGTGTGTGGGGGCGCAAGCCCGCGTGGTTCCCTCGCTTTGCCTATCCAAAAGCATACCCGCTGAAAACACATGGTTTCCAGCGGGTATTGCACTTTTCACTGGTAGAATGCGCGTACCGTATCAATCACGGTTTGGCAATCCTCTTGCGTTAAGCCATAATAGAGCGGCAAGCGCAACAGGCGCTCGCTTTCCCGTGTAGTGTAGCGATCCTCCCCATGGAAACGGGAGAAGCGGGAACCCGCCAGTGCAGAATGCAGCGGAATGTAGTGGAAAACCGCCAGCACGCCACGTTGCCGCAGGAAATCCGTCAGGGCTGTGCGTTCCGCAATATCTGTGCACTTGATATAATACATATGCGCGTTATGCGTACAATCGTCAGGGATATAGGGCGTTTCGATGATACCCGCCGCCTTCAGCTCTGCAAACTGTTCATCATACTGCAACCAGCGCGCCATACGGTTTTGGGTGACCATTTGATGGTTCTCCAGCTGCGGCAATAAATAGGCGGCGTTCAGCTCACTGGGAAGGATCGATGAGCCCAAATCTACCCACGTGTATTTATCCACTTGTCCACGGAAGAAACGCGAGCGATCCGTGCCTTTTTCCCGAAGGACTTCCGCGCGCTCAATCAAACCTGCATTGTTGATGAGTGCCGCGCCGCCCTCCCCCATGCTGAAATTCTTGGTTTCATGAAAGCTGTAGCAGCCTACATCGCTCATGGTGCCCGCTGCCCTGCCCTTCCACGTGGAATCCACCGCCTGCGCGGCATCCTCCACCACAAAGAGATTCCGCTCTCTGGCGATTTCTTCGATTGCATCCATATCACAGCAGACGCCTGCATAATGTACCGGCACAATGACCTTGGTTCGTTCGGTAATGGCCTCCCGCATACAACGAACGTCCATGTTCATCGTTTCAGGCTCCACATCCACAAAAACAATCGTGGCGCCTCTCAATACAAACGCGTTGGCAGTGCTGGAGAAGGTAAAGGAGGGCATGATGACCTCATCTCCCGCGCCCACCTCGCTTAGGATAGCCGCCAGCTCGAGCGCGCTGGTGCCGGATGTCGTCAGCAGCGCCTTGGGTGATCCCGTCATCGACTCCAGCGCAGCGTGGCAGCGTTTGGTAAATGCCCCATCACCGCATATCTTATGGTTGTGGATCGCTTCCAGAACATAGCCATCCTCCTGACCGATGTATGGGGGCACGTTGAAAGGGATCATTCTTTCTCCTCCACTCTCCGCGCGTGGGACACACGCCATTCAAAAGCAGTATAGCATACCCGCTATACTTTGTCACAGAGGCAAGCGCGGCGGGTATGCCCTGCGCATGGCCGCGACTTGTTCTGGGATCGCACGTTGCCCATAAATTATACGCGTTTGCGCACACGCAACTAGAGTCGGGCTGCAATGCCATCCAGGTATAACGCGGCAGCGTCCAGCTTGCTTACCTGATAGAGCATGCGACTTCCCACCACGTCTTCCACTTCGCCCAGCACTGGCCCCTTGCTGTTATAGAGCAAATCCACACCGGCGAAGCTGAGCGGCGCGCCGGCTTCCGCAAAGCGCTGCACAACGCGCATCACCAGCGCGCGTTCCTGTGCGTCCGGCACATGGAGCGTCGCGATTCCGCCGCGCTTGAAATTGCTGATAATCCCTTTTTTTGCGGTTCGCATAACGCCCGCGATAATTTCCCCAAACAGCACATAGACCCGCAAGTCTCGTCCCGCGCCTTCTGCGACCCGCTGTTCCAACATATCTTTGGGCAGGATTTCATCCACGGCGGCACGCCATTCATATTCGTTACGCACCAGAGAAACATGCAGGCCACCATGCCCAATCGCGGGTTTGAGCACCAGCGGGTAAGCGCCCTCATAGGGTGCCACCGCATAACGGTGGTTGACAAACCTGGTTTCAACCATGGGTAAGCCCATCAGAAATTGGTGCGTTCGGCGTTTATCATTGCATAGCGCACATACCTTTGCGCTATTAAATACTGGTATTTTCAGCCTCTCCATCTGTTCACTGAGGAACGAATCCCGATGGCGGGCTATCACAAAATCGGGTAAGGCATCGCGTCCATCTTTGCGCAGATAGAGCGCACCGTCCCCGTTGACCCCTATGGAAAGCTGCGCTGTGCGCACTGTCTGGATGTTGAGACCCCTTGCTTTTCCCTGCGCTTCCACATAGGCGGCGAAATCGTGGTTTTCCTCCAGATCCGCGCTTTCGTAAACAAGCCAACCCCATTTCATGTGCGTGCCTCCAACTGCTGCGCAATCTCACGAAACAGTTCCACCGCCATGTTAACCCCCGTGCACGCCAGCGTTGTCTTGAAATGCGCATTGCTGTTGACTTCACAAATCAAAGGGCCGTCTTTGCCAAAGAGCACATCCACGCCCGCAAAGGTCAGCCCCAACGCCCGCACGGCAGCCAATGCCAGCTCTGTTTCCGCTGTCGATGGTACGTAGGTTTGCATGGTGCCCCCCAGGGACAGATTGCTTCGAAAGTCCCCGCTGGTGCTTGTACGCAGGATGCTTGCAACCACGCGTTCGCCTACAACGTTCACACGAACATCCCGGCCGCGGCTTTCCTTCACCATGGTTTGAAACAGCATGGGCGTGCCAGCCAGCGTACGCACCTTCTCCCGAAGCGGTTCCAGCGTGTCAAACAAATACACTTGCATCCCAAAGGAGCCAAAGCACTCCTTGAGCACAAGCGGAAACCCCAGCGTTGCCGCCGCCGCGTCCACAAAAGCCAGATCCGTATACCCGAAAGCAGGATACGTCTTCGGCGCGAGAATCGTCCTTGGCATGGGAATGCCCGCCTGCTTGAGCGTAAGGTACGTCATGGCTTTGTCATCACAGCGCAGGATGCTCTCAGCGCTGTTGAAAACCGGTAACCCACGCTGGGCTAACTGCGTGGCCAGGGCGACGTCCTTATCCCAGAATAGCACAAAATCATACGCTGACGCGTCAAATTCGGCGCTATCCACCATCGGCGAAAGCTCCGCGTTGGTTTGCACCGAAAGCGTCATGCCGCATTCTTTTGCCGCTTCGCTTACAATTTGATATAGCTCATCGAATTTCGGCAAACGCAAAAAGGCGTTGACGATCATCAGGCCGTGCGGCATTCCGTCAACCCCCTTTGGCGTCTGTTGCGCACAGACGTATCCCCTTGTTCTTTAGCGCGCGATACGCTCAATACTCGCTTGATCCAGGCTGGCAACCAGCTCACACAGCGCATCCAGTATGTCCATATAGCGATAATCCTCATACCCATTCATCAGAAGGCGTGTGTTCAGCTCTACCTGTACGGCAGGGATTTTGCAGCGTTCGGCAACGGTCGCGCTCACCGTGCAGGGGTGGATGGCCGCAAATGGCTCGTCCACCGTCACTTGAGGGATCCCCAGCGCGGTAAAGCACTGTTTGAACGAGTCTACCAGGCCTTTTTGCCCCATCAGGTTGCGCCCTCGTCCCGTGCCGATGCAAACATCGGTATGGCGTTCCGGCTTCATCTGGTGCAGGTCAATTACCAAACGCACTTGATGTCGCTTGATATACTGGCACAGCGCATCACGATAATCGCTCACCGGGTCAAAATTCGCATCGTCCCGCAGGTGGCGGGTCTTATAGATCACAGGGCATTGAATCCGTTCGTGCATCATACGGCAGAGCATCCCGGTAAACCGCTCCGCACATTTGATTTCACCTTTGCGCGTCTGCAACACGGCATGCGGCGCGCTGATCAGCACACTTCCTTCGCCACTGAGCAGCTCATAGCTGCAGCAGTGCTCCTTGTCTGTAAAATAAGCAAGCGCGTGGTCAATCTGTTGTTCGGCAGTCACTTTGTAATACCTCCAAGGCATCAGCAAACACCATCCGTTAAGCTCGTCACTCCCTATTGGTGAACCCCGCCTAACGAGGATAAACTATATCACTCGCCCCTGCGTTTGTCAACTTCGAAAGGCGGCACGCACCATCGTGCTTTTCAAGGGTGTTTCGCGTATAACCGGATGGCTGTCTGCTTTCATCGACTTACTGCCGCATTGGCGCTGTAAAAGTCAACCTTGAACAAAACTAGGCGCGCAGGCCATATGGATATCTCCCCATTGCCTGCGCGCGCGTTTCGTTATGTAGTTATTCTGGCATGCTTCGCCCTCATGGCTACTGTATCATCGGTATCTTCAGCGTACCTATCGAAGATAAAACCGAAATTTTACCCACGCAAAATATACCTATTACACGTGCCATACCAAACGAAGTGGTCGCATCCTAACTTCTCTCTTATCCCGGCATCGGCGCAGCTTTTTGCCGCCGCTTCTCTGGCTTTACTGTTTTTGGGTAATCGGCAGCCACACCTCGCAGTGATAATCCGGCGAGTATTGATCGCCCGCATAATACACTTCAATATCCGGCGCGTTGGCATATTCATACCCCGATGATGGCAACCACTCCGTTATGATGCGCTTCTGCAATGTTTGGATTGCTTCCGGCATAGCGCCCACGCAATCAAAAATCGCCCAGGTGGCAGCAGGCACCTGATACTCCGCCATACCTTCCGGCGCTGCTTTACTGCTTGTAACTGCAATATAGTAGTCAACATCTTCGCCGCTCATGCAGGTAGATACGCCCATCACGCCCGTTGGTTCCCCGTCCATCAGCGGAAGCAGCGCAGGAACACGCGGTGCGCTCTGTTGCCAGAATACGGGTACCTGCTGGAAGCTCTGTTCGACATCCGTTGGCAGTTTGGTTTTCAAACCCACGATCCTGAAGCTCTCTCTTTTCTCGATTCGATAATCCATTGCTTTTTCTCCCTTTACGGATAATGTAAAGGTGATGCGCGGGAACGCTGTCAGCTTTGCGCCTGCGGCTCTGGCCATCGAGGGGGGTATGCCGTGTACGCTCTGAAAAGCGCGGTTAAAGGCGGTGGGTGAATCGTAGCCGTATTTAAGCGCCACCTCCAGCACCTTTTCCCTGCCGCTTGCCAAATCCATGGCAGCCAGCGTCATGCGTCGCCTCCGGATGTACTCGCCTAACGGTATGCCCGCAATGTAGGTGAACATCCGCTGGAAATGGAACAGAGAGCTGGCGGATCGTTTGGCCATTTGTAAAAAGTCAATTTCCCCCTCCAACTGTGCTTCCAGGTAATCCAGCGCATCGTTCATACGGTCGAGCCATTCCATGTGCATCGCTCCTCTCGAGATCATCGTAACAGGTTTATTGGTGATAATCCTCGCGGATTGTGTGCGTTTTCAGCGAGCTACAGCAGTCCTAATTCTGGATGAGGTTACCGCAGCGGGCTTTTGTTCCCAAAATCTTTGCTTTTCCTGTGTGCTGCTGCCTGCTTCTGTTTCCTTCGCCGTACCAATGCGCAATGCCTTGTCGCGGATTGAAATCAGACGCCATCCGGCACGCATGCGTAAACCCTAAGCAGCCGCCAATCTTTGCCGCCGATTGCGGTTTCCAAGCCCGATAGGACATTCTATCACACATCGCCATCCCGCGAAAACCTTGTAATACAGCCCTCTTACTACCCCACACGTCACAGGCGCAGGCTTTTCTTCCCTTTCATTCTGCGGGTTACTATGGTATAATTGTTCTAGTATAAGGCTGAAACGGCATACGGCGGATGCGCCGATGCTTGCTTACGCCCTATCGAAGCGGTTTTTAGAGCCGCTCTGTTTTGACCTTGATAACGAATCGGAGGCTTAGCGATGTTTACGCCGAAAATCCACAACGAGCAGACTGAGCTGTTAATGAAGGCGCTCCTTTCTCTTCATACGGTAGAGGATGCCTATCGTTTCTGTGAGGATGTGCTTACCGTTAACGAACTGATGAGCATTACCCAGCGTTTGGAAGTGGCGCTCATGCTTAAGCATAGGATTACGTATCAGGAAATCGCAAAGAAGACAGGCGCAAGCACCGCCACCATCAGCCGGGTAAACCGTTCACTGCTTTATGGCGCAGAGGGTTACAAGCGCGTGCTGGCGGAGATCGATCCTGCGTAAACTGTAAAAACAACAGGGTATAATGAAAAATGAGGTTAAAACGATGAACCTAGATATGCTTAATCCACAGCAACGGCTCGCGGCAGAAACGCTGGACGGGCCCGTGCTCATTTTAGCGGGCGCGGGCAGCGGAAAAACGCGGGCGCTGACCTACCGTGTCGCTAATCTGATTGATAGCGGCATCAAGCCGTGGCGTATCCTTGCCATCACTTTCACCAATAAAGCAGCCAAAGAGATGAAGGAGCGCATTAGCGCGCTTGTGGGCGAGCAGGCGGCTGATGTTTGGGTAAGCACGTTTCATGCGCTTTGCGCGAAAATTCTGCGCCGTGATATCGAAAAGCTTGGCTATTCGCGCTCCTTTACTATCTATGATGACGATGATCAGGCCACAGTAATCAAAGAAGCCATTCGTTTGCTCAACATAGACGATAAACTGCTCACGGTGCGTGAAGTTCGCGGCAAAATCAGTGATGCGAAAAATCGCCTGCTCACGCCGGATGAGTGGTTCCAGCAATCCCCAAAGGATTTTCGCAGCCAACAAATCCATGATGTATATTCACAGTATGAACAGCGTCTGCGCAGCTCCAATGCGCTGGATTTTGACGATCTGCTCCTGCGTACGCTTGAATTGTTTGCCGATCACCCGCCTGTGCTGGCCAGCTATCGCGACCGCTTTTCCCATGTGCTGGTAGATGAGTATCAGGATACCAACTTCGCGCAGTATTCCCTGGTCAAGCTGCTTACCCAGCAGAGCCGCAACCTTTGCGTCGTTGGGGATGATGATCAATCCATCTATGGCTGGCGCGGCGCGGACATCCGGAACATCCTTGATTTCGAAAAGGATTTTCCGGATGCGCAGGTCATCAAATTGGAGCAAAACTACCGGAGCAGCGCCAACATACTGGAAGCGGCCAATCAGGTAATCGCACACAACGAAGGCCGTAAAGAAAAGGCACTCTGGACCGAAGCGCCGGAAGGCGAAATGATCAAGCTGTTTTGCGCCGGCGATGAACGGGAGGAAGCCGCCTGGATCTGCGACCGTATGCATCAACGCAAGCTTTCCGGCGAAGACTATGGCAGTATCGCCATCCTATACCGCACCAACGCGCAAAGCCGTGTACTGGAAGAAATGCTCATGCGCGCGGGCATCCCGTACCGTATTTACGGCGGTTTGCGCTTCTATGACCGCAAAGAAGTCAAGGACATTGTGGCCTACCTGCGCTGCATCATCAACCCCAGCGACGATGTGAGCCTTCGGCGCATCATCAACCAGCCCAAACGCGCCATCGGCGAGAGTACCATCATGGAACTGATGCGCTACGCCACCGAAAAGGAAACGCCGCTCTACAGCGCGTTGATGGATCTGCCGGAAACGCTTTCGGCGCGGCCGCGGAAATGCGTGCGGGAATTCGGCGATATGATGAATGAACTGGTAATGCTTCGGGAGGAAATGACTCTGAGCGCCTTTGTCAAGCATTTGATCGACAAAACAGGCTTGCGCGCCCAGTATGAGAAAGATTTATCCGACGAAGCCAAAGCCCGGCTGGAGAACATCGACGAGTTCCTTGGCGCGGTTACCGAGTTTGAAAACGCGGCCGATGAGCCTACTTTGGAAAACTATCTGGAGAACATCGCGCTCATTACGGATTTGGACAACGCCGTCACAGCCTCCGAATATGTTACGCTGATGACCGTCCACAGTGCCAAAGGGCTTGAATATCCCACGGTTTTTGTATCCGGGCTGGAGGAGGGTATTTTCCCAAGCGCTCGCAGCATGCAGGATGCGGAGCGTCTGGAGGAAGAGCGCAGGCTGTGCTATGTCGCGCTTACCCGTGCCATGAATCACCTGTACCTGAGTTACGCAAATCAACGCATGATTTACAATCAGTTAAACTACAACGCCCCCAGCCGCTTTATCAGCGAAATTCCCAAACGGCTGGTGGACGATGCGTGGATCAGCAAACGTGAGCGTAGCTTCCCGGGTGCGATGGAATCTTACAGCCATCCCACGCCGAGGCGCATTGTGGAAAAACCGGACGGCAAAGGACCGCTCACCTTCGGCATCCCCAAAATCGTCACCAAGGGCGCGGGTCTTGGCGGCAAGAGCGCCGCGCTTGGTATCCCGGGCGTTCAGAAGGGCTTTACACCCTCCGCGGCTGCCAGCGTTCCTGAAAGCGCGCTTTCCTCAATCTTTGCCGAAGGCGAACGCGTGATGCACCGCAAATTCGGTGAAGGCAATGTGGTCGAGATTCGTGGCAGCGGCGCGGACGCACGCATTGTTATCGCTTTTGCTGCCTATGGGCTTAAGGAGTTTGTGCTCAGCATCGCGCCCATCGTCAAAGTCAATGGATAGCTTGCCATGGTATCATCGCTGACGGATGCGGGACATGCATCCGCTCAACCGTATGGAGGCCGTGATATGGATCGGATGCAATCATTGGTCGATCGGCTGAACGCCGCCAGCCGGGAATACTACACAAGCGGCAACAGCCCCTTAAGCGATGCGCAATGGGATGCGCTCTATGATGAGCTTACCGAACTGGAGAAACAGGCAGGCGCCGTACTGCCCGATTCCCCTACAATACGCGTGGGCGCAGAGCCGCTCAGGGGCTTTGCGCCGCACAATCATATCCACCGGCTATGGAGCATGGACAAAGTGCAAAGCATGGACGCCTTGCAAGGCTGGTTGCAACGTTGCGAAAAACTGCACAAACAACTTTCGCAGGGGCGTGAACGCCCCTTGCCGCCGTTATGCTATACGCTCGAGTATAAGCTGGATGGGCTTACGGTAAACCTTACATACCAGCATGGCCTGCTTCAACAGGCGGCCACGCGCGGCAACGGCGAGGTAGGCGAAGGAATCCTGCCGCAGGTACGCACCATCAACGCCGTACCGCTATCCATCCCCTATCAGGGATTGATCGAGGTTCAGGGCGAGTGCATCATGCGGCTGAGCACCTTGGCAGCCTATAACCGCACCGCGGAAGAACCGCTCAAAAATGCGCGCAACGCGGCGGCTGGTGCCCTGCGCAACCTTGACCCGCGCGTAACCGCATCCCGAAAACTGGATGTTTTTTTCTATCAAGTCGGCAGCATCGAGAGCGCGCCGTATGCCACCCATGAAAGCATGATCGACTTCTTGCGCGAGAATGGGTTTCCGGTGAGTCCCTTTCTGGAAACAGTTGAAACGATCGATGGTATGCGTAAGGCCATCCATCATATCGAAACCATACGCGATACGCTGGATTATCTGATCGACGGCGTAGTGATTAAAGTAGCGGACCTGGCAACACGCGAGGCCATGGGCAATACGGACAAATTCCCGCGCTGGGCAGTAGCTTACAAGTTCGCCGCGGAAGAAAACATCGCAACGCTGCTGGATGTTGTCTGGCAGCTCGGGCGCACGGGCAAGCTTACTCCGCTTGCCTACCTGACCCCGACCGAAATCGGCGGTGTGACGGTGCAGCGCGCAACGTTGAACAATTACGGGGATATCCTTCGCAAGCAGGTCGCTATCGGCTGTGAGGTATGGATTCGGCGCAGCAATGATGTGATACCGGAAATCATGGGGCGTATGGGCGAAAAAACCGCGGACGAAACGCCCATCCTCCCCCCCACCCACTGCCCTGCCTGCGGCGAGGCGCTTGTCACGCGGGGCGCGCACCTGTTTTGCATGAATCGCAAAAGCTGCAAACCGCAAGCGGTCGCACGTCTGGCGCACTTCGCGGGTCGTAACGCAATGGATATCGACGGGTTTTCAGAGAAAACCGCTGATCTGCTCTACGACGCCCTTGCCGTGCGCGATCCGGCCGATCTCTACCGTCTCACACCCGCTGCGCTGCTTTCACTGGAGGGCTTTCAGCAAAAACGGGCGGATAATCTGATCCTCGCGCTGGCAGCCAGCAAGGATTGTACATTGGACGCGTTTTTGTTTGCCATCGGAATCCCCAATGTGGGTCGCAAGACCGCGAGGGATCTGGCCGCGGCGTTTGGTTCTCTGGAAGCGCTTTATAACGTGGATGAAGCATTGCTTGTGGGTATACCCGAAATCGGCGGCATCATCGCGGCCAGTATCGTCGAATTCTTCAGCTTTCCAGAAAATCGAGAGATGATCGACCGATTGCTCGCCGCCGGGGTAACCCCACGGCAAATGCAAGCTGCTTCTTCCAGCAAGCTTGCCGGTCAAACCGTCGTTGTCACCGGAACCCTGCCAACCCTCAGCCGCGAAGATGCCGAAGCCCTTATTGCGGCGCATGGCGGGCATGCCGCTGGCAGCGTTAGCAAAAAGACCAGCTTTGTGCTGGCCGGGGAAAAAGCGGGAAGCAAGCTTGCCAAAGCCGCCGCGCTGGGAATCCCCGTACTGGATGAGGCCGCTTTCCGAAAGATGATCGGCGTTTGAACATGGCGGTATACCGTGGGCATGTTCATCCTGCTTGCGCTGGGAACAATGGATCAACGCTGGTGCCGGATGCACCCCTCGCATGATTCAAAACACATGCGGCCTATACTTTTTGTCTTGAAAAGAGGGTACAGATGAATCAGGCGGAAGAAATCCTCCACCGTCCATTGGTGTTAATGGAAGGCGCTTTAGGCGAACGTTTGAAGCGGGATTATGGACTCAACACCAATGGAATTGCAGGTATGTCTCACCTTATCTATGAAACGGGCGGCAGCGAAGCGCTGCGGGAGATATGGAATACGTACATCGACGTTGCGAGGCGTTATCAGCTTCCTTTGATTGCGACTACGCCCACGCGCCGCGCAAACTGCCAAAGCCTGGCCGCGGCGGGGCTATCCCATCAGGCGATTACGGATAATGTTCGGCTGCTGGCTTCCGTACGGGATGCATCCGGCATACCCATGCTGGCAGGCGGTATGATGGGTTGCAGCGGCAATGCTTATACGGGGGAAGGCTGCCTATCCTTTACGCAAGCTCGCGAGCTTCACCGGTGGACAGCCCAGCAATATGAAGCTGCCCATGCAGATTTTATTTTTGCGGCTCTGATTCCCACTTTACCGGAAGCGCTTGGGTTGGCGCATGCCATCGCGGAAACAACACTGCCTTACCTGATAAGCTTAACCATCCGAGAGGACGGTCGCCTGATTGACGGTACGCCCATTGCCGAGGCAATCGAAGCGGTGGATGCCGGCGCTCCCCGGAAGCCTGTTTTCTTCATGAGCAACTGCGTCCATCCGCGCATCCTGCATGCCGCGCTGCGCCAGCCCATCAATCAAAAACCTTCTGTGCGTGAACGCTTTCTGGGTTTGCAGGCAAATACGGCGGATATGCCCTATCACCTGTTGGATGCGTCTTCTGTGCTGTATACCTCCTCCCCTGAAGCATTGGCGGAAGGGATGCTAGCCCTCAAACAGGATTTTGGCTTCAGGCTTTTTGGCGGTTGCTGTGGCACGGATGCGCGCCATCTGGAGGCCATCGCCAACGCCATCACACAAAACGCAATTGCTTGAAGGAGGTTATGCCATGCGCTGCGGATGCCCACACTGTGAAACATTTATGGTGCAGCAAGATGAGCAAGGGTGCCAATGCGTTTGCCCTCATTGCGGCTATCGCTGTAATGCTTGCCTGGGAACAGGCACCGCGTTGACGCACGAGGAGCTGCTTCGCCTGAAAGAGACGGATTGGTTCTCCTCACCATAGAAAGCAAACAAAAAACGCCGCTCCTGCGGCGCGCCTCACATACTTGCTTGCTTCCTTACAACACAAGAATCTCCAAATGCTCCAGTAGTATCTTCAGTCCCATGAGCACAAGCACGATGCCTCCAGTCATCTCCGCCTTCTTCTTGAAACGCAGCCCGAACCTGTGTCCAATCACAACGCCGATCAACGATAACAGGAAGGTGATCCCACCAATCGTAACAATCGCGCTTAGAATGGGGGTCTGTAAGAATGCGAATGTGATGCCGATTGCCAGTGCGTCGATGCTTGTTGCCACTGCCAGAACCAAAAGCTCCTTCAGGTTCTGCTTGCCATTGGTTGGACATGCGATGTCATCCGCTCCTTTGGCCGCTTCCCAGATCATTTTCCCTCCGATGTAGGATAACAGCGCAAAGGCTATCCAATGATCCACAGGGGTGATGTAGTGCTCAAACTGTTTGCCCAGCACCCAGCCCAACAGCGGCATCAGCAGTTGGAACCCTCCAAAGAAAAGGGCGATCACCAGACCCTGCCGCAGATTGAGCTCTTTCATGCATAGCCCTTTGCACAGCGATACAGCAAATGCATCCATCGATAGCCCCACGGCAATGAGCGCCAGTTCCATGTTTCATCACTCCATGCGTAAAAATCGAGTGCCGCATCGGCACCCGATTCCATGTTAATCGGTATACCCACATACGGCAACGCCGTACATGAGTCTCGTTATTCAATACATGCCAGGCGACGATGCCGCCAGTATGTTGACATGTAGCGTCATACGCCAACTACTCCCCCATGAACCTCTGTATTATAGCGGCATGCGCCTTGTTTGTCAAGCCGCAGAAGGAGTGACCCGATGGCATCCCCAAAAGTAACTGCGCTCCCCACAACCCCTGCGCCGCCTATTCTTCCGTGCTCCCTGCAACCGATGCCTTTGCACGAAGCACTTGGTGAAGCCCTGACTGCCCAAAGCGATGTTGAAGGCAAACACTTCACAGATGACGCCTTTACGGATTCCCACATCGATGTGCTCGAGTTCTTCGGCTGCCTGTTTGAGCGTTGCACCTTTACAGTGCTGCCGTTCAAGCGGCTCTTCTTTGTGGATTGTTGCTTCTCCCATTGTGATTTCAGCGGCGCCAAACTTGAAAATACCACCTTTCAGCGCGTATTATGGCAGGAATCCAGGTTGACCGGTTGTGATTTTATCAAAGCCTCGCTGTCAAACGTAAGCTTTCTTTCCTGCACAGCAGATTTGATTGGCTTTGCTGATACAAAGCTGACGAAAGTCGCCTTTACCCAATGCCGCCTGCGGGAGAGCCTGTGGCAAAATATCCGGCACAAGGATGTAATCATGGATGCCTGTGACCTTACCTCGGCGCAGATCAGCGATATGCCGATGGCTGGCATGAATATGACCACCTGTGTGCTGGAAGGCATCAAGATTGGTCTGCCTGACTTGCGCGGTATGGCGGTAACCGCTCTGCAGGGCGTACAGCTATGCCGCTTGTTCGGACTGAAAATTATCGAGTAACCGTAGGAGGATGACAAATGGAACTGCGTTGGTGTTTGAATACGGATCCTGCATTCTTAGCCCTCACAACTGCGCTGGACAAGCATTTGCGTGAACAGCAAGGTCAAGCCCAGGAAGCTTTTGCACCTTACAACAACGCCAGTGCGCTCAGTGATGCGGCTGTATACTATGATGGGCAGACGCCCGTTGCCTGCTGCGGCTTGAAACTGCATCAGGATAGCCGCATAGCCGAAGTAAAACGCATGTTTGTGCTGCCGCAGTATCGCGGGCATGGCCTTGCCAGGGCAATGCTTGCCGCACTGGAAAGCCGTGCAAAGGAGCACGGGTGTACCCAGCTTGTGCTGGAGACCAACGCTGGTTTTACGCCTGCCGTTACACTGTATCAGCAGTATGGGTTCAAGGTCATCCCAAACTTTGGTGTATACCAGTGCATGGATTCCCTGTGCATGGGCAAGGATATCAACGCATAACACCAAAGCCGCCATTGCGGAATGCCGACGGCTTTCCCGCTCCGCTACCTGCGCGAGCAACCGAGGGTATTTCCTCCGCTGATAGAAACCCAACGAAGCGTTCATCCATTATCTTTGCCCGTAAGAAACGCGCGCCACTCCGCGTGGCGCGCGTTTCTTACGGTATTTCAACTGTTTGCGCTTATCGTGAAGAAA
Source organism: Clostridiales bacterium Firm_11 (assembly GCA_001604105.1). Taxonomy (GTDB): domain Bacteria; phylum Bacillota; class Clostridia; order Christensenellales; family Aristaeellaceae; genus CAXXOK01. Next base: position 466,738 of record LVAQ01000006.1, read on the forward strand.
TGCTTTGATCGATCTGCTGGCGTGTCATGCGGATATCCGTCAGCTTCTCACTGATCGAACGATCCAGCTGCGCGAGTACCTCATCGATATGCTTGTACACATCATGGTACAGCCGTTCGATCTCCTCCTGCGTGCTTTGGCGTATTTCCTCGACCTCCATCCGCGCCCGGGTGACGATCTCCTGTTCATTAACCAATTGTTTTGCGCGGGCTTCTGCATCTGCTACCATCTGCATGGCTTTATCCTTGGCTTCATTCATCATGGCCTGTGCAGATTCCTGCGCTTTATGCATCATTTCCTGCGCCTTCTGATTCGCCATGTTCACCGTATTCTGCGCCTGCGCATTGGCTTCATTGACCGCTCGGGAAGCACGCATGTTTGCATCCGTCTTGGTCTGTTCCGCAATTTCGCGGGCTTCGGTGATGATGCTGCTCTGGTTTTGCAATATGCTTTCGGCGGTAGCCAGATCCCCCGGCAGTTCCGCACGAATATCCAGCACCAGTTGACGGCAGTGTTCCTTATCCACCATAACGAAATTGCTTAACGGAACGCGTTTGCCAGTCGTGATGCTGTTTTCCAGCTCATCCAAAAACATAGCGGTTCGGGACTTCATCATTCCCATCTTTCCTCCTTGGGTTGCTCGTAGGGTGTTTACGCCGGATTCTTAGCGCAGTGTGCTCAAGGCAGGGTTGCCGTAATCCTGCGCAACATATCGCCGTTACGTTGATGCGTCGGCATAAGCGTTTTGAATATCCGTAATAATCACTTGCGGTACCAGGGTGGTAATGTCCCCCCCGAAGGCGGCAATCTGCCTGACAGCACTGGAACTGACATACGCATAAGCGGGGGAGGTCATCATAAAAAGCGTTTCAATGCCGGGCGCGATCTGCCGATTGACCTGCGCCATCCGGAATTCGTTTTCAAAATCCATTACGGCGCGCAAACCGCGCAATACGATGCTTGCCTCTGCCTTTCGCAGGTAATCCACCAACAAACCGCCGAAGCTGTCAATACGAACATTGTGGATGTGCGCACAGGCTTTGCCGAGCATGGACAGTCGCATTTCGATTGAAAACTTGCCGTTCTTATCAGGGTTATTAAGCACCGCGACGATGACTTCGTCATACAGCTTGGCTGCACGCTCGATCAAATCCACATGGCCGAGGGTTACGGGATCAAAGCTGCCTGGATAAACGCATCTGCCTTTATACATCTTCGCGCGCTCCTTCCTGGAAAGCAAAAAAATGAATGTGGGTATCTCCATACCGCCGGCGATCCCGCTCAATAAAACGCTGATCCGGCTCGGGTTTCGCATCGCTACGATGCTCAATCACCACCAGCGCGTCTTCTTTGAGCAGACCAGCATCCGCCATGCGGGTGCATACTAGCCCCGTATCCCGCATCAGGTAAGGCGGATCCAAAAACACCAGCGAGAATTTTTTACCCTCCTGCTTCAACCGTTCCAACGCCGTCTGCCAATCGCTCCGCATAACGGTTATGTGCGCATCCATGCGCAATGTTTCCACATTACGGTTAATGCAAGCAATGGCTTGGGGATTATGATCCACCAGCGTTGCCTCGGCTGCGCCGCGGCTTACGGCTTCCAGCGCTAATGCTCCGCTGCCCGCAAACAAGTCCAGTACAACCGCGTCGGGGGTATCATGCATCAGGATGTTAAAGAGCGATTCGCGCACATGATCCTGTGTGGGGCGTGTGTCCATACCCTTGGGCGCCACAATGCTTCGGCCACGCGCTTCCCCTGCGATAATGCGCATACGTTTCCCCCTTATACAAGCTGCTTCCTTTCCTCCGCACGGCGCCGCGCCTGCTTTTCTTTCTTTGCCCGGCGGCGTTTACGGCTGTCGCCGATAGCGATGCTGGTATTCACTTTCATGCGTGCCTTGAGCCCTTGTCCATACCCTATGCCAAACCCCAGCGGCGCGACCAACACCCAAAGCGGCGCAAGCCTTTCCGCCCACAGGACAGCATTGCCGCCAAGCCCGATCGCCACATTGATAAACGGCATAACCATGCTTCGAACGATAATCCGCAACACAATCATGAATGAAATGCCCTCACGCTGGGTATAGTACGCAAGCGCATCCCCTACGGTGCTTTGGCGCGCATAGGTATTCAACCAGCTTGGCAGTACCCCAAGCGTATAGGTTTCCGGCTTGGTAAGCAATGCAAATACGAGCGCAACCAGCACAAAGGGCAGCGCGCCCAGCAGCGCGCTGAAATAGCCCTTCGCGGGATGGAAGCAGCGCTCCCGATCCTGCGGCGCAATCTGCTTACCCTCTGTTTCGCGTTGGTACATGATTTCACCATATGCTGCATCACCCTGTCCAACCGATACACCGTGAAAATACAGATAGGAAACAGCGGCGGCAACCAGCAGAAAACTGGTCAGAATCCGCAGCACCAGTGAATCAAAGCTCAACAGCAGGCTGAGTACCAAATATAAACAGCATACCAGCAGAATGCTGAGCATCAGCTTTGCACCCTGCCTGATTGCATCACGACCATGCCAGTCACCGGTTAACGATGGCTTTTTGATCTCCTTAACCGTGTTTGTTCCTTTTGACAATCCCTTTCCCTCCCTTGACGCGCTCACACGCATTGTACCAAAAAACATATACTTACGCAATCACGCATTATCCTGACCGGCAGGCAGATACACACGCGGTACGCGCGTTGTGATGGAAAGCAGTATTTCATAACTGATCGTATCCGCCCATCGCGCCAGTTCATCCGCCCCGATGGACTGCCCTTCCTCCTCACCAATCAACACTGCTTTTGTACCTGCTTCAACACCCGCAATGTTTGTAACATCGATCATGGTTTGATCCATGCAGATTCGACCCAGAATATCGGCACGCTTGCCGAGAACCAGCATCTGCCCTCGGTTGCTCATCACACGATGGTAACCATCGCCATATCCAACGGATACCGTTGCAATTCGCATGTTCTGTTCGGCTGTAAATGTGCAGCCGTATCCCACGCTTTCCCCTGCTTTGATGTCCTTAACATGCACCACTTCGCTTTCCCAGCTGAGCGCGCGGCGGAACGGCAGCGGGGTTGGTACGGGTGGGTATCCATAGAGTGATATTCCCTCACGGATACAGTCAAAATCCGCCTCACGGGCAACCAGGCTCATCGCACTATTGGCGGCGTGCGCTGGGATTGCGCAATCAAAGCAACTGCGCAGTGTCCTGAATTTCTCCAGTTGCATGCGGGAATATGCCTCCATGTTGCCATCACTGCTCAGGTGATCCGCATCGGCAAAATGGGTGTAGATACCAGTGATGCGAACATGCGGCGCTTCCGCCAGCGCGGCGCGTAACCGTTCTGCATCCGCCTGCGTACGAAGACCGATGCGGTTCATGCCCGTATCCACTTTGATGTGCGCATAAGCGGGTTTCCCATGGCGTTGCGCCGCTTGCTCCAGAACCGTTACCATGTGAGGTTCAAACAGGGTCATGGTGAGCCCGTGCATAACGGCCGCGTCCGCCGCGATGGGCATCGCCGCACCCAGCACAAGGATGTTGGTCGTGATGCCTGCCTCCCGCAAAAGGATACCTTCTTCTGGAATCGCGACCGCGAGGTCATTGCCGCCCGCAGCCTGGATTGTTCTGGCTACTTCGAGAATACCATGGCCGTACGCGTTAGCCTTGACAACGGCCATCACGCGCACCTGCTTGCCCACATGCTGCTTCATCAACAAATAGTTATGCTTGATTGCATCCAAATCAATCGTGATTTTATTTTGCCGATACAAAATGTTCAACCCTTTCCTGATTGCCATTGCGCCGGCACCACTTTGCCCAGTAGCGCAAAGCACGGACAGGCGTGACGAGCGTCTGCTCGCACGGCTCTCCGTGCTGTTTGACGTTGCGTTGCCCTTACAGCGCGGCAATATCCCGCTGCGTAAGCAGCTTCACACCTGCCTGTGTCAGGAGCGTTCTCGCAGCCTGCGGCTGATCCACACGAAAGATAATAAGCGCAAAATCATTCGCATTGCGTACAAAGCTGTACAGGTATTCCAGCGCGATGCGCTCATTGGACAGCATCGTCAGTATCTGCGCGAGCCCGCCGGGTTTATCCGGCACATAAACGGCTAACACATCGGTCAGCTTCACCGTATAGCCATGCTCGCTGAGCAACGCGGCCGTTTTCTCCGGTTCAGCCACAATACCGCGCAAGATGCCAAAATTCGTGGTATCCGCGATTGATAACGATACCAGGTCAATGTTATTTGCTGCCAGTATTCGTGTGACTTCGGCTAATCGTCCAGGCGTGTTCTCAATGAAAACCGATATCTGTTTGACAAACATACAGCTTCCCCCCTTACCTCGCCATTACCGTATCCTGCATGATGCTCCCACCATACGCTGCTTATGCTTACATTTGACGTTTATCCAGCACGCGTTTTGCCTTCCCTTCACTGCGGGGAAGCGTGCCCGGCTGGCACAGCTTTACGGTAGCGCTTACCAGCGCGTGCGCTGCGATGGCGCTTACGATGCGGCTCTCCAAAGCTTCGATGTCGCGTACGGTGTCGCTCATGAAATCCGGGGAAAGCTCCACCTGCACCTCCATCGTATCCAGGTTGCCCTGCCTTTCGATCACAATCTGATACTGCGGCACAATGCCTTCCACCTGTAGCAGCGCATGTTCCACCTGCGATGGGAATACGTTCACCCCGCGAATGATCAGCATATCATCAGTTCGACCCATCACACGACTCATGCGCACATGCGTGCGTCCGCAGGCGCAGGGTTCAGCGGTCAGTTCGCACAAATCATGCGTACGGTAGCGCAGCAGCGGCATGCCGTGCTTGGTAAGCGTAGTGAAAGTGAGATCTCCGCGCTCACCGTAGGGCAGTCCACGATTGTCATCCCCGATGATTTCCGGCAGAAAATGGTCCTCCCAAATGTGCATGCCTTGCTTGCAAAGGCATTCCACCGAAACGCCGGGTCCCATGACTTCGCTCAAACCATAGATATTGATGGCATCGATGCCCAGCATCGCTTCAATTTTCTCGCGCATGGCCTGCGTCCATGGCTCGGCGCCAAAGATTCCGCTTTTCAGTTTGGTTTGTTTCACCCCTTGCGCTTCAAGCGCTTCAGCTAGATTCAGCGCATAGGAAGGGGTGCAGCAAAGCGCAGTCGCGCCAAAATCCTGCAAAAGCATTAGCTGGCGTACCGTATTGCCGCCGCTGATGGGCACCACCGTAGCTCCGATGCGTTCCGCGCCATAATGTGCGCCAAGACCGCCCGTAAACAGACCATACCCATAGGCAACCTGAACAATATCCGCTTTGCCGATACCCGCGCAATACATGCTGCGCGCCATCAATTCACTCCAGCGGTCAATATCGCCGCCGGTGTATCCAACAACCGTTGGTTTGCCCGTTGTGCCGCTGCTGGCGTGTATGCGCACAATCTCGCTCTGCGGTACCGCAAACAAACCAAAGGGATAGTGATCCCGCAAATCCTGCTTCTCTGTAAAGGGCAGCAGTTCTATATCGCATACACCGCGGATATCCATGGGCGTGATGCCGCGTTCCTGCATTTTATTGCGATAGAAGGGCACGTTCTCATACACCCTGCGCACCACATCGCGCAATCGTTCATCTTGCAGGGTACGCAGTTGCTCCCGCGGCATGCATTCCATGGTGGGGTTCCAGATGATGTGCTCCATGGGTTGTAACTCCCTTTTTCCGGCCAGGCCGGTTGAATGTTATGCCTACACGCGCCCCGCTTCAAAAGCTTTCAAGTTTGTGGCAAAGGTCGCACGCGGTACCGAGGAAGCAATGGCGTGTTTCCAAGCTTCTTCCTCAAAGGCTAAATGACGGCTGAGCCGCCCTAACAGCACAAGGTTGACAGCCTTTTGACTACCTGCTTCCACTGCCAGGGTAAGCGCATCCACCGCTTCTACCACATGATCGCTGAGCGGCGGCGCCGTGAGCGGATCTGCGGGGTAGGCTGCCGCGCCGGTGATAACAGGCATAGGCAAAATGCGTTGTGTATTTACAATCGCAATGCCATCCTCTTTCAGATACGCCGCTGCACGTGCCGCTTCCAACGCCTCAAAGCTAATCAGATAATCCGCCGCGCCCAGTGATACCAAGGGCGCATGCACCGCATCGCCTACCCGTACATGGGTAATGACACTGCCGCCACGCTGGCTCATCCCATGAACCTCGCTCACCTTCACGCCAAGCCCGGCCGATAGCGCCAGTTTGCCGATGATCTTGCTGGCAAGCAAAGTGCCTTGGCCGCCAACGCCTACGATGACCAGATCAAACGAAAGCTGGCTCATACCGCCCGCACCCCTTCCTTGATGGCTTTAAAGGGACAAACCTGTGCGCACATGCCGCATCCGATGCATAGCGCTGCATTGATGACCACTTGCTTTTCTCTGCGTTCTATGGCTGGACAGGCCAGTTTCAGGCACATGCCGCAGTTACGGCATCCGTCAATCACATACGGGGGTATAGTGCTGCGTTCTAGAAGCGCACAGGCACGTCGGGCGATAACCACGCTTACTTCGTCTCGCTCTGTTTCTTCTTTCAGCACTTTTTCCACGGCTTTTAAGTCAAAAGGATCGACAATCGAAACATGCGTAACGCCACAGCTTTCACACAACTTTTGGATATCCACCGCAGGTGCGGGTTGATTGCGGATATCCAAGCCAGAGGCCGGGTTCTGCTGGTGCCCCGTCATCCCTGTGATACGGTTGTCAAGGATGAGCACGGTGATTGACTGTCGATTGTAAACCGCATCAATCAACGGAGCGATACCGCTATGCAGAAAAGTGCTGTCGCCCAATACGGCGATTGTCCCTTTTGAAAACGCTTTGCCCTGCGCACGTTCCGCACCGCTTGCCATACCAATGCTTGCCCCCATGCACAGGCACGCGTCCATTGCGGATAGCGGCGGCAGCGCCGCCAGCGTGTAGCAACCAATATCCCCCATCACACGCAGCCCCAATTTGCTTACGGCATAAAATACACCGCGATGCGGACACCCGGGGCATAACACGGGTGGACGGGCAGGCAGATCCACGCCGCTGGCAACAGGCATCGGCGTACCCAGCAGCGCATGTTTGATGCTTTCTACGCTAAGCTCCCCTTGAAGCCCGGTGAGGTTTTTGCCTTCACAGGCAATCCCCGCGGCCCGGATGTCCTTCTCTAAAAGACCCTCCAGTTCCTCAAAGACGATAAGGCGCTTTACTTGATCCGCAAATTGCTTAATCAGCTTCATGGGCATCGGATACACCATGCCAAGCTTCAGCGTGCTTGCGTTTGGCAATGCATCCCTTACATATTGGTAACAGGCACCGCTGGTGATTACGCCGATTTCCTGATCCCGCATTGTGATTTCATTAATGGGCATTTGGTTTGCCGCTTCGCTGAGAAACGACTCCCGCTTCTCCACATGCACATGCCGCTTTCGTGCCATGGCTGGCATCATGACATATTTCATCATATCTTTTCGATAGGCCTTAACGGGGATGCTCTCACGTTTGCCTTGCTTTACGATGCTTCGTGCATGCGAAATGCGTGTGGTCAGGCGCAAAAAAACAGGCGTATCCAGCTCTTCGCTCAATTCAAAGGCGAGCTTGGTATACTCCAGGCACTCCTGGCTGTCGGCTGGTTCCAGCATGGGAATATGCGCCGCGCGCGCATAGTAACGGCTGTCCTGCTCGTTCTGGCTGGAATGCATCGCCGGATCATCTGCGCAGCAGATCACCAGACCGCCGTTTACGCCCGTATAGGCAGCGGTAAAAATGGGATCCGCCGCAACATTGACGCCCACATGCTTCATACAGGTCATGGCACGTGCGCCTGCCATTGCGGCGCCAAAAGCCACTTCCGCCGCCACCTTTTCATTGGGAGCCCATTGCACGTCAACCTCTTCATACTTTGCGGCAGCTTCGGTGATCTCCGTGCTGGGCGTCCCGGGGTAGCTGCTGACAACATGTACCCCCGCTTCCCAAGCGCCTCGGGCAACAGCCTCATTGCCAAGCATCAACTGCGGCTCCCGTGACGGCATACCAAACTGTTCAGCAGAGATCAACTTGTTTTCATCCATGCTAGCGTCCCCTTACATCCTGCAATTTTCGCGAACCATACTGTCGTATGCAAGCGTATCCGATAATCACGAACAATATATACCGGCTCTTTTGCCTTCATAGCGCAGGCGCCAAAGCCGATAATCAACCACGATGATTATACCATTGATTATGTAAGGTGCAAAGTACTCCGGCTGTATTTTTGCCAACGCCGCTGCTGCATGCCGCAAATAGCTTCGGTTTTGTAGGTCCGCAGATATGCAAAAACGCAGGACATGTGTCCTGCGTTTGGTGCAATACTTATTCAACCGAGAACGGCATCAGTGCGATGGCACGCGCGCGCTTGATGCATTCGCTGAGTTGACGTTGATGCTTGGCACAGTTTCCGCTCATACGGCGGGGCATGATCTTGCCGCGTTCGTTGATAAACCGGCGAAGACGATTCACATCTTTGTAATCAATATATTCGATCTTATCCACGCAGAAGCTGCACACCTTGCGGCGCGGCTTGCGTCCGCGGGGACGAGGCCTTCTTTCACCACGATCTTCAGACATAGGCTAAACCTCCTTTTCAGAGCGTTAGAACGGCAGATCCTCATCGTCGACTTCTTCAAAACCGTTATCCTTGCCGGGCTTGCCGCCAGCGGCAGGCGCTGCGGGGGCGGGGCTTCCCATTTCATCCTGACGGGAGGAAAGGAATTCCACATCGTCGGCGCGCACATCCAGTGAGAAGCGCGTGCCGCCGCCATCCTTCGCCTCGTAGCTGCTAACAGAAACAGAACCCACCACCGCAACCTTGCGCCCTTTGGCAAGATAGCGCTGACAGTTTTCGCCTAATTTATCCCACGCGGAAACGCGGAAAAAATCGGCTTCGGGCTGGTTGGTGTTTTGCGACGCACGGCGACGATTTACCGCGACGGTAAAGGAGCAAACCGTATTGCCCGAAGATACCGTACGCGTTTCGGGATCGCGCGTCAAGTTCCCGATGATGGTTAGTTTATTCATCCAATACGCTCCCCCTTATTCAGCGGGCGTTTCGCTGGGCGCTTCCTCTTTGCTGGCTTCCACAACCGCGGGCTGCGCAGCTTCGACGGCTTCCATTGGCACTACGCTTGGAATCGCGCGTGCGGGGCGGGGTTTGACGCTCTGCTTCTTTTCTTCTAGCTTGATCGTCAGGTAGCGAAGGATCTTGTCGCTGATCTCCAGGTTACGTTCGATCTCCTTGGGCAGATCGCCTTCGGATTGGAACGTCACCATCACGTACCAGCCTTCCCACATATCGTTGATTGCGTAGGCCAGGCGACGTTTTCCCCATGTCTCATCGACTTTTTCGATCTCGCCACCTTTTGTGCGGATCAGCTCGGAAAACTTCTCAATCAGCTCTTTCCGGGCGGTATCCTCCAGTGCCGTGTCGATGATGTAGGTCAGTTCATACCTATTCATTTCTTTCACCTCCTCATGGACATTTGGCGCTGCATCATGCTCGCGCAGCGCAAGGATGTGCCAATTACATATTATATCAACATGTTTGCCCGAAAGCAAGCACTACTTTTTGTGCTGCGTTTCGGTGTTGAGGAATCAAACACAGGTTATGCTGAAACCTGCCTGTCGCGCGGGGGCAACGTATGTCTACGCTTATCAAGAGCCATCCCCGCAAGCGTTTGGGTACCCCTTCTCAGGTGGTCTATGCAAACAGCGGTTTGCATGGTATCATTGGCTTAATGCTTATCTGAATTTCCTTCGATTGCAGCCGTGTCTCAAACTGCCGACGATTGATAATTGATAATAATTCGTCATTTTCCGTCATTAAGCCCTTTTCATGCTCCCAAGAAGAGTGTAAAATAGAGGAGACGCATATCAAGGAGGTTCACCTATGAACTGTTTACGCCGTATTACCAATGATTTGCTTTACGTTGGCGGCAGTGATCGTCGGCTTGCCAAATTTGAGAATCTTTTCCCGCTCCCCCATGGCATTTCCTATAACTCCTATCTCATGCTGGATCAAAAAACTGTTCTGCTGGATACGGTGGATAATGCCGTATCGGATGTGTTTTTCGAGAATCTCGCAAGCGGCCTTGCGGGCAGAAACCTTGACTACATAATCGTACAGCATATGGAGCCCGATCACGCCGCTACGCTTGGCCTGGTGCTGGAGCGTCACCCCGAAGCAACGGTGGTCTGCTCTGTCATCGCCAAAAAAATGATTGGTCAATTCTTTGGAGAAATCAAAGGTGTAACAGTAAAGACAGTCTGCGATGGTGAAACCCTAGATGTGGGCTCTCGTCAGCTCACATTCCTGACGGCGCCGATGGTGCATTGGCCTGAAGTCATCATGACTTACGACCCCAAAACCAGAGCGCTTTTTTCTGCGGATGCTTTTGGTACCTTTGGCGCGTTGGGTGCTAACCTGTACGCGGACGAAATGGATTTTGAACATGTTTGGCTAGATGAAGCGAGGCGTTATTATTCCAACATCGTTGGTAAATATGGCCCGCAGGTACAAGCGCTGCTTAAAAAAGCTTCGGCCTTCCCCATCGAAAGGATTCTTTCGCTGCATGGCCCGCTTTGGCGCAGGAACACCACCTGGTACTTTGACAAGTATCGTTTGTGGAGCGCCTATGAGCCGGAAGAGGAAGGCGTGCTGGTGGTGTATGGTTCGATCTACGGGCATACGGCCAATGCGGCCGAGGCGTTGGCAGGTCGTTTGGCTGATCGAGGCGCTCGCGTCGCGCTCTATGACGCCTCTGTTATTGATGTAAGCGAGCTGCTTTCAGAAACCTTCCGTTATCGCAGATTGGTAATTGCCTGCAGCACCTATAATGCCGGTATTTTCCCGATGATCGAAAACTATCTGCTGGATATGAAGGCCCATGCCATGCGTAACCGTACGGTGGCTATTCTTGAAAACGGTTCTTGGGCACCCGCCGCAGGCGCGCTCATCCGTAAACACCTAAGCGAAATGAAGGATATGACCATCATCGAGCCGCAGCTGAGCATCCGCTCCGCTTTGCGGGATGAACAGGCAGCTGAACTGGATGCGTTGGCCGCGCAACTGTGGCCGCAAGAAACGCAATCTACCCAAATAAGCACGGAAGATATCGCCACGGAGTCCTTCCCGATCGATCCGCAGGCACTCTTCAAGGTCAGCTACGGCCTGTTTGTACTTACCGCGCGGGAAGGCGAAAAAGACAACGGCTGTATCATCAACACGGTAAACCAAATCACCAATATGCCCAATCGCCTTTGCATCGCCGTCAATAAGCTCAACTATACGCATGATATGATCATGCGCACAGGGCTTTGTAATGTAAGCGTGCTTTCAAAGAGCGTTGATTTCGCGATTTTTCAGCGCTTCGGCTATCAAAGCGGGCTTGATGTGGACAAGTTCGCGGGATTCGACCAAATCGCGCGCAGCCAAAACGGGCTGGTTTACCTGACGGGCGCCTGCAACGCTTACATTGCCTGTAAAGTAGTCGGTACACATGATTATGAAACCCATACGCTCTTTGTGACCGAGCTGGATGAAGCGCGCATCCTGACCAACGAAGAGAGCGTAACCTATGATGATTACTTTGATCACATCAAACCAAAACCCCAGACGGCGGAAAAAAGTGTCAGAGGTTTCCGGTGCAAGATTTGCGGCTATATTTATGAAAGCGATACGCTCCCGCCGGATTACATCTGCCCCGTATGCAAGCATCCGGCTTCCGATTTTGAACCCATTGGTTTCGACGCTTCCTCGCAAAGTGCGCCAAAGGGCTTTCGGTGCAAGATATGCGGCTATATTTATGAGAGTGATACGCTCCCGCCGGATTACATCTGCCCTGTGTGCAAGCATCCGGCTTCCGATTTTGAACCCATCATCTAGTCTTAGTCGCGCCTGCCGCTTGCAACACTGCTTGCGCCTGCTCATCAATATACCAAGTCACAAAAATGAAGCGGGCTTTGTTACCGCCATGAATGGTTAAGGAGGATGCCTGTGCCTGCTCAAGTACGCATCACTGTTATCAGGAAGGCTTTCTATCCCGATTTGGCAGATCAATACCTGTCCGAAGGAAACGCAGTTGGCCCCTGTCCCCTTCTTTCGGAAGGGCAAAGCTTCCTCTATACCGGCTCGGCTGAAATGCCACAAGGTTTCTGCCCATGGGCGTGGATTGATATCTATCGCGCCTGTTCCACCCTAAGCGCGGGCGGTTTTGATAACCAGTGGTATGCTTCGGGGAAAATACGCGTGGAATGCTGTACAGATGGCATCCGTCCGGTAACGTTTCTGCTGGAAGCCACGCAAACCGAAGTTTCAAGTTAAAACCTGCCCATGCTTACTGGAAATGCATAACATTTACGCAAACGCCCTTCGTCCGCTTCATTATGCAGTAGTAGTGCGTTCAGCGTGGTATTGTCATCCGCATCGGCGTATACCGGATTCCCCGGGTGCACTGTTCCGCCATGACGGGTTCGAACCCCAGCCTTTTGTAGATATCCACGGCAAAAGGTGAAGCGTTCACCGTCATGGTTTCGCTTTCCAGCTTTGCAAGCACCTGCACAAACAGCATCCTGCCGATGCCCCTGCGCTGGTATGCTTCTTCCACGAAAAAGAGCGTAATGTGGGCGCCATCCATGCGGGTCGCAATCATGCCCACCATTACCTGCTCCTCAAACGCTCCATACATCACGATTTGGCTGGTGAACGCCGTATCCTCCAGGGTACGGCGGAATGTTTGCACGCCCTGCGCGCTGTAATCCGGCGCTTCAAAACGCATGAAAACACGCATCGCCAGCGCAAGCGCCGCTTTGGTTTCGCTTTCGTAGAGCTTTCGAACCTGTATCATCGCTGCCTGTCTCCATTTACTGTTCGTTGCCTTATACAATGGGCTATGCTGTCATTTCGGGATGAGGCGGGGTGCGGTATCAACACCGTATATGGTATTCTTCGCTTTTCGCGATGACGCGCCATCCCTACAGCGCCTTTGCCGCCCTATCCATGGTCGATATTCGCTGAACGGGAAAGCCGCCGGAGATCTCTCTCCGACGGCTTTTCATTAGCCTTTGTTATTGCTTCTTACTGGCCTTGATAGCGGCATGCGCTGCGGCAAGGCGAGCGATCGGCACGCGGAAGGGCGAGCAGCTTACATAATTCAGCCCAATCTTATGGCAGAATTCAATGGTGGAGGGATCTCCGCCATGTTCGCCGCAGATGCCCAGCTTGATATCCGGGCGGGTTTCTTTGCCCAGCTTCACAGCCATCTTAATCAGCTTGCCTACGCCATCCTGATCCAACCTGGCAAAGGGATCGCTCTCGAAAATCTTGTTCTCGTAGTAGCTATCCAGGAATTTGCCAGCGTCATCTCTGCTGAAGCCGAAAGTCATCTGCGTCAAATCGTTGGTGCCAAAACTGAAGAAGTCCGCATCCTTAGCGATTTCATCAGCCGTAACAGCTGCGCGCGGGATTTCAATCATGGTACCCACATGATAGGTGAGCGTCATTCCCTGCTCCGCGAATACTTTCTCGGCAGTCTCGACCACGATTTTCTTCACAAATGCCAATTCTTTGATGTCACATACCAGCGGAATCATGATCTCCGGCACAACATCAAAGCTGTTGGTTCTCTTCACGGCAATCGCTGCTTGAAGTACCGCGCGGGTCTGCATACGGGCGATTTCTGGGAAAGTCACAGCCAGGCGGCAACCGCGATGACCCATCATGGGATTGAACTCATGCAAGGCGTCAATCTTCTTGATGATCTTTTCGCTGGTGGTGCCCAGTTCCTTCGCCAGCGCGGCGATTTCCTCGGTCATGCTCTTCTGGGGGAGGAACTCATGCAGCGGCGGATCAAGGTAACGGATGGTCATCGGACGGCCTTCCAGCGCCTTGTACATTTCTTCAAAATCGCTCTGTTGCATGGGCAGAATCTTCGCCAAGGCGGCTTCGCGCTTTTCGACGGTATCCGCAAGAATCATCTCGCGCATGGCCGCGATGCGATCTGCCTCAAAGAACATATGCTCCGTACGGCAAAGGCCGATGCCCTCCGCGCCGTATTCAACTGCCTGCCTGGTATCACGGGGTGTATCCGCATTGGTGCGCACTTTCAGGGTACGCGCTTTATCTGCCCATACCATCAGGCTTTCAAAATCACCGGAAACCGTGGCCTCTACGGTAGCAAGCTGCTCGCCGTAGATATTGCCGCTGGTGCCGTCCAGGGAGATATCATCACCCTGTTTGTATACCTTATCGCCCACGGTCAAAGTCTTTGTGTGTTCGTCGATGTGCAGCTCACCGCAACCCACCACAGCCGCGCGACCCATGCCGCGTGCCACAACGGCCGCATGGCTGGTCATGCCGCCACGGGCGGTCAGGATGCCCTTGGACATATCCATGCCTTCGATATCTTCCGGCGTGGTCTCCTCGCGCACAAGCACCACCGCGATTCCAGCGCGGCCGGCCTCGGCGGCTTCTGCCGCGGTAAAGTAAATCTTGCCGGTGGCAGCGCCCGGGGAAGCGGGCAGGCCTTTGGCAATCGGCGTAGCCTTCTTGATGGCAGCAGGATCAAAATTGGGGTGCAGCAACGTATCCAACTGCTTTGGCTCCACCTTGAGCACGGCTTCATCGGTGGTCAGCATGCCTTCAGCCACCAGATCCACAGCAATCTTCAGCGCAGCGGCGGCAGTGCGTTTGCCGTTGCGGGTCTGGAGCATATAGAGCTTGCCATGTTCGATGGTGAACTCCATATCCTGCATATCGCGATAGTGCTTTTCAAGCGTCTGCGCAATGGTGTTAAACTCGTTATACACCTCGGGCATGGTTTCCTCAAGCGCGGAAATGGGCAGCGGCGTACGGATGCCGGCAACCACGTCTTCGCCCTGCGCGTTCATCAGGAACTCGCCGTAGAGCTTCTTTTCGCCTGTGGAAGGGTTACGGGTAAAGGCAACACCAGTGCCGCTGTCATTACCCATGTTGCCGAACACCATGCTCTGTACGTTAACCGCGGTGCCCCAATCGCCCGGGATATCGTTCATGCGACGGTAGTAGATAGCACGGGGATTGTCCCAGCTGCGGAACACGGCCTTGATAGCCTCCAGAAGCTGCGTTTTGGGATCCTGTGGGAATTCCACGCCCTTTTCACGCAGGTAAATGGCCTTGTACTTTGCCACAACCTCTTTGAGGTCGTCGGCGGTCAGGTCGGTATCATACTTGGCGCCCTTGGCCTTTTTCACTTCGTCCAGCGCGCCTTCAAAAAGATTCTTTTTGACCTCCATCACAACATCGGAGAACATTTGGATGAAGCGGCGGTAGCTGTCATAGGCAAAGCGTTCGTTGCCGGTCTGCTTGGCAAGGCCAGCCACGGCTACGTCATTCAAGCCCAGGTTCAGGATGGTATCCATCATGCCAGGCATAGACGCGCGCGAACCAGAACGTACCGACACCAAGAATGGCTTTTCTAAATCGCCGAATTTCTTGCCGCAGATTTCTTCTGTATCTGCCAATGCCTTATCGATCTGCTGGAGAATATCCTCGCCGATGACTTGGTTATCCTGATAGTAGCGGGTGCAAGCTTCGGTCGTTACCGTAAAGCCTTGCGGCACCGGCAGGCCGATGTTTGTCATTTCTGCAAGGTTTGCGCCTTTGCCGCCAAGCAGTTCCCGCATATCGGCGTTTCCTTCTTTAAACAGGTAAACATATTTTGCCATGAATTCGCCTTCCCCCTCGTTGGTATTAAGGACAGTCACAGGTGTGCTGTTCTGATCCTGCATTGCATCCTTTAGATTATACACGCATTATCTGTTTTGCGCAATATGACCGCTTTACTTTTTCCAATTGTTCATGCCAAAAACAGTTATAGAGAGAAGGTACGTTATCCGCTGATGCTCCTCTACAAGTCTCTTGACACTACACCTGTGTTTCCGTATAATCTTTTTGTAACATTTTATCATCAAAAGCGCGGAATCTACCAAAAAAAAGTCTTGAAGAAAGTTGAGATGACCCGCTGAGACAAATCAAAAGTAAAGAGAGGGCAACATGAATTATGATGAACACAAATGCTTCGCCGCTGGATCGTCTGGCGATCTACGCAGCCGCAAAGGAATCAAACCTGCTCCAAAACGCGAAGATTGACCAGACGCTTTACCAGACCTATGGCGTCAAACGCGGCCTGCGTGACCAGAATGGCAAGGGCGTACTGGCAGGGCTTACCGGAATATCGGAGATACAGTCCTACCGCGAAGAAAACGGCGAGAGTGTGCCTTGCGAAGGCAAACTTTGGTACCGCGGGTACAACATCGTCGATCTGGTTGACGGCGTTTTGGAAGGGCATCGATACGGCTTTGAAGAGACTGCTTACCTGTTGCTTTTTGGCGAGCTGCCCAACAAGGAACAGCTGACGGAATTTGTACGCACAATGGCGGTCAGCCGCACGCTGCCCACCAACTTTGTGCGTGATGTGGTCATGAAGGCACCCAGTGCCGATATGATGAACACCCTCAGCCGCAGTGTACTCACCTTAGCCAGCTATGACGATAATGTTGCCGATCTTGCTATTGCAAATGTGCTACGGCAATGCCTCATGCTTATTGCGGTTTTCCCGATGCTTGCGGTGTATGGCTATCAAAGCTATAACCATTATGAAAAAGATGACAGCCTGTATATCCATCGGCCGGATGAGAGCCTTTCCACCGCGGAAAACCTGCTGCGGATGCTCCGGCCGGATAAAGCCTATACCGAGCTGGAGGCGCGGGTGCTTGATCTGGCACTGCTACTTCATATGGAACACGGCGGCGGTAATAACTCCACCTTTACCACGCATGTAGTCACCTCTTCGGGTACGGATACCTACAGCACCGTGGCCGCGGCGCTGGCAAGCCTGAAAGGTCCCAAGCATGGCGGCGCGAACATCAAAGTCGTGCAGATGATGGCGGATCTCAAGCGCAATGTCACCGATATCAGCGATGAAGATGCCGTAAGCGCGTACCTCAAGCGTCTGCTCAGCCGCGAAGCGTTCGACCGCAAAGGGCTTATCTATGGCATGGGGCACGCGGTGTATTCCATCAGTGACCCGCGCGCAACCATCTTCCGCGGTTTTGTGGAGCAGTTGGCCGATGAGAAGCATAAAAAACGTGAGTATTCCCTCTATGCGATGGTGGAACGGCTCGCGCCGGAGATCATCGCAAAGGAACGCCACATTTACAAGGGCGTCAGCGCGAATGTGGACTTTTACAGCGGGCTTACCTATTCCATGCTGGGCATCCCGGAAGAGCTATTCACGCCCATCTTTGCCATTGCGCGCATTGTGGGCTGGAGCGCGCACCGCATCGAAGAGCTCATCAACATGGATAAGATCATCCGTCCCGCCTATAAGGCTGTGATGCCGAACCGGGCATATAAGCCGCTTGGCGAACGCAGCACCGATTGACGCATGGCACGCACAGGGGCAGGGAATTGTATGCTTGTGTACAACTCCCTGCCCTTTTTGCAGTTTATTTTCTTGAATTAGCCTCCGTTTTTGACCACCGTCACATGCCATCAAACGGCTTTATCGGTTCGGCTTTTTAAGCCTGCGCCGCTTCGTTTGCGGTTTTTGCACGTTGGATTTTTCTCCCTTCAGGCTGAAAAGCTCATCGCGCAGCCTGGCTGCTTTCTCAAAATCCAGTGATTTCGCGGCGGAAAGCATCTGATCCTCTATGCTGCTCAACAACTGCTGGCGTTCTTCCTCGGTCATGCTTTCGGGTGCGCCGGCGGCAAAATCGTTGGTAATCTTCAGCAGTGCCTGCACGGTACTCTTAACGCTCTGCGGTGTGATGCCATGCATCGCATTATACGCCTCCTGCAAAGCGCGGCGGCGATTCGTTTCATTCATGGCGCGCATCATGCTGTCGGTAAGTGTATCGCCGTAGAGGATCACGCGGCCTTCCACATTGCGTGCAGCGCGTCCAATGGTTTGGATGAGCGATGTTTCGCTGCGCAGAAAGCCTTCCTTGTCCGCATCCAGGATGGCGACCAGGCTTACCTCGGGCATATCCAACCCTTCACGCAGCAGGTTGATGCCCACCATTACATCAAACTCGCCCAGTCGCAGGTCACGGATGAGTTGTGTACGTTCCATGGTTTGGATGTCGCTGTGCAGGTACTTGACCCGAATGCCCAGGTTCTTCAAATAATCCGTAAGCCCTTCCGCCATACGTTTGGTAAGGGTCGTTACCAGCACACGCTCGTTGCGCTCCACCGTACGGTTGATCTCGCCCACCAAATCATCCACCTGCCCGGTGGCTGGGTGCAGAATAACCTTCGGATCCAGCAACCCCGTCGGGCGGATGATCTGCTCCACAATGTTTTGCGCCTTCTCCAGTTCATAAGCGGCGGGCGTGGCGCTCACATAGATGGTTTGGTTCTGCCTTTTCTGGAACTCCTCAAAAACAAGCGGACGGTTGTCAAATGCAGATGGCAGGCGGAAGCCGTAATCCACCAGCGATTGCTTGCGCGCGCGGTCGCCATTGTACATGGCGCGTATCTGCGGCACGGTCACATGGCTTTCATCAATAAGCATCAGGAAGTCCTTGGGAAAATAGTCCAGCAGCGTGTAGGGCGCATCTCCTGGATTTCGCCCATCAAAATAACGGCTGTAATTCTCGATGCCCGTGCAAAAACCAATCTGCCGGAGCATTTCCAGATCGTATTGCGTGCGTTGCCTAAGGCGCATGGCGTATAGCGGTTGCTCTTCTTCCTTAAGCTGCGCGACACGGGCTTCCAAATCCTGCTCAATTACCGAAAGCTGGCTGGTCATCTTGTCCCGATCCATGGCGTAATGGGTTGCGGGAAATACCATGGCATGTTCCAGTACGCTGATCGGGTTGCCTGTAACGACTTCGATCTCGCGAATTCGCTCAATCTCGTCGCCGAAAAACTCCACACGCAGCGCATGCTCCCGCTCGTTTACCGGGATGATCTCCAATACATCTCCCCGTACACGGAAGCTGCCGCGCACGAACTCAAAATCATTACGATTATACTGAATCTCGACCAGCCGCTGGATAAGCTTTTCCCGCGTCATCTGCATGCCTGGGCGCATGCTCACCATCATGCCCTCATACTCGCTGGGGTCGCCCATGGAATAGATACAGCTCACGCTGGCGACGATGATCACATCCCGCCGCTCCCGTACCGCCGCGGTCGCGCTGTGTCGCAATCGGTCAATCTCCTCATTGATGGAAGAATCCTTCTCAATATAGGTATCACTGGAAGCAATGTAAGCTTCCGGCTGGTAATAATCATAGTAGCTCACAAAGTACTCCACCGCGCTATCGGGGAAAAACGCCCGGAACTCGCTGCATAGCTGCGCCGCGAGCGTTTTGTTGTGGGCAATCACCAGCGTGGGCTTTTGTACCCTTTCAATGATGGATGCCATGGTATACGTCTTGCCGCTGCCTGTTACACCCAGCAAAACTTGATCGGTAAGGCCGCTTTGGATGCCTTCCGCAAGGCTGGTAATCGCGGCCGGCTGATCCCCGCTGGCCTGATAAGGCGCTTTGAGAACAAATCGGTTCATGGTTCATCCTCCCGTGCATTTCTCAAACCCATTGTACCATGAAGCCAGCAAAATGGAAACACTTGTTTGTGTTATTATCGAGATTAGGTTCATTTGGTCAAATTTCCTGCCGCAATGTAGCAAGCTAACTGCAATCCGTGCCCTATTGTCAGATTGCTTGCGCATGGCGCGGGTAGATGAATGTTTCTTGAAGTTGCTTTACGTTGCCTGAGCATCCTCCCCGCTCCATGCGCACACCCTTACGCGCATCGCAAATAACCCGCAAAGTAAGCAACTGGCTTGCCTTGCGGGTTATTACCTATCAAGATAGCGTCACCACATTATCCTTGGTAAGCGCCTTTACATACGGATGATTCAGCCCTTTTGCGTGAAACTGTTATGGCAGCGCCCACAAGTAACCGTGACCACGCCAGCTCCACGCGGCAACTTGAGCCAAGCCTTACAGCTGGGGCAGCGAAAATACTTGTACTGCTTGCGATTGTTGAAGCGTGTTCTTGCTTGTTTCGCATTCGTTTGCATCCGATTCTTCCGCGTCAGGTAACGCCTGTTTTCCGCCGATCGCTTTTCTGTATTGCGAGAGAACACCCGAAAAAGGGTATACCCATACACAGCCATCGAAACCAAGCTAAGGAGCCCGCTTCCCAGCAATGCCGAAAGCACATACAGCCCTAGCCCAGTCCAGACTAATGCCAACGAAAGCTGATCCACACCCTGCCGCCCCGCCATCAAATTGCGCAGCGACTGCTTGATTCTCTCCCAGAATGTCATCGTGTTGTCCTCCTCGATTCCCTGTCAAAAGCTTCAAATTCGATTTCCTTACATTGTAAAAACTAAGGCGTCAGTAGCAGCATACATTGCATTGTCCGCGAAAACAGCAGTTGCATAGCACATTGATCAGCATCAGCGAAACACAGGGGTTGCTGCAAAGCGCTCCGGTAAACCCACGTTGGGAACCAGATTGCTGATAGGTTTGCCCGCTCGCCTGCAGCGCGCTTAACAGTTCACGGTACGCAACTTCATCCGGCGCCATTTCAACGGCAGTACGCGCATGGCTTAGCGCCGCTACCCGCTTCCCAAGCCCGATGTCGATGCGCGCGCTCCAGTAATACCATGCGGCTTTACGATCGCGGATGCTGGTTAGCATCTCCGCCGCGCGCTGATAGCTACCGTCCAGTACGGCGTCCTCGACCGTTTTAAGCAGCGGGTCATACTCTGTATAGGTGGTTTGGGTCGTACGATAAGTCTGTTGCTGCTGCGCGCGCCGAAAAAACTCTCCGAAACCAAAAGGGTCATAATCTCCATACCCCCCGCCGGAAGAGCCGCCGTAGCCGCCCGAACCATAGCTGCCGCTGCCGCGCGAACCATACTCGCCCGTGCCATAACCGCCGGTGCCATATCCGCCTGCTCCATAGCCGCCATAGCCGCCACTGCCGTATTGCTGATTGCCAGCCTGCCCTTTGTTCTTGATAAGCAGCGTATAGGCTTCGTTGACTTCCTTCATTTTGGCTTCGGCACTGGCGCTCCCGCCGTTGAGATCGGGGTGATATTTCTTGGCCAGCTTACGGTAAGCCGTCTTGATTTGGTCATCCGTTGCGGTGTGGGGCACGCCAAGCACCTCATACGGGTCTCTGTTCATGGTCACTCTCCTTCAGCTTGCCCTGTTTCCGGCTTGCCTTTGCCTGCTTTTGTCGGTAGCGCATCCACACTCCGGCATAGAGGATGTTGCGCAATATCCCCACATCCTTAACCAGCGGCAGTAGTTCAAACGCTTGTGTGGCTTCCGCGATCACATAGGTTAGGCTGTCCAGGCAAAGGCTTTCAAAATCCGTCTGCTTACGATAAGGAACCAACGGATTATAACGCTTTTTACGGATATCGGCTGCCAAATCATCATATGCGTCCATCAGATAGATGAATCGCCCAAGCCCTTCGCCCATCGCGCGCAGCGGAACCGCCCACATATCGCCCTGGTATACGAAAATCTCGCCCAGCATACGCGCGGTAAGGTTTGCGGGCGCGTCCGGCTCCAACACCTTTTGCTGTTCAATGCCGCCAATATCATCCAGCGCACGCCGTATCGCGGCGCACTTCTCCGGATGCCGCCCCTCCACCTGCGCATACGCGTTCCTTAGCAGCGCCGCCTCCGCGCGCCCCGCCAGGCTTCGCTCATCCATCCAATCATCCCTGCATTTATGGTAGGCAAGGGCGATGTTCATATCCGCGCAGTAATCTGCGATGGGGTTTGTGAGCTTCTGGCGCGGCTTGATGGGATGCGGCGGGCAGCGCCCGCTTACCAACTGTTCTTCCGGCTCATATAGCGAGCTTAACAGCAGGTAAAGAAAGGTCATATCATTGCTGAGCGTCACACGACCCGCATTGCCAAACCGCATCATTAACACGTTGCAGAGTCCGCAATAGTACGCCTGATAACGATCCCGCTCTTCCTGGGAAAGCTCGGCCGGGTTGATGGTCACATACCCAAACACCTTATCGCACCCTTTCCCCTACTAAGCGCCGTCGCGGGTTGGTTACTGCTCATCCTTGGGCTGTGCGGATGCATAATCCGCGTCCATGGCGCCATCTTCGGTCGCGGAAGCCTGCCCGGCATCGGTATAATGCCCTGCTGCTGCAAGCGCGCGTTCCAGCTCTTCGCATGCGATCTGCAAGCCAGCATCGTCATGATCATCCAGCGCCTTTTGCGTACGCTTGCGGATTTCCTCAACCTGTTCCTTATCCTGCGGTTTCAGCTTTCGGGCGATGCTCTTGGCTTCATAGCATAGCTGTTCGCCACGGTTGCGAAGCTCCGCGCTTTGCTTGCGCAGGCGATCCTCCGCCGCAAATCGTTCCGCGTCCCGTATAGCTTGGTCAATCTCCGCGCTGGACATGTTACTGCTTTGCGTGAGCGTGATTTCCTGATGCTTTCCTGTGCCCATATCCTTCGCAGAAACATTGACGATGCCGTTCGCGTCGATGGCAAACGTTACTTCGATCTGCGGGATGCCACGCAATGCGCGCCGGATGCCCGTGAGTTTGAATTTTCCCAGCGTTTTATTATAGGAAGCGATCTCCCGCTCCCCTTGCAGCACATGAATCTCCACCTGCGTCTGAAAATTGGCCGCCGTGGTAAAAATTTGGCTGCGTTTGACGGGAATGGATGTGTTGCGGTCAATCAGGCGGCTGTAAACGTCGCCAACGGTCTCAATGCCCAAGGAAAGCGGCGTGACATCCAGCAGCAAAAGCCCTGTCACCTGTCCCTGAAGCACCCCGCCTTGCAGCGTGGCGCCCATTGCCACACACTCATCCGGGTTTACGCCCTTGCTGGGTTCTTGCCCCGTAAAACGCTTCACAGCTTCCTGCACCGCGGGGATGCGCGTGCTGCCGCCCACCAGTAAAACACGGCCCAGCTCCGCAGGAGTCAGCCCCGCGTCATTCATCGCCTGCTTGACAGACCCCATCGTAGCTTCCACCAGAGAGCGCGTCAAATCATCGAATTTTGCGCGGGACAACGTTACTTCCAAGTGTTTTGCGCCGTCCTTGCCGCTCGCAATAAAAGGCAGGCTTACGGTGGTGGTATTGGTGGCGCTTAGCTCTATCTTCGCTTTTTCCGCGGCTTCCCGAATCCGCTGCATGGCGGTTGGGTCGCGCGCAAGGTCAACCTTATCGGTTTTTTTGAATTCCGCAACCAGCCAGTTGGTAATCAAACGATCAAAATCATCGCCGCCCAGCCGATTGTTGCCTGCCGTGGCAAGCACTTCAATCACTTCGCGGTTGATATCCAGAATGCTTACATCAAAGGTGCCGCCGCCCAGATCATACACCATGATCTTCATGCTCTCGCCCTTATCCGCGCCATACGCCATGGCCGCCGCGGTTGGCTCGTTTACGATACGCAAAACATTAAGCCCCGCAATGCGACCCGCATCCTTGGTAGCTTGCCGTTGACTGTCGCTGAAATACGCGGGTACGGTGATCACCGCATCCGTTACGGCTTCCCCCAGATAACTCTCCGCGTCCGCTTTGAGCTTTTGCAGGATCATCGCGCTGATTTCCTGCGGCGTATATGCCTTGCCATCGATCTTCACGCGGTTATCCGTGCCCATTTCACGCTTGATGCTCATGATGGTGCGTTCACTGTTGGTCACTGCCTGCCGCTTGGCCGCGCTGCCAACAATACGCTCACCATTTTTAGCAAATGCCACCACCGATGGTGTGGTACGCGCGCCTTCCGCATTGGGAATCACAACTGGTTCCCCATTCTCCAGAAATGCGACGCAGGAATTGGTGGTGCCAAGATCGATGCCGATGGTTCTTCCCATAGATAGGATCCTCCTTGCGGGGACTGCTTCAAAAAGCGTCCGTACAATGGTATCATACACGTAAACCGTGAGCAAGTCATATCCCAAATATGGACAAACCATGAACACTGCGCCTTGCGCACCGCATGGCTTTGCGGTAAACTGTCATTCAATCCTCGAAGGAGGCGTTATCGTGCCGATAACTTGGAAACAAATCCAGCACCCCTTTGCACCGGTGTGGGATGAATCATCCCGTGTATTGGTGCTGGGTACCTTCCCTTCTGTCCAGTCACGGGCAAACGCCTTCTATTACGGGCATCCGCAAAACCGATTCTGGCGCGTTCTGGCGATGCTGTTTGGCCAGGCGCTGCCTGAATCGATTGACCAGAAAGTAACCCTGCTGAAACAACACCACATCGCACTGTGGGATGTGCTGGCCGCTTGCGATATTTCCGGCAGCGCGGATGCCACCATCCGCAACCCTGTGGCAAACGATATTCCAACGCTGCTCGCCAGAACGCCCGATATGCGCGTGTTTGCTAACGGACAGGCTGCCGCCATGCTCTATCGCCGCCACATCGAGCCTGTTTGCGGTGTGCCTGTCCATGCCTTGCCCTCCACCAGCCCGGCCAATGCAGCCTGGACGCTGCCGCGCTTGCTGCAAGCCTGGCAACCGCTGCTGGATTGTGTGCAGCCGGACAGCTAAAGGCACGCTCTCCTATTGATTCCGTTCTTACCTTACTTATCCTTAACCAGCCTTCCTCACGCTTCAATAAAACAAGCAAAATTTTGATATCGAAAACATGATAATTGCCTGCCAAAACCTCTTGACAAGGTATTACATATGCAGTATTATTCATATGTGCCAATGCTCATATGAAAGGATGATCCGATATGTCACCCGAGAAAGCCGCTTATCAATGCGATTTCATTTGCGTACATGAGGATGTTGTCGCCAGCGTAAAGCAAAGCATGCCTAACGAAGTTGTGCTTTTTGACCTAAGTGAACTTTTCAAGATTTTCGGGGATTCCACACGCATCCGAATCCTGTATTGCCTGTTTGCTCACGAGATGTGCGTATGTGATATCGCAACGCTGCTGGGTATGACGCAAAGCGCCATCTCTCATCAGCTGGCCGTGCTCAAGCGCAGCAAGCTGGTATCTTCCCGCAGGGATGGTAAAACGGTGATCTACGCCCTCGCGGATGACCATGTGCGCAGGATTATCGACCAGGGCTTTGAGCATGTGACCGAATGATGGAAAAGGAGCTGTACCCATGAGAAAAACCTTGCAGTTGGATGGACTGGATTGCGCTGTATGCGCCGCCAAAGTGGAAAAAGCCGTAAAGCAGCTAACTGGTGTGGAAAGCGCCAGCCTCAACTTCATCACACAGATACTGACCTTGGAAGTCGACCCAACGATGCTGGACGATGTGCTCGCGCGTGTGCGCAAGGTTGTGCCGCAGTCACAGCACGGGTGCACCGTATTATAAACTGTCAATACATGTAACCATTTCACACGATAACGTTTGGAGATGATACCCCTTGACACGTATGCAAAAGCGCACGCTCACCAGCATTATCCTTTCATCGGCGCTGTTTGTCACAGCGCTGTTTATGGCGGAGGGAACACTCCGCACCACATTCTTTGCAGTGGCCTATGTGCTGGTCGGCTGGGACGTACTATGGCTGGCCGGTAAAAATATTGTACGTGGTGAAATATTCGATGAAAACTTTCTCATGTCCCTTGCCACCATCGGCGCAATCATCATCGGCGAGTACCCCGAGGCCGTCGCCGTCATGGTGCTCTACCAAACAGGTGAACTGTTTCAAAGCTATGCGCTTGGTAAAAGCCGCAAGTCCATCGCTTCTTTGATGGACATCCGCCCCGATACGGCCAATGTGGAGCGTGAAAACCTTCTGCTGACTCTCTCCCCCGATGAAGTAGCCGTAGGGGAAACCCTTGTGATAAAACCCGGAGAACGAGTGCCGCTGGACGGCGTAGTGCTGGAAGGGCATTCCGTGCTCAATACCGCCGCGCTAACCGGGGAGAGTTTGCCCCGTGATGTTGCCCCGGGGGACGATGTGATCAGCGGTTGCGTTAACCAGGGCGGGTTGCTGCGCATTCGAGTAACCAAACGCTTTGAGGATTCCACCATCGCTAAAATTCTGGATCTCGTAGAAAACGCCAGCGCTAAAAAGGCGCGTGTGGAGAACTTCATTACACGCTTTGCAAAGGTTTACACCCCGCTGGTCTGCGGCCTCGCGCTACTGCTGTTTGCCATCCCATCGCTCATAACGGGAGACGCGCGCACATGGGGCGAACGCGCGCTCAGCTTTCTGGTTGTTTCCTGCCCCTGCGCGTTGGTCATCTCGGTGCCCCTTTCCTTCTTTGGCGGCATCGGCGGCGCCAGCAAACGCGGCATTCTCGTGAAAGGCAGCAACTATCTGGAACAGCTTGCCAATGTAAACGTAGTCGTGTTCGATAAAACCGGAACGCTGACCGAGGGCGCCTTCAAAGTAACGGTTATCCATCCCCAGCTTGTCAGCGAGCAGGAGCTGCTGCGATTGGCTGCTACCGTTGAAAGCTTTTCCGATCACCCTATCAGCCGATCAATCCGCGCGCACTATCATTTGCCTGTGAACCCGGGCGAGCTCTCCAATGTGCAGGAAATTGCGGGGCAGGGCATATCCGCGACACTGGGCGGGCGCACGGTTTATGCCGGTAATGAGACGCTGATGAACGCCATCGGCGTAACGGTGAACGTATGTCCGCATCTTGGCACGATTGTCCATGTTGCGCAGGATGATACATACCTTGGGCATATAGTGATCGCAGATCAAATCAAAGCCACCTCGCGGGAAGCGATCCAAGCGCTGAAGCGCGAAGGCGTTCACAAAACCATTATGCTCACCGGAGACACCCAGCCTGTGGCGGATTATGTGGCGGGTGAATTGGGGCTGGATGAAGCATACGCACAACTTCTGCCCGCTGATAAGGTTGATAGGGTAGAAGATCTGCTTACACAAACCCATCAGCGCGGGAACGGCAAGCTGGTATTTGTGGGGGACGGCGTGAATGACGCGCCCGTGCTGACCCGTGCGGATGTGGGCGTTGCCATGGGCGCGTTAGGAAGCGATGCCGCTGTGGAAGCGGCCGATGTCGTGCTCATGGATGATGATCCGCGTAAACTTGCATTGGGTATGCGCATCGCGCGCAAAACGCTTGCCATTGCCAGGCAGAACATCGTGTTTGCCCTCAGCGTAAAAGCCGTCACACTCTTACTGGTGGCCGTCGGTCTTGCCAACATGTGGCTGGCAGTTTTTGCGGATGTAGGCGTAAGCTTACTGGCCATCCTCAACGCAACCCGCGCGCTTAACACGGGCGACTGATATATCGGCGCACAACAACAAGCAAAGCCCTCCGGTCAAGTCGGAGGGCTTTGCTATTGTCGCGCGAGCCATAGTGATGAAGCCTTCTGTCAAGTTCCAAATGAAATGCTTTAGCTTCGAAGTGTTTTGCAAAGCCAAGCTTAACCATCTCTATGCTTTCACAGGCAATCGAACTGCCCACATGGTGATAAAGATAGGTTGC
The DNA here is from genome assembly GCA_001604105.1 of Clostridiales bacterium Firm_11. Taxonomy (GTDB): domain Bacteria; phylum Bacillota; class Clostridia; order Christensenellales; family Aristaeellaceae; genus CAXXOK01. The sequence continues at coordinate 494,237 of LVAQ01000006.1, forward strand.
GTTCCCCCATACCATGGAAATCAAAAGCCATAGGCTTGTTAGAAGAACACCGTGATTCCCTTGTGCTGGCTGCAAGCGCTACATTCTTTGCGGTCTGTTTCCGTTAGCGCGTGTTCCCTCCAGCCCGATACGAAAGCGTCTTTCCCAGACCGATTCATCTACCGCATTTAATCCATTGCGTGTTTTCCCCACACTTCGGGGTTAAGCAGATGCTTCGGCGCAATGCCCGCAAATGCTTCCCGTATCAACGCCGTACACTGCTCCGCCATAAGGTTGCGCGTATGTAAGGTGTTGCTGCCGATATGCGGCGTAAGCACAACATTGGGCAACGCTTTCAAACGCGCATTCACCTCCGGTTCGGTTTCAAAAACATCCAGTGCGGCGCCGGCCAGGCGGCCAGCTTCCAGCGCGTCAATCAATGCCGGCTCATCAATCAGCAATCCACGCGCAGTATTAATCAGGTATGCTGTCGGTTTCAAAAGCGAGAGCTGCGCTGCGCCAATCATATGCTTGTTCTGCGGCGTATAGGGGCAATGAAGCGAAACCACATCCGCCGTACGCAACAACGCATCCAACGTCAGGTAGCGCGCATCGCCTGCGATGGAAAGCGGTTTGATGCTATGGCTTGTATACACCACACGCATGCCCAAAAAGCGCCCAAACTGTGCTACCCGCGAGCCGATGCGCCCCATGCCCACGATGCCAAGCGTCATGCCCTCCAGCAAAACACCCATGGAAGCACCCATGGTAAAACACGCCCGCGTACTGTTGCTGGCGCGCAGCATATGATCCAGCTCGCACACACGGCGCGTTAGCGCAAGTATCTGCGCCATAGCCAGCTGCGCGGTGGCTTCGGTGACACTATCCGGTATGTTTGCAACCGGAATGCCAAATTCACTGGCCGCGGCAAGATCGATCGCGTCAAACCCCGCCCCGTAGCATACGATGAGCGCAACGTGCCGCGCGGCTTGCAAAACCTCCCGATCCAGCGCGCCGCAAGCAATCACCGCCTGGCAGGTAGGCAACAGGGTGATCAGCTCCGCGCGGGTAAAGGCTTCGCCAGCCGCAGGGTGAACCAGTTCATGCGGTTTCAACCCGGCAAAACGCTCCATGGGCACGCCGTGGGTTAGCAAAACTTTCGCCATGGTGTCATCTCCTTTATTCAACATTGCTATCCTATCAATTTTTCGAATTGTTCGCAAGGGTTTGATTGCTTTGCGTTGCACCTTTCGCCTATCCAGTATTTTGTTACATTCACTTTGGATTCGCAGGAGAAACCATGCATGCTCGCCCCTTCCTTGCGCTGCTGTGCACGCAACCAAGCTGTATCAGGCGCTTGTCTTTCCTATGGCAGCTCAATCGCGGTCATGGGACTTGCCAAAACTAATACATTATGATACAATACAATACGAGTTGAAACATTATACAGGAGGATTTATTGCCATGTGTGGTATCGTAGGCTATATCGGAGATCAACAAGCATGTCCCGTTCTTATGGAGGGGCTTTCCCGTTTGAGCTATCGCGGCTATGACAGCGCGGGTGTGGCTGTTTTGGATGCTACAGGCGTGCTCAACATCCAAAAGGCGAAGGGCAGGCTGGAAAACCTGGAAGAACTGCTAGCAGGGAACATGCCTGCGGGCACGGTGGGTATCGGCCATACGCGTTGGGCTACGCATGGCGAACCCAGCGACCTGAACGCTCACCCGCATACCGATGTCAAGGGCGGCATCGCCGTGGTGCACAACGGCATTATCGAGAATCATGAGTCGCTTCGCCGTCACCTGCAAGGCTTGGGTTGCGTGTTCGTATCCCAAACCGATACTGAAGTGGTGGCGCACCTGCTGAGCACGCTGTATGAAGGGGATATGAAAGCCGCGCTGCTCAAGGCCATGAGTATGCTGGAAGGCAGCTATGCTTTAGGCGTGGTTTGTGATCAGGAACCAACGAAGCTGTTCTGCGCCAGGCATGAAAGCCCATTGGTGGTTGGCAGCAAAGCCGGGGAATCCTTTATTGCCAGCGACATCCCCGCATTGCTCAGCCATACGCGGGATGTCATTTTCCTGCAGGACAAAGAGATAGCCGTACTTGAGGCAACAGGCGTGCAGGTGTTCGACGCGTTTGGTCATCTGCGGCAGCATGAGTTCTACCATGTGGAATGGGATCTTTCCAGCGCGGAGAAGGGCGGCTATGCCCATTACATGCTCAAGGAGATTCATGAGCAGCCCACCGCTCTGCATAGCACCTTTGCACCCCGCAATAACGGGGACGCTCATGACTATCGCTGGCTGCCCATTGTCCCCGACGAAGCCAAAAAGCTTAAGAAAATCAGCATCGTCGCCTGCGGCACGGCCTACCACGCTGGTATCTTCGGCAAGTATGTGATTGAGAAACTGGCGCGCCTGCCCGTTATGGTAGATGTCGCCAGCGAGTACCGCTACCGCGACCCCATCATCGGCGAGGATGAATTATTCATCGCCATATCCCAAAGCGGAGAAACGGCCGATACGCTGGCCGCGCTGCGTGAAGCAAAGCGGCGCGGTGCAAAAGTGCTTGCCATATGCAATGTAGTCGGTTCCACCATTGCGCGCGAGGTAGGCGATGAAGCAACCCTTTACACTTACGCGGGCCCTGAAATCGCCGTTGCCAGTACCAAGGCGTATATGACGCAGGTGGAGATGATGCTGCTGCTTGCCCTTGCGCTGGGCGATATGCGCGGCGCGCTTACGCCTGCCGAAGCCGAGCGCCTGCGCGGCGAAATCGCCGATCTCCCCGCCAAAGCGGAGCAAACGCTTGCCATCGAAGAGCAACTGCAACGGTTTGCCAGCACCGTAAGCCAGAAGAAGCACGTGTTTTTCGTTGGCCGCGGGCTGGATTTTGCCCTTTCGATGGAAGCCGCGCTCAAGCTGAAAGAAGTCAGCTATGTGTTCAGCGAAGCTTATGCGGCCGGTGAGCTGAAACATGGCCCCATCGCGCTGCTGCAGGAAGGGCGCTTGGTGGTGGCGACCATCACCCAGCCCGCACTGCTGGATAAAACCCTCAGCAACCTGCGCGAAATCAAGGCGCGCGGCGCATACGTACTCGCCGTTTGTCGCGAGGATCTCCACGATAAGGTCGTAGGAGAAGCAGATGAACTGATGCTGATTCCCGCTGCGGATGATTTGCTGGCGCCGCTGCTGGCCGTGATTCCGTTACAGCTTTTTGCTTATAGCATGGCTGTGGCGCGTGGCTGTGATGTGGATAAACCCCGAAACCTTGCAAAAAGTGTCACGGTGGAATAAGCTGGCCTATCATATGAATCGTATGTCTTGAAGCGGATTCCCGATTTTGCTGTTGTGGTTACGCCATGCCTGCCTGTGAGATAATTCATGGCAAGTATTAACAGCTATGCCGCATTCATGATTACAGCGAAGCCCTGGCAACACTTTCGTTCACAGTCTTCAAGGACGATGCTGCCAATCCGTTCATTAACCGAACAGGTAAAAGACGGAGCGCCTGAGCGTCGCTCCGTCTTTTTGCTTGCATTATTCCCATATCGATGCAGCGTGTACTTGCCCGAGGCAGGGGACTAAGCTCCAGTTGCCTTGTGCAATGCTTCTCGTTTAGGCGCATTGCCTTTAAACCACATCCTCACTACGCCCTGTACCCTTTGGGATTCTGGCGTTGCCAGCGCCACGCGTCACGGCACATATCTTCCAACGTCATGCCTGCTTCCCAACTCAGCATCGCCTTGGCCTTGCCCGCTTCCGCATAACAGGTGGCGATGTCACCCAGCCTGCGCGGCGCAATCTCAAAGGGAATCGCCATCACGTTGACCTTCTCGAAAGTCTTGACCAGATCCATCACGCTATAGCCCCTGCCAGTGCCCAGGTTGAAAACCTCGCAACCCGTATGCGTAAGCAGATACCGCAGTGCTGCCACATGCCCCAGCGCCAGATCGACCACATGGATATAATCACGTACGCCCGTGCCGTCCGGCGTATCATAATCATTGCCAAAAACGCGCAGTTTGTCCAGCTTGCCGGATGCAACCTGTGTAATAAAGGGCATCAGGTTGTTGGGGATGCCTACCGGATCCTCGCCGATGGTACCGCTCGCATGCGCGCCGATCGGGTTGAAATAGCGCAGCAGCGCCACCGCCCAATCCGGATGTGCGACGACCACATCCCGCAGAATCTGCTCGATCATATACTTCGTCCAGCCATAGGGGTTGGTGCAGCCCGTTGCCATGGTTTCGGTCAGCGGCACTGCATCTGCCATCCCGTACACCGTTGCGGACGAACTAAATACAAAGCGCGTTACGCCATGTGCCCGCATTGCCTCGCACAGCGATAACGTACTGTCCAAATTGTTGCGATAGTACGCCAGGGGTTTTGCCACGCTCTCTCCCACGGCCTTGTACCCCGCAAAATGAATGACCGCATCAATCGTGTGGTTAACGAATACCTTTTCCAGCGCCTGCCGATCACATACATCCACATCATAGTATGTCACCGGTTTTCCCGTGATTGCTTGAAGCCGCTTGATCACCTCGGGTGAACTGTTGTAAAAATTATCCACGATAATCGCGTCAAAACCAGCGTTGATCAGCTCCACATATGTATGCGAACCGATATAGCCCGCGCCCCCGGTTAGTAGAACCGCCATTTGGTAGCCTCCCCTGCGGTCATTCTAAAAAAGTGTATCGGGATACAGCCCCGCAGCATGCATATTGGCAAGCTGCGCCTGCACAAAGGGTTTGTCCTGCTGGTAAGTAACGCCAAACCATGTCGCGTCTGTGCTGAGCACATCCACCGTGAGGTTCTCTTCCTTCATCAGTTGATCGATCAGCACTGGCAGCACATACTCGGCTTTCAGCTCATCCGCTTTGAGGGAAGCAAGGAACGCCTCAAAACGCTTCTGCGCAATGTCAAAAATCCAGGGGGTAAACCCAAACAGGTTCATGCTGACCAGGCTGTTGGGATCCAGCACGATGCCGTTTTCATCCAGGTGTGTATCCCGAATGGTGCCATCGGCAAAAGGCGCAATTTTATAAGTTTCGGTCACGCTAACCAGCTTGCCCTGCGCATCGGTCGCGCACACGCCGCGCGTCACATGCCCGTTCTCACTCACTGTATTCTTCAAATAATAGCCGACCATGCAAGCCTGACGCTCTGTGGCGAGCCCTTCAAGGTGATCGCCAATCAGCTTGTAGGGGTCGCGCCCATAGTAATCATCGGCATTGATGACCGCAAAGGGCTCGTGGATCTCATCCTTGGCACACAACACGGCATGAACCGTACCAAAGGGTTTGATGCGTTCCGCGGGGTGATTGTACCACGCCGGAAGTGTGTCAAACTCCTGAAACACATATACGACCTTCACGCGTTTGGCAAGCGCATCGCCCACCATTTCACGGATGCGCTGCTCAAAATTCCGTTTGATAATGAATACAACCTTCGTAAAACCCGCTGCCAGCGCGTCATAGATCGAGTATTCCAACAGGATTTCGCCGTGCGGCCCCATGCCGTCCACCTGCTTATCGCCACCGTAGCGCGAGCCCATGCCCGCCGCCATGATCAAGAGCGTCTTATCCATTGGCATCGTTCCCTTCAAACTATATTTACAGCGCAGCGTTGGCGCCGGATAACAAGCCGGGCTGCTTTGCCATGCGTTCTGCCAGCGAATCACTTGTCACGCTATCTTTAGCACATTGATCCTGGGTGAATACAATGCTGTCTGCTTGCGGCGTGTCGGAAGGTGATGGGCCCATTACGGGGTCGGTTTGTAACGCATCAGGTGTTTCAGGCGGCGCCACTGCGCTACCTTCCGCGGGCTCAGGCTCTTTAGCACCGCGCTGCAAGAGCAGCGCAGGGGCATCCAGCACTGTTTCTTTTGCTGTGTTCTCGCGGCTGAGCACGATGGTATCGCAAACTGTGATTTGGCTTTTCAGTTCTGCCGCTGGAACTTCCACGATTCCGTCCGGCTCCGTCTGATGGTTCGGTGAGGTTTCCTGCGTATCCGTGCTTTCGTTATGCGCTGCGGTGCGCATCAGCGGGCATCGGGCACGCTTGCCTGAATGGAACCCTTCGGTGCTGTCCCGCCGGAAAAAGATAGTGGCGGTTCGCAGAATTAATTTGATATCCATCATCAACGAAAAATTTTCTATATAGAGAAGATCCAGAATCACCTTATCCTTGGGGGTGGTATTGTACTTGCCATCGATTTGCGCCATGCCCGTCAGGCCAGCCTTCATTTGTTTGCGATATTCAAACTCCGGCACTTCCTGTGTGTATCTATCCACATTTTCCAGCATCTCCGGGCGCGGCCCAACGATGCTCATATCGCCCATGAGTACATTGAAAAGCTGTGGCAGCTCATCAATACGGTACTTGCGCAAAAAGCGCCCAACACGGGTAATGCGCTCATCGTTCAAGCAGGCAGATTGCCCTGGGATGTCGCACGCGTTCATATACATAGTGCGGAATTTGATAATCCGAAATACCTTCCCGCCAATGGTCGCGCGATGCTGCTGAAAGAAAACCGTGCCTCGGCTGGTCAGTTTGATGGCGATGGCCGCAAACAGCATCAGCGGGCTGGCAAGCACAAGCCCGATCAGGCTCAGAACAATATCCATACTACGCTTAATAAAACGCTGCATCAGCGTCGGCTCCACACGGTGCATGTAGAGAAACAGCGTATCGTCAATTACGCTTTGCTGCGATGTGGATATAATCACATCCTCCAGCTCCGCCAGCAGGTAGATGGTTTTGCCGTGTTTGTAGCAGAAGGATTTGAGCTGTGCCTCCTCGGTATCGGGGATACCGGCTAAAAACACCACATCATGTGCCAGAATCGTCTCTTCCACATCACTACAGGTATAGTGGATCACCTCGTTGAGCTTATACTTCTGCCGAAAGGTTGCCACTTTCTCCGCAATATGCTGTGCCTGCTCCTGTGAGCTGGCAACCACGCAGCATTTCTGTGGCGGGTTGATCTTAAAATAGAAATGGTAACCAAGCGATACAAAAAGATACACCAGCCCAATCTGGATCGCCATCGCCAGCAAGAACAAAGCAAAATCCTCTCCAAAGAGAATCAGCCGATCATTGTTGGCGGGGTTAACATTCATGATCTGAAGCTGCAAATAGGTCGCAATATCTGTCATGACAATCGCAATCACGATAGAAGCCAATACCGATCGCGCTTTTTTAACGCCAATCTGATATCCGCCATAAACGATGGTCAGGATCAAAAGCAGAATCGCAAACGTAGCCATGGTGGTGGCGGCGGTACGGCTCATGTTAATGATTTGGGGGTTTGTGATCGATAATAACAGAAAGAAAGCTAAAAACAAAGATGCATATAGCAAGCATTGAAAAACCGTCTTCATGATCTGCGAAAGCAGGTATCGCTTGTCCATGCATGCCTCCATGATCATCGCGCGCGCCCGTGCAAATGCGGTTGGCAAGGAACGCGCCAGCATGTTGTATTGGTCAAAATCAGTGAGGATCATCCGCCGTAGACGCGCCATGCAGAGCGCAAGCGGTAGCTAAGCCTCCCCGTTTCGGTGCAGAACCGTGTTCAATAGCATCGCATTCCCGAAACAGTTCAACCAAAGGGCGAACAGTACAAGAAACGGCGTATGGAACACGGCATCCAAACAGCTTCAGTCTATCACGCACGCCATGCCCTGTCAAGCACACCAGCGCCGTTCAGGCCGTTCAGGCTGGCTAGGTCATGCGCGCAGTTGCCGTCCCTTACAGCGCGCAGAAGCGCTTGACAAGTTTTTGCGTTTTGCATGCTTCCAGCGTTCTTGCCAGCCAGGCAGCATGCAAAACGCATGATGCGGCGCGCCTGATCTGTGTTATACTATTCAGCAGAACATGCAGGAGGAGAGACGCCGATGAACATACTGGTAAGCGCCTGTTTGCTAGGGTTGGCCTGCCGCTACGATGGCAGCGCAAAGGAATACCCCGCCGTGCTGGCGCTGGCTGAGAACCATACGCTCATCCCTTTTTGCCCGGAAATCTATGGTGGGCTGAGCACGCCGCGCGAACCCTGTGAAATCATCCACGGTTGCGTACGGAGCCAATCCGGCGTTGATGTAACCCCCCAGTTTGAGAAGGGCGCGCAGGAAGCCTTGCGCCTGGCAACTGCGCTGCAATGCAAATGCGCTCTCCTGCAGGATCGCAGCCCCTCCTGCGGTGTGGGAATCATCCACGACGGCACCTTTACCGGCGGCCTGGTTCAAGGCGATGGTTTGACTGCACGCCTGCTAATGGAAAATAACCTGCGCGTGCTGCCCGCCACGCGCGCAGCGGAGCTTGCTCAGTGTCAGTGCCCCAGCAACTGCCGCCACCATGGCGATTGCATTGCCTGCCGGGAGCATCATCGAGACGGAACCCCGTCGTATTGCCAACGGTAAACCGCATGACGCGATGTAACCATAGAAAACACCCCATAGGCAATGCTCCTATGGGGTGTTTTGCGGCGAACCGATTCTTCAAGGCAACCTCATCCCGCAGCAGGCCGCCAGGCCAGCGTATCGATGAATGCCCTGTCCCTTGCATCCTCATAGTATTTACGCACGGTTGCCCTGCTGCTGTATCACTTGATCCAGCTCTGCACGCTGCCGGGTTTGATGGCTTCGGGCATGCTCTGTCCATCCGGCAATACATAGCCAAGGTTCCTGTCCGAACTGCGTTGTCCGCTAACCACGGTAAAGGGTTCGCTGGAAGCGTTTTCGCCATTGCCCTGCGTCAGGCAACTGGAGATGATGGCAAGCGAGGGAATCACAGCCGTGATCTCCAACTCGGGGTATGCCTGTGCCGTCACGGTATAGGTGCCGGGGTATACATCCGCAAATTCATAATAACCCCACTCATTCGAAATGGTGGTGTAGGCCGCTTGGCCGTTTGTAAGCAGTTGAATGGCCACGCCGTTTATCGTGGGTTCATCCGCGTCGATCAAGCCATTGGCGTTCGTATCCAGCCAAACTTGCGCCCCTACGCGCGCGGGTTTGATCAGCAATACATCGGTGCTCAGCAGGTGGCGCGCCATCGCAAGTGCAATCGGTTCGCTGTAGCCTATGCCCTCACGCGTTTGAGACACCGCGCTGGTTCCCTCGGCGTAATTCGGATCGTCCGGCCTTACAAAGACCAAGCCCGTTGGCAGTGCCACCCCGATGCGGTAGTGATCCGGCCAAAGCCCATCAAATCGGTATGCACCGTTCTCATCTGTTTGCTGGGTTTGAATGGGTTCATTGGCATTCTCCGTATACAGGAATACGTCAACCCCTGCCTGCGGCGTGCGCGTACCGCCCTCTTCCAGCGCGATACGACCGCCGATGCTCGTATAGGAAACCAGTCCGCCATCGATTTCTGAAAACTCTTCTCCCTCCAGAATCACAATGCCCGTATGCGCCATTCGCGTACCCTGTTTCACAAAGGTGCCTGAACCGCTTGATGGCTGCGCATGCTCCGGGATCGTGAAGCGCACCGTGTAGGTGGAAGGCCGTACATCGGTAAAGGTCACATAGCCGTCATCCCCCGCATAGGCGGTTTTGACCACGGTTCCCTTTAGCTCATCATACAGCTCATACCCAAGCCCGCCAAACAGCCGCTCGTTATCACTGTAGGCGCCGTCGCGGTCTTCGTCCAGCCAGACCGAGGCGGTAATGCTGGCAGGCTTAACCAGCCCAATGAAATTCACCGCGCGGTTAATGAGCGCGTCCCACGGCAGTGAAATGCTTGCACGGTTTGCGGCGGGCAATGAAAGCCCGCTTTGCGCGATATCCGCAGACAGGATGTAACCTTCCGGCAGTTGCAGCGCCAGCGCGTATTCACCCGGGCGGATGCCCGAAAGCGCAAACTGGCCCTGTGCATCCGATTCGGCCTCAATAGCCTCCCTGTTTCCATCCCTGCGCGTAATCGTTACCCGCACGCCCAGCATGGAGGGTTCATCCGCATCCTGGATGCCATTGCCGTTTGCATCGTGATACGCCGTGCCCGTGAAGGATCCCAGCGTGACGCCCCCAACCAAAGGCGCGGTATACGCTTTACCGGATTCAACCGTAAATCCTTCCAGCGTGTTTTCCTGCCCCTGCGGCGCAAGCGTATTGCCGCCTTGCGCGACCGTAGCGAGTGTGGCGTGCGTCGGCAAACGATAGGTGATCGTATACGTGCCGGGCATTACCCCATCAAAGAAGTATGCGCCGTCCTGATCGACTGTCTCGATGAGGTCTATCTCGCCATCCTCCGAGCGCAGGCGTACGCTGCCCGTTACAAAACCGCCCTCGCCCTCATCTTGCAGGCCATTGTCATTGAGATCATCAAAGAAAACGCCGCTGAGCGTGGAGGAAGGAAGCATGCCCGCATCGATATCCGTAATCTCCTGCCCCATCGTAACCGTAATGGGTTCGGTCTCCCCATACCCATCTTTGGCAAGGGTCTTGATGTGGTTGCCGTGCGCTTCGTCGGGGCGGTACCGCGTGAAAGCGTGCCCATCCTTGCGTTGTATGCGCACAGTATATACGCCGGGCATGATGCCCGTAAGGGTATAGCGGCCATTAGCATTGGTTGTGGCTGTCATGGTTACCTCGCCAGCCGCATCCACCAGTTGAATGCGTACGCCGGAAAGCTTTTTGTCTGAATTCCCCCGTACGCCATCATACTTGGGATCCAACGATACCACGCCGCTGATGGATGCGCCCATGGCTACACCCACACAGGTTTCGACAGTCTCCCCATCGGTGACCATAACCTGTGCGATGCTGTTTTCCCGCCTGCCTTCGCGTGCCACAAACTGATTGTAAAGTCCATCGCCCGTTTGCGGAACCCATGTAAAGATGCTTCCATCATCCGGCAGGATCGCGCGCAGACGATAGGACCCCGGGCGTAACCCGGTAAACGTATAGCGCCCGCTTTCATCCGTAACAACCTTCCCCATGGATTTCTCATTGCTGTTGCGAATCAACTCCAACGTCACCTTGGCATACGGCGGATCGGTCTGGTCATAGAAGCCATCGTACTGAGTGTCCAGAAAGGCGATCCCTGTGACGGTTGCCCCGTAAAGCACGCCTACGTTCATATCGGTTACATCCTGCGCGCCTGACACCACAAATTCACGCGTCGCGCTGGTGCCATCCACCGTAAAGACGGAGCGGCTGTTGCCGCCTGTTTGCGTATAACGGGTAAACAGCATGTTTTCGGGAAGCTGCGCGGTCAGGGCATAGGTATCGTTGCGTAACTGTGTGAAACGGTATTCGCCGGTTTCATCCGTTACAAGCGTGTAGGTCTTGCCGGTTTTGGCACCCTTGAGCGTCAGTGTTATGCCTGCCACGCCCGCTTCGTCCGCATCCAGAACCCCATTGTAATTACGGTCGTTCCAAACTTTTCCCGAAAACGAGCCTACCGGGATGGCCGCAATGCCCGCCTCGGCAGTCTGCCCGCTGCGCAGTGTGATCGGGTCGGACGTCGCCAAAAGGCTGTCGCTATCCCCCACACAACTGTCGTTGAGGGTGTTGCCGTTTCCTTTCACGGTATAGCGGTACCCTTCCGGCAGCGTCACACGCAGCACGTATTCACCCGCAGGCACATCGCTTAGCGTCGCCAGCCCATCCGTGCCGGTCAATACTCCGGCAATCGCATCGGCATCCGGCGTTGCGGCGGGCACAAGCGCAACCCGCACACCAGGAAGCGCGCGTTCATATTCGCCGCGCGTGCCGTTTTCATTGCTGTCAGCGAAAGCCGCAACATTGATCGACGCGGACCGTCCCAGCGCGATATCGGCCACGCCGCGCAAGGTGTCGCCATTTTCAAGGCGCAAGGTCTCCCCTGCGATGATACCCAGCGCTGGTTCGCCCAGCACCGTCGCGCCGCCGCCAATGGCCATCACGCTCAATCCGCCTGCCGTCTGCGATACCACACGGTATTCACCCGCTTGGAGTGATTCAAATGCATACTGGCCATAGACATCCGTTCTTGTGTCGGCAACGTCAGTCCATACCCCGCCATCCATTCGTTGCAGCGCGACCGGGATGCCGCTCATCAAGGATTCGGTTTCATGCTTTACATGGTCACCGTCATCATCCATAAACGCTACGCCCTCAATGCTGGTCATAGCAACATAAGCAGCTTCCGGCAGTGCCTGATTGCTTTCGCTTCCCACATGCACGGTCAGCCAGATGGTATCGCCCTTTTGCGAAACTTGCCAGGCTGTGCCTTCCAGCAACGCGCTGCCTTCCGGCAAAGGCGCATAAATGGTATAATCCCCACTCGTAAGTCCTTCAAAGGCAAAACTGCCGTCCTGTGCGGTGGTAGTGGTGAGCTGTCTGCTTACTGAGGCCGCCGCGATTTGTTGTCCACCGCCAAGCTGGGCAACCCGCCCGGTAAGGGTTACCGTCGATTCCAACAGGATTTCCGCTGTGTAGGTTTCTCCTTTTTCGATAGGATAATCGATGGTCAGTTCAGAAACGCTCTGTGCCGCCGAACTGCCCGCAATGGTTGCCACTTTTCCTGCGGGCAACGTGAGGGTAAGCTGGTATTCGCCAGCAGGCAGATTCACAAAAGCGTATGAACCGGCAGCATCCGTTTGCGCAGTTGCGGTTTGCCCCGCGCCATCGCGCAATGTGACCGTCATTCCTTCAACGGGCATGCCCTGCTCGCTCACCTGACCCCTGACCACGCCCAGCTGCATCGCCGTGATATCCAGCGTAAGCGTTTGCCCCGCGGTAAAGCTGATGTTGGACAGCAGATAAGCCCCGCTCCCCTGCCTGATGAAGCCATCCGGCGAAGTGATCGAAACATTATCCTCCTCCGGCATGACAAGGCTGAAATCGTAGGCGCCAACCCTGATGTTATGGAAAGCGTAGGCGCCTTTTTGATCCGACGTAGTGGTACGCGTTGTTTCCTCCGCCTGTGAAAGCGTCAACACAGCGCCCTCTATCGGCTCGCCAGCATCCGTCACGATGCGTCCGGCAAGACCGCTCAGCCGCGTATAGGTGATTGCAAGCCCGCTCTGGGGCAACGCCATATCTTCTCGCGTTTCCTGTTCCAAGGTGCCTGTGGCCGTACTCTGCACATTGTCTGGCAATACGACAAACAGGTCGCCGCTTTGAACGGCTGCATCCCCTTCGATGACGAAAACGCCCTCCGCATCCGTTAGCGCGGCATATGCCACACCGTTTTGCGCCCGGAGAAGCACGCCAAGCCCAGCATCGTGCGTGCCCGCCTGTATCCCTTGCTCCGCCACACTGCCTTCCAGCAGATGAACCATTTCTGTTGACGCATTTTCACCCGCCACACTGCCTTGCAGCGGTATGGCGTATTGCGCATAAAGACCGCCTCGCAAGCCGAAATACGCGTCCAGCACAGGACTCGTACCATGTTCTAAAGCGCGCAGCAAATAGCCTTCGGGACTATCCGCCGTGGGGGGCAGCGTTTGGGGGTCGGCAATCCAAAGCGTGACAGCCTGCACCGTACCAGTGCTGATGGGCAATTCCACGTTTCCTGCCTGCAAACGCGCATAATCAAACGTGACATAATCCGCTTGGCGGGTGCGCAGCAGCATCAGGCTGGCATCGAGTGCTTGCGCCATGACCCGCGCGCCCGCCGGCAATGCGATTGCCGCATTGCTGATGGCTTCATCTGCTTCGCTTGTATTCTGCGCGAGAACCACAACTGGCGTACCATCTTCCCGCATGGATGCATACGCCGATGCTTCGACAGTCACACGTCCATCCGGCAGCTGGAGAGTAAGCGCGGCAGGCGCAATGGTGGATTCTGCCTTGACAACGCTGATTCCATCCACACCGGGGTATTCAAACGTATAGTCTACCCGCGCCGTCAGGCTCGCACTATCCGGGGAGGGCGCGTCCGTAAGGGTTGCTACCGGGGTATAGGTATATCGCGCAAGCACTGTGCCTCCCTGAAAGTACAGGGGCATGGCCGTATCTCCCGCCGCGTCTAGGTACGTGATTACCGCCCCGTACGCGCCTTCCAGCATCCATGGCGCGCCTTGTGCAACATATTGCGGCTCACCGATAGCCTTGCCGTTTGCATCCAATGGCTGCACTTGAAAGGCGGCGGCGTTCGAACCTGCGATGCTCAGTTGGCTCAGACGCACTGCCTGCTTCCCGGCTAGCTTCTCACCATCGGCGGCAAGCAGCTCCATGGGCGCAAGCGTGACGGTATAATCATCCAGTTCCACACTGTTCTCAGCGGCACATAAGCCATCCAGCACAACATCCGAAACCCATAGCCCATCCTGCTTGACAAATGCATTTCCCTGGAGCCCCAAATCCCCTGTTACCGTGTTCTCAAGTGGTGCGGGTTGGTTCTCCGTTGTGAGCTTAACAATGCTCTGCGCATCGCCAAAATAGGTATTGATGCTAAAGGACAGCGGGGTTTGCAGGAGCAGCGACCCTTCCGGCGCGCGCATCTGCACCAGCTGATACTGCCCATTTGGCAACGCTTGCGTGGCGGTATATGCACCCGTGGCATCGGTTTGGAAGCTAAGGGCAACCTCTCCCGCTGCATTCAGGACGACAAATTCACCTCCTGCGGCAGGTGTACCATCGGGCAGGTTGTTTTGCACATGAAAAAAGCCTCGCATGGCATAGGCAAATACCGTACGATGGTTCGCCTCTCCCTGTGTGATGGACACGGGTATATCGCCTTCACACACGAAGCCCTCTATCAAATCCTCCGCGACAGGGGTTAAAACCGCCTGCGCAGCGACTGCATCATTGATGATGATTGTATCACTTTCCCCCGCAGCCAGTTGCTCAGCCGTCGGGCTGGTTGTGATTCGCCCCACGAGCACGCCGTTTACCGTCACGTCAAAGCGCGCCGTCAATGGCAGCGAAAGCCAGGCATCCGTACCAGAAGGCGTAACCCCTTTGAGTTCCAGCGTTAACGATGTCATCTCCTGCGACACCGCAACACCCGGCATGCCCAAAGCAAGCCAGAGCGCTGCGATCAAAGCCAGCGCTGTCCCCAAACTTTTCTTTATGTGATTGCGCGCTCTTTGCGCCGTATGCTTTTTCTGGGTCGCATCCATGTAACGCTTCGCCTCCAAATCTACAAAGACGGGGGATTGTTTGATAAATCAGCCTAAATAGTAAAGCAAGCACTATCCTTTGTCAACCAACGCAAACCAAGATTAACGTTCATGAACAGGCAGGCAGTTTGATGAACAAACGATGAATCCTGCCACGAGTTTTTACAACAGCGTTGACGCATGGCAATCCCATGTTATAATGGTATAGAAGGGCATAAGTCCCTATCAACCAAAGGGGGGATTGAAAGATGCCAGAGGAGATGAAAACCGCGATCATCACGGATTCCTCCTGCGATCTGAGCGATGAACAGCTGGCGCAATACAACATTCACATGATTTCATTGCGCATTGTTTGCCAGAAAGCCGAATACCGTGACCGTGTTGAGCTTAGCCAAGAGGAGCTCTATGAAATTCTGAAAAACGAACTGCCCAAGACCAGCCTGCCGCTGCCCGAGGATGTGAGCAGCCTTTACGACAAGTTGCTGGCCGATGGTGTGACCGATGTGATACACGTAAGCATATCCTCCGGACTCAGCGGCACCTATAACATGGTGCGAATGATTGCCGCGGATTACGAAGGCAAAATGAACATCCGCGTAGTGGATTCGCAATCGCTTTCCACCGGCCTCGGCTCCATGGTGATTGCCGTCGCGCAGGCGCTGGAAGCGGGCGATGACCCAGATACCGCCATCCAGAAAGCCAAATCGTTACGCAAATCGCAGCTGGCGATGTTTGTCATCCGCACGCTGGAATACCTGCGCAAGGGCGGCCGCATTGGCCTGGTAGAAGGTGTAATGGGCAATCTGCTGCAAATCAAGCCCATCATCTATGTCAATGACGAAGGGATTTACCAGACGCTCGCCAAGGCGCGCGGCTACAAAGCGGCGGTGGAAACCATGATTCAGGAAGCCGTTTCACGGTTTGGCAAAACGGCGATTGACCTCTCCGTAGTGCATGGACAAGCACTGGAAGACGCGCAGACGCTTCTGGAGAAACTCAAGCAGGTTCTCAACATCCGCAATTGCGTCATCCGCCCGGTAAGCCCTGTGCTCGCCATCCACACAGGCCCCGGCTTGTTGGGTGTTGTGGCAAACATCGCGGAGTAACGTTGCCGCTCATCCTGTATCGCCAATCGTGACGCGATGTCGTTTGTGCATCCGCTCCTGTACCATTAAAACGGGAAGTTCAAAGCGACTTCCCGTTTTTTGTGTGCGAGCCCGTAAGCGGTATTCACAGGTCGCAAAGCACTGGGCGGATTTAGCAAAGATCGGGCGCCTTTTTGCGCTTTTATGAATTCACGTATGACGGCTGCTCTCCGATTATCCGGCAAAACATTTACCTTCATAAACACCAAGTGTACGGCATGGCAGCACACCCCTCACGGCGCATCATAATCCATCAGCCGCGCAATCGCGTTGCCCTCTTTCAGTGTTACCAGCACGCCGCATGTGGCTTTTTGGGTAACCAGTACCTCCGCGCCAATAGCCCACAACCTTCGCATGACCGCACCGCTCGGCGTATTCTTGTCAACCGCCGTATCGGTCGGTATCACCGCAACCTGGGGACGTACTGTATAAAGGAAAGCTTCGCTGCTGGCATGCTTGCTGCCGTGATGCCCTACCTTAAGCACCGCGGCGGCGCTTATCACCCCCGCGGTAAGCAATAACTGTTCCGCGTGTACCAGCATATCTCCCGTCAGTATCATATCGCCCTGCAAGGTCGTCAGCCTAAGTACCAGTGAGTTGTTATTTTCCTCATCCATATCCCTTATGATCGGACCCAGCACATGAAACGCGGTACCCTCCGCCACTGGCAGTATGTCCCCGGCGTTCAACCACGTCAGCGGGACGCCGGAAGCCATGGCCCGCTGGTATACGGGATGGGTGGCGATGCTCTCCTGAACAAAAAAGGAGGGCGCATAAAGCCTGTCAACCGTAATATCGCTTTCCAGCAAAGCCTTGAGCCCGCCCACATGATCCTTGTGGGTGTGGGTGATGAACACGCCTTCCAGATGCGTGACCGCAAAGGAATCCAGCGCCTTCAGCATTGCTTCCGCGCTTTCCTTGGTGCCCGTGTCCACCAAATACCGTTTTTCCCCAAGCATGAACAGAGCGCTGTCCGCCTTGCCCACATTCATGAACAACGCACTCACTTGCGCATCGCTTATGGCTGGCGCTGCTTGCACAGAAGCAGAGAAACCCAAAACAATCCAGAGCGCAAGTGCCCACGCAAAAATTCTCTTTGGCATTGGTATCACCCCTTTGTTGTACGCTATGCTTAGTACACGCCGTTTTAACGTGACAGCGTCCGGGAAATTGTGTATAATAGGCAAGGCGTATGCACATGGAAAGGAAAGATTATACATGAGTGTTATACAGAGCGCGCTGTTGGGTCTGGTACAGGGTCTATCGGAATTTCTGCCCATTTCCTCCAGCGGTCACCTCAACTTGATGCAGGCCTTGCTGCAAATCGATCTTACGCATCAATTGCTTTTCAATATTCTGCTGCATGTCGGCTCGCTGGTTGCGGTTCTGCTTGTGTTCTGGCGGGATTGGCTGCAAATGATCCTGCACCCCATCCGCAATAAAACATTTCTATTGCTGGTTGTCGCCTCGCTGCCCGCGTTGGTCGCCAAACTCCTTCTTGGAGACGCGCTGGAAGCATTGGGGACAAACAACGCCCTGTTGGGCGTCAGCTTCCTCTTCACCGGATTACTGCTCATCCTCACCCAAGCAATATCAGTACTCAATCAACGCAGGCACCTTACCGGCGAAACCGTGGGTGTGTTTCACGCGCTCATGATGGGGTTGATGCAGGCGGTAGGCATGCTGCCCGGTGTAAGCCGCAGCGGCGCGACCATCTTTGGGGGTGTAAGCACCAGGCTTACGCGGGAGAGCGCCGCAAAGTTCAGCTTTATGATGAGCATGCCCGCCATTCTGGCTAGTTTCCTGAGCGAGGGTTACAGCGCCTATCGCGAAGGCACACTGGCTCAAACAGGAGACTTAACGGCGATTCTTGTGGGTATGATCGCCGCGGGAGTCAGCGGATATCTGGCCATTCGTTTCATGCTCAAAATCATTGCAAAGGTCTCGCTCAACTGGTTTGCCCTGTATGTGGTACTGCTGGGCATCGCGGTGCTAGCCATGCAGGCGGCCGGCGTAATCCCCGGCGCTCCGCTGCACCTGACCCCCGTGGTAACCGCAGTCCCCTTGCCATAAGGTACTCCGATATCAAAAACAGACCGCCACCCATGAGGCGGCCTGTTTTTTGTTCCAGCGCTTATACTTTCCTTGCCAGCAGCAGGTAACTCAGCGGCACGCCTTTGCCGTCAAGCGGCTGTGTCTCGCCGCTGATATCCTCATTATACTCCTGCAAGCGTTCAATCCGCAGTCCGCTGCGCGCAACCGCTGTAACGATGCTCCCCAACGTATGGCTAAAACTGATAAACGGCTTACTTTCATACGTTTCGCCTGCAAGATAGCCCATGCCATAGCTATCCACAAAGGGATCGCGGCGGAAATAGCTATGCACCATCCTCGCTGGTTCCGCAGCATCGTACTCTTCCTCCTGCGGCACGGCAAAGGTATTGGTGATGGGGTGCGCCTCATGAATCAGCAGATGCCCGCCGCTTTGGAGGCAGGCCGCCACCTTGTCAAAGAAAGGGGGAAGCTCTTTCATCCAGCACAACGCCCCGATGGTAATCAGCACCAGCGCAAAGCGGTCGTGATAGATTTCCGGCGCTTGGCAGGCATCCCCTTCAATAAAAGAGCAAGGCAGCGCTGCCGCTGCGGCGATACCCCGAGCCTGCGCGAGGATGTTGCCCGCAAGATCAAACCCGATTCCTTCTCGCGCGCTGGCATGTTTCACCACACTCATCAGTTCCCGCCCGTTATTGCAGCAGAATTGACCGATGGATTCTCCTTGCAGCTTCATCCCTTCCAGCGCATCCCATACAACGGGGTGCAGGAAAGCCCTGTCTTCCGTCAGGAGGCGAGCGGCGTGGTCTTCACCAAAGGCGTTGACGCGTCGGTCAAAGGCTTCTTCCCATGCGGCCTTATTGGCCATGGTATGATTATCGTTCATCGTTCCTACAACCATCCTTCAACGGATAAAATCTGTCCTATGCCCGGGGGCTGCCGGCACGGGCGCGGTTTTCCCATTTTCTTTGCCCAGCGCGATGCACTGGAGCAGCCATGTCAGGTTAAGCCCGAGGTTGCGCATTACTTCCATGCCTTCCTCGTCCTGTTCTGCCTGCGCGGCATCTGAGCCGTGTACCATCGCCCAATAGGTGGATGTAACAAGTGGCATCGCTCTGATGGCGGGGTATTTGGCGAGCACATCCAGCGATGCCGTTGTGCCTGCGCGACGTGCCACCGCAACGCACGCGGCGGGTTTACCTAGGAATGCCGCATCATGACCCGCCGAGAACATGCGATCCAAAAAGCATAACAGCGTGCCATTCGGGGATGCGAAATACACCGGCGAAGCGAGCACCAGCGCATCAGCATGCTCAAGCTTCTCTAGGGCAACATTCACATCATCGTCAAAGGCGCGGCAGCGGCCATCGCATTTGCCGCAGGCGATACACCCGGGTAGTCGTTTCTGCCCGATGGTCATGATGTCGCTCTGGATATCCGCCGCGTGCAATGTACCTGCCAGCTCATCCAACGCGCGGCGCGTCGTGCCATGGTTATGGGGGCTTCCATTGATCATCAGAACCTTCACAGGTCTAGCCTCCTCGCCTATTTACGCTGTATCTACGACAGTGGATCAACCGTTGTAACCCGACGCGTTCGGGTCCGTGTTGGGCGCTTCCGTGACAGCGACATCCGGCTGCACCGCGTCAGGCTGCGCTGTATCCTGTGCCTGTTGTGTGGCAGCAGTGTCCTGTGTGGACGCATTTTGGAAACTATTATCCTGATTGACAACAGTACAGCCGGCAAGCAGCAAGGCAACCAACAGGCTTATCAGTAAAAGTGAGATTTTCTTCATCAGAGTATCCCCGCCTTTCTTGAACAGGCGCGCCCTGCGCGCGTTTGTTCCATTATAACACAATTCCAGCTGGTATGCTTTACAATACACTTCCAGCTTGTTACAATATCGCTGCCCAGGTAAAGGAGGTTTTCGTATGAGCAATATATGGCATGATATCTCTCCTGCGCGGATCACCCCGACGGATTTTATCGCCGTGATCGAGATTGAAAAAGGCAGCAAGAAGAAGTATGAGCTGGATAAAGAGACGGGGCACCTGATTCTGGATCGCATCCTGTATACCTCCACACACTATCCCAGCAATTATGGCCTCATCCCCCGTACCTATGCCGATGATCTGGATCCCTTGGATGTGCTGGTGCTCAGCAGTGAAGTCATACAGCCCATGAGCCTGATACGCTGTTACCCCATCGGCGTGTTGACGATGCTGGATCAAGGCAAGCTGGATGAAAAGATCATCGCTATCCCGTTTCAGGACCCAACCTACAACAGTTACAACGACATCAGCGAACTACCCTCCCATATTTTCTCTGAGATGATCCATTTTTTCACTGTCTACAAGAGCCTTGAGGGTAAGGAAACGGTGGTCGATGAGCTTCGCGATGCGTCCGAGGCACGCAAGGTAATCCAGAAATGCCTGGATGCGTATGTTGATCAGTTCTGCCGCTAACCGCCCTGCATCTCTTATTTGCAAAGGGTTTGCGCAGCATGCCTGGCGCTGCGCGGCAAGCCGCAGTGCAACGCTTTGTAACAAAGGTTTTGTAACAAAGGTTACACGGCAACTTGCTTTCAAGGTAAAAAGCGCGTAAAATAGGTATGCTATCCCAACGCTGACCGAAGGGGGGCAGGCTTTTTTGCACTGCCCTCGGAAAGGACGAGCGCATCAATGCAGGTATACCACCCCCCGCAAACCAATAACGGGCTTCCACCCGAGAATGTTTTTCTGGTGGCGGACAGCGCTAACATGCCTATCGCGGAAGGGTATTTGGTACAGACGTACCACCCCTTCCTGTTTCCCGAACGTCCCATTAACCTGTATCTGAATGTTTATTCCAAGGGTCCCGGGCTGGATATGCTCCTTGGCGCGTTACTGGCGCGCGCGGTGCAACTGCGGCAGCAGACACCAAACCTGAAAGCGCGCGTTTTCGCACAAGTGGGCATGCAGGATGCGGCCATGCTTTCCTTTTATCAGGAGAGCGGTTTCATGGCCGATGACGCGCTGGATGTTGTGCAACTATCCTCGCCCAATGCCAAACCCAGCGCTCCGATGGGTTATGAAATGGGGCATGTGCCGCTGCAAAAACCGCTGGAGCAAGCGGCATTCCTGATGCGCATGAATGCCTATCGGCTCGATGCCTTGCAACACCCGCTTTTACAGCGGTATTTGACCATGCCGCATTTTACCGCGCTCTATCTGTCCCGGGGGGCCGAAATTGTGGGAGAGGTAGCCTTTACCGGCATCGGTGATACGGCGCAATTGTTTGGTTTATACGTGACGCCCAACTTCCGCAGGTTGGGGCTCGGCAAGACGCTGCTAGCGGCTGGCATGAACATGCTGCATGAGCAGGGCGTGCAAACGGTAGAGGCGCAGGTAATCCGGCGCAACATTCCACAATGCAGGCTGGCGCAAAGCTGCAAAGCTACTTTTATGCGAACCTCCTGTTTGTACCCGGGCATAGATTACGATTAAAGGCGGTTGTCATGATGCGCTACCAGCTAGTGCGCAGCAAGCGCAAAACACTGGCGCTTTCCCTGCGCCGTGATGGCAGCCTGACGGTGCGTGCGCCGCTACAGTTACCGCTCGCGCGTATCGAAGCCTTTGTAGATCAGAAGTGGGATTGGGTGCAAAAAACGCGTGAACGGCTCGCCCAACAACCCAAGGGCATGACGCTTCAGCTGGAAGAAGGCGCCAGCATCCCGTACCTTGGCGGAACGCTGACCCTTGCAATGTCCAATGTGCCAGCGGTACAGATCGCCGCAGACCGGCTGCTGATCCCAAGCCATACGAAGGATCTCTCCCCCGTGCTCCGCTTTTTTGACAGGCAGGCACGCCTGATGCTGGAGGAACGTGTACGCGTGATTTCGCAAGCCGTAAGGCTGTACCCGAAAACCATCCGCCTCAGCCACGCGAAAAGCCGTTGGGGCAGCATGAGCGGTCATGGCACGCTTAGTTTGAATCGCGCCCTTTTGCATTGTCCGCCGGATGTGGTGGATTACGTGATCCTTCACGAGTTGTGCCACATCCCGCATCCCAATCATTCCCCCGCCTTCTGGCGTACAGTGGAAAGCTTTCTGCCGCAGTACCACGCCCGCCGCGCTTGGCTCAAGGAGCACAGCGCTTTCATCGCGATTCTACCAGCCCGTACCTGAAGGAGGCTCGCTTTGCAAAAGCGTACTAAACCCAGGCCCCTGCTGTATTTCTCGTTGCTGATGATGCTCATGTACGCGCCGCTGCTGTTCAGCCTTGCGATGGCGCAGGCGCGGTGGTACGGTTGGGTTGCAACGGCGCTGTCTTTCTTGATGCTGCTTTGGATGCATGGGCGCCCCTTCTGGTATAGCTGGCGAATTGCGATGTGCTTTATCAGCGCATACGTGCTTGCGTTCTTAGGGCTCTATGCAGCGCGCCCCCTGTGGGACGTATCCCTTTCGGCGCAGATTGGCAGCGGTATGGTGCGCACCTTTACATCATTGCCGCAACGGGAGCGCAAGCTGGGCGAGGCGCTCCTCTCCGAAAGAATATGGCAGCCATCGCAAGGGTATACCCTGCACATTGTCGATCTGCCGAACGCAAAGCTGGAGCTGCTCCAAAAAACCGACGCCGCCAACGACCGCGCCATTTTACAGCTGCACGGCGGCGCTTTTGAAGCCGGACTTTTAGATGTTTACCGTCAATTTGCCGAGCGCTACAGCATGCTTTACGGAGATTGCCTTGTCGCCACGCTGGATTACCGCCTCGCGCCCGAACACCCTTACCCCAGTCAGCAGGAAGATACGATGGACGCATGGCGCTACCTGACGGATACGCTGTCATATGCGCCGGAGAAGATCGTAGTCGCGGGGGATAGCGCAGGCGGCAACCTCGCGCTAACGCTGGGACTTCGGCTTCGGGACGCGGGCAAGGCGATGCCGGCAGGTTTGATCTGCATGTCGCCCTGGGGCGACTTGAGCAATTCCGGCGCCTCCCATATCGAAAACGCAACCGTGGACCCTTCCTTTGGGATCGACGCGAAGGATTTTCATGGCCAGCCCGTCGGCGTGGAAACGACCTATGTTGATGGTCTTGACCCAACCGACCCTGATATATCGCCATCCTTTGGTGATTATGCGGGCTTCCCGCCGATGCTGCTGCAAGTGGGCAGTATTGAGGTGCTGCTGAGCGACAGCGAGACTATCTACTATAATGCGCGTTCGCATGACGTTGATTGCATGCTCAGCGTTTACAACGGCATGTTCCACGTTTTTCAAGCCGCGCTGGATCTTGTGCCCGAAAGTCGCCTTGCGTGGCAGGAGATTGGCGCATTCTTAGCCGATCGAATGCTGGATGCTAACTAGGCGCTGCTTCGGACGAGCGTCGTATACGTACCGACTGTAAGCCGCCCGTTCTTTCATGCCAGTGTCATGATCCTGAGGCTGCCTGTGGTGCTATTCGGTGTCAGCGCACATGGCACGGCAATGAATTCCCATACCTCTGTTCGACAGGTTTCTCCCTTTGCTGGATTGACGCAGTGCACAGCACTTCCCACACAGCGTTTCTCCGCTAGCAAATCAGCAGAAAGCATAATGCGGCAAGCGAAAGCGTGCATCGATTGCCCTTGATACACCAACAGCATCCCAGCACATAGCTTGGGATGCTGTTTTACTCGGCACCGCGCCCTGGTTTGAACGCAGGATACTTGCTCAGCGTCTTTACTTCGTTTGCAAGAAAGCAGCCGCACATTCACAATGCGACAGAATGCAGCCGACACACAATAGCCAAGCACCAGCCGATGACTATCGCTAAAAAATCCCCTTCATACCCTGGCAGGTTTTCACCCGTGGCATGTCAAGCGTTCGCAATCGCATGTACCAGTGCGATAGCATCATCATATGCTGCATGTACCGCTTGATATGGTTTGCGAAGGTCAGCCTGATCGTCCCGCCGAAGGATCGCCATCATATCGCAGGCGGCCGTAAACAGGGGGGTGAGCCCCAGATTGCCGCTTACGCCTTTCAGGGTATGGCAGGCCACTTTCACTGCATCGCGTTGCTCCGTTTCCATGGCTTGCATCAGCGCGGCAAAACTGGCATCCGAAGGAAAGCGCCGAAGGTGTTTCAGCAACAAATCTTCATTTCCGCCGTAACGTTCAATTGTGGCATCCACATCCATCCCATATGCCCGCATGGCTTCCAGCGCTGTTTGTTCCATGGGTTCTCCCTCCTGTTGGGCGATTCGGTGTAAGCATAGTTGCACCCACGCGCAGGCTGTTAGGCAGCGCTGCTCATGGTTCGGCGGGCAAATCAGGTTCCTCCGCCTGCCCTATCTCCGGCAAAAGCACTTCTGGCATCTCCTGCTGCGGGAGCGCTTCTTCCCCCACGATGTCCGCTTCTGGCATAACCAGCGGAGCCTCGCTATCGCTCCAAGGCGTTTCTGCCGGAGTTGTTTCTTCAACGGCGGATGCATGATCCACATTGTCCTGCCAAAGTTGCCATTGGGCGCTCACATCGCTGCTGTTTGGGTTATAGGTATACTCCTGCAAAGTGCTCGGGTCATAACTGAGTATCATGGGCACGTATAGCAACGCTGATCGAATGCCCGTGATGGGGATCGATTGATCCAGCCCATACGCGCGTTGCGTCATCCCGTTTGCATCCAGCGTCGTAAGCGCGCTTACCTCGTCAATCAGGTAAACCGCGCAACGGTCGAGCGTTACATTGGCTTCTGGCAAAAACGTAAGTGAAACCGTCAGTTGTTCATTCCCCACCCATACGGTCGCATAGCCAACGATGTACTGGTTGCTGGCACATACGGGGAGCATGGTTCCGCCCGTTTGCCGCAGCTTCTCAATATCCAGCATGGTTCCCATTACCCAGCCATCCGTAAGCATCGGGTTTGCATCCCGCAGGCGTAAACCAAAGGTACATGCGGTATTCTGAGAAAGCATCGGCCTCAGCTGCATAAAGGGTATAGAAAACGTCCAATCTTCGATGGTCAGCGTAATCAGGTAGGGGATGGTATTGTTATCCACATACGGCAGGTAGATATCCCCGCTGTCAAAGGTACCGCCTACAAAGCCGTAGTTCTTGTCATATACGATGGAGCTGGTTTCCGCCTGCATGATGGTCAGTCGAACACGCGCGGCCAGTTCGTTGCTGTCACTGATGTATTTGCGCACGCGTACGCCCTGCGTCTGTCCGGAAATGTGATTCTGCACATAGGCGCTGTCGCTCAGGCTTTGCATATCCAGCGTATCCACATCGATCACAAAACACGTCTCCGCCAACGCTGCAACAGGGAAAAGTGTTGCACACAAAAGGATGTACAGCAGGACGCGAAAAAATCTCTCCACTAGATAACCCCCTTTCATAAGGTTTGGGTACGTTTGTTAAACGAGTGCCAGGGGGAATTCCATCCCGTGTGGAATCCCACGCCAAAAAGTGATAACAAAAACTATGTAATAATTTCGTAATAAATACTTTACTTTTTGGACACGTTTTGCTATACTGACACCGCCAATAGAGGACGAACCCGTCCGTATTAGGAGGGAACCGCCCATGATGCTTAACCCCCGACGCTTCACAAGCCGACTTGCGGTACTTGTGCTTGCGCTTATGCTGCTCTCGCACGCCGCCCTCGCTACGACGCGCTACAGCACTTTAGAATTTGGCTCACGCGGTGCAGACGTGCTCAAATTGCAGCGTACGCTTTTAGCGCTGGGTTTTGACCCAAGCGGCGTAGATGGCAAGTTCGGCCGTGGTACCGAGAACGCGGTGATCGCCTACCAGGCCAGTAAGGGACTCACCGCGGACGGCAAGGCGGGCACGCTCACCTTGAACACGCTGTACGCGGAAACCGCCACTACCTCAAGCACGAGCGATTCTACTTCCACAACACAAACCACCAACCCCAATACGTTAAAATATGGCGATAGCGGCGATCGTGTGACGACGCTGCAGACCGCGCTC
Organism: Clostridiales bacterium Firm_11; assembly: GCA_001604105.1. Taxonomy (GTDB): domain Bacteria; phylum Bacillota; class Clostridia; order Christensenellales; family Aristaeellaceae; genus CAXXOK01. The sequence goes on from LVAQ01000006.1 coordinate 520,431, forward strand.
ACAAAACTGGGCTATGACACCAACGGTGTGGATGGCCGCTTTGGCGCGGGTACGCAGCGCGCGGTTGTCGCCTTTCAAAAAGCCAACAAACTCACCGCAGATGGCCTTGCCGGCACCAAAACGCAGACGCTGTTGTATGCACAGGCTGAGACTGCCACCGATTCAAGTTCCTCCACCAGCACAAGCAGTTCAAGCAGCACAAGCACGACTGGTTTTACACGCACGCTTCGCAAAGGCTCTACCGGCAGTGATGTATTGAACGTGCAAACGCAGCTCAAAGCGCTTGGCTATTATACCAGCGCCCTGGACGGCGTTTACGGCTCCGGCACCATGGCTGCCGTAACCGCCTTCCAAAGAAACAACAGCCTTTCCGTGGATGGGTTGGTGGGCTCGCGTACCTACGCAAGTCTCTTCTCATCAAGCGCGACAGCCAGCGGCAGTTCGAGTAGTTCAAGCAGTTCAAGCAGTTCAAGCAGTTCAAGCAGTTCCACTAGTACTGATTCAAGCACCTATGTATCGCTGTCGCTTGGTTCAACGGGAGATGACGTCAAGCGTCTGCAAAAAGCGTTGATCGCGCTTGGCTATAACGTATCCTCGGCGGATGGAAGCTACGGCGCGCTTACACAGGCGGCTGTGACAGCTTTCCAGCGGCTCAACGGACTCACCGCAGACGGTGTGGCCGGCGCGCTCACCCAGCAGAAGCTATATGGCGGATCGGCTGTCGCCTATGATGCATCACAGGATCAATCCTCCACCATCAGCGATGGCGTTGGCAGTGCCACCGGGCCCAGTACCAGTGCGGTCAAGTGCCCCTACTGGATTACCGAGATCAAGCCCTCGCTTCGTACCGGGCAGTATCTGACCGTATTTGATCCCGCTACCAAACTGCAGTGGACGCTCAGGCTCTATAGCCTTGGCCGCCATGCGGATGCCGAACCCCTGACCGCCACCGATACCGCCATCATGTACAAGGCGTTTGGCAACACCAACACTTGGACACCAAAGCCTGTCTACGTCAAGTTACCCAGCGGAACATGGGTACTGGCCGCCACGCACAATGTTGCGCACCTGTCCGGTTCCATATCCAATAATGACTTCAACGGGCACCTGTGCGTACACTTCCTGCGCACGCTGGCCGAGTGCAGCGCCAATGATCCGGATTATGGGATGACCAATCAGCGCGTCATCCGCAAACAGTGGGAAGCCATGACCGGCATCAGCATTGAGGATTAAGCGTCACAATCCCGCAACCATCATCAAAACGCCCGAGGGAATCCCTTGGGCGTTTTGGCAATGCCATGCCTGCCACTACAGCGGCGGGGCCGACACATGCGAGACCGCTGGCAAGCACGTTATTGCAATCGCCGCATACAGAATATCGCGCGACTGCTTCGCGCCGCCATGCGCCGTAACGCTTACGCTTCCGCCTGGTATGAAGGGGTAATCTCCCCGACACCGCCCAGCACATACATCGGTCGGTAGGGAAACTTACGCATCTCATGCTCATTGGTCACGCCGCTGAGCACCAGAACCGTGTCAATGCCGCTTTCCATGCCAGCGACGATATCCGTATCCATTCGATCGCCAATGATTGCGGCTTCTTCTTCATCTACGCCAAGCAGACGCAGTCCATGGGCAATCATCAGCGGATTTGGTTTGCCAAGGTAATAGGCGGTACGCCCGGAAGCAAGCTCAATCGGCGCCATAAGCGCCTTGGTCGCAGGCACGATGCCCCCTTCGATGGGTCCCGTCAGATCCGGATTGGTACCGATGAGCTTCGCGCCCGCACGTACCAGTGTTACCGCCCGTTCAATGCGGTCAAAGCTGTAGCTGTGGGTATCCCCCAGCACGACATAATCCGGATTGACCTCATTCATGGTAAAGCCGGCGTCATAGAGCGCACCTACCAGACCGGGTTCGCCGATCACATAGGCGCTGCCGCCGGGGCATTGCGATTTCAAAAACGCGGCCGTGGCAAGGGCACTGGTGTAGAAGTGACTCTCATCAACATCAAGCCCAAGGCGCGTAAGCTTTTGCTGCAGTTCACGCGGTGCGCGTTCACTGCTGTTTGTCAAAAACAAAAACGCCTTATCTTCTTGCTTGAGCCAGTCTACAAACTCCGGCACGCCCGGCAGGAGCATGTTGCCGTGGTAGATCACGCCGTCCATATCGATAATGAAGCCTTTTTTTGCTCGAAGCGCTTCCAGCGCTCGCGTTTTATTGTTTTGCATCCAATCACCTTTCTTAAGCAGCCGCGCTGCTGATGCCCGTGGCTATGCCACGCCTTGCGGCAGGCTCATTATACCACGCTTTTCCTATGTGCCGCAACGTTTTCACGCAAGGAAACCCATTCTTATGCAATATTGTTTTTTTGCACGGTTTGCACAAATTTCTTTTCCCGTTGGCAAGCGTATCCCCTTTCCATTTGGTTGCTGTCATGCTATAATCATCTCGTAGTTCGTTGTGCAGTCATGCACCGAAAATTGCAAGGAGGAGACCAAGTATGAAAAAGGTTGTTTCGATCCTTTTAGCGCTGGCTCTCGTACTCAGCTTAAGCGCAGCCGCGCTGGCCGATGGCATCAGCTATGCGCTGGTTACAGACGTTGGCAACATTGACGACCAGAGCTTCAACCAGGGCACGTGGGAAGGGCTTGTAGCCTTCGCGCAGGAAAAGGGTCTTGTGGAGAACACCGACTATGCGTATTACAAACCCTCCGAAGACAGCGATGATGCCCGTGTGGAAACCATCACCGCCGCCATCGAGAACGGCGCGAAAGTGGTCGTGCTCCCTGGCTACCTGTTCAACGCCGCGGTCATCACCGCTGCTGAGAAGTTCCCTGAAGTGCAGTTCCTGGGTGTGGATCTTGACCCCGAATCCTACCCCGCCAATGTGACCAACATTAAGTTCACCGAAGAAGTCAGCGGCTTCTTGGCCGGTTATGCCATCGTTAAAGACGGCTACACCAAGCTGGGTTACCTGGGCGGCATCGACGTTCCCGCCGTTATTCGCTACGGCTTCGGCTTTGTGCAGGGCGCAGATGTGGCCGCCAAAGAAATGGGCATCAACGTTGATATGAATTACTGGTACAGCGCAGCCTTCTGGCCGACCGATGAAATCAAGGCCAAGATGGATAGCTGGTATGCCGATGGCGTAGAAGTGGTATTTGCTGCCGGCGGCGGTATCCTCTACAGCTGCCTGGCCGCCGCCGAAGAGGGCGATGGCAAGGTAATCGGCGTAGATGTGGATCAGGGATATATCTCTGAGCGCATTGTCACCTCCGCTTACAAGAAGCTCACCGTTGGCGTGAAAAACCTGCTGGATGCGCTGGATGCAAACGGCGGCGTGTGGCCCGAGGGTGTTGCCGGTGTGAACGTACACCAGGGCATCAATGACGGCGCGGTCGGCCTGCCCACGGAAGAAGCTTCCTGGCGGCTGAACACCTTCACGGTGGCTGAGTATGAAGCCGTATTCAATGCCATTGCGGAAGGCTCCATCGCCATCAGCGATGACATCGAAACCGCTCCCGTAACCACCAATGTGACCGTGGACTATCAGAACTAACGCCTTTGCGCCGGGTCGAGCCCAGGCTCGACCCGGCTTGCTTCGCAGTGACGCGTTGGCATGGGTGCGCAACACAGTTGCACCGACGGCCCCTGGTCGGCGGAGAGAAGCGTATTGCGTTACGTCCAAAGGAAAACGCTGCGATCGGCTAGGCGATTTGCTTAGCCTTTTTATATTTGATACCGGGCTGAGATATACGCGCTCAACAAGAGAAATTCGTACAGCGCGTATATGTCAACCCAGTTCAAGCGAAGGGATGAGGTTTCGCCAATGAGTGATTACGTGATCGAAATGGTCGGCATCACCAAAAAGTTCCCTGGCATTATCGCCAACGACAACATCACCCTGCAACTCAAAAAGGGTGAGATCCACGCGCTGCTCGGCGAAAACGGCGCGGGTAAGAGCACGCTGATGAGTATCCTCTTTGGCCTTTATCAGCCGGATGCGGGCGTGATCAAGAAAGACGGCAAGGTTGTACGTATCGATAACCCCAACGACGCCAACCGCCTGCACATCGGTATGGTCCATCAGCATTTCAAGCTGGTGGAGGTTTTTACAGTGCTGGAAAACATCATCCTGGGCGCGGAGCAAACCAAAAACGGCATCCTGCAAAAGCGGGATGCGCGCAATAAGGTGCTGGCGCTTTGCGACCAATACGGTTTGCAGGTTGAGCCGGACGCCTTGATCGAAGAGATTGGCGTTGGCATGCAGCAGCGCGTCGAGATCCTCAAGATGCTGTTTCGGGACAATGAAATCCTGATTTTTGACGAACCCACCGCCGTGCTTACCCCGCAGGAAATTGATGAATTGATGAACAGCATGCGCGGCTTTGCGCGCGAAGGCAAGAGTATCCTGTTCATCACACATAAGCTCAATGAGATCATGGCTGTGGCAGATCGTGTAACCGTGCTGCGCAAAGGCAAGGGCATCGGTACGGTAAACGTGGCCGATACAACGGTCGATGAGCTGGCGGAGATGATGGTCGGCCGCAAAGTGAGCTTTGAAACGAAAAAAACCGATCGACGCGCGGGCGAAGCAAAGCTGCGTGTGCAGAATCTCTTTGTTGCGGGTCGTAACAACGGCAAAGACAAAGTCACAAACGTAAGCTTCTCCGTTCGGGGCGGCGAAATCGTGGGCATCGCAGGCATTGACGGCAACGGTCAAACCGAGCTGGTGCAGGCGCTCACGGGGCTCATGCCCGTCAGCCGCGGGCATGTATACATCGGCGATGCCGAAGTGACACACGCGACGGTTCGCCAGCATAACAACCTTGGTCTCTCTCACATCCCGGAGGATCGCCACAAGCACGGGCTTGTGCTTGACTATACCCTGGGCGAGAACCTTGTTTTGAAGGATTACTTTGAACCGCAATATCAACGCGGTGGCTTTCTGCGTTTTGACGAAATCTACCGCCACGCGGATGCGCTGATCGATGCCTTTGACATCCGCAGCGGGCAGGGTGCAAACACCGTGGCACGCTCCATGAGCGGCGGCAATCAGCAAAAGGCGATTGTCGCCCGGGAACTGGCGCTCTCGCCGGATGTTCTCATTGCGGTGCAGCCCACACGCGGGCTGGACGTAGGCGCGATTGAGTACATCCATCAACAGATTATCGCAGCGCGGGATTCAGGGCGCGCGGTGCTGCTGGTATCGTTGGAGTTGGATGAGGTTATGAATCTGAGTGACCGCATCCTGGTAATTCATGATGGAGAGATTGTCGCGGAGGTTGACGCACACTATGCGACCGCACAGGAGCTGGGGCTGTACATGTCGGGCGCTAGCAAACAACAAGCCAATCTGGAAAGCGGGGTAGAAGCCTGATGAAAATGACCAAGACAAGGCAAACCCATAGCAAACGGGGGCTCATCAGCCTGTTGGCATCGCTTTTATCGATTGCGATCGGCTTGCTGGTGGGGTTCGCTTTACTCAATGTGCTTAACGCAAACCACGCAGTCAATGGCTTTGGAAAGATACTGACCACAGGCTTTGCCACCAGCGAGAAATTCGCCAAGGTGTTATACCAGGCCATGCCGCTCATCCTCTGCGGGCTTTCGGTCGCGTTTGCTTTCAAAACGGGGCTTTTCAACATCGGCGCGGCGGGTCAATACACCATGGGTGCATTCAGTGCATTGGCGGTAGCCATCGCGCTGCAGCAGCCCTGGTATATCGCGCTGCTTGCGGCGGCGCTCGGCGGCGCGCTGCTGGGCGCAATCCCGGGCATTTGCAAGGCGCTTTTCAACGTCAATGAGGTGATTACCTCTATCATGTTCAACTGGATCACCATGTACGCGGTCAACCTGACCATCAACAATATGCCCATTATGTTGACCAATTTCTGGTCCAGAAGCTCCATCAAAGACCGCACCGCCCCGCTGGCGGACGCCAACCCAAGCGCGATGCTCCCCAAAGGCGGTTTGGATACGTTGATGAACAGCAATTACATCAACATCGGTATCTTCATCGCTGTCCTCGTAGCCATCATCATGTGGGTCGTGCTGCAAAAAACAGTGCTTGGCTACGAGCTCAAGGCTTGCGGCTATAACCGCCATGCCAGCCAATACGCAGGCATCAACGCCAAGCGTAACATCGTACTGTCGATGGTGATTTCCGGCGCGCTGGCCGGGCTTGGCGGCGGGCTGTATTACCTGAGCGGCACAGGGCAGTATACGCTGGTTAAGGTGCTGCTGGGCATGGGTTTCAACGGTATCCCCGTGGCGCTGCTGGCCAGCAGCAATCCGCTGGGTGTGATATTCAGCGCGCTGTTTGTCAGCTATATACAGGTGGGCGGCGATGCATTGCAGCCCCACTTTATCAAGGAAAACATTGATATTATCATCGCCTCCATTATCTACCTCAGCGCCTTCGCACTGTTGCTGAAGGGCTGGATCGCCAAGCTTCTGCTGCGCAGTTCAACTGTCAAGGACAATCCGGAATTGGCGGAAGCGCTGGGCGCGGAAGAGAGCGGGGTAAGTGAGGGCAACGCCGATACGGAACCACCCGTACGCGGTGCAGAAAAGGAGGATGCGCAATGATCATTGCGGATATTCTGAGTGCTACGATCCTCTTTGCGGTACCGCTTCTGTTGGTAGCATTGGGCGGCATGTTTTCTGAGCGAAGCGGCATTGTCAACATCGCGCTGGAGGGCATTATGATCATCGGTGCCCTATGCGGATGCCTTTTCTTGCGCTATACGGAGGATATGGGCTTTGGCGCGGACGCGCCGCAGCTGTATATGCTGATTGCCATGGTAATTTCTGCGGTGGCAGGCATGCTCTTTAGCATGCTGCTGGCTTTTGCCTCCATTCGCCTCAAGGCGGATCAGGTTATCGGCGGAACCGCATTGAACATGATGGCGCCGGCGCTGGCGGTAATCGTCACCTGGGCGGCGCAGGGGCAGGCGCAGACCACCATCCTGATTCCCAAGTGGATACGCATCACGCAAGAAAGCCTTGGCTTTGCAACCGGCACAGACTTTTTATCCCGTCTGGTCTTTAAGAGCCTGTACCTGACGACGCTTGCCGCTATTGTACTGCTGGTTTGGGCGGTGATCTTCCTGTATCGCACCAAAACCGGTCTACGCCTTCGCGCCTGCGGTGAGCATCCTCAGGCGGCGGATAGTGTAGGCATCAACGTATACCGCATGCGTTACATGGGCGTGGCGCTTTCCGGCTTGCTGGGCGGCGTTGGCGGTCTTGCCTATACCATCGCGGCCGGCTCGGGTTTCCAGAGCAACGTAGCGGGGTATGGCTTCCTTGCTTTGGCCGTGATGATTTTTGGTAACTGGAAGCCGCTGAATATTCTGGGTGCCAGTTTGTTCTTCGCGCTATTCAAGATCATCGGTTCCTACGCTGGCACGCTGCCCTTCCTGCCGAAATTTGAATCCATCAAGAGTTCGGAGTACATCTACCTCATGCTTCCCTATATCGTGACCATGGTGGTGTTGATCCTCACCAGCAAGAAGAGCCGCGCGCCTAAAGCCGAGGGCATCCCCTACGATAAAGGCGGAAGATGAGAACGCCCAGCACGAAGATATCTGGCATTGTCGTTTAATGCGTGGTATGCCAACGCCCTGAACAAAGCCCCCATTGCAGGCATGCCATGGCGAGCTTGAATGAAGACGAATGGCTGCCTGAGGCCGAAGAATAATCTACATACAACAGCGAGCCGAATTCAATCCTTCGGCTCGCTGTTTTTACGCTTCAGGCTATGTTTACGGCAGCGCTTTGTTTTGGTACAGATACACCTGACGATACCAGAAATCCGGCGGGGCATCCTCCGTAGCCACGAGGATATAGTGCCTGTCGATGGCTTCTGGCTGGCGGCCGCGTGTGACCACATAATCCGTCAGGCCTTCGGCCACATAACGTGCCTGCTCATCATACATCTCCTGCAGGTTCACATTGGTCTGGTGAAAGTACTTCACACTTGGCGCAATACCGCACGCCGTGTAGAAGCCCGCGTCCATAAAGCCGTAGTTGAGCAGCGTTGCATCCCTGGTTTGATTGATGATCGCCGCAAAACGATACTGCATGGTTTGTTCTCTGGGTTTGAGCAGATCGCCCTTGTTAGGGGTGACTGCCAGACTCAATGCACCCGCCGCAAGGATTGCAAAGCACAGCGATACTATGCCGTTCATCCATTTCGCGCGCGCGAAGCGCAGCATTACCAGGCAAAGCGGCAGTGCGCCAAACGCCAGATATGCCGCAAGGATCAATCCATAATACACATAGCTTTTCCCGCCAATGAAAACCCCAAGCGCCGTACTCGCGAAGGTTGCCCAAATCAGCCCAATCTCCCATTTCGCTGATGCTGTCAAGTCCTTCCTGCCCTCCAAGGTAAGCGCCTTCGAGATTGCCGCCTTGCCAAAGGGCAGCCAGAGCAATCCAAGCAACATAGGCGCCGTATACAGTGGGTTCCCCGTTATCCAGTCCAACCCCGCGCGAAGCATTGCCTTGCCACGCGCAATCAAGCTCAGGGTAGGTTCATCCTGGTACAGGAAAACATTATCATACAGATACGTTTTCAGCCAATCCGCAATAGCGCCATTGGCACCAAAATAAATCAGCCAGGGAACTGTGGCGAAGAACACCCCTGTTGCAATCCAACCTACGGAGGATAACGCTCTGTGCCATTGCCCCTGTCTCGCATGGTAGGCCAGCAGCATGATGCCCCACGGCACATAGAAACCAAGCATGGTAAATTTGACCCACAGTACGCAGCCCATTATGAATCCATTGAGAAGCAGCCATCCCCTGCCCATGCGGGCAGGCGCCTGCTCTCTTCGCCACCGCAGCAGGCTGTACAGCGACCATGCCAGCAAAGGCATACAAAGTTCTTCCGCGCTGTCCCCCATCTGAAAGCTGAAGGAAGAAGCCATCAGCGCTCCGATGAATGGTAGCGCCAGCAAAGCAGCACGCCTTGCGCCATACAAGGAGAGCAAATGATAGCTTGCCAGCAAAAAAAGCGCCACTAATAAGATTTCAAGCACAAACACACCCAGGAAACTACTTGGATCAATCAAGCAGAACAACGCATGCAGCGCATAGAGCAACGGCCCTTTATGCTCGTACAGATCGCGATACATCACGCGCCCCGCGAGCATGCCCTTGCCGCTGGACAGATAGGCGTTCGCGTCCGTCCAGTCGTTGATGGGATACAACGGGGATGATTTGCTGCAAACCAGCAGGCATACAAACGCCGCCAGCAAACAATACAGGAATACTATGCCGTTCCGATACCGCTTGTTCAAAGCACGCCCTCCCACCCCGGGTTTCCGTGTAAACGCATCAAACCCTTGCCAACAGCATAGCACAAGCCCTGTCCACGGGCAAGCGCTCCTGCATAAAACATACGCGTTTGCTATGGACAGGGCTTGATGGTATGCTGCCTATCCCATCCGGCAACAAGCAAAGTGTGTGACCGACTATGAACGATATCGATATGCTTGTACACGCGGCGCGCATATACGCCAAAAAGCCGCCCTTATCCCTTGACGCTCCCCGCTGTAAGCCCCTGCACAAAGAACTTCTGGCAGGTGATGAAAACGATGATCACCGGAATCAGCGTCAATACGGACATGGCAAAAACATAACCCCACTGCGTAAATTGATGTTGCCCAAAGAAGCCCGCAATGGCTATGGGCAACGTCCGAAGCGATGTATCATTGATGACCGTATTTGCCCATGGGTATTCTTCCCATGCCGTCAGAAAGTTAAAGATGCTCACCGAGGCAATGGCAGGCGCAGCCAAGGGAAGCGCAATGCGCAGGAAAACCGTCATCACGCTTGCGCCATCGATATAGGTTGCCTCTGTAATCTCATTGGGGATGCCCTCCATAAAGCCTTTGATCATGAATGTGGAAAACGGAATTACCCATGCTACATAAAACGGTATCAATCCCCATAGCTTGTTCACCAAGCCCAGTTTGGTCGCCAGTTCAAACTGGGGCACGATCATCGTTGTGCCGGGAATAATCATCGTCAGGATGATAAACCCAAACAACAGCCGCTTCCCCGGAAAGTTGAATTTGCCGATCACAAACGCCATCGCGGAGGATACCCCCGCTGCCAGTGCTACGGAGCTTACGGATACGAGTACGGAATTCAGGAAGTTGATATAGAATTTGCTCTGCGTCAGGATGTATTGATAGTTTTCCAGCGTCACCGCGGATAGGCGGGGAAAAAACCGTGGCGGAAACTCATACAACGCGCCGTTGGGGCGCAGCGAAGTGGAAATCATATAGATCATCGGCAGTGTGCAGAGAACCGCGCCGGCCAGCAACAGCAAGTAGCGAAGCAGGTTGGCACGCTGGTTTCGTTTGCTTCTCATGGCGTGCCCTCCTTACAAATCCTTATTCTTCATGGCTTTAATCTGTACAATCGCGAGCAGCCCTAACGTTAGCGCCATGATAAAGCTCAACGCAGCCGCATACCCGAATTTTCCCGTGCTGAATGCCTTGTGATACATCCACGTTAACAGTGTATCGGTCTGATGCGCCGGTTTGCCCCCCGTAATCATTTTGATGGAGGTAAACACATTAAAGCCGCCAATGGTCAGCATAATCAGCGCAAAGAGGATTGTACTGCGGATGGACGGAAGGGTTACATTGCAAAACTTCTTCCATGCTCCACAGCCATCGATTTCCGCCGCCTCATATAAATCCGCAGGTACCTGTTGCAGTGCGGCCAGAAACACCACCATGTTCCAACCGACGCCTTTCCAGATGCCCAGGATCATCGCCACCGAAAGGCCGCTCCAGCGGGTATCCAGCCAGCGCACATTCTGGCTGGTGATGCCCAGTCCCTTGGTCAGTACATAGTTGAGTAGCCCCTCTGTATTGAATATGTAGCGAAATACCAACGACGCGATAACCCATGAGGTAATCACAGGCAGGTAGTTAATCACCCGAAACCCGACGCTGAAGCGGCGAATGCCATTAAGCAGCACGGCCACAAAAAGCCCGATGAGCATCTGCCCGGGCACCGTAACCAACGTATAAACGATGCTGTTGACAAACACTGTCCAAAAAGTAGAATCCGACAACACATCCTGATAGTTTGCCAGCCCAATCCACGGTTGTTGCAGCATGGAGCCAAGCTGCCAGTCACAAAAACTGGTCCAAAGCAATCGAAAGATCGGGTATGCGGTAAAGGTGCCAAACACAATCAATCCCGGCGCCAGCAATGCCGCCAGTTGAAAACGGTTCGACCGCGACCTCATTTCCATGGTTTTCCCTCCTCAACGAGCGATTACCCCCGGGGTGCGGGCAAAAACTTCCGCAGCAGAAAGGCTCTGCCCGCAATCCGGGTGTACCCCCTGTGGGAGAGGAATCCCTCTCCCACAGGGCAACCCTTGACTCCCTTATCATTTCACGTTATGATAGGAGCCATGGCAGGCCTTGATTACTGGGAAAGCAGCGCGTCGAATGTCACCGCCAGCGCGTCCATGGCTTCTTGCGCGGTCTTCTCGCCGCTTACCACAGCAGTCATGGCATTGCTCAGCTCGGTATCCATCTCGCTCCATGCGGCAACCGTCGGGCGAGCCTTTGCCGTTTTGATTGCTTCAAGGAAGGGCGCATAAGCCGCGTTTTTGGCGGTATCGCTGGCAAGTGCGTCGTTATTGATGGGAATCTGCCCACATTTCGCCATCTCCACTTGCGCAAACGAACTGGTCATAAACTGCATGAATTTCCATGCGGCATCCTGGTTAGCAAGGGTAGTCATGGCTATGTCTTCACCGCCCAGCACGCTTATGCTGCCACCTGCCCCCGCGGGGATAGGCGCGTTGCCATACGCCACATCCGGATACGCACCAGAAAGCTCGGCTGTTTTCCACGGCCCTTCCAGCATCATCGCGTAACGGCCTGTGCCAAAGCCATCCGTCATGGGGATGTCCCCACTGTTAAACCCGGTCAGGGCGCCATCTTTGACCAGTTGCGCAAAGGTATCCACCGCTTGTACGGTCGCCTCGCTGTTGACATAGCCCGATGCCACCGTTTGTTCCTCATTGGTCAGGCTTCCCCCAAAGCTCCAGATGAACGGGCAGAGGTTCCAGCCGCTAAGCGCGGGCTCGTTCCAGCCCCAGGTCTGTTGCCCATTGGCATTGGTGCCTGCCAGCGCCGTAACGGCGGCTACCCATTCATCCATGGTGGCAGGCACGGCAACACCTGCTTCTTCCAGCATTGTGGTATTGTAGAACACGATTTTGCTGTTAGTGTTCAGTGCCAGCGCATAGGTATGCTCGCCAATTTTTGCCGTGGACATGGCACTTTCCAGCAGAGCTCCGCTCACGGCGGCAAAGTCCGGCATTGCTTCGTCCAGCGCTACCAGAATGCCCATTTTCTGGAACTCCGGCAGCCATGCGATGTCACAGCGGATCACATCAGGCAGACTGCCGGAGCTGGTGCTCACCAGCACCTTGTCATGCAGTTCCGCCCACTCGTGGGATACAGCGTTAACCTTGATCCCGGGGTTTTCGCTTTCAAACTGGGGAATCAAGACGTTCATCAGCGTTTCATTCTCCGCCGACTGTGCGCTGTAGTGGTGCCAGAAGTTGATGGTTACCGGGGTTTCTGACGATTCTGCCATGGTTGTGCCAGCCGCCAAGCAAAGGACAACCACCAGTAGCATCGCCAGAATTTTTTTGTGGGTACGCATCGTGTTTTCCTCCTTATGGTTATTGTATGATCTTGACGGATCGGGGCGGAACCGTAATGGTTCCCACGCCATCCGCTAAGTCCGCTGTATAGGGTTGCTCGCCGCGGTTGAATACCGCAATCACCCGCGCCTGTCCATCCGAACGTTCAAAACTGAACAAATCAGGATTTGCGCTGCCTGCCAGCAAAGTGCGGTAGCTGCCATTGCGCACGGCATTGCTTGTTTTGCGCATGGCAAGCAGATCGATAACCCACGTACGCAGCGCGCTATCCTGCTGTTTCCATGCCATGCCTCCGCGGCAGCCGGGATCGTTTGCCCCGGCCATCCCCAGTTCATCACCGTAGTATATCGCGGGACTGCCGATAAACAGGATCTGGAATGCCATTGCCAGTTGCAAGCGCCACGACTCGTTTCGTGCTTCCGTGAGGAATCTGGGGGTATCGTGGCTGCTCAGGCAGTTATACATGGCATGATTGACCTCATTGGGGTATTTCATGAGCATGCGTTGCAGGCGATGATCCAGCGCCGCCGCATCGATGCTCCCTCTGGCAAAAAAATCTACCATCGCTTCCCGGAATAGATAGTTCATTGCGCAATCAAGCTGATCACCCTCATTGATCATGCGGCTGGCATCCGCCCACGTTTCCCCCAACAACAACGCGTCCGGAAATTCCGCTTTGACACCCTGGCGCAGATAACGCAGCGTCTGCACGTCCAGCTCATCCGCCACATCCAACCGCCAACCGTCAATGTGGGCGGTTCGTAACCAGTAGGTCAGTACGGATAGTACATATTCCCGCACCGCCGGGTTTGCCACGCGCAAACGCGGCATATAGGGATAATCGCCCACGCATTCATAGCACACGGGATCCAGCCGGATGGGAAACCGCTTGGGGTAAAACCAGTCACGATACGCGGAAGTTTCCCCGTTTCTTATCAAATCCGCAAAAGGCGCGAAGCGCGTACCCACGTGGTTGAAGACGCCATCCAGCATCACGCGGATTCCATGGCGATGCGCTGTGTCTACCAAAGCAATCAGCGTTTCATTGGTGCCAAAATCCGGGTCGACCTGAAAATAATCCGTGGTGGCATACTTGTGGTTGAAGTCTCCATGGAACACCGGTGTAAGGTACAGGCATTCTACGCCAACTTCCGCAAGATACGGCAGTTTCTGCTGGATGCCCAGCAAATCACCGCCGAAGTAGTTCTCCCGCGTAGGCTGGCTGTCCCACGGCACATAATCACGATCAGGTTTGGCAGCATTACCCACAGCAAACCGCTCGGGGAAAATCTGATAGTAGATGAGTCCCTGGCTCCATTGCGGCTGATTGCGCACATCGGTCTCATGCACCTGCAACAGTTCAAAGAAACCCTGTTGCGGTGGTGCTTGTGAAAAACCATGCTCACAATACCAAATCGTCTCCGCCTTTCTGCCGTGCAGTCGAAAACAATACTTAATGTAATGCGCCTCTTCCGGGAAGGTAATCTCGCAAAGCCATTCCTCGCGATTCCCATCCCTGTAGCGTACGGTCATGGCTTCTTCCTGCATCGCCTGCGGGTACGGTTCGGTGCGCTTCCAAAAACAGAGTATGACCTGCTCACAATCATCCTGTGCGGTCAGGAGCCGAAAGCGGATTTGGTTTCGTGCAAGCGGTTGCCTAAACAGTAGCGTTGGTTCGTGATTCAGAGCTGCCAGGTTCATATTGTTCACATCCTACGGGTAGATTCTCGCTCGATCAGTGTTGTGCCCAGTAAGGTTTGCCGATTGACCGCACGGCGTTCGATACGTTGAAACAAAAGCCTTGCGGTCTCTTCACCAAGCATGGAAGTATCCACATTGACTGCGGTCAAGGGCGGGTCCGTATATTCTGCCAGGGGGTAATTATCAAAGGCAATGAGGCCGACCTGCCCGGGCACCGCAAACGCTTTTGCCTTGAGTCCTTTGAGCGCGCCAAATGCCGTCACATTATCATTACACAGGAACGCATCGGGCGCACAACTCCCCTGTAATGCGCTCAGGGCGGCCGTCGCAGCGCCTTCCGGCGTTCCGCCGGTCATCAGCACCAGCGGCGCCTCTCCTGCGTGCAATGCGCTACGGTATCCTTTCAGCCGCCGCTTGACAAACCCATCTGGTTGATCCCCGCCAAGGTAGGCGATATGCCTGTACCCTTGCGCATAGAAATGCTCAACCGCGAGCGCGGCGCCCTGTTCATTGTTCACATCTACCCAACAGGCGCCCTGTCCGGTTGTATCCGGCTGTCCCAGCACCACATAAGGAAAATCGCCTACCTTTTTCAGTAGTGCGGGTTTGACGGTTGACGGCGGAAGGATCAGCCCATCCACCTTGCGTTGCAGCATCAAATCTTCCACTGAGGATGACCCCGCACGGCTGGCGCTGTTGGCAATGATCACATGGTACCCCATTGCTTGCGCCACCTGTTCAATGGCAAACAGGCTGCGGCTAAAATATTCATTGCTGAAAGCATCGGCATCCCGCGCGTCCACCACAACGCCGATAGCCCCGCTCAAACCGCTGGCCAGGCTGCGTGCCACACTGTTTGGATGATAGTCCAACTGCGCCATCGCAGCGTAAATGTTACGGCGGGTTTCCGGCGTTACCGATGCTTTGCCGTTGAGTACGCGAGACACGGTAGAAGGGTTGACCCCCGCAAGCTTTGCAACGTCATGGATGGTTGCCGCCATATCGTCCCCAACCTCCATTCGTTTTCGTTGCGGTACAGCATATTCATTCCATCGTCCGCGGATAAGGATATACCCACATGGTAATGCAACCGCTTGCATAATTAGATAGTACCGAAGGAACGGAAGATTGTCAACAGGTTTTTGAGTCACTTTTCATGTCGTTTATGGTTCTAAGTGCTCCCTCTCCGTCGACGGCATCATGGGATTGACCCATGATTGTATGGTTCCTAAGCTCGTTGCCCGCTATGGCTGCATGTCTATTCTGGCAGCCTCACATCAACTCTTTTTCTTTGAGCGCATCACCCTGTCCTTGAAGCGGTAATGGTTGGTAACCCGTCTTGACAAACAGTGATACAACAGGTAGGATATCTACGGTTAGTATGTTCTAACACATACTGGTGCATCCCCTCGATTCGCTTACCTTCTCTCTTTGTAAGCGGCATCCCCATCATCGCCACCCCTCCATTCGGCCGCACCCCTTTTATCAGGGTGATTCCAGGGTCCCATGTCCAAATGGAGTGCTCTCGTCCATTTGGAGTAGCGCGGACGCTTTTCGCTGGATACAATCTTTAAGGAACGTACAGAGCGCCTGATGGGCGCTTTCCCCAAACAATGCGGTTAGTTTCATCTAACCCCAATGACGGAGGATCTACAATGAAAAAAGGTATCCAAGCGAAAGATCTCATCAACATCGGTTTGTTTACAGCCATTTATTTCGTAGTGTTTTTTGCAACAGGTATGCTTGGCTATATTCCCATTATGATGCTTGCGCTTCCGTTTCTATGTCCCTTCGTAGCGGGCATCCCCTTCATGCTGTTTTTGACCCGTGTGCACACCTTTGGTATGGTAAGCATCATGGGCACGATTCTGGCTTTATTAATGGTGCTCACCGGCCATCCCTGGCAGCTGTTGCCGATTGGCATTCTTATGGCCGTGCTCGGTGATCTGGTGCTGCGTGCTGGTAATTATAAGGATTGGCGAAGCATTCGACTTGGGTATATCGTCTTCAGCGAGTGGCTCGCGGGTATGATGGTGCCGCTTTTCTTCATGCGTGATTCCTATTTTGCGCAAATCCGCGCAGGGTACGGCGATGCCTATGCGGACGCGCTTTTATCCGTAACGCCGCCATGGGTATTTTATCTGACGATCGTCCTGATTGTTTTTGGGGCGCTTGCGGGCGCCTATTTGGGTAAAGCCACGCTGAAAAAGCACTTCAAACGTGCGGGGATTGCCTAAATGGGATTTGCGGCTTTTTCATCAAATCATCAAAGCCTGTATCGACTGGATCCAAGGACAAAAATCCTGCTTACGGTTTTGGTCGGTATCGTGATGATGGGCGGCAGCATTCACGGCCCCTCCGCCATACCGCGTGCGTTGCTTGCGCTTGCCCCGTTTGGCTTGCTGCTTGCCGAACGTAAGTATCGTCAGGGTCTGCTGTACCTGTTTGTTTTACTGTTGTCGGTTGGCGTGGAGAGCTACTTGGTCACGCGCACACAGGGTGCGCTCAACCTGATTCTCGTGATCGTCTCAAGCCTGTTCACACGTTTTGTGCCCGGCTTGATGATGGGCTATTATCTGGTGAGCACCACGCGCATCAGCGAACTCATTGCCGCGTTGGAAAAGATGCACATGCCACGCCAAATCGTGATTCCCTTTGCGGTGATGATGCGCTTCTTCCCCACAGTTATCGAAGAAAACAACGCCGTGCGGGAAGCCATGCGTATGCGCGGCTTACACCTAAGCGGCGGCAATGTGAGCGCTTACCTGGAGTATATGCTGATACCCATGATGATGTGTACGGTAAAAATCGGCGAAGAATTATCCGCCGCAGCACTCACGCGCGGCCTGGGCAGGCCCGGCGCACGCACAAGCCTTTGTGATATCAAGCTCAGGGGACTGGATGCCCTGCTGATCACCATTTCGCTGCTCGCCTTTGCGCTATGGATTGTCTTATAAAGGAGGCGCGCGCATGATCAACCTGCAAAATGTTACCTTCACGTATGAAAACGCGGATACGGCCAGCGGCCTTTCCGATGTCTCGCTTTGCATTCCGGATGGGCAGGCCATCCTGCTTTGCGGGGAATCGGGTTGTGGCAAAACGACGCTTACACGCCTGATTAATGGCTTAATCCCCCATTATTACGCCGGCAAACTATCCGGCGAAGTGCTGGTGCAAGGCGAGGCAGTGTCAAACCTCGCGCTGCACCAGCTCGCGCAAACCGTCGGCTCTGTTTTTCAGAACCCCCGAAGCCAGTTCTTCAATGTTGATACCACCAGCGAGCTCGCTTTCGCCTGCGAAAACATGGGCTTGCCTCCCGCGGAGATACGCGAGCGCATCCAGAACACCGCGCAGGCAATCCACCTTCACGCATTGCTGGATCGTGATATTTTCGCGCTGTCCGGCGGTCAGAAACAAAAGATTGCATGCGGTTCTGTCTCCACACTGGAACCATTGATCTATGTGCTGGATGAACCTTCCTCCAATTTGGATCACGCCTCCATCCGAGATCTGCGCGCCATGATCGCGCATTGGAAGGCGCAGGGGCGCACCGTCGTGATCGCGGAACATCGGCTGCACTACCTTTATGGTATCGTAGATCGTGTATGCTACCTTCAGGATGGGCGCCTGACGCACGATATGGCTGCGGATGATTTCTTCTCCCTTTCTGCGGAAGCACGGCAGCGGATGGGTCTGCGAACGCTATCCATCGAAGCCCTCCTCGAGCAGGGTGTTCCCAGCCCAACTCTGCCTGGCCTTGCGCCTTATCGGCTGGATCGGTTTGATTTTGCATACCCGCACTGTCCAAAGGCTTTGAATATCCCCCTTCTGCATCTGCCCGCAGAGTCGATTGTGGCCATCACAGGGCTTAACGGCGCGGGGAAAACCACCTTTGCGCGGTGCCTGTGTGGGCTTGAGAAGCGCTGCGCCGGCGTTATATGCCGCGACGGTACATGCCAGCGATGCCGTGACCGTAACCGTTCCTGTTTTATGGTCATGCAGGATATCAATCATCAGCTTTTCACCGAGAGCGTACTGGATGAAGTTCTGCTGTCTATGGATCAGGAAGATGTTCCTGCTGCAGAGCAGATTCTCGATTCACTGGATTTGCTTATGGTCAAGGATGCGCATCCCATGTCCCTTTCCGGCGGTCAAAAACAGCGCGTCGCCATTGCTACGGCCATCGCTTCCAACCGCACCTTGATTGTGCTGGATGAACCCACCAGTGGATTGGATTACCGGCATATGCAGCAGGTGGCCTCCCTGCTGCAATCGCTGGCGAAAAAGGGCAGAACGCTGCTTGTGATTACGCATGATCCCGAATTGATCGTCTCCTGTTGCACGCATGTGATGCCCATGGAAGGCGGCCGTGCCACGGATCCCTATCCGCTGGATAAGGCTGGTCTTGCACGGATGCTTTCGTTCTTTACCGCGATCGGCACATGAAATCCGGCTTCCTGTGGAATTCGCTGTGCCGTGCGGCATGGGCTTTGATCCGCGTCACCAACCATGCATTGATCCCTTGACGCCGCTCCTGCTTAGGGTGGCGACAGCGGGCAATGCACAACGCATAAAAGGAGTATTCGATGGCTATATGGCATTGTGCCGACCTTGGCGATAACGCAACCCTCCTGTGTCAGGATTCGACCTGTGCGGTATACAAACTCGTCGATGATACCGGGGAAGGGGTAATGACCTGCTACACCGTGTTGCCGGGTGTCTGGCTCCTGTATCACGATTTCCATATGGAGCACTGCCTGTCCGGCTTTCAGCCCGCGACGGGTATGTTCTGCATTGATCATTGTCGTGAAGGGCGTTTGGAGTGGTCGCTCAACAATGCAACCTGTATGTATATGGAATCCGGCGATATGCTGATCAACGCACGGGACGATCCCAGGCGTCATTTCCGTTTTCCGCTTCGGCATTATCATGGGCTGACCATCGCCATATCTCCGGACGAAATCAACCATGTTCCCACAGCGCTCCTGGATGGATTCCCGCTTGATATCTACACATTGCGACAAAAATTCAGCCAGGGTGGACACAGTCTGATTATGCGCGCCGGTATGCGCATCGAACATATCTTCTCAGAATTATATGATGTACCCGAGTCCATTCGCGCACCTTTGTTCAGAATCAAAGTGTTGGAGCTGCTCCTTTTCTTAAACACCGTGGATGCGCCCGCCCATGCTATGGAGCGCCCCTACTTCCATAAAACACATGTTGAAAAGGCCAAGGAAATCATGGCTTTGATGACAGCACACCCGGAGCGTCATTATACGCTTAATGAGCTATCCGCACGTTTCTCTTTCCCCTTGACGGCCATGAAAGCATGCTTCAAAGGAGTTTATGGCATATCCATTTACGCATACATGAAAAAGTACCGCATGAGCCTTGCCGCGGTGCAGCTGCGCAAGACAGATCAAAGTGTGACGGGCATTGCGCAAAAACTGGGGTATGATAACGCCAGCAAGTTTGCATCCGCATTCAAATCCATCCTGCGCTTCACACCGGGGCAATACCGCAGACTCCGTGATTGAAAGAAGCCTCAGAACGCATCATTTCAGAAATGAGCGGGGATATGATTGCCGGGCTCCCGATTGGAGTCACCTTTTCACAGTGAAAAAAGTCTGCCAAAGGCTGAAGTTACCCCCGCATCATTGCTTCCCTGCGCGGAAAACTGATAAACGGCAGCAAAGCAGTCTGCCCCCAAAGTGTGTTTCATGCTAAAATACTTGACAAGCGCCTTCTGGCTTGACTATAATGCTCCTAACGCGATGACGGGAACCAGTAAGCGCCGTGTACGCCCTCAGAGAGCCTCCGCGTGGTGCAAGGAGGTGGCGGCACTGTGTTGAATACCTCCCCAAGCACCGCCCCCGAACGGCTTATGCCCAGTAGGCGGCGGCCGGTGCGCCGGATACAGCGCAAGGGAGCCGAAAGCTCCCGCTAAGGGCATGGCCGCAAGGTCAGGCCAATGGGAAGTGGTACCGCGTTCATCGCCTTCCCCCGCCGATGCGGGGGAAGGCGATTTTCGATTGCTAGATGAGGAGGGTTTTCTAATGTTACCAAATGGCGTACAGTATGCGGATCGGTTTGAGGGCATCAGTGGAAGCGCAATCCGAGCGATTTTCAAGGTGCTTGCGCGCCCCGGTATGATCAGTTTCGCAGGCGGCAACCCCAGCAGCGACGCGCTTCCCAATGAAATCTGCGCCGAGCTTGCGCGGGACGCTCTGCTTGCGGATGGCAAACGCATCCTGCAATACGGGGCGACCGAGGGGTATCCGCCCTTTGTGGAAAGCCTCCATCAGTATCTGGCCAGCACATATCGCTTCCCGCTTGACAAAGAGAACATATTGCCGCTTTCCGGCAGCACGCAGGGGCTGGATGTGTTGTGCAAGGCCTTCACAAACCCGGGCGATACCGTTCTGGTGGAAAGCCCCACCTTTTTAGGCAACATGCAAACCCTGCGCATCTACCAACAGAAACTGGTGCCGGTGGATAGCGATGAGCAGGGCATCCTGCTTGACAAACTGGAACAGGCGGTGATTGCGCACAAACCCAAAATGCTCTATATCATCCCCACTTTCCAAAACCCAACAGGGCGCACATTGGCGGCAGAGCGCCGCAAGCCCATCGCAGAGATGGCTGCCAAATACGGTTTCCTGGTCATAGAGGATGATCCTTACCGCGATTTACGCTATTCCGGTATGCCGCTCCCCCCCATCAAGGAATATGACCAAAGCGAGCATGTGGTGTACATGGGCAGTTTCTCCAAGATCATCAGCCCCGGCCTTCGCGTAGGCTATATGATCGGCCAAGCGGATATCATTGCCAAATGCGCCATCGCAAAGCAAGGAAGTGACTTGCATACCTCCAACATCGCCCAGGCGACGGTTGATCAGTTTCTACGGCGCGGATTGCTGGCACCGCATATTGAAGCCATTGTACCCGCCTACCGCGAAAAGCTAAACGCGATGCTCACAGAGCTTGCAACCTTTCCCACGGGGACAGCCTATACACGACCGGAAGGCGGCCTGTTTATCTTTGTAACCATGCCGGAACGTTTTCATGCGGGGGAGGCCTTCCAAAAAGCGGTGGAGCGCGGCGTGGCGTTTGTTTCCGGCACGCATTTCTACCCCGATGGCGGGCATCACAACACCCTGCGGCTTAACTTCTCCAACAGCACTTTGCCGCAAATTCGGGAAGGTATGGCAATCCTGCGCACACTGTTTAGCGAAAGCCTGAATTCATAAGGAGCAAAACGATGCATATTCTTGACACCCTGAAGGAGCGCGGCTTTATCGCGCAAGTGACCTTTGAAGAGGATCTCTACAAGGCGATGGAGCAGGAACCCATTACCTTCTACCTGGGCGTGGATCCCACGGCAGACAGCCTGCATGTAGGGCATTTTATCCCGATTCTGATGTCCGCGCACTTACAGCGCGCCGGTCACAGACCCATTATCCTTTGCGGCGGCGGAACTGCCATGGTGGGCGACCCCAGCGGTAAAACCGATCTTCGTAAAATGATGACCCGTGAAACGATTGCCCAAAATGTTGCAGCCATTCAAAAACAACTAAGCCGCTTCATTGATTTCAGCGAAGGAAAGGCCATCATGGCCAACAACGCGGATTGGCTTCTCCCGCTGAATTATGTGGACTTCCTGCGGGACATCGGCGCGCTTTTCAGCGTAAACCATATGTTGGCGGCCGATTGCTACAAAAAGCGGCTCGAAGTTGGGCTTACCTTTCTGGAGTTCAACTATATGCTCATGCAAAGCTATGACTTCCTTGAACTGTTCAAGCGGCATGGTTGCCGTTTGCAAATCGGCGGGGACGATCAATGGAGCAACATCCTTTCCGGCGCGGATTTGATCCGCCGCAAGGAGCGGGAGCCCGCCTTTGCGCTTACATGCAAGCTCATTATGACGGCAGATGGAAAGAAAATGGGCAAAACGGAAAAGGGCGCGCTGTGGCTTGATCCGGCCCGTACCACGCCCTACGAATTCTACCAGTACTGGCGCAATGTGCAGGATGCGGATGTTGAACGCTTCCTTGCGCTTTTAACCTTTTTACCGATGGACGAAGTGCGCCGCCTGGGCGCGCAAAAGGATAGCGCCATCAACGAAGCAAAACGCATACTCGCCTTTGAAGTCACAAAGCTTATCCATGGTGAAGACGAGGCAAACAAAGCGCAGGATGCCGCCCAGGCGCTGTTTGGCGGAAGCGGCACTATGGAAAACGTGCCCACCTACACCGTTACCCTCGCCTCCCTAGCGGAGGACAACCACCTGACGACCTTGCTGGCGGCATGTGGTTTGTGTTCGAGCCGCAGCGAAGCGCGAAAAATGGTGCAAAGCGGCGCAGTACTGATGGGCGATATTAAAGTGACCGATATCCAGCAGCAGATCGAGGCCGCGCAAATTGGCGCAGACGGACTCCTGCTTCGCAAAGGCAAAAAAAGCTATTGTCGGCTGGTGCTTGGCTGATGGCGGGCTGACGCCGCACAGGCATATGCAGCCGGATTGCACACCCCCGGTGTCACGCATCGTTTTAGGGTCTGAATCGATTCCCAATGGCTGCTTGCTGTGCTTGACATCCGGGGACAGGTGCGGTACCATCAAGGCTATCATCAGCGCATAGGAGTGTTTGATATGCGAATTGATCATATCGCCCTGTATCTGCACGACCTGGATGCCGCGCGCGATTTCTTTGTCACCTATTTTGGCGCAACTGCTGGTAAGCCTTATCAGAATCCAAAAACCGGTCTGTCGACGGTGTTCCTGCGTTTTAGCGACGGTGCCAGACTGGAGTTGATGACGCGTCCTCATCTTGCGGAGCAAGGGCAAGCGCCATTTCAGGTAGGCTATGCCCACGCGGCGTTCTCCTTAGGCAGCCGCGAAGCGGTAGATGCGCTCACAGCGCGCCTTGCGGCAGCTGGCTACGCCGTGCTCAGTGGTCCACGCGTAACAGGCGATGGTTATTATGAAAGCTGTGTGCTTGGGCCGGAGTCATGCACGCTGGAGCTGACTGTCTAGCATAACATAAGCGGATGCCGCGAGTAATATCCGTTATTAACCTGCCCCTTGCCATACGGCATACTATTCCGCTTTGTGAACACTGCTACAGCCCATACTGTACTCAAGGTTCCCCCTTTGCTTCGCCTCTGAACCGCAGAATGGAGGTTATCTGCTTGAGCCATTCGCTTGGGGCACAAAAACGCCATGTGTATCTGGATTTTCTGCGAATCCTGGCCGTTTTTCTGGTGATTGTCAACCACACCAACAGTCTCGTTTTTAAGGCGCTCACCCCCGCCAATACCACATGGTGGCTTTCCATCGCATGGTATTACCTGAGCAAAATTGCCGTACCGCTGTTTGTGATGGTATCCGGCGCGTGCCTGCTGCCCAAACGGGACACCTACCGCCAGGCATTTGGCCGTTTTCTGCGCGTACTACTGGTGCTGATTCTTTTCTCTTACCTGTACTACCTTGTTGATGTGCTGGTCAATGGCTGGAGTTGGCAGCAGGCGGGCGACATCCCACAGTTTCTATTGTCCATCTGGCGTGGCCGTATCACGGATTCGTTCTGGTACCTGTATTTCTACCTAGGTTTGATGATTATGCTGCCCCTTTTGCAGCGGCTGGCCAGCGCCATGCAAAAACAGGATCTGCGCTACCTAATGGCGATTACCTTTGGCATTGGCGCGCTGTGGCCGCTACTGACGCATTACCTGCCAGCGCTGGCCTTGCCGGAATATGTGCAAATCCCCATGCTATCAGTCTTACTCGGGCTCTTCTTTGCGGGGCATTATGTGCATACTCATACGGGACGGATCAGCAAAGCGCTTTGCCTGCTGGTAATGCTGCTCGCACTGGCGGCCTCCGTATGGCTTACCTACCTGGAGGCAGGGCGTGTGCTTGCAGGCGGCAAGTATTGGTTCATGGACGATCGCACACAGCCTTCTGTGTTTATCATTGTAAGCGCCATCGCTGCCATGCTGTGGGCAAAATCTTCTTTTGCCGCGCGTGAACCGCATTCTGAAACAAGCATCAGGCGCTGGAATACCGTGGGCGGATGCGCCTTTACAATCTATCTTTTGCAGGATATGTTGATTGCGCAATCCCGCTACCGTTTTTTTGTGCCGATGAGCAGCGTGATCAACCCGTTTGCCGCGGTGCTCCTCTGGGAGGCAAGCATCTTCGCAGTCGCCTTCGGCATCGCCTGGCTGCTGAAAAAAGTCCCCCTGCTTCAGAAGCTGATATAGACCGTAACAGGGCGTGGATGGTGCAAAACCGCCGCGCTCCGTTTCGTATAAAGCTTAGCGGTGTATAGGTATTTTGTAGCCTTTTCATGCAGCGGATGTTCCCGCATGAGCATTGAACACGCTTGCCTGTTCAAGTTTCGTTCCCTTCGAGTAAAGGGCTTCAATACTGTAGCGGGATACACGCAAAATCTCCGAAATGTGCTTCCCGCAGGCACTCTTGCAGGCAGATAGAAAGGTAAGGAAACTGTATACCGTTGCCCATCCGTTTGTAATCATATCCTTCCGGTTATCCGGTTTGCACCTGGTATCCGGTTGTCTTGCGATCTACTCCCCACCTCCCGAAAGGAGCCAGCATGAGGAAATTCATCTCTTGGAATGTCAATGGTTTGCGCGCCGCCATGACCAAAGGCTTTGCAGAATACTTCTCAACACAGGACGCGGATTTTTTCTGTATTCAGGAAACCAAACTCCAGCCCGGTCAGATTGATTTTGCGCCCGAAGGCTACCATGCCTATTGGAACAGCGCGGAAAAGAAGGGGTATTCCGGAACAGCCATCTTCACCAAACACGAGCCGCTATCCGTGCGTTATGGCATCGACGTGGAAGAGCATGACCACGAGGGTCGTGCCATCACGCTTGAGTACCCTGATTTCTTTCTGGTTACGGTGTATACCCCCAACAGTCAGCGCGAATTGGCTCGCCTCTCATACCGCATGACTTGGGAAGAAGCCTTTGCTGCCTACCTTGGCAAGCTGGATGCGCAAAAACCCGTGATTCTCTGCGGGGATCTGAATGTTGCGCATCAGGAGATCGACCTGAAGAACCCGAAAACCAACACAAAGAACGCCGGATTTACGCCGGAAGAGCGGGAAAAAATGACCACGTTGTTGTCCCTTGGTTATGTGGATACCTTCCGCCATCTGCATCCGGATGCGCGTGATCGCTATACATGGTGGAGTTACATGATGAACAGCCGCGCCAAGAACGTCGGCTGGCGTATTGATTATTTCCTGATCAGCAATCGCATCGCGACCAAACTACAGGCCGCCGATATCGACGACGGCGTGATGGGCAGTGACCATTGCCCCGTGCTGCTTACCATTGACATTTAGCCTTACAGAAAGCGTACAGATGAGGTGAAACCATATGAAATACCTGTTTGCCACTGATCTTCACGGTTCCCGTTCCGCTGCCGAGGCCGTGCTTTCCCGCATGGAAGCCGAGAAAGCCGATAGGCTGATTCTCTTGGGCGATCTGCTCTACCATGGGCCTCGCAATCCCCTGCCGGATGCCCACGACCCCATGGGCGTGGCTGATTTGCTCAATTCCTTACCCGTTAAGCCCTACGCCGTTCGCGGTAATTGCGATTCAGAAGTGGATCAGATGGTGCTCGATTTTCCCATCATGGGCGATTATATCATCCTGCCGTTGGTTAATGGTTCCATGGCTTTCATCACACACGGGCATGTTTTCAACCTTGCAACCCGCCCGCCCTATCGCCCCGGCGATGTTCTCATCCATGGGCACACTCATGTTCACTGCGTGGAAAGCAGCAATGGGCTCACCTATATAAACCCCGGCTCCGCTGCTCTGCCCAAAGAAAACCAACCCAAAAGCTACATGCTGCTGGACTGGGACACGGGTTTGTTTGAGATAAAAACCTTTGAGGGCATGGTTTTGCAACGTCATGCTTTGCAAGGGGAGCATACATGAACCTTGAACAATTGCGGACGCTGTTTGCAAAGGATTACTTTGCCACCGAGCAGTGCGGCATCCAAATCGACGAAGTAACACAGCACGGTGCCAAATGCAGCATGCCCATTCTGCGCAAACACCTAAACGCCAATGAAACTGTGCAAGGCGGCGCGATTTTCACCTTATGTGACACCGCTTTTTCCGTTGCAGCCAACGCCGGTGACCGCCTTACAGTAAGCCGCAGTGCGGATATCACCTATATCAAGCCAGGCATCGGCACATGCCTTTACGCAGTCGCAGAAGAGCTTTCCCGCGGCGGTACAACCTGTTTATATCGTGTTTCAGTGTTTGATGACCAGGGCGAACTTGTTGCGCATATGACCGGGAACGGGCATTTTCTCAAGCGGTAACAAGTACGCTTGTGGGCTGATGTGCGTATGCAAATCATATCCGTTGCGATATAACCTGACCATTACGCTGCTTCACATCCTGATGAGATGCCTTCCTCCTATGGCACTAGCGTCTTTCCAATGCGTAACGCTGATACGCTGGCGCTTCCCGCTTAACAGCAGCCCTTACATAGGGGTTCGCTTAGGTAGCAGAACAACAAACAAAGGAACTGTCTCATGAAGCAGTTCCTTTGTTTGTTATAGCTCGCAGCGATACTGGTGGCTATCCCCATTATCAGTCGATCCGATAATGGTGTGGTCGCCAAATGTACACCCGCAGCATGAGCGTCTGCAATGGGCTTTGGGTTTCCTATCCCCGTAAGTGAGCGCAAATGAAACCCTTCCGCATATATATCCTATGTACTATGCAGGAAGCATCATGCCATCTTCAAGCGGTACCCGCACTTATACACCGTTTCAATCCGCTCAACGCCCAGTTTCTTGCGAAGACGCTGCACATGCACATCCACTGTACGTGTTTCTCCAATGCTTTGGTAACCCCAAGCTTTACGCAACAGCTGCTCGCGGCTGATGGGCATATCGGGGTTCTCCATCAAAGCAAGCAGTAACGCAAACTCCTGCGCAGTTAGTTCCACGCGCTCGCCATCCAGCAGCGCAACGCGTTCGCCTTCGTCAATCGCCAATTGCCCTAAGGGTTCCACATGACCAAGCAGCGCCTGTGCCTTGGCCACAGCCGCTTTTGGCGAGATCGGGAGCATCAGCACATCAGACTGACCCCGGTACAGCGCGCGCAGATGCGTTGTCATATCTTTATCAGCTGTCAAAAACAAGACTGGATAGCCCGCCTTTTGCATATCATAAAACAACGGGCGGCAGACCGACCACTTGAGCCGCGCATCCATCACAACGAGCGTTACCTCTTCTGGTGTGGGGGAGATTCTGTCCACGGTTTCGCAAATCAGCGTACCTAAGCCTTCCTTTGTAAAAATGCTCGCCAGTTTTCGCGAAACGCTATTATCGGTACCATAGATCAATACCTTGGCCATACGATCACCTCTCTTGTATTATGACGATGATAAGTGAGCATTTATTGCACGAAATGTAAACAAATTGTGACACAACTAAGAACATCCTGGTACGAACCAAGAATTTTTTAGATCAATATGGTTTCTACACAATGATAAATCATCATAAGTATGCTGTTGTTGCACCCGCACCTTGTTCATCAATCACAGGATGGATGAGAATACTTGAGTGAAACGATAAAGAAATTCAGCATTAACGAAGAAAACTGGTTGACAATGTGCTGAAAAAGCGTATAATATTCTTCGTTGGTCATCAGAAAGCGATTGATGGCACGCGCACCATTAGCTCAGTTGGTAGAGCACCTGACTCTTAATCAGGGTGTCCAGGGTTCGAGTCCCTGATGGTGTACCAAATCAGTAACCATCTATTGATAAAAGTAATTTTGTCGGTAGATGGTTTTTGTTTTGCCCGAAAGTCCTTGAAACAAGGCACTTTTAGGCTTTTTGGTTTTAACCCTGTATGAATAGGTGATTAGGGGCGAGGGTGCTTTTCGGATAACACTTGGCATGAACCCAGCCGCTTTTCGGCCTCATAGTCGGGCAAATCGTTAAAATTGCACCCCCATTTTAAGGGCAGGGGTGTGCATTGCGTACCTGCCGTTAAAAGACAGTGGAACAAAAACAGCCCGCCCGAAGGCGAGCCGTAGATTTTCAGATGTCATGCCGTGATTTCAGAGCCGTTCCGAAAGGTAAACGTCATCGATCCGTCCGTGGCGACCGTAACCTTATCGACCACAGCAAGCCAGAGCGCTTCATCCCATTCGGTAAAGATGCGCGGTCTTTTTTCAATGTCGGCGATGAAGCGGTCAAGGGTTTTGCCCTTGGCGATCCGCTCCCGCTTCTCCGCTTCCAACTCGGCGATACGCTCCGTGGCTTTACGGTGGCGTTCGAGGTATCCGTCGTTGCGATCCTTGAAATCGCTCTGGTTCTGGGCGTTTCTCGCGTTCTCGTAGATTGCCTTACGAGACAGTTCCGTGATTACCTCAATCTCACGGAGCAGTTCGGCGAGTTCGGTTTCAATCGCCAACGTGTCGCTGATTGCGGACTGCGCCAAGCGACAATCCTCAACCAGCCCATCTCTGTCTGCCATCAGCTTGTTGAACGCCGTAAGAAAGCGAGACTTGACCTCGTCCTCGGTCACAAAGGGCGTCCCGCATTGCCGGCCCCCTTTGCCTTTGTGCTTGTACTTCTCATTGCACTGGTAGACCTCACGGCGGTATGTTTTATCGTCTTTGTAGCTGCCCCAGACTTTTTTGCCGAAGTAGCCGCCGCATTCTCCGCATACGATTTTCCCAGATAACGGGTTACCACACCGCCCGATAGAGCCGAGGCTCTTGCGGCGGCAAGTCTCGGCTTGAACCGCGTCCCACTCGTCGGGTTCGATGATGGAGGGGTGGCTGTCCTCGACGTAATATTGCTGAACCTGACCCGTGTTTTTGACCATCTCTTTGGTGAGGAAGTTGGCGCAGAACGTCTTTTGCATGAGGGCATGGCCTTTGTACTTCTCATTTTGCAAGATGGACTGTACGCCGCAAGCCTGCCATTTGTCTTTCCCGGCGGGCGTTGGCACACCCTGCCTTGTGAGGCGCTTAGCGATTGCCGAAGATGTTTTTCCCTCCATAAAGAGACGGTAGATGAGCCTGACCGTTTCCGCTTCCTCGGGAACTATCCGTGGCAAGCCATCCTCGCCTTTTTCGTAGCCGAGAAACTGGGCGTAAGGGAGCGTGACCTTGCCATCCGCCATGCGTTTACGTTGGCCCCATGTGACATTCTCCGAAATGGAACGGCTCTCTTCCTGCGCAAGGCTCGACATAATCGTAATGAGCAGTTCTCCCTTGGAGTCCAACGTGTAAATGTTTTCCTTCTCGAACCAGACTTCCACGCCTTTTTCCTTGAGTTTGCGGACGGTCGTGAGGCTGTCTACCGTGTTTCGAGCGAACCTCGACACGCTTTTTGTGACGATAAGGTCAATGCCGCCGGTAAGGGCGGCGGTAACCATCTGATTGAAGCCGTCGCGTTTCTTGGTGTTGACCGCCGAAATGCCCTCGTCCGCATAGACCATGACGAACTCCCAGTCCTCACGGCTCTGGATAAATCTGGTGTAGTAGTCCACCTGCGCTTCGTAGCTCGTAAGCTGCTCGTCGCTACCAGTGGAAACTCTCGCATACGCCGCCACGCGCCTTTTTGCTGTGCTTGTCTTCGACTGCGCCGATATAACCGGGGTTGTGGCGGGGATTACCCGAACGTTAGCCATTTTGACCGTCTCCTTTCGAAGCCTTTTCTCTTGCGGCTTGTTTCATTTCATCTGTCCAGCTTTCGCGTCGAGAGCGGTTCTCCCAAGTGAGGGTGCGAATCGTGCCGTCCCTGAACATGAATACCAAAACGCCGTCATCGGGAACTGTGATGGCGGCGACTTTTGCGGTAAACTTTTCGGGGTCGTGTTTCGCAAGCCCCAGAGCCTCTGCGCACTTTCCCTTGAGGATATCTTCGGGTATGCACTTGGCGGCGCATTCATGCTTGCTCCGATAGGTGAACGTCCTGCAAGCCCATGTTACTTTGGCGTACTTCGTGCCGATGCCGTTAATCTTTTTACAGAAGTTCGCCCCACAGCGCGAACAATGAATAACACCGCTGAATTCGCTGTAACTCTTGGTTATTGGGTGGCGCGACTGAGCAGCTCGATGCGCAATTTCAGTTTGAACCGACTCAAAGGTTTCTTTATCGATAATTGCCTCATGCGTTCCTTCCACATAATACTTGGGGAGTTCGCCGTGGTTCGGTTTTACCCGCTTTGTGATGTGGTCGGAGACAAAGCCTTTCTGGAGCATCATGTCGCCGATGAACTTTTCATTCTTGAGGATTGAGCTTATAGTGGTTTCCGACCACCGCCCGCCTGTCTTAGT
This sequence comes from Clostridiales bacterium Firm_11, assembly GCA_001604105.1. Classification (GTDB taxonomy): domain Bacteria; phylum Bacillota; class Clostridia; order Christensenellales; family Aristaeellaceae; genus CAXXOK01. The sequence goes on from LVAQ01000006.1 coordinate 551,209, forward strand.
GGGAATGCCGAGCCTCGTCAGCTTCTTCATGATGGCGTTTTTACCCATGCCGCCGAGGTAATCGGCGAATATCATACGGACGACTTCGGCTTCTTCTTGGATAACCATTAAATGCCCCTTTTTGTAGTCGTACCCATACATTCGTATGTTGCCTCCGGTCTTGCCCTCCTTAAAGTCCTTGCGTATGCGCCATTTGCAGTTTTCGCTGACGGAGCGGCTCTCCTCCTGTGCGTAGCTTGCGAGGATGGTCAACATCAACTCACCGTCCGAGCTTTCGGTGTGGATGTTCTGTTCCTCGAAATACACGTCGATGCCGCGTCCCTTCAAATCGCGGACGGTTTCAAGCAGCGTGACCGTGTTTCTCGCAAATCGGCTGATCGCTTTCGTAAGGATCATGTCAATCAGACCCGCATGGCAATCCGCAAGAAGCCGCTGGAATTCGGGGCGGTCGTCCCGCGTCCCTGTTTCATCCGCGTCGGCGTAGACCCCGGCGTATTCCCAGTCGGGGCGGTTTTGTATCAGTTCGCTGTAGGCGCTGACTTGGGCCGCGAGGGAATGGAGCATATTGTCCTTGTCGCAGGAAACGCGGGCATAAGCCGCGACCCGCCGACGCGAAGGCAACTGTTCCACTCGTTCAAGTTTGGTTATCTTTCTACTCATTGTTACCCTCCTTTCGCAGTACCATTCATCACTCTTTTTTCCCCACATAGCAAGTCATATTCGAGGTATATACTACGTGAAGATAAACCGTATTTCTTGGCGAGCATTGAATCTATCGCCAGCAGGTCGGATTCCGTGATAGCCCCGTCGGAGAGCCATTTTTTAAACACGGACATCGAAGCCTTGTAGCGGAGGATTGCCTCGTCTTTACTCATGGCAAGCCCTCCTTGCCGACGACGCGCAGGCGCGGGAACAGTATTTTCGCTTGGCGTTGCCGTAGGCTTTAAACTCCGTCCCGCAGGCAGGGCAAATGAAATGGTAGACTGCCTTGCGCTTCACAGCTTCGGGATGCTTTGCCCACCAAGCCATGCGACACTTGTCAGAGCAGAATCGCTTCCTTTTTGCGTCTGGAGTGTGCATAAGCAGCCTGCCGCAATTAGCGCAAACTTCATCGACCTTTGCCGGTTGATGATCCTCTATATAACTCGCGCCAAGCCCGTTGCGCCGGCAATAAGACTTTATCGTGTTTTCTGAAATATCAAGCGTGTGGGCGATGGCGGCATAGCTTTCACCTCTGCCGCGCAGGAATTCGATTCGTTGCTTTTGCATACTGGTCATAGGCGTTACCTCCTGCCTATAACCGAAAATTCAGTAGGATTCGAACCCCCAAGAAGCAAAGGAGTTTATGAGATGGTCACCATTCCTGATTATTTTCTATACGACCGACTGGACGTAATATTTCTTGACGTTACGTCCAAATGGTCGTATGATGGAACCATCACAAATATGGAGGCGGCAGATATGGCGTTTCAAGTTATGCGCGTAGAGGAAAAGTGGATATTAAGGGACTTTCGTGAAAAACTCGGTATAACGCAGCAAGAGGTTGCGGACAAGGCAAATATACAACTTCGGCAGTATCAGAGGTTTGAGGTTGGCGAACGAAACCTATCATCATCTTCATTTAGTATCGCATGCCGGGTGATTGAAGCCCTTGGGCTTGATATCGCCAAATACCATCACGGCGATTATGTTTTGGTCGATGAAGCGGACAATCTATAAACACGAAAAATCCCGCGAAACGGCATGAAACCGAGTTGCGGGATTTTTATCAGTGTATCATTATTCGTTTTTGAGTAAAGATTTGGAAAACCCAGTCGTTTTGAGCTCCGCGAGTAGCGCCGCCGCGTTCGCTTTGATCGAGTACGCCGCTTTCCCAGTGTGGTAGGTATGTCGAACTTGAGGGAAAACGCATGCCGTCGGCGGCATTCCGCGAAATTGTTGATGCTATTCGGCCGTTCTTTCGAGTTCCCTCCGCGTGACCGGGCCGACGATCCCGTCCGCCTTAATGCCTCTGGAACCCTGAAACGCCGTGATAGCGGTTGCGGTGAGAGGGCCATACACGCCGTCGGCATTGCCGGGGTCAATGCCAAGCTCCACCAACCGCGCCTGCACCGCGAGCACATCGTCGCCCCGGAGCATAGGTTTGCCTTTAGCGTAGTAGAGCGTCCGGGTTCCATAGCCGTTTGGGGCTTCCCCGCCGTCGTCGGCTGGCGCGACCGAGGAAGTATCCCCGTATTGCAGGAACGGCAGCTTGTACCAGTGCGTCCAGCCCCGCCCAGCGACCTTGGTCTTGACACAGCCGTACGAGAAACCTTTCCACTCTATGGCGTAACCACCGCCCGCGTAATACCCGATGTGGCCCGATTTGAAAAGCGCCAGCCCCACGATCTCCGGTAGAGTGCCGATCGTTCCCCAGTCCATGCCTTTGCTTTTCGCGTAGGTGAACATGCCGTTTGCGCCTTTGTCGGGACATCCGTTGGAACCGTACTTGCTGGAGTACGTCTTGTCAGTGCCGATACTCTCCAAAACACCCGCGCCGCCGTCCGTCCACATGTACCCTTTTACGCCGCCGATGCAGTCCGCCACAACTTTCCGGTCGGAAATGTCCTGATTGTACCGCGCCATACGGGATGATGCATAGGAAGAAGGATACTGGTTGGTTTTGCGGCTCAGCAGGCTGCCAGCAGCCTTGTACAGACAGCACCCGTACCAGTAGGGCTGTCCCAGCATCTTTTCGCAGAACGCCGTGAAATGCTCGTTGGTGAGGGGGATGTCGGCGCGGGCCTGCTCACTCATTGAGTGTCCTCCCCATCGTCGCGGTTGTGCAGCTGCTCCAGCACATCCTTGAGCTTCTGCGGAATCGGAAGACCCAGATGCCCAGCGTTTTCCAGCATCGATACGCCTTCGTTGGAGCAGTAGAAGAACAGCACCGCAGTGCGCAACGCGCTACCATTGCCGATCAGATATGTGTCCACGATGTGCCCGACGCCGACCAGCACAAAGATTAGCACTTTCTTGGCAATGCCGCGAAAGCCGACCGCGCTGGAGAGCGTTCTGTCCGCGATGGCGCACATTACGCCCGTTACATAGTCAGCAGCCATCAGCGCAATCAGCGCATAGAGCAAACCGTCGAAACCCCCGACAAACCAGCCGAGAAAACCGCCTACGGCTACCAGCGCCGCTTGAATCCATGCCCAAATTTCCTTCATGAGAACAACCTCCTGCTTTTATGTATATGATAAAGCGCCCCTGCTTTCACAGAGGCGCGAACCGGGAACCCGTTATAATCCAAGGATTATGGTTTGCAGCTGCTGCATTACAGTCGCCTGTGGCCTGCCCGTCGTAATGGGAATCCAAGACGGGTCAGGCAGTTTGTTCGCCCACGCCACATCAAAGGCGTTGATGGCATCCACAACCTGCTCGATCGCCTTGCGTAGTTCCAGCACATGAAACGGCCAGTTCTTCACGGTTGTCTTACCTGCAATCACATCCTCCGACCAACTGACTACCGAAAGACCGTAGAAATCGCGGAAGTTATTGATAGCGGTTCGCAGACTCCTCATGTGCGTAGCCTTGACCTTGGTCACATTGGCTTCGATTTCCTCAAAGGGTGAAGCCAGCACCGTAAAGCTTCGCATCACCTCAGGACTGACAGCTTCTGAGCCGCTGTCCACGCTGCGAAAGGTGACGGTGTAATTGCCCGGTACAAGAGCGACAGGTGTGTAGATCGTCGGTACCCCGTTGGCCAGAGCACCAGAGGAAGAAAACCGCTCCGGGTTTGTGACCGAATCCTCCCAATCCGCCGTGCCGATCTTCACGCATACCTTCTGCGTGCCGCCGCCCAATCTTACTCCGGTCGTGATCAGGAAGCGCGGCGTGGCAGCGTAGGTCTGGCTTGCGGCCTTCGGCGCGGTGACCACCGGCACTGTTGGCGGGCTGACCTTGCGAACCACGTTGCTGAGCGCATACGCGGAGATTGAATTTAGCGTATCGGTCACGCTCAGGCGATAGCGTGTCGACATGCCGGAAACGCTGGACGGCGTAGCTTCATACATGCCGGAGGTCACGCTCGTCGTGATCATAGTAAGCGTGTCATACGCACCCCATGAAACGCCATCCGTTGAAGTGGCCTGCTGAATCACAACCTGCTTGATCGCACTGGTTCCGGCTACGATGCCGCTCCAAGCAAGGGCGATCGTACCCACATCGTAAACAGCAGGGTCTGCTGTAAACACCGTCGGCGCGGTCGGCGGGATATTACGCCTGACATTATTGGTGGAAGTCAGCCAAGCCGAGTAGTAGGTTTCTCCTGCCGTACCCTGAATCCTGATTCGGAATCGGCGGTACGTCCCTGCTGTGCTTGAAGGACTTACGCTCTGGCTGCCACTGGTAGCGGTGCTGCTCACGACGGTCAGCGCCGTCCAGGCGCCCCAAGTGGAAGCATCCATCGATTCGCTGTATTGCAGCTCATACGCGGTGATCGTATTGCCCGCGCCATGGGTCGCTCCGCTCCACGAGAGCGTGACCGCGCCTTCCGTCAGCGTCGCGCTGAGCGAGAAAGCAGTTGGCAGTCCACAGGCCGTAATGGAGCAAAGGATGCTGGCGCTGGTCTTGACGGCAGAACTGACATTCAGCGCGTCGATCGTTGAGATTCCAAACTGCGTGTACGTGCCAATGATCCGCGATACCGTTGGGGCATATGTTCCGCTGCCTGCCGTTTGCGTTAACGTGGCAAGCGTCTCCCACGAGCTCCAGGTGGCATTGTCCGTGGAGGTTCGGCTGGCGATCGTGAACCCCTTGATCGCGCTGGTACCCCCAGCAGCGCCGCTCCATGTGAGGGAGATTGCCTCCGTGCTGTACACGGCGGGCGTTGCGGTGACAGCGGTGGGCGCAGTCGGCAGCGTGTTGCGACGCACCGAGTTGGTGGACACCTTCCATGCGGAATAGTAACTTGCCCCAGCAGCGCCGCGTGTGCGCACCTGAAAGCGGCGGTAGTTCCCGCGAGTAGAGGATGGCGCAACTGACGCGCTGCCGCTGGTGGCGGTGGTGGTAACCGTGGTCAGCGCTGTCCACGCGCCCCACGTAGCGTTGTCGCTGGATTCGCTGTACTGGATTTCATACGAGGAAATGGCGTTGTTGGTACCACCGGCTGCCCCGCTCCACGAGAGGGTCACATTCCCCTCAGCGAGTGTGCTGCTGACAGAGCAGGCCGAGGGCGCGGTACAGGCCGTCGGGTTGATCTCATAGTTGAGCGTTAGCGTTCCGGTGATGCCACTGCGGAGGTTCAGAATATTGCCGGAGCCGGAGGTTCGTCTTAGGGTGAACGATACAGTGCCGCTCCCTGCCGTCAGCAGGGCGTTACTGTATCCGGTCAGCGTTAGTGTTTCCGAGTGTGTGGAACTGTTGGAGGAAAAGGTGCCGGTCGATCCAGTGCCCGAACCCAACGAGAAATCAAGATACCCAACACCGGTGTATGTACGGATACTGCTCAGGTACAGCGTGCCTGATGTGATATACGCCCCAGATACGGTTGCGCCTGATGCCGCTGCTGTAAAGGTGGTTCCCGCCGCCATATCGGTATTGGTCTTGGTAAAACTGCTCAGAGAGTAGGATATCGACGGCATTCGCTCACCCCTTACTCATACACGGCGGTCACCAGCGAGTTAACCAACCCGCAAAGCGCCGTGTTCAGCCGCATATCGGTGATGTTTAGCGCCGGGATGCTTACAGAGCCTTTCGGCACCAGAATGTCCGCAAGCCCAAGCTCATAGGTGTCATTACTACGAGTTAGCGCAGGCGCTGTTGGCGTCTCCGCTGGTGTACCCGTCAGTACCGCCAGATAGATACGTCGCTCCACGGCGCTGAAACGCACAACGACCCGGTCGATGCGCGGGTTCACACCGCTGGCTGTGGCGAGATTAATTGTCAGCGCGTCCGTGTTTTCATACGAGTACCCGTTGATCCACGCGCTGCCTGCTGCGACGTTGACCGCCATGCCGCTGCCCGGCGTGACCTGCAGGTTAGTGGTGGTGGTATAGAAGATCCCGTTGCTGACCAGTTTTCCGAAATAAGCAGCGAAATCCGTGGCGCTGTAAACACGGTCACCGCCGGAAGAATTGAAGAACCCGCTTTTTTCCATGGTCTCAGCCGCCTTTCAGTTTTTGGAGAAGGGATAACGCGCCTTTGCCGAACACGATATTAAGGGTTTGCCCGCTTGCGTCATAGCTTTCTTCCACTTCGGTGATACGTGCAGCCAATGTGACGCCCCACTTCTTCGAGAGCACGGTGACCACTTGCCCCAGGTCGAAATCAACCTTGTAGCGCAGGTTCCCGTGCGGATTGATCTCCGCGTCAAAGGAATGCGCCATGGAAAGCTCCGACAACCTGTTCAGCCCACGAAATAGGAGAGCAGCAGGATATCCCGCGCCGAAATCCTCTTGCCGCAGGTCTTTGGCATCGACAAACACTTCACGCCGGGCTTCCCCAGCACTATTGGCGATGGAAGCCAGAATGCGCGACGCGCCCTCTCCTTCTCCGCCGATAAGAGCCGTATTGGCGTAGTCCATGGCGCTCTGTGTATAGATTTGCGACGTCAGGTTTTCGTACTCGCGGGAAAACACAGCCTGTGATACCCCGCCGATAAATAGCGTGATCAATAAAGCCCCTGTGGCCGAGTCAAACACCGTCTTGATGCCCTGATCAGAGGCATCGCAAAGCCCGGTTATGGTATCCATGAGGTTCTTGTAGGATACCTGCGTGTTGACCGTCACGCCAAGGATGGGTGATGTGAACGCAATCCCGGTAATCTGCCGGTTGGTATCGCTAGGCGCAATCAGGTGATTGTTGATGAGCTGCAAAGCACATGCAGACAAATCTCCGCTGAGCGTTTCCCTGCCCCAGATGATACGCCGTGCCAGAAAGCTGGTTGCAAACCGCCCGCTGACTGTTATCGTTTCCTTGTCTGCCTGGCTCATTTCCAGATGTTCAATGATCCCGACTTCTTCATCGTCGCTTTTCCAGAGGAGATTGTCGAGCGTAAGCAGCGAAATATTTTCTGGGGTAGCGATGGCTTTCAGTTCAAAGGCTCCACATTGGGAATACCGCCGCGTCCAACGCAGATACTCGAAGGACTCCATAACGCCGTTTAGCTGGCGTGTGTTCCCATACACATACAGTTCCACACTACACCCCCAGAAACTTAGGCCGATACAGGATGGTCACTTCGAGCAGATCCATGTTTTCAGAAGCGTTGTAGCGAAGCAGATTGCGCCGGGGTTCCAGTTGCAAAAACACAGAACTGGTGTCCAGCAGCGAAAAGGCGTTGCTTTCCACCTGCCCGAGCAGCCGCGTCACCCGTTTCCCGGCAAAGTGCGTATATACATGAAGTTCCTCACCAGATTCCATGATTGTGTTCAGGCGAAGCACATCGCCGGTGTCGAGGCTCATAAGCTCCGGGTTGGTCACGCTGCCAAGCGCCCGAAAGATGATGTGGCACCCGCAGGCAACGTCGCCGATGTTGTCTACCGTGATAATCTGGCTGGGTTGACGGATGCCGAATTCCAGTCCGACACCCGGTATCTCCAGCGGAAAGAGCAGGAGCGGCGACCACATCGCCAGTTCTTCCCGAATCTCCTCCAAGGCTTCAAAGAACGGCGACGGGCACAGGAGGCTGATGAAGAAATTCGGCGCGCGTTCACGGGATGACGCGGTGAATCCTGCTTCCTCCACGACACACTGGATCTGTCGGTTGCGGTAGACCAGTGTTCCTTGCAGCTTAGGCGTGAAAACACGCAGAAAGCGCCGTCGCTGGTTGTAGGTTTCGGTAATCGTAGGCGTGATAACCGATCCTTCCAGTGTGATGTTGCGCATGTCCATGGCGGAGGAAATGAAAAAAGCGCCGTCCTGATCGGGCGCTTTAAAGGTGTTTACCGTCTGGCGCACTTTCCCGGCGCCATCCACACGCGTCAGAAAGAACGGACGCGTTTGCCGGAGGGTGACGCTTTCACCGTTCGCGTTCGTATAGATCAGTTCCAACGGCACACCTCCTTAATACTCAAGTGCCAGTTTGCGAGAGAGGTTCTTGAATTCGCGTGCGATTTCTTTTTCGGAGAGCGCTTTGGGCGATGCGACCGAGATATTCTGCGTGATATTAGTGCCCGAAGACAGTGTCCCAGAACCATAGCCATTGACCCTTGTGTTCATGTCAAAGCTCGTCGGGATGGCGTTTTGCATATCTCTAGCCACACCGGCCATCGCTTCTTCAAAGCCGACTCCGATGCCTTCGCCCATATTGCGCCCAAGCCCAGCGAACAGCGTCGAGGGCGAATGGATGCCGAAAAAGTTCTTGATGCTGTCCACCACACCGCCAAAGAAACCGGAAATCTTATCGCGGAGCCACGCGCCCGCGTCCGAGATGCCCTGCCACAATCCCTTGATGAGATTACCGCCAACGCTGGCGATCTGACTGATGGAACTCGTAAACCCGTTCACCAACGCTGTAATGATCTGCGGTATGGCTTTCACAATCTCGATGATGATGGTCGGAAGGTTTTTAATCAGGGCGACGAATAACTGCACGCCCGCGAGGATGATCTTGTCGATGTTCCCCACAAACGCACCAGTCAGCGCACCGACAATCTGTGGCACCGCTGCGACCACGGTCGTAATGATCTGTGGCAGCGCCTGAATCAGCGCGACCAGCAGCTTAATGCCCGCGTCGATGATGAGCGGGATAGAGATAATGACTGCGTTGATAATACTGGAAATAATCTGCGGGATTGCTTTCACGATGGCTGCGATGATCGTCGGCAGCGCCGTCACCAGCGCGGTCAGGAGCTGGATGCCTGCTTGAATAATCTGCGGGATGGACTGGATCAGGAAGATTATCAGCGCGTCGATGATGGCTGGCAGCGCGTCGATCAACTGCGGGATGGCATTGAGCAAGCCTTGCGCTAGGCCGAGAATCAGCTGCAGCGCCGCGTCCAGCAGAAGGGGTAACTGTTCCAGCAACCCCTGCACAATCGTCATGACGGCAGTCACAGCGGCAGGGATGAGCGTGGGTAGCGCCAAACCGATGCCCTCCACCAACGCGGTGACCAGTAACACCGCCGCCGCAACCAATAGCGGCAGGTTTTCAATCAGCGCGCCCGTGATCGTCATGATCGCGCTCACCGCCGCCGGGATCAGCTCGGGCAGCAGGCTCATAAGCATTCCCAACACTTGCGTGAACAGGGAGGTGACGGTTTCCAGTAGCATCGGCAGGAGATCCCCGATGGCCGTAAGGATCGCGCCGGTGGCTACTGGCAGTGCGCTCACGACGTTTTCCAGCACCGGCACGATATTCTGCACAACCGCTTGAAACGCGTCCACTAGATTCTGTGTCAGGTTAGTCATGTCGGCGTTCGCGTTGCCCAGGCCTGCCGTAAAGGAACCAAGCGCTGCCTTCATGAGTCTCAGCGAGCCGGAAATGGTCTGCGTGGATTCCCGCGCAAAGTTACCTGCGTACTGTTCTGTGTTTTCAAAGAACATCTGCATGGCCAGTTCAGCCTTTTGCGAGTTGCCGGCCGACGCCCAGGTGAAATCGAGTCCCTTGGCGAGAGCGTACGCTTCAAGGGTCGTGGCGTTCATGGACACGCCGAGATTGTCCATCATGGTGAAGTTGCCCTTGGCGGCGCCCGCGACGGAGTCCAGCGCCATCTGCATATCGATGCCCATGACAGACGCCATGTCGGCGGCACGCTGCATCGCCTTCTCGGTCAGTTCGAGGCTTTTTTGCTGCTCGACGCCCGAACCCTGAAACAGCGCACCCATCTTGTTGGCGGTGGCGAGGTACTGGCTCTGGGAAACGCCGAGGTTCTTGTACGCTTCCTCGCCCGTGCGCTGGATGGATTCGGCATATTTTCCGAAAACCGCCTCCGAGCCGCCAAGGTTCTGCTCCAGCTCGCCAAACTGCTGCACGACTTCTTTGCCCAGCTTGATAGCGGCGGCTCCGGCCGCGGCGGCTACGGTACCCATCGCCTTGCCGATGCCGCTTAGGATACTGCCGAGCCTTTCAAACTTGCCGCCCGCCTTTTCGGCATTTTCGCCCGAGTCGGTTATCTGTTCGCCCAGATCGTCCGCGTCCTCGGCGGATTCCTCCAACTCCCGTTCCATGCCGTTCAGTTCAGCCTGCGCCTTGTTAAGCTGGATCTGCCAGTTTTGGGTGCGGCGGTCGTTTTCGCCAAAAGAAGAAGCCGCGTTGTCCAGTGCGGCTTTCAGGGTAGCGATCTTCTCTTTTTGGGCTTCGATTTCCTTATTGAGGATGGCGTTACGGGAAGTGACAGCTTGAACGGACTTGTCGTTTTTCTCAAACTGGCTGGTCGCTAGCGCCATTTCGCTGCCCAGCACCTTGAAGCTCTGATTGATGTCGGCAAGCGCTTGTTTAAACT
>LVAQ01000028.1 GCA_001604105.1 Clostridiales bacterium Firm_11
GCCACGCGCAGTAGCAGCGGACGACTTTCCTGTACTCCTAGCGCGACTTGCCATACCCACCCCGCCTAAGAAGGCGACACCCGAAGGTTGCAAGGGCGAGCGGAAAGCCCTTGCCCGCCCCGCAGGGCGGAACCCTGCGCCCCCAGCGGCAGTGCGCCGCCCCGCACATAAAGCCCCCTGCAAGGGACACCCGAAGGTTGCAAGGGCGAGCGGAAAGCCCTTGCTCGCGCCCGCAGGCGCGAAACCCTGCACCCCCAGCGGCTGTGCGCCGCCCCTCACACACGCCCCCTGCAAGGGCGACATCCGAAGGATGCAAGGGCAACCGAAATGCCCTTGCCCGCGCCGCAGGCGCGGAACCCCCATACCAAATGTTGTGGATCAAATACCAGGCTCATACAAATTTGTAAATTTTCTTGGACATCAGAAATGAAAACAAGAAAAAAGCATTGCCCTCATGTAAAAAATATGCTATACTTCGCAAGTTAGACTAGGCGACAAGCCATGGGCGGCTGCGCATGCACGAAAATGCATGCGACCATGGGTGTGCCAACGGTCAAACAAAGCTTACAAAGCGCGCATGAACTACGGTTCCGCTGCGTGCGGGGTCTTGGGCAGCGCTTCGCACCTCTACGCGACGCGTGCCAATGACAAGAGACCCTTGGCCCAAGAGGGCATGGCCCTATATTCAATGGAGGTGTACCATACATGGCACGTATTGCGGGCGTTGACCTGCCCAGAGAAAAGCGTGTGGAAATCGGGCTTACGTATATCTTCGGCATCGGTTTGAAAATCTCTCAGAAGATTTTGGCCGAAACCGAGATTAGCCCTGATACCCGCATCAAGGACCTTACCGAAACGGAAGTTAGCAAACTCCGTGATTACATCGAACATCACGTGAAGGTGGAAGGCGATCTGCGCCGCGAGGTGTCCCTGAACATCAAGCGACTGGTGGAGATCGGCAGCTACCGTGGCGTGCGTCACCGCCGTGGCCTGCCTGTGCGCGGCCAAAAGACCAAAACCAACGCACGCACCCGCAAAGGTCCCAAGCATACCGTTGCCGGCAAGAAGAAGGCCGCGAAGTAAGGCTGCACGAATGCGTATGTAACATGGAGGGATAAACAGAATGGCACCCAACAAAAAGCTTAAGAAGGTATCGCGCAAGCGCCGTGAGAAAAAGCTCGTGGAGCGTGGGGCAGCGCATATCCGTTCTTCGTTTAACAACACCATCGTCACCCTGACCGATACCAACGGCAATGCCCTTTCCTGGGCCAGCGCCGGCGGGCTTGGTTTCCGTGGCAGCAAAAAGTCCACGCCTTTCGCCGCGCAGATGGCCGCTGAAACCGCCGCCAAAGCCGCGATGGAGTTTGGACTCAAGACCGTGGAAGTGTTTGTCAAGGGTCCGGGTTCCGGGCGTGAAGCCGCTATCCGCAGTCTGCAGGCCGCCGGGCTTGAGGTAAACATGATCAAAGACGTTACACCCATTCCGCACAACGGCTGCCGTCCGCCCAAGCGTAGAAGAGTGTAAGGAAATCGAGGAGGTACAAAGTAATGGCAAGATATACCGATTCCGTATGCCGTCTGTGCCGCCGCGAGGGCACCAAGCTCTTTCTGAAGGGTGAGAAGTGCTTCTCCGCCAAGTGCGCGCAAACAACCCGCCCGACCCCTCCGGGTCAGCATGGGCAAGCGCGCGCCCGCAAGGCAAGCGAATATGGCATCCAGCTTCGTGAAAAGCAAAAGGCGCGCCGCGCCTATGGCCTGATGGAAGGCCAGTTCCACCGCACGTTCAACCGTGCCGAAACCATGAAGGGCATCACCGGCGAAAACCTGCTTTCGCTGCTGGAACGCCGTCTGGACAATGTGGTGTACCGCAGCGGGCTGGCTTCCAGCCGCGCGCAGGCTCGCCAGTTTGTGGCGCACGGCCTTTTTACCGTGAATGGCAAAAAGGTGGATATCCCTTCCTTCACCACCAAGGTGGGCGATGTGGTAAGCGTTCGCAGCACCCGCCGCGATATTGAGCATTTCAAGATCGTGAAAGAAGGAATCAGCCGTGTGGTGCCCAAGTGGCTTACCACCGTGGCTGCGGATCTTACCACCACCGTGAGCGCGTTGCCGCAGCGGGATGATGTAGATCTGTCCCTGCAGGAGAACATGATCGTCGAGTTCTACTCTCGTTAGGCTTGAGGCTCATCTCCCTCAACCAACTGGCTTGAAACAGGAGGGTAAACCCAATGATCGAAATCGAAAAAGCGCGGATCGAGTGCGTGGAAGTTAGCGCCGATAACACGTATGGCAAGTTCGTGGTCGAACCGCTTGAACGCGGTTTCGGCAACACACTTGGCAATGCGCTGCGTCGGGTGCTGCTTAGTTCGCTCCCCGGCTCCGCCGTCACCAGCATTCACATTGAAGGAATCCAGCATGAGTTTACCACCGTCCCCGGCGTCGTGGAAGATGTGATGGAGCTCATCCTGAACCTGAAACAGCTTTCCTTCAAGATGTTCACCGAGCAAACCAAAACGGTTTACTTGGACGTGAAGGGCCCCTGTGAGCTGCTGTCCGGCGATATCCCCCTTGACGATGAGATGGAAATGGTCGATCCCGATCTCCATATCGCCACACTGGGCGCCGATGCGCACCTGCGCATGACGCTCACCATGGACAAGGGTCGCGGCTATGTGAGTGCGGACAAGAACAAATCGTCCAACACCCCCATTGGCGTGATCCCGATCGATTCCATTTTCACCCCTGTGCGCAAGGTGAATTATACCATCGAAGATACCCGCGTAGGGCAGATTACGGACTATGATAAGCTGACGCTGGACGTATGGACAAACGGCACCGTGATGCCCGATGAAGCCATCTCCACCGCCGCCAAGATCCTGACCGAGCACCTGAGCCTCTTTGTTAGCCTGACTGATCAGGTAATGCCCATCGCATTTACCGATCAGGAGGACGAGAAAAAGGAAAAGGTTCTGGAAATGACCATCGAGGAGCTGGATCTGAGCGTGCGCGCGTACAACTGCTTAAAGCGCGCCGGTATCAATACCGTAGCCGAGCTTGTGCAGCGCAATCAGGAAGATATGATGAAGGTTCGCAACCTTGGCCGCAAGAGCCTGGAAGAGGTCGAGCAGAAGCTGGAAGCCCTCAACCTGTCCCTTCGGCCCAGCGACGAGTAAGCCATAACATTTGACGCTTGCTCCACGCGATGGAGCCAAGCGAGCAGTCCGACGAAGGAGGAAACCTATATGGCACAACGCAAATTGGGCCGCACGGCGGATCAGCGCAAGGCGCTTATTCGCAATCAGGTGACCAACCTGATCTGGTACGGCCGCATCGAGACGACCGAGGCTCGCGCCAAGGAAGTTCGCCGCGCCGCTGAGCGCCTTATCACTTTGGCCATCAATGAGTGCGACAATACCGTTGAAGCGACCAAACAGACCCATAACGATAAGGGACAGCTCACCACGCTTACCGTGGTCAATGACGCCCCTTCCCGCCTGGCCGCGCGCCGCGTGATGCTCAGCTACCTGTATGAGCTCAAGGATGTGCGCAAAAAGGACGAAGATAAGGCCGATTTCAAGGAGCGCACGCAGGGCATCAAATACCCTGTGGTGGAAAAGCTCCTGCGCGAGTATGGCCCCAAGTTCAAGAAGCGTAATCAGGATAAGAAATGCGCCGGTGGTTACACCCGCATTTACAAGCTTGGGCCGCGCCGCGGGGATGCCGCGGAAGTATGCCTGATCGAGATCATCTGATCAAGCTTTGCTTTCTTGAGCACCCCCGGCCGTATGGCGGGGGTGCTTTGCACAGCTTGTCAAAAACTCACGATTGGGTTCTGCCAGCGCTCGCCGCATAGCCCTGCGGGCTGTTTGCTCGCTTTGGCTATGGGCTGTGATGGGAGGCTTTGGGGTTCCGCCCCAAACCGCGGCAGGGGTTTCACCCCTGCACCCTGATTAGGGCTGCTAACCCTGAACCCAATTTTTTGACAGCAAAGCGCCCCCGGCCGTATGGCGGGGGTGCTTTGCTGTGTAACAATAGAAACACGCGTTCGCAACCGATTGCAAAACAGGGCGGATTCTGGTATGATACGTGTGGTTCCATGGCGTGGTGAACCGTGCGCAGGCATTGTTTTTCCCGGCGCACAGGCGATGCTTACACCATTGAGCTGCGCGAAGGAGCGATCAGCGTTTGACGTATACCGTCGCGCGATTAGCGCTGTGCGGCGTCAACGCGAATAATCCTGCATTGCTTTGCTGATGCGCCGTAAGCGTTAACTTTCAACAGGCGCGTTGTAATGATATTGACCGCGGAGGGCTTAATGGTGGCATTTTGGGCTATGGCTATCGTAACTTTTTTACTGGACAGGCTCTCGAAAATTGCCGCGCTTGCCGCGCTTTCCCTCGGGGAGCGCAGGGTGGTGCTGCCGGGGCTGCTGGAGTGGCGGCTTTCGCGTAACCAGGGTATGGCGCTTGGCTTTCTGTCGGATTATCCGGTGCTGATACTGCTGCTGCCCCTCCTTGCCATGGTGATGGGCTGGCTGGTGATTCGGCAATACCGCGTTACGCGATTTTCCCGCGCTGCGATGGCGCTGGTCGTCGGCGGCTTTTTGGGCAATTTTTTAGATCGGCTCTGGCTGGGCTATGTGCCGGATATGATCTATTTTCCGTGGATGCCCTGGTTTATCTGCAACGCTGCGGATATCGCCATCTGCATCGGGGTTGCGCTGCTGGCAGTGAGCCTGATTTTCAGACCCGATGATTGGCGCCTGAAACGGGAGGAGGATGCGCATGGAACGCATCGCGCAGACCGCCCCGTGTGACGCGCGGCTGGATGTGCTGGTGGCGCAGGCCTGCGCCGTCACCCGATCACAGGCCGCCAAATGGATCGCCATGGGGTTGTGCAGCGTAAACGGCAAGGCCTCAACCAAGGCGGGTACGGCCGTCAAAGCCGGGGACGAGCTGGCGGTGGCAGTACCCGAGCCAACCCATACCGCCGTGGAAAAACAGGATATTCCGCTGGTGTTTTTGTATCAGGATGCGGATATCGCGGTGGTTGATAAACCATGCGGCATGGTGGTGCATCCGGCGGCGGGGAATACGGCCGGTACGCTGGTCAACGCGTTGCTTTTTGCCCTGACCGATCTCTCCGGCGTGGGCGGCGTGATACGGCCGGGCATTGTCCATCGGCTGGATAAGGATACCAGCGGCATTATGCTTATTGCCAAGAACGATGCCGCACACCTGAGCTTGAGCGCGCAGTTGAAGGCGCGCAGCATGGAAAAGCACTATCTGGCGGTGGTGGAAGGCGCCATGAAGGCGCAGGGCGGGCGCATTGATCAACCGATTGCCCGCAGCGAACGCGACCGCAAAAAGATGGCCGTAAAAGCAGGCGGCAGACCCTCCGTTACCCAATGGACGCTGCTGGAAAACCTGCGGGGCGCGGCGCTGCTGGATGTGCATATTCTGACGGGTCGAACGCATCAGATACGCGTGCACATGCAAAGCATCGGCCATCCCGTGGCGGGAGATCCGCTCTATGGGCTCAAACACGGCGTCACAACGCCCCGCCTGCTGCTGCATGCGCATACGCTGTGTTTTGACCACCCCCGCACGGGGGCGCGCATGCAACTGGAAGCGCCTGTGCCGGATGTTTTTACGCAAACCGTAGCCAAACTGCGGGGGTAGCGCGGTTCGCTTCCGCCTGCCGAGGCGGGAAGCCCGCACATTGCACGCCCGCTTTTCTTTATACCATGCCTATGCTATAATCTCAAAGTCAGGCAACTAGTTGAAAGGGGTCAATCCATGTACAGAGTGGGGGTCGTATCGCTCGGCTGCGCGAAAAACCGCGTGGATACCGAGTTGATGCTTGGCATATTAACACGCGGCGGGTTTGCCGTGACCGCCGATGAATCCCAGGCGGATGTGCTCATTGTGAACACCTGCGGCTTTATCAATTCCGCCAAGGAAGAATCGGTAGACGCGCTGCTTACCTGCGCGGAGTATAAGAAAACCGGAAGGCTGAAACTGCTGGTGGCGACAGGCTGCCTTGCCCAGCGTTATGAAAATGATCTGATGGCGGATATTCCCGAGTTGGATTTGCTGATGGGGGTCAACCAGTATGAGCGGCTCCCCGAGGCCATTCAGGAAGCCCTGGCAGGCAAGCGCGCCTCTTATTGCGCGGATGATCTGCACATTCTCTCCGGCGAGCGGGTGCTTACCACCGCGCCGCACATGGCCTACATCCGCATTGCGGATGGTTGCGACAACCGCTGTACCTATTGCGCCATCCCGCTGATCCGCGGGCGTTTCCGCTCCCGTGCCATGGCCGATGTACTGGCTGAAATGGCCGCGCTGGCCGCCCAAGGCGTAAAGGAACACGTGCTGGTGGCGCAGGATACCTCCCGGTTTGGCGTGGATACGCACGGGCGCTCCCTTTTACCGGAACTGCTAGAGCAGGCGGCGGCGATCCCGGGTGTGGCATGGATTCGCGTTTTGTATTGCTATCCCGATGAGATTGACGAGCAATTGCTGCGCGTGATGGCCGCGCATGACAACATTTGCAAGTACCTGGATTTGCCTTTGCAGCATGCCGACCCAGAGCTGCTCAGGCGCATGAACCGGCGCGGGGATATCGATACCGTACGAGCGCTGCTCCATAAAGCGCGCGCGATGGGCTTTACCCTGCGCACCACGTTCATCGTCGGGTTCCCGGGGGAGACGGAGGCGCAGTTTCAGCGGCTGCTGGCATTGATGCGCGATGTGCGCTTTGACCGCGTGGGCGCGTTCACCTATTCGCCCGAGGAGGATACCCCCGCCGCCCTGATGGACGAGCAGATACCGGAGGAAGTCAAACGCGCGCGGCTGGATGCGCTGATGACCCTGCAACAGGAGATATCCCTTGCGCAGAACCAACTGCGCGTGGGCACGACGGTGCAGGCGCTGGTGGAAAGCGTGCGCGCGGATGGCGTGGCCATTGCCCGCAGCCAGGCGGAAGCGCCGGACTCGGACGGCCTCCTGTACCTGCGCGGCGCGCAGGACGCAGCCCCCGGCGACTTTGTGACGGCAACCCTAACGCATGCAGATGTGTATGACCTGACAGGAGTGATACAATGAACTGGCCTAACCGCCTGACCATCGCGCGCGTTGCGCTGATCCCCGTCATCGTGGTTCTGTTGCAGTTTGAAACGCCCATGGCGCAAGGTTTGGCGTTGGTGGCGTTTATGATCGCCTCGTTTACGGATTGGCTGGACGGCTTTATCGCACGCCGGTACAAGATCGTCACCAATTTGGGCAAGTTTCTGGATCCGGTGGCGGATAAGCTTTTGGTGCTTTCGACCATGATCGCGCTGTGCGGGCTGGGGCGTTTTCCCGCCTGGGTGAGCGTGGTGGTGCTGTTTCGGGAGCTGGCGGTGGATGGGCTACGGCTGGTGGCGGTGGAACAGGGGCGCGTAATTGCGGCGGGCAAATTGGGCAAGATCAAGACTTCGCTGCAAATGCTTACGCTGGTGCTGGTGCTGCTGAACGCTGCCGTGCTAGGGGATTTTCCTTTGACGGATGTGTTCATCTACGCAACCGTGGTCATGACGCTCTGGTCGGGCGCTGATTACTTTGTTCGCAACGGCGCGGTGCTTACCGGCGGGGGCAAAACGTCATGAAGGCGCTTGAGCCTCTTGCGCAGGCTGTGGTGCGTGCGGGCATCGCGCGGGGCGTGACCATCGGCACGGCGGAAAGCCTTACCGCGGGGCTTATTGCATCCACGCTCGCGGAGGTTTCCGGCGCAAGCGGTACGCTGGCGGGGGGCATCATAAGCTATGCCCCGCGCATCAAGCAGGCGCTGCTGGGCGTAAGCCAGGCGGTGCTGCAAAGTGATGGCGCGGTGAGCGCCCCATGCGCGCGGCAGATGGCCGAGGGCGCGCGGGCGCTGTTGCAGGTGGATTTTGCCGTGAGCGCGACCGGCCTTGCGGGGCCGCTGGGGGATGGAACCCAAACGCCTGTGGGCACGGTGCACATCGCCTGCGCGGCGCCGGGCAAAACAACGGCGCAGGAACATCATTTTACAGGCGACCGACAGGCGGTGCGTGAACAGGCGGCAAGCGCCGCCCTCACGCTGCTACTCGATACGATGCAAGCTTAGTTTGAAAGGTGGTAGCACGGCATGGCTCCTAAGAAAGAATCCACAAAGAAGATCGCCGTATCGGCCAATACCGAGGGAAAAAGCGAGAGCGCAATTAAGGAAGAGAAGCTCAAAGCGCTGGAAAGCGCGCTGACGCATCTCAACAAAACCTATGGCAAGGGCGCGGTCATGAAATTCAGTGATTCAGTTGCCGTGCAAAACATTCAGGTGATCCCCACCGGCAACTTGCAGCTTGACCTCGCGCTGGGCATTGGCGGGCTTCCCCGCGGCCGTGTGGTGGAGATTTACGGGCCGGAATCCAGCGGTAAAACGACCGTGGCTTTGCATGTGGTCGCGGAGGCGCAAAAGATGGGCGGCGTAGCGGCGTTTATTGACGCGGAGCATGCGTTGGACCCGCAATATGCCAAAAAACTGGGCGTGGACATCGATAACCTGTACATCAGCCAGCCGGATACGGGCGAACAGGCGCTGGAAATCTGCGAGGCGCTGGTACGCAGCGGCGCGGTGGATATAGTGGTGATCGACTCGGTGGCCGCGCTGGTGCCCAAGGCAGAAATCGAAGGTGAAATGGGCGATAGCTTTGTGGGTTTGCAGGCAAGGCTGATGAGCCAGGCGCTGCGCAAGCTGACGGGCGTTATCAGCAAGACCAACGCCGTGACGGTTTTCATCAACCAACTGCGTGAGAAAGTCGGCGTGATGTACGGTAACCCGGAGACCACCACCGGCGGTCGGGCGCTCAAGTTTTACGCCAGCATCCGGCTGGATGTGCGGCGCGGCGAGCAGCTGAAAAGCGGCACCGAGGTTATCGGCAACCGCACGAAGGTGAAAGTGGTCAAAAACAAGATGGCGCCGCCTTTCCGCATTGCGGAATTTGATATCATCTATGGCGAGGGCATCAGCCGGGACGGCACGCTGCTGGATATGGCGGTAGATCGGGACATTATCCATAAGAGCGGCGCGTGGTTCAGCTATGAGGATCAGCGCATTGGGCAGGGACGCGAGAACGCGCGGCAGTTCCTCAAGGATAACCCCGATATCGCCAAGAAAATTGATTTGATTATCCGCGAGGAAGCCATGAAGGAACTGGCAAGCAAAAAGGCGTCCGCCCCAAGCGAAACGGTGGAAGAAGAGTTGGCTGAAGCCGATAAACAGATTGCCGAGGAGGATCCCGACCTGGCACTGCTGGACGAATAAGCGCATAACCGAAACAGGCGCAAGCGGCGGTGTCCCTCATCTGGGTGTCAAAAAGCAGCATCGCTTCGGTGGGTTTGGCATGGGAGAGCGCGTGTGGACGGTAGCATCTCGCCGAAAGCGAAAGCCAGCGGCCGGTGTATGGTTTTTCATGCGCAGGGGCATGGCAATGCTAAGTGTGCCGATAGAACTGAGCGGAACAAGGGTCGATGCACTTCCCAAACCCAATGCATACGGGTGCGAGCGTACCGCTTGCATGGCAATGAACCACGCGGCGGCAACACATTATCAAGATTCATGAAAAAACAGCGCGCAGGGGCAAGAATGCCTCTGCGCGCTTTGGCTCCCGAGAAAGTCGGGGGTCAGGGCCAGTAGCGCTGGTCAGGGTGCAGGGGTGAACCCTTGCCGGGGTTTGAAGCGGAACCCCAAAGCCTTACGCCACAACCATAGCAAGCGCGCGAACAGCCCGCAGGGCTATGCGGCAAGCGATAAATGAAACCAATCGGGGATTTTTACAGCGGCCAGCGGGCAGGCGCATGAACGCCCCTGCCCGCTGTTATGGCTTGCTGAAAATCGCGTAATCAAGCACATCGATGCGCTGGGTGCAGCAATTCGATACCTACACGATGGACACACACGGGGCTGTGTACTGACAATTGACGCAAATCCAGCCCCGCATGGGCATAAGCAGCCTGAATGTCTGTGAAAATATAGAAATTAAATTTTGAAAAACACTTGCATTCCGCTCCTTCATCCGCTATACTACTAAAGCTGTCTGTTCAGGGATGAAGCGATAAGTTGCCGCCATGGCCATGGCGGGTAATTATCGTGGACCAGCCCGGAAATCGGGCGACGGACTTGAGGCATCGCGAGCGTGTATGACACCATGGCATGACCCGCAAGGGTCGCCGCGCGGCGGGAGTGATCTCGCCAATTGCAAAGTGGACGATGGACACGCCCGGAGCGGTGTACTTAAGACGAAAACCAAGGAGGTTCGAAAATGGCCAACCAGAAGATTCGGATCAAGCTGAAGGCTTACGAGCACAACCTGATCGACCAGTCTGCCGAGCGCATCGTTGAGACCGCCAAGCGGACCGGCGCGCGCGTATCAGGCCCCATCCCCCTTCCGACGGAGAAGGAAATCGTCACCATTCTTCGTGCGCCGCACAAGTACAAGGACAGCCGCGAGCAGTTCGAAATGCGTACCCACAAGCGCCTCATCGACATCCTGAACCCCAACCCGCGCACCGTGGACGCCATGATGAAGCTCGATCTTCCTGCCGGTGTCGAGATCGAAATCAAGTTGAACAATTAACGCAGGAGGTAACGCTATCATGAAAAACGCGATCGTAGGCAAGAAGATCGGTATGACGCAGGTCTTCACCGATGACGGCCGCCTCGTCCCCGTGACAGTGGTGGAGGCTGGCCCCTGCAAAGTAGTGCAGAAAAAGAGCGTTGAAAGCGACGGATATTCGGCGGTACAGGTCGGTTTTGACACCTACCCGGAAAACCGCGCCAAGAAGCTCGTCACCAAATCCCTGGCAGGACATTTCAAGAAGGCGGGCATTGCCCCCACACGCTTTGTGCGTGAACTGCGGCTGGATAACGCGGGCGAGCTGGAAGTCGGCAACGACATCACCGTTTCGCAGTTCCAGGCAGGCGATAAGATCGATGTAAGCGGCGTGACCCGCGGCCGCGGTTTTACGGGCGCGATCTACCGCTGGAACCAGCACACCGGCCCCATGGCGCACGGCTCCAAGTATCACCGCGGCGTGGGTTCCATGGGCGCTAACAGCGATCCTTCCCGTGTATTCAAGAACAAGCACATGCCCGGCCACTACGGCGTGGAGCGCGTAACGGTGCAGAATCTTGAGATTGTCAAGATTGATACCGAGCGCAACCTGCTCCTCATCAAGGGCGCGGTGCCCGGCCCCAACGGCGGTCTGCTGCTCGTGCGCAATGCCGTCAAGGGCGCCTGATCCAAGCTTCACTGAAGGAGGAATATATCCATGCCTAAGACTGCACTGTATAACATGGAGGGCGCGGCCATCGGCGAAGTGGAGCTCAGCGAGTCCATTTTTGCCGCTCCTGTGAACGTGTCCGCTATGCATCTGGTTGTGCGTTCCATCTTGGCCAACAAGCGCCAAGGTACGCAAAGTGCCCTGACCCGCAGCGAAGTACGCGGCGGCGGTCGGAAAATCTACCGCCAAAAGGGGACCGGCAATGCGCGCCACCATGGCAACCGCGCGCCCCAGTTCCGCCACGGCGGCGTCGTATTTGCGCCCAAGCCCCGCGATTATGTGGTGAACGTGCCCCGCAAGGTGCGCAGGCTCGCCTTCAAGAGCGCGCTGACCAGCAAGCTCATGGGCGGGGACATCATCGTGGTGGATGCCATCACGCTACCGGAAGCCAAAACCAAACAGATGGTCAAGGTGCTTGGCAACTTTGACCTGACCAAGCACACGCTGCTGGTGCTGCCTGGCCGCGACGAGACGCTCATGCGCGCTTCCGGCAACATTCAGGAGCTGGCGACCACATCCGTGGGCACGCTGAACGTGTACGATATCCTGAAGGCCGGAAAGATCATCCTCACGCAGGATGCGCTCAAAGGCGTAGAGGAGGTTTACGCATGAAAGATCCACACGATATCATCATCCGCCCGGTGCTGACCGAGGAATCCTATGCGGGTTTCGCCGAGAAGCGTTACGTGTTTGTGGTTCGCCCCACGGCCAACAAGACCGAGATCAAGCTGGCGCTTGAAAGCGTGTTTAAGGGCATCAAGGTGGAAAAGGTCAACACCGTGCGCACGCTGGGCAAGATCAAGCGGCAGGGCAAGACCCAGGGCCGTACCCCCGAGATCAAAAAGGCCTATGTGACCCTCAAGGAGGACTCCAAGCCCATCGAGTTCTTTGAAGGCATGGCCGAATAAAGCAGGGAGGAAAAGAAATCATGGCGATTCGTCTCTATAAGCCGACCTCGCCCGCTCGCCGCTTTATGTCGGTGCTGACGTACGAGGAGATCACGACCAATAAACCTGAGAAATCGTTGCTGGAGTACAAGAAAAAGAATTCCGGCCGCAATAAGCAGGGCAAGATCACCGTGCGCCATCAGGGCGGCGGCAACAAGGTCAAGTACCGCATCATCGATTTCAAGCGCAACAAGCTGGACATTCCCGCTCGCGTGGCGACCATCGAGTATGATCCCAACCGCAGCGCTTTCATCGCCCTGCTGATCTACGCGGATGGCGAGAAGCGCTACATCCTTGCGCCCCAGGGGCTCAAGGTGGGCACGAAAGTCATCGCCGGCCCTACCGCGGATATTATGCCCGGCAACGCGCTGCCCATTGAGAACATTCCCGTGGGTACGCTGATCCACAATGTGGAGATCAAGCCCGGCAAAGGCGGCCAGATGGTTCGCTCCGCCGGCATGAGCGCACAGCTGATGGCAAAAGAGAACGGCTACGGCCTCATCCGCCTGCCCTCTGGCGAGCTGCGCAAGGTAGCGCTCAACGCGCTGGCCACCATCGGCGTAGTGGGTAACTCCGATCACGAGAACGTGCGCATCGGCAAAGCCGGTCGCAAGCGCCACATGGGCATCCGCCCCACGGTGCGCGGCGTGGTTATGAACCCCTGCGATCACCCGCACGGCGGCGGCGAGGGCAAAAGCCCCGTGGGCATGCCCGCCCCTGTTACCCCCTGGGGCAAGGTTGCGCTGGGCCTGAAGACCCGCAAGCACAAGAAGTATTCCAATAAGCTGATCGTAAAGCGCGCGGGCAAATAGCCTTACGCATCCAAGGAAGGAGGAAGCCCTAACATGAGCCGTTCCATTAAAAAGGGACCCTATGTAGAAGAAACGCTGCTCAAGCGTGTTGTGGAAATGAACAAGGCCAGCAAGAAGACGGTTGTCAAGACGTGGTCGCGCGCCAGCACCATCTTCCCCGATTTTGTTGGTCATACCATTGCCGTACATGACGGTCGCAAACATGTGCCGGTTTACGTCACCGAGGATATGGTCGGGCATAAGCTGGGCGAGTTCGCCCCCACCCGCACGTACCGCGGTCACGCCGGTTCCAAATCGTCCGGCGGCAAATAAAGCGGAAGGAGTTGAGTAAACACATGGCAAGCAATACCCAAAAGAAGGCGCAAGCCCATATGGCTAACCGTGATACGCGGCCGGCCGCTCACGCCAAGTACGTGCGCATCTCTTCCCGCAAGGTTAAGACCGTGCTGGATTTGATCCGCGGCAAGAATGTGGACGACGCTCTGACGATTCTGCAGTTTACCCCCAAGGCGGCCTCGCCGGTTGTGCACAAACTGCTTTCCAGCGCCGTTGCCAATGCCGTAAACAACAATGAGCTGGATCGCAAATCCCTCTATGTTGCGGAAATCTACGCCAACCCCGGCCCCACGCTCAAGCGCTTCGTTGCCCGCTCCCGCGGCAGCGCGTCACCCATTCTCAAGCGCACCAGTCACATCAGCGTGGTGTTGGACCAGAAGTAAGCTAAGGGAGGTACCATAATGGGTCAGAAAGTTAATCCCCATGGTGCGCGCGTTGGCGTGATCTTCAACTGGAGCACCCGCTGGTACGCCGGCAAAAAAGATTTTGCGAACAACCTCGTGGAGGATTTCAAGCTTCGCAAAATGCTCAAGGAGAAGTACTACGCCACCGGTATCAGCCATATTGATATCGAGCGCAGCGCCAACCGTATTACCATCAACATTTTTACCGCCAAACCCGGCATGATCATCGGCCGCGGCGGCGCGGGCATCGAAGCGCTCAAGAAAGACATCGAAGCTTTCCTGGGCAAGCCTGCAAACCTGAACATCATGGAGATCAAAGCGCCGGAGACCAATGCGCAGCTGGTGGCCGAGAACATCGCCCAGCAGCTGGAAAAGCGCATCAGCTTCCGCCGCGCCATGAAGCAGAGCATGCAGCGCGCCATGAAGAGCGGTTCCAAGGGCATGAAGTGCAGCGTTGCCGGCCGTTTGGGCGGCGCGGACATCGCCCGCACCGAGCACTATCACGAAGGCTCGATTCCGCTGCAAACCCTGCGTGCGGATATTGATTACGGCTTTGCCGAAGCCAAGACCACCTATGGCCGCCTGGGCGTAAAGGTGTGGGTCTACAAAGGCCAGCGCCTGCCTAAGCCCAAGAAACCGCAGGGCGTAGCCGCTGCCAGCGAAGGAGGCAAATAAGCTATGTTGATGCCCAAGAGAGTAAAGCGTCGCCGCGTTTTCCGCGGCCGCATGAAGGGCAAGGCGCACCGTGGCAATTTTATTGCCTACGGCGAGTACGGCCTCATGGCCACCGAGCCCGCCTGGATCACCAGCCAGCAGATTGAGGCCGCCCGTATCGCCTTGACCCGCTACACCAAGCGCGGTGGTCAGGTTTGGATCAAGATTTTCCCGGACAAACCCGTAACCGAGAAGCCCGCCGAGACCCGCATGGGTTCGGGCAAAGGCTCTCCCGAGTACTGGGTAGCCGTTGTCAAGCCCGGCCGCGTGCTCTTTGAAGTATCCGGCGTGGGTGATGAGACGGCGCGCGAGGCGCTTCGCCTTGCCGGGCACAAGCTGCCCATCAAGACGAAGATCATCCAGCGCGAAAACAACATCGAAGCGGGTGGTGAAGCGAAATGAAGTCCAGCGAGCTTCTTACGTTAAACAAGGTCGAGCTGGAAGGCAAGGCCAGGGAACTTAAGGAAGAGCTGTTCAACCTTCGTTTTCAGCTCGCGACCGGTCAACTGCAGAACACCATGGTCATCAAAGGCGTCAAGCATGACATCGCCCGTGTGCTGACCGCCCTTCGCCAGCTTGAACAAAAAGACGCTCAGTGATGAGTGAGACGCTATATGAAGGAGGCAGCCGCTTCAATGTCTGAACAAAGAGGACTTCGCAAAAGCCGCGTGGGGAAGGTCGTCAGCGATAAGATGGACAAGACCATCGTCGTGGAGATCAAAGAGCGCGTGCGTCATCCGCTTTATGGCAAGATCATGAACCAGACCAACAAGCTTAAAGCACACGACGAGGAAAACCAGTGCGGCATCGGGGATACCGTGCGCGTGATGGAAACCCGTCCGCTGAGCAAGGATAAGCATTGGCGCCTGGTAGAGATCGTCGAAAAGGCCAAATAAGCGATGGAGCGTCGCATCCGTAAGCAGAGAAAACGCCGCTTTGGCGCGCAATGCACAACGTGATCCGGCGATCTCCGTTCTGCCCTCGTCGGCAACATACCGCCGCCGATGGGCGCTCCGATACCATAAGCGGAGGGCTGCAAGCAGCCATCCGATTCCAACAAGGAGGAAAACCGTATGATCCAGCCGCAAACGCGACTTAAGGTAGCCGATAACTCCGGCGCTAAGGAAATCATGTGCATCCGCGTGCTAGGCGGTTCCTTCCGCCGCGA
Source organism: Clostridiales bacterium Firm_11 (assembly GCA_001604105.1). Taxonomy (GTDB): domain Bacteria; phylum Bacillota; class Clostridia; order Christensenellales; family Aristaeellaceae; genus CAXXOK01. Next base: position 15,724 of record LVAQ01000028.1, read on the forward strand.
CGGTTCCATCGGCGATGTGATCGTGGCCAGCGTGAAAAGCGTCACCCCGGGTGGCGCGGTGAAAAAAGGCGATGTGGTGAAGGCCGTTATCGTGCGCATGCGCAAATCCAAGCGCCGCCCCGATGGCAGCTATATCCGCTTTGACGACAACGCCGCCGTGCTTATCAACGAGGAAAAGATGCCCAAAGGCACCCGTATTTTTGGACCCGTAGCCCGTGAGCTGCGCGAAAAGGCATACATGAAGATCGTTTCGCTCGCTCCCGAAGTGCTGTGATGGAGGATTGACAAATGATTGCGAAGGTTCACGTTAAAAAGAACGATCAGGTCGTTGTCATCTCCGGCCCAGAAAGTATAAAGGGCAAGCAGGGCAAGATTTTGACCGTTATTCCCAAAAGCGGCAGGGTGATCGTGGAAGGCGTTGCTTATGTAAGCAAGCACCAGAAATCCCGCCGCCAGGGTCAGCCAGGCGGCATCTACCAGAAGGAGCGCGCCATTGACGCCTCCAATGTGATGCTGATTTGCCCCAAGTGTGGCAAAGCGACCCGTACCGGCCACAAAATCACCCTGACGGAAAACGACAAGGGCGAACAGGTCAAGAAGAATGTCCGCGTATGCAAGCGTTGCAACGCGGAGATCGAGTAAGGGAGGAACGGCTAAATGGCAACCCGCATTAAGGAGAAATACCTGAGTGAAGCCGTGCCTGCCCTCAAGCAGAAGTTCGGTTACACCAATGTCATGCAAACCCCGAGGCTCCATAAAGTGGTAATCAACATGGGCCTTGGCGATTGCAAGGACAATCCCAAGAGCATGGAACTGGCCATTGCGGAGCTGGCGCTCATCAGCGGTCAAAAGCCGATGATCACCAAAGCGCGCAAGTCCATCGCCAACTTTAAGGTTCGCGAGGGAATGAACGTGGGCGCGAAGGTGACCCTGCGCGGCGCGCGGATGGACCAGTTTGTTGACAAGCTTGTCAATATTACGCTCCCCCGTGTGCGCGACTTCCGTGGCGTGAGCGACAAGGCCTTTGACGGCCGCGGCAACTACGCCCTGGGACTTCGCGAACAGCTGATTTTCCCCGAAGTCGAGTACGACAAGGTGGAAAAAGTACGCGGCATGGAAATCATTTTTGTCACTACGGCAAAAACCGACGAGGAATGCAAAGAACTGCTTCGCCTCCTCGGCATGCCGTTTGTACAGTAAGCGTGAAGGGAGACTAAAACTGTGGCGAAGACAAGCATGAAAATCAAGCAGGCAAAAGCCCCCAAGTTCTCCACTCGGGCTTATACGCGCTGCCGCCTGTGCGGACGACCGCACTCGGTGCTGCGCAAGTATGGCGTTTGCCGCATTTGCTTCAGAGAACTGGCATACAAGGGCCAGATCCCCGGCGTCCGCAAGGCCAGTTGGTAAGCGGGAAAGAACGGAAGGAGGTTCTATCATGGTAATGAATGATCCCATCGCCGATATGCTCACCCGCATTCGCAATGCCCAGGTGGCCAAGCATGACGCGGTCGTTTTGCCCGCTAGCAACGCCAAAAAGGCGGTCGCCAAGATCCTGCTTGCGGAAGGCTATATCAAGAGCGTTGATTTCATTGATGACGGCCCTCAGGGCAGCATCAAGATCGTGCTCAAGTACGTTGGCGGCAAGCAGCCCGTGATCGCGGGTTTGAAAAAGATTTCCAAGCCGGGCTTGCGCGTATATGCCAAGGGCGCTGAACTGCCCAAGGTACTCGGCGGCCTCGGTATCGCCATCATATCTACCAGCAAGGGTTTGATGACGGATAAAGACGCCCGCAAACAAATGATCGGCGGCGAAGTGCTCGCCTACATCTGGTAAACCGACACGCAATGGAGGTGTAAGACAATGTCTCGAATCGGAAGGCTTCCGATCACTGTCCCTGCGGGCGTGACGGTCAATGTGGATGAGAGCAACACCGTAACGGTCAAGGGGCCTAAGGGTACCCTAAGCCAGGCGGTGAATCCCGATATCACGCTGAAGCAGGAAAATGGAGTACTCACGCTGCACCGCCCCTCAGAGGCCAAGCCTCACAAGGCGATGCACGGCCTGTACCGTACGCTGGTCAACAACATGGTGGTTGGCGTTACGGATGGTTTTGCCAAGACGCTGGAACTGGTGGGCACGGGCTACCGCGCGCAGACGGAGAATGGCAAGAAACTCAACATCAGCATCGGCTTTTCGCACCCTGTGGTGCTGGAAGCGCCGGAAAGCATCACCTTTGAAACGCCCAACCAGACCACCATCGTGGTCAAGGGCATTAACAAGCAGCAGGTAGGCAACCTCGCGGCCGATATCCGCGCCATTCGCAAACCCGAGCCTTACCTTGGCAAGGGCATTAAGTATGCCAATGAGCGCATCCGCCGTAAGGAAGGCAAGACCGGCAAGTAAAGGAAAGGGGAGCAAACGCATATGTTTAAAACACGTGATCGAAACGCAGACCGTACGATCCGCCACGCGCGCGTGCGCAAAAAGGTCAGCGGCACCCCGGAAAAGCCGCGTCTTTGCGTGTACCGCAGCCTCAATAATATCTACGCGCAGGTTATCGATGATTCCAAAGGCATCACGCTGGTAGCGGCCTCCACCCAGGAGAAGGACGTAAAAGCGCAGCTGGCGGATGTTGATAAAAAAGGCGCGGCGAAAATCGTTGGCAAGCTGATTGCCGAGCGTGCGACGGGCGCGGGCATCAAGCAGGTAGTCTTTGACCGCGGCGGCTATGTGTACACTGGCCGTGTAGCGGAACTGGCTACGGGCGCTCGCGAAGCCGGACTAGAATTCTAAAAAGGAGGACGAACGCATGCAACGCATGGAACAGGTCAGCGAATTCAAAGAGAAGCTTGTTGCCGTAAACCGCGTTACCAAGGTTGTTAAGGGCGGCCGCAACTTCCGTTTCGCTGCGCTGCTGGTCGTCGGCGACGAAAAAGGTCGCGTTGGCGTGGGCATCGGCAAGGCTGCGGAAATCTCCGAGGCCATTCGCAAGGGTGTGGATGACGCCAAAAAGCATCTGGTGACGGTGCCGCTGGCCGGTACATCGATCCCGCATGAGGCCATTGGTTATTTTGGCACCGGTAAAGTGGTGCTGATGCCCGCCCCCGAAGGCACCGGCGTTATTGCCGGCGGCGCGGCGCGCGCGGTATTGGAACTGGCCGGTGTGAAGAACATCCGCACCAAAAGCTACGGCACCAACAACCGCATCAACATGGTGAAAGCCACGATTGAGGGGCTCAGGCGCCTCCGTTCGGCTGAGCAGGTTGCCAAGCTTCGCGGGAAAACCGTCGAAGAAATTCTCGGCTAAGGAGGACGACTGACAATGAAACTGCAAATCACGCTCAAAAAGTCGCCGATCTCCAGCCTTAGGGTGCACCAGGCTACCGTTACCGCACTGGGTTTGCGCAAGGTGGGGCAAACAGTTGTCAAGGAAGATAATGCTTGCGTACGCGGGCAGATCTTCCGTGTGCAGCACATGATCGACGTAAAAGAGATAAGCGACTGAGGAGGGATTGCCAATGAAACTGCACGAGTTGCACCCCGCCGCAGGTTCCACCACCGCACCCAAGCGCCTTGGCAGGGGCGTGGGTTCGGGGTTGGGCAAAACCTCCGGCAAGGGTCACAAAGGCGCCAAGGCACGCTCCGGCGGCGGCAAGCGCCCGGGCTTTGAAGGCGGCCAGATGCCTTTGTACCGCCGCGTGCCCAAGCGGGGCTTTACCAATATCTATCGCGTAGAATACGCAACGGTCAACGTTGGACGGCTTGAGATCTTTGAAAACGGCACTGTCGTGACGGTCGAAATGCTTAAGGAAGCCGGCCTGATCTCCAAAGTGATGGCGGGTGTGAAGATCCTTGGCAACGGCGAGCTCACCAAAAAGCTCACCGTTGAAGCCGCCAAATTCACGGATAGTGCGAAAGAGAAGATCGAAGCCCTCGGCGGGAAAGCCGAGGTGAAGTGATATGGCAAGGGGCAATCGAAACAACCCCACCATTTGGGAATCGCTTCGCAATGCATGGAAGGTAGATGACATCCGTAAAAAGATCATCTACACCTTCCTGATGCTGGTATTATTTCGCCTGGTTGGCGTAATCCCCGCCCCGGGCGTGGATTACACCAAGGTGCATGCCTTCCTTGAACAGCTTCGGCAGGGCACGGCGCAATCTGTGCCGCTGGTGAGTCTGGTCAATATGATGACGGGTAATAACTTCCAAAGCATGACCATCATGGCGATGGGTATTACCCCGTACATCAACGCATCCATCATTATGCAGCTTCTGACCATCGCCATTCCGGCGCTGGAGCGGCTCCAAAAGAGCGGCCCCGAAGGACAGAAGCAGATTGCGCAGATCACCCGTTACGTAACGGTGGGTCTGGCGGTTGTGCAGGCCATCGGCCTTGTGGCAAGCCTTGGTTATATCAAGGCGGGCTGGTACAACTACGCGCTGGTGGGCATCAGCATGGCTGGCGGTACCGCCCTTGCCATGTGGATGGGTGAACGCATCACCGAAAAAGGCATCGGCAACGGTATCTCACTGCTGATTGCCGCGGGTATTCTGAGCAACCTGTTCAGCGGCCTGTGGACGTTGACGGATGAGGCGATCAAAGCTGTGAGTTTAGACCCCTGGCTCACCTTGCTGGGCGTGCTGTTGATTGCCATTGCGATGATCATTGTGATCACCTGGGTGGATCTGGGTGTGCGTCGTATTCACGTACATTTTGCCAAGCGGGTGACCGGGCGCAAAATGTATGGCGGGCAAAACTCGGTGATTCCGCTGAAAGTGGTTTCGGTAGGCGTGTTGCCGCTGATTTTTGCCTATTCGTTCATGGCCTTCCCCAGTACGTTGATCCAGCTGACGGGCGGCACCTCCACGGGCTTCGGCCTTTGGTGGAGCCAGTACATGCATAGCACGTCGGTAGGGAACCTGCTGGTTACGGCGCTGTTGATTTTCGCGTTTACGTTCTTCTATTCATCCATCTCCTTTAATCCGGATGACATGGCCAAGAACATCCAGCAGCAGGGCGGTGCGGTACCCTCCGTGCGCCCGGGCAAGCCCACCGCTGATTACTTCAAGCGTGTGAACAGTCGTCTGACGCTGTTTGGCGCGTTGTTCCTGGCAGTGCTGGCCACCATTCCCTCGCTGTTTACCAGAGGCACGACCCAGTCGCTCCCCTTTGGTACCAGCAGCTTGCTGATTGCCGTGAGCGTTATCCTTGAGACCAAACGCCAACTGGATGATCTGCTCGTGAGTCGCAACTACGATAAGATTTCCTGACCGGCATGCGCCAAAGCGGCAGGGGGGCTTTGTACCCCCTGCGCTTTGGGCGTTTACAGCGCGTAAAGCTTGTTTGGGTATGGATAATATGGTATGATGCGCATAGGTGCGGCACACGGAGGATGACTCCGTAGGCAAGGGAGGGTAAGGCATGAACATTATTTTTCTGGGGCCTCCGGGCGCAGGCAAAGGAACGCAGGCACAGCTGATTTGCCAGAAACTCGGCATCCCGCAGATTTCCACCGGTGATATGCTTCGCGCGGCCATTACAAACGGCACGCAGACAGGCCTGGAGGCCAAAGCATATATGGATGCCGGCCAGCTGGTACCCGATGCGGTGGTAATTGCCATCGTGAAAGAACGGTTGCAGGCAGAGGATTGCAAGGATGGCTACATACTGGACGGGTTTCCCCGCACGGTGGAGCAAGCCAAAGCACTGTCTGAAATCGCGGATATCCATGCGGTTGTGAACATCGCCGTGAGCGATGAATCCTTGGTCAGGCGTCTGTCCGGACGGCTGGTGTGCCCTGTTTGCGGCGCGCCCTACCGTACGGATCGCCTGGGCGGCGAAACCAAATGCGCAGTCGATGGCGCGACGCTCATCCAGCGGGATGACGACAAGCCTGAAACGGTGCTGGGACGCTTGCAGGTTTATCACCAGAAGACCGCGCCCTTGATCGATTTTTACCAGCGTGAAGGGCTTTTGCGCAATGTTGACGGCGCACAGGATCAGGAGAGCGTGACCGGCGCCATCCTGACCGTGCTTGAGGCAGACCGATGATCTATCTCAAAAATGCGCACCAGCTTGAATGCATGCGAAAATCCGGCGCGTTGCTCTTTGATGTGCTATGCCGCCTGCGGGAAGCCATCAAACCTGATGTAAGCACCGCCGCGCTGGATGTGTATGCTGAACAGCTCATCCGCAAGCACAAGGCGATTCCTTCCTTTTTGGATTATCAGGGTTTTCCGGCTTCGCTGTGTGTATCCATCAATGAGCAGGTGGTGCATGGCATCCCCTCCGAAAGCACGATACTGCGTGAGGGCGATGTGGTGAGCATCGATTGCGGGCTGATACTGGATGGCTGGCACGCGGACAGCGCTTTCACCGTAGGGGTAGGCGAGATCGACGCTGCCAAACGGCAGCTGATCGATGTAACGGAAGAGAGCTTCTTTCGCGGTGTGCGCCAGGCGCTCAACGGCAACCATCTGGGCGACATCGGCCATGCGGTGCAAACCTACGCTGAGCGGTTTGGCTATGGGGTGATACGGGATCTGACGGGGCATGGCATCGGCCGCAATATGCACGAGGATCCAAGCGTGCCCAACTACGGCACCCCTGGCCGCGGACTAAAGCTGCGCCCGGGCATGACGCTGGCCATTGAGCCGATGATTGCCATGGGTGACCATCACGTAGCCCAACTGGAGGACGGTTGGACCATCGTGACGGAGGATCGCAGCATATGCTCCCATTACGAGCACACCATCGCCGTAAACGAGCATGGGCTGCCCGAGCTGCTTACGTACCCGGGCTTTGCCTTAACGGAGGAACCCAAGCCGTGAAAGCACAAGCCAATGAGATCGGCCGTGTGGTGATCTCCAAACAAGGGCACGATAAAGATCGCGTGTTTGTTGTGGTTGCGCTGGTGGATGAAAGCTATGTGCTGATTGCCGATGGCAACACGCGAAAACTGGCTTCGCCGAAAAAGAAGAAGTGTAAACACTTACGAGCGCTACCCGACTGTGCGGCAGAGGCATTAAGCCCCCAACACCGCCAGGCCGGCACAGCCGATGCGGCCATCCGCAAGGCGCTTGCACTGCTCACCGCCCACGCGAACACACAGCCAAAACGGATTACCAACAAGGAGGAATGCGCACTTGTCCAAGAGTGATGTCATTGAAATGGAAGGCACAGTTGTTGAGGCTCTTCCCAACGCGATGTTCCTGGTAGGGCTCCCCAACGGGCACCGGATCATGGCACATATTTCGGGAAAGATGCGTATGCACTTCATTCGCATTTATCCCGGAGATAAAGTCACCGTCGAGCTTTCGCCCTATGATTTGACACGCGGCCGCATTACGTGGCGCAGCAAAGGCTAAGGGCATACAGAAGCAGTCATCTGTGATGGCTGCATGAATGGAGGAAACAAGCATGAAGGTTCGTCCCTCGGTCAAGCCCATTTGTGAAAAATGCAAGATCATCAAGCGCAAGGGCCGCGTGATGGTCATCTGCGAGAATCCCAAGCACAAGCAGAAGCAGGGCTGAGCAGGGGAGAGCCCCCTGCGCCCCCCTCAGTGGGGGTTTGCGCCGGCTTTGCCGCACAGCGGTTCAAAAAGGTCACCAATAGGTGGCCTTTTTGTGCGTTGCGCCTGTGGGCGCACCAAAGGGCTTTCCGCTCGCCCTTTGGAAACCTTCGGGCGCCCCTTGCAGGTGGCTTTCAGTGCGTTGCGGCGCACTGCCGCTTGTGTGGGGATGCGCCTGCGGGCGCACCAAAGGGCTTTCCGCTCGCCCTTTGGAAACCTTCGGATGTCGCCTTGCAGGGGGCTTTATGTGCGTTGCGGCGCACTGCCGCTGGGGCGGGGGATGCGTCTGTGGGCGCACCAAAGGGCTTTCCGCTCGCCCTTTGGAAACCTTCGGATGTCGCCTTCGAAGGCGGCGGGTACGGTGCGAAGGGTCGCCCTTGACGTACAGGAAAGTCGTCCGGCGCTGCGGCGCCGACCGACAAGCCTGTCCGCCTGCGAGCGACCCCTCGCACCACCCGCCTTACTGTACTCTGGCGACAGGGGAGAGGGACGGGGGATGCGCCTATGGGCGCACCAAAGGGCTTTCCGCTCGCCCTTTGGAAACCTTCGGATGCCCCTTGCAGGGGGCTTTATGTGCGAGGGCGGCGCACAGCCGCTTGGGCAGGGGATGCGCCTGCGGGCGCACCAAAGGGCTTTCCGCTCGCCCTTTGGAAACCTTCGGGTGTCGCCTTCGATGGCGGCGGGTACGGTGCGAAGGGTCGCCCTTGACGTACAGGAAAGTCGTCCGGCGCTGCGGCGCCGACCGACAAGCCTGTCCGCCTGCGAGCGACCCCTCGCACCACCCGCCTTGCTGTACTCTGGCGACAGGGGAGAATTGCTGCCCTTGTTGTTTTGTGGTTCATTTGTGGTAGCAATCATAATTGTAATGGGTGCTTCGCTGTTTTATGGGAATGGTTACGATGCTGTTTTGTGTGATTAGCGTTGCGGCTAAGTTCATAAGAGCAGGAGTATCCTTCATACCACTTACTTTACTAAGGAAAGGTACGTCATGCTTCTCAACATAAAACAGCCTTGCTTACAAACCACTTTGCATATAGGCCACCTCCACAGTGTTTTCACCCCTGTCGCCTGAATAACGCAAGGGGAGGTATGGCGGGTCGCGCGACGGAGGACAGGCT
>LVAQ01000041.1 GCA_001604105.1 Clostridiales bacterium Firm_11
ATGGCTGCTTCTAAGCCAACATCCTGGTTGTCTGTGCAATCACACATCCTTCTCCACTTAACGTGAACTTCGGGACCTTAGCGGCAGGTCTGGGGTGTTCCCCTTTTGCCCGCGGAACTTATCTCTCGCGGACTGACTCCCGTACATCGATTATTCGGCATTCGAAGTTTGATAGGGTTCGGTAAGCTTTGGACCCCCTAGCCCATTCAGTGCTCTACCTCCGATAATCTAATACGAGGCTAGCCCTAAAGCTATTTCGAGGAGAACCAGCTATCTCCAGGTTCGATTGGAATTTCTCCGCTATCCACAGCTCATCCCCGCCTTTTTCAACAGACGTCTGGTTCGGTCCTCCATAAGATTTTACTCCCACTTCAACCTGGCCATGGATAGGTCACCTGGTTTCGGGTCTACGTCATGTTACTCATTCGCCCTATTCAGACTCGCTTTCGCTTCGGCTTCAGACCTTTAGCCCTTAACCTTGCAACATAACGTAACTCGCCGGTCCGTTCTACAAAAAGTACAAGGTCGCACATCAATCGTGCTTCCTCTGCTTGTAAACACAGGGTTTCAGGTTCTCTTTCACTCCCCTCCCGGGGTTCTTTTCACCTTTCCCTCACGGTACTATGCGCTATCGGTCACCATATCGTATTTAGGCTTGGAGGGTGGTCCCCCCTGCTTCCC
>LVAQ01000042.1:0-658 GCA_001604105.1 Clostridiales bacterium Firm_11
GAGCATGTGGTTTAATTCGAAGCAACGCGAAGAACCTTACCAGGTCTTGACATCCAGTAAAAACTGTAGAGATACAGTGTGCCTTCGGGCATACTGAGACAGGTGGTGCATGGTTGTCGTCAGCTCGTGTCGTGAGATGTTGGGTTAAGTCCCGCAACGAGCGCAACCCTTGTGATCAGTTACTAACGGGTAATGCCGAGGACTCTGATAAGACTGCCGGGGACAACTCGGAGGAAGGTGGGGACGACGTCAAATCATCATGCCCCTTATGACCTGGGCTACACACGTGCTACAATGGCCACTACAGAGAGCAGCGAGTCCGTAAGGCGGAGCCAATCTCATAAAAGTGGTCCCAGTTCGGATTGTGGGCTGCAACCCGCCCACATGAAGTCGGAGTTGCTAGTAATCGCGGATCAGCATGCCGCGGTGAATACGTTCCCGGGCCTTGTACACACCGCCCGTCACACCATGGGAGTTGGTAGCACCCGAAGTCGGTGAGGTAACCGTAAGGAACCAGCCGCCGAAGGTGAGATCAATGACTGGGGTGAAGTCGTAACAAGGTAGCCGTATCGGAAGGTGCGGCTGGATCACCTCCTTTCTAGGGAGAAAACCCAAAGAGAAATCGGAGGGTTCATTCCAAGGTCGATGCCGAAGGAAG
>LVAQ01000042.1:677-1310 GCA_001604105.1 Clostridiales bacterium Firm_11
GGGCAAACGCCCAACGCACCTTGACAACTGTATAGGAAGGACGAGATTGAAAGATCAGATCATTTCTGTCAAGTAAGGTAGAGCAATCTACCACGCGAGTAAGAAGAAGAATGGTCTTAGGAGAAATCGACGAAAAATCAAGCGAATAAGAGCACAGGGCGGATGCCAAGGCACCATACGCCGAAGAAGGACGTGGCAAGCTGCGAAAAGCTACGGGGAGCCGCAAGCAGGCATTGAACCGTAGATATCCGAATGGGGAAACCCGGCTGGGGTAATGCCCAGTCATCATGGAATGAATCCATAGTTCCATCGAAGGGCACCCGGGGAACTGAAACATCTAAGTACCCGGAGGAAGAGAAAGAAACATCGATTTCCTGAGTAGTGGCGAGCGAAAGGGAAACAGGCCAAACCAGAGAGCATGCTTTCTGGGGTTGTGGGCCAGCGACAAGGCATTGAGGTAGGGTAGTAGAAGCGCGTTGGAAAGCGCCTCCAAAGAGGGTGAAAGACCCGTACACGAAACCCGAAGACAGCCAGCTGGTACCAGAGTACCGCAGGACACGAGAAATCCGGCGGGAAGCAGGGGGGACCACCCTCCAAGCCTAAATACGATATGGTGACCGATAGCGCATAGTA
>LVAQ01000029.1 GCA_001604105.1 Clostridiales bacterium Firm_11
TATCATCCTCTTAACGTGTTTTTCGGGTTCCGTTTTGTTGCACTTGTTTTTTCAATCCGCCCTGAAAAAGCAGGGGGTTTATCCATGGCGGAGTAGACATCGATTCCGGTTTGCCGCGCGGATTTGGGAACGCGCCGCGCAGCCATCCGCATGGATGCCGCGCTGCCATCCGGGATCGGCAAGGAACACGCGTTTGCCATAGCGGGAGGCAACCTGCGTTCCTTGCCCGACCATGCGCCGCATGGCGCGTAGCCTCACCAGACGATGGAGCCGGTGGCAAGCTCGCGAACGGAGAGGAACATGGCATACAGGTTGTGATCCAGCGGTGCGTCCATGTGCAGGTGCCCAAAGAACCAGCGCTTATACGTCACATTTTCCATCACCCACTGAAAAAACTGATTCAGCTCTTTCTCGCCTTCGTGATCGCCGAAAATCTGCTGCATGATATCCTCCGGCGCGGCATGCGTAATGATGTAATCCACATCACGTCCGTATTGTAGCAGGTTTTCCCTGGCGGTCTGGTACTCGCTTTGGGAGGGCATTTCGCAGGGCCACCAATCCACACCCTCATAACGGCGCGCACGGTCGATGGAAAAACCCCCGCCCATGGTGAATATCGTGTTCCCTTCCATTTCAAATACCTGCCCGCGCATCAGGTGATAGACGTTGCGGCGGATGCGCCGCGCAAGCCCACCGCGCCATTTGACCGGCTGATAGTTATCCAGCAGATGATAGTTCTCGTGGTTGCCATCCACAAAAGCGATGGTATAGGGGCGAAAACTCAGTTCGCGCAATGCCAGCTCTTCCCGGGAGCCACCGGAGAATAGATAACCAAAATCCCCGCATACGATAAGCGTATCCCGCTTGGTCCACCGATCGGCAAATGGCATGGTTTCACGGCTCAGCCGTGCTGGGCTGCCGTGTGTATCGCCGGTGACGTAAATCATGAAGTTCCTCCTACATCCAATCAAATTTGCGCACGGCAACCGTGCAAGGTACCTTATGCGGAGATGGCCGCATCCAGCGTGGTTGCGATGTGCTCGCGCACGATCAAATCCGCGCGCTGGTCAAAGGGGGTCGGCGTTAGGTTGATCAGCACCAGTTTTGCCTCGCGCCGATATCCCAGCAAACCCGCTGCGGGGTATACACTTAAGGAGGTGCCCCCTGCAATGAGCAGATCACACTTCATGACCGCGCGGATGGATTCATCCATCACATCGTTGTTCAAAGGCTCACCGTAGAAAACGATATCGGGCCGTATGATGCCGCCGCAATGGCAGCGCGGGGTGCCGGGCATCGCCAGCACCGCTTCCATGGACAGCACCTGATTGCAGGCCATGCATAGATTGCGCCGTACCGTGCCGTGTAACTCCAATACCTTCTGGCTGCCCGCCAGCTGGTGTAATCCGTCAATGTTTTGCGTTACGATGGCTTTGAGACGGCCTTGTTTTTCCAGCCTCGCAAGGGCGTAATGCCCGGCGTTGGGCTTGGCGTGCGGGTGCAGCATGACCTTTTTATAGAAAGCCCAAAAAACATCGGGATGGTTCAAAAAAAAGCGGATGGATAGCATCTCTTCATATGTTTTGCCCTCGGCCTGCCGATAGAGCCCATGCTCGCTGCGAAAGTCAGGGATGCCGCTTTCTGTGCTCATGCCCGCGCCGCCGAAAAATACAGTATAGCGGCTTTTATCGATCATCTGTCGCAACGCAACTTGCGCAGGAGTCATAACACTCATGCAGACCCTCCTTATGAAACAGTGATCGAAAAGGGGAAATGTTCCGAGTTTGGATATGGATGCGGCATTTACTTTTTTTCGACATGGGATTCGCAAAATCCTATGCTTGCGCGGGTTTTTTGCAAAAATGCTGGAATCATTTGTCAATGTCAATGCACGCTTGCGTTTGCTGGCATCATGGGCGGGCGGCAAGGGGGTCCCCCTGCCCCGCACGTTCTCCGCGGCAGGGGGCGGCAATGCAACTTGGCATTTACACACACGATGCAACCTGAATTTCTCCTTGACAAAATGGCATGCTATTTGCTACAATTTTCTTTGGCATCAATAGACTCCGCCAGCCCCGGACTGTTTATTGAACAAAGCGTGCGTTTGCTGACCATCAAGCGCCGCACCCTACCGGATACATTCCTTGAAGGAGGAAACAACCTTGAATACGTACATGGCCAAAGCCGCGGACGTGCAGCGCAAATGGTATGTCGTCGATGCGGAAGGCGTTGTGTTGGGTCGTCTTGCCAGCCAGATTGCCACCGTGCTGCGCGGCAAGCATAAACCGATTTACACCCCCCACGTGGATACAGGGGATTATGTGATCATCCTCAACGCCGATAAGGCGGTGCTCACCGGTAAGAAGCTGGATCAAAAGGTTTACTACAGCCACAGCGGATATCCGGGTGGCTTGCATGAGACCAAGTACCGTGCTTTGATGCTTCAAAAGCCTGAGTTTGCGGTGAAAAAGGCTATCGTGGGCATGCTGCCCAAGGGCCCCCTTGGCCGCCAGATGGCCAAAAAGCTGCGCGTCTATGCGGGCACAGAGCATGAGTATGCATCCCGCAAGCCTGAGAAGCTGGAACTCAAGTAACTGACGCGTAAAGGAGATTGAATCATGGCTAAGGTAGAGTATAGCGCCGTAGGCCGCCGTAAAACAGCGATTGCCCGCGTGCGTCTGGTTGCAGGAGATGGCAAGATTCTGGTCAACAAGCGTGACCTAGACGGCTATTTCGGCTTGGAAACCCTCAAGATGACCGTACGCCAGCCCTTGGAACTGACCAAGGCAGCCGGCGATCTTGACATTTTAGTATCCGTACATGGCGGCGGCCTCAGCGGCCAGGCGGGCGCGATTCGTCATGGCATCAGCCGCGCGCTGCTCAAGGTAAACCCTGAGCTTCGCGATAACCTCAAGAAGGCAGGCTTCCTTACGCGTGACCCGCGTATGAAAGAACGCAAAAAGTACGGCCTCAAGGCTGCTCGCCGCGCGCCCCAGTTCAGCAAGCGCTAACGGGTATGGCCGGAGCCGATCTGGCGGTATCATAGGGGAGCTGTTCGCGATGGCGGGCGGCTCCCTTTTGCTTTGAGCGCTTGATAGGGGGTGCTGCGGTGCCTACATGCTATATCGTTGGTGCGGGAGAGTTTACCGCGCGTGGGTTTACGCCTGCCGCGGAGGATATGGTCATCGCCGCGGATGGCGGCTATACGCGCCTTGCGGAAATGGGCGTCCGTCCGCATATCTTGATGGGTGATTTTGATTCGCTGGCGCAACGCCCAGAAGGGGTTCCGATTAAAGCCTTCCCCATCGCAAAGGACGATACCGATATGGGGCTTGCCATGGCCGAAGGGCTTGCGTGCGGCTACTCGGATTTTGCCCTCTATGGTGCGGGCGGTGGACGGCTGGATCATACGCTGGCAAATTTACAGCTGATGGGCGGCGCAAGCCGTAAAGGCGCTACCGTGCGCATGGTGTGTGAAGGCTTTGATGTGTTTACGCTGACCAACGGCACACTAAAACTGCCGCCGCGCGCGCAGGGCACGCTGGTTTCAGTTTTTTGTCACGGCGCGCAGGCGCAAGGGGTCACGCTTCGCGGCTTGCAATACCCGCTGACGAACGCGTTGCTCACCGCAGACCATCCCTTGGGCGTCAGTAATGCCTTTGCCGCGCAGGAAGCCGAGGTTATGGTGGCACAGGGAACCCTGCTGGTATATGTGGCGGTTTCCTGATTGACCGATGATGGGTTGCCGCGTCCCGCAGGGGACAAAAGACAGCTCGGTACGCGCAGGCGTGGCCGGGCTGTTTTTGCGCGTGCGCGGCGCAGGTTTGGGCGGCGATGCGCAAAACATGGTGTGCTGCGCTATCTTTGCCGCTATGATGCAAAACGCCTGCGGGAAAGGGTTTGGAGCCGGAAGCATGCGTCTTTCCGCCGCTGCCCGGGTTTCCCTCCGGTTGCATTTCGGCACCCCATACGCTATACTCTACAAAGGAAAAAGGCGAGGGATAAGAGGGGGAGAGTGCACGCATGCGCTTTACGATGATCTGCATCGGTTCAATGGGCGATGTGAAACCCTATGTGCTGCTTGGCAGTCAGCTGCAAAAGCGCGGGCATGATGTAGGCATTTGCGCTTTTAATGAGTTTGAGGCGCTAATCACAGGAAATGGCATGCGGTTTTTGCCGCTTTCCGGCGATGTGCGGGCATTCATGAGCAGTGTGATGAAGCCGGGCACAAAGGGCGTGACCTACCTAAAACAGGTGCGGGATATCCTGCGGGACATCCTCGAATACTTTCTGCGCGATCTGCAAGCGGCCTGTGAAGATGCCGATGTGGTGGTCGCCACGTTCTTTGGGCAGATCATCCAATCCATTGCCGAAAAGAAAGATATTCCTTTCATCAAGACCCACTATTACCCCATGGACCCCAACGATATTACGCCCATCTCCTCCGCGCCGGGGCTGCGGGCGGGCAAGGTATGGTACCGCGCCAGCTACAGCCTTGCATACCTGCTCATCAGTACCCTTGAGCTTTACTACCTGACCAATTGGCGCAAGACGCAGGGGATGCGCCCCCGCAGGCTGGAAACCACGCCCTGCAATTATATGAACGGCCATCGCGTGCCGGTGTTGTATGCGATGAGCCCTTTGCTGATGCCCCGTCCGGTCAAGTGGGATGAACACATTCACATGACGGGGTTTTGGCTGGATGATAAGACGAGTGATTATCAGCCTTCGCCGGAACTGGAAGCGTTTCTGGCGGTTGAACCCAAGCCCGTATACATTGGCTTTGGCTCCATGACCAGCGGAGATATGGGACGGACGCTGGCCATTGTGCAGGAGGCAATCAAGCGCAGCGGGGTGCGCGCTGTCGTTGCTACCGGCTGGGGTGCGGCGGATCCCGCCGCGTCGGAAAACACCTTTGTGGTCAAAGGCTATGTGCCGCATGATTGGCTGTTTACGCATGTAAGCGCGGTGGTGCACCATGGCGGGGCAGGCACCACGGCTGCCGGGCTGTGCGCGGGCTGCCCCACGCTGGTAATTCCCTTTGGCGGGGATCAGCCTTTTTGGGCAATGCGCGTGCGTATGCTGGGGCTGGGGCCTACCCCCATCACGCGCGAACAACTTACGGTTTCCAAGCTAACGCGCGCGCTGCAAAAGCTGACCAGCATCAAGAGCTACCGGATTGCCGCCGCAGAGCTGGGGGACAGGCTTCGCATGGAACACGGCGTGGAGAAAGCTGCCGATATCATTGAGGCGGAAGTACGCCGTTGGCTGACCGAAGAACCCCAGATGCCGCCGCACAGGCTAAGGCTGTACCAGCCGCCTCCCATCCCATCCTGGCGCAAGGCAAACGGCATGCGGGGCATGCGCCATCCGCGCAGCAAACGACGCTAGCACGCTTTCCCTGCCATCAAAGGAGTTCTTGTAATATGTCCGAAACACTTCGCCTGTATGGACTTGTGAGCGATTCCATCGTGGATGGCCCCGGCTACCGTACGGCAATTTTTACCCAGGGCTGCCCGCACGCATGCCCCGGCTGCCATAACCCCGGTAGCCACCCCATGGAGGGCGGCACGGTATGGACGCTGGACGATATCGAGGCGAAATTTACTGGAAACCCCATGCTTAGCGGTATCACGCTCTCCGGCGGGGAGCCGTTCCTGCAGGCGGCCGGCTGTGCGGAGCTGGCGCGCCGCGCCCGCGGCAAGGGGCTTACTGTGTGGGTGTACAGCGGCTTTACGTTTGAACAGCTACAGGCGATGGCCAAGAAGGATGCGGATGTTGCCGCCCTGCTCGACCATGCGGATGTGCTGGTGGACGGCCGTTTTGTGCTGGCGGAGCGTTCGCTGGAACTGCTGTACTGTGGCAGCCGCAACCAGCGGGTGATTGATCTGGCTAAAACGCGCGAGGCAGGCGCGGTGGTGCTGTATACCCAACCGGAATGGTGCTGATAGGCAGTTGATCAGTCATGGCCTCATGGATGGTTTGGAGTGGAACGGCTTCCATGTTTCATCCTTGCGGTTTTCCATGCGCTACTGTGCGTGGCATGTGTGGCATGCGCGGCTGGGTAGGGGTGCGGATGATTGATATGGCTTGATTCTTCGCCTGCGGATAATAATACCCTTTGCGCGAATACGCGCGGCGCGGCAGAAAAACGCGCGTCAACCGACTCACAATAAAGGAGCCGACCATATGCCGGATAGCAAACCCAAGCGGCTGGCGCTGCTGGCGACGGGTGGCACCATCGCTTCCACCATGACGGATCACGGCCTGATGCCTACGCTTACCGCCGATGAGCTGCTTGCTCCGGTGCGGGACTGGCTGCCCAGCGAGGTTACGGCACGGGATGTGTTCCGTATGGATTCCAGCAATGTGCAGCCGGAGGAGTGGCGCAGGCTTGCCCGCGCGGTGGATGAAGCCTTGCGGGACGCTGACGGTGTGGTCATCACCCATGGCACGGATACCATGGCCTATACGGCTTCGGCGCTCAGTTTCATGCTGGCGGGCGTGCAAAAGCCCGTGGTGCTCACAGGCTCCCAGTTGCCGCTTTTGCATCCCCTGACGGATGCGCTCAGCAACCTGCGCCACGCCATGGCCGCCGCTTCGCAAGGCGTGGGGGGTGTGTATGTCAGTTTTGATCACAAGCTAATTTCCGGCGTACGGTGTGTCAAGACACACACCACCGCCATGGACGCGTTTTCCAGCATCAATGCGCCGCTGGCGGGGTTTTTTGACGCGGAAGGCGTGCATATTTCACACCCGCAGTGTTATACGCCAATCGGCGCGTTACCCGCGGGCTATTCGCTCAAGGAGGGGCTGGACGCGCGCGTGTTCCTGCTCAAGCTGATCCCCGGCACATCACCGGATGTGCTGCGCTACGTCGAAAAAGCGGGGTATCGGGGGTTGGTAATCGAAGCCTTTGGACTTGGCGGGCTGCATTATATACGCCGCAATTTGGTGGCTGCGCTGGAGCATCTGGCGGCGAGCGGCGTTTTTGTGCTGGTGGTGAGCCAATGCCTGCATGAGAAGGCGGATTTCTCGATCTATGAAGTGGGGCGCGGTATGATGCGCACCCATGTGCACAGCGGGCGGGATATGACCACCGAAGCAGCCGTGACCAAGCTGATGTGGGCGCTGGCGCAGGATGAACCCGAGGTGCTGCTGGGGGCGTCCATCGTGGGCGAAATGGCGGATTACAAAGCTGGCGGCGCGTCCTGCGGCGCCTGAGTAGCCATGGAAGCCAGACCCATGCAAACGACAGGTCAAGGGGAAATCCCGTCGGTTTGTCAAAAAACGGGTTCAGGGCGAGTAGCCGTGGCCAGGGTGCAGGGATGAACCCCCTGCCGGAGTTTGGGGTGGAAACCCTAAGCAAAGCCTTACGTCACAAACCATAGCCAAAGCGAGCGAACAGCCCGCAGGGCTAGGGGCGAGCGATGGTAGCAACTACGGGAATTTTAACAAGCTGTATCCCTTGTAAGGCTTGCAAGGGGAGAAATACTTTGGTGGGTTTACGCGTAACCCAACCCTTTGCGCCTGAACCATTCCGATACAGGCAAGCGAACAGCCCGAAGCGTAAAGCCGCGACCGACGGTTGTGCGTTGAAGGATTCTGCAACAGCAAAGCGCGTTGCCACGGCGGCAACGCGCTTTGTGTTGAAATACCAAACCCGTGAAAACCAAATCCAGGCAACGGGATGAGGTACCTTATGGTGATGGCATGCGCGCTGTCGCGCTGGCATCCGGCCATGTAATCACCCCGAGCCATACGCCGCCTCAAGGCGACCCTGCCGTCACGTGGCGGGCTCGTCTGCTTCAGGCGCGCAGGTTTCACAGGGGAGCCGAACATAGAACGTGTTGGTCTTGACCCCATCGGATTCCGCCCAGATGCGCCCGCCGTGTTCCCGTGCGATGCTTTGCGCGATGGAAAGCCCAAGACCATAGCCCGCAACCAGCGTACGGGATTGATCCAGCCGATAGAACCGCTCAAAAATGCTGGCGCACTCCTCGGGCGAAAGCGGAGCGCCCTCGCTGGCCACGCTGAGCAAAAGATCCCGCTTATCCTTCTTGCCTACGGCGGTCAGGGTTACTTCGATGGTGGAGAGGGGCGCGCCGTATTTGAGCGCGTTGTCCAGCAGGATATCGGTAAGCTGCCTAAGGCGCCCCGCATCACCCAGCACGGTCAGGTTTTCGGCTACATCGCTGGTCAAGGCTCGTTTTTGATCATAGACGGTGGGCTCCATCATCAGCGTTGCACTGTTGACAATAAAGCTTACATTGACCGGCTCCTTGGCGGCCAACGTCGGCTTGTTATCCGCCCGCGCCAGGGAGAGCAAATCTTCCACCAATCCCTTCATGCGCTGCCCCTCGGCACGGATGTTATCCAGACGGATCCGGTTCTTGGCATCGGTCACCGCGCCGGAAGCGATCAGCATGTCGGTATTGGAAAGCACAACGGTCAGCGGCGTGCGCAGTTCGTGGGAAGCATCCGCCACAAACTGGCGCTGCTTTTCCCATGCGCGTTCCACGGGGTGCACCATCCAGCGGGAGAGCAGCACGCTTACCAGAAAGAATAGGCCGATGGCGCCCACGCCGATGATGCAGCTATAGAGAATCTGTGCGTTGAGCGCATTGCGTTCCATGAGCGTATCGGTGAAGAAGTAAAACATAGCGCCGTCTTCGCCTGCTCGGCGGCGAAAGCGCAGGCTGTATTGCGAGGTCTGGCCGTAGGTCTCCTCGGTGGTATTCAGTTCCGCGATGATCGCGGTCAGCTCTTCTTCGGTCACGTAGTAGAGCTGGTTATTATAGATGGTAATATTCCCCTGCGCATCCACCGCGCCTGTGGCAAAGGGGGTGTTGATTCGCTCAGGGTCGGCGTTCTCCTTTTCTTCCATTACAGGCGGTTCCCGAAAAGCGTTCATGCTGCGGCGTTCAAAATCGCCTTTGGAGGTTAAAAACAGGGTGCCTAGAATACCCACCAAAAACAGGAACACAACACTCATCAGCACCCAGATCACCTTTTTGCGGAGCTTCTGGATCATGCGGTTTCATCCTCCAATCGATAGCCAAGCCTGCGCACCACGCTGATGACCACGCTGGAGCGCAGGAGCATCAGCTTTTTCCGTAAAAAGGAGATGTAGGCTTCTACATTATTATCACCCGCATCCGTATCATACCCCCATACCTTGATGAGCAGCGTTTCCTTGGAAACGATGGTGCTGTGGTTCATCATCAGCAGCCGCATGATCTCAAGCTCGCGCGCGCTTAAGGTGAGGGCGTGTTCCCCGCAGCGCAGGGCGCCGCTGGCAGGCGTGAGGGAAAGATCCCCAAAGGTAATCTGCTCGGGCGTGATCTCACCCTGGCGGCGAATCACCGCGCGCAAACAGGCTAAGAATTCCGCGTTCTCAAAGGGTTTTGTCAGGTAGTAATCCGCGCCCAAATCCAGCCCATGCACGCGATCGTTCAAATCTCCCCGCGCGGTCAGCATTAAAACCGGGGTCTGCACCCCTTGCGCGCGCAGGCGTTTGAGCAGCGTGAAGCCATCCAGACGCGGCAGCATCACATCCAGCACAAGCGCGTCAAAAATACCGCTTAGGGCGTTATCCAGCCCGGTTTCGCCATCACGGCATATTTCCGCAGTATAACCTTCCATGCTCGCCATATCTGCCAACGTATCGGCTAGGCGGGCTTCATCCTCGATAATCAGGATGCGCATTCTGGCGACCTCCCCTGTTTGCCGGCGCAAAAAGCGGGTTTACCCTCGCCTGTAGTGTACCATATAGAGGTACCGATGCGCCATGATCGCATCATACTTGTAAAACCTGAAACGAACCTGAAAGAAAAACATCGATTCTTTCAGGTTCGTTTCAGGTTTTTGGGCTATGCTTCTTTGCGTGGGGCAGACGGACACAGCGCCGTAAGAATACCACAAGCGCAAAATGCGCACAGGGAAAGGTGATAGCACGATGCCGGAACACAAGCTAACCAAGAAACGGGTCAAACGTACGCTCAAATGGATTTTGGCCGCGCTTGCGCTGGCCATCATCGCGGCGCTGTTATGGGTCATCCTTGCGCCCATGCTCGCATCGGGCACAGCGGAAACATACCAAAGCTATACCGTGGAGACAGGCGATATCTCCACAGTGTACAGCTTCAGCGCAACGCTCAGCGTCAAGAAATCGGAAACGTTCACCGCCAGCGAAACCAGCACGGTGCGTACGATCTACGTACAAAGCGGCGATACGGTGCAAAAGGGTGACCAGCTGATGCAGCTGTCCACGGGGGAGATGTTCATCGCCAGCTTTGAAGGCGTGGTCAATGAGATTCGCGTCAAAGCAGGGGATTGGCTATGGCCGAACTTCTCGGTTTTGCAGGTGAGTGATTTGGTAAACCTGAAGGTTTCCATGGATGTGGATGAGTACGATGTGGAAAAACTCTCCGTAGGGCAAAGCTGTACGGTGGAGGTGATTTCTCTGGGGGTCACCTTTGAAACTGAAATCGCGCACATTAACCGCGTGAGCCAATCCTCCGGCACAGTGGCTTACTATAGTGTCACCTGTGATTTGACCGTGCCGGAAACCATCTTGCCGGGCATGCAGGCTACCGTAACGGTTCCTGCCGAGGAAGCCCTACAGGTGACCACGCTCAGCATGGCCGCGATTGCCTTTGACGAGGACGAGGCGCCCTATGTGCTCATGAAGGACAGCAGCGGTACCTACATCAGGCATTCCATTGAGCTGGGCATCAGCGATGGCATGAAGGTGGCGGTAGTAAGCGGCCTGACGCCCGGGGAAACCGTTTATGCCCTCAGCGGCGAGGAGAGCGCACAAAGCACCTTGACCCTCACGGATATCTATACCTATCTGTTTGGGAAAAAGACGGTAATCAACGATATGACCAGCGTCGGCGGCGGGCGTGGTGAAATGCCTGACTTCAGCGCGGAAGGCATGACCATGCCGGAGGGCAGCACCGAGGACATGCCCATGCCGGACTTTGACGCCGCCAGCATGCAGGCGCCCGGCGACAGCCAAACCCTCACCACGGGCGATGCCCAGACGGATGAGGAAACCGCGGCTGCGGATACGCAAACCCAAGCACAGGCGGCACAGGGCGACCTCGCAGGCGATGCAACTTCCAGTGGCATACCGGACGGGCAGGCAAGTAAGGAAGCAATACGCGACACGCAGCCAACCGCGGCAACGGATGGAGAAGGAGAAACCGATGTGCAATAGGCACATGGCGTTGGCACTTGTAATGACGCTGTTTATGGTGCCTGCCGTGGCACTGGCGCAGGAGTCGTTTGAAGGGATTGTGGCGGCGGGGGATACCCTTGCCATCACCGCGCCCTTCGGCGGCACGGTCGAGGCGATCACGCTTCGCGAGGGGGCGTTGATCCACCAGGGGGATACGGTGGCAAGCATAGCCACCACCAAAACGGTTGCGCCGGTGGACGGCACGGTGCGCGGCATCTTCGCCGATGCGGGGGACACACTTTCGCAGACCACGGTGCTTTACATCGCGCCGCTGAGCAAATATACCGTCACTTGTACCATCGGGGACGCGTATGACAGCGTTGAAAATACCTATGTGACCCTTGGGGAGAAGGTGTACATCAGGTGTAAGCCGGATGGCACTCACAAGGCGGAGGGCATCGTGACCGCTGTGGACGGCGCCAGCTTTACTGTTATGACCACCGCGGGTGAACTGTACCTAGAGGAGACCGTCTATATTTACCGCAGCAGTGCTTATACCTATAAAAGCCGTATTGGAAGCGGTCAGGTAGCGCGTACGGTGGAATTGGCCATCACGGCCAGCGGGAGTTTGCTTTCCTTAGCCGTTGCCGATGGCGATGCGGTTGAGCGCGGGCAGTTGCTCTTTGAAACCGTGGATGGCGAGCTGGATGCGAGTGTAGCCGATACGTCGGATATCAAGGCGTCGGCTGCCGGTGTGGTGGCAGCGGTCAACGTGAAGGCGGGGCAGTCCATACAGCAGGGGGATGTAATCGCCACGCTGTATCCGAAAGGGAGTTACGTGATCGAGTTTGCCATTCAGGAGGATCTGCTGAGCACTGTAAGCATCGGAGACGGCGCAAGCATTACCTTCCTGTGGAAGGAAGAACAGGCGCAGAGCCTGCGTGGCACAGTCACAGGCATAAGCTATGTGTCTGTGGCCGATACGGTACAAACCGAGGATGGCGAGGCCGCCGCTGATTCGCAGACGGTGGAATATATTGGATACATCAGCTTTGATGCGACGGCGGATGTGCGTTTGGGCATGAGCGTAACGGTTACTGTGGATTGATGTGGATCAAGGGGGATCGGTATGAAAAGGATCATCGCGTGCGTATTAGCGCTTTGCATGGTGGCAGGCACATTTCTTGCCTTTGCGGAAACCGCGGCGGAAACGCCCACGCCGGAGGCGACGGAAACAAGCCAGGCAACACAGACAGAAAGAACGCAAACAACAGCGCCCACGGCAGCTGCAACGCAGGCGTCGGAGCCTTCGACGGCAAGCAGTACGCCTTCTGCGGAGACAACGACTTCATCGAATGATGCGGGCGGTACGTCCACGGGCACACCCGCAGCGACAACGGCGTCATCGACCGATGCGGGCGGTACGTCCACGAATACACCCGCGGCGGATGAGGGTCAGGCAAACGAGACGGAAACACCATCCGTGGAAGCTGATTCGACGCCGGGGGATGACCAAAGCGCCGCAGATAGCGGCGAGGCTACCGCCGCACCCGAAGCGACGCCGGATCAAACGCCTACGGCAGAGGCATCGGAGACCGCCGCGCCCTCTGCGCAAGCAGATACCGTACCTGCGACGGAGGCGGATGTAGGGCATGGGCCGGCATGGATCGCGGAAGGTGCGCACAGACGCTATGGTGATTTGGAAGAACTGTTGCCCATCGCCATGGGAAACGGGGCGACGATTATGCTATGCACCACAGAGGTGTTGGCGCTTTCGGGCTACAGCATTGAGGATGTGCGCGCCGTTTCTTTCGGGGTCGATAAAGAGGCGCTTGGAGACTATGCCGATGGACGCTCGGTGCGCATTTCTTCGGAAGCGCCAAACGGAAGCCGCGCGCTGCGCGTGGTGTACATTTGGGCGGGGCTTTCCGGCGGAAGTTCCTCCGCAGGCGGTGCAGAGGGTTCGGAATCATCGGAGGTGGACAGCATGCCTGCTGTGAATATGCTGGTCAGGGCGGAGGGCTTCTCATCGGATGGCCCCAGCAAGCCCAGTTTCACGCTCACCGCTTATCCGGCGCTGAGCGAGGGCATGACCTTCGCCGTAAGTGTGAATGGCGGCGCA
The DNA here is from genome assembly GCA_001604105.1 of Clostridiales bacterium Firm_11. GTDB lineage: Bacteria > Bacillota > Clostridia > Christensenellales > Aristaeellaceae > CAXXOK01. Next base: position 13,308 of record LVAQ01000029.1, read on the forward strand.
GCGCAGGCCATTGGCAGTGACCGATACACGCCTGCCGCGTCGGGCAGTTACTATTTTGCCATCCTTGACGCTACGGGCGCCGAGGCGGCTCGCTCCATCACCTATCAGCTGGAATATGGAGAGCCGGTGAACACGCAGGAACCCGCAAACGGCGAGGATAGCGAGCAACCGGCGATAGATGGCGATACGACTGATGCCCCGCAGGATGAATTGCTCACCCAGGAGGACGTCGCCCAAACAGTGACCCCGGAGCAGGCATACGAGGAGATTGCCGCGCCGGAAATCACCGTGCGTGCCTACGATTATGCCGAAGGGATTGAATCTTCGCTAACCCCAAGCTTTTCGCTTTCCGGCGCGCCTGTAGGCAGCGGGTACAGCTATGGATTATCGCTCAACGGCGCTGCAATGAAGCGGCTTGCGGGAGATACCTACACCGCTGTGGATAGCGGAGAATATACCCTGCAATTCTATTTGCTGGCCGAGGATGGCAGCATTGTGGATCAATCCGCCGTGTATCATGTGATTTTGAACTTCACAGAAGCGGCACAAACGGGGGACGCGTGGATGATGCTGGACGGCAAACGCGTCTATGGCTCCTTATCTTCGCTGCTGCGGCATGCGCAGGGCGGGCAGACCATCTACATCCTTACGGGCGCGGTGCTCAGCGTGACCAACACCGCCAAGCTGGCGGCCGTGAATCTGGCGCCCGATCCAGAGCATTATGGCTCGGAGTTTGGGGTGGTGACATCCGCGACCAGTCCGGATGGCGCGAAGAGCGACGGGGTGATGTATGTATGGATCGGGGTGGATGTGGATGACGCTTCCACGAAGGACCTTGACCTGCCCACGGCGACCAGCTTCACGGTAGATCGCGTTACCATCGGCTCGCGCACGCTGGCCAACAACCTGTGGGTCAACGGCAAGGACGCGCTGCGCTTCATCATTACCGATACGGTTACCACCAATACGTATGCTTATGAGATTTCGGTAGATGGCGGCGTGACATTCCAAACCTTTGGCGAAGGCAGGACGCTGGGCAGCCTGAGCCCATCCCTGATCAGTGGCAGCAGCTACAATGTGGTTTTCCGGGTAACTGCGACCACGGATCCCCTCAACACCTATACCACAGGCGTCTATGCGCTCAAATATGATTCGGTCAGCCCGACGCTGCTATGCAGGGCAGGTGCGGATGGCACCCTCACCTTTTACGCGGGGGATTCGATCAGCGGCTTTAGCGGCACGGGCGGCAATGTGACCTTCAATGCCACGGCGGATCCCATCAGTTGGGTCGCGCAGCTTACGTACCAGGGCGATGGGGTTTATACCTACGCAGTGCGCTACGATACTGCCGGGGTTATCGCCGCGGGCACATTGGCCGTACGGGACAGCGCCAATAATGTGACCGTCTGGAATGAAGATATTACCATCGACCCCAACCAGGGAGGGCAAGGCGGCGGCGGCGCAGGTGCGGGCGGCGGCGGTGGCGGCAGATTCAGCGCCGGTGGACAGACTTACCGCGTGGTGTACCATTCCGCCTCCACCTATGACGCGGTGATCGCCTACGGCGGGGTTGCCATGACCATTGGCGATGGCGCTATGGAAGTGCTCACCATGGGGGATGAAACACTGCCCCTGATGCTCGCGCAGGCAGGCGCAGGAGGCGCCAGCGCCTTTTGGGCAAGCCTGGCAGCCTGGGGAGATGCGCAGGGGACATCGGTCGAGCTTTCTAACGAGGACGATGTGAGCTGGGATACGCTGGTGCTGACCGCCGCGCAAGCGCAAAGCAGTCAGGGCACCTATACGTGGACATTTGACGGCACGCTGCCCCGCACGTTACTGGCAAGCGGACTGAACCACATGGTTTTCACCGTGGGCGAACAAGCGGTAACGCTGCCTACGGCGGGCTTCATCGGGGGCGTGCGTTACGCCATGTATCGCTCGGCAGGGCTGGTAAGCAAGGATTTCCAGTACACGCTCCAGATGGATGCGAGCGGGGCTTTCTCCCTTTGGGTAACGGTACAGGGGGAAACCTTCTCCTTGACCGATGATGTAAACAGTGACTTTTACTATTTTGATGTAGACAGCGGCACGCTGACCACCCTGGAATCGACTTCGGACGAAGCGACAGCCAGTGCGGCCAGCACAAGCCGGCTCGGATGAGGTGTGACAGCATGACGGAAACAGAAAAGGGAAAACTGGCAAAGGGCAAGCGGCGCGCACGCCGTATACGGAAACTGATCACGTGGCTGGTGATTCTGGCGCTGCTGGGCGGCGCGCTATACTTCTTTGTCTGGCCGGGGTTGAGCGCCGGAGCCACCACCACCTATGGACAATACAGCGCATCGCGCGGGAGCATATCCAACGCCATGAGCTTCAGCGGTACCATCAGCGTTGTTAACAACGAAACCCTCACCTCGGAGAACGCGGCCACGGTGCGCCGCATCTATGTAGCCGAGGGAGAAAAGGTGACAGCGAACCAAAGGCTGATGCGGCTCTCGGATGGTACGCTGATCAAAGCCAGCTTTGACGGGGAAGTCAATGAACTATCCGTAGCCGAAGGCGACGAGGTGGGCGCAAACGCAAGCTTGATCCAAATCGTGGATTTTGAGAACCTGAAGGTGAGCATGCGTGTGGATGAATACTCCGTAGCCAAGCTTTATGTGGGGCAGGAATGTGATATCACGGTAACGGCGCTGTCCCAAACGGTGGAAAGCACGATATCGCACATCAACCGCATCGCTGCCGGCGGCGGCGCTACGGCATACTACACCGTGACGGCCGAGTTTGCCGCTACCAGCGCAGTGCTTCCGGGCATGGCGGTCACCGTGACCATCCCCGAGGAAGAGGCCAATGATGTGATTATCCTCAACCGTGATGCCTTGAGCTTCAGCATGGGTAACAATGCCTATGTGCTCATGAAGGATGAATCGGGTGAGATGCAGGAGACGGCCGTTACGCTGGGCGTAAGCAATGATCGCTTTATTGAGATCACCAGCGGCTTGAACGAAGGGGATACCGTCTATGTGGTGGTGGATAACACCACGGAGAGCTCGAGCGGTCTGGCTAGCTTGTTCAGCTCTTTGACAGGCTCAACGGAAACAACCACGCAAACCAACTCCATGCCTAATATGGGCAGCGGCATGGGTGGCGGCAATTTTGGTGGCGGTAATTTCAGTGGCGGCGCTCCCAGTATGCGCTGACGGGGGAGTAAAGGACATGAGTGAAAACAACGGAATCTTCTTTCGAATGAGTGATATTTTCAAAGTATATCCGTTGGGAGAAGAAGAAGCGGTCGTCCTCAAAGGGGTGAGCCTGGATATCCAGCGCGGAGAGTATCTCTCCGTGCTGGGGCCTTCGGGCAGCGGCAAATCCACGCTGATGAACATCATCGGCTGTCTGGACAGCCCCACCACCGGCGAATATATCCTGAATGGCAGTTTGATTGAGGATTTGACCGAGCAGGAACTGGCACGCATCCGCAGCCGGGAGGTAGGCTTTATCTTTCAGAATTCTCAGATATTGCCCAGGATGGATGCCATGAAGAACGTGGAACTGCCTTTGATCTACGCGGGCGTACGTCCGCGGGAGCGTGCCCGCAGGGCAGAGGAGATGCTCGTCAAAGTAGGGCTAAAGGAGAGGCTTCACTACCGGCCCAACATGCTCTCCGGCGGGCAGCAGCAGCGCGTGGCCATTGCCCGCGCGTTGGTTACCAAGCCAACCCTGCTCCTTGCGGATGAACCTACCGGCGCGCTGGATCAAACCACGGGCGCGCAGATTATGGCACTGTTTCAGGAGCTCAATAACGATGGCAATACCATCATCATGATTACGCATGATTTGAAGGTGGCAAAGAACGCCCACCGCGTGGTACACATCATCGACGGTGTATTGACGGAAGAAAAGGAGGGCGTATCGGCGTGAAAAAGCTTTGGAATCGAATCACCGGCGGCTTTTATATGTTCATGGAAAGCGTACGTATGTCGGTGGGGAACATCACGCAAAACCGCCTGCGTTCATTCCTGACCATTCTGGGCATTATGATTGGCGTTACGGCGGTTATCGCCCTCATTACCACGGTATCGGGGGTTAGCACCTCCATATCGGATTCGTTTACTTCCATGGGCGCGGGCACGATGAGCGTAACCGTGACAGGGAACGATCTGCAAGCGGGTCTAACCGCGGAGAACATGGAGGAGATTACCGCCCTGGATAACATTACGGGGGTTACGCCCGGGGTCACCGCCACGGTGAGCGTGGCGCATGGGGATGTGTATGAAAGCGATATCTCCCTGGCGGGTAAGAATACCTTCTACTTTTCTACCACCGACGCGGTATCGCGCGGGCGCACGCTTAACCCGCTGGACATGGATACCTCCGCGCGTGTTTGCCTGATCAGCAGCGATATCGTGACCGATTACTTCTATGGGGTGGATCCCATCGGGGAAACGCTGTACATCAATAACCAGAGCTTTACGGTGGTGGGGGTGCTCAATGATGGGGGAGAATCCATCACGGAGATGGTCAGCGGCACCAGCGACATCATCGTGCCGTACACGACGGCGCTCAAACTTAACAGTGCGCGGCTGGTAGGGTCCATCACCGTATATGTGGAAAACGCCGCCTCCTCCCAAACCGTGCAGACGACGCTGGAGAATTATCTGGATTCGCTGTTCAGCTACGAAGAGGATACCTACACCATCACCACCATGGACTCCATTCAAGAAACGATGGATTCCATGCTGTCCATGATGAGCGCGCTGCTGGGCGGCATCGCCAGCATATCCCTGATTGTAGGCGGCATCGGCATCATGAACATGATGCTGACCAGCGTGACGGAGCGCACGGTGGAAATCGGCCTGAAAAAAGCCATCGGCGCGGAACCATCCCAGATTCAGATCCAGTTTCTCATTGAGGCGTTTCTGCTATCGATGATCGGCGGGGTGATCGGCGTAGGGCTTGGCATTGCGCTCTCGGCGATACTATGCAATGTAATGGGTACGACCTTTACGATTTCTTATAACGCGATCGCGCTGGGCGTGGGGTTCTCGGCTGCGGTGGGCATTGTGTTCGGGTGGTCGCCCGCGCGCAAAGCCAGCAACCTAAGCCCCATCGAAGCGCTGCGGCGCATGTGACATGGAGGAGGAAACAGGATTATGAAGCGGAAATTGATCAACCTGGTTCTGGTGCTGCTGGTGGCAGTATGGATTCCCGCGCTTGCGCTGGGCGAAACTACCTTTGACGGCTATGTGACGGCAGGCGAAGAGACCACCGTACTTGCGCCCTTTGGCGGAACCGTGAGCGCGCTGCATGTGCGCGCGGGGCAGGAGGTAGCCTTTGGGCAGGAGATCGCGACCATTGAAACCACAAAGGTGTACGCCAGCGCTTCTGGCACCATCAGTGGCGTATTTGGCCAAACGGGGGATAATGTGGAGGATGTAGCTTCGCGCAGCGGCGCGGTGCTTTACATCGCCCCTACAGGCAAATATACCATCACCGCGGATATCCAGCGGGCGTATAACAACAGCGATAACAAGTATGTCAACATTGGGGAAACGGTGTACATCAAAAGCTATTCTTCCAGCAACGGCAACGAGGCCATTGGCACCATCACCGCGACGGATGGCACATCCTATACCGTGGTAACCAATGAAGGCGAACTGCTGATGCAGGAAACAGTGGTCATTTACCGCTCGGCGGATTATGACACCGAAACGCGCATCGGGCGCGGCACGGTATCCCGCACGGCGGAGGTGGCGGTCAGCGGCACGGGCAGCATCGTCTACATGCATGTGAAGGACGGCGATACCGTTACGCGCGGGCAGTTGCTCTTTGAGACGCTCACCGGCTCGCTGGATGGGCTCTATGCCGCGGGCAACACCATCGTATCCAATGTGGAAGGCATCATTGCCACGGTGGGCGCACAGGTGGGCGGCACCGTGAACAAGGGGGATACGGTGCTTACCGTGTATCCGCGAAGCGCCATGCAGGTGCAGATCGAGATTGACGAGTATGACCTGACAAGCGTGCATGAGGGCGATGTGGTGAGCCTTGCCTTCAATTATGCGGATGGCAAAGCCCAAACCTTTGTGGGCACCGTAGCGATGATTTCCCATGTCAGCTCCGCCGCGGATGGGTCAGATGCTACCTACCTTGCCTACATTGACTTTGACGCGGATGAGAACATCCGCCTGGGTATGGGGGCGGTGGCAACCTTGGATACTGGCGAGGACGCGGCGCTCATGGATAGCGATGCCGATGACGATGCGCTGGATAGCGAGCCGTGATAGCAAACGGCATGCGCCAGTACATACCTGCCGCCAGGCGATGACGGCTGGGCTGCAAGGGGTGTACTTGAAAACTTGACCACCAGGGAGCGCCGTTCCAGCCAGCTTTATCCGGGTAGGACCCAGGCGGCGCTCCCGCATTTTTCGTGATACCCAGGCGCCGTATCCAAACTAACGATACAACGTTTGCACAAAATAAAAAACCCTCGCCGTGCGCCTTGGCGAGGGTTTTTTGTCTGCAAGCAACCTTGGAGCGATCAAATGCGCGCTTAGCGCAGCTTAAGCTCCGCAAGGCACTTGTCACAGATCAGTTTCCCTTTGAATAGGTTCACATCACGCGCGTCATTGCAAAAAATGCAAGCCGGGTGATATTTCTTCAGGATAATCTGGTCACCCTCGGTAAAAATCTCGAGTGTGTCCTTGATGGCGATATCCATCGTCTTGCGCAGCTCGATCGGAATCACGATGCGCCCCAGATTGTCCAACTTCCTGACTACGCCTGTTGATTTCATATTGGCCTGCCTCCTAAGGTTTGTGCATGTTCGAACGGCATAATTTTACTGTAGCGCCATTATTATGTCAATGTCACAAGTGGGCGAAACAATTGCGGATGAACCGTTGCAAAAGGTAATTATTTCATAGGTTTGCGAATGTACTGGTGCAGGATGGTTATGGATTCGGACGGATACGGTATGTTTTCGAAAAAATTTTCACACATCGGGAAAAGATGGTTGAACCGCCCAAACGAAATTATGTAACAAAATCCTGCGTATAAGGCGCAGGTATGTGAGCACGAAAGCTTTATAAATTAAGGATATAAACAGTCAGACAAGGGAAACATCAAGTTACGATGATGCTCTCAGACATATCCTTGTTATGTATCCTTGAATACACAAGTAACGAAAATTGCAGAAACATTCATGAAGCGTTCTCACAGGGAAAAGCGGGGACAACCTTGCGCCCGATACATTGACAAGCGACCCAAATGCGGTATAATGATTGCGTACGCAAGGAACGGGAGAGTACCTGCCCAGCCTTAGCCATAGAGAGCCGCAGCGGGTGAAACGCGGCGCAAGGCAAGCAGGGAACATGGCCCGGGAGCGTTCCTGCCCGATATGTAGGGCAGGGCGGCAGGCACCGATATCCGCCGATCAATAAGCGATGAAACAAGGGTGGTACCGCGGGCATAGCTCGCCCCTTCCAATACATGGAAGGAGGCGGGATTTTTGTTTAGCGGACAATGCGTAAGGCGGTACGCCGCATGCGGCGTCGTGCGGGCGCCAATGCCCGTCCAGCGCGCGCAGGAATGATCAATCCCCATCCCCATAGCATATAAGGAGGTACGCTCATGCCCGACAGGAAAACATTCTACATCACCACGCCCATCTATTACCCCAGCGATAACCTGCACATCGGCCACGCCTATTGCAGCGTGGCGGCAGATACCATGGCGCGGTTTCAAAAGCAGGCAGGCCGTGATGTATACTTTGTGACCGGCACCGATGAACACGGCCAGAAGATTGAACGCAAAGCCAAGGACAAAGGGGTAACCCCGCAGGCGTATGTGGATGAAATTGTAGCGGGCATCAAAAGCCTGTGGAAGCTCATGGATGTGGATTATGATGATTTTATCCGCACCACGGACGAGCGCCATGTGCAATGCGTACAGGGCATATTCCGCAAGCTCTATGCGCAGGGGGATATCTATAAGGGTCATTATGAAGGCTGGTACTGCACCCCGTGCGAGAGCTTCTTTACCGAATTGCAGCTGCAGGACGGGCACTGCCCGGATTGCGGTCGCCCTGTGGAGAAAACGCGCGAAGAAGCCTACTTCTTCAAAATGAGCAAGTACCAGCAATGGCTGATCGACTACATTGAACAAAACCCGGACTTCATTCAACCGACGTCGCGGAAAAACGAGATGCTCAACAACTTCCTGCGCCCGGGGCTTAGCGACCTGTGCGTGAGCCGCACCTCCATCAAATGGGGGATTCCCGTGGATTTTGATGAAGCGCACACCGTGTATGTGTGGCTGGACGCGCTTACCAACTACATCAGCGTGCTGGGGTATGGCAGCGGGGATGATTCCCGCTACCGTAAGTACTGGCCCGCGGATGTCCACTTGGTGGGCAAGGAGATCATCCGCTTTCATACCATCATTTGGCCAATCATTCTGCATGCGCTGGGTGAACCGCTTCCCAGGCAGGTTTTTGGGCATGGCTGGCTGGTGCTGGATGGCATGAAAATGAGTAAATCGCTGGGCAATGTGGTGGATCCCGTGGCGCTTTCCAACCGCTACGGCAGCGATGCCATCCGCTACTTCCTGATGCGGGAAATGCCCTTCGGCAGCGATGGGCAGTTCAGCTATGAGGCGCTTTTGAAACGCCTGAATGCGGATTTGGCTAACGATCTGGGCAATCTGGTAAGCCGTACCATCGCCATGGTAGAAAAATACTTCGGCGGCCAACTGCCTGCCCCCGAGGCCTATACCGAAGGGGATGCGGTGCTCATCGCCCTTGCGGAGTCGACCCCTGCCAAGGTGCAGGAACAGATGAACGAATTGCAGTTCTCCGCCGCGCTCAGCGATATATGGGCACTCATCGGCGAATGCAACCGGTATATTGATGCAAACGCCCCTTGGGTGCTTTGCAAGACGGAGGAAGGCACGCACCGCCTGAAAACCGTACTGTATGTGCTCTGTGAGTGCATCCGCTATGTGGGCGTGCTCATTGCCCCCACCATGCCCCGCACGCCCGCGTTGATTTTTAGCCAGCTTGGCTTTGCGGATCAGAACCTGCAAACACTCGAATCGCTGGCGGTGTTTGGCGGGTTGCCCGTAGGCACGGTGGTGCACAAGGGGGAGGCGTTGTTCCCGCGCATTGATATTCCCAAAGAACTGGCGGATATTCTGCCTGCGCCCATCGTTGAGCCCGCGCCGGAAAAGAAACCCGCAGCCAAACCTCAGCCCAAGAATAACGATGCGCCGGAGGGGGACGGCTTGATTTCCATTGACGAATTTGCCAAGGTGCAGCTGCGCGTGGCGCGTGTGCTTACCGCCGAAAAGGTGGAAGGCAGTGATAAGCTGCTCAAACTGACCCTGAGCCTGGGCGCTGGCGAGCCGGAACGCACGGTGGTCAGCGGCATTGCCAAGTTCTATACCCCCGAAGCGATGCTGGGGCGGCAGGTGGCGCTGGTAGCCAACTTGAAACCCGCCAAACTGCGCGGCATCGTAAGCCAGGGGATGATCCTGTGCGCCAGCGACGCGGCCGATACCAGGCTCACGCTGGTATCCGTAGGCGAAGGCATGGAGGATGGGGCGGTTATCCGATGAGTACACCGCTGTTTGACGCCCATTGCCATCTGGAAGATGAACGCTTTGCGGGCGAGGTGGATGCAACCCTCGCCCGTATGCAAGGCGCGGGGGTGAGCCGCTGCATCCTCGCGGGGAGTGATGTGGATTCCAGCAGGCGCATTGCGACGCTCACCGCCCAATACCCCTATGTGTACGGCGTGGTGGGCATTCACCCGCACGAGGCACGATATTTTGACGAAAACACCCTACCCACTTTGGCGGCATTGTTAAAAGCACCGCGCATTGTTGGCATTGGGGAGATCGGGCTGGATTATTACTATGATCACTCCCCGCGCGATGTGCAGCAGGAAGTGTTTCGCAGGCAGCTTGATTTTGCGTATGAACAGGCTATGCCCGCCGTGTTCCATGTGCGGGATGCGCATGGTGATGTGACGGATATTTTTCGCGCCCAGAAAGCGCGCCTGCCAGAGGGCGTATTGCACTGCTATACGGGCAGTGTGGAGAGCGCGCGGGAGTACCTCGTCATGGGCTTCTATCTCTCCCTGGCGGGGCCTGTGACCTATCAAAACGCGCGCAACCTGCACGAGGTGGCGCGGTTTGTGCCGCTGGACAGGCTGCTGGTAGAAACCGATAGCCCCTACCTTGCGCCTGTGCCCATGCGGGGGCAGCGCAATGAGCCTGCCAACGTGCGTTATGTTGCAGAGAAAGTAGCGCAGCTCAAGGGCATCAGCCTGGAAGAAGTAGCGGCGCAAACAACGAAAAATGTTGAGCGGCTGTATGGCATTGGCGGGCAACCCAATGAGGGAACCAACGCAAATCAATGAGATGCTGTGAAACATAAGCGGTTGACGCTGGATGCCGTACTAGCGAAGACCAGCCCAAGCAACTACTATCATGGCAGGCATAAGAAAACGCTTCGCATTCCCGCGTAACGTGGGTTTGCAGCACCGGATGCCGTACTGGCGGTAACCAGCTCAATCAACTGCAATAAGGGTAGGCGCAGGAGAATACTTCGCGCTCCCGCGCAACGTGGGTTTGCAGCACCGGATGCCGTACTGGCGGCAACCAATCCAATCAACTGCAATAAGGGCAAGCGCAGGAGAATACTTCGTGTTCCCGCGCAACGTGGATTTGCAGCGCTGGACGCTGTACTAGCGGCAACAAGCTCAATCAACTGCTATCAGGGCAGGCATAAGAAAACGCTTCGTGTTCCCGCATAGCATGGGTTTGCAGCGCTGGACGCCGTACTAGCGGCAACCAATCCAATCAACGGCAATGAAGGGTAGGCGCAGGAGAATACTTCGTGTTCCCGCGCAATCGAAGCATGGCGATGCCATGCTTTTGGTTGGCTGCGGGTTGTTAGACGATCGCGTTGCTCGCGCGCCGGATGTGGACACCCTTACGTGCAAGGAAGCAGATAGGCAACCATTTGCCATTTGATAAGGCGATTACCCGTTGGACAGGGATACAAAAAAGGACGTACCGCAAAGGTGCGTCCTGTTTTGATGGTGTGTTGACCTTATCGGCCTGGTAGTGAAATCACGCTTCGACCGCGACCTCGCGTGTGCCAGCCGGCAGCGCGCGCTTCACGTTGCCGCTGCGCAGGCAACGGGTGCACACGTTCATATGCTTCACCTGACCGTTTACCTCCACGCGGACGCGCTGCACATTCGGCGCCCACAGTCGATGGGATTTACGGTTGGAGTGGCTAACGTTGTTACCGTTCAACGTACCCTTTTCGCACACCTCACAGAACTTGCCCATTTGCTACACCTCCTAACGGGAGATTTGTTTACTTACAGCTTAACTATTCTATCACTCTTTATCGGGTTTGGCAATAGGTGATTTTCTCGTTTGCCTGTAATTGGGAGAAACGGCGTAGAAAAATCGCCTTATCCATGTTGCGGGATAGCCTTCGCCGCTTGCGTGCCGCGCGCCGGGGGCGCGTTGTTGCACGGTGGGCGCAACGTTTGTTCATGTATGCCCTGCTTTTGCCTTAACGTGCGGCGCTCAGGAGCTCCGCCAGGGCAAATGGATAGGTGAGGATGCCCTCCAGTTCCGTCGCCAGCGCACCGGACTGGATGAAGAACACGAAATTCCCGTCTGCGTCCAGGTAGAAATCATGCTCGGGGTCAAATGCGTCCCGCAGCGCCTGTTCGGACACATCCGGGAAGTAGGCGCGCGTAAGCATGGCTTGTTCCTGCGTGATGATACGCCACACCAGCTCGTATACCAGCGCAGCGGCGAAACTGGTTTGCTCCGCATGTTCGCCTTCTGCCTGTTCCAGCCCCATGGCCTGCGTAAGGGTGATGCCTTGTCCCGCGTACATGCCATTACGCGCGAACACTTCCGCGGACCAGCGCACGGTTTCACTGTTGCCCAGAAACTGGCTGCTGGTTAGCAGCACGCTCACATAATCATCATCCGCCAGGGTAACGCGGTATTCCAGCGCGGTATAGAAGGAAGGCGAGCCCTGCGGGGGCAGTTCACCCACATCCTCCGCGGCGGCGATGCCTGCGGCGGCGGTATCGGCAGCCAGCGCGGCAAAATAAGCGTTGATATCCGCCGTGGCAGGCTCATCCCCGATAAACTGCGGGTAGCGGTAGCTAAGCACATAGCCCGCGTTGGTGGCATCGCTGCCCTGCGGGTAATACAGCGCGCCGGTAAGCGGTTCCCCCTCGGCCATGGTTTCAGCGAGGGATGGCGCGATACACAGGCAAAGCGCCAAGGCGCAAAGGAGCAGGCGTTTCATCGCACAGCCCTCCCGTTTCAGCGGATTCATCAGCCTACGCTCAGCTCATCCACGGCAAAGGAATTTTCCATGTACGCGGTATAGAGCTGGTAGGTACGCGCCAGTTCCTGCTTATAGCTGAGTTCCGCCTGATAGATGTATTTATCGGTGATGATGTACATATCAAACACCGTATAGCCTTCCTGCGTATCGTAGGCAATGGTGGCATAGCTGAATGTTTCGTTGAGGGTGGCTTTGGCGCCCGGGATGCCTTGGGCAATCACGTTGGTATAATCGGCAAGGTTTGCCGCGCCCGCGTTTTCCACACGGTTGACAAAGAACCGTAGGCTTTCATCCTCCAGCCGGGCAGAAACGCCGTCACCGTCCTCAATGAGCATCTCATCGGAGAAAACGCTGGGGTACAGGATGGAAAAGCCCAGCGTGGTGTTGATATACTCCACCAAAATGCCCTCGGTGTAGTTTTGCATGGCTTCTTCCATGTTCAGTTCCGACCCCACCGAGAAACCGGCCAGCTTGTAGCCGTGGTAGCCATCGGCGGCGGCGGCAAAGCTGTATACCGCGCGATCCAGCCATTCCACTTCCTTATACTCCGCGTCGGTCATCTGGCTGGCGGGTTTCGTGCCCCAGTAGACCTCGCCGATGATCTGCACATCATTTTCACTGCCGGCATTCACCGTTACAGGCTGAAACCCGATGTAGCCGCTGATGGGGGTGGTTTGCGCGATGGGTTCCAGCGCGGGCAGCTTGGCGGTGAACAGCTTGCCCAGCAAAACGGCCTGTTGATCGGTGCTTTGCAGCATATCGGCGGTGATTTCCAAAGAGGCATCCGCCGTCAGCCCGCAGTTGAAGAACGCGGCAATGAACATCGGGGTCAGGGTGGTTTCCGCATTGCCGACGGATTCGGGATCATCCCCCGCGCTGAAGGCGGCTGCGGCGACCAAGTCCATCAAGGGGCTGAGCGCGTCAAAATCAGATACCTGCGCCTGTGAGGCGCCCGCAACGCCATATGCGCCAACGAGCAGGCACAGCGCCATCACCCAAGCCAAGAACCTGCCGGTAAAGTGCTTTTTCATGATATGCCTCCTGTATAGTCGACGGCATAGGCCGCCACGGATTCGCCCGTTTGCACATAGGACGTTTGAAGCGGTTGTTTTTATCCGCGTGTAGCCAGATATTCCGCCGCGGTGATCGCCGCGATGTTCCCCTCGCCTGCTGCCTTGGCCACTTGCAGGGGCTTTCCGGTGCAATCGCCCGCGGCATAAACCCCGGGCACATTGGTGCGCATGCCCCGATCCACGGGGATGAAGCTGCCTTGAACGGCAAGCTCGCTAAGCAGCATGGAAAGGGAAACGGCGTTGCGGAAGATGAACACCCCGTCATAAACGCGCGTTTGCTGTTTGGTAGTCACGGTGACGCCCTCCGGGGTTTTCGCCAATGCCTGCGGGGTTTCGGCCACGTATGTTACATTGGCGGGCAAGCCTTCCGGCTCGTGCTTCTTTAGCGGATAATAGTCCACCTCGGCCGCCAGCCCTGCCAGGAAGTGTGTTTCTTCCGCGCCTTCCGCCGTGGCGGATAGCACCGCGATGCGTTTGCCGCGGTAGAAATGCCCGTCACAGGTGGCGCAGTAGCTTACGCCCATGCCCACCAGCGCCTCTTCACCGGCCAGCAGACTGGGGCGCGCGGCGCCCATGGCCAGCAGCACGGTTTTGGCTTCGCATACTTCGTTCTCCACCAGCAGCATAAAGCTGCCGTCTCCCGCGAGCACCTGACGCACCAGGCCGGGTTTCTCTTCGGCGCCCAAATCGCGCGCTTGCTGGGCAAAGGTTTTCAGCAGCAGTCCGCCTGCTACCTGCGGCATTCCGGGGTAATTATCGATGCGCTCTGCGCGCGCCAGCCAGCTTGTGCTGTTTTGTGGACCTACGACCAACGTGGAAAGCCCGCGCATACGTGCTGTAATCGCACAGCTAAGCCCTGCGGGGCCGTTGCCAATGATGGCAATATCATACATCATATCCATACAACCGTTCTTTACGGAACGGTGCTCCTTTCCGGTTCAGTGTAACAAATGCGTGATGGTTTTGCAACGGGTTACCGCTGTTTATGCTGTAAATTGTGGTATTTTGGCGAGCCTGCGCGTATAATAATGCCATGTCAGTTCATGCATTGGCTACCACAAGCGGACCGATCTTCTGTGATCATGGGAAGGGGAAGCGAAGGCAAAGCCAGGCTGCGCCGTGTTCGAGCGACATAGCGGCAGCATGAAGCGCCACAACAGAAAGGCGTTCACGCGGCGAGACGATATCCGGGAATCCTTGTGCGGGAAAGGGAGGCGGCAGTATGGCGGGTTGGAATCCATGGCACGGCTGCCGCAAGTACAGCGCGGGTTGCCTGCACTGCTATGTGTACAGGCGTGATGCCAAGTATGAGCTGGATGCGAGCGCTGTGCGCAAAAATGCGGCTTTCGACCTGCCTGTTCGTAAAAAGCGGGATGGCAGTTATGTGCTAAAGGGTCCCGATGAGGTAGCCTGCTGCTTTACCAGCGACTTTTTTCTGGATGCTGCGGACGATTGGCGCGCCGAGGCGTGGCGCATGATGCGGGAGCGCACGGATCTGCATTTCTTCTTTATAACCAAGCGGATTCTGCGCTTCTATGAGCGCTTGCCGGAGGATTGGGGTCAGGGGTATGAAAACGTGACCATCGGTGTCACTTGCGAAAACCAGGCAGCGGCGGATGAACGCATGCCGTTCTTCCAGCGCCTGCCCATCCGTCGAAAGATCATCGTCTGCGAGCCGATGCTGGAGGCAATCGACCTTTCTCCCTACCTGCAGGGAATCGCGCAGGTGGCTGCGGGCGGCGAGAGCGGCGAGGATGCGCGGCTGATGCGTTATGAATGGGCGCTTTCGCTACGGGCGCAGTGCATGGCGGCAGGCGTGCCGTTTTGGTTTCGGCAAACTGGCGCGCGTTTTGAGAAAGATGGAAAGGTGTATCGCATTTTACGCAGGCATCAGTCCGCGCAGGCCAGAAAATCCGCTTTGAGCTGGGCTGGGTTACAGGAAGAATGAGGAAGACATATACAATGCGGCGCCAGCAGGGGAAGCCTGTCGGCGCCGTTTCTTTGTTTGTGTATGCATGCAAAGTGCTATTGCCGCTCGCTTCATCGCCCTGCGGGCTGTTCGCTCGCTTTGGGGTGTTTGTGGCGGGGGACGTTGGGGCGCTGCCCCAAACCCCGCAAGGGGCACGCCCCTTGACCCGGTGCGCTGCGGCGGGGGGTGTTTGTGTATGCATGCAAAGTGCTATTGCCGCTCGCTTCATAGCCCTGCGGGCTGTTCGCTCGCTTTGGGGTGTTATACGGAGGGGGAGGCGTTGGGGTTCAAACCCAACAGGCGTTTCACCCCTGCATCCTGACATGGCTACTGGCCCTAGCCCCAACTATTTCGACAGCCTGTGCCAAACGCCTCCTTTCCAGCTTGGAATGGCGGCGTTTGGCTGTATGTTTACCTTGCGGTTGGATACTAAGGCTCCCAATTGTTTATGTTCGCTTCGTCCGCTGCCTTTGCCGCGGGAAAGCTAACGTTCCCTTAATGCTACGCTGCCCCAACATTCCTATTGCCTGCGCGTTATCGCAGCAGCGCATCCAGGGTGCATCGATGCAGCAATCGTTAATAGACCTCGCGCGGGGTTACGCCTACGTAAATGCGCGCGGCACGGTTCTTGTATGTGCTGCGGGCGATTTTGGTTCGCTCTGTCTGCACCCCATCTGTCACCGTCACCAGATACGTGTCCACCACATAGCCTTCACTGGGCTCAATAACGGTTTTTTCTTCATCGGTATAGGTCACATATTTCGCTTTGGTATCCTCAATGTACTCCGGCTCTAAAATCGCGGGCAGTTTTTCAACGGTTTCCGTCTCCAGCTCATAATGCGTGTTGCCCAGCGCTACGCCGTACACCCGCACTTCGCAAAGCAGCCGCTTCTTATTGGAGGGATCCGATATCACATGCGCCGATAGGAATATCTTTTGGCCGGTATTGTTGCGGAAGCCAAAATCAATCTCACGCCCGCGCGTATCGCTTACGGTCGCGTCCTTGCCCATATCGGTATAGGAAACGCGTGTGGAATGGGCAGTATGATCGGTGATGCGCAAGCCCGCCTGCACCGCCGCCAGATACACCGTGGTGCTGGCCTGGCAAACGCCCCCGCCCCAACCGGGCGTAAGCTCGCCATAGTTATACTCAAAGGCTTGATAAAAACCGTTCTTCTGCGTTCGCCTGCCCACCACACTGTTGAAGGAGAAGCGCTCGTTATGATTGAGCACCAATCCATTGATGCGCGAAAAGGCAACGCGGATGTTCTCATTACGTTCGTCCGTGGAGTTGGAATCGATCGGCGTGATCGCGCGAAAGCGCAGGGTATAATACGTTTGCAGCTCCGCCACCGTTACATCCGGCTTCACATCCTCGGGCTTAACCAGCACTTCACCCGTGGTAAAGGTTTCAACCATGCTTAAGATCTGCGTTTTGATTGCATCCACATTCAGCTTTTTGCCGATCACTTCTGATTGGAAGGTAAAGGGCTGGGTGGTGTTATCCGGGTCAAAGGACAGCACCGTCGCGCTTTGCGGCTGTACATAGGCGGCCTTTGCCAGCGTTTCCAGAATACCGTCGATGGGGGAAGTATCCGCGCTCAACTCAATGCTGGAAAACTCATACCGGTTCAACTTTGCGGCTTCGATTTCCTGCTTAAGCTGGAAGATGGTCTTGCGTGAAACCGTGCTGGTTTCATGCCCAATCGCCCACGCCTGTTCCAACGCCTGTGTGGGATCACGGTTGATCCCTAGCATCTGTGCGGTGATGTCCTTATATTCCCCCGCTGGATTGCGCAGGCGCACATACCAGGAACTAAGCTTATTGTTGATTTGCCTGAGCACGGCATTGGTGCCTTCTTCCCAAGTCATACCGCTCAGGTTAATGCCATCCACATACACATTATTCACAAAGATATTGGTATACGGCCTTACATCCGCCTGCGTTTTCCACACATAAATGCCAATGCCTGCGCCCGCGAGCACCAGCAGCACCTTGATCAGCTGCCACTTAAGGCTATGTTTCTTGGGCGTTTTAGGCGCACGAACACCATTGCCGGTAGGGGCGCCGCGCTGCGTACGCTTTTTGGGGTTTTGTGTGCGTGCGGCTGCCTGCCCCGCGGGAGGCATGCCATAGCCTTGCGGTTGCTGCCAAACATTCTGCGGCATCGCTTCCGAAGGTTGGTTGGGCGGACGGTATCCTTGATTGAGCATAGACATTGCTCCTTTATCGCGGGGTTTCGCAAAATACGTCATTGGATGCCGTGGCGGGCGTTATGCACAGGCGGGTCATCTATCAGGGTGTTGCAGGCGGCTTTGCCTCTAGCATCGCTTGCCGCAGTGCAGCCAGATCCTGCTCCCATGTATGCCAACCCCCGGGCAAGCCGCCAAGCATTGCGCGCGTGCCTTTGTCGCCGTGAAAATCGCTGCCGCCTGTGGCAAGTAAGCCAAGCCGATCCGCAATGCCTTGCAGCATGGGGATATCTCGCCTGCCTGCGGAAGGGTGGTAGACTTCCAGCCCCTGCAAGCCTGCTTCCCGCAGAAAGGCAACGAATGCCTCCAGCACTTGCGGCTCCAGGCGCAATCGCATCGGATGCGCCAGCACCGGCACAGCGCCAGCCGCCTTCAACAGCGAAATGGCTTGCGTTGCGCTCAGGTGCGCCAGCGGCACATAGGCGGGTCTGCCTTCCTCCAGGAACCGATCAAAGGCTTGTTCCATGGTGTTGACCAGCCCCATGCGAATCAGCGCGCGCGCGATATGCGGCCTGCCGATGGCTTGCCCTTCCCAGGGCGGCGGCGGCAGGTAATCACCGGGTATCTCAATGCCGATTGCGCGAAGTGCCTCCACCATTTGCGTACCGCGTATCAGGCGCTTTTGCCGAATGGTTTTGCACGCCGCAACCAGCGGAACGTTAGCCGCATCCACGCCATACCCCAGCACATGCGTGCGGCCATCATCCCCAGCGCTCAATTCCACAGCGGGGATGAACGCAAACTGATTGCCTGCCAAGGCGGTGGCTTGCGCTGCCAGAACCATGGACGCGATGCCCTCGGTGGTGTCATGGTCAGTCAGGGCAAGGGTGTGTACTTGTTTTTGTATCGCCAGCGTACACAGCGCTTCGGGCGTGAGCAATCCATCGCTGTAGGTGCTGTGTACATGCAGATCCAGCGCCATCACGGCTCCACAAAAGGCGTGAGGTCCTCTACCGTAGGCTTGGGAGACTGGTAGGCAGGCGTACGATACTCCGGTTCGGGCGTGGGTTCTGGTTCTTCCGCAGGCGCGCTGATGGCTTTGGGCGGCGCTTCCGGCAGCGCTTCACCGCGCATTACGGCTTCAAACTCCAGGCGGCTGAGCGTATCCTGCTTGAGCAGCGCTTCGGCAACCGCCTCCAGTTTATCGCGGTTATCGGTCAACAGTTGCTGGGCGCGCACATAACACGCGTCCACAATACGCCTTACCTCCGCGTCAATGGCGGCGGCGCTCTGTTCGCTATGCTCGCGGCGTTGGCCAAATTCCATGCCCACAAACACTTCCTGATCCGCGGCCAGGAAAATGGTGCCAAGCTCACTCATGCCAAACTGCGTTACCATGCGGCGTGCGATCTCAGTGGCGCGCTTCAGGTCGCTGGAACTACCGGTATACAGATCATCCAACGCTACTTTTTCGGCGGCGTGGCCGCCCAGCGCCATGGTGATGATGCCAAGCAGCGCCTTGCGGCTCAGGTTGTCATTTTCCTCGGCAGGCAGGCTGAGTGTATAGCCGCCCGCCTGTCCCCGTGGCACAATGGTCACCAGATGCACATCATCGCACTCCGGCAGGAGGTTTGCAATCACCGCATGCCCCGCCTCGTGGTAGGCGACAACATTGCGATCCTTCGGGGTCACCCTGTGGCTCTTTTTCTCCGGTCCCATCTGCACACGGCTGATGGCATCGATCAAGTTCTGCTGGGTGATCTTCTTGAGCTTATCGCGTACAGCAAGAATCGCGGCTTCGTTCATTACATTTTCCAGATCCGCGCCTGTGGAGAACGGCATACGCTTGGCGATGTTCTCAAAATCCACATTGGGCATCAGCGGCTTGCCGCGGCTATGTACCTTCAGAATCTCCACGCGACCTTCCAGATCAGGGAAGTTTACAGTCACCTGACGGTCAAAGCGGCCGGGGCGAAGCAGCGCCGGGTCGAGGATATCGCGGCGGTTGGTGGCCGCCATCACGATTACGCCTTCATTGGTAGAAAAGCCGTCCATCTCAACCAGAAGCTGGTTCAGGGTCTGCTCGCGCTCATCATGTCCGCCGCCCAACCCAGCGCCGCGGTGGCGGCCTACTGCATCGATCTCGTCGATAAAAATGATGGCAGGCGCGGCTTTCTTGGCCTGATCAAACAGATCACGCACACGGCTTGCGCCCACGCCCACGAACATCTCCACAAAATCAGAACCGCTGATGCTGAAGAACGGCGCGTTGGCTTCACCCGCAACAGCCTTGGCCAGCAGCGTTTTACCGGTACCCGGAGGACCCACCAGCAGCACGCCTTTCGGGATGCGCGCGCCCATCTCGGTATACGCTTTGGGGTTCTTCAGGAAGTCCACCATCTCCTGAAGCTCTTCTTTTTCTTCCTTGGCGCCTGCCACATCTTTGAAGGTGATGGTGTTTTTGGTGGGGTCGCTCATGCGGGCATGACTCTTGCCAAAGTTCATCACTTTGCTGTTGCCGCCACCCTGACGGGCGATCACAAAATACCAAAGCCCCATCGAAATCGCGATGATGAACACAAACGGCAGGAATTCCACATACCAGGGTGTTACGATGGGCGCACGGTACTGCACAGTAAAGGTGAAATCCGTTACGCCTACTTCGTCAACCGTCTTGCCCAGCTGCGTGGCGGTGATTTGCCGCGCCGTGTCGATAAAATCGCTGCCAATGGTGGTTTCAAAGTCATAGTTACGCTCGGGGAAATCCGAAACGGCCGTGCTGGATTCCTGATAGATGCCTACCAGCGACGTGCCACGAATTGCCACCGCGGCAACCTGTTTGTTTTCGATCGCCTGCAACAGCTTCGGATACTCAATGCGGCGATCCACCGATTGGCCAAAGCCGCCGTTAAGCACCGTTGCGATCAATATGAATGCGGCAATAAGCACCACATAGCCCATCATGCCGCGCTGCGTTTTTTTCAAACCCTTGTCCTCCTCGCTCCCGAAGCCCTGCGCCCCGAGACCCTCTCTAACTTTGAAAGCTCGCTGGCGCCAATGTTCCTAAACGGGCTATCAAAATCGATTATACCATAGTATATCTCAAAAAACCAATACCCAAACCGACAAAATGGTTACGCGCCGTTGTTGCAGCCAAAGGGCATCGCGCATGCCCTTTGAAACCCTTTGGTTTATTTGCATTTTGATTTGTAACAATTGATTTGGGGGGTGATTCCGCGCCTATGGGCGCGGGCAAGGGCATTTCGATTGCCCTTGCATCCTTCGAGTGCCTTTGCGGGGCATTTTATGTGCGAGGCGGCGCACAGCCGCTTGGGACGGGGGATGCGCCTGCGGGCGCACCAAAGGGCTTTCCGCTCGCCCTTTGGAAACCTTCGGGTGCCTTTGCGGGGCATTTTATGTGCGAGGCGGCGCACTGCCGCTGGGGGCGGGGGTTTCGCGCCTGCGGGCGCGAGCAAGGGCTTTCCGCTCGCCCTTGCAACCTTCGGGTGTCGCCTTCTTAGGCGGGGTGGGTATGGCAAGTCGCGCTAGGAGTACAGGAAAGTCGTCCGCTGCTACTGCG
>LVAQ01000030.1 GCA_001604105.1 Clostridiales bacterium Firm_11
ACCACGGTGCGCATCGAGTGGGCGCAGCCCATGGGCGCAAATGTCCCGGTGTTGATGCACTCTATTGCGACCCTGTTCATTTCGGTGGAAAATCCTTACCACCTGCTGGATGTGCCCAAGGTGCGCACGTTCGTCAACGCCTACCACAGCAACGCGGCTGTGCTGGACGCGATTATCGACAAGCTGATGGGGCGTACGCCGTTTACGGGCGTCAATCCGGTGGATCCCTTCTGCGGCCTGTGGGATGCCAAGTGCCGCTATTAACCTGCATTCGGGATCGCCGCCCATGCCGCCGATGTAGTTAATGCCCTACGGCCACTATCAAAACTCCTGCCTATGGTTTTGCCCCTCTATCACCATGCATAGAAGCACGAATCGCGATTGGTTAACCGTTGTCACTGTGGCTTTGCAACAGAATTCACCTGTATTCGCAATATTTCATAGCAAAAAAGCGCCGGCATACCTTACACCGGCACATCGTATACGGTAACGCGTTTGGCCTGTTTGTCCAACTGAGAAACCCCTGCCCTGTACCGCCGCCTGTGCGTTAGCCTGCGCTTATAATGCTCCTCCCGCGTGTACAGCGAACACGCTCCCCGCACCCTCCGTTTTGCATATCCGCATGTTGCCCGCAGAGGCTGGAAGCCGTGCAAGCAACGTACGCTGCTCCCATTCATTCCCCTTGGGCGCTCACATGCGATTGCTACCGCAAAGCCCGGTGATAAACAACCTTGCCTTTATCCATATAGAGCAGGCTGTCGGCCGCTTCGCTTAACAGCTCACGATCATGTGTAATGAGAATCACGCTTTTGCCCTGTGCGGCAAGTTTCTTCAACAAACCCGCCGTAACCCTCATGTTTTGACCATCCAGCCCGCTGGTGGGTTCATCCAGCACAAGGATTTCCTTTCCGCTGGCCGCAGCCAAAGCCAGCAGAAGTCGCTGCTTCTGCCCCCCGGACAAGGACAGGGGATGCCGACCGAGCATATCATGCAGCCCCGCATCTTCCAGAAAACGCTCGATTTGCGCCTTTGATATATCCCGTGGGCGCTTGCCAACGCGAAATTCATCCTCCACGGTAGCGGCATAGAGCTGATAATCCGTATCCTGCTGAACAAAAAAGGTACTTACCGTGCGTTTCTTCCGCTTGGCAGGTTTCCCCTTGATGTATACTTGCCCTACCTGCTGTTTATACAACCCGGTAAGCACCCTGCAAAAGCTGGATTTTCCCGCACCGTTGGAGCCCATCATGGCCAGTATTTTCCCCTCCGGCGCGCATAGCGCGGCCTCGTCCAGCACCTTATGCCCGTCAAAGGAAATGCTGATCTGCCTGGCGCTCACGGCTGCGGATTCAGTCGATACCAACCGCTTTCCATGAACAATGGCCGGTTCGTGAAACAGCCGAAGCCCCAGGCTTTTCAGCTTTTCCTCCGTAAGGGAAAGCGCCGCTTCTCGATCAAACACAGTCGTGATGGTACCGTTATCCATGATAACCATACGGTCAAAGAAGTCCTTCACATAGTGCAGCCGATGTTCCGACAGGATAATCGTTGTGCCGGCCTCCTTGAGCCGAAAAAGAAGCGTGGACAACCTGGCAATGGCGTCACCGTCCAAATTGGCGGACGGCTCATCCAGCACAAGCACCTTGGGCTGTACGGCACAAGCCGCGGCGATGGCAATCCGCTGCTTCTCCCCGCTGGACAGAGAAAACAGCGGTCGCTCCAGCAGGTTCTCCACGCCAACCTGCGCTACGGTTTGCCGAAACCTGCTTAGCATCTGCTCTCTGGAAAAACCCGCGTTTTCCATACCCAGAACAATTTCATCCGTGGTATTGGTCGCAAAAAACTGGCTTCTGGGGTCCTGAAATACGCTGCCGATGATGCTGCCAAGTTCGCCAATCGGGATACTGGCAGCATCCCTGCCATCAAGAAAGTAGCTGCCCGTCAGTACCCCCGGGTAGAACTGCGGGCAAAGCCCATTGATGACGCGGGTCAATGTGGTTTTGCCGCATCCGCTCTTGCCGGTCAGCAGGATAAACTCACCCGGCTTAACCTGTAGCGATATGTCTTTCAATTGGCCTTCCCGCTGCGTACCCGCTCCATATTGGAAAGATAGATGCTCAAGCCGTATCACGCTGCGCCACCCCTCCATAGGCCATAATCAAACGACAGGATCATCACAAACGCGGCCATACCGCAAACAAGGAAGGCCATATCCCTTTTGGTGAACCGTACGGGTCGAAAGCTGGTAACCTCTCCGCAGAAGCGTACCCCTCTGACCGTGACCGATGCGGATAGTTCTTCGGCGATCTTCGTGATGCGAATGATCAGGGGAATGAGAAGGCAACTGAAAACGCGCGGCAGGTGAAAAAGCGTGTTCCAGAAGCCCACACCCACGCCCCGGAATTTCTGGGCATTGCGAATGCTGCGGTATTCCTGTGCCAGTGTGGGGAAAAACCGCATCATGGTTGCGGTGCCAATGCTGATTGCTTTTGGCAGGCGCATGTTGTTGAGCGCCGCCATCAAAGAGCCCACGGGCGTCTTTGCCAAAAGCAACGCAAACAGCAATGGCACCATCGCCCGACGGCCGCTCATGCTCATATTGGACAGGGAAAGCGCCATGCCAGAGGCGGTTGCGCTAACCCATGCCAGCGTCGCCTCTGTGATTCCCCAGAGGAACAAATACCCAAAAGCATACTGCAATGCTTTGCCGATTCTTCTGTCCAACACATGAAAGGCAACCGCAACAACAAACAACGCGAGCATAGCCGCTTCGCTGCGCGCATACATGCCCGCAACCGCCCCGGCGAGTAACAAAAACAGGTAAACCCGCGAATCCAAAGATGTATGGTTTGCCTGAACGTTCATGCAACACCGGCGGCGGCAAAGTGCTTGCGTAGCAGTTTAACGCCGATAAAATACCCCAGCAGGCTGGCGGCTACCGCGCAAACGCCGCACAGCAGCATATTGGCGGGGGCGGTATAAATGGCGCCGTACATATCAACCGTGGAAAGCGCAGTTGCTTCATCCATGCCCATGCTGATATACGTTTGCACAACCGCATCACGCATGAAAAGAAATTGAATGGTCGCCGCGTAGGTATAGGTAAGCCAATGAAGCAAGTATGGTACAAACGCGCGCCAT
The DNA here is from genome assembly GCA_001604105.1 of Clostridiales bacterium Firm_11. Classification (GTDB taxonomy): domain Bacteria; phylum Bacillota; class Clostridia; order Christensenellales; family Aristaeellaceae; genus CAXXOK01. The sequence goes on from LVAQ01000030.1 coordinate 3,142, forward strand.
TTCTTCCCCCGGCCCCCGATCATGGTTAGTTCACCGATGATTCCGGTGATGCAGAAAAGGATTGCCGTCGTAACAGAGCCGGAGATTACGTAAAAGGCTCCGAACACAAAGGAGAACGTAAAATATGTGCCGATTCGCGGCGCTTTTGTGGTCATCAGCACATAGATCATACCGCAGACCGTCGCGGGAATCATAAGGCTCAGAATGGAGGCCATCAAAATATCCAGCACGGCCAGCGGTACCACAACCGCAACGGCGATCACCAGCATCAACAGCGATAGAAGGACGCTGAGTATCAAGTCTTTCAGTCCCATGAATTTTCGTTCGTTTCTCATCCTAATGCTCCTTTGAAATCGTTCTTATATCTCCATGCGCATTGGCGCGAATGGCTGTGAAACCCCTGTGACATGGCACTTTCTTCGTGTTTCCCCCGCTGCGTTCTTACACTGGCTGCCCCCGCATGTTCCAATCCAGCGATTTTTGCTGCATGCGCCAAAGCCTGGCATACAGGCCGTTTTGGGCAAGAAGGTTCTCATGCGATCCTGTCTCGCTGAGGTTCCCATCCTCCAGTACCAGTATCTGCGCGGCATTCTGTACGGTTTTAAGCCGATGCGCAATCATAATGACCGTCGTGTTTTTGACAAGCTCCCCAATTGCTTTTTGCACCAGCGCCTCATTGATGGCATCCAGGCTGGCGGTTGGTTCATCCAGCAGAAGGATGGGCGCATTTTTCAGCAAGGCGCGGGCAATCGATATGCGCTGCCGTTCCCCGCCGGAGAGTGTGGAACCTCCTTCGCCCACCATCGTGTCATAGCCATCCGGCAGGGCCGTGATAAAGGCGTGGCATCCCGCTCGCTTTGCCGCGTCAATCATTTCTTCCTCCGTAGCGTCCCTCCGGCCAAAGAGGATGTTTTCCCGGATTGTTTCCCGAAAAAGATAGACATCCTGAAGCACCATGGATACCTTCTGCTGCCATGCTTCCGGGGAAAGGGCGGATAAGGGGGTATCGTTTATCAGAATATCGCCGTCCGTCACATCCCAAAACCGGCTGATGAGCCGCAGGATAGTTGACTTTCCACTGCCGGATGGGCCGACAATCGCCGTCAGTTTTCCCTTGGGCACAGTGAACGATACATTTTCCAGCGCGCTTTCGCCGCCCTGCTGGTAGGAGAAAGAGACGTTTCGAAAGCGTATCTCCGGCTCCGCGATGGGGGTTCCGGCTCCGCACATTTCCCGTTCTTGCATGGTCGCGTCCAAACGCCGCGCGGAAACGTAATTGCCGCGAAGCATCATCATATTGCTGACTGCCGTCACAACGGGCGTGAGGATTTTCGTGCCGATGATAATGATGCCGATGAACGCCACAATGCCAAGCTTCCCATTCAGTAACAGATAACCGCCTGCCATACATAAAAGCGGCAGCCCCATCTGTACCAAGGATGTGCACAGGCGCATCAGGCTTCCCGAACCGCTTTCTTCCTTGATATGGCTTTCCATCAGCCGTTGATAGGCAACCTTGAGTTTGCCGAAGCCCTCGCCCGTTTGGTTGTAGCTTTTAAGCGTCTTCATGCCGCCCAGGTATTCGTTCAGGTTCGTCGCGGCCTGGTCGCGCGCCAGCGCTACCCGTGTGGCGTTTTTATCCAGCGTTTTCATGGATAAGGTCATCAGCACCGCCGCAACAGGCAATGCAATATAGAAAGCGCCCGCCATCAGCGGATTGTAGAGGAACAGGAACACCGCGGTAAGTACGCAGGATACAATCACGCTGAAAAGCCCGGAAAGGGTGCCTGTCATCGCCGTTTGCAGGTTGATAAAATCCCCTACAAAGTTGTTGATCAGCTCCCCTTTTTCTTTTTTGGAGAAAAACCCCAACGGTAAGCGGCGCAGCTTCTTGACAAACGCAATTCTATCCTGCGCGGTATGCTCGGCAGCGGGAATAAAACTGCCGCGAAACGCGTAAAACCCGATGACAAATTGAATCAGCGCAAGCACGATCAGCATACCGGAGGTAAGGAGGAGCGTGTTCAGGTTCAACGCGTCTGCATCATGAAACGCCTCGGCCAGCATGTTGATTGCCATGTAAACAATCAACGCCGGAAACAGGTTGAAAAAATCCTCGAAAAATATCCATACAGCGGGGCGAATAAGGTGCTTTGGATTCCCGAATGTCAGCCTTTTGAGTATGCTCAGCATCGTACCGCCCTCCTTTGCTCCCCACAGGTATGCTGATTGATACTCCACGCGTCCACTTCGTTTTGAACATGCCACAGCCTGCGGTAGAGCGTATCTTCCGCCATCAGCGACGCATGGGTCCCGCGCTCCCTGATTTCACCTTGATCCAGCAGCAGAATCTGATCGGCATTTTGGATGCTGGGCAATCGGTGCGCGATAATGAGCACCGTCCTGTCCACAATGAGGGTATCGATTGCTTTTTGTATCAAATTTTCATTCTCCGCATCGGTAAAGGCCAGCGCTTCATCCAAAACCACGATGGGGCTATCCTTGAAAATGGCGCGCGCAATGGCAAGCCGCTGCGCTTCTCCGCCCGAAAGCCCTAGCCCGCCGCTTCCGATGCGGGTTTGGTAGCCGTGGGGAAGCTGCATAATAAAATCGTGACATTGGGCGGCTTTGGCCGCGGCGATCACCTGCTGCTGATCGGCCAATCGGTTCATTGTGATGTTGCCCAGCACCGTGTCAGAAAAAATGAAGGTATCCTGAAAAACAAAGGACACGCAATCCATCAGGTGTTCGGATGCAATATCCCGGATATCTACACCGCCGATGGTAATTTTGCCGGCGCTCACATCCCAGAATCGGGAGGTTAGCTGCCCAATGGTGCTTTTCCCGCTGCCGGAGGGGCCAACCAGCGCCGTCATTTGCTTGCCGGGCGCTTTGAAGGTGACATTCTTCAGCGCCAGCGTGTGGTAGGGATCGGCCGTATCCTGGTATGAAAACGATACATTGTGAAACGCCACGTCAAAGGAATCCGGCTTGACCGCGTTTACCGGCTCCGCAACCGGCTCTTTTTTCATGATCTCATCAATATTATGCAGCGCAACCGTAATCTCGCCCATTCGGGTACCATAGTTCACCAGCTCCATGAGCGGCGCGCAAATCGCCGGTGTCAGGATAAGGCCCATCATCACCGCCAGCAAAACAGCCGCGTCACCGGGGTTGAGAAAAATCAACAGCGTCCCAACCGGGAGTACAACGGCTAACAGCGAAAGGATGATGGTCTTGTAGCCTTCGTAAAACGGTGTCACCCGCTTGTACAGGCGCATTTCCCAGGCGCCGTATTTTTGCGTGGCGTCGCCTAACCCTCGCGTAACCGTTCCTGTTAGCCCAAACAGCTTGACCTCCGCAATGCCCCGAACATATTCGGAAAAAGCCCCCGTCATCTGCCCGGATACCGCCGCCATTCCCGTCAGGATTTCCTGCCCTCTGCCGCCGCCCCATACGGAAAGCTGGAGCGCGCATGCGCCAATGGTCGCAAGAACCACCGCCAGCGCCAGCCACGCATTCAAACTGCCCAAACCCAGCAACAGCGCGGTAACGGCACAGGCGGAGCCAAACAGATCCGGCAGCAGATGGGCAATGAAAACCTCGATTTTTTCAATGCTGTCATCCATCGTCTTTTGAACGCTTCCCGTGCTGTGCTCCGTAAAAAACCCCATGGGCAGGCGACCCATATGCTCCATAACGCGTATACGGATGCCGTATAAAACCCGAAAGGCAATCCTGTGTGCGCCAAAGCTGCCAAAAAAGGAAAGCACCATGGTAAGCACAATGCTCACAACCGCGGCGATGCTCCACAGGATGATCCCCTTTTGCACATCCCCCGTCGCCGGCATCAGCAGCAGGCGGGCAATATGGTACACGGAAAGATAGGGTACCATGCCGCAAAGCGTCCCCAGGGACATCAGCACGCAACTGCCTATCAGCTTGCCTCTCCCTTGCGCCGCAATATCAAACAGCCTGGAAAGCACAGGCTTTTTCTCATTCACCCGCATACCCCCTTGCGTTTTGAGTTAGTTTTGCCTAACTTTCAACGAGTATATCTGCTATCCGGCGCGATAGCAAGCGCCGCAAAGCAGGAGCCGTAGGATACTATTGATGGAACCAACAATACACGATATACTGAGCCTATCGGTTTTGATCCGGTAAGGCAATATCTGGTATCCCCTATACGATACCTGTATCGCCTAAACAGTACCTGTTATGGAGTGAATCATGTGGATCGTTTTTACAGCACTGCGGATATGCTTACGCAATACACCCAGAAAGGGTGGGAGAAAAAGCGCACGCCACGCGGCTATTCGCTGTGCCCGCCCAACGATGTGGCAACGGGATTGATCCATGTGTGGGGTAACCCGGAAACGCTGTATTTTATGGATTCTGATATCACTTTTCACACCGATTTGATGGAACGGTATTACTTCACGGAAAGAGGGTTTCAAATTACCTTTGTGGAGGATATGACGGTTACCTATTATCAGGACAAGGCGCAGACGAATTACGCCAAGTTTGGCCTCTTTTGCTATGTGAGCCATCGGTCGCGCCCCTGGTATAAACGCTTTCACGCCGGAACAACCCAAAAAGGCGCTACCATCGGCATTATGGAGTCATTCTTAACAAGCGCAGGGCTGACCCTTCCCGATGAAGTGTGGGAGCGGGCGGCGATGGCCATTAACCGCCGCGATATTGCACTGCCCGCCCTGACCCAAATTTGCCACGATATCAAGTATGCAACGATCACCGATGAACTATTCCCCCTCTATTTTCACGCAAAAGCAATCGAAGCGGTAAGCCTGCTTTTACAGCATGCGTTTTCCCAGCGCATACCCAACGCGGCTTCCTTATCTTTAAGGAGCATAAACGCCGCAAAGGAGGCGATTGCGTTCCTGAGCCAATCGTATGTGAATCCCCCGGTGATTGAAGTGCTGGCGCGCAGCGTGGGCATCGATAAAAAGACGCTTCAAAAAGCGGTGCAGCATCTGACGGGGCAAACCATTAACGAGTATATACGATCCCTTCGGATGGAAAAAGCATTGTCCCTGCTGATGGAGGGGACGATGCGGATTGTTGACATCGCAGCCACGGTAGGCTATCATAGTAAGATGAACTTTTACAGGGCTTTTCACAGTACCTTTGGCTGTACCCCAAAGGAAATGCTGAAGATATAAGCCACTCCCTGCCCCACGCGATACAACGGGATTGCACCGCTCAAAGCAGGGTGCCGCGTTGCTAACACAACGCATATGCGTATTTACGCCAGCAACGTACCGCGCGGGCTGCTGCGCTAATCAAGGAACATGGAACGCTTGCGGAGATGGCCGGGCAGCTTTGGCATCAAGCATGCGTGGATGCCATCAAGCGTTTGTGAAACCCAAAGGTATAAAGCCTGAATGGTTGCAAAAAAGCTACAGGCGCTGGGCTGGCAAAGCCTTATCAGTCACAATGCAAAAGCGCCGCGTTTGACCCGCGCCATGCGCGCCAAAAAAGCCCTCCCCGTAAAGCTAAGTTTACGGGGAGGGCTTTTGCCTGCTCATAACCATACGGCGCGCCATCGCAGCGCCGCATACCAACCTATGCCGCTCAACCATTCTGGCAGCGCTTACTGATCCGCTTTGGCATGGCTTGCCATGCCAACGTTGTCAACCCAGCCTCTTGCGCCGCCCAACGAACCCAACCAACACAACCGCCGCGCCTAATCCCCGCCCTGGCAGGGATGCCGCTGTTTACCCATCAGCATGGCAAACGCTTTCAACCAATTCCCGTTTATCCAACCGCAAAGCAGCTTGCTTCCCGTCTTTAAAACAGACTTGCGTATACGCATTCCCGCCTGTATGTACCCTACGCCTTACCGTTCCTTTCAGATGAACCTAACCAACGCAGCCAAAGCGCCCAACACCCCCGCCCTGGCAGGGGTGCTACTGTTTACCCATCAGCATGGCAAACGCTTGCAACCCGTTCCCGTTTATCTAACCGCAAAGCAGCCAGCTTCCCGCCTTTGAAACAGACTTGCGTATACGCATTCCCGCCTGTATGCACGCTTCGCCTTACAGCGGCCTTCGGTCGCGCAGTATTACAATGCCCGATCCGCCTGCACCGCCAGCGCCGCCGCTGCTTCCGCCGCCGCCACCGCCGCCGCCTGTATTGGCAGTGCCGCTGCCGCCGGCCGTGCCGGCCGTGCCGCCGTTACCGGAGCCATTGTTGCCCGCACCACCGCTGCTTCCGCCGCCGCCGCTGGCATACAGGTTGCCCGTGCCCTCGCTGAACTCGCGCGTGGTGGACACCTGCCCCGTACCGCCGCGGGCCCCGCCCCCGGCGCCGCCGCCCACGCCGCCCGCGCCGCCAACACCACCCGCGCCGCCGCCGCTGCCGCCATCCCCGCCATGCATGCCGTTGCCATCCTCATAGCCTCGGCCGCCATGCCCGCCGCCGCGCGCAAAGCCAAAGCCGGAAGAAATCGCGCCGCGTACGCCCGTACCGCCCGCCGTGCCGCCAGCGCCGCCTGTGCCCACGGCGATGGTGTACGCTTCATTGATTTGTGCCAGGATGCCGCGGTGCGTGGACGCGTAACCGCCGCCGCCTCCGCCGCCGTTATTGGCTCCGCCGCCTCCGCCGCCGCCCACCAGGTATAAATCCAGCTGATCATCCAGGCGGGTAAAGGTGAGCACGCCGCTGGAAAGCAGGCGCAATTTCCAATGCCCGTTTCCTTCGGTGAGGAACTGGTACGTGCCCGTATACGTGAACAAGGGAAACCGCGTTTGGTAGTAACCACGCCGCAAAATCAATGCCTGCGCCATTTATCGCACCACCTTTAGCTGAAGGGTCAAATCCGCATCCGGCAAAGCGTCCAAACAGGTTGCCGTAAGCGCGCCCTGCGCGGTATCGATACGGCTCAGGCGCGAATAGGCCGCAAGCTGCGCGGCCGCCGTCATGGCAACCTCACTCAGGCGCACATCCGTCAGCGGCGTATCATCGGCCAGCAGCCCCGGCACAGCCACCGTCTGCGTATAGGGCTTTGCGGCGCTCCAACCGCTCATGGGTAGCGTGACTGTCATCATCAGCGGCGTGCGCTGGTTGATCAGCGCCAGCAGATTGCCCGCCGCATCTGCGCCCAGCACATCCTGCGCCTGCGTAAACCACGCTTCAAACAATTCATACTGCGCCAGCCGCCAGGCGGTGAAGGCGGCTTGTTCCTGCTGGCGGAAGGCTTGCAGATCCGCCTGTACCTGCGCGTAAAACGCGGTGGTATCCGTATCTCCAATGATGGACGCCACCACCCCGCAGCGCTCGCTGTCCAGCCGGGTATCGGTGATGCGGTATTGCGGGAGCACCGTACTCCCTTTGGCGATAAACAGGTTGGCAAGCCCCAGTTCCCACACGCTTGCGTTGCGCGTCAGCTGCGGCGGCGCGGGGCTTACCTCCGCCTGCCCCATCACCACGTATAAATCCACCGAAAGTATGCTCTGTTCAAGGTTCAGCCGCAGCACCACGGTATCAATACGGTCCAGGCTTTCATGCGCCGCCTGCACGGCCAGCACGCGCTCCTGCTCTTCTTCAAAATGCCTGCCATTTACATTGGCCGCGCCGGGCTTCACCAGCACGGTCATCGCCTCATGCTGGAGCACCTGCAAGCCGGATGAGGGGTTTACGAATACGCCGTTTGAGAAATAGCGCGACAGCACGCGCGCAATCACATCCGAGCTGTAGGCACGGCTGTAGAGGGGGTTTCCCTCACCATCGTGCGTCAGGGTAGAATCAAAAGGCCAGGATACTGCCATATGTCCTCCTTTGGCGGGGCAAAGCCCGCGTGTCTGTTCAGCGCTGATAGGCCGTGGGAATCCTGTCCCCAAACTGGAGCCACACCTGATGCGCGCCTTCCTTCCAAACCTCATTAACCTCGATGATGCGCGTCTCAAACGCAAGCCCCAGCCTGTCGTCCCTGACATCGCAAAGGTCGCCCAGGTCATAATCCCGCAGGTAGCGCTCCCCCGCGCCCAGCACCGTAGCATCGATGTTGATCAGTCCCGCGTGCTTGGCAAGCTCCCGCTGCGCGGCTGTACGCACCGCGGCATGCAGCGCGCTCTGGTTTGCAAAATCCGCCGCGGTAAGCGCCGTATCCATGTACAGCTCCCGCTTGGGCAGGGCAGGCGAAGCGCGTATATCCAGCACGATTTCGCCCTCCCGATAGGCGGCGATGGCATAGTTGCGCAGGGCGCTGTCATCCCGGGTAAGGGTGATGCTATCCACATTGCCAAACCCCTGGCTGAATACCGCATACGCGTTCACGCTCTGGCTTTGCGTACGGTTGAGCCCCTGCCACACCTCATAGCGCAGTTGGTTTTCCGCATGGTTCAGGCGTATACGCTGCCCCAGCGAAAAAAGCTTCAGCAGCCCGCCCAGCAGATCGCCCAGCGCATCCCCCAGCGCATCCACCGTGACCTCGCCGCCGTAAGCCTGCCCGGCGGGTACCGTAACGCCCTGCTCCGCAAAGCGCTGGGTCACCTGCGCCCGGCAGAGCGCCGCTACATTCCCTGTTAGGCTCACGCGAGGGTAGGCGACTTTCCAGTTGAGCATCCCCTCCAGAAAGTAGCCGCTCAGCAGCACAAAATCCCCCTTGACGGTGCGCTCAGTCTCCACTTTTTGCACCATGCCCGTTTCCGGCCTGTCCGGCGTATACACATAGGCAATATCCGCGTGATAATCCGCCGCGCGCAGCTGCAGCAGAAAATCCCCCGCCTCATAGTACCGCCGGTTCCATTGAATGTTCAGGCACGATAGCGTGGCAATGGGAACAAAGGCCGCATCCAGCCCGATCAGGTTCGTCCCCGCACCCCCTTTCCAGCTTGTATCATTGCCCCGGCATCATCATATGCCGATGTAGCGCTTGTTGTAATACACGTACACATCCAGCAGATTCGCCCCCACATCCGCCGTGAAGCTTACCGTATTGGTGCCCAGCGCAAACACGATGCCCGCAAAGTTGCTGTGCCTGTCCAGCTTCGCCGTAACCGAAACGCCATTGAGGGTGACCGTTTTGGTTTTGCCGTCCACCACCAGCACATCCCCCTGCGCCATGGTCTGGAGCACGCGCACAAACCCGCCGCCCGCCACCAGCTTCGGGTTGGTTACCTGCCCGCGCGCGCTGAACACCGCCTTGCAGTAGGCTTGCGCATCGCCGTCATTATCCAGGTATACGGTCTGCGCAAAGGCATACACGCCATAGATGCGCCCCACGCCCGCCTGCGCGGCATAGGGGTAGCCGCAGCGCGGTTCAATGGCCGCGATGTTTTTGCCAAAGCTGTCCTGCGAGAGGAAGTACCCCTCCGGCATCAGAAAGCTGAGCGTCACACGAAGCGGCACATGCGGGTTTTCGGTGGGGATTTGCAGCCCTTCCAGGCGGCAATCCGCCGCGTAACGCGTCACGCCCTCGCGGGTAATGTGCACCGCATAGGCCTGCGAAGGCGTAAAAAACGCGGTGATGGATCGCCGCAGCGGGTCACTTAACGCCGCGCTGCGCGCCTTGGCGGTAAACGCCAGCGCCCTGCTGCCCACGCGATGGCCTGTCACCACATCCCCGTCCCCCAGGGCGGCCTTTTGGGTGAATACCTCCACATTGGGGGCGCACAGCCCTTCCGCGTCTATCAGCCCCAGCAGTTGCCCGTCGATGGTAAAAGCGCGGCCATCGCCGCGTACGATGCGTACCGTGATCATGGTTTTCCTGCACCTGCCAATCTTGCTATTTCCGCCGCGTAACGTCCGGTTCAGAGGATAAGGGCTAACGCCGCGAACGCGCCTGAACCCGGTGCGACAAACGCCCGCACTGCTACGCCGCCCTATGCTTATGCTGGTAACGCCAGCGGCAGCGCATGCTCCTGCTAGTAGCAACAACCCCCGCTACGCCCATGCCAGCGCCGCCCTACTGCCGCGCGCCCGCCAGCCCGTAGATGGTTTGTCTGCGGATGGCCCGCGCCACCTCGTCGGGCGCCTGCATGGCCGCTTCAAAGGTGAAATGCTGGGTTACGTTTACCACACGCTCCGCCGCCTGCGTTTCGCGTACCGCCTGCATGCCCGTGAGCGCAGAGCCGCGCAGCACCGCGCCGCTGATGGCCGCCTGCGTGGGCGGGAGCACCGCAAAGCTGCCCTCCAGCGCCCCGATGGCGCTTTGCCCTTCCAGCGCGCGTTTGCCTGCCTGCGCCGCCTGCGCAACGCCGCGCCCCATGGCTGGCAGCACGCTGCTTTGCACGCCGTCGTTGAAGCCTTCCGTCATGCCCAAGGCCAAGTATTGCCCCAGTTCATCCCGAAACAGCTTCGACGGGCTGGCAATACCCGCCGCCCGCCGCGCGGCGGCCAGCGCCGCCCGCACCACACGCGTCACCGCTGCGTTTAGGTAGCCGCTCCTGCTGGTAACGCCACTGGCCATGCCTTCCACCATGGCCTGCCCAATGCCGCTTCCCCCCGTGCTTGCGGTAGCGTGCGCGGCCTGCGCCGCGTCCAGCGTCTTGGCACGCACAACCGCCGCCAACGCGGCGCTTGCCGCTACCCCGGCGGCCAATCGCTGCACCCACACCACACCGGATTGGTAGCTTTCCGCAAACTGCACGGCATTCAGCCGCAGGCTGGTACGCACCTGCTCGCTCAGCAGGTCGAGCGATGTCATCAGCCGCCGCATGCCCGCCTGAAACGCCGCGTCATCCATCTCCACGGTAAAGACCACTTGTCCATCGCTCGCTGCCATGCTTTATTCCTCCTGCATCCTCTGGATGATCTCCGCGGGGTCTTCCCCGGCGATCAACCTGCGTTCCAACTCCTGCAACAGTGCCTGTTGCGCTTTGCTAACCCGTGGCCGGATGGCGATGCGCTCACGCGCGCGCGCCACCTCCGCGCGTGCTTCCGGCGTCAGGTGGCTATCCGGCAAGGTGCGCAGGCGCACCCGCGCGCCAAAGGGCGTATGCTCCCCCAGCCCCGAAAGCAGCTCCCTGAACTCCTTCCAATGCAGCCTGTCCCGCAGCAGATCAATCTGGTATTGCTGCCGGAAGGAAGCATACAGCGCGCCCGCGTCCACCTCAAAATCCATCACGGGCGCCTCGCTGCCGCCGGATTCGCCGCCGGTCACAAATGCGGCGAACACCGTGCCCGCATCCCCGGGCGTATCTCCCTTGAAAAAACGCCTGTTCAGGTACAGGCTTCTTTGCGCATCCGTCAGTTCAGGATCCGTCAACCTGCGCAGGCACATGAGCACCGTTCGGAAATCCGCGTCGATGGCGCACATGCGCCCCTCCGCCTGGCTCCACAACGCGCCGGGCAACACCCGTTCCAGCGAGCGTGACAGCGAAAACCCCTCGCAGGCGGATGCATCCGGCTTGGCCGCGCAGGGTGCCGGACGCTCCGCCTGTTCCCTGCCCTGCGGCCGTATCTCCTGCGATAAGTGCGCGTGCGGCAGCGCGTCCTTGGATGGCGCGTGCGCACGCTGGGATGATACATCGCCGTTTGCCGTGCCATTCCACAAGCTTTGCTCCTCTCCCGCGGCTGGCGGTTGCCCTTCTGTTTTCAAAGCGCCGCCTTGCCCCCGGGTTTCCTGCTGCTGCAAAACCGCCCTTGCGCCGCGTGCTTTGCCGCCCTTCCCCGTATGCCCCGCCATGCGCCTAGTCCTCCGCGAGCAGCGCGTTCACGCTGTGTTCCGCCGCTTCCCGCGCCAGCTCGCCCAGCCACTCGATGGCCAGCGGCAGGCTTACGGGTCTGCCCCCGCTGATGCGCTTGATCGCGCCTTCGCCCAACGCTTCTTCCAGCAACGCCGCCGCTTCCTGCGCGGTTTGCAGCACCGTTTCAGCCGCAGGCAGATTGGTGCCAAATGCGGCGCATGCCGCAAGCAGCGCGCTGGCGCGGCTGTGCAGCGCCATATCCGAAAGGCGCAGGGGGTATTCCTCCCCATTGATACGGATGCGCGGCTCCTCCACCCGCAAGGTGATTTCCCGCATACAAACCCTCCCTGATATTCATGGTAAACGGCCTGCGAAGGCTTTTGTGCCAATGCGCGGCATTCGCTGCGGGGTAACCGCAATGCACTGCTAAAGCACCTTCGCAAGCCCGATGCGTATTTGATTTGCCTTCCTGAAAAGCGGGGGCGTTTCACCGTGCGCCCCCGCTTCTTTGGTCTGGTAAGCAGCGGCTTCCGCTTGCTCAGGCGGCGGCCGGCCTGTCCAGAATCCCCGGTTGGTTTCCACAGACGCTCGCCTCATCGCCCTGCGGGCTGTTCGCTCGCTTTCGCTGTTTTTGGGTGTGAGGTGTTGGAGTTCCGCCCCAAACCCCGGCAGGGGTTTCACCCCTGCACCCTGATCAGGGCTATTAGCCCTGGACCCAACTTTTTCAGTATTCCTTGCTGCCGCTTGCTCAGGCGGCGGTAAACACGCGCGTAATCACATTGAACGATCCCAGCGTGAGATTCCCGTTCTGGTGAAAGGTTCCCTCCAACCGCAGGATGTTCTTGGGCTCACCCGCCGGAGGGCTTGCCTCCACCGCAATCAACGCGCGGCGGGCGCTGTATACCCCGTTTTCGCCGCTCACCGGCGCGGTCATATCCACGCTTACCAGCATGCGCTCACAGCCTTCGCCGATGCGCTGCTCCCGCGCGATCACCGCCAGATCATCCACCACCGGGTCGCCCTGCACATACTGCGCCTCATATTTCCAACCGTTCTCATAGCCGGTCACCGCGCACGCGGCGTTCACATCCCCCACGAAGGTGGTCTTATCCACCTTGGGGTTGTTCTCCTCATTGCATTTCACAAAACCGGCATTCACATAGTGATAGGCGTAGCCATCACCCGCGGGGATGCCGTAATACTCCCGGAGTAAATTTCGGGTCACCTTCAAGCCGTATCCCTCCTCTGGAAAAGTACGCGTCCCTTTGGGGCGCGGGGTTGGTGGCGGCTTCCAGTCGCAAACTGTCACATACCACCGTCATGGGGATGCCTGCATAGCTGGCACGCGGCTTTGCAACCGCCAGCGCTCTGCGGATATCCCTGTGCATCGGGCAAGCCCAGCGCCGCGCGCATTGTCACTACTGGCAGCCTGCGCATGCCCTCTTCCGCCGTCTGCGGCAATGCTCACGCGTCGGTATATGTCACCGCAAGCGCGCTGCCGTAAAGCCATTGCGTTTCTTCCCGGCCAAGGCAGGCAGGCGCGCTACCCGTGCGGATGTCGATCACCTGCCAGCCTTCGCCGCTGGGCAGCGCCGCCAGATGCGCAAGCGCTTCATGGATACGGCACAGCGCATCCAGCGCCGAAGCTTGATTGCTATGTTTGGCGTTGAGCGTCACATCCAGCGTTATCGTACGCTCCTGCGCCAGCGTACGCGTCACCTCCCGCCCAGCCGTTACCGCCATGGGATACCATCGGCCGCGGGCATGGCGCCCATGTGTACGGGCGCGTAGGCGCCCAGTGTGTCAATGATCGCGTGCAGTGCTTCCAGCACGCGTCGCTGTTGGCTCATGCGGTTTCTCCTCCAACGGTCTTTTGTGCAAGGCTTTCCCATTGCGCAAGGTGTGTCGCTTTGGCTTTTTCACACCAGCGCAGGCTGGCGGCGCCGTTGACGCGTGTGCTGGGGCGTCCCGTATAGTACACCCGACGCGCGTACGCGGTACGCCAGATCAACCTGCCGCCCGCAAAGTCGCTTGCGCCGTAGGCGCTTTGGATGAGCCTGCCGGTATCATCTCTGGCGTAGCGGTTGCAATCGTCCAGCACCTGCTTGCTGAGGATCGGCATCGCATCCTTCTGACGAGCCTGCATTCGGCGGATCGCTTCCTGCGCATCAAAACGGATGCTCAGATGGTTGCGCAGCATGGCGGATTCCCTCCTTCCCAAGGCTTGTGCGCGGCAGCCCGACATGACACGCGCACCGTAACTGGTTTTCAACCCGGCAACGCCCCTACGCGCCCTGTCGATTTCATCCAAAGGGGCATTGCTGCGCATACGCCCGCACGCCTGCCTTCGCAAATCGCCGCCGCTTCAGGCGCTAAAGCCCCATGTTGGTGCTGCCACTCCCACGGCGTTCCCTGCGCAAACAAGCCGCGCTGCCTGTGGATGCGCCGCGCTATCGGTTCAGGTGTCCTACGCTACCAGCGATACTTCCACGTGGTGCAGCCGCCCCAGATCATACAACGGTTCCACAGCCTGCACTCGGTACGTCGTCCCTTCAAACAGCACACGCTGGCCAGTGGCAAACGCAATGCCCTTTGGGCGGCTGTTGCGCGCGTCATATAGCAGCAATGCCTTATGGATCACGCGCGCGCCGGTGCTATCCCGCTCTTCCATCACCAGGGGTTCCACGCGCACACGCGTGAGGATGGCCAGCGGCGCGAGCACCTCGGCATGGTATGCATCGCCCGTTGGCTGCATCAGCGGGGCGGTATGGGGGAGCATCGTACGGGGGATGGGGCGCATGGGCGCACCTCCTTTTGATTGATTCCCTGCCAACGCAATGCGCGCTGGGTTTGGTGTTTCGTCCATCGGTTGCTTTGGCAACGCCGATTGTTGCCCATTTATCAAGAGATGCCCCTGCTCGCATGGGATCCGTGAGCAGGGGCTGCGCGTACAGTGCGGATGGGTTTTTCTTTCGGGCTTCCTTCTGGCGAGCAATTTCCCGTTTGCTTCCGGCAACGGCCTTTCGACCCCTCATGGTTCTTCGGCTAACGCCTGCCCGCCGCCGCTTACCACCTGCCCGCTTCGTGTCCGCTACCTCGCTCGCGGATTAACCCGCAACAAACGCTGTAGGCGCTGCACGCAACCCCGCAAAAGGTTTCACGCCTTCATCCACCATGGTTCTTCGGCTAACGCCTGCCCGCCGCCGCTTACCACCTACCCGCTTCGTGTCCGCTACCTCGCTTGCGGATTAACCCGCAACTAACGCTGTAGGCGCTGCACGCAACCCCGCAAAGGGTTTCACGCCTTCATCCACCATGGTTCTTCGGTCACCGCCTGCATGCCGCCGCTTACCGCCTGCCCGCTTCATGTCCGCTACCTCGCTTGCGGGGTAACCCGCAACAAACGCTGTAGGCGCTGCACGCAACGTAGGCGCTGCACGCAACCCCGCAAAGGGTTTCACGCCTTCATCCACCATGGTTCTTCGCTTGCCGCCTGCCCGCTTCATGTCCGTTAGCTCGCTTGCGGGGTAACCCACGACAAATGCTGTAGGCGCTGCACGCAACCCCGCCAGCGCCTTTTCTCTTGCCCGCCGTTACCCTATTCGCAACGCGCGTAACTGACCAGCAACGGCAGCAAGGCCGATGCCGCGGGGCAGTGGGCGCTTGCGCCCACCCCCGCCGTAAAGCTGAACTTCCCAAGGCTGGCGCTGCCTACCGTCGCTTCCATCACCCCCGCGACGCCCCCCGCAAGGCTGATTGCCTGCGCCTGATACGCCAGATACTGCTTGAGCGTACGCCGGATGAGCCCAGGCAGGCTTTGCGCTTCACGCCCCGCGTAAAAGCAAAGCGTGCGCGCGTCCAGCATGTTCTGCGCCAGCGTTACACAAGCCGTAAACCCCTCCGGCGCTTCCTCGCCTGTGATAGCCGTGTACTCGGCCTGCGTCAGGCACATGGTTAAGCCTTGATGGCCGTAGCCGCCAGCGTGATGTATCCCGCCGCGACCACCTTGCCGCCCTTGATGCCTGCAACTTCCACCACATCACCCGCGGCGGCGGCGATTTCCGTAGTGCCGCTTGTCACAGCCGCGCCGCTGTAGCTCGCCCCGTACACCGCGCGCTGCGCCGGATTTTTCAGGTACTTGTAACTGGTCGCCTCCGAAGCGTCATTGATCGTCAGCACCGTGGTTCCGGCGGTCGCGCCCTGCGCGGCGGCCAGTTCCAGGGGCGCAGGGGCAAATACGCAGCGTACGCCTTTTTGGCGCAGCACCTTATGGGCATACACCATGCGCCCCTGCACCGCGCTCGCGCCGATGTACTTGCCGCTGCCCTCCAGGCTTTGCAGCCGCACGGGCGCCTGCCACGCGTTCACGCGCGTTGCGAATCGCGGATGCCCGCAGATCATGGATAATCCGGCGGTATCCTCATTGAACTCGATCACATTGAACCCCGCGATGCGGCCGATCGCGCCGCTCTGCTTTACCTCATCCCCCAGGCTGGATGCCTGCGTAAACTCGGGGCTGCGCACCACCGCGGCAATCACATCCGGTGTGCACAGCGCATAGCGGCCTGCCGCGGGGATGTTATCCTTGCTCATCTGCGTGCGTTGCTTCACCAGCGCGCCGTATACGCTGTGCTGATCAATCAGCGCCACGTTCACCGTTGTGCCGCCGGAAAGCAGCTCTGCCGCGCCATCGGTATCCATCGCACGGCCCAGGGAGTACCCCGCGCTGTCCAATCGCTCTGCCACCAGCCCATCGGGCACCGCGGCGGCTTCATACCCGTCGATGATCTCGTTGACCGCCTTATCCTTATCGATGGGCAACGTCACATAGGCGGTATTGCCCGTGGTGGGCGCAAGCCCGGCCGCGCGGTCATAATCGCTGGCGGCTACCTCATCCTCGCGCGTGGGAATCTTCACCGCGCCCGCGGTGGGGTCACCGTCAAAATCGTTGTTAAAAACCACCTGATCCTTGAGCACCAGCTCATTGCGCAGCTTGGCCAGCACCAGATCGCTGTACTGCTCCGAAAGTTGATGTGCCATTTGGTTTCCTCCTCATTCATCGCTTGATTGTGGGTTATGGCCGTACGCATGGGCTCTTGTGCACGTACGTACCTTGCTCCCCCGCGCGGCCCCGCATCCTGCCGTATAACGCCCGCCGTTCCGCGTTTTTCCTTTGCAAACAGGCGCAGGCGTGCCGGCAGGCATACCCCAATGCATCTACACGTATTGGCTTTCGCATACAGGCGCAAGCGTTGCCAGCGGGCATATTACCCAGCATCCTCCCGTGTCAAGCCTGCCGCTCCATGGTTTACATGCGTAAACAGCCACAGGCGTTGCCAGCAGGCATTACCCCCTTGCATACCCCCAGCGTTACGCCTGCCGTTCCGCGTTTTGACTCTGCGCCCGCAGCTGGGGATTTTTGCGGTAGAAAGCCGCCTCAACCCCCGTGAGCGGGGTCAGCCCGCCGCCATCCATCCGCTGTGCCCACGCGCCCGTTTGCGCAAATAGGTACGGCTTGGCCTGTTTCAGCGCCAGCAGTGTTTCCCGCGCGCCCCGCACCTCGCCCTGCTCCGTTACCGTGATACCGCGCGCGTCCATCAGCTTGAGCGCCGCGTCCGGGTCAATCAGTCCCAGTTCCGCGCCGATGGCTTTCACCTCGGCGCTCCTCAGCTTCTCGCCATAGCTCGCCCGCATCACGCGTAACTGTTCCTGCGCCGCGGGGGTCAGCCGCACCTCCTGCTCGGCGCGCGCCTGTTGCAGCAATGCGGCCAGTTGATTTTCTTCCATGCCGTATTGCGCCGCCATGGAACGCACCACGCCTTTTTCCGCGCGCAACGCGCGCTCCTGCACGGCTTTTCGCAGCGCTTCGCCCAGGTTTTCCGGCGGGGCGGCGGGCGTTGCGGCGGGGTCGGGCGTTTCCTGTTCTTTCGTCTGCTCCGCTGCCCACGCTTGCGCGCCCTCTGCCGGCATGTTCGCCTCCGTGGCTGGCGCAAGACCATCCGGCGCACCCTTTGCGGGCGCTGCGGCGTCATCCGTTGCCGCCTCGGTTTCCCGTTCGCCCTGCAAACGCTGTGCGATACCCTCCCGTTCACCCTGCGCTACGCTGCTTGCCTTGCCATCCCCTGCCCTTTGTAAAGGGATCTCGCTTGCCGCCTGCGCCCCGTCCCCATCCGCGGTGGATTCGCTCCCTGCCGCCTGCGGCGTTACCTGCACATCGTCAAGGGTCGCTGTTTCTGCTCGCGGCGCGCCCGTCTCTTGGGCTGTCGTCTGGATCAGGTTCCCGCCTAGCACGTTTGTTGCCCCCGCCCCGTCCCCTGCTGGCTGTGAAGCCTGCGTTGCCTGCGTATCACGCGCTTCCCCCGCGCCCGCCTCCAGAAGCGCAGCCGTAAGCGGCGTGGTTTCCGGCAAGGTGCGCGCGCTGTCCTTCCCCGCGCGGCCGGGCTGGTGCCTAAACCGTATTGCCATCATCGTTCCTCCGTTTTACGCCCGTCGGCGATAAATTTCCGTTTCGCCGCGCGCGTGGCGCGTGCAGGCCGTCGCCTTTCAGGTATGCAAAACGCCGCCGCGTTTGCGGTGGCGCGCTTGCCCCGTTGCGTATGTGGCTAGCTCCCCAGAAAAACCGTATCCGGCGTGTCGTTTTGGCGCTGCGCATCCGGCGGTATATCCGGCAGGCCCTGCTCTTCCTGCGCAATCTCCCGCAGCATGCGCTCGGCTTCGGCTTCGCTCAGGCGCATTACATCCATCATGGCGCGCCGCTTGCTTTTCAGCCCGCTTTGCACCAGCCGGATGTTCCGTTCTACCGCCGTGCCGTGATCCTCAATAATCGAATCGTCAAACGCAACGGTGGTTTGCACCTGCGCGGCTCCGCCCGTAAGCCAGCTCAGCGCGTTCACAAGCCCGCAGATCGCGCGTTCCAGCGGCTTTTCGTTACGCTTAACGCTCTGGTAGAGGTCGCTTTGCTCGCTGATGACCTCCGTCGCCGTACGCGCCACCCCACCGTCAAAGCGATAACGCCCCGTACCCAGCCCGCACTTTTTGGAGAGCAAATCCAGCATCCTTTGTAGCCCCGCCTCGTGCTCCGCGGCGCGCAGCGACATATCCAGCGGGCGGATGTCATCCGCGCCGTCGGGGCTTTGCCGGTACACGTACATCAACACATCGCTGGGGTCAAACACAGGCTGCATGGTGCCATCCTGCTGCATCTCAATGCTCGCCAGTGATTGCGGCACCAGCACGCGCTTTTTCCCCAACACGTATTCATTCACATAGCTGTCAAACACCAAATCCGCCGCTTTCAGCTGATCAATCGCCATCCCGAACACGCTCATGCCCATGGGGCAATCCGGCTCAAGCGCGTTCACCACATTGGGGCGGATAATCTGGAACAGCGGCACGGGGGAAGGGCGTGTTTCCGCCGCAACGCCTTCGGGCGTGGGCAGTTCTGCCCCTGCTTCATCCAAAAACGCATTGCGGATTACATACCCCCCTGCCGCGCGGGCGTGTATCTGCACATAGTAGCCCTCCGCGGCGTCCTTTCCCTCCCCCAGCACACGGCGGCTGGCAAAGGCGCATTCGGTGATGTGATCACCCTCCCAGCGCAGCGGGAAAATCAAATCCCCCCGGATGTAATCGATCGCGGGCATCCCCTGCGCGTCTAAAAACGCCACCAGCGCGCCCGTGCCCAGCGCCATGGTCCACTCCACCAATCGGTTGCCCCGTTCCCAGAATGCGTTTCGGTTCAGGATGGCGGCAAGCGCTTCAAACCCTTCCGCGCGAATCTGAACCCGTTCATTGAGCAGCAGCGTGGCGTAATCCTCACAGATGGTCTTGGCCATGCCCAGGCGATAGCGCGTCAGCGTTCGCCTTGCCGTGCCCACGCGCATGGCGTAGTCATGAAAATCACTCACATAGCCGCGGTACCAGGCAAGGCATTGCCGCAGATGCATCGCGTGCCCGCCCGCGGGCGGCCGGTAGCCCAGTCGCTTCAAATAAGATAGGATAATGCCGTTATCCATGGTTTTTCCTCCCTTGTTGCGGTTTCGCATACCGCCTGCTCTTCGGCGGCCTGTTCCGCTGCCTCAAAGATGCAGGCCGCGTTCACCCGCGCATCTCCACCGCCATCATCTCCCGCATGTACGGCTCATAGGAATATTCCAGCGCGTCCAGACTGTCGATGTTGGTGCTGCCGTCATCCAAGCGCACATCCTCGCCATGGCGGCGCGCATCCCATACGGCAGTCTGCAACGCTTCCTTGGTGTGCGGGCATGCGCGGGAAAGCTGGTAGCGCCCGCCCGCCATCAGCCTGCATAAAAACCGGATGCGCTCCTGCACCGCGCTTTTTTTCGCCTTGCGGATCTCAATGGGCAGCCGCTCCCGCATGCACGCGGCGCGCAGCCCTTCGATGAGCGTTGGCTCCGCGCTGTCACAGTACGCGACGCGAGCGCCAAAGCGCTGTGCCTGCACGCGCACAAAATCCACAAAGGCTGCCTCCAGCCGCTGCGGGGTCATTTCCCCTTTGTGGTACCACTCCGCCAGCGTCGCCATTGTTTTGAAACCCCTTGTAAACCCCGTGAGCGCAAACGCGTGGCCGCTTTTCACGCCCCCAAAATCCACCCCGATGGCCGCGGTGGCAAACGGCATGCCCTGCAACGCCTCCGGCGCCGCCATCAGGCGCTCGGGGTCATCGGCAAAGGGTCGGTACACCGCGCCCTCCGCCGCCACCCAGCGACCCAGAATGTAGCGATCATAATACACCGTGCCGCTGTATTCCCGCTTCATCCTCGCCACCACCTCCGGCGGGTTAAACGGGTTATCGTCAATGGTGTAGGCCTGGTAGTACAGCCCTTCGCCCGCCGAATCCAGAAATTTCTTGAACCAGTGCGTGGGCCCTTCCGGGTTGCAGGTGCCATCAAAGCGGCTGTAGGCTTTATCCAATCTGCTTTTGAGCATTTCAAACACTTCGCGGTTCCAGGTGGCCACTTCATCGCCGTAGCAGTATTTAATGCTGGAACCGCGCAGGTGGTTCACCTGCCGTATGCTCTCCGCGCCCAAACAGTGGCACACCTCGCCAAACAACTTGGCGGTGTTGTCACTTTTGATGTCGCCCACCAGCCCCGCGCCGTAGATGGCCTGCATCGGCTGGATCAGGTTGCGGGTAAGCGTGCCCTTGGTGCTGCCCAGCAGAACATTGAGCCCCGCAAGCCCCCTGCCCGCCAGCAACCGTTTGGGAAGCAGAAAATAATCCCCATAGGTTTTGCCCGATCGCGTCGCGCCGGTTTTGATGTTCCATACGCGGTTCGCGTGCAAGCGGTACTCCTGCTGTTTGGGGCTCATAAAGGGCATTGGCAGCGTCTCCTTTCCCGGTGGTGTTTCCTGTGCGCCTCGTATGCCTGAGCAAACCGCATCCCCGCCGCCCGCACGCACACCGAGCAAATCGGCATCTCCCGCAGCCACCCTTCCCATTCCAGAGAAAACGCTTTATCCTTCGCAGGGCGTACCCCCGCGCGTCACGCCTTGCCGCCTGCCTGCGTGTCCCCGTCCAGCTTTTGAGCAAACCGCATCCCCGCCGCCCGCACGCATACCGCGCAAATCGGCATCTCCCGCAGCCGCCCTTCCCATTCCAGAAAAAACGCAATGCCCTTTGCAGGGCGTACCCCCGCGCGTCATGCCTTGCCGCCTGCCTGCGCGTCCCCGTCCAGCTTTTGAGCAAGCCGCATCCCAGCCGCCCGCGCACGCATACCGCGCAAATCGGCATCTCCCGCAGCCGCCCTTCCCATTCCAGAGAAAACGCAATGCCCTTCGCAGGGCGTACCTCCGCGCGTCACGCCTTGCCGCCTGCCTGCGCGTCCCCGTCCAGCTTTTGCATCAGCCTTGCGACCAGTTCCACGCTCTGCGCATCGCCCCCGCCCTCCCGCGCCAATCCGCTCAGGGTTTTGAGCGTCGCGGATAGCCGCTGCAATCCCATGCAGTTCACCGTGGCGTCCACAATTTCCATCTGGATTTCTTCCTGTGTGGTTTCTTCCATTGGCTTGCTTCGCGCTTCCAGCCCATCGTAGACGATTTCCCTGGTTTTTCGTTTGTGTAGCAGCACCTGCTTATCCAGCTCCGCCGTAGCGCGCGCCAGCTGCGCCATCAGTTGATCGCGGATGGCGGCAAGCTTAGCGCGCCGCTCCTCCTCGCTGAGCGCCCCTTCCGGGTTCGCCCGCATGGCAGCCGATTGATTTGTTTTGCTCCCCTTGGCGCTTCCTGTTCCCTGCGGGTTTGGCGTACGGTAACGATGCCGCGCCCTGGCCGCACACGCATTGGCGTTTTCCGCATCCTGCATGGCGGTTTTTCCAGACTCCGCGCTTTGCCGCGGCACAGCGCCGCCCTTGCGTGTGCTTGTTTGCCTGTGCATGGATTGCTGTCTCTCAACTGCATCCAGTGCCATGCGCACACGCTTGAGCTTTGCCCATTCTTCGCTTGCCGCCAGGCGACCAAGCGCCTTCTGCCCAACCCCATGTTTGGCCGCAAGCGCCTTCAGGCTTATGCCCGTTTCCAGATACTCAGTCTGTACCTTGTGCCAATCGGTTCCCACACGCTTATTCACCTCGTGCTGCTATGTTTTTATGCATGAATGCGACAGACGCCCCAACGATGCTCCCGCCATGGTCAAGCGCACAAGCGCCGCTGCCGCACGCAAAATTTCGCTGCTTCCGCGCCGCCTGCGCATCATCGCGCCTTACCCTTTCCCCATTCATGCAAAAAACGCATCAGGATGGAACAGGCAGCGTCCCTGCCCTGCGGCGGTTACGCTGCCTGTTCCCAGTAAAAATGCGATAGGGGAGGTTTCCCCCAACGAAGGCTATCGCAGCGGACGGTCTGGCCGCGCTTGCGCACGGTGGGGTGGGGGCTGCCCGCCCATGGCTTGGCGCATATAGCGCCCTGGGTCTGCCGTACCGCCTGCGCCACATCTTCTCCCTGCCGCATTTCCACGTTGCCAGTATACTACGGGCGTATGTTCGGGCGCGTCCGTGCGTATAAGGGATGAACCCATGCATCAATCGTCAATGCGTTTTTTTCATGGACGATGTTGTTACGCTGCATCCATGCATGGTATAATTATACGCAAGTAACCTGTAGCGGCTTTTATCGCCCTACGGAAAGGGGGGCGATCCATTGGTTCGAAAATACACCGCCGCGCAGATGCAAACGTTGCTGGCGGATTTACAAACGCTGTATGATCTGGTGCGCGTGGTAGAACCAGTGCAGGCCGTAGCAACGCTCACGCCGCCCAACGCGGCGGATGTCCCGCTTACCGCGCACTGTCATGACGTTTGGAATGGCCGCAGCGAGCGCTGCATCAACTGCATCAGCCTGCGCGCGGTGCAAACAGGCGCCCGCCAGACCAAATATGAGTTTATTGAGCAAGATATCTTCTACGCCATGGCCGTGCCCGTAGAGGTAGACGGCCGCATGCTGGCGCTGGAAATGGTCAGCAAGGTAAGCGATCCCGTGCTGCTTTCCGCCTACGGCGCAGGCGAATTCGTCAGCCGCATCACCGCCTTTAACGCTAAACTGCATACCGATCAAACCACGGGGCTGTTCAACCAGCCCTATTATGAAGAGAAACTCTACCTGATGCTCCAAAAGGCCGCGCTGAACAAGACCGATCTGGCTGTTGCCATGCTGGAGGTAGACGGGTTTGAGCACGTGGCTTCCCATTTCGGGCATCACGTGGCGGATGAAGCCATCATCGCCATCGGCCATCTGCTCAGCGCCAACATCAGCCGCAGACGCGGGGATTTTATCGCCCGCTACAGCACCCATACCTTTGCAATCGTGATGGATAACATCCCCCGCCGCCTCCTGCGCGAGCGCATGGTAGATCTGGTGCGGCGGGTGACCTCGCTGCGCCTGCTGGGCTATGAAGATGTTCGCCTCAATGTGGCCACGGGCGTTTTCCTGCTTTCCGATCAGCGGGACGCAAGCTGTCTGGATGTGACCACCACCGCCGCCCGCAGGGTAGAAATCGCCCGCGCCGCGGGCTTCAACCGCATCGCCTTCAGCGACCGCTGATACGGCCGCCCCACCCCATTTTTTGATTGGAAAGGAAGCGTTCCCCCATGATTGCCATCGCCTGCGACCATGCCGGTATCGATTTGAAACCCGCTGTGCTGGAGGTTCTCCAAGCGCTTGACCTCCCCTATCGGGATTATGGCACCCACACGCACGATAGCGTGGATTACCCTGTTTACGGTGAGCTTGCCGCCCGCGCCGTCGCCAGCGGAGAATGCGCGCTGGGCATTATCATCTGCGGTACGGGCGTAGGCATCGGCATCGCGGCCAATAAAGTGCACGGCGTGCGCTGCGTCACCTGCTCGGAGCCGTATTCCGCGCTCATGGGTCGGGAGCATAACGATGCCAACATGCTCGCCCTCGGCGCGCGCGTCGTGGGGAGTGAGCTGGCCAAGATGATCGTGCGCACCTTCCTGACCGCCGCTTTCAATGGAGAACGCCACGCCCGCCGCGTCGGCCAGCTCATGACACTGGACGAAGGCGGCACCCTTCAACGCTGAACCGCCGCGTGCCCTCGGCGGCATGCCTTCCCGAAAACCCCCATCGGCGCGGCTTACCGGCTGCGCCCTTGGTATGCTAAAACACACCACGAAAGGAACCTGCATGAGCAAAACACTGCGCGCAAACCTTTTGCTGCTGCTGACCGCCGCCATTTGGGGCGTGGCGTTCGTGGCGCAGGATGTCGCCATGGATACCATGGGTCCCTTCACCTTCAACGCCACGCGGCTTTTGGTGGCCGCGCTGGCGCTGCTGCCCTGCATTCGCCTGTTGGACGCGCTGGATCAAAAAGCACGCGGCGGCGCTGCCCCGAATCGGCGCTATCGGGATATGACCCCCCAGCAGCGGCGCATATTGCTCATCGGCGGCCTGTGCTGCGGTGTGGCGCTGTTTGCAGGCTCCAGCCTACAGCAGTTGGGCATCAAGGAGACCTCCGCGGGCAAGGCGGGGTTTGTGACCGCGCTGTATATCGTACTGGTGCCCCTGAGCGGGCTGTTTTTCCGCCGCATCGTGCGCCGCAGCGTGTGGCTTGCCGTGGGGCTGTGCACGGTCGGCCTGTATTTTTTATGCGTAACCGAAACGCTGACCATCGCCCTGGGCGATATATACCTGCTGCTTTGCGCTTTTGCCTTCACCGCGCACATTCTGGTGATCGATCATTTTTCCCCGCGGACGGATTGCGTGCGCATGAGCTGTTTGCAGTTCTTCATCGCCTCCGCGCTGTGCGCCGTCATGATGCTGCTCACCGAGCAACCCTCCCTGCCTGCGCTGCTGGAAGGCTGGGTGCCCATCCTCTACGCGGGCGTGCTCAGCGGCGGCATGGGTTACACCCTGCAAATGATTGCCCAGCGGGATACCGATCCCACCATCGCCTCCCTGCTTATGTCGCTGGAAAGCGTGTTTGCGGTGCTGGCGGGCTGGCTGCTGCTGGGGGATATGCTCTCCCTGCGGGAGCTGGGCGGCTGCGCGCTCATGATGGCCGGCATTTTGCTGGCGCAGATACCCGCACGGGGGCGCAAATATAAATTTTTGAATATTTGACATTATTTACTTCTTATGGTACACTCAATTGTATTTTGAAGGAATTGGGTGGGCAAACATATGTGCGATACAAGAGAAACCATACTTGAGTATCTGCGGACGCAGGGTATACCAATGACCGTTAGGAGAATAAGCCAGGACTTAGAACTCACAAGAATCAGTACATATCAAGAACTTGAAAAGTTAGTAAAAGAACAAGAACTTTCACGGATTGTTCCAATATCCACAAATCCAGATTATGATTATGATGAAAAGTACTACACCATCAAGAGTCAACCTCAAGATGCTTCATCCCCTAGCAATACCAGTACTGAAGCTAGTGCAATCGAGTCCTTGAATCAAAGATTCGCAACGCTGGATTACGGTTTGAAAGAGAGCATCAAACAAATATCTGCGGAAAATCGAACACTCAAACAACAGTTGAAATCAATCTACAGTAATATCCTAACGCTTATGGGTATATTTGTTGCCATATTTGCACTGATTATTACGAACGTCTCTGCGGTCGCAAGTATTATTGATCCTTTAGCCAGCCCGACTAATAATCTACTTTCTGTGCTTATTCTCAATGTACCATTGGTATTCTCGATAGGCTTCTTACTTTTATTCACAAGGATATTTCTGTGCCGCTTATTATCGACAGACAGCAAGTATTCTAATGACGGGATATTAGGCTGAGCGATAAGTCAAAGCTCCCTTCACAGATTTCATCAACCTGTTACAAGCAATGGTTCAATCACAATAAAAATCAATCCATTCAGCCTTCCGCTCGCCTGTGCCCCGCCCTTGCGGGCTGTTCGCTCGCTTTCGCTATGAATTATGACGTGAAGCTTTGGGGTTCCACCCCACACCCCGGCAGGGGTTTCACCCCTGCACCCTGACAAGGGCTTCGCCCTTGACCCGTCTTTTTCGGTAGGCGGCTTTGCCCGTAACCTCCGCGCTTCCCGCCTTACGCAAAAACTTGCAGGCTCACCGTTTGCGCATGCGGATTCGCCTGCGCAATCCTCTCCTGCAAACGCAGTAAGGCATCCTCGACGGTATCGGTTCGGATGCCGGGCGGCGCATACATCGTAAACAGCACTTGATCCGGATAAGGTAGAATATTTTGCGCACAATTGAAAATGGGAACCCAGAGCGTGTAAGCTGTTG
>LVAQ01000031.1 GCA_001604105.1 Clostridiales bacterium Firm_11
GCGTATGGCACAATCCTAGCCAAGGGAACCAGTTCATAACGTTTGGCAATATTCATCGTTTCGCCTTTCTGCCCGACAGGAGGGCTTCCATGATATCGTCCTGCGGGTTGCCCGCAAAGGCGGTGGTGCAGTTTTGCTTGACCACATCAAAAATCTCGTACCAGAGCAGGTTTGCCTGCTTCTGAAAGGATTGGCTCATCTGTACGAAGGGACTGGCGATCGCGCCGCCCGTCGTAGGGTGTCTACCCAGCAGCCCGTACGCGCTGATCGCTTCCTCACACTGGATGTAGCGCGCGAACGTCTGTGCGTAGGCTTCCACGAGCCGGGGGCTGATGAACTGATCACAGGCACGCTCTTTGAGCCATCGCCAGGTCTCGATGAACAGGGTGTCCGCACCGAGCGGCTTGCCGTCCTTCTGATTGGCGCGGAGGTACTCGCTAGGCTCAGGCATATCCGTTCCGGTCAGGACTGCGGGTGAAGGGAGCAGTGTTCCAGCCAGCGCGGTTTCAGGCTTGAGGTCAGGCGCTTCCAGCACCTTAGCAGCCTTGCCTGCCGTGATTTTCTCTGCGAGCGGCGTGGGCTTGTCGCCAGCGCGCACACGGCGGCCGCCCCGGTTGGTGCCATCCTTGGCCATGCGCTGTACCCCCTTTCCCGCTTGGGTTTATCCCCCGTTTGAATCGTAGTTTTTCCGTGCGTGACCCCCAGGCCGTTCGGCGAACAATTTGCTGTAGAGATTGATGACCCCCCTCCATGCTGGAATCATGAGTGCTTTGCTTTCAAAACACGATTCCGGTATAATGCAGCCATGGGAGGAAGAGAGAAATGAAAGCAATCAAGGCAATTACCCAAAACGATCCCGGCAGCGATCCTACAGCAGTAGTGCCAAGCGACGCTCCACTCGCTACACAGGATCAGAAGATACGTATTACAACCCCAAGCAAAACGGATCCTTGCGTTTTGCTAGATCGACTCGTCGGGGTTGCATCGAATCAAGAGTTGTCGCTTGAGGAGATTAAACGGGAACGTCTTGAAAAACAATGAGCATTCAAGCGGGACAGATCCGCATCTGCTAAACATATAAATGATTGTCATGGTCTCATGCGCCTGCTTGGCGAACCCCAGCGACCGCCCTCTTTGGCGGTGATCTCGGAGTGGCAGGAGGTACAAAGTGCCATGAGGTTCATTTCATCGTGCGTACCGCCTTGGGACAGCGGGACGATGTGGTGCACCTCCTGCGCAGTGGTGATCTTACCGCGCTCCTTGCACCGCTGACACAGCGGGTGGGTAGCGATGAAGCGGTCACGCACACGCTGCCACGCCCGACCGTAGCGTTTCTTCACAGTGGGGTCACGCTGGTAGCGTTCGTACCGTTGGGCTTCCTGCTTGGCATGCTCCTCGCAGAAGCGACCGTTGGTCAGCCTTGGGCAGCCGGGGTGGGAGCAGGGGCGTTTGGGTCTATGGGGCATCACAGGTCCTCCTAAACGGCAACACAAAAGGCACCCGCTACCTTGCGAGTGCCTTTTGCCAATTTGGCTACTTACAGTATAACACAGGTGGGGGCGAACAAAACGAACAATATACCGAACAAAGCGAACAGTTTCATCCCTTGACCAGGAAACGGTCATGCGCCATGCGAACACTGTCAGCCGTATACCCGTTGCCAATGCTGTCCGCGATCTGTCGCCATCCCAGCCCGTTGACATACCGCAGTGAGAGAATAAGGCGGATCTGCCCGTCCTCCACGCCCTCAATATAACGGTTCAGCCGATTTAGCTCATAGAAGCACTTCTTGAGGTTCAAATCAAGCAAAGCCCGCAGATCCGCGATCTCAACCGTGTACTTCGAAAGTCTGTCCACAACGCCTAGCGATTTGGGCATCCCGGTGATGCGGCTTGTGCAGGACGTTGCCAGCGTTTCCAGCTCGTCCAGTCGGCGCTGCAATTCCTCAATCTCTCGGTTGAGCCAGAAGAGCTGGGAAAGATCGCGCTTGGTAACCTCCTGTCGCCATGGACTGACGAAGTCCAATGGGGATGATTGCGATGAGGCTAGGGATCCATCCATGGGA
Organism: Clostridiales bacterium Firm_11; assembly: GCA_001604105.1. Classification (GTDB taxonomy): domain Bacteria; phylum Bacillota; class Clostridia; order Christensenellales; family Aristaeellaceae; genus CAXXOK01. The sequence continues at coordinate 2,066 of LVAQ01000031.1, forward strand.
TACGTCAAGCTTCTATTCACGAGGGTCATCCTCCAACTGTTTTAAAATCGCGGCAACCTCCGCCGCCGAGGTGACTTTGAAGGCTTGTCCCTTTGCGTTCTTGATTCTTGTCATCGTGTTTTCTTGCAATTTTGTGAGCTTGCCGGAAGGGGTCTTGACCTCAAAGGCGACGAACCGACCACGGTAGCAGACGATCACATCCGGGATCCCGGCCGTGCCGTATATGCCGCCGTGTTCCTTCCAGGCGAAGCAAAAAGGGGTTTTCTTGAGAAGCCGCAGGATGGCGGCCACGATATCACGCTCTGCCATCTAGAACGTCTCCGTAACCAAAATGCGTTTGTAACCCCTTACTTAGAGCTTTAGGGGTATACACGCGCGCACACGCGCACGCTCGTGCACATGCGCGAAAGATGTTTTCTCGCGTAGCTATAGAAATAGGAGTTACACAGTTACAGTTACAAGGAGGTTCCGTCCAACGGTTTGGCATGTGTGTGAAGAAAACTCTCGATGTCGCAACGGTTTGTGAGCTGTTCATGGTCGAGGATCACCGCCTTTTTCGGTCCGTCCGCAAACCGGACAGTCTTGGTTTCCAGGAATAGATCCGACTTGCGCAGTTGTTTCATGAACTGCGTGAAGATGAGGCACTCGCCAAAGATCGCGTGATCGCGGCGATACTGGGTGAACCGGTCGTAGACCCCGTGAAAATGGATCGCAATCTTGCCATCCTCAAGCTCCCGGCATTCTTCGTCGTTCAGACCCATGCGCGCCATGATCTCCAGCGTTTGCTCGACCACGCTCTTGTTGCTGTCGCCTCCGTCAAACAAGTACTCATGGACGCCATACTCGATATGCTTGGCGCATACGGCCAAATCCATGGAGAACACCTGTTGCCAGGACAAGCCAAGGCGCTGGCAAAGCCGCTCCAGGAGCCGCAATCCGACCATGCAGCATGCAAGGTTATTCACGGTTCGGGAGGGTAGGCTGCTGGAGAACACGGTTTCCGCTTCCGCATACCAATTTGCTAATGCCTCCTCGTCCAGCGTCAGCGCCGTTTCGAGCAAGCCCCGTCCCAGCGAGGTAAGCGTGTCCCGCATCCCGCCAATGTGCCCAAACGTTGCCCGCGCGCCTACATCCTTGAGATCCTTTTTGCTAAAGAGTAGTTCCATACTTCGCTCCCGAATCGCAGGTTCATCAGGCGATTCCTCACCGGCGATGACCATGGGCGCGAGCAGCGCATAGGATACCTGCGACTGATCCGCTCGGCCACGTACGCCCTCATGCCCGTCATAGCTGTCGCGGAAATGGTTGTAGAGAGCCCCCAACCGGATACGGTCGATTTTGGAAGGTTTGAACTCATCCAAGGCTTGCGGGAACAGGTTGCTGGACGCGGCATCTTTCATCAGGGTAAACGCCGTGGTTTGCGTGGCGGCCACAACCTTGCTGCGGCCAAAGATCGGGAGGATAATGCGTTCCAGCGTTGTGGACTTGCCGCTTCCCGCCTCGCCGATCAGGAAAAGGTGCGGGTATTTGATCCCCATGCTGCGAAGCATCTCCTTGGCAAAGCAGCCGCAGCACCAGCCCAGCACCGTTACCGTTTTGGCCGGTTCGTTGTAACCCAGCAACGTTTGCCCGATTTGTTGTAGTTGGTCGGCGTGGATGGCATCATGCGACAGGATATCTGTGTCGATGGACGCAAACTTCTCCAGTTGAACAACATCGTCTACCGTCTCTCCCTCCGCCGTGAAGGCAGCCTTCCCGCCAACGAATATCCAACCATGATCCCTTTTGTAGAGGCCAAGCGCCTTCACGCCCGTTTTCTTCTCCCATGGTAAATCGGACAGGAAGGTCTTGAGCGCTTCCAAGTCGCCATCCGACCCCGAAAAGCTCAGCGCGATGGTTCGTTTGTTGAGCACCGCTTTCCATTTCTGGGCGCTGCTGAAATCGGTGGTCATGAAGGTTTGCCGGAAAGTTTCGCCACGAAGGGTGAGTAAATCGCAGGTCATGTGCGTTTCCTCGTCGGAGATCAGCATTTCGAGAGGTCGGATGATGAAGTTGGTCAGGGGATAGACACTGTCACCCTTGTTGCGGTAATATCGTCCGTTGCGCTCCAGAATCGCCGGGTCACCTTCCGGGGAGTAGGTATCCTCGGTGCGTTCCAGCGCCTGTTTTATGGTTTCCGCGCCGTAGGTCGCCCCGTCGGCATGGTGGACAATATCCCACTTTTCACGGAACAGCTTTGACTGCCGAAACAGTCGATCCATCTGGGCAGGGTCTTTGCCTGTCCAGAACGCCAGCGAGCAACAAAGCGCGAGATCAGCCTCGGATTGACTGCCATAAGCGCCCTGCCACTGGCCATCCCAGAGGCTGGAAAAGCTCTCCGCGTTTTGGGCAGAACGTGCTTTCTCCAAAACCTGCTCATCCGACAAGGAGTAGGAGCGCAGGAGCTTACTGGTCTTCGCTTTCCTTGTCGGCTTTTGTTTTGCGACGTAGGTCTCATGAATCCACAGCAACGCTTCTATGCCTTCGGCAATCTCCGCAGGAGTATTCTCCAAACGATTCCCGGTCATGGTGAAGAAACGGCTGTGAGCATACATTTCCACGCCTGTATCAGAGTTTTTGTTGCTCTTGGCCGTCATAGCCCCCCGATAGAACAGGTGAAGCCCTGTGCCTGATGGCGATACCTCGGTATAGGTAGGATATCGCCTGACGATCTCGCTGGCGACCTGGTTAAGCGCTCCCAGATCCACACAATGGTCAATGTCGACGCCGACAATACCGCTTTCCGCCGTGAACACAAAGCCCAGCCCCTTGTAGTGGTATTGCTGCTGGGCAGCCATAGCCTGCTCAAGCGATACCCAGGACTTGGGATCGGTCGAAGAAGCCCTGCGTCCGGTCATTGGGTTATAGGGTACTTTACGGGCTTTCCCGCCCTTGGGATTCGGTTCTAGGTGCCAACAGACCCACTGGGGCAGAGCCGCAAGCTCCTTGGGATAGTTCAAATCGCCACCTCCTCGCAGTTTTCGTTAAAATGCCGCACCGGGGTTCCGCGCAACCTTGCGCGGTTGAGTTCCAGCTTCATACCCTCACTGATCCGGTCGCCGAAATACCACAGTTCATGGCACTTGGTGAGCAGGATCATGCCCATGTGTAAGGCCAGTTCCCGCGTTGAGTCCGTTTCTGCGCCTATGAACTGCGGGAACAACAAGTGTGGCGCGATCGGCAAGTGTTTCTGGGCGAGTGCGAATTGCGAATACCGTCGAGCGGCCTGTGTGTTCAATTCCACATCCCCCTGATAAGGTGAGCAAATATAAACCAGCGGCATGTAGGGGCAGCGCCGCCGGTACTCCTCCTGCTCAATGTTGGCTAACGCCTCACCAGCGGTGGGGTCTGGATAGCCCTCGTGGTTGCGATAGATCAGGGGGCATCCTCCTTTCGGGGTAAAAGATTGTAATGCTCCTTGAGCATCCGGTACAGGAAATACCGCCCGCGCTGCGTCCAGAGAAGCCGTTGATCTTTGTGGTGGTTGCCATAGAGGACGGTTTCCCATGCCATGTACCCTTGCTGGGCGTACCGGGGTATGAGACGCAAGCCGTAGCCCGTATCCGAGCAGATGCCAAGTGCCCGAAGCATATCGGTGAAATCGCGCTCCGTCATGCCATAATCGGCAGCGATGACCGCTGTGGGGAGCAATTCGTCCCTGCGCAGCACCCGGTCGAAATAGTCCAGCTTAGGATGTATCAATGCCGCCCAGCGGCGGTGTTCGGCGGTTTGTTTTTCCAGATGCGCACGTTTTGCGCGCTCCTGTTTGAGCTCCCGAAACACTCGGATAGCGTAATCCGGGTCTGCCAGCAGGCGATCCGCCAGCGGTAATGGGTTCTGTTTCATGGGTTGCTCCTTTCGATCTCGGTCATGTGCCCGAAGTCGGCGCCGTAGGCAGCCTCCGCCACGATGGGCACATCAAATTCGGGGAAGGGTTGTTGTTCCATGCAGGTGCGAATGAACGCTACCGCCTCTTCTAGCCGCTCGGCAGGCAATTCAAACACCAGCTCATCGTGGATCTGGAGCATAGGCTTGAGCCAGGGGCGTTCAGGCAATCCCGCCAGCAACCGTCCCAGAGCCAGTTTGAGGATATCCGCCGCCGTGCCCTGTATGGGCGTATTGAGCGCGCAGCGTTCCGCAAAGCTTTTGCGGCTCCAATCCTGCGAGCGGATACCAGGCAGATACCGCCTACGCCCAAGGTAAGTCTGCGTGTACTGGGTGGATGCTGCCGTACGTTTCTCCTGATCTTGCCACTTGGCTAACTGTGGATAACCTGCCTTCAGGTTGGCAATAATGCTCTCGCACTCTGAAAGCGTCGGGTTCAGCCCTGCCTTGAAGCGGAGTGTCCGTTGCAACCCCGTTGGAAAAAGGCCGTAGAACACGCCAAAATTGACATTTTTCGCGATCGTTCTGCGTTCTTTGTACTCCGGCGCATTTTTATCCACCGCCTGCGCATACGGAATGGAAAAAATAACGCTGGTGGTCTGCGCGTGGATGTCGCCGCCAGTACGGTAGGTTTCCAGCATCTTTGCGTCCCTGCAGTAGAGCGCGCCGATGCGCAGTTCAATCTGCGAAAAGTCGCAGGATACCAGCACATGCCCCTCGGGCGCCACGATGAAAGAACGGATACCCACAGGATCGTTGGTCTTGCGGGGGCAATTCTGCATGTTTGGGTTGCGCGCTGCAAAGCGTCCCGTCGCGGTGGCCAAAGGCAGCAGGTCGGGGTGGATGCGGCCGGTAGCGTCGCTGATATGCTTGAGGTAGCCGTCTACGTAGGTGGTTTTAAGCTTTGACCACTTGCGGTATTCCTGTACCAACTCAAACAGGGGCACCAATTCAGGTCTTTGATCGACGCACCACTGCGCCAGCATCACCATCACCTGATCATCCGCGGCCTCAGCATTTTTCTCCGTCGTTTTCAGGATCGGAAGATCCAAATCTTTGAACAGGTAGTCCTTGAACGCCTTCGTGCCGGCATTCGCGCCGATGTCCACGTCGCCGATCAGGTTGCGAATCTGTTCCCGCAGTTTAACGAGCCTATCCATGCACTCCAGCTGTTTGCGGATCATTTTGGGCCGATCCATCAGCAGCCCGTTATACTTCATGAGGCCGCAGAAGATGGCAGTGGGGCTTTCGATCTGCTCAACGAGGGTACGGTGCTGTGGCAAGTAGGCGTCAAACCATGCGTTGAAACGATGATACAGTTGCAAAGTGTAATCGCTGTCCGCGCAGGCATACCGGATGGTTTCCGGGGCACGTGCGGATAATTCGTCAAAGAACCTGCCGCCCGTGACCTCCTCAAAGGTGGGAAGATCTACGCCCAGCAACTTTGGCACAAGGGTTTTCAGGCCGGAGTCACCGAGGCCCCGAAATTCGTAGTTACTCTTGAGCGTCAGTTGCGCCGCTGCGATGGTGTCGTAGCACGGCGGCTGCAGGACGATGCCCAGCGCATATAGGAACTGCGCCTCGAAGGCCAGGTTGTGCGCCGCCTTGGTGACGCTGGGGTTCGTCCACAGCGCCTCGCGTAGATATGGGATAACAATCTCCGGGTCGGCGTTGCCTCCGTCGAAATGTCGCAATGGAACGTAGATGGCGTTGCCCTCCGCTACCGACAGACTGATGCCCACGATGCAGGCTCGGTGTGGGTCGAGCGATGCCTTGGGATCAGCGCGGTATTGCGGTAGTGGAGCGGTTTCAAAATCGAACGCAACCAACATCGATCCCTCTAGGTAGTTCTGGATTTCATACAACTCCGTGGCACATCGATAACCCATGACATGCTCCTTTCGGGGGCGGAGGGCATTGCCGCCCTCCGCCATGATAGCCTTACTGCAGAGGATGCGTGACCTCAGCGGTTTCCGGGTCGACGATTTCTCCAGCGGCAGGTTCCGCTTCATACCCCACGTGGGTAGCGTATTGTTTCACTTGATCGACCATGGCGGCTATACAGGAAATCTCCTCCGTCGTTAGCGTCCGCGCCACAGCAAACTGCGCTTGCGAGTAGGCGATACCGCCGGCATTGCTCACCTTCTTGAGCGAGAACCGCGTTACAACGCTCTGGGATTTCTTTCCCTTGGCGAGCAGCCGCTTGATGTACACCCCGAATTCCTTCATGGAACCGGTGGGCAACATCAGCAGCAGAGGGATCAGTTCGCCTTCGCGCAGGATGTAGATACGGCGCTTGTTCTTACAGGCTTTGCCGCCGTTTTCCCCGGAGCCGAACTGGTTGAGGGGGCAGGACGCGCAGTCCCCGCCGGGACGGCCCATGCCGGTCACGCCGTCGTAGCTGCCGCAATCGGGCGCGTTGTTACCGCCGGTGAAGCGCTCGCGGTAGAAGGAGAACAGCGGGTGGTGATAGAGGATCACGCCGGTAAACTCTTTCACCGCGTCTGTTTCGCCAGGCAGCTCGCCGGGGAGTTCGAACGTGGTGCCTCCGGCGGAGGGGATGGTGATGCGATCAAAGGTGATGTCCATGCCCCCAAGCTCATCGCGCATGGCGTCGGCAAGGTTGAAACCCCGGAGGGCGGTGTAGCCTGTGGTTGTGATCATCTCGGTTTCGTTCATGGTAGAATCCTCACTTCTCGTTATTTGGGCGCTTTGCGCACGCCGACAGTGGTTTTTTCAAACACGCTGATCAACCCTTCCAGCCAAACAGGCAAGGTATCGCCGTTTGCCTCGATCTGTTCCTTGACGAACGCGGAGAGGGAGTTGGCGTTAACGGTCTCGTAGACCAGATCGCCGAAGCCTTTAGCCCGTAACGCGCCGTACAGCGCATCCTTTTGCCCGGAAAGCACGCTGGCGCGGGTCTTTGTGGTCAGGCAGAACAGGACGCCCGCGCGGGTGAAATTCTGGGTTTCCGTATCCGCCATGAGATTGGCAAGACGTTTGTCGGCGTTGTCGATATCCATGTTGACCTGCTTGAGCTCGGTTTCCAGCGCATCTTTCTGATCGCGTAACGCTTTGAGCCGGTCTGCCAGTTCAAACATCGTTTCCTGCTGCATACATCCTCCTGTATGGGTCGAAGGGGTTACGGCCTGCGCGACAATCGTCCACCAGCGTTTTGGCCAGGTCGGCCTTGTTCTTGAGGGCTTTGAGCACTTGCTCATCCACCGTGCCCTTGGCCACAAGGTGGATATAGGTGCAGGGGTGACGCTGACCGACTCGGTGAATACGGGCTTTGGTCTGCTCATAGTTGCTCATGGAGTAGTCCAGCGAGTAGAACACCATAGTGGAGGCGGCTGTCAGCGTGATGCCCAGCCCGGCTGTGGCGATCTGCCCGATGAACACCTGCACCGTGGGGTCGGTCTGGAACGCGGTCACCTGCGCCGCCCGGTCGGTCACGCCGCCGTGGATGATGGCATAGCGAATGCCTTTGCGTGTGAGCATTGCCTCAATCGCTTGGATTTCCGGGATAAAGCGAGCGATGATCACCAACTTCTGCCCATCCACGCTCTCAAGGATTTCTTCCAGAGCGTCCAGCTTGGCGGAGGACACCTGCTTCGGCCTGGGATCCTCATCACTGCCCAGAAAACCGCCAGTGAGCTGGGACAGCCGTAGCAGGCGCGTCAACACATTGGACACCGTGACTGCGCCGTCCTGAAGTTCCGTATAGCTGTCCTTGACCAGTTGACGGTAGGCGCGCAGGGCGTTGGGTTCCAGATCGACGCGCTGGATCACATCGGTTGTGTCGGGCAGATCGAGGCACTCAGCCTTGGTTGCTCGGAAGGCGATGCTGTGCAGGCGCTTGGTAAACTCGGTTTCCATGGCTTGCTTCATGACAGGGGTGTATTTACCATAACCGGTCATGTCGAAGTAGCGGTTACGGAAGAGATAGAAGCTGCCGCCAAACACAGCGGGATCCGCGAACCTGTACTGACTGAACACGTCGATGGGCTTGTTGGTGATCACTGTACCGGTGAGCGCGAGGCGGTATTTGGCTGCTGTGCCAAGTTTGTGCATGGTTTTGCTGGCGCGGGCGTTATGGGTCTTGATCTTGTGGCATTCGTCCGCGATGATGCAATCGGGATGCCAGCGGAGTAGTTCGGTTTCCAGCCGCCACGCGGACTCGTAGTTTACCACCAGCACCTGTGATGAATGCCCAGATGCACTACGGATGGCTTCTCCCTTGTGCGACAGCGAGCCAGTGAGCACAGTCATTTCGTAGCCGAAGCCCGCAAACTTCTGGAACTCCTCTTCCCAGACACCTAGAATGGAGAGCGGGGCGACGATGAGTACCTTTCGGATTCGTCGCTCTATCCAGAGACGACCGATAATTGCAATGGAGGTCAACGTCTTGCCAGTCCCCATTTCCATGAGGAGAGCGACGCCTCCGCCGTCGGGAGGCTTGAACACCTTTTCCGCGAATGCGCAAGCCTCAAGCTGATGACGATAGAGGCTTGTTTTCACAGGGAATCCTTGACCCGTCTGAAACATTGACACTTCTTCCCCTTACCGGATATTGAAGGTAAAAAACCCTCTATATCTAAGGTCACGAGAATACCGCGGTGCGCACCCTTCACGGAAAATTTCTTTTCAGTTTTTTGAGAATCCCCTTGAGTTTTTTTCGTATGACGTTGTCACATACACCCTCGCGTCTTGCAATTTCCCGAAGCGACAATGCTTCCAGATATACCTGCTCAAGGAGACGGATTTGTGAGGAGGAAAGCAGCGCGATCCTCTCGGCTAGACGTTCGTGCCAGTATTGTTCTTCAAGCCGGTCAAAGAGGCTGTCTTCAAAGTCTGCATGAGTATCCATCCAGAGGTAACTCTTTTCGCTGTATACGGATGTAGATTCGAGGCCGACATTATGCCTACGGTAGCGCCGACGATCGTTAGCATCCCGTTGGTCAAGCCTTTGTAAATACTCCAGTTCGGCGGCGGTGATTTCGTTTTCATCGGTTCGCAGAATAATCTTTGTGCCGTCAGTAAAGACCCACGTATATGCCTTTGGTTGATCCTGTTTCATTGCGATCGCTCCTTCTGAGGAGCCGTCGCACTATGATCTCTTCCAGGCAGGACTGCGCTTTTCGTGACGGGAGCAAAATGGGCATAAAAGAAGGCCAGTTGATTGCGTCACGAATAGACGCAGTCAACTGGCCATTTGGCGATCCCGTGCCCGGCTCCCGTTGCTCAGTTTGGTTGCGGATAGTGCATTGTTTCAAGAAATCGGGTTTTTACGGGGAGCACCCCGTTGGGCTTTCACCCGGCGATGACCCTCTTCGCAGCCGATTGACGCCGACCGCTCCGATCAATGCCCGATTTCATCCATGCATTTTGTTTTTAGTTCTTCGAGATAAACGACGATCCAACGGTGACAGCGGGGACACCGAACGACCAGACGGCTGTTACCCTCTGTGCAGGCAAAAATAAGCGTCGCCTTGCACAGAGGGCAAGTCAGCCTCTTGCCATGGTCGATCCCTCCTTTGCGTTTACTCTACCAGCTCCGCAAGCCAGGGGGCGGTAGGAACTGCCAGTAACCTGGCATTGCTATAGGCCATTTCAAGCGTAAGGCAGGTATTACCAGCATAGAAACCTTCCATTCGGGAGATGGTCATGGCCAGATCAGGCTTGTTCGGGTCATTCAGGCAGATGGGCAACAGATGCTGAATCGCTCCGCCATACAGTTGGGGCACGACCATGGAAGGAATGAACTCCGCCGTCTTTCTGGCGATCTCAACGCCGGCCTGAAGCAGCAGCGGCAGGTTGGGAAAGCTGCGAGCCGGCTCCGGGATCCGTTCTAGGTTGGCCGAATCGTCCAAGATATGCCCGACGTTGACGCGGATCGGCCAGTCGGGGCGAAACCCGAATTCCTCTGCGCGGACGTCTGTGAGCGGTCTTTGCGGCAGCTGTTCCACTTTCTTGAGAAACGGATGCGAATCGTCTACAAAGCCGCGCAATACATACTCCTGATTCGCCCAGTCGTTACGGTTCCACTCCAGATAACCGAAAATATCTTTGTATCGCTTTGTGAGCAAACCTGTATGAAAACAGGCGTAGCCGCTGCGGATAAAAAACCGCGCATCCGCTTCCTGCTGGCTGATCGCGCGCTGATAGGCCATGACCTGCGCTGTGAAGATGCCGTTGATATACTTTTCAAGGATGATGTAGTCGGCGTGCTTGCGTGGGAACGCCGGATTTCGAAAACGCCAGGGCTCTTTCAGTGCCAGATCGGCCAAACTTTTAAGCTGTTCACCCCATTTGGGAACATAGGCTGCGGTGAATAAATCGCGATCCATTCGGTATACCCCTTTCAATTTCTGAACAGGCAGTGCTGGGCTCGCCATGGCGACACGTGCCTTCCTTCCGGTTTCAATTGCCGGGCGAAGCCTGTCTGGAGCGCGGCGGTTGCCAGCCGCAAATACGCTCCTATAACACAAAATCCCCATGCCTTGCGGCATGGGGAGGGAGTTACTGCAAAGAGATGGATTACCTTACATTCTCTAACATCGCGATTTCCGCGCATATCGTTAACATCGTCCGTATCGTCTCCGGCTTTCGGCACTGATCCAACAGGTTTTGAAACATCAGGAGTTCATCATCGTGGGTCGGCGAAGGGTTGTTGGTACTGATCTCGACTTTGACAGCTCCCCGTAAACTGTCCTGCACGCTTATATGGAGGATCGTACAGATCGCGATCAACCTTTCCAGATTGGGTTTCAAAGTACCCCGTTCAAATTTCCCGTAAGTGGAAACGATGATGTTTAGCTCGTCGGCGATCTCGCACTGCGTTTTTCCCAACCGCTCTCTGGCGTCCTTCATTCGTTTGCCGAGAATGCGGTAATCAATGATGTTCCCCGTGTCCATTGGTGACTCTCCTTTCATTGTGCAAGCAATATTTGGCTTATATCCCTCCATATTGCTTTTTGTGTGCATAGTAACCTTTGTTCTCAGCCCTGTACTCACGTTTCTTGCGTAGCGCATCCGTATGCCCCCTTACCCCGTGATTGCGTATCCTATCTCTCATGACGCTCCAAGGCCCAGTTTTGTTACACCTAAATAAAGATTTCCTGAATATTTTTGCAGACTATCCGTGCTGTGTCTCTTTGGCACGAACGTCAATGATTTTTCAGTTCAGCAAATCGAGCTTATTCGACGGTGATAATTGACAAATGTGTATTCAAGGTTATTATACATTGGTAAGAATTCTCCATTCACCATTCAGTAACGAGATACGAATTCATTTCGGAGTGATGAATCAACCATGCAAAACATTGACCTGAAGAAGCTCATGGAATTATCAGGCGCCACGCTTCCCTTATCGATTCTGGTGATCGAGAACGACGAGGACCGACAATTTCTCACGGAAATGTATCTTCAGTACCGCCCTTTGATGTATAAGATCGCGTCTCAGTTTTTTCGCGACAACTATGCGGAGATGGAAGATGCGGTTGGAGGAGCAGTAGAGCGGCTTTGCAAAAAATGTGAGACCTTGAAGCAGGTAGAGTGTAACAAAAGAGCCTCCTATATCGTCTCTACTGTAAGGAATGTCTGTCTGTCCAGACTCCGGGAAATCGGACGGCAGCGGCGCAACCGCGACTATGCCCCTGACGCGGAAGCGGTTGGCAGCGTTCCCAGTCCGGAAGATATACAGGGCATCGTGTTTGACAGGGTATTCGCCAGCGATCTACTGGGCGCGTTTCCTGAGCTCAGCGAGAAGGATAAGGATCTGATTCGGCTTCGCCACATGGACTTACTGGGGTACGACGTAATCGCCCAGCAGATGGGAATCACCGAAATTGCTGCCAGAACGGCTGTCTCCCGTGCGAAGAGCAAGCTGGAACGCCTCGCGATGAATAAGAAGCGGGTTGAGAATGATGAGGGATAAAGGGAAACCGTTGATTCCAGAGGATAGAAGCCTCGAAGACAGGGCTTACGACCTGTTTGGCGAGATACTGCTTCAGCGGGAAACCGCCGCGCTGCTTACGGAAATCGAAACAGAAAAGGCGCGCGGGGATACAGCAGAGATGGACGCATTTTTTGCTAAGCAGGACGTGAAGAATCTGGAAAAGATCCAACGGCATTTCAGGCGACATCGGGCATGGGTCTTCTTTCGGGAAACATTGCCTCGCATCGGTCAAATCGCCGCAATCGTGATCGCGGTGTTCACAGCCGCCGGAAGCGTTGCGATCGCGACCAGCCACACGCTCCGCGTACAGGTGATGCAGCTGTTGATCACCATTGAAGAGAAGTATACCGAACTGAAGTTGCAAGAAGACTCCGCCGCATCTTTCGACATTCCGGCGGAGTGGGGTGGGGAGAATTATCCGTCGTTTATCCCAGATGGCTTTACTTTGGGAGCGGTTCACTCGGACCCCGGCTATTCTAGCGTCAGCTATTCGGATACGACAGGAGAAGGTCGCAAACTGTATTTCTCAGAACTTGGTGAGAGTGCGGAAGCCAATCTGGATACAGAAGCATCAACCATCAAGCCGATCCAGGTCCATGGGTATCATGGCACCATGGCAATCAAGGGAACAAAAATCAGCGCCTATTGGGATGACGGAAGGCACTACTTTATCCTGATTACCGAAGGACTGGATGAATCTGCCTTTCTGCAGGTTGCGGATGGTGTTGTTCGTGTTCGATAAGAACTAGAGAAAATTTTTCGATCGGTACTGAAAAGTGTAACAAAAAGAACCTCTATTTCATCTGTATTAGTGAATCGATGAAATGGAGGTTCTTTCCCATGAAAAAAACCATGTCCTTCCTGGTCGCTATCCTGTTACTCGTCAGCTTTGGGTCAGTTAGCTTCGCATCCATGGACAATCCGGATGACGTTGGGGACGTTGTTTGTGAAAGCGATGATGCCCGTGTGATCATCACGCCGTTTTACACCTACACGAGCAACGTCTCCGCCAGTCTGACTTTCAGCGGTGAAAAGGCTATTTGTAGTGGATCCATTATGCCGACAGGTACCTATAGTGCATCTGTCACCGTGACCCTGTACAAGAAAAATGGCAGCAGTTGGACCTATGTGAATTCATGGTCGGACAGCGCTACCGGTGGGAACGAGGCGTATGCAAGCGGTTCAAGCACTGTCGGCAGTGGGACTTACAAGGTGACTGCGTCGGGGAACGTGGGCGGCGGTAAAGAATATCCGTCGAAGTCGGTAACGAAAACGAAGTAGGATGAGACTCGCAGATACCCAAGATTGACATCCGATTTCATGTTACTCGACAGCTTTGGTTATTGATATTTGCATTGCGACAATAAACACACTGGTTAAAAAGCAGGGTTTGCTTTTCGAGCAAACCCTGCTTGACGTAAT
>LVAQ01000043.1 GCA_001604105.1 Clostridiales bacterium Firm_11
GTTAAGTGGAGAAGGATGTGTGATTGCACAGACAACCAGGATGTTGGCTTAGAAGCAGCCATACATTTAAAGAGTGCGTAATAGCTCACTGGTCGAGTGGTCATGCGCCGAAGATGTACCGGGGCTCAAACGTGACACCGAAGCGCAGGATTTGCCGTTGTGAACATAGCTTTTTGGGCACATCCCCGCCGCAGGCGGGCAGATGGACCAGGAGGGCGTGAGAACGTGACCCTCAGCAGAAGGTTATGTTCACAACGGCAAGTGGTAGAGGAGCATTGAATACGGGCTGAAGCCAGATCGTGAGGACTGGTGGACTGTATTCAAGAGAGAATGCCGGTATGAGTAGCGAGAGGCATGCGAGAAACATGCCCGTCGAAAGCCTAAGGTTTCCTGGGGAAGGTTCATCCGCCCAGGGTCAGTCGGGACCTAAGCCGAGGACGGAAGTCGTAGGCGATGGACAGCAGGTGGAGATTCCTGCACCGCCATGAGAATGAAGCAATGACACAGAAGGATACCGTGAGCCGGGTGATGGTCAACCCGGTTGTCAAGCAAGGCTGGCAGTTAGTTAAGTACGGCTGCCACAAAGGCTGAGCGAAGACGAGAGCGAAATTACAGTAGCGAAACACGAGATTTCACGCTGGCGAGAAAAGTTGCTAGTATATTGAAATGGCGCCCGTACCGCAAACCGACGCAGGTAGGCGAGGTGAGAATCCTAAGACGAACGG
>LVAQ01000007.1 GCA_001604105.1 Clostridiales bacterium Firm_11
TGGAGGTGCCACCCGGATTTGAACCGGGGAATAAAGGTTTTGCAGACCTTCGCCTTACCGCTTGGCTATGGCACCGTGTGTGGAGCGGTAGACGAGATTCGAACTCGCGACATCCACCTTGGCAAGGTGGCACTCTACCACTGAGCTACTACCGCACACCTGGTGCCTTGGGGCGGAATCGAACCACCGACACGGAGATTTTCAGTCTCCTGCTCTACCGACTGAGCTACCAAGGCAAAAAATGGCGACCGAGAAGGGGCTCGAACCCTCGACCTCCAGCGTGACAGGCTGGCATTCTAACCAACTGAACTACTCGGCCATATGAAATTGGTGGGAACAACAGGGCTCGAACCTGTGACCCTCTGCTTGTAAGGCAGATGCTCTCCCAACTGAGCTATGCTCCCCTGGGTTTTGCGAGCTCTGAAGCTCCTTGCCGCATGGTTTCAGAGCGCGGCGACGTGATATATCATAACCTCTAATCCGTGCTTTGTCAAGCGGTAAAATGCGCGTTTTTCAAAAAAACATTACGCTTCTATACCTATCTCCATTTCCTTCCCATTGCTTACGCATTAAGACCCGGCGCCACCGCGAAGCGTCATGACAGCATCGAGTATCTCCGCTGCCAGTGCATGCTTGCTCATCAGTGGTAAAGGTGTAAGGCCATTCTCGTGGATGAGTGTGGCAATGTTGGTATCCACATCAAAGCCCGCGCCTTCCAGCGTTACATCATTGGCGACAATCAGGTCAAGCCCCTTTTGGCGAAGCTTCCTCTGCGCGTTGGCAATCGCGTTGTTCGTCTCCGCAGCAAAGCCAACCAGCGTTTGACCCGCCTGCTTGCGCGCCGCAACCGCCTGCGCCACATCAGGGTTCTCCACCATGGTAACGGTGCGTGGTTCACCATTGCGTTTCTTGAGCTTCTGGGCGCTCACCTCCACAAACCGGTAATCCGCAGGTGCGGCTGCTTGAATGATCACATCCTGCGCATCACACAAACGCAGCATGGCATCCAGCAGCTCTTGCGTTGTTTGGATTTGCGTCAGCGCTACGCCTTCCGGCGCGTCCAGCGCGGTGGGGCCGGAAACCAGCGTCACACTCGCGCCGCGTTGAACTGCTTCAGCAGCAATGGCATAGCCCATCTTTCCAGAAGAACGGTTGCTCATAAAGCGCACAGGATCCAGCGGCTCTCGCGTTGGGCCGGCAGTCACCAGTACGCGCAACCCCGCCATGGCCTGCCGCGCAAGCAGCAGCCGCTCCACTTCCGCAACGATCACTTCCGGCTCACTCATTCGCCCTGCACCTACATCACGGCATGCCAGCAGCCCGCTATCCGGCCCGACCGTATAGACGCCGCGGGCAAGCAGCTTCCGCAGGTTTTGCTGGGTCGCCTCCGCTTCCCACATAGCGGTGTTCATAGCAGGCGCAAGCAGGATAGGCGCTTTGGTTGCCAGCAGCGTTGTGGTCAGCATGTCATCGGCAATGCCAAGCGCCATTTTCGCCAGCAGATTGGCCGTCGCGGGCGCCACCAAAACCAGATCGGCCTTTTGCGCAAGCGCCACATGTCCGACCTCCCAGCTTTGCTCCCGCTTGAACGTATCCAGGGTAACGGGGCGATGGCTGATGGTTTCAAAGGTAAGCGGGGTCACAAACTGCGTTGCGTTTTGCGTCATGATCACATCGACGTTTGCGCCCAGCTTATTCAGGCGGGAAACAACCTCAACCGTCTTATAGGCGGCAATGCCGCCCGTGACCCCCAGGACGATGTTCGCGTTCACTTAGTCCTCCATATCCGGATTGCGCGCATAGGTTAACAGTCCTCTGTTGATCTCCTCTACCGCAACTTTCAGGGGCTTCATTTCCTTGGTGTCAATCAGCGCCTGCCCGCCCGCCACCAGTTGACGTGCGCGTTTGCTGGCTTCCACGACGAGCGTATAGCGGCAATCTACCTTTTCGGACAGTTCCACGATGCTGGGATTCACAATAGCCATGAATGGGTTCCTCCTCAGTCTTCCAATATGGTTGGGCAGAAACGGGTGGTACGCTGTTTTTCCGCGTTCACGATGCTTTGCAACTGGGAAAACGCCAGTTCCAGATCATCATTCACCACAGCGTAATGGTATTTGCCGATGTTGAGCACCTCGCGGCGCGCATTGCGCAAGCGGCGTTCAATCTCGACAGGATCATCCGTATTGCGGGTGTGCAGACGAACCCGCAAAGCGCTGAAGCTGGGGGGCAGGATAAACACGCTCACATAATCACACACATGGTTCATTACGTTGATCGCGCCCTGGGGATCGATGTCCAACAGAACATTTTTTCCCGATGCAAGCTGTTCTTCCACTTCTCTTTTCAGCGTGCCGTAGCGATGACCATGCACAGTCGCGTGCTCCAGAAACGCATCCTCCGAAAGCAGGCAATCATATGCTGTATCGTCAATGAAATGGTAATGCACACCGTCGATTTCTCCGGGTCTGGGCGCGCGCGTGGTTGCGCTGCACGAGAAACTGATGCTGGGGTCGCTCTCCATGAGTTTTTTGACAAGCGTTCCCTTTCCCGTGCCTGATGGCCCCGAAATGATCAGCAGCATACCCTTGCGTTTGACGATCACACCCATGCTATATCTCCTTCTCTTCCATTTGGGTAGCCATTTCGCGGCCGCCAATGCGGCTGGCCACGGTTTCTGGCTGGATGGCGGAGAGTATCACATGGTCGCTGTCGGTAATGATTACCGCTCGTGTGCGCCGTCCCTGTGTGGCATCCACAACGCGCCGTGCATCGCGCGCCTCCTGAACAAGGCGCTTGACCGGCGCGCTATCCGGGCTTACCACCGCAACGATGCGCTCCGCGGTGAGCATATTGCCAAACCCTATGTTGATAAGTCGCATGACTGACCTCCTGCTAGACAATGTTTTGCGCCTGTTCCCGCAGCTTTTCCAGTATGCACTTGATTTCCACCACACGTTGGGCAATGTGCACGTCGGCCGCCTTGGAACCGATGGTATTGACCTCGCGGTTCATCTCCTGCAATAGGAAGTCCATCCTTCGCCCCACCTCGCCGCCTTCGGTCAGGCAAAGGCGAAACTGGGTGATGTGGCTCTTCAAGCGCGACATTTCTTCATCGATAGCGCATTTGTCTGCCGCAAGCGCCACTTCCTGCGCTACGCGCTGCGGCTCCACGCCTTGCGTTTCCCATTCGGTTAACCGCGCAAGCAAACGTTCGCGGTATTGACTGGGTACCATGGGCGCGCGCTCGTCAATCTCCTGAGCAATCGCCTCCGCCTGTGCAAGGTTTTGTGTCAGATCAGCCAGCAGCGCGCTGCCTTCTCTCCGCCGCATCTCGCAAAGGGCGTCAAAAGCAAGTGTGTAGGCTTCTTGCGCAAGTTCACAGACGATTTGTGCATCCTCATCCGCCTGACTTACCCCCAGTGCCCCGCTCAGCTGGATCAACTCCCCGAGCGATGGCGGTGCCAGCCCTAATGCCTCCGCAGCACGCCGTGTCTCCTGCGCACATCGGCTCAGTAGCGCGTGATCGATCTGAACATTAGCCGCATCTGGCCTGCCGTTTGCATAGGTTACGGTTACATCAATGTGACCGCGCCTTGCCTCGCCCGCATTCAACAGGGCACGAAGTGTCTCTTCCAGAAAAGCGATCTGCTTGGGAACGCGAAAGCTGATGTCCAGAAAGCGATGGTTAACCGCTTTGAGTTCAACCTGTATATCACGCCCTTCTCGGCTCACATGCCCACGGCCATACCCCGTCATGCTCTGCATCGCAAACGACCATCCCTTCATCCGCATAATGAGGTAAATTTAATCATATCACACATATACCGTTTTGAAAAGATATCCGCTCGCATTGGTTTATCGCTAGTCATTCTAGGGCGGAACCTTGCTTTGGCGTATCGGCGGTCAATCGGCAACCAGCGCAATCCCCTTCGCATTGCCAGTCCGTTCGCAAAGTATTTGCCTTATCATGACTCCTTATTCCTTGCCAAAGCCGTTAAACCAGGCGCGTTCCCGCATCGGTTTTTTTGACACGCGCCTGACGGGATCCACGGCAACGCCTATGGGCAGGTAGCAAACCAGCTCATATTCCTCCGGCACGCCCAATATATCCGCCATTTTGCGCCCGAGCTTGTCCGCGTCCGTAATATAGCCTTCGACCCAGCAGCTCTCATACCCAAGGGCTACCGCGGCCAGCAGCATGTTTTGAATAGCGGCGGCGTAGTCCTGCATGAAATAACTGCGATCACGGTATGCCACCAGGCGACGTGTAAGCACGCAGATGAACGCGGGCGCTGTTCCCCCCACAACCGGGTGTGGATCGTCAGCATCTGGCTTGATCGCGTCAAGCAACTGCGCCATGAGCGTTGCATCATCAACCGCGATGAGGCTTGTGGTCTGCTTGTTGCAGCCGGAAGGCGCATCCAATCCCGCACGTAGAATCATCTCCAAATGCGCGCGCGGTACCGGAGTGCTTTCGTAATGACCGCGATAGCTTGCCCGTTTGCTAATGGCTTCAAATAGCTCCATGATGTTTCCTCCTTATGCTGTGCCCGTTTGCTGTTTATTCGTACCTTCCGGCAGCGATGGCTTGCTTGCCCCACATGGCCACGCATCATCCTGTAATGCCCGCCATAGCAACGCTCTTCCACGCTTTCATTGGTAGCGGTACAACATTCTCATTTCCATTTATCGCAGGATGGCTGTCGGTGAATCGCAGGCAGATCACTCCATCTGTTCCCGCTGGCCTATGATAACGCAACCCTGAAAAATGATGCAGCGTGTTCAACCAACGATAACAGGCCGCATTCTTTCATCCGTAAACGGAGCAATTCACGCCTGTTTTTCCGCCGCGGCTTTCCCCGCATGGCAGCCAACACAGGGCGCATCCGCCTCCAGGTGCGGGTTCCCCATGGAGCAATTGACTTCCCGGCCTTGCTGATGAATATAATCCGCACCCCAATCATACATCACGAATAAAATGGGGCGGATGCTCTTTCCAAACTCGGTTAACGTGTATTCAACTTTGGGCGGCACCACAGGGTATACCGTACGGTCGATCAGGCGATGCTGCTCCAGTTCTCGCAGCTGTTGGGTGAGCATCTTGGGCGTTGCCTGCGGTATCAGCCTGCGAAGCTCTCCAAAACGAAGCGTGCGGTCAATCAAATGCCAGAGAATCAAAGCCTTGTATTTTCCCCCGATCAACGCAAGCGTTGCATCCACTGGGCAATCATAAGGCAAATCACGGTTTTGCATAAGTTCCCTCCTGAAACTGCGTGTTGCAGCATTCACCATGGATTAGCAAATACCGGGCGGATGTCCGATAAGCCAAAGATATCATACCATGTCAGTATGGTTATCGCAACCGACGCACCGTACCCCCTCATGGTGTTACAAGGACCGCTCTTGATGCACGCAAGCATGATAGCATTCCGCCAGAGCGGCGATGCTCGCCAACGCCAAGAGCACGAACAGCCCCCATGGCGAAGCCCAAAGCGCCAGCACAAAAGGATACAGGAACAAAAGCAGCCCGACCGCCTTGTTCCATCCCGAATGATGCGCCAGCAAGCGCCGCGTGCGGATAAACCATACCAAAATCGAAAATAGCTTAACCGATGCTACCACAGCAAACCACACCACAACCGTTTCTGTCAGCGGCAGGTAATGCCAGAGCAGAAACAATGCCACGGCAAGCATCACCATATCAGCCATTGTATCCAAACGCGCCCCCAGTGGTGTTTGTACCTGCCACTTGCGCGCCAGATAGCCATCCAGCATATCTGTTACGCCACAAAGCGCATACAGCAGCAGGAAAGCCGCCGACAGCGGCACCGTGAAACCGAGCGACAGGGAAAGGAGAATCCTGCCTGCCGTAAGCCAGTTCGGCAATCGTTTCCGCATCAGCGATACTCCTTATCAATCTGGGTGATTTCCGCATCCGTGGTCGATTCAACAGCGGCGATCACGCTTTGCGCGATGCTGTCTCCCTGCGCGTGGTCAAAGGCCAGAGATGCTACCGTAAGGCCAATCGTTCGGTGTCTATCCTGCATATGGGATTCACACGCGGAAAGGTTCAGATTACCACGCAAACGCGCCAGCAATTTGCGTACCTCGCTGCGCTTTTCGTTGAGGGAGTCACACCAGGGCGCATGCAGCGTTATCATCAGGTATAAAACGACCATACCCATCCCTCCTGATTCATTTGCTATGGCTGCTTACGGCGATCACTCTCTGCTTACCGCACCCATCACTCTCCCTGACAATGCAATTCGGCAGCGCGGCAAAAAACCCTGCAATGCACCCGGCGAATGGCACTGCGGCTGTCCTTATGCTACAATATCATTTATACAATGAAAGGGAGGCGGTATGGATGACCATCCTCATCGACGCGGACGGTTGCCCCGTCGTAGATATTACCATCGCCTGCGCTGCGGCGCATCAAGTGCCCGTCCTATTGGTGTGCGACACCGCGCACCATTTTGCGCGTGAAGGAGCGGTCACCATCACCGTGGATAAGGGCGCTGACAGCGTCGATTTTGCGCTGGTCAACCGCGTCCAGCGTGATGATATCGTCATCACACAGGATTATGGCCTGGCAGCCATGGCGCTGGCCAGGCAAGCGCATGTGCTTAGCCAGAATGGCTTACGCTATACCGACGCGAATATTGATGCGCTGCTGATGCAAAGGCATACCGCAAGAAAGCTGCGGATGGCAGGAAGCCATGTAAAAGGGCCTGCCAAACGCACCAGTGTCCAGGATGAAGCATTCAGGCAAGCCCTCACCGCTTTGATTGTGGAAAGACAGACGGCTCCGTCAAACTGATGCGGCATGTGGTGGTGGTATATCGCTTGCCTTTTTTCTTTTTGCTGGGTTAATCCAGACTAAAATTTTCAGAGTCCCTTTACAAAAGCACGGCTGTCTGCTATTATGTTCTCGTGTTTTGTACATCTGTTCAATACTTATGTTTTGTTCATGCAACACAAAGAAGGGAGTCTGCCATCGTGAAGGATCCGGCGATTCGTCATCAACTGCTGCTGGCAACCATCGATTGCATTGAGAAATTCGGTATAGAGGGCTGTACCATTCGTAACATTGCCAAAGAGGCAGGTATGGCCTTCTCCTCGCTTCACTACTACTTCGAATCCAAGGAGCAAATGATACAAGAAGCCATGACACTTGCGCTGAATAACTCTTTGGGTGATCTGGAGGAGATGTGGGCTAATCGGACTGACGATATATCAGCCATACGCGAGATGTTATTGTTTCTGTTTGACGGCGCGTTGAAGTTTCCAGGGATAACCCGCGCCAGCCTGCATTCATTACTGATGAAAGGAGAAACCGATGGACTTGCATCCCGAATTTTCAACCAAGTGTTCAGCGTGGTGGTAGACGATATCGCCACAGCGCATCCCGTGGATCGTCATAAGCTTACGTTACAGCTCGCTAATGCGCTTTCTTCCTTGCTATACAACGGCATTTCACCTCATGCTTATCTGGAGGGGATGCATCTGGATTTTTCATTGCGAGAAAACCGCATACAATCGGTGGATATGCTCATCAGCGGCTTATTGACACCTTGATGTTTAACGAACCAATCAATACCACATCATCTTGTTATCAACGCGCCGTAGGTGATAATCATACGTCTGCGTTGTGTGTTTTCGATACCGTTTCGAACTTTCCTCATGGGATGCCAGCCCTCGCTACACCGCTGGCTTCATGTCATGGTTCAGAATCAATGGGAGGTTTTATGCAAACAGCCGTTATTACTGGTGCCACATCCGGTATTGGGTATGCTACAGCAGACGCTTTGCTGAAAAAGGGATTCCATGTGCTCATCATCGGCCGAACAATGCACAACACGCTTCAAGCGCTCTCCTCTTTGCGTGAAGCATATCCCCATGCGAGCATCAATGGTTTTTATGGAGATTTGATGCAACAAGACGAAGTACACCGCGTCGCCGATGAGATTATCGCTTATCTGCAAACGCATACAGAAGGGGCGCTTTCGGTGCTGATCAATAATGCGGGCGCGGTTCGTACCTGGTACACAACCACATTGGATGGCATAGAACAGCAATTTGCGCTAAACCATCTGGCAGGATTCCTGCTCACCCATCGGCTGATGCGTTCACTCAGGCTCGGCCATGGGCGTATGATCCTCACCAGCAGCGCATCTCACAAGCATTGTCGCATACGTTTTGATGACATTATGTATCAACGCCGGCGCTACAGCTGCTTGGGCGCATATAAGCAGACAAAACTTTGTAATGTGCTTTTCGCGGAGGAATACAATCGTCGTTTTGCCAGCGAAGGCTTGCGCGCCTATGCTGTGGATCCGGGTTTGGTCAATACCGAAATCGGCTTCAAACAAACAGGAGGACTCGTGAAGCTTGTATGGGCTCTACGCAAGGCGCAGGGTGTGCCTGCCGAGAAATCCGCACGAACCTTTGCGATGCTGGCTACCGCACAACCTGCCGAAACGAATCTGTACTACTACGATTGCAAACCTGTCGCGTATGACCGACACGCCTTTTCAGGCGATGCACCTCAACTGCTATTTGACCTAAGCCAACGGCTTTGCGGCATCACTACTTTTGGAGGTGAACGCTTATGAATGCACTCATAACCGGCGCAAGCGGAGGCCTAGGTCGCGCACTCGCCATAGAAGCCGCTAGCCGCGGTATAGACCTGGTGTTGACCGACATTGATGCGCAGCGTTTGAACATCTTTCGGCAAGGCTTGCTTCGGCAATACGCGGTTCGAATCGAAGTATTCCCTTGTAATTTAACAAACAGCGCGGATGTAGCGGATCTTTTCTCTTGGATCCAGCAACAGCAGATTCACCTGAATATGCTCTGTAATGTCGCCGGTATTGATTTTGAAGGGGATTTTCTAAGTATGGATTGTGAGCAGACAATCGATATCGTCCGCGTAAACATTGAAGGTTCAATGCGCGTACTGCATGGCGCACTAAGGCATCGTGATCCCCGTAACCGATTTACTGTGATAATGGTATCCTCGCTGGCATCGCTTTACCCCATTCCACTCAAAGCAACCTACGCCGCTTCCAAGCGTTTTCTCCTTGATTTGTCCCTATCCCTTGCACAGGAACTGGGTAATCAAAACGTTTCCATCCTTTCACTTTGTCCGGGTGGTCTACCTACAACGCCCGGCGCATTGCAGGGCATCAACGCGCAGGGCTTTTGGGGGCGCGTGACTACCAACAGCCTTCCTGCTGTGGCACGCAACACCTTCAAGCGAGCACTCAAAGGGAAACATATCTATATTCCGGGTGTGGTGAACCGCGTTTTTAGTTTATGCGGCAACCTGATACCACGCACATTGCTGGCGCGCTTGCTTTACCTGCGCTGGTCTCAAGCGCGGCAAGGCCGTCCCGTCGGGGAGAAACTGATCGGGTAAAAGACAC
This sequence comes from Clostridiales bacterium Firm_11, assembly GCA_001604105.1. Taxonomy (GTDB): domain Bacteria; phylum Bacillota; class Clostridia; order Christensenellales; family Aristaeellaceae; genus CAXXOK01. The sequence continues at coordinate 9,432 of LVAQ01000007.1, forward strand.
CTTTACACATTATCCAACATGACTTCTATTCTTTCCAAGGTATGCTTTGCTCTTGGTATCGTTACGCAACAACTCATGCCCGTACGCGCTCATACGCGCCGGAAGCATCACAACAACACCAGAATGACAAGCGGGATGCTGAGCAGGGAAAGCACTGTGGTGATAAATACGCCCAACGCGGCGGTGTTTGCCTGCAGATCATTCCCATACTGCCTGCTTACCATCGCGCATAGCGTACCGGCAGGCATGGCTAAACTGAGTGTGATAGTGCCGATCATGATAGGATCGCTAAAGAGCAGCCTCGCTACCGCAAAGCCTGCTATCGGCATGGCAATCAACTTGAGCAGCGAAAGCAGAAACAGCTTCTTTTCCAAGAACAGATCCCGAAAGGAGAAGATCGCAATCATACTGCCGATAACAAGCATGGAAAGCGGCGTGGTAAGGCCGCCCACAAGTCCAAGTGTGCCTGCGATCATAGAAGGCACAGGAATGCGCAGGAAGTATATCAGCAGAGAAATTACAGCAGCCAGAAAGCCGGGGGAGAGAAAATGACTGATTTTCAAAGCGCCGCCTCCCTGCTTTCCAACGCTGAGCAGACGAACGCCGTAGGTGAAGATCATCAAGGTAAAAGGAATGTTGAGAATGTTGATGTAGAAAATCGCCTGCTCGCCAAAGAGCGCCTGCACCACTGGAAAACCCATAAAGCTTACGTTGCCGAAGATGAGCAGCATCTGATAAACGCCGCGCAAGGGTCGATCTGGCTTCATCAGCAGGGTCAAACCATAGGCAATCAAGGGGAGCATAAGGTAAATCGCCGCGCCAAAACCAACCAGTTTAAGCACTTCGGCGTTGATCGCGTTTTGCCCACAAACTGCATAAACCGCCAGCGCGGGGCTGGTTACTTCCACAATCAAGCGTGATAGGGTTTTGTTGCTATCATCGTTTAGAATCTTAATCTTGTTAAGCACCACGCCAAGCACCATGGTAACGCAAAGCTTGAACATGGTATCGATTACCTGGACATAGCTCAAAGCGCATTCATCTCTCAATCCTGCATGTATGCAAACGTGAATCAGGCTTGATCCAGCCGTTGGATGTGCCCTTGAAGCACCTGTGCTGATTGCTGAAATAGCGCCAGTTCTTCCTTGGTAAGGTTGAACTCCCCGACTTCCACAATGCCGTGACGATTGATCATCGCCGGTACGCCACAGTACAGCCCGCTAAGGCCATATTGACCCTGAAGGCAGGCGGAGAGGGCATAGATCTTGTTTTCATCGCGGAGAATGGCGGAAACGATACCCGTTACGGCGCTTGCGATGCCATACTGCGTGTTGCCCTTCGCCTTGAGAACCTCATGACCGGCAACGCGGGTCTTTTCGACAAGGGCGAGCAGATCCACATCCGCAAAGCGATGAGGATCATCGGAGATGATTTCGATAAACGGTTTGCCGCCAGCCCTGACATGGCTCCAGGGTACCATCATCGATTCGCCGTGTTCGCCCATGACATAGGCATCGATGCTGCGCAGATCCATATCCATAATCTGCCCGATGAGCTGCTTAAGGCGCGCGGTTTCTAAAATGGTACCTGTACCGATGACGCGCGCCGTGGGAAAGCCGGATAGCTGTTGTACCAGATGCGTCATGATGTCCACGGGATTTGACACCACGATAAAAATGCCGTCAAACCCACTTTGCAGGATAGGGGGGATGATGGCGCGTATGATGCCCGCCGACTGATGCAGCAATTCCAGCCGATCCCTTGCGCCTATGAACGGCGCTGAAGCGGTGATGATGACGATATCCGCATCTGCGCACGCTTGATAATCACCAAGCGCCACACGGACATTGCGGCTTTGGAAATCCATGCTGTGCTGCAAATCCCATATCTCACCCTGTGCCTTTTGTTGATTGATATCGATGAGCACCACCTCGGCAGCTACCCCACGCACCACAAGGCTGAAGGCGACAGTTGCGCCTACGGCGCCTGCACCGATGATGACAACCTTGGTTACATTGCTTTTCATGAGAAGTACCCTCCTGTTTGCGCCCGGTGATCACAGGGCTGCAAGCGTTGCACAGCGGAGATTGGCGCTGCGTCTAGCTATTATATATGCTTTTTTCCCATGAGGCAATGGATACCATGAAGAACAAAGCTGTGGCGCGCTGGCGTCATGCGGGGCGAGCCTTGTTGGCGGCTTAAGACAAAGCGCCAACCTGCAATGAAAAGCGCCCGCGCATTCGCGGACGCGAGAATGATTAATACAGTTTTACAGAATCCCGTGTATTTCTGGCACGGATGAACACTGCTGCGCCCGGGCGCTATCGTTGTGTCACTTACGCTTGCTTAAGCGCCTCATATGGGATGGCTAGCTTTGCGGCTACACTGCGTTTGATGATCTCTACGCAACCGTTCATCCCTAATCGAGCGCTGTTCAGCGCAAGGTCATAGCCAAGTGAATCCTTCCAGTTTTCGCCCGTGTAATACTTGTGGTAATCCGACCGGTACCGGTCGGTACGGCGAATGGCTTTGGTCGCATCCGCCTCCGGCATATCGGAACGTTCCATGATTGTTTTCACGCAATCCTGAAATGGCGCTTGAATGCTCACACTCACGACGTTTGGGAGATCCCGCAAAACGAAATTCGCAGCTTTGCCCATGATCACAAAAGATTCCGTCTGCGCCAGCATGCGTAATATCTTCACCTGATAATTGAACAGGTTGATGTCGGATACAAATCTGCTGTTCTCGGGCGTAAGCACGTTACCGTAATGCTCACGATCGGGCACTTGAAGCAGAAGCCTGCGGTTGAGTTTCTCATCGGCCAGCGCGAAAAGCTCCTCATTGATGCCGCTTTCGATGGAGGCGAGTTCAAGCAGTTCTTTGTCCATTAGCCGGATGTTGAGATCCCCCGCGAGTTGCAGGCCTATTTGTTTGCCATTGCTACCAAAGCCACGCGCTATGGTTATCACGTAATTTTTCATGACCGCCGCACTCCTTTGCCGCTCAGGCTCATATTTGTTTTCCCTTGAAGGGATCAGGCTCTATAGTTACACTTCTTTGGCATACGTATGTTTTCCTGCACTTGAAATCATGATTTTCGGTTTTTATCAGTATGCAGGTTATAACGATGCCGGGAAGTGCCTCGCGTTATGCAAAACAGCATGGGAACTGTTAGGGAATACCCGCAGGACATAAGCACTCACATTATGGTATTGAAACAATGACTGAGTAATCTGGTATATGAATGAAAGAATTATATTGAGTGAAAACACTTGGTATCTATCATTGTCGAAGTTTATCTGTATGCTTTTGGGAGTGTATCGGTTATACGAAAAATAAGTTTGAATGTCGCATCATCAGTTGTTATTTCGAAATGAAACGGAGGGGTTGGCTGTAGGGCATACGTTTGAGAATCCCCAGTGATTCCCCGCCTTGACGATATGGAATAACATGCGGATAGAGGCTTTGCCCAGATGAGGCTGCAAGAAAGAATGCGAAGCCTTTGTATGAGCGTGCATATTGTTGCTCGTTTAAAATGTGATGCATCAGTGAGGAGGCCATGCTCTCTGGCTACGTGTATCAGATGATGATGATTGGGCATGTGTTCATGAGTTGGACACCGCTGCTTCAGAGGGGCGATCCTTGCCTGAGTCTGTGCCAATGCCATTATATACGAACGTTGAAACCTTGATTCAGCGCCGTCAACGATGCGTCGCCCTCTTTGAGGCAGAGTCTAATACTGGCGCAGCGTTTGTGTGTTCCTACCATGGCAATGTTCATCAACCGGGCACAATTACCCATACTGAAACGCTGCCAACACCATAAAACCACACAGGTTTTCAGAAAGGGAATCGTTCGGTTCCCCTGTCGGCTGGAAACAGCAAGCGAAAGCACCCAAGGCGTGCCTTGGGTGCTTTCGCTTGCGCGCATCTACTATGGGTCAAACGTCGTGCTGCGGCAACCCGCAACAGACATTGGGCGCAGTGTGCAGGGGCGGGTCCATCGATTTGGCTGCGTCATCTCGTATATCCTCGAAAACTGTAATGGCATCCTTGCCTTTGCTCTTGGAGCGGTACATCGCGATATCCGCCTTCATCAGCAAGTCGGTAACCGGCGTATTCCCTTCAATTAAGCCTATGCTCAGCGTGATTACGAGCGCAGCCCCCTTGACGGTCATGTCAATTTGCGCCGCACAGCCGCGTATGCGTTCTGCAACGCCATAGGCAGCTTCAAGCGTTGTATCTTCCAAAACAACAATAAATTCGTCCCCGCCAAACCGTATCACATCTGTATCGGTACGCAGTATCCCTCGAATGCAGTGTGCAAGCCTGCTCAGCACCTGATCGCCTACAAGATGCCCGTATTGATCATTGATGGTCTTGAAATCATCTACGTCAATAAATAAAAGCGAAAACCGCTTTCCTAGCTGTGCATCGGCTCCCGTTTCGTATTTTTCATGAAAGAACTGCTTGTTGAATAACCCCGTCAGTTGATCGATGGATGATCTCTCCTGCAATATGCGCTTCTCGTTTAAATGGCTCAGCTTGCTGGCCGTAATATCGGTAATCGTCATCAGTTTTGCGCTGTCTTGCGCAGCGGTGTCAATGGGGTACTGTGTTACCGCCAGATAAATACTGCCGCCCTGTCGCTGCAATATCATCTCATGCTGTTGGTAATCGATGGCGAACTGGTAACCCGCAATATAATCTGTAATCCGGTCGCCCGAATCCATGCCTTCATCCCCCAGGATGTGCCGCGCCATGTTGTTTATGGACACAACGCGCTGGTGTTTGTTAATGATGATGATGCCGTCTCTGGCGTTCAGGAAAACTTTCTGAAAGATATAGTCCGATTGAATGTTCAAAAAGCGAAACTTCATGATAGAGACAAACGTAAACACAACGAAGATCAATATCGCCACATGCATCAGGTATAGCTGTGTGTCTATGTGGAAAACCGTCGGCAGTAAGTATTCGGATAGCACACTCGTTACCAGCGCAAGCACAATGCCGCCAAAAAAATACGTGAGCTGTACGCGTTCACGCGTTTCTTTTGTGCTGAAGAATCTGCGCAGCACAAGATACAGCGCCACGACGGCGGGTATGCTGAAGATACCGCTCATCAGCGGCGCAACCACCGGATGGGAAAGCCGCCAAAACGTAGGATCCGAATAGTCAATCGGGAAAAAGTACCGCGCGATGATGGTCAGGGTGTTCAACGCCACCATCACATAGAAAAGCCAATCAAGATTTCGCTTAATCAAACGGTATATGAATAAAAGAAAGAGAATGGACATGTTCATCATGCTAAGCCAGTAGATGGTTTTTATCGTTAGCCCCAGCAGGGAAGCATCTCCATACGCATTGCTTACCCCCAGCACCATCCACAGCAGTATTACGCTTAAGAACTGCAAAAAAGCCTGATTGATCTGATCCGCGCTTTTATTGAGGTAAACAAAGCTCCAGATGAACATCATCACGCCATAGATACCGGCGAAGATCATTAGCTGTAACAAAACGTGCTTCCCTCCACCCATTGCAGTATGATAACGATTCTCTTAGCCTATATTATAGATTGTTTCGATAAAATAGCAAGTCCGATTGCATTGGGTGGAATGGTTTCTCCCGTGCTTACCAAAGATGAACCCGCCTGCATGAGCATACTTGTATTACTTAGTAAGCGAGGCAGAAGATGTAAGCATTCGAACGTTGCAGACAGGGGCGAAACATGATCGACTTGTGGTGAATTTTCGGCATGTGCAGCCTCCCAGCGCATGGCCAGATGGAGTGACATCATGAGGATTCTGGTGGTCGGGGACGGGAAAGTCGGGCATAGTCTCGCGGAGAACCTTGCCAGAGAAGACCACGATGTAGTGATCATCGATAAAAGCTCACAGGTGCTTCAAAAGAGTATCGATATGCTGGATGTGATGTGCATCAAGGGCAACGGCGCAAACATTCACACGCTGATGGAAGCGGACCCCAAGAATGTGGATGTTGTGATTGCAGCAACAGCCAGCGATGAGATCAATATGCTCTGCAGCATGCTTGCAAGGCGTCTTGGCGCAAAGTATTCCATTGTACGCATCCGTGATCCGGAGTACAATGACAGTTTGCCGCTGTTGCAAAGCGAGCTCTCCATTGATATGACCATCAACCCTGAGCGAACCACGGCGCTTGAAATCAGCCGCCTTTTGCGCTATCCCTTTGCAAGCAACATTGAGAGCTTTGCCAAGGGCAGCGTAGAAATGGTGGAGTTTCGCTCCTGTAAAAAAGACCCTATTCTTGGTATACCGCTAAAGCGGCTCATGAATCGCAAGCACAGAGCCATGCAGGTTCTGTACTGCGCCATCGAGCGGGAGAACGAAGTCATTATCCCAAATGGCGATACGGTCATTCAGGAGGATGATCATGTGTACGTTGCGGCGGATATGGTTTCCATCACCGCTTTTTTTAAGTACCTTGGCCGTAACGCCTTTCCCGTACGCAGTGTGATGCTGCTTGGCGGCGGACGCATCAGCTATTATTTGAGCAAAATGATCATTCCGCTGGGCATTGCGGTCACGATTGTGGAAATAAAACAAGATAAGGCCGAAGCGCTCAGCGAAGCACTGCCGGATGCGAACATCATCTGTGGTGACGGGACGAACCGCGATTCGCTTGAACAGGAAGGCTTAACAAAGATGGACGCATTTGTAGCCTTGTCCGACCGGGACGAGGAGAATATGATTGCGGGGCTGTATGCAGCAAAACTTGGCGTGGGTAAGGTGATCGTCAAAAACGCGCGTTCCGGCTACCAGGAAGTTGCCGATATGCTCAAGCTGGATAGTGTGGTCAGCCCTAAAAACATCACTTGCGATACCATTTTGCGCTATGTGCGCGCACGCAGCAACTCCCGCGGCTCATCCGTCGAGAAAATCTATCGGCTGCTCAGCGGCAAGGCGGAGGCGTTGGAATTTATTGCGCGCGCAGACGCCGCCTACATCGGCGTGCCGCTGCGTAGCCTCAAAATGCGCAAAGATACCCTGATTGCCGTAATCGTACGAAACGGCCGTGTGATCGTGCCCTTTGGCGATGACCATATCGAAGCGGGTGATGACGTGATTGCAATTGCGAAAGGAAGCATGATTGTCGATCTACAGGAGATCGTTCAAGCATGAAAATCAAGTTAATTCTCAATCTTTTGGCAAAACTGCTGGGCATGCAAGCCATATCGATGCTGCCCAGCCTCGCAGTCAGCATCCGGTTTGGGGATGGTGATTGGCTTGCGTTTGTGCAAACGATAGTCATCATCTGCGCGCTTGCCGTGCCAACGATTGTTATAACACGCAAAGCGGAGAAAAACTTGGGTGCCCGAGAGGGCATGGTGGTGGTTGCGCTCACCTGGATATTGTTCAGCTTCTTCGGCGCGCTGCCCTTTGTGTTATCCGGCGTTATCCCGGACCTGGAAAATGCCGTATTTGAAAGCGTGAGCGGTTTTACCACCACTGGCGCTTCCGTCATGCCAGTATTGGAGGGCATGCCGCGCGGCATTATGTTCTGGCGCAGCTTCACCCACTGGATCGGCGGTATGGGCGTGCTGGTGCTTGCACTGGCGGTGCTACCCTCCATTACAGGGCGCACATCGCACCTGCTGCGTGCGGAGAGCCCCGGCCCCAGCTTGTCCCGTCTGGTTCCAAAGCTTGGAGAAACCGCCAAAATTCTGTACACGATTTATGGTGCGCTCACCCTCGTGCTGGTTTTGCTTCTTATGTTGGGTGGTATGAACGTATATGATGCGCTCATCCATGCTTTTGGCACGGCAGGTACAGGCGGCTTCAGCAACCGTGGTTTGAGTGTTGGCGGGTTTCACAGCCCTTGGATCGAAGGCGTAATCACGCTGTTCATGCTCCTGTTTGGGGTCAATTTCACCATCCATTACCGTTTGCTCCATGGCGGATGGCGCGAGGCACGCAAGGATGAAGAGTTGCGCGTATACTTGCTTATTGCTTTCTTTGGCATCATGCTTGTAACCGCAAGCATACTGCCTCATTATCAGGGTAACCTGCTCGACGCTATCCGTTACGGCAGCTTTCAGGTATCCAGCATTCTGAGTACCACGGGTTATTCCACCGCAGATTTCAATCAATGGCCGCAGTTTACACGCGTCCTGCTTGTGCTGTTGATGTTTATCGGCTCCAGCGCAGGTTCTACAGCGGGCGGTATCAAAGTCACACGTATCATGATGCTTGTCAAAGGCGCTCGCAAACAGTTGCGTCAGTTGTTGCAGCCCCGCCGTGTACAAGTAATCAAAATGGATGGCAAAGCCGTAGAGGATGGCATGCTGTCCTTGGTGGCCACTTTTTTCTTCGTTTATATGATGCTTCTGTTTGCTGGCACGCTGCTGATTTCGCTGGATAATCAATTCAACCTGGAAACCAACCTGACTGCAACGCTCTCCTGCCTGTCCAACATCGGCCCCGGTTTGGGTGCGGTTGGCCCCATGGGTAACTTTTCTCAGTATAGCGTATTCTCTAAAATGGTGTTATCCCTGTGTATGCTGGCCGGAAGGCTTGAGATCTTCCCGATGTTGATTCTATTCAGCCCCTCCGTATGGCGAAAACAAGCCTGAACCACGCATCCCTGACACAACGTAAGCACGCAATGGTATTTGCGCCTGATGAAAACACGCCTGCCGCGGTGGGAAAGCCCACCATCGCTGATGGCGGAAAGGTGCGCGATGGACAGCGTCTGACTGCCCGCCGCATCACAAAAGGCTGACCCCGAATGGGTCAGCCTTTTGTAATTGCATTCTATTATTGTTGCTGGTACACAAGGGTTTCTGTTCCGCTTTCATCCCAAGCGCGGATGATAAATGCACACGTGCGCAAATTGGCTTCGAGGATCGCGCTGTTTTGCCCTCGGTTCCATTGAATACGCAAAGCATCTGCCGCGGGCTGCTCCGCATACATCTGCGCGTCAAAGCCAAACGCCTGGGATGTATTGCGGAACCGCAGCATGGTAAGCTGTCCCTGTACGACGTCCCGCTGCAAGGCCGCCTCCATCTGCTCCATGGTTAGGTTGGTGCGGTTAATCTCCTTATGCCCAGCTGAGCCTGAAGCATGCACAGCCGCATAGTCGTTACACCCAGCCAACAAATCCAGGTACCAAACTTGCGGTTTGCCGGGCATAAACAGATGGATCGCCCGTGCAAGCAACAGTTTGCGGTCGTCTTCCCCTAACGCGCTGTAATAGGTGGCATTCACCTGATAGTATACGTTCTTCTGCCCATGCAGGTCTTTCACCAGCCCGCCGCGGTTAACGACGATGGCAATCAGTTTCTCAATCTGCTCCTCCGGTAAAATCCCGCGTAGATCCAGCAAGGGTATGCCGTCATGGCAGCCAAGCATCGTAATGCTGCGTATACCTTTGTCCCGCTGCTCCAGCGCCCATCGCACCAGTAGGGAACCGTTCGCCGTCTCCAGCGCGTCAATGACCAATCCGGGAAGAAAAAAATCATAGCACGGGTAGCCCTCTGCCGTCAGTCTTTCATGGATTTTCTCAGCATAGCTGGCATGTATTTCCGGCAGAAGCGTAAGACCGTAGCAATCGGCAAGGCTGCGGACGCTCGCCAGCAGTTCCCATGTTTCCGGCTCGTTCAGGAAATTCCGTTTCCCGGGTGTTTTGGGCGCGTAGGCAAAGGCATCCAACCGCACGATGCGTGCGCCATACCCTGCCAGCATTGCCAGCGTCTTATCGTAGAAATCCCAAACCTTCGGGGAGCGGATGTTCAAATCCATTTGGCCAAGGTACTTGCGGCCGTTTTCCAGCAACGCTGTCACCGTTGGCTGTGCCGTTTCCCACTGGCCATAATCGATCTGCGCAGGGGTTTGTCCCGCATCCAACGCACGGTTAACCAAAGCGGCCAGCTCTTTTGCCGCGCTGTACTGCATATGCGCTTCCCGCATCAGATCCTGCTCATCAATCCGGGGATAGCGTACTTCCTGATAGAAGGTATTCCAGTACGGCACGCTGCGGCCATCCGGAAAGCGCACCATCAACAGCGGCAGCCCGGGTTTGCGAAAGAACATGTCCCGTATTTCCGCTTCATTCGGTTGGATATAGCCATCCTTGGTCATCTCGCCATGACCTTCCCAAAAGCGATTCCAATCGATGAAAAAGTCGCGGAAAGGCGATGCGTCTCCGTTGCGCAGGATGTCCTGAAATTGCGGGGAAAGCACGGACGCGTGGTTCAGGATGAAATCCAGCTTCAGGTCAATCCCAAGCGCCCCCAGCATTTCCAAATCGGATTGCGTAGCAAGCATGCCGTTGAGCGAATAATCAATCACCGAAAACCCACGATCCAAATCCGTATGAAAGAGGCTGGGCAGCACATAAACCGATGAAAACGTGTCGCGTAACGCATCCTGCTGGAGCAGCGATACGGCGTCCCCAAGTGTGCCCCCCAGGCTATCGGGATAAATGTTCAGCATCGGCGTATGGGACAGCCCTTCCGTTGCCTGTATTTTCATGCTCATTCCTCCGCCATAAGCCTGCGATACTCGCGATAGGTCAACACTTCACCCGTTTTTGCGATGATCAGTTTCGCTTTTTCCGCTTGCATCTCCAGTAGTTTTTGCTCCAAGGCAAGCACCATTGTGGTAAAGGGGCTATCCGTTCCGCCATCGCGGTTGCGCGCCGTACGGTAAGCCAGCGTCTCGCTTGGCGTGCTGTTGAGTAGCACAGGCAGATCTACGCCATGCAGATGATCGCTGTTGCCATGCGTCCACTCAATCATCAGTACCTGTATCCCTGTGAAGTCAACCGGTTCATACCACAGCGCGGTCTCTTCACGCCCCATGCGCTTGAGCGAAATCCTATTCGCGCCGTTTTTAAACTGCGCAACGATGCTGTTCAGCTCGGCAAAATCCTGCTCGGCTGATGTGCCAAGGTAACCCGCGAGCGATGTGCGCCCTTCCCGTTGGTATACGGCAAGCCAGGGATGTTCCTGCGTAAGCGCAGGATCCGCATCGCGCGCTTCCTGTTGGAGCAGGCGTATGGTTTCACCGCGCTCCATGGTATACACGCCGTTGGCCACGAGACCCTTCATCCCTCCAACGCGGAAAACACGCAGCCGTTCCGCGTCATTGGCCTTGGGGATGCGGTGCGGATAGTTATCTCCGCTCAAAGTATAGCTGCCCATGCCCATCTGGCCGAAATAGTAGCTCAACAACGACGCGGTTTCCGATTTACCAACACCGGATCCGCCGCATACGGAGATTACGGCACGCCCATGCGCATTGGCACGCTGCAAATCTGGCAGCAGCTTCAGCAAGCGAGGGAAGATTACGCTTGCCTTTTGGATGTGCTGTTGCCCAATGTGGATGCGATCGCCGGGCATATCCCCCTGTGCAATGTGTTCCGGCACAGCTGGCGCTACCCATGATGCGCTCATATCCCCAGTAAGTACGTTCATCTTGCATCCTCCCTGACAAGCCATGGTCGTAGAGCCTCCGCCAGCTCCTGCCCCATCCTGATTTGCGTTTTCGTGTTTGGATGTCCCAATCCGCCATACCCCTCGCCCCAGGGATCAATCGGCGCAAACTTCATACAGAATACGCGCGCGTCGTCGGTTTGCCGCTGGTATTCGGCAACGGCGTTCACGATGGCATCGTAGAGATAATAGTCCATGGAACCAAGCGTACAGGCGATTACCGGTCCAGGCCCGTTCCACTGGCGCAATTGGGTTAAGAAAGCCTGATAGCGCTTGCCAAAGTGGGCTTCATCCTCCGGCTTGCAGCCTGATACGCGCAAACGAAAACCATCATTGGTACCAAGGTTCACAATGATCGCATCCGGCTGAAACCGCTTGAAATCCCACGGTTCAAAAGCATCCAGCATGCCCATTGCTTCCTGATGGTTACGATCCGTGTAGCGGTAGTAATCCTCCATGGTGCGAATCGGCGGGCTAAAGTCAGGATACTCCGGCAGAAGCAACTTGTAGTGCGGGTCTGCCGCCCAGCATAGCGGTATGCCTGATACCCCGATGCTATGGTAGCTTGCGCCGAGCAGCTCCGCAGCCACGGCAGGGTAGGCCGTCAGGCCGTTTTCCTTAGCGGCGTCAAAAACCCTTTCATCCGCGGTCATATCGTTGCCAAATCCGCAGGTGATGGAATCGCCCACAAACTCCAGCTTGATTTTCGGCTGTGGCGCTTGATAGGGCATCAGCTCACCATCCACCGTAATCGCCTTAATCCCAATGCGTCCTTTGCTGTTTTCCGAACGTTTGACCACACGCACTGTGTGGGTCTCCGCTGCATCGCTCTCAAACAGGGTATAGCGATGTTCGCCTTCCTGTACCTTGAGGATTTGCAACGGCTCCTGCTGATCATCCACAAACACGGCAATCCATGGCAGGTTCTCCCCTTCCCCGGGGTACTGGCCGCTAAAAGCGACTGTTTGCATCGATACGCTGCTACCAAAAAATGCAAGCGCAAAACCAGAACCTGTCCAGTTGAAGAACATGGCCTGCTGACTATCATCATACAACGTTCGCCCAAAAAAGGCCAGCCTATCCCCTTGGCTTTGTATGCGGTGCTCCATCCCTCAACACTCCTCTACTTGATTGCGCCTTGCACAACACCCTCGATGATCTGTTTCTGACAAAGCAGATACAAAGCAATCACGGGGATGATCGTCAGTACGAGGCCGGCCATCAGCGGCGCGTAATCCACGCTGTAGGTGGTAAAGAAGCTGAAAGTAGACAGGGGCAGCGTACGAAGGCTGGGCGACAGCAAGACCATGCTTGGCAAGAGATAATCGTTCCATATCCATAAAACATCCAGAATGAGCACTGTTACAAGAACGGGCTTCAGGTTGGGCATCACAATGCTGAAGAAATTTTTGAGTCTGCCGCAGCCGTCAATCAACGCGGCTTCCTCCAGCTCCACGGGTATGCCCTTGATGAAGCCGTGGAAAATGAATACCGCGAAAGCCTGTCCAAACCCCATATAAAAGAATATCAGCGTCAGGGAATTGTTATACAGGTTTAGGGAGCCGTAGATTTTTGCCAGCGGAATCATCACCGCCTGAAACGGAACAATCATGGAAGCGACCATCATCCCGAAAATCGCGTTGCTCAGTTTGCTGCGGTTGCGTACCAGATAGTGCGCGCACATAGATGCCGTAAACAGAATCAGCGCGACAGCGCAAATAGTAATGTAAAAAGAGTTTTGCAGCCCGTTTAGAAACTTCATCTTCGCAAACGCATCAATGTAGTTCTTCGGGTCAAGGCTGTTGGTAAGGCGGAAGGGAGAATTAACAAACAGCTCCGTCGAACGAAAGGAGTTATTGATCACAAGGTAAAACGGCACCAGAAAAAGAATCAGCAGCAGGAAAACAAGCACTGTACGCCCCCAGTGTTGTTTGCGCAATCGCACACTCATACCTCCACCTCCCGCTTCTTGTTAAGCAGCACCTGCGTAACGGAGATGAGCGCCACGACTACAAACAGGACAATGGCCTCTGCCTGCCCAACACCAAATTGCTTGGACATGAACGCTTTCTGGTACACATGCATGGCCGCAAGCTGGGTAGAGCCATACGGCGCGCCGTTGGTCAGCGAAAGGTTAAGATCATAGGTCATAAAGGTTCGCGAAAGCGTGATGAACATGCAAATGTTAAACGAAGGTATCATCAGCGGTATGGTTACGCGAAAGAGTTTTCGAAAGCCATGCGCACCGTCGATATCCGCCGCCTCCTGCACATCCTTGGGAATGCCCACAAAACCCGCGATGTAGATCATCATCAGGTATCCCGCATATTGCCATACAGTAACGATGATCATCGCCCAGATTGCGCGATCGGGATTGGTTAAGAACGATGTTTTCAGCCAATCGATACCCCATGCTTTCCCAATCTGGGTAAACACATTGGCAAACATAAACTTCCATATGTATCCCAAAATGATACCGCCAATCAGATTGGGTACAAAGAAGCCGCCACGCAGCAGATTCTGCCCCCGGATGCCGCTGGTAAGCAGGTAGGCGAGCGTAAAGGCTACCACATTGCAAAGAATCGCAGATATGGCGACGTAACGCAATGTCACCAAAAACTGCCGCAGGAACTCCTTATCGGTAAACACCGTCCGATAATTTTGTAAACCTACAAAGCTGAACGTATCTGATATGGCATTCCAATCCGTAAAAGTCAAGAAGAAACCATATAGAAACGGGATTACCAATACACATAAAAAGGCGAATAAGGATAGGCCGCTAAACGCCAGAAAATATCCGCCGCGCTTGACCAGGCTGCTTTCTCTCATGGGGGTTCACTCCCTTGGCGTTGTGAATACGGCGTCGGCGCGTGAGCGCCGACGCCGTCCAAGGCGCTACGAACTATTGTTTCGTCTGCGTCTTCCAGAATGCGTCGATCTCCTCTGCCAGTTCAGCCCTGTCGATCGCGCCCACGGTGTACTTAAGCATCATATCGCCGGTTTTTGCCCACGCATCGCCGGTAAGGTAGGTAAAGCAGCCGATGTTGATGGTTTTGCCCACGGCGGAGTATTCCGCGATGGCCTGCGTCATGCTGTTATAGCTGGCATCCTCGCGTACGTTATTATACGGCATGGAGAATCCGGCCTGAATGAAGTACTCCTGGCCTTCCGCGGAGGTAAGCATCCACTCCAGCACTTCCATCGCGGCCGCCTGTTGTTCCGGTGTGCTCTGGGTAACTTCAATGCACATCACTTTGGGCATGGAAACCACCACTTCGGTGTTGCCAAAGGCAGTGGGATCATTGCTCCACGGTACCGGAATAAAGCCATATTCGAGATCCTTGCTTTCCAGCGTGCCGATGATGGTCCACATCCAGTCGCCCATGAAGAACGTTGCGCATTCCCCGTTGGCAAACGCCTGATCATCCGCATTGATATCGCCAACCAGCGGATCATCCTTGCGGTAGTTGTACTTCACCAGCAGATCATAGGTATCCATGTAGCCCTGGAAAAGGGGATCGTCTGCAATTTTCATGGTGCCGTCAATCAGGCTCTCGATAAACCGCAAGCCGCTGGCGGTATCCTTGCCATGCACCGCATAGACCAGCCCGAGATAATGAGCGCCCACAGACCAGTTGGCGCCATGAATCATCGTGGGGGGTACGCCTGCGGCATCCAGCGTCTCAAAGAAGGCGCGAAGAGCATCCTGCGTATTGATGCTGGCCGGGTCAAAGTCCGGTATCACGGATTCGACAACGCGCTTGTTGTAGCAAAGCGCATAACCTTGGGTGGAGAAAGGAAGCCCATAAACCAGTCCATCCATCCTGCCCGCTTCGATGGCATCCGGATTGAGGTATTTGAACCACTCGGTGTCTTCATCAAACACCATCAGTTTATCCTGATAATCCAGAATGTTGGCGGGGTCAATGTTCATAAAGGTGGGCGCGTTGCCGGACGCAAACAGCGATTGCAGCTGTTCCTGCTGCCCCATACCAACGCCTGTCGGAATCAACTCGATGGTCACATTCGGGTTGATTTCATGGTATCTTTCGAACATTTCTTCAAACATGGCGTTTACTTCGGCGGATGTGCTGTAATACGTCAGCTTTACATCGCCTTCGGCTGTCGCGCCCACGCTAATCATCGTGGTAAGCAGCATCAGGGTGAGCATGAACGCAAAGAACCTGTTGTTTTTCATGGATGAACCCTCCTCATCAGTTGTAGCGCCATTCAAGCCAGCGCTGTTTTGTAGGATCATTATACAGCGCCTCCCGGTTAATGTCAACCGTATGACATGTAAAATGTGAAAAGAAATAGCGGCAGGATGCCGCTTTTTCTGAAAAGCTTTACCATATCGCATTTGTTCGTGTGCGTTTTATCTATAACCGCTTAACATCAAGTACTCTCCCGTTCAATCAACTGAACCGGAAAAATGGTTTGCGAGGGCATTGGCCGATCCTCAAAATGAACAATGCTTTCCACCACAAAATGGCTGATGTCTTCTACCGATTGGCGAATGGTCGTAATCGAAGGCGAATATAACTCCGCCAAATCAATATCGTCATAACCGATCACGCGAAGCTGCCCCGGCACATCAATGCCGTTCTTTGTTGCGTAACGGATCAGTTCCGCCGCCAGGATATCATTGGAACAGAACGCCCCATCAATATCGGCATGCGTTTCTAAAAACGCCGCGATGATATCCTGATATTTCATGGAGATAAACCGATCCTCCCGATGGGATTGGATGATAGGCTCGATTCCCTGCTGGCGCAGTGCCTGTTCAAACCCCTGCTGGCGCAGCGAAGCACTCATTCCCTTAAGGGTAATGCCGCCGTTAAAGTACGCAATCCGTTTGCACCCTTTGCTGATCAACAATTCCGCGGCCATTCGCCCCCCGCTGAAGTTATCGGAGCAAACCGCGGATATATGCGGCGATATTATGCGGTCAATCGATATGATGGGTGCATCGATGGAAACGCTTTGGGTGATATCCTGCGTATGGCTGGCGATGATCACCCCCGCCACTTTGTTGGCACGAAGCATGGAAAAGTATTCGATTTCCTTCCTGCGCTCATGGTTGGATACGCAAAGCAGCAGTTTATAGCCGTTGGCGGTAATATGGCGTTCCATGCTCTCAATGACTTTGGCAAAAAAAGCATTGCGCGCCGAAGGCACAATCAACCCAATGAAATTACTCATCTTCTTGGAAAGCGAGCGTGCAATTTCATTGGGTTGATAGTCCAGGTCACGCATGGCCTGCTGGATACGCCGTATTGTTGAAGGGTGCACCATATCGGGCTTATTAAGCATACGGGATACTGTGGTTACAGTAACGCCCGCCTTGTCGGCTACTTCTTTGAGCGTTGCCATCGATGATTCACCTCGCAGCGTCAGTAACACTACCATACCATGCAAACGCCGCGTTGTCAACCGCTTGACACCATTCCGTCATTGTCTGCTGTGTCAGCGCAGCTTCCAAACGACAATCTGTACTTGATTCTTACCCGTCACGCTTAACTCTCCCGTAAAACAGCCGTGTGTCAGGAACGCATATTTCCCCTGTAAATCACATAAGAACCTCGGCGTTGTGCGCATCACAGCCGTTTGCGCCCGAATGTTCAGCCAGCCTTCATTCTCAATCCCAATTACGGCGCCATCCTCCGTCTGTATCCAATAGCGCGCCATTACATGGCACAAATCTTCATTGATGATTGTGTTCCAATCAGCGCCCCCGTGGCATACCTTCCCCCGCAGTCGTTCTCCTTCCACGATACCGCTGATGATGGGAATGATTCTCAACTCCCCCTCCGCAACACGACCCACCGTTTTGGGTTCATCCACATCCACCAGCAGGGTCATGATTTTTTCTGCTTCCGCTACCATATAGCAACACCCTCCTTCGATTATCCTTATCCCCTAAAGACTGCATGGATACTGCAATGCAAATTGCATATAACCGCATACACGCGATGTTATTGGATAGGTAACGTTGGCAAAAGGTTTACTGTTTCGGTGCGCCCAGCATAGGCAAAGCCCCTTAACACCAAAGACTTCGGGCTTGGTCGCAAGCCCGAAGTCTTTGCATACCCCTATCAACGCGTTGGCATTTTTCGCCTATGCCTGTGCCAGCCAATCCATGCCAACCGGCGTTGCCTGGTTCCAGAACGCGAAATCATGCACCCCTGACCGTGCCCACCACTCATGCGCATAGCCAATCTCATTGAGGTAGTTATGGAAGGCGGTATTCTCCGCGAATAGGAAATCTTCTTGCCCACAGGCCAGAAAGATACGGGGCGCGTTACCCTCTGCCAGGCGCTGTTTTGCAAGATGCTCAGGATCGCGATCACTGCCAAGCAGGCTGCCCGGTTCGCCAAACGTATGGCGGAAATACCCATAGGGTGCCATAAAGTTACCGCCGCCTTCCGGCGTCATCGCGGCGACTTCACGGGTAATCAAAGCCGATGAAAGCGCGATGATGGAGCCAAATGTATCCGCATAAAAGAGCCCGTTGCGAATGGCGCCAAATCCGCCCATGGAAAGTCCGCCAATGGCGGTATCCTTGCGCTCTCTGGACAAGGGAAACATGGCGCGCGTTACTTCCACCAGCTCTTGCCCAACATACGAGCCGTAAAACTCGCCAATATCGGGATTATCCAGATAGAAGCGATTGGCGCCATCCGGCATGATAACCGCCCAGCCGCGTTGCCCTGCCCATGCTTCAATATCCGAACGAAGCAGCCAGTCGTTATGGTTGCCGGAGAACCCATGCAGAAGATACAGCGTAGGCCATGGTCCCTTCGCATAGGCTAGCGGCGTTCCCCCCGCGGGCGGGGGGTCGATCGGCAAAATAGCCGTGAAACTTTGAAAACCGACACGGGCACGAGAATAAAAGTTAACGGTAAGTACCGCCATGGATATACCCTCCCACTTTTTCATTCACATTTGAACCTTTGCGTTGCCCACTCATGCGGCTTGCAGACGCTTTCTCTGGGCAAACAACGGGCAGCGGGCGCTTATGATCAACGCCTTGGCCTGGTAGCACATCGCGCATCATCATGAGCAATGGCGATTCTACATGCTTATTACTGATACTGGAATGTTTCTCCCGCATCCACAAACACAACGGGAATATCCCTGACAATCGATGCCATCCAATCGCCAAGATGTTTCATGCCCCACTCTTCGCTGCGTTCATGTCCAAGGATTACGATGGCTTTCGCCAGCCCCATTTGATAGGCATCCCGAACATAGGCAGGCAGCGTCCATTCGGTCACTTCGCCGCAGAGGATCACATCCAGCTTGGCATCGCGCATCATATCCATGGGCATATGCTCCGAGCCAAGCCCAAGGCTGCCCCCGCCGGGGAGCAGGGCAACCCTTTCCACCGCCATATCCGCATCCCCGATATAGCGGATAACCGGCATCGCAAGGCGTTCCTTCAAAAAGGTATTCAAAGCCCCAAGTGTGGTCTTGGGCAACTGATAGCAGCCCCTGAAGGGTCTGTTGCCGTGCAGCCGGGGGCATTGCTCATCCGGCATACGATACGCCTTCCATCCCGTTTCCAGTTCAAACCCCCGAAAGATGCCATCTTCCTGCGCCATATGCATGTGGTCATGAAAGCGCCAGATGGCAATGCCGGATTCTTGAATCAAAGCATGCTTGCAATTGTATACATCATCACCTTCCAGCCAACCCGTGTCATCCGCCCCGGTAAACCAGGTGGGTTCATGCGTAATAATCATCTCCGCGCCCAGTTCGATGGCTTTGCGGATTACATCCACCGTCGTCATAAAGGTACTGACGATTTTTGTCACCTTCTGGTCTGGGCTTCCCGCCATCAGCTGGTCACAGGTTTGATCGCTGGGCAGCGGCGTCACGCCTGTTTTGGCAATCACAAGATCAATGATCTGCTGTACCGTCATTGCTTTCTCTCTCCTTATCCCTTCACCGCGCCAAGCACGACGCCTTTGATAAAATACTTCTGCACAAATGGAAATAGAATCATAATCGGCAATATCCCGATCATTGCCATGGCCATTCGTACGGATGAGCCGGGCAAGTCAATCTTCTGCGTTCCCAGCAAGGCCATGTTGGTGCTCACTTTCAGGAACTGAATGTTGTTCATGATGCGTATCAGCAGATTTTGCAGGCTAAAGAGTTTTGCATCCGATATATAGTATAGGCCATTGACCCAATCGTTCCAGTAAATCAAGCCGGTAAACAGGCTGATTGTCGCCACCGTCGGGATGGCCAGCGGTAGCATGATCCTCAGGAATATTTGCATTTCACCCGCACCGTCGATCTGTGCGGATTCCACCAGCGCGTGCGGGATGCTGTTGGCATAGTAATTACGCACAAGAAATACATTGAACGCGGTCACAAGGTAATTAGGCACGATCAACGCCCACAGCGTATTCTTAATGCTGAAAATCCGCGTCCACATAATGTAGGAGCTCACAACGCCGCCGCTGAACAGCATGGTAAAGAACACAAAGAACGAAAGCAGGTTTTTATACTTAAAATCTGTTCTGGAAAGAGGGTAGGCTAGCGTTGTGGTTAGCATAACGCTGCCCAGCGTGCCTAGCACGGTCACAGTGATGGTAACACCATAGGAGCGCAGTATCATCGCGCTTTGCTTGACCATATAGTAGTAGGAGTCCAGGCTCAATTTCGATGGCAGAAAGGTATACCCGGTGGACACCAGCACTTTCTCATCCGTTACCGAGGCGATCGCAATCAGGAGGATCGGCAGAAGCGTCAGCACTGCGAGGATTGAAAGCACCACCGTAGCGAACCTCTGGAAGCGCTTCACATCGTTGGACTTATGTTTCATGTCATCCTCCTAAAACAGTGCGTTTTCATGATCCAGCTTGCGTACCAGCGTGTTTGCGCCCAGTACCAGCATAAACCCAACTACGGACTGGTACAGCGCCGCCGCCGCGGACATGCCTACATCGTTGAGTTCCATCAAACCACGATAGACATAGGTATCGATGGTCTGCGTAACGTCAAACAATCGGCCGGAATTCTGAGGTACCTGGTAAAACAGCCCAAAATCGGAGTAGAAAATACGCCCGACGGCCATCAATGTCATCAGAATGATGGTGGGCTTGAGCAGCGGTATCGTGACACGCATAATCTGCTGTATCTTGCTGGCGCCATCCAGTTGCGCGGCTTCATACACGCTCTTATCAATCCCCGCGATGCTGGCGACATACACTATGGATAGGTACCCCGTAAACTTCCACAGATAGACCAGCACAAGCAGGAAAGGCCATGGGCCGGTCGTAGAATACCAACTGATGGGGGTTATATGGAGCGCTTTCAATACCGTATTGTTGATAAACCCGGTATCCGCATTCAAAAAAGCGTACACAATAAAACCGATCACGACCCAGGAAAACAGATTGGGCAGCATCAACGCGGATTGAAACAACCTGACACGCCGCTTTTTGCCCAGCTCATAAATCAGAATGGCCACAAAGATCGCCACAACCGTGCCAATAACGATGAACGCAGCGTTATATAGCAGGGTGTTACGGGTCATAATCCAAGCATCCCGCGTGCGAAACAGAAAACGGAAGTTCTCCAGACCGTTCCAATCACTGCCGAAAATGCCCTTGATATAGTTGAAATCCTTAAATGCCAGAAAAACGCCGAACATCGGCAAATAGTTATTGATCAACAGATACAGGAGCCCGGGTGCTGCGATCAAAAGAAGCGGCCCTGTTTTAGCAAGGCGTTTTTTCCTGCGCTTTTGCATGTGCATTCCCCAAATCTATGTAGTGTGCGTGGATGCATCCCGGCGCGGGGCATCGAGCCTGCCCCGCGCCGGGAAACCGATTAGTTGGCTGCGACCCAGGCGTCCAGCTGCGCTTGTTTGGCGGCGATGATTTCATTGAGCCCAGCCTCTTCCAAACGTTGCAGGAACACAGGAATCTCAGTGGTGGGATCCACACTGCCGCAGATGAGCGCGGGCAGGTATTGATCAATCACGTTGGTCACGGCGGTGTACTCGGTCTTGACGCTGCTGCTGTCAAAGGTGAAGCCCATCGCAACGGATGTTTTTGCGTTTTGGTTTTGCTCCAACTCCCAAACCAGCGATTCAGGGTCCGTGCCCGCCATGGGATACATGATGAAGAAGTTGCCCAGCGTGCCGCAGGAAAGCTGCGCTGTATAGGGCACCGTGGATGCATCATGGCCTTCGGGGTAGCTCACGGTTCCGTCCCCATTGTTCACATAGTCGCGGCCTTCCAAACCATAGATGATGAGATTGACGACCTGCGGATCCGTGAAAGTGAGGTTGAGGAACTGCAGTGCTTTTTCAGGTACTGTCGAGGTGGAGGCGACCATCCAGCTTAGCGCGTTGATGGATGTGGTGTCTAGGAACGCGCTTCCGATAATCTTCGCACCCAGTTTGAATCCGCCGCCCAGAGCTTCCAGGCTTGCCGCAGTGTCCTTCTCCGGGTAGCTGTAGGAGGCGATATAGGCAAAGTAGTTGCCCGAAGCCATCAGCTCGGCGGCTGTGCTGGATGTGGTTGCCGCGTCTTTCATCACCAGGCCGTTGTTAAACCAGGTGCGTGCCAAGGCGCAGGTATCGGCGAATTGCTGCGAGGCGTAGTAGTCCACAACGGTCAACTCGTCATTCATCAGCACGCCCTTGGGATAGTAGTAGTTATCGGTCAGGTAATCCACATCAGGAACCGTAAGTCCCAAACCAATGTTCCCGGTGTTCACAGCTGCCAGCGGCGTCATATCCGGCTTGGCATCCTTCACCGCCTGGAGAACGGCGGTAACGTCCTGCACGGAGTTGACGGCGCTCATATCCAGCCCCAGTTCATCTACGATATCCTGACGATAAATGATCATCGGGGTAAGCGCGATGGGCTTGAAAGTTGGGATGCCGTACAGGCGGCCTTCGTGGCTGCATGCCGCAAGCCAGTTTTCCCCAATGAGTGCCTTGCTTTCAGCGGCGTATTCGTCCATCAGATCCGTGATGTCAAGCGCCATGCTTGTGCTGATCGCGGTGTTCAGATCGCCCAGGCTCTGGAACACATCAATCTTCTCGCCGCCTTGCATCGCAAGGCTAATCGCAGAAGAATAGTCCCAAATCACAATGGGCTTAAGCGTCACTTCCGCGCCGATTGCGTCCCGCGTGATAGCGTTGATGGCTTCTTCCACCGTCGCGAGCGTCTCCGTGTCGGGGATGTTGTTAAACGTGGCGTACGCATAAACGATTTTGTCGTACTGGGTTTCCGCCGTAGCGGCGCCAGCCATGCCCAAGATCAGTGATAGGGCAAGCAACGTAGATACGATCACCTTGGAAAGCCGTTGTAAAGATTTCATGGATAAGCCCTCCTTTTCTTAGCGTGAGTATACTGGAAAAAGAAAGGCTGGCGCTATCAATTTTAAGCCAACTTTTTTCATTTTTGGGTGAATATCGCCCAGATTGGAAAGCCTCCCTATTCGCAATCACGTTTCCTGCTATCCAAAAACACGCCACCGCAAGGCATAATCGACAGGCTGTTGCTTTACAGATCGGCATCGCGCACTGCGTTTGACAACCCTTCCCCATACCCTGCGGCTTCTGGTGTGTGCGTTGTTTTCTCTCGCTCATGCTCGCGCTGATACTCCTGCGGCGTTACCCCGACTTCTCTCTTAAAAATGGTGGAGAAATAGGAGAAATTATCAAACCCTACCGCCTCCGCCACATCGCTCACGCGGATATCCGGGTCACGCAGCATTCGTTTGGCCTGCTCCACACGGTATTCCCGGATGGCATCTTTCAGCGTTTGATCCGTTTTCTTCTTATACAGCTTCGCAAGATACTCCGGCGCCAAGTGAAAGTGCGCGGCAATCTCATTTCGTCCAAGGTTTTCCTGATAGTGTTCATGGATGTAGATATTGACGCGCTCCACCAGCGTACCCGCTCTGCGCAGCTCGTCTTCATAGGCAAAAGCGCGTTCCAGCAGGTAGTTTGCCCAGCGGATCATATCCAACGCGGAACGGCATGCCTGCTCGTTCAGGCGCGCTGAATCATCATCCGCAAACAGTTGCGTCGCCTGTACGCCCGTGCCATCCAAATGCGCATACACAGCCTGTAACAGTTCCTGCTGGATCAAATACAGCGTACGCTCGCTCAAGGTTTTCAGCATGGTGCGGATGGCAAGCGCATCCTTCAAGGTTTTCAGCAAGGATACCTTATCATAACGGCTTAGCATGTCTTTGAGCTTATCAACGCCCAGCACTTGCGTTTCTTCGCCTACAGCGATGGCCTCTTCCTGCGTAAACACCTGGGCATAAAAGACAACGCTCTGTTCTACAAGCCTTCGCAGTTCGCTTGGTTTGCTTTGCAGCGTTTCGATGGCATCCGGAGCGCCGATGCAGCATGTCGCTTTCACATTCGCTGCTTCCGCACAGGCGGCAATCACATGCGCGCAACGTTCGCGTACATCAATGGCAAGGGCTTCCTCCACGGCGGTATAATACCACAGGCCATTTGGCTCAACGCTGCGGATGGTGCGGGTGTTTTCATCGCGCCCAAACAAATGGTGGGCATGCGCATTCTCCAGTATATAGTGCAGCAGGCTCTGCCCCAGGTTCTGCGACTGCTGCTCATGTTCTGCAATGCGAGTGACCACCAAATGATAACGGGCATTTACATCGATGGGCAATCCGCGCGCTTCGATCTCTGCACGCATCTGCTCCCGCTCACGCGGCATACCGCCATGATAGAGCGACAGCCAAAAGTTAATCTCCTCACGCTGCCGGTTTTGCAACCGCCACGCTCCATAAAGGTTGCTCTCGCGCAGCATGCGCTTTTCCTTGATTTTCGCGATTGTTCTTTGGATGGATAACGACATGATTTTGGGATCAAACGGCTTTGTCAGGTATTCGGCAGCATCCAATTTCAGGGCGCTGGTTGCATAATCAAAGCGCTCGTGACAGGTAAGCAGCAGCACTTCCACTTGAATTGCGTTCTCCCGTACCCATGCCAGCAAATCCAGCCCCGAACCCTGTGGCATCTCAATATCGCTGATTACGATATCCGTTTTGCCGCGCCGCAGGATTCGCCGTGCCTGCGCCATGCTGTTGGCGATATCCACCGCGTCGATTGACAAGGAAGCCCAATCGATGGAGCGGCGAATCACCTCTACGGTATGTACATCGTCATCTACAATCAACAGTCGCAACAATACGACCTCCTTTTTGATATAGATCGGGTCACACTGGTTTCTCCCGGTACTCATGCAGTGGTTTTGACGGCACGCGGATGAGGTTCACGCAGCCATGGGGCTCAATGTTCGCTAGTGAAATCAAATCATCTCTTTCATACATCAGCGCCATCATCCGCTTGATTCCCCAAAGACCAGTACGCTCGCCGTCATCTGCCGGGCGCGGGGCATCCCCATTCATGTATTGCAGCACATCCATCGGGTATCCCTTGCCATCATCTTCGATACGGATGAGCAGCATCTCTTCGCCGCCAAATTCTTCCTTTGACACATGGATTAAAAGCGTCAGCACATCATCCGGCGATACAGCATATTTGTATTCATTCTCCACAAAGGTCTGCACCAGCATCTGCGGAATACGCCATGGCGCCAGTTCCTGTGGAAGATCAATGAAGTGAAACACACAGCCCGGGTATTTGCATTCCTGCATAGCAATGTAGTTTTCTACATGTCGCATCTCTTCGCCGACCGTAACGGTATGCAAGCCGGATTTGAACATATAGCGGATGTTTCTGGACAGGGCTTCCACATAGGTTTTGATTTCCGTTTCCTTATGCTGGCTGCTCAGGCTGGCCAGCGTGGTGATCGCGTTGAGGAAAAAATGCGGCCGCAGTTGCAAACGGATGCTCTTAAGCTCCATTTCGCGCAGCGCAAGGCGCCTTTCATAGGTTTGGATGCGCAGGTGCACAATCATATCCATCAAGCGGTTGAAGGTATCCTTAAGCTGGGTAAACTCCTGTGTGCCAAAATCCCCCTGAATCCGCAGGGTGAAGTTCTCTCCATTGATGCGCCGCATGTCCTCCGTCATACGCACCATGGGCTGAACCATTTCCCTGCTTACATAACGAACAATCAACGCGCCAAAGAGCAGCGTAACCACAATTACCGCAAAAACCACCGCCATGATGATGCGTGTCTGGTTCCATACGATTACGCTTACAATGCGCAAATGCAGTAGAACCTGCCCTGCTGCCAGGGTGTAAGCCGGCGCCTGCAAGCCGTTCGTTTTTATATCCGCCAGTTGCTGCCCCAGGTTTTCCTGGGTAAGCGCCGTACCGGAAAACCCAGTTACCGTACCCTGTCCATCGGTCAGGATGAGGGTTTGCCCGTGTTCATCGCCCTTGGGTACGCTTGCCAGAAAGTTCGTCGTGGAAGTAAATGCGGCCGCTGCGCGTCCACGATAAGCATAAAGCTTACAAAGGTATCCCTGTCCGTTGAGGGTCACAACGTGCCATGTCTTGGGGAAATCATCAATCGCCGCGCAATCCCGCGTATAGGCACGCAAAGCTTCGCGATCCCAATACCCGATCGACAGGTTCGCGGCATCCACGCATACATCATAATCGTTATCCGCCACCACAAACACATTCACGCTCTGGTCGCTCTGCAACGCATCACGGATGTTGTTATGGATGCTCTGCGATGCGTACAGGCGCTTTGGCTCGCTTGTGCTTTTCAACAAGAGCAGCGATGTCTGGTTTTGCAGCAGCAGGTTCTGGAGCATCGCGTCCATCTGCTCCACACGCCCTTTGAGCTGCCCGCCATAGACCGCCAGAATGCTGGAAGCTTCTGAGCGCAGCTCATCGCTGAGGATGGAATAGGTCGAAAACGCATATACCCCCAGCATTACCACCAGCATCAGGATGAGTAACGCCATATAGGTAATGATCCTGTTGACCATGTGTTTCTTGCCCAAATCGACTCACCTCCGGCCATCCCGCGCACTACATCCGTCAGCACGCGCCAGCATCAGCTCTATTATACCCCATACCCTCTATTTTGTGCTGATGATTTATCAAACCTTCCAACCAACGTAGGCGCCATGAGAACCCAGCACATTCCCCTTCGCTTTCATACAGAGGCATCGCGATTGACGCCTCCGAGATGGCGCGGGATTCGATTTCATGGCCTAAAAGCAGAGCAAAACCACGACGGCGCATCATGGCAGATTCAAAACCGAGCCAGCACGAAACAGGCAAACCGCAGCGTACAGGTTACGTCAAGAATTTTGCGCACATTTGCAGGGAGCAGAGCGTCAAGCGGAAGTTGCCAGATGATATTTCCAGATTCCCCGAGCCAAAGCGCCGTGCAGGTC
>LVAQ01000032.1 GCA_001604105.1 Clostridiales bacterium Firm_11
TATCATCCTCTTAACGTGTTTTTCGGGTTCCGTTTTGTTGCACTTGTTTTTTCAATCCGCCCCCTGATTATAATCAAGGAGTAATATCCCATGAGGAGGTCGTATGCACAAGATCATGATCGTTGAGGACGACCCCACCATCGCCGGTTTGCTGGCTTCGGGTCTGCGCAAATGGGGGTATGAAGCGTTCATCTGCGAAAATCTCGCGGAGGTGGACGCGGTTTTTACCGCCGAAAAGCCGCACATGGTGCTGATGGACTGCACGTTGCCCTACTTCAATGGGTATCATTGGTGCGAGCGCATCCGCAGCGGTTCTACCACGCCCATTATGTTTATCTCCGGCAACACAGGCAGCATGGATATGGTCATGGCCATGTCCATGGGCGGGGATGATTATATCACCAAGCCGTTTGACATGGATGTGGTGGTTGCCAAAATCGGCGCGCTGCTACGCCGTACGTACGATTTTGCAGGGGCGCAGCGCCTGCCGACGCATCGTGGCGCTACGCTGGACGCGGCGCAGAGCCTGCTGCTTGTGGATGGGGATAAGCTGGAACTGACCCGCAACGAGTGTCGCATTCTGCAAACGCTGCTGGAGCATAAGGGCAAAGTGGTCGGTCGGGACACGCTCATGCAGCGCCTGTGGGACAGCGACCTGTTTATCGATGATAATACCCTGACCGTAAACGTCGCGCGCCTGCGCAAAAAGCTGGAGGATTTTGGCCTCACAGATTTTGTGGTCACGCGCAAGGGACAGGGGTATCTGGTGGAGGCGCAATGAACAGCAAACGTATCGGCCAATTGTTGATCGGCTGGCTTACCACAGTACGGAGCACGGCGCTCACGTTGCTGGGCGTTACGGCCGCCTTTGTACTGATGCACCTGCTCGGGCAGGGGGAAGTGCATGAGCTCTTCTATACGCTGCTGCTGCTCGCCTTCGGGGCGCTTGCCCTGAGCATTCGCTCCTTTTTGCGTTACGCGCGCGTTCAGCTGTGTCTGTGGGACGCGCTTGATCACCTGCCGCCGGATGCCGCCGCGCTGCCGGAAGCTTCAAACGCGCTGCTGGCTGATTATCGCACGCTGGCCATCGCCTACCAACGCGCGCGGCAGGATGCGCTTGCACACGCAGCAAGGCAGGAGCATGAGCGTCTGGACTACTTTACCTTATGGGTGCATCAAATCAAAACGCCCATCGCCGCGCTGGATTTGATGGCGCAGGACGATGCGCCCCCGCCGCGGGAACTGATGCGGCAGGAAGTGTTCAAAATCGGTCAA
Source organism: Clostridiales bacterium Firm_11 (assembly GCA_001604105.1). GTDB lineage: Bacteria > Bacillota > Clostridia > Christensenellales > Aristaeellaceae > CAXXOK01. The sequence goes on from LVAQ01000032.1 coordinate 1,276, forward strand.
TATGCCGATGCAGCGCTGGCGTTTCAGCGTTTGCAGAGCATGCATAACGATCTGGCGCTTACGGAGGTTCCGCTGTACCCGCTGTGCTGCAAGCTTGTTAAAAAGCTGCGCCCTCTTTTCCAGTACCGCCGCATCAGCCTGTGTATGGAACCCTTTGACGGCTCGGCGCTGACCGATGCAAAATGGCTGGGCATGGCCATTGGGCAGGTGTTGACCAACGCGCTCAAGTACACGCCCGAGGGCGGACGTATCACCATTGCGCTTGCCGCCCCGCTCAACCTGACCATCACGGATACGGGCATCGGCATCAGCGCGGAGGATTTGCCGCGCGTGTTTGAACGCGGCTTCACGGGCAACGCGGGGCGCGGCGGGTCAGACCCCAACCAGAGCACAGGCATTGGCCTTTACCTGTGCAAGCAGGCCTGTGACCAGCTCGGCCATCGGGTGCATATCCATTGCCCGCAGGCAGGCGGCACCTGCGTTACCTTCCTGCTGGAGCGCGAGGCTTACGAGGCTTTTTCCTGAAGCCTTACGCATCGCTTTCCATCAGCGAAGGGCGTGTAGTCCCCATGAAAAAGCCGCCCACGCCGTATCCAACCTTATCAACCTTACAGAAACGTAAGCGCTCCGTAAGCATACGCTATGGCAGGTATCCCCAGTGCGCGTTATGCTACGGGTGCGTCCTTTGTTTACGGCGCAGAAGGGATGGAACCAATGGCTCTTTTAGATGTGAGGAACCTTCAAAAGGTTTACACCACGCGCTTTGGCGCACAGAAGGTGCAGGCGCTTACGGATGTTACCTTTACGGTGGAAGCGGGCGAGTTTATCGCCATTATGGGCGAAAGCGGAAGCGGCAAAACCACCTTGCTCAACATTCTGGCCGCGCTGGATGCGCCCACAAGCGGTCAGGTTCTGTTGGAAGGCCGCTCTTTTTCGGAAGTGAAGGATGCCCAAAAGGCAGCCTTCCGGCGAGATAACCTCGGCTTTGTGTTTCAGGATTTCAATCTGCTGGATACCTTCTCCATCCGCGATAACATTTTGCTGCCGCTGGTGCTGCAAAACCGCACCGTAGCGGAGATGGATCGCAGGCTGGAATCGCTAGTGCCCCGTCTTGGGCTATCCGGGCTTGAATGCAAGTTCCCCTACGAGGTTAGCGGCGGGCAAAAGCAGCGTACCGCCGTTGCCCGCGCGCTGATTACCGATCCGCGGCTGCTACTGGCCGATGAACCCACCGGTGCGCTGGACAGCAAAGCCGCCACCAGGCTCATGCGCATGTTCGCGGAGATCAACCAAAGCGGGCAGACGCTGCTCATGGTTACGCACAGCGCGCAAGCCGCAAGCTATGCCTCGCGGATTCTCTTCATCAAGGATGGACAGGTTTTCCATCAGCTGTATGGCGGTAACACCACGCGCGATGCGCTGTATCAGAAGATCATCGCCACGCTCACCGCGCTCAGCGACGGAGGTGCAGGCATTGACTAAGCTGCTGTATTTTCGGCTGGCGCTGGGCAATCTGTGGAAGAATCGGCAAACGTACCTGCCCTTCCTGACTGCGAGCACGCTGCTTATCTTTTCCATGTACAGCTTCCTGATGATCACCTTCAACCCTGGGCTTAACAAGGTGCGGGGAGGCGTACAGTTCTTAACCATCCTGATGTTCGGCGCGTTTGTGGTTGGCCTGTTCTCAGCCATATTCCTGTTTTACGCCAACAGTTTCCTGATTAAGCGGCGCAAGCGGGAGATGGGGCTGTACGGCATTCTGGGCATGGAGAAAAAGCACATCGCGCGCGTGCTTCGCCATGAACTGAGCGTAACCTGGCTATGTGCGATGCTGCTGGGTATCGGGCTGGGAATCCTGCTCACACGGCTGCTGTTTTTGCTCATCCGCCTTGCCCTGCGCGTTGAAGTGCCGCTGGTAGGCACGGTAAGCATGCAGGCGATACTGGTGACCGCAATCCTGTTTGCCGCCCTCTATGTGCTGCTGATTATCTACAACTCCTTACAGGTACGCTTTACAAACCCCATCGAGCTGTTCCGCGGTGGGCAGACAGGCGAAAAAGAACCCAAGGCGCGCTGGTCGTTTGCGGTGCTCGGACTAGCGCTGATGGGCGGCGGCTACTACATGGCGCAAGCAGTGCAAAACCCCATGGCCGCCATCGCGCTGTTTTTTGTGGCCGTGCTGATGGTCATCCTGGGCACGTACCTGCTTTTCTTCTCCGGCAGCATCGCCGTGCTCAGGCTGCTGAAGCGTAACCGCCGCTATTACTACCAGCCGCGCCACTTCGTGACCATATCGGGCATGTTATACCGCATGAAACAGAACGCGGCGGGGCTTGCGAGCATCGCCATTCTCTGCACGATGGCCATGGTCACCATCGGCACCACCGTTGCCATGTACAACGGGTCGGAAAAGATGCTGGACGAGTATTACCCTTTCGATATGCAAATCACACTGGATAGCCCGCAGGCGCAGGCGGCCATCATTGCGCAAAACGAAACCCTGGCGGAAGATGCAGGCGTGACCATCCAATCCCTGCACGCTTTCAACGCCTATGAAACCACACTGGCCTTTGACAACGGGCAAATCTTCCGCGCGGATGTAATGGCCTACGAAACCATCAACGATTATGGTAAACTCCATAGCGTCCTGCTGCTGACGGAAGCGACCTACGCGGCGCTTACCGGGGAGCTTTTGGCCTTGGAAGCAAACGAAATCGCCCTGTTTACCACCGCGCGAGAACCCATCACAGCACTGGAAATGGAGGGGGATCACTATGCGCTGCGGCGCCTGGATACGCTGCCCGTAATCCCCTGCATGAGCAGCGGCACCTCCATGAATAAAACGTATATGATCGTACCGGAAGAAGCAACTGCCCAGCGCATTCTTCTGCTAACGGAATCATCGCCGGAAAACAGGCTGCCCCGTTATACCGTACAGTGGAACATCAGCGGCGCCGGCGATGCGCGCGCGCAGTATGCGCAGGCCGTCGCATCACAAACAGATTTCAAGGGGCACAACCTGCGCATCAAAGATTCACTGCGGGAAGAATGGTATGCCCTGCACGGCGGCTTCCTGTTCATTGGCATCTTTCTAGGCTCGGTTTTCCTGATGGGCACGGCGCTGATCATCTATTTCAAGCAAATCAGCGAAGGGTATCAAGATCATGACCGCTTTATCATCCTGCAAAAAGTGGGCATGAGCAGTAAAGAAGTACGCGCTACCGTGCGGCGGCAAATCCTGCTGGTCTTCTTCCTGCCGCTGCTGGTCGCGGTAGGGCACGTGGCGGGTTCGCTGAACATGATGGTGCTGATGCTCTCCCTCTTTGGGCTGATGGATGTGCCTTACATCGCCGTGAACACGTTTGCAGCGGCGCTGGGCGTGGCAGCGCTATACTGGCTGTTCTACCACCACACCGCGAAAACATACTATCGCATGGTCAAATTTTAATGCAGAAGCAACGGCGCGCGCTGCTGTTGCCGATGCGACAAACACCAAACAGGATAACGTAGGGTTCAGGGCTATCAGCTCCGGTCAGGCGCAGGGGTGAAACCCCTGCCGGAGCCTGGAATGGAAACCCTAAACCTCCCATCACAACCCATGGCGAAAGCGAGCGAACAGCCCGCAGGGCTATGAAGCGAGCGATGGTAGAGACCAACTGGAGTTTAACAAGCTAAGGGCGGCAAGCTTGCCGCCCTTAGTGACCGATAACCCAACGCAACGCATGATCGCCGGTCGCTTCATCGTTCTTCGCGCGATACACCCGCCTGCATGGGCTGCACCAACAGGAAACATTGCGCATTGCCCTGACCTGTCAAGGGGTTTATCCCCCGCTACCCCGTCAGGAGCACGCATCCCTTACCCGTCTATCTCCATATGCGGGCGAAAGCCAGTATCCGCGGCGTATCGCGATACGTGAAATCTGGCGCCTTTATCTACCTTTCGCGACAGGCAATCTTTAAGCAAGCCCCCGCTTGGACAGAGCATCTACCCGCCGCACACGGTTCTTCTTCCCGTGTTTGCAGCGCAATCCCCGGATGTGATGCGATCAAAAAAGCCCCGCGACAGGGGGCTTTTTTGATTGTCTGGGGATGTTTGATTGTGCGCTTTCTCTGCCACATGTGGCAAACCCGCGTTATAACACGTTGGTTGTCGTGATCATATACACCACATAATAAATGCCGGTCGCCGCATGCCACAGCAGCAGCAAAGAGCCCGTCGCCCACTTGAGCGGTTCCAGTTTCGGGTGGCTGGTCAGGTAGGGATGCCCCTCGGCGGCGGCCTTGCGGCGCTTGAGCCAAAGCGTAAGTTTGTTGAGGAACACCGGCAGCGTAAGTGCCCAAAGCATCAGCGCAGAGCCCATCATCGCCCATCCCAGGTTGCCATCTGCCGCGCGACGACCCGTTTCCGAAACCAGCAGCATCTCCGCAATCGCGACCGCGTCCATCAGCAACGCCAGCTGGTAGAGCGGCTTTTGATAGCGCTCCCGCTCCAGCGTAGTCAGGAGCACAAACAGCGGGAACAGCCTTGTGAGGATAACGCTCAGCGCGACATCCGCCGTTTTATCCCAGCTTACATGCAGCGCCATGCCGCCTTGCGTGGGCAATACCTGACCAAAGTAGAACAGGTATTGAAGCGCCATCATCAGTACCGATGGCGCGGCCGCCGCAAGCAGCCGCCAGAAGAACGGACTGTTCTTCGGCCGTTTGATCCACATTAACAGAAAATACAGGCAGGCCGCGGGGAAAAACGCCTGCATAAACGTAGGCTTTGCAAGCAGGCTCACTGCCAGCAGCGCGCCCAGCACCGCCGCGTTACGCCAGGAGATATTTGCTTTCTCCCCCTCGGTGGGCAGCCTGCGTTGAAAGGTTTCCACACAGCGCGCCGTATAGGGCAGAATAATCAGCATCATAACCATCGCCATTAGCTGGGTAGGGCTGTGCCAAGTGTTGGGCGAGCCGACGCCATAGTAAATCTGCGCATTGAGCACAGGCACCCACACCGCTGTCACCAACGCGCACAGCACACCGGAAAGGGTTGCAAGCCAGCCTTTTTTGCCGATGATTGATTCCGCCAGCGTGATGAGCAGCCATACCTCGCCCGCCTTGCAAAGCGCGGTCAACAGCGATGCGCTCACATCCAGCGGCAATCCAACCCGCAGAAAAAGCGCCACGATGATATGCCAAAGCGGGTGCGCCGCGCGATACACGAAGGTTTTGGGGTTGGCGAAACTGCCCTGTTGCGCCCATGCCGCATGGATGCTGATGTCGCTGGCAGGCCGCTGCATCAGCGCCATAAACACGATATAGCCGAGAATCAGCGCGCCCAGCGCCGCAAGCCATTTACCCAGTGAGATTTCCCGTTTGCCCAGTTTCACCATGGATGCATCATTCCTGCTCTGGATCGGCAAGCTTACGGTAGACGCTGCCGCTTCCATTATTTTGTACCAAGGTATACCCTTCCAGCGGGATTTTCAAATAATCTGTGTAGATCCAGCCGCTCTTCCCCACATTGCGCTCGGTTAACCACCCTGTCTGGATGCCCATGCCCGGGTGCAGCAAGGTGATGGTATCCAGCGTGAAAATGTCCGTACGCACCGCGTTCACATGGGGGTCGGCGGCATCCGCATCGTAGGTGATGGCCGCAAGCAACGCCTTCGTCTCCGCCGAGGGGGGCGCGGGGTCAAAGCGAGTTTCATCGCTGAACGCGCCTACCGGCGGCAAGCTGATCAGCACCGCGAGGATCGCTGCGCAGCCCGCAAGGTATAACCCGGGCAAGGCCTTGCGACCCAGCGCCAGGTGCGCGGCAACCGTGAGCCACAAAAACGGCGCCAGCGTGCGGTAATCCGCCCAGTCATTGGTTTCATAAGCACTCACGATGATTACAAACGGCAGCAGCAACATGGCAAAGGCCATCAGGGAGAAGCTGTCAAACCCAATGCGCAGGCGCCAGCGCCCCTCCTGTTTGTGCACGCGAAGGAAAGCGTTCACAAGCATAAGCCCCATCATGGAAAAATAGAGAATGCGTTGTACGCCCTCCATGGGATTGCCGGGCGCGCGCACGAAATAATCCAGCAGGTTGGCTTTGCCATGGCTTAGAAACATCCGTACGGCAAGCCCCAGAGAATCCGTACGGAACAGGTTATAGAGAAACCCCGCCGCGAAAGGGCTTGCCATTTGGGATGTTACCGCGTACACGCCAAGGGATGCCAGCCCGCTCAAACCAAGCCACAGCAGCATGCGAAGCGAAGGACGGCCGTCAAACGCCACCCAGATGAGCGGCAGCCACAGCCCCAGATAGCTGATTCGATACGCGCAGCAAACCAGCACCGTGATTACGCACAAAACCAGGGAAATGCGTCCGCCGCGCGGCCGCCACGCAGCATCCGGGGACGCCAGCACCCGCTGCCGTGTGTGGGCAAGCCGCATCAGGAAGGCTAAATAGAACAGTAGAAGCCCATAATTGGCCATTTCGGTCATGGAGGTGGCGCAATAAAGTATGGCGGGCGCGTAGATCATCAGGCTAACGCCCATCATCACCGAAACCAGCGCCTTGGGGCGGTTGAGCACACAGTATACGAGCGCGCCCGCGGAAACCCAAACACTGTTGATTATCACGATGCTCGAATACGTCCACCCAAAGATGCTGGCAGGCAAGGCATACAGCAAAATGGGTGCAATGCCGTGTACACTCAGGGTACCCATACTTGCGGTCAACTCTCCAATGCCGGAATACCCCGCGCCGCCGCCCACATGCAGCCAGGAATAGACGGCGCGCCAATAATCCAGCTCATCCGTCCAAACCGGCACGCTTTGGAGCACACTTCGTCCCATGGCAAAAGAAACCGCAATCAGCAGCAAAAAGGGAGAAGCCACTAAAAAAGTCCAAGCTGCAAGCGTGCGTGGGTGCGGTCTGGCATCCGGCATCGGCAAGGCTCCATTCATGTTTTGACCCCTTTGCATCTTCACGCCGCAAGGCGCTTCATGGGCACGAGCGTACATAGTATACCACGCAAGCGCCGCACGGGCAAGATGGCGCGGTTGTGCAGCGCCGCGTACTGGTTGCGGCGCGGCGTCATGCCGCCAACTGCCCAAGGCTTCATCCGGCTATTTCACCATATAGGAGTAACTTTATCGCCCCTGAGCGGCGCGCCTGCCGTTAAGGCCACGCATGCGCGATGATAAGGTCATTGGAAGAATACGGGTATATTTGTTCCCCTAAATATGCTGTTCCCCTTGTTTCCAGCCGAAAAAGTATGCTATACTGCGTTGGCAAAACATTTACCTTGGAGAGGGAGCGGTTCAATGGCCTACGGCGCAGAGAATATCCAGGTGCTTGAGGGGCTTGACGCCGTGCGCATGCGCCCGGGCATGTATATCGGATCCACCGGCTCGCGCGGGCTGCATCATATGCTATGGGAAATCGTTGATAACGCCGTGGATGAAGCCATGGCGGGCTTTGCGCACCACATCATCGTTACGTTGCACAAGGATGGCTCGGCCAGCGTGATGGACGACGGGCGCGGTGTGCCGGTGGACATGCACCCCACAATGGGCGTAAGCGGTGTGGAGGTCATCTATACCAAGCTGCACGCGGGCGGCAAGTTCAACAGCGAAAATTACAGCTACTCCGGCGGTCTGCACGGCGTGGGCGCAAGCGTGGTCAACGCTCTTTCCAGCTGGCTTACCGTCGATGTGTTTCGGGATTTCAAACACTATCAGATGCGCTTTGAAAGCACGTATGACCCCCAGCTGAAAAAGATTGTCGCAGGCAGGGCTATCGCCCCGCTCAAGGCTTTGGGAAACACCCGCAAGCGCGGCACGCTGGTACGCTTTATGCCTGATGACAAGGTGTTTGAAACCACCGTGTTCAATGGCGAAGCCGTATCCCGCCGCCTGCGGGAGCTTGCCTACCTCAACCGCGGCCTGACCATCACCTTCGCCGATGAACGCCAGACCGCCCCCGCCGAAACCCTGCGGGATGCCTCCGATGAACTGGACGAAACGGAGGAGCGCCTTCAGGAGGAGGATTCACAGGGTGCTCAAACCCAAGCGGGCACACAGGTTTTTCTGTTTGAGGGCGGCATAGCGGATTATGTGAAATACCTGAACGATGATAAAACCGTACTGTTTGAAGAGCCGATCTACCTGGAAGGCAGTAAGGATGATACCCTGTTTCGCGTCGCCATCCAGTATACCGATAGCTACACCGAAAATATCTTCAGCTATGTGAACAATATCCCCACCGGCGAGGGCGGCAGCCACGAAACGGGCTTTCGCGCAGCATTCACCAAAGTGATGAATGATTTTGCTCGCCGCCTGGGCGCACTGAAGGATAAGGATGCCAACCTCTCCGGCGATGATTTTCGCGAGGGTATGACCTGCGTGATGCTCGCCATGGTCAAAAACCCGCAGTTTGAAGGGCAAACCAAGGGTAAGCTGGGCAATACCGAGGTTCGCCCCGCGGTGGAAGCCATCCTGACCCAACAGTTAACCGCGTATTTTGACGACCTGAAGCATCAGGAGCTGGCACAGCGGCTGGTAGAAAAAGCCGTACGCGCCGCGCATGTACGCGATGCGGCGCGCAAGGCGCGGGATATGGCGCGCACCAAATCCGCGCTGGAAGCCGCGCCGCTGGTCGGCAAGCTATCCAGTTGCACAGGTCGCAAGCCGGAGCAGAACGAGCTGTTTATCGTAGAAGGAGACAGCGCTGGCGGCAGTGCCAAACAGGGGCGCGACAGGCGTTTCCAAGCCATCCTTCCGCTGCGCGGCAAACCCCTGAACGCAGAGAAAAAGCGGCTGGATCAGGTGCTGGCCAACGAGGAATTCCGCAGCGTAATCACCGCGCTGGGCACGAATATCGAAGAGAACTTCAGTCTCAAAGGTCTCAAATACCATAAGGTGATCATCCTGAGCGATGCCGATCAGGATGGCGCTCACATCCGCGCGATACTGCTCACGTTCTTTTACCGCTACATGCGGGAGCTCATCACCGAAGGGCATGTATACATCGGCATGCCGCCCCTCTACCGCGTGGCGCGCGGCAGCAAAATGGAATACGCCTATGATGACGCGGAGCTGCGCAAGCTCACCAAAGGCGGCAAGAACTATTCCATCCAGCGCTACAAAGGCTTGGGCGAGATGAATCCCGAACAGCTATGGCAAACCACCATGGATCCCCAGGGGCGCAAGCTTTTGCAGGTGACCATCGAGGATGCCGCGCAGGTAGAACGGCGCGTATCCGTGCTCATGGGTGATAAGGTTGAGCCGCGGCGCGAGTACATCAGCCAGTATGCCAACTTCAGCCGTGAGGATAGCTTTACCGAGCTGAGCGATACCTTGAAAGCGAGGGAAGAACGTGCCTGAAAATACAACGCCGGCAAGCGGCGTCATCCAAATGTCCATGGCGGAGGTCATGCACAACAGCATGATTCCCTACGCGGAGCATATCATCATGGAGCGCGCCATCCCCCGTGTGGAAGACGGCATGAAACCCGTGCAGCGGCGCATACTGTATACCATGATGGAGCTATCGCTGGCGCCGGAAAACCCCCATCGCAAATGCGCGCGCATCGTAGGCGATTGTTTGGGTAAATACCACCCCCATGGCGATAGCAGCGTCTATGACGCGCTGGTGCGCATGGCGCAGGATTTTTCCTTGCGCGGGCAGCTGGTGGATGGTCATGGCAACTTTGGCTCTGTGGACGGGGATACCGCCGCAGCCATGCGCTACACCGAAGCCCGCATGACCCCGCTGGCCATGCAGATGCTCCGCGATATCGATAAGGACACCGTCCCCTTTCGCCTGAACTTTGACGATACCTTAAAAGAGCCGGATATGCTCCCCGCGCGCTTCCCGAACCTGCTGGTCAACGGCGCAAGCGGGATTGCCATCGGCCTGGCCACCAATATCCCCCCGCACAACCTGCGCGAAGTGATTCAAGCGGTGATCGCGCAGATTGATCAGCCGGATATCCCCATCGAAGAGCTGATGCGCATCATGCCCGCGCCGGATTTTCCCACCGGCGGGGTGCTTTTGGATACCGAGGAGATTCAAAACGCGTACCGCACAGGCCGCGGCAAGCTGACCCTGCGCGCGCGTACCCATTTTGAAGATGGCCCGGCAGGGCGCAAGCTTCTGGTGATTACAGAGGTTCCCTATCAGGTGAACAAAGCGGCCATGCTGGAGAAGATTCTCAAGCTCAGCGAGGAGAAAAAGGCTGCGCTGGGCGGCATTTATGACATCCGCGACGAAAGCGACCGCACCGGCATGCGCGCCGTGGTAGAGCTCAAAAAAGAAGCCGATGCGGAAAAAGTGCTGGCCTATCTGCTCAAGTACAGCGATTTGCAGGTAACCTTCGGCGTCAACATGGTGGCCATTGCCGATGGCAAACCCAGGCTTATGAGCCTGCGCCGTGTGCTGCGCTACTACATCAAGCATCAGAAGAACGTGGTCACCGCCCGCACGCAATATGAGCTGGATAAAGCCAAGGCGCGCGCGCATGTGTTGGAAGGGCTGATGATTGCGGTAGATCATCTCGATGAGGTGATTGCCCTCATCCGCCGCAGTAAAACGCCCAAGGAGGCCAAAGCGGGGCTTATTGCGCGTTTTGAGCTTACGGAAATCCAGGCGCAAGCCATCCTGGATCTGCGCCTGCAACGCTTGACCGGGCTGGAAATCGAAGCCCTGCGTAAAGAGTATGCGGATTTGCTCAAGCTGATTGCCAAACTGGAAGCGATTCTGGGCGATGAGCGCAAGCTCCTGAAGGTCATCAAGGACGAGCTACAGGATATCGCCAATCACTACGGGGATGATCGCCGCACCACCCTTGCCCATCCCCAGCATGTGGTGGAAGCCGCCAGCGTACAGTTGGAGCATGTGGCGGAGCTTGCTACCGTAACCTATACCCGCGCGGGGTATCTGCGGCGCATGCACCCCAGATTTTACCAGAAGCTGCCGCCGGTAACGCTGGAGAACGGCAATCTGGAGGATTATCCGCTCTGGCGCTTTGAAACCGATACCGACAGGACGCTATACCTGTTTACCAACCTGGGCAACTGCTATCAGGTGCCCGTGGATACGCTGCCTGAAACCAACAAACCAACGCAGCGCGGTTCGCTGCTCAGCGGCGTCATCGCGGGCATTGAAGAAAACGAAACCCCCGTGCAGCTCTTCTGCCTGACGCCGGATGAGCTCAAAGCCATGCCGGATTTCCTGTTCATCACCCGCGGCGGCCAACTCAAGCGTACCGTAGCGGAGGAATATGATGTTCGCAGGCAGAAGTTTGCCGCCCTCAACCTGCGAGCGGGCGATGCACTGTTTGCCGTTCTCCCGCTGGATCCGGCGCTGGACCTGTTGCTGCTCACCCGCACGGGCATGAGCCTTCGCTGCCATACGGATCATCTGCCCGCCATGGGACGCGCCACCTCCGGCGTCAAGGGCATGACACTGGATGGAAATGACCAAATTCTGTTTGCGCGGCAGCCGCAGGCAGGCGATCAAGTATTGCTCATCAGTGAGCGCGGGTTTGCCAAACGCGTGCTTTTCATGGATTTTGAACCGCAATCGCGCGGGGGCAAAGGCGTAAAAGCATTTTACTTTAACAAGAGCGGTTCCAACGGCACCTACATCGCAGCCGCGCTGCCCATGGGTGAAAACGCGGGACGCGCGATTCTGCTGCAACAAAAAAGCGCGCCCAGCTACCTGACCCCGAATGAAGTGATCCTGCAAGGCAAGCAGGATAAAGGCATGGCGCATGTGATGGCGATTCTGGATGATGTGGTCACCGCGCTTCTCCCCGACCTGATCCAGCCCGAGGATGCCGCCGCGCAGGACGAAACTCCGGAAAACTAAGCGCGTATCCCTGAATGCATAGCGGTTAACCTTCGGCAATGCCCGCGCCTGTTATGCGATGGTTTTCCCTGTGCAAAGTCAACAGCATCGTTCCCTTACCATGAGCGCCGAGCGTAGCGATTGGCAAGCAAAACGATGCAGCCGCGCTCTGCAATGGATAAGGTAGAATATTTTGCGCACAATTGAAAATGGGAACCCAGAGCGTGTAAGCTGTTG
>LVAQ01000033.1 GCA_001604105.1 Clostridiales bacterium Firm_11
CAGCACGTCAAGGGTACTTGGCTGGTAACGGCCCGGGAGAGTAGATCGCCGCCGCATTCCAATAATCCTCAGTAGCTCAATGGCAGAGCATTCGGCTGTTAACCGAAGGGTTGTAGGTTCAAATCCTACCTGGGGAGCCAATCGGCTCGCATCATAACGATGCGAGCCTTTTGTGTATCCATCAGGAATGCGGGGCGGGGAAACCCAAAGCAGGGTGACACCCCCTTCTTGACAATATAAGGAAATCCAGATATAGTAAACAACAGCATAGAGTAAGACAGCAGGAATCACGCATCTATCGCGGCGCACGCGGCGCATCCAGGCCAAATCTGGCATAGGGTTAGACGAAGCGGGAAAGAGGAGATATACCCATGATCGACAATGAAAAACCAAGAAGCATCTGGACCGTTTTGTATGATTTTCTGGATGACCTGATCAGCGCTACGATACCGGGAGCGTTTTTTGTGCTTTTTTGCGCGGCGGTTGTGCTCACATCCAACATCTACCAGGATATGAACCTGACCACGCTGAGCGGCAGCGGCTGGTTTGTTGTGCTGGTGGTGTTCTCGTATTGCTTTGGCATCATATTCTTTCGGCTGGAAATCGGCAAGATTGATGAAATCAGCTCGCGGTATATCTTCCATAAGGGCATTGGCAGTGATAACAACTCCTTTGCCTTCGCTTGCGCGCTTACAGAGGAAAAAATCGCGCAGTGGCGCGCTTGCCTTCATGAGATTATCAAGCACGGGGATACCGCTGCCGCAAAGGATGCAGCAAACAGCGCAGCGCCGCCATCGCTTACAAGGGTTCTGCCGGATGCCGAGTACACTGTGAAACTATATCCCTATCAGAACTTTGCGACCCGGTTGTCGGGCAGGGGGCGAAGCCTTTACTATTGGTTATTTCACCGCAACCGCTATCAACTGCTGAAAAAGCGTAATCAGCTGTACAATACGGTCAGCAATGCGCTGCTTGTATGGTTATCCAGCGCCGCAAACGCGCAGTCAAATCAAATGCAAAGCCGTAAGCGCAGAAAACCATGCACGCTCATTGCAAGGCGGATTGCAACAGGCGAAAGCGGTACAGCGAATCAGTTTGAAATCGTTTGCCTGACAGATAGGGCTAAGGCTTCACCCGTGACACACCCACAGGAGCAGACAGCGCAGCAGGGAGAGAAATCTGCGGATGGCGTGAACGAGAAAACCGAACAGAGCAAAGGCAAAGCGCAAAAAGAACCGCCCAATGAGCCGGTCTGCATAAGCGATGTAGCGCTGTCTGCCTTGCTGGACATGACCAATCAGGTAAGCCTGTATGCTGAGTTTCCTTATACCTATATGGCGCAATACCTGACGGATCGCGGGCTTTTTAATCAGGTAAAGTATGTTTCCTGGGGATACTCTCCGCTGCGCAATACCGCGGATGCCGCGCAAATGGAGCAGGCCAGCCTTGCGGGTGATCGGAACCGACGCGTAGCGTTCCGAAGCAAAAACGCGCTCAACAGACTGAAGACCGAGGTGAAGCAAAGCTCGACCTACGCGCGGTTCCAAATTGATAAAACAGAGGCGCACGTGCGGTTTATGAACGCAATCTGGCACTCCGCAAGGCTTACGCGGTGCTGCTCGTTCACGCTGACCATCCTCATTACATGCCTGCTCTGCCTGCAGATTATCGATATCTCCTCACGGTCGATCCTCACGCAAACCGCGCTCAAGGTTATGCCCAGGATTGTTACCCTGCCGTACTTCAATATGTTGATTGCAAACGTCGGTTTTCTGTTGCTTTCAACCTATATCTGCTTCCAGATCAGAAGCATCATCCATTATCAGCGGGTCAGGGAAGTTGTTTCGCTGCTGCTGCTGAAGGAAGATGGCGCGGTTGCGGCGAAACAGGAAGCTTCCAACGTGGTGGAAGCGGCAGAACAGAAAGAGCAAGGCGACAGTGAACAAGGCGCCGCCGAAGCGGCTGCACCATAACGGGCGCGTATGCCCCGTCGCTTTTTGGGTGTGTGCAACAGGCGGTTTCTGATTGCAGGCAGTTGGACATGCTTTTCCTATGAACACTAACGAAAAGGAGGGCAAACTGCATGCCAACCCGTCATTTTACCCCCGCCATAACCTACGCCGCGCTGGCGCTTACGGGCGGTGTTTTCTACCGGGAGTTTACCAAAGCGATTGCCTATACGGGGGAAACGACGCTGTCCGTCATCCATACGCACTACTTCATGCTGGGGATGATGTTCTTTCTGCTGCTCACACTGCTGGAGCGCTCGTTTCCGCTCACGGGGCACAAACACGCCAGACGCGCGATTGTCACCTACCACATCGGCCTGAACTTGACGGTTGCCAGCCTGCTTGTGCGCGGGCTTGTGCAAGCAACCCAGGCGGCATTGAGCCGTGGCGCGGATGCGGCGCTCAGCGGCGTCAGCGGCATTGGCCACGCGATTTTGGGCGTGAGTCTGTTGATCATTTTGTTTGGGCTTCGTCAAAGCGCTAGGGAGCAAACAAGCCAATAGCATCACGGCAAGAATGCTGCCGGTGGTCGTTCATAAAAAGTGTATGATAGGATACTGCTTTCCTGATATATCTCTTTGCCGGCATAACCCAACGGTTTCATCTGCATTCACTGTATGTTGATTGAACAGCTCCCTATCATTGATCCTTGGTTGCCGCCACGCTCCCGCACACGCTGTGCGGCGGGCGTGTTTTTGGCTGCCGACGATGTTGGGCGTGCGTATTTGTATCAATCACACGTTTCTAACGTCATTCTAATCTGCTTCTCGTTGTTTGCCCTTGGCTGGCATGCTATACTGCGGTTGATCGGCGGTGAAACCCGCCCAATGCAAGGAAAGCAGGCCAAAACCAGCCCGGCGCATGGGCTGGGGCTATGAATGGGGAGGGCACTTTGGATAAAATCATTGAAGTGACAGGGCTCAAAAAGGCCTATGGCAGCGTGCAGGCGGTACGCGGGCTGGATTTCTACGTGGAGCGTGGCAAGCTGTTTGCGTTTTTGGGTCCCAATGGCGCGGGTAAATCCACCACCATTGATATCCTCTGCACCATCCTCAAACCCGATGGCGGCGAGGTGCTGGTAGATGGCCACCGCCTTGGCCATGAGGATGCGGGCATCCGCAGCGCGATTGGCGTCGTATTTCAGGATCATCTGCTGGATCCGCTGCTTTCGGTGGAAGAGAACATCCGCACGCGCGCCGGGCTGTACCACATGGCTGGCAAGCAGCTCAATGACGCGGTTAAGCATGCCGCTGCCGCGGCGGATGTTACCGAGTTTATGCGCCGCCCCTATGGAAAGCTTTCCGGCGGGCAAAAGCGCCGCGCGGATATTGCCCGCGCGCTGATCAACACGCCGCAGGTGCTGTTTTTGGACGAGCCGACCACCGGCCTTGACCCGCAAACGCGTAAAAGCGTGTGGGAGAGCATCCGCACCCTGCAACAGACAACAGGCCTAACCGTGTTTTTGACCACGCATTATATGGAAGAAGCCGCCGAGGCGGATTACGTGATTGTGATTGACCATGGCGATATTGCCGCCCGCGGCACGCCTACGGAGCTGAAGGCAAGCTATGCCAGCGACCAGCTTCGCCTTGCGGCCAGCAATGACCATGCGTTGCGGGCGCTGCTGGAAGATCGCGGGCTGGCCTATACCTGCGCGGCGGGCAGCGTGGTGGTGAAAATATCCGATACGATGGACGCGCTGGAGATTCTGGCGCTGGTCAAAGGACACATCAAAGGGTTTGAAGTATTGAGCGGAACCATGGACGATGCGTTCATCGGCATCACGGGAAGGGAGATTCGCGAATGAAGGCGTTGTTCATCCGTAACTTGAAGGTCTATTTTCGGGACAAGGCATCCGTGTTTTTCTCGCTGTTGGCGGTGCTGATCATCTTCATGCTGTACCTGCTGTTTCTGGGGGATATGTGGATTTCCAACCTACCGGATCTACCCGGCGTGCGCGCGATGATGGATAGCTGGATTATCGCGGGCTTGCTGGCGGTCACTTCGATTACCACGGTAATGGGCGCTTTCGGTACCATGGTAGATGACCGGGCGCATAAAATTATCAAGGATTTTGACGCCGCGCCAATCAGCAAAGGAAAAATCGTTGCGGGGTATGAGCTTTCTTCCTTTGTGATTGGGGTCATCATGTCGCTTCTGATGCTTGTGATTGGCGAGCTGTATATCGTTTCGCGCGGCGGGGCGTGGCTTACGCCCACGGCATTGCTTACCGTGCTGGGGCTCATTCTGCTTTCGGCGCTTTGCAACACGGCACTGGTGTCCTTTGTGGTCTCTTTCTTCAGGAGTCAGAATGCCTTTAGTACGGCCAGCAGCCTGCTGGGTACGCTGGTGGGTTTTATGACGGGTATCTATATGCCAGTGGGCATGATGCCCAGCGCGGTACAGCTGATTATCAAAGTATTTCCGGTGAGCCACGCGGCGCTGCTGCTGCGGCAAACCATGATGGCCGCGCCTATGGCGCAGGTGTATGCAGGCGCTCCGGCGGCGATGCAACAGGCATTTGAACAGGAAATGGGCGTGGTGTTCCACCTGGGGGGGCAGCCCATGAGTGTTGCGACCAGCCTTGCCATCCTCATGGGCACGGCGGTGGTGTTCTACGGCCTGTCCATCCTGAACTTCTCCCGCAAGCGTCGGTAGCAACCAACCGGGGATTTTGGGCAAGCAAAAGCTGGGATCAGCGCGAATCGCCCTGGTTAGGGTGCAGGGGTGAAACCCCTGCCGGGTTTTGGGGCTAAGCCCCCAAGCATCCCACAACAACCCATAGCGAAAGCGAGCGAACAGCCCGCAGGGCTATGCGGCGAGCGGCGGTAGAAACCAACCGGGTATACTTGGCAAGCAAAAGCTGGGTCCAGGGCGAATCGCCCTGGTCAGGGTGCAGGGGTGAAACCCCTGCCGGGTTTTGGGGCTAAGCCCCCAATGCATCACACAACAACCCATAGCGAAAGCGAGGGAAAAGCCCGCAGGGCTATGCGGTGAGCGATGGCAGTAGCTAACTGGGGTTTTGCGCAAGCAAAAGATGGCTCCAGGGCGAATCGCCCTAGTCAGGGTGCTACCCCAATGCCTCACACAACAACCCATAGCGAAAGCGAGCGAACAGCCCGCAGGGCTATGCGGCGAGCGATGGTAGAAACCAACCGGGGATTTTGCACAAGCAAAAAGCTGGGTCCAGGGCGAATCGCCCTGGTCAGGGTGCAGGGGAGAAACCCCTGCCGGGGTTTGGGGTGGTACCCCAATGCATCCCACAACAACCCATAGCGAAAGCGAGCGAACAGCCCGCAGGGCTATGCAGCGAGCGATGGTAGCAACCAACCGGGGATACTTGGCAAGCAAAAGCGTCGGCATATGAGCCGACGCTTTTTGCTTGTGTATAAGTGGGATGCGGGAACGAGCCGCCCGAAAGCGCCGCGGGGTTCAACGCATGGGCGCATATGCCCAAACCAACTAGCCGCCGCGCGTTTTGCAAACAAGCCTAAATGAACAGGTTTACGTTGCTCTCCTCCGCATCGCCCAGGTAAGCGCCCACGCCGCCAAGCTCTACACCGTCGATGAGCTCTTCCGCGTGGATGCCCATCACGTCCATGCTCATGGTGCAGGCGACCAGCCGCACGCCGGCCGCGCGAGCTTTCTGGATCAGGCTGTCCAGCGAATCCACATTCTTTTGCTTCATGATCATCTTCATCATGGCGGTGCCCATGCCGCCCATGTTCATGCGCGAAAGGGTCAGCTTGCCAGCGCCGCGCGGCAGCATGGCGCCGAACATCTTCTCGAGGAAGGTTTTCTTAACCTTGACTTTGCGCGGTTTGCGCAGGGCGGTAAGCCCCCAGAAGGTGAAGAACATGGTCACCTGCCTGCCCATGGCCGCCGCGCCGTTTGCGATGATAAAGCTGGCCAGCACCTTATCCAGATTGCCGCTGAACACCACAATGGTTTTGCCCTCCGGCAGCGTGCCTTCTGCTTTGGCAACGGGCTTGCCGCCCTTTTGCACCCAGGCGACGTAATCCTCCCCCTGCTTTTCGTTGGCAAGCAGCGTGTGCCCGGTGCGGCGGCACCACGCGCCAATATCCCGCGCAAAGCCGGGGTCGGACGCGGAAACCTCCATCACCTGACCGGGCTGCATGCTCTGCATGGTTTCAAATACCTTCATGATGGGGCCGGGGCACTGCATGCCGCTGCAATCGATGCGCATGGAAGCCACGGGTTCATCCACATCGGCGGTATTGCCGCTATCGGCCACGGGGGCATCGTCGGTTTGCGTCGCCATCTGCTCATAATGCGTGGCCTGATAGAAACGCGCCCCGCCCGGATACACAAATACGCGCTCAAACCCGTTCAGGCTCAGGATGCGCGCCGCGTTGTGCGCGCGCACGCCGATGGCGCAGAACACGACGATCTCCTTTGTTTTATCCAGCTCCGTAAGACGCTCGCGCAACTGCCCCAGGGGAATGTGCTTGGCGCCCGGGATGCTGAGCGCCATCAGCTCCACCGCCTCGCGCACATCCAGGAAGGTAGCGCCCTGCATGACCTCGGTGGCGTTCCACGGGGCAAAGCGCGTTAAGCCCGCCAGCACATTCTGCGCGGCAAAACCCAGCATGTTTACGGGGTCTTTCGCGGAGGAGTAGGGCGGCGCGTAGGCGAGTTCCAGCTCGGTGAGGGCGGTAATGCCGCCGCCAAGGCGCTGTACCACCGCCAGCGTATCGATGCGTTTATCCACGCCGTCACGCCCCACAATTTGCGCGCCGAAAATCTTCTTGCCATCCATGGAAAAGAGCATTTTCAGCGTCATGGGGGTCGCGCCGGGGTAATAGCCCGCGTGGGAGTTCTGGGTAAGGGTTACGGCTTCATAATCTTTGCCGCGCACAAGCCCGCGCTTGATGAGCGTACGCTCGTTTGCGCCGGTGGATGCGGCGGTAAGCTCAAACACCATGGCAACCGCCGTGCCCTGCGAGCCTGCATAGGTGGCCGTGCCGCCCGCGATGATATCGGCTACGATGCGTCCCTGTTTGTTGGCGGGTCCCGCCAGCGGGATCATGGTTTGATCCCCAAACACCGCGTCTTCCACTTCGATGACATCGCCCACGGCGTAGATGCTGGGATCGCTGGTGCGCAAGGAGGCATCAACCACCACGCCGCCGCGCGCGTTCACGGTAAGTCCCGCCTCTTTGGCCAGCTGCCCGTTGGGCGCAACGCCGATGGCGAGAATCACAAGCCCCGTTGTGAGGGTTTTGCCGCTTTTCAGTTGCAGGGTCACACCCTCCCCATCGGGCGAAAAGGAAGCCACGCCGTCGCCCAGGTGCAAATCCACACCGTTTTGGCGGATGTGCTCATGCAGCACCTGCGCCATTTCAAAATCCAGCGGCGCCATCACCTGATCCAGCATTTCTACCAGCGAAACGGCAAGCCCCGCATGGCGCAGGTTTTCCGCCATTTCCAGCCCGATGAACCCGCCGCCGACCACCACGGCGTTTTGCACATGGTTTTCGCTGATGAGCGTGCGGATGGCATCGGCATCCGGCACGGTCCACAGGGATTGGATGCGCGGGTGATCGATACCGGGGATGGGCGGGCGTACGGGGGATGAGCCCGTGGAGATAACCAGCGTATCATAGGGCTCATCGTAGGTTTCCGCGGTATCCACGCGGCGCACGGTCACGGTTTTGGCATCGCGGTTGATGCGGATGGCCTCGTTCTTCACGCGCACATCCACCCGGAAGCGCTGGCGCATGCCCTCGGGCGTTTGCAAAAGCAGCGCGCTGCGGGATTTGATCACATTGCCCACGTGATAGGGAAGCCCGCAGTTTGCGTAGGAGATGTACGCGCCGCGCTCCAGCAGTACGATTTCCGAATCTTCCGAAAGCCTGCGCAGGCGCGCGGCGCAGCTTGCGCCGCCGGCGACACCGCCGATGATAACAACCTTTTTGCTCATGGGTTAGGCTCCTTCTCTTTCAATGAATGGTACCCGGGGGGATAGGTGTGAAATCAAAGCCATAAAAACACCCGCCCATCAAGGGCGGGCAGGCGGGCTGTATTAGCCTTGCCCACGGGCCCTGTGCCGGACGCTGGCGTTTTGCAGGGCGGCATGGGTGTTTGCGTACGGGCTGCTTACAGCGCGGTCTTCCATAGGCCGTGCAGGTTGCAATACTCATAGGCTTCCAGGGCTTTGTCTCCCTCGGTCAGGGCGAAGACGGCTTTGGGTTCGTCGCCCGCTTTCAGGCATACGCGCTGGCCGCCTTTTTCGGTATGCAGGTACACCCATTGGATGAGGTGCTCCTCCGTCATGGGATGCGGCGCCGCGCCCACTTTGACCGTGACGGTGTTTCCGGATACTTCTACCACGGGCACATGCTTTTCAAGGCTTGCATCCACCGTGCCGGGCACTAGTTCGGTCATGTGCTCGCCGCAGCAGGTCATCGGCGCGCCGGAGCTGTGAATCATCCCCACCAGATTACCGCAGATTTTGCAGACGTAGAATTTGATCTCACACATTTGAATTCCCTCCTGTACGTTTCTTTGGGTTGGATTGCCGGGTTGCCAGAGAGGGTACATGCCGGGTGCATAACTGCCATACAGCCAAAGCCGCAGAGCACGCCTGCGCTAAGCATACGCAAGCGGCTTGCCGTACGTGCCTTGGCCTGCTCACGGCAGATGCTTACGTATATAGTATACGCTGGTGCATTTGGTTTTGAAACAGGTTTTTTGTAAAGGACGCGATTATTTTACGAGGGGGCGCGCCTGCCGGGCAGGCGGCTGCAAGCCCGCCGCGCCTTTACAAAAGCCAATACCGCGTACCGTCGCTTGTGCGTCCCATGTAGCCGTAATCCACCAATCCGCGGCGTAAAATGGCATAATCGGCATAGATGGGCTTGAGAATCTCGTTCATCTGTTTTTCGCTGTACTCCCTGCCCGCCTCAAACACCTGTGCAAGGCGGGTGAGGATTACGATCTGCTTTTTGGCTTTGGGCGGAAAGGTACGCAGGCGAAGCGGCGTTTCGCTCTCAAAGACGGATTTCATGATTTGCGCGCGCTCCTTCTCGGTGATCATAAAACGGTCATCCACCAGCGGGGTGGTATCGGGCACAGGGATGAGCGTGTTCTCCCCCGCGGATACCCGTTCCAGCGCAAGCTCGTAGAGCGCAAGGTACAGCCTGGCCTGCTTGGCTTTTTCCCGAAAGGTGAAACGCTGGTGGCGCACGGTGGACGCGGTAATGCCCATCCGCTTGGCCACCTGGGCATCGGTCATGCCCTGCGCAAACAGGCTGAGCAGTTGCGCCTGGTTTGGGGTCAGGGGGCTATATTTGCTATCGGCATCCATAAGCATCGTCAGGCTGCCGCCATGGGCAGTGCGCACATGCTCCGCGGCGGCGTGCGGCGCATCAAAGAAGCGCTCGCCTAGCGGGTAGCATTGGCCGTTTTGAAAAGCCGCGCCGCAGGCATTGCACAGGTAGGCATCCTGCTCCGGCACAAAGCGGTATCCATTTTGAAGCTGTTCCAGGGTCAGTTGTCCAAAATCCATCGGTATCTCCCCTTTTGATCATTCGCCATGAGTATAATACCGTTTATCGAATATGTCAACAATATTAGATATAGTTTATCGAATACGTGCACCGAACGATGATAACGCCGCGCGCTAGCAGGGTCTTGGCTGCGATGCTCTGCCGATACGCAGGCGATACCCTCGCTTGCGCGGTGCACAACACCGATGCTCCCGCAGGCGGTGCCTACCTGCCGATATCCGCAGGTTGCCGCTGCATACCCCCTGTGCTATACTGCATAGACAGTCACGCGAATCCCATCAAGGAGAACCACCATGATAAAACTGGCGCAGGCGCTGGCGGTATTGACTACGGTGCTGTGGTCGGGCAGCTATCTGCTGAACAAACTCGCGTTTAACGAAGGGATAGGGCCGCTCACCCTCTCGGGGCTCCGGTATTTGCTGGCCGCGCTTTTGCTGATGGGCATCACCCGTGTGCGCAAGGCAAAGCCCAAAGGGGACAAACTCCCCTTTGCGATGCTTTTGCTGTTGGGGCTTACGGGTTATGCCATTGCGCAAGGGCTGCAATACATGGGGCAGGCGCACCTGACGCCTACGCAAAGCTCGCTGTGCCTGAGCGTGGGCAACACCACCATGGTTGTGCTGCTGGACAGGCTATGGCTCCGGGAAAACCAGACGCGGTGGGATCACCTGAAGCTGCTGTTGCTGGTGGGCGGCATCACGCTGTACTACAGCCCCTTTGACAGCGCCCGCTTTCCCTGGGCGGGCGTTTTGTTGATGGCGCTTTCTTCCATCGGGTATGCCGCGCAGATGACGCTCAACCGCCGTTTGCTGCTATCCCGCAAGGTTGCGCCTATGACGCTGGTGGCGGGGCCGATGCTCGCGGGCGCGCTTGCCCTGCTGGCGATAGGCTTGATGGTGGAGGGGATACCACGGCTGAGCCTGCGCATTGTGCTCATGCTGGGGTACCTGAGCGGGGTAAGCGGCGCGCTGGGGTTCTTTCTGTGGACAAAAAGCCAGCAAGCCCTCACGGCCTTTGAAAGCAGCGGCATCAATAATTTGATGCTGATTGAAATTGCATTGATGGATTTTCTGTTCTTTGGGCGCGCGTTCAGCGCGTTGCAACTGGGGGCGATTGCGATTGTGTTTGGCGCGATCATCTGGATACAGGCGGGCAGGAGCGCGGGGAAGAAAGCGTAGCTGATTAGCGTTTCAATGGCAGGCGCGCCCGTATGGGATGGTTTAGGAGAGGCAATGCGGCCAAAGCCCGGGGACTTCGTTTTGGGAGGGGTTTCACCCGCGCGCCAAGCGGTTATGCTAAGGGTATCGACTGGCAAGGAGGGGTACGTATGGCCAATGAAAACCCGCAGGGTCAAAGACCCGCAGGCAGAAGCGAAAGCTTTGCAGTCAGACCCATCCGGATCAACCGCCGCGTCATTGTTCGTTTGCCCGCCGCGCTGAGCGCCGCCCTGCCCTCCCGCGGCATGGTGATGGCGCGCGGCACGCTCAACGGCGTACCCTTTCAGGCGCCGCTGGAACCGGACGGTACAGGTGGGCACTGGTTTTTTGCGGACGAGGCTTTGCCTGCGCAGGCAGAAACGCTGGCCGGGCAAACGGTCAACCTGACGCTGACCCCCATACACACCTGGCCAGAGCCGATCATCCCGGAGGACATCATCACTGGCATTGCCGGGGCGGGGCTGCTGGAAACGTGGAACAGCCTGACCACCAAGGGCATGTGGGAATGGATACGGTGGATACGCGCCACGGCAAACCCGGCTACGCGACAGAAGCGCATAACGGTTGCCTGTGATAAACTGCGGCGCGGTGAGCGTAGGCCGTGCTGTTTTAATAGCGCAAGCTGCACGGTGCCGGAGGTTTCGCAAGGCGGCGTGTTAAAAGCGGCAGATGATAGGGATTAAGGCAGCGGGTGTAGTTATGGAAAAATGGGTCCAGGGCTGATAGCCCTGGTCAGGGTGCAGGGGTGAAACCCCTGCCGGGGCTTGGGGTGGAACCCCAAAGCTTTATGTCACAACTTATAACAAAAGCGAGCGAACAGCCCGAAGGGCGATGAGGCGAGCGACGGCAGCAACCAACTGGATTTTCTGACACGCAGGCGAAAAATGGGTCCAGGGCTGATAGCCCTGGTCAGGGTGCAGGGGTGAAACCCCTGCCGGGGCTTGGGGTGGAACCCCAAAGCCACATGTCACAACAGTTATCGAAAGCGAGCGAACAGCCCGAAGGGCGATGAGGCGAGCGACGGCAGTAAGCAACTGGATTTTCCGAAAAGCAGGCGAAAAATGGGTCCAGGGCTGATAGCCCTGGTCAGGGTGCAGGGGGTGAAACCCCTGCCGGGGCTTGGGGTGGAACCCCAAAGCCACATGTCACAACAGTTATCGAAAGCGAGCGAACAGCCCGAAGGGCGATGAGGCGAGCGACGGCAGCAACCAACTGGATTTTCTGACAAACAGACAGGCCGCAGGGAAGCCCCCTAAGTAGTAGGGGTCTTCCCCGCGGCTTTCTTTTGTTTGATACTGCTACAACGCGCTCCCGGTCGGGCACGTGCCAGTAACGAGAGCCTTCAAGCAGGCGGGGCAGCCAGACGGTTCATCCGCGATACCCTACGCTTCTACCCAGCCTTTTGCCCGTTCCACCGCCCGATGCCACCCGTACATTGCCAGCCCGCGGTGATGCTCGCTCATCACGGGATGAAACACCAGATCCGGCTTGACCATGGCGGCGGCTTCTTCCTTGCTGTGGTACACGCCCACGCCCAGCCCCGCCAGCAACGCAGCCCCCAGCGCCGTTGTTTCCAGCACCATGGGGCGTATCACCGGCACGCCGAGGATATCGCTTTGAAACTGCATCAAAAAGCTGTTGGCGCTCGCGCCGCCATCTACCTGCATGCGCGGCGGCCTGCTGCCGC
This sequence comes from Clostridiales bacterium Firm_11, assembly GCA_001604105.1. Lineage (GTDB taxonomy): Bacteria > Bacillota > Clostridia > Christensenellales > Aristaeellaceae > CAXXOK01. The sequence continues at coordinate 12,446 of LVAQ01000033.1, forward strand.
AATCTGCGGCCATGGCGTTGAACAGATCCGCACTCTGGTAGGCGATGGCTTCCAGCGCCGCGCGTACGATGTGCGCGCGGTTAGTGCCCCGCGTCATGCCGACGATGGTGCCGCGGCTGTACATATCCCAATACGGCGCGCCCAGCCCCGTGAACGCGGGCACCAGAAAGACCCCCGCGGTATCCGCTACGCTTTGGGCGATTTGCTCTGTCTCCGTGCTGGCGTTTATCATCTTCATTTCATCCCGCAGCCACTGCACGGTTGCCCCGCCCATGAACACGCTGCCTTCCAGCGCGTATGTGGGTTTGCCGTCCAGCCGCCACGCCATGGTGGTTAGTAGCCCGTTGCGGCTTTCCACAGGTGAATCGCCCGTATTCATGAGCATAAAGCAGCCGGTGCCGTAGGTGTTTTTCACCATGCCGGTTTCAAAGCACGCCTGCCCAAACAGGGACGCGTGCTGATCACCCGCCAGCGCGGCAACGGGAATCGGGCGCCCTAAAATTTCGGTGCGCAGGTTGCCCACCACATGCGCCGTGTCTACCACCTCGGGCAGCAGCGCGCGGGGGATGCCCAGCATGGCGAGCAGATCATCATCCCATTGCTGGGTATGGATGTTAAAGAGCATGGTGCGGCCTGCGTTGGTGGCATCCGTCACGTGCGGCCTGCCCTCCACCAGATGCCATGCCAGAAAACTGTCCACCGTGCCAAAGCATAGCTCGCCCTGCGCCGCGCGCTCGTGCAGGTGCAGCGTATCCAGCAGGTAGGCAAGCTTGGTGCCGCTGAAGTACGCATCCGGCACAAGCCCTGTGCGCTGGCGGATGATATCCCGCTTGCCATCGGCGATCAACTTTTCCACATAGGGCGCGGTGCGGCGGCACTGCCATACGATGGCGTTATGCACGCACGCGCCGGTATCCTTATCCCACAGCAAGGTGGTTTCCCGCTGATTGGTAATGCCGATGCCCGCGATGTCGCTTACATCCACGCCGCTCAGGCGCACGGCGGTTTGCAGCGCCTGCACCTGCGTTTGGAGGATGTCCTCTGGGTCATGCTCCACCCAGCCGGGCTTGGGGTAATGCTGGGTAAACTCGATGGCGTGCGTGGCCAGCACACGGCCTTGGCTATCAAAGACCACGGCGCGGCTGGATGTGGTGCCCTGATCCAACGCGATCAGCACGGGGTTTTTCATGGCGGGAACCTCCTTGTTCTTCTGCTGTTGGTCAATCGCAAACAAACCTGATGGGAATCAGGTGCTATACAAGGGCGCATGCGCGCCGCAGGGAAACGAAAACCAGGCAGGAAGGTGGCGGCGTACCAGCCGTACATGCCGCTTTATCAACAGAAAGCTGCGCCATGCTCTGCGTGCGCGTTACTGGAACAGCGCCGCTTTGCGCGCCATCATATCCGCTACGCGCTGGGTATATACGCTCACGTTGGTCACATTGGGCGCGCGCGTGATGCGCAAGCCCTGCGCTTGCAGCACCCGTTTGCTGATGGCGCCCGCGCCGCAGGCAAGGACGGTGTTCACTTCTTCCATGATATCCACATTATACAGGCACGCCGCGCCGGGCTTTGCGTAGCCGACATTCTGCTGCTGCCCCGCCATGTACTTCTGGCGGTACAGGTAATAGGGTGCCATGCCCATGCGCGTTGCGGCCTGCTCGCCCAGCCAGACCATGCGCGTCACCTCCTGCGCCGCGGCGGGGGTATGCGCCTGCTGATGCAGGCGGCTTGCGCGCTTGATGGCGAGGGTGTGCACGGTGAGGCTATCCGGCGTAAGCGCCTGGATGCCGTCCATGGTGCGGGCAAAATCCGCGGCGGTTTCGCCGGGCAGCCCGGCGATGACATCCATGTTGATATTGGCAAAGCCCATGGCGCGCGCCAGCTGGTATGTCTCTACGGTTTGGGCGGCGGTATGGTCACGGCCAATGCGCCGGAGGGTATCATCATTCATGGTTTGGGGGTTGATGCTTACGCGCGTCACGCGCTGGCGCAGCATGGCGGCCAGTTTGCCGGATGTGATTGTATCCGGCCTGCCTGCTTCTACGGTGAACTCAAAGGGATGGGGGAAGCAGGCGGCGGTTTCGGCCAGCAAGGTTTCAAAATCTGCCTCGGCCAGCGCGGTGGGCGTTCCCCCGCCGATGTAGAGCGCCCGCAGCGTGAGCCCCTGCGCGCGCATGAGCGCGGCGGTTTGACGCATTTCCTGATACAGCGCTTCAAGATAGGCAGCCGTATGCTGCGGCGCGCCCAGCGCTTCGCCCGGGAAGGAGCAGTACGCGCACCGCGTGCGGCAAAACGGGATGGAAATGTACACATCCGCCTCGGCTGGGCTGGGCGCGGGCAAGGTTTGCTGCACTGCCACGATGCGGCGCAGCAGCGCCGCTTTTTCCGGCGCGACATCAAACAGGGTCGTAAGGCTTGCGGCGGCGGCATCCAAAGGCAGGCCATCCGCGAGGCCTTCATAAACAAGTCTGGTGGGACGGATGCCCGTGAGCGATCCCCATGGGAGCCGCGCGCCGGTGAGTTGTTTGGCAAGCTCGTATAAAGTGAGCTTGCACAGCCGCTTTTGCAGGCGGCGTTCGAGGAGAGCGGAATTGGCAACAGCGTCGCCGCTTGCCGCGTATTCCTGCGTTGTCGGCAATGGGGCATTGCCGATAGATTGGGTTGGGTCGGGGGTTGCGGTATCGCCGTCAGGATTGGCGGTGCTTTCAGGGCTGGGTGCGGCGGCTGCGGGTGTGGCGCTTTCGCGGCTTGGTGTGGCGATTGTGTAGGCTGTGCTTTCGCGGCTTGGTGTGGCGGCTGCGGGTGTGGCGCTTTCGGGGGTGGGTGCGGCGATTGTGTAGGCTGTGCTTTCGGGGGTGGGTGTGGCG
>LVAQ01000008.1:0-4220 GCA_001604105.1 Clostridiales bacterium Firm_11
GGTGTTGGTACTTTCGTGCCTTTGTGGTATGCTGTTCTTGGCTCATGGGCGGGCCTCCCTGCTTGATTTTGTCTTGCAACGCTATCTTACAGGTTCCCCGCTCATTGAGCTACTTTTGTTGCACTTATTTTTTCAATCCGCCAACCCCACTTTTATGCACGCCAGTCACGCGGATGACTTGACAGCACCTTTCCCACGGCATATCATGGTGTCGCTGGTAATGGCGCGTTTTGACGCGCCTGCGCCCATGCAGGTATTGGATGCCAAACCATAGGATCGATTGCCGCCAATATTTACTCAGCATACGCCATCCCGCGGTTCTACGGCAGGTTTGTCACGTGCGGAAGCTTACGGGGCGGCGTATCAGGCGGAAGAACCATCCTCCATCAAGCCTTACGGCGTAAAGGAGTGCCCATGACTGACCAACCGATTCGGCGCAAGCCAAACTGGAAAATGATTCTCTCCACCGGGTTGTTTCTCCTCCTTTTGGGGCTTTTGGCCGCCTATGTGCACACCCATTGGGATGATATGCAGAAACTGCTCACACTGCCCCGCGATGTCTTTCTCCAGCTGCTCGCGCGCGGTTTACTCAGCGCCCTCATCAATGGGCTGTATCACCTGACCATCCTGCGCACCTATAAGCTCAAGCTTTCCTTTACCGATTGGATGGGTGTGGTGAGCGTGAGCAATACCATGGCTTATGTGCTTCCCATGCGCGCGGATCTGCTTTTTTCCGCTACCTATTACAAACGTGTCAAAGGACTTGCCTATACCAAAAGCGTTTCTATCAGTGCGGGCAACATTATCTTCGGGGTAGCCTTTTCCCTGATGCAAATCCTGATTGCGCTGCTTTGCATGGGCTGGATCGATGGCACTTGGCCCATCACCCTCTGGCTTTTGCTGATGGCCGGCCTGGGCGGGCTTTCGATATTCCTGTGGCTGTCGCTGCGTGCGGAAAGCCACCTTCGCGAAAAGCTTGTACGGCATAAGGCCATTGCGGATATCATTACAGGCTTTAACGCCTTGCTACGTAACAAAGAAATGCTATGGCGGCTGCTGGGTCTCATGGTAGCCAGCAATCTGATCAAGCTGTATTCGATGGTGCTGTGCTTTCAGGCTGTGGGCGTGCCCATTACGATTTACGAGGCGCTCTTTTACAGCAGCATCAACTGGATGGCAAGCATTGTGGCCATCGTACCCGGAAACATCGGCCTGAAAGAAAGCGTAATGGGCGTTGCAACGCTCATGCTGGGCAGCATGTTTTCCGAAGGCGTGGCCGCCTCGCTGCTGGATCGCGCTACCATAATGATGGTCTATATTGGCTTAGGCCTGTTGTTCTCCATACCGGTGCTACGCAACTTCACACGAAACAAGCCCGTTGCTGCCGCTAACGACACTGTACCCCAAACCTCGGTTTCCACTTCGCAAGAAGGAGCAGTGCCCTATACTGACAGCGCCCTGCCCACGGCGCCTGCAAACGATCTGCATGCTTCCGATGCCTCGCAGAGTGTTGCTGGCGCCCCAACGCCTGCCCCGAAACCCTGACGACACCAAATCGCCATCACCGCGCGTTTTCTGGATAAATCATACCTCGCGCTGTGCTGATGGCCGCTGCACTCCCGCTGTATTTTTTACACGATTTTTAGAAAAATCGCGCGTCTTTTCTTCCTCACATGTAACAAAAAAGTGTTGACCCAGCAAAGAATGGGCACATTTACACCACATTTTGCTTGCGCGTCCATCCCGGCCAGGCCGTATTGCCTCGCTTTGCAATCGCTTGACAGATGGTTTACCAACGTATACAATAACGATGTCGGCTGATTGGAGTGCCGCATCGCTGCGAGCATTCCGTGCTGTTATTAGCATAGATTCCATGGATCGGCTATCCCCCGCGGCACGACGGTGCGCATGTTCAACGGCGCCCTCTGCCCTAACGGCGGGTTTTACGAAAGGCGGCGGCTAACGCCCCTTATGTATATGTTTTGAAGCATCGATGAAGCTTTGCGGGCAACGAGTATATACCACCACTCCGCATTGACGTATACCCACGGGTATCGGAGCTAGAGGCATAACGCCATCCTCGAATATGGATCAACAGCAGCCGCGCGGGCAATGCCCGGGGGCTTTTTTCCGTTTCATCAATACTTCTTGCCCCACAAATACTTAGATATCAACACTTTCAAACGAAAGGAGCCGGTTTGACACATGAACCCGCTTGTAACCATCCTGATTGCCGTGATTGCCGCCCTGATTGCCTATATCGGCGGATACCTGTACCGCAAACAAGCAGCCGAGAAAAAAATCGGACGCACCGAAGCCTACGCAAAGAATCTTTTGGACGATGCTATGCGCAAGGCGGACGAGCGTAAAAAGGAAACCATTTTAGAAGCCAAGGAGGAGGTTCTGCGCTTAAAAACCGAGCTGGATCGCGAATGCCGCGATCGCCGCGCCGAAGTGCAGCGCTCTGAGCGCCGCAACATCCAGCGTGAGGAGATGCTCGATAAAAAGCAGGACTCCATGGAAAGCCGCGAGAACCAGCTCAACCAACGCGCCGCCCAACTGCAACAGATCGAAGAAGCGCTGGAAATCAGCCGTGCCCGCCAGGATGAAGAGCTGGAACGCATCGCGGGCATGACCCAGGATGAAGCGCGCCAGATGCTGGTCGGCCGTATCCAGAAGGATGCATACCACGATGCCGCCGCAATGGTCCGTGATATTGAGGGCAAGGCTCGTGAAGAAGGCGAAAAGAAGGCTCGCAATATCATCGCTTTGGCCATTCAGCGTTGCGCTAGCGACCATGTGGCGGAGAGCACCGTCTCCGTAATCACCCTGCCCAATGATGATATGAAGGGCCGTATCATCGGCCGTGAAGGCCGCAATATCCGCGCATTGGAGACCGCAACTGGGGTCGACCTGATTATCGACGATACCCCCGAAGCCGTGATCGTGAGCGCGTTTGACCCCATCCGCCGCGAAATCGCCCGTATTGCTGTGGAAAAGCTGATCGTCGATGGCCGTATCCATCCCGCTCGCATCGAAGAGATGGTGGAGAAAGCCAAAAAGGAAGTCGATAACCAGATCCGCGAAGCGGGAGACCAGGCTGTGTTTGAAACCCATCAGCACGGCATCCACCACGAGTTGGTTAAGCTGCTGGGTCGCCTGCGCTACCGCACCAGCTACGGCCAAAACGTACTCAAGCACTCGATTGAAGTCAGCCATCTGGCAGGTATGATGGCCGCGGAACTGGGCGCGGATGTGGCGCTGGCCAAGCGCGCCGGGCTTTTGCATGACATCGGCAAAGCAGTGGATCACGAAGCCGAAGGCACCCACGTAACCCTGGGCGGCGAGCTGGCTCGCAAATACCACGAAAGCCCGGATGTGATTCACGCCATTCTGGCGCACCATAACGATGTGGAACCCCAGACCATCGAAGCCGTGCTGGTTCAGGCCGCCGACGCCATCAGCGCCGCGCGCCCGGGCGCCCGCCGCGAGAGTCTGGAAAACTACATCAAGCGACTGGAGAAGCTGGAAGAAATCGCCAATTCTTTCCAGGGCGTAGAAAAGTGCTTTGCCATCCAAAGCGGCCGCGAGGTGCGCATCATGGTCAAGCCCGAAGATGTGACCGACGAGGGCACCAAGGTTCTCGCCAAAGACATCGCCAAGCGCATCGAGAAAGAGCTGGAGTATCCCGGCCAGATTCGCGTAAATGTGATTCGCGAAACACGATCCACCGAGTACGCAAAGTAAGGGAAGCAGGTGTTTGCCTGCGGCGCGCCAAGGGGGAATCCCTTGGCTATCCCCTATTGCCCCCCAGCAGGGGGGCTTTTTTTTATGCGGGGCGGCGCACAGCCGCTTGGGGCGCGGGGGTTTCGCGCCTGCGGGCGCGAGCAAGGGCTTTCCGCTCGCCCTTGCAACCTTCGGGTACCTTTGCGGGGCATTTTATGTGCGTTGCGGCGCATTGCCGCTGGGGCAGGGGTTTCGCGCCTGCGGGCGCGAGCAAGGGCTTTCCGCTCGCCCTTGCAACCTTCGGGTGCCTTTGCGGGGCTTTTTTGTGCGAGGCGGCGCACTGCCGCTGGGGGCGCAGGGTTTCGCGCCTGCGGGCGCGAGCAAGGGCTTTCCGCTCGCCCTTGCAACCTTCGGGTGTCGCCTTCTTAGGCGGGGTGGGTATGGCAAGTCGCGCTAGGAGTACAGGAAAGTCGTCCGCTGCTACTGCGCGTGGC
>LVAQ01000008.1:4229-102404 GCA_001604105.1 Clostridiales bacterium Firm_11
AGCCTGTCCTCCGTCGCGCGACCCGCCATACCTCCCCTTGCGTTATTCAGGCGACAGGGGTGGAAACACGAGCGGTGGTGACTTGGATGCAAAGTGGTTTGTAAGCAAGGCTGTTTTATGTTAGGAAGCATGTCGTGTCTTTCCTTGGTAAAGTGCATGGTATAAAGGATTCTCCTACTCGTATGAACAGAGTCACAACCGTAATCACACCATAACACCATCGTAACCATTCCCATAAAACAGCGTAGCACCCCTTACCATTATGATTGCCGCCACGAATGAACCACAAAACAACTAAGGCAGCAATTTTCCCCTGTCGCCAGAGTACAGAAAGGCGGGTGGTGCGAGGGGTCGCTCGCAGGCGGACAGGCTTGTCGGTCGGCGCCGCAGCGCCGGACGACTTTCCTGTACGTCAAGGGCGACCCCTCGCACCGTACCCGCCGCTTTTCGAAGGCGACACCCGAAGGTTTCCAAAGGGCGAGCGGAAAGCCCTTTGGTGCGCCCGCAGGCGCATCCCCCCCCGTCCCAGCGGCTGTGCGCCGCCCCGCACAAAAAAAGCTGCCTTGCGGCAGCAAAAAGGGGAGCATGAAAAGGGGGGAAACCCTCCCCCCTTTTTTCACAGTGCCAACGTATATATGGCTTCTACGTCTTTTTTGTAGAGAGGCATAAACCCGGGTAAGGGCTCGGACTCGGCGCTGAACAGATGCTCGGTGAGGGTGGCGATGTCCTCGGCTTTTGCGTCAAGCTGCGCAAAGGTGGCAGGCATGCCAATGCTGGTGAGGAACGCGCGGAAACGCTGGATACCTTCGCGGGCGGTGATCTCAGGATTAGCGAAATTCATGTCACATCCCCATACCCGCACGGCGAACTGCGCAAAGCGCGTTATGTCATGGTGCATGACATGGCGCATCCACGCGGGCATGATCACAGCCAGCCCCGCACCGTGCGCCACATCGTAGCGTGCGGAAAGCTCATGCTCAATCCGGTGACTGTTCCAATCCTGCGCTCTGCCTACGCCTACGATGTTATTATGAGCAACCATGCCCGCCCACATGATGTTTGCGCGCGCCTGATAATCGGTCAGGTTCGCAATCACCTTGGGGCTTTCTTCAATCATGGTTTTTAGTACCGCCTCGCAAAGGCGATCGGTCACCTCTACATCGCGGGTGTTGGTAAAGTAGCGCTCGCACACATGCGCCATGATATCCGTAATGCCGCAGGCTGTTTGAAAAGCATCCAGGGTTAGGGTTGCATCAGGATTGAGGATGGAGAACTTCGGTCGCAGTGCCTCGCCGGTCGCGCCGCGCTTGTACATGCCTTCCTCGTGGGTGATGACCGTATCGGGTGAGCCTTCGCTGCCAGCAGCAGCAATGGTGAGCACCGTAGCCACCGGCAGCGCCTCGTTCACGGGGATGCCCTTGCTGTAATAATCCCAGAAATCCCCGCTGTAGGGCACGCCCGCGGCGATGGCCTTGGCGGAATCTATGGCGCTGCCCCCGCCAACCGCGAGGATGAAATCCACCTGCTCCCGCCTGCAAAGCGCGATGCCCTCATACACAAGTCCACTGCGCGGATTGGGCTTGACGCCGCCCAGTTCTACATACGGTATGTTTTCCGCGGTCAGGGATTGAATCACGCGGTCATACACCCCGTTACGCTTGATGGAGCCGCCGCCGTAGTGGATGAGCACCTTGCTGCCCCCAAAACGCTTCACCAGCTCGCCGATGTTCTCCTCCGCGTTATGTCCAAAACAAAAGTATGTGGGTGCGTAGAAACGAAAATTCTCCATAATTGTCATGCTCCTTTCATCCTGCGCCTGTTATTTAACGAACGGTAATGGTAGTAGGTTTTTTAGCGCCGCTGATTGTGTCATGCCTTGCCGCGCCTGCCTGGCATGCAGGCAACGAGATGTTTTCCATCGGTTTCCGGCATGGCGCCCTGAAGCGGGAACAGCAAAGTGCATCCTGTTTTGGCATGCGCGTTTGGCTTACGCTGCCACGCTGCGTATGTTCCAACGCTGTTTTCGCTGCCGCACTTTGTGATTTTACACCATTTTGCCGATTGCAATTCCTTGCCATTGGAGTATACTGCTTAAAGTATACTTCAAGTCAAGCTTTTCGTCAAATTCTGGAGGATTGTTTATGTCTTACACCATCGGCGAGGTCGTAGCGCGTACGGGGCTAACCGCCTCAACGCTGCGCTACTATGAATCGGAGAAACTCCTTAGCCCCATCCGGCGTGATGCCGCCAACCGCCGGTGTTATGACAAGGCGGATATGGATTGGCTGGAGCTGATTACCTGCCTGAAAAACACCGGGATGCCCATTCAGGAGATACGGCGTTTTGTCGCCTTGTGCGGTCAGGGGGATAAAACCCTCGCGCAGCGTTACGATATCGTGCTCGCGCATCGACAGGCAACCATGGCGCGCATTGCCGCCTTGCAGACGGAGCTTTTGCACATCGACCGCAAGGTTGCTTACTACCGGGATGCCTGCGCAGCGGCAAAGCTTGCCCCAGCGCAGCGGGCTGTCGACCCCCACTGCGAGGGCGGCGCGCAGGCAACGTAAGGAAAGTCAACCGAAGGATTAGGCAGTTGCCGATGCGGTTACCCACAGGCACACAGAACGGTTTGCGTGTATGGGCATCACGGCAACGCCAGCCCAAGCGCAGGTTATGCATGATTGTGTTCCATACACTTTGATACGGCTTTTTCGCAATGGATGCTTGCAGCGCGGCGCTAAGGCGCGCAAAACGACATTCCGCCCGGGAACGCGTGAACAACGCGACCATCAATGGTATAATTATTTTATGGCATGAACGGAGGGCGATGACCCATGAAGATCAATCGGCGGCTGAAAAGACGGCTCATCCTGACGGAGGGCTTGCTTGTGCTGGGGCTGATTGCGGTTCTCAGCATTGATCGTACGGCGTTTATCATCCGCTTTGGATTGGTTGCTGCGGATCAGCTCATTCTGCTGGCTTGGGTGCTGCTGGGGGCACTGTTCCTGCTGCTGCACGCGGGGTTGCTTATCAGTAGCGTGCGCGCCGCAAAACGCAGCGCCGCCACCCCCAGACAGTTTACCTTCGCGCCGGATCAAACGCTCTCCCCGGAAGAGATGCGCGCGGAACTCACACGGTTTCAGACGCTGCGCCCACAACTGGCCGATTTGCTTGCCCAAGGCAAGCATCAACTGGAGAACATCGAGCGTAAGAAAATCAAAATGGGCGAACTCATCCAGCGTAACGATGTGGCGCTGCTGGGGCAGGCCTCCGCCGCGCTGCTGGACGCAGAGCAGACCCTTTGCCGAAAACTGGTACTGGTGCTCAACCGCGCATTGTTATGCGACCCAGAAGAGAGAAACGCCCGCCGCCGCGAAGCCGTATATCAGGAACACGAACGCGCCATGCAGGTGTTTTTGAACGAGAATGAAGAAGTGCTCAATCGCTGCGAAACGCTCCTGACCGAAACCGTCCGTTATGTGGAAGAAAAGAAGGCTGGCCGCGAGACCATGGATCTGCAAATCATGACCAATGTGATTCGCTCCCTGACCAACGACGGCATCCGCATGAACCCATAAAAGGAGGCTACCATGCATAAAACCGTTTTCAAGGCGCTGCTGCTGGCCGCTACCCTGCTGCTGGCCGCGTTTGCGCTCACCGCGTGCGGTTCGGATGAACCATTAACCCCCGCGCAGGCTACCGAAACCCTCAACGCGCTGCTTACCAAGGTGCGGGTAACCGATATTGCCCCACGGCTGGATATCACCGACGCGGGCATCAGTTCTCCCGCCGATGAGTTGCCCGATATCACCAACTATCCCCTGAGCGTAACCGGACGGGGCACCGTCGATGTGGAAATTGTCGCTTCCACCGAAAAGGCAGGCAGCGGGCTGGATGGCTGGCTCAATGTCATTGCCGAACGCTTCAATGCCGAAGCCCTCACCCTGGAAGGAAGCCGCGTATCGGTATCCATCCGCCCCATCGCGTCTGGACTGGCGACGGAATATATCGTAAGCGGCAAGTACATACCCGCCGCCTTTAGCCCCACCAACGAGCTATGGGCGGAGATGCTCACCTCCTCCGGCGTACGCTTTGAACAGGTTGCGCCGCGCATTGCAGGCAATACCGCGGGCATCCTTATGAGCAAGAAAGCGCATACGGATTTCACCGAAAAGTATGGCGACGTAACCCTCAATAAGATTCTGGATGCGGTATTGGAAGGCAACCTGCTGCTGGGCTACACCAACCCCTACGTCAGCAGTACGGGACTCAACATCCTGACCGCCATGCTGCAAGCCTTTGACCCATCCGATCCGCTGAGCGCGGCCGCTGTTGAGAAACTACAGGCGTTCCAAAAGCAGGTTCCGCCGGTGGCCTATACCACCGCGCAGATGCGCGAAAGCGCCAAAAAAGGGATGCTGGACGCGATGATCATGGAGTATCAGGCATATTCCATCGAGCCCACCCTGAGCGATTTTGTATTCACCCCTTTTGGCGTACGGCATGATAACCCCGTATACGCGATGGGCGGCATTACCGCCGCGCAAAAGGAAGTACTGGCGTTGTTCACCGCGTATTGCCTGACGGCCGAATCCCAGGCGGAAGCCGTACGTCACGGCTTCAACGCCCGCGATGATTTTGCGGGTGAGGCGCTCAATCTCCAAGGCGCGCAGCTCTTTGCCGCGCAAAAGGTGTGGAAAGAGAACAAAGACGGCGGGCAGCCCGTGGTGGCTGTGTTTGTCGCTGATATCTCCGGCAGTATGGACGGCACGCCCATCCGCGAGCTGAAAGCATCGCTGCTCAACGCCGCGCAGTATATCGGCGAGGGCAATTACATCGGCCTGATCAGCTATGCCGACGATGTGTTTGTCAATCTCCCGATCGATGAATTCACAGGCAAACAGAAAGCCTACTTCAACGGCGCTGTGAAAGATTTGTACGCGGGCGGCGGCACCGCCACCTATGACGCGGTACTGGAAGGTGTGCGGCTGCTGCTTACACAAAAGGAGCAACTGCCCAACGCCAAGCTGCTGTTGTTTGTGCTGAGCGACGGCGTGCAAAACCGCGGGTACAGCCTGGATCAGATTACCCCTGTGGTGCGGGGGCTGGGCATCCCCATTCACACGATTGGCTACGGTGACGGCGCGGATATGACCGGCCTTGCGGCCTTGAGTGAAATCAACGAAGCCAGCAGCACCAAATCGGACGAAAGCAATGTGGTTTACAATCTGCGTAATATTTTCAATTCGCAGATCTAGCCTCGGCAATGACCCCCATGCAAAACAAAAGCCCGGCAAAAGTGCCCGGGCTTTTGTTTTGCGCAGCTTCCCTGCCTGATTACAGCGAATGCTTGACGCGATCGTGCTCCTCTGCGCGCTTTCCGTTGTTAAAGCGATCCAGCGTGCCCACCAGGTACCCTGTGATGCGCCGGATGCGCTGGAAGTTTTGTCCGCCAAAATCATACTGCAATTCGATCTCATCGCCATCTACATTCATGTCGATGTGACGCGGCTCACTGCCGTATTTCTCCTTTGCGCGCTTGATATACGCATCGATCTCTGTACTTTCTAAAACCCCGCCGGTGACTGTAACTGTGCATGCCATACGTATCCGCTTCCTTTCCACGATATTGTGCTCATTATACCACAATCCATGGTGGTTGAAACACCATTCAACTACTACAGATAGATTTTTTCTATGAATGACGTTTATCCAGCATCACACAGGCGCGAACACAAGGGCACCTCTTTGTTTCCCCATGCGTATGCTATCATGGCGCTTATGACCGCGCCGCCCATGGTTAATCTTTCCTTTTGCCTATGATTCATAAGCGTGGTGAATGAATCACGTGTAACTGCTGTTTTGTTACAATTCCTTATCCTGCATAGAATCGTTGATTCCATGGGCTTTGCTGTTCATGCATCGCCGCGGGAAAAAAATCTATTTGCAATCCCTGATATGTAACTGGTTATGTAACTCAAACTCGGTATACTTCATGTGTACTATGAAATGAAATGGAGGAAAGGGCATGAAGCATACCAAGACGCTAGCCATATTGATGGTCGTGCTCCTTTCCGTGAGTATTGCAGGCGTTTCCTTCGCGGAAGAACCAGCAGACGAGGTCATTTTGGAGCAGACAGAGTTTATTGTGGAAGCTACCCCTGTTGTGGTAGCCACCGCAACCCAAGAGCCTGCCATCAGTCAGGCTCCCGCTGTCACCCCGAAGACTGATGCCGATCCTACGCCGCAGGCGCAACAGGAACCCGCCATCACGGAAGAACCGACGCAGGAACCCACCCATACTCCGGAAACGAACCCCACCGCAACCCAGAGCGCCGACCCAACGCAAACCCCCGCACCCACTCAAGGCGCAACACAGGAACCTGCCGCTGAGCAACCCATCAACCGCAGTGTCTCCATTCGCATGGATAAACCCGCCCACCTTTCCTTGGGCGATACCGTGACCCTGATTGCCACGCTGTCAGGTTACGAGGGAAGCAACGTCGCGCTGCAATGGCAATACACCTTCGACGGCGAGCACTGGTTCGATGCTGATGGTGCGAACGCCCTTACCTACACCTTCACCGTTGCGGAGAACACCGCAGGCACCGGATGGCGTTTGGCCGTAAGTGTCCTGTAAATCCTTTTGCAACATAGCATAAAGCCGCCGCACACAATTCGTGTCGGCGGCCTTTTCATAAAGCTGATCTATCCCTTCGCTTGATAAAGCGCGCTACGGATCGGGGACGGGGGTCGTTGGGGCGCTGCCCCAAGCCCCGCAAGGGGCATTGCCCCTTGACCCTTTTTTTCCTTTACTCCACTTTGGCTTGTGTGCTCATCCGCTCGCTTTATAGCCGCTTCGCGGCTGTTTGCTCGCTTGGGGGTTATTCGCTGCGGCGTGGGACGGGAGGTTTTTGGGGCGCTGCCCCAAGCCCCGCAAGGGGCATTGCCCCTTGACCCTTCTTTTTTCCTTTACTCCGCTTTGGCTTGTGTGTTTTTCCGCTCGCTTTATAGCTGCTTCGCGGCTGTTTGCTCGCTTGGGGGTTATTCGCTGCGGCGTGGGACGGGGGGTTTTTGGGGCGCTGCCCCAAGCCCCGCAAGGGGCATTGCCCCTTGACCCTCCTTTTATCCTTTACTTCGCTTTGGCGTGTCTGCTTTTCCGCTCGCTTTATAGCCGCTTCGCGGCTGTTTGCTCGCTTGGGGGTTATTTCGCTGCGGCGTGGGTCGGGGGCCGTTGGGGCGCTGCCCCAAGCCCCGCAAGGGGCATTGCCCCTTGACCCTTCTTTTCTTCTTTACTCCGCTTCGGCTTGTGTGTTTTTCCGCTCGCTTTATAGCCGCTTCGCGGCTGTTTGCTCGCTTAGGGGTTATTCGCTGCGGCGTGGGTCGGGGGTGTTGGGGCGCTGCCCCAAGCCCCGCAAGGGGCATTGCCCCTTGACCCTTCTTTTTCCCTATATTACTAGAATATCAGGATCACATCATTCTCCTGCTCCAACTCCTCCTCACGGATCAACCCCACCACGTGCTCACGCCCGTTAAGCAACATCCGCGTGACTCCGCTCTCCTTATGCGCCGTGTTATCCACCGTAATGGCAAGCACCTTGCCCCGGAACACCTTGCGCATAGTAAACCCTTCCCATTGCGCCGGGATTGCCGGTGACAGCATGATACCCTCCGGTGTTGGCCTTAGGCCTAAAATGCCTTCCACACAACCAACCATCACCGTGGTAGCCGTGCCCGTAAGCCAATGCACATGCGCGCGCCCCGCAAAGGGGCTTTCCGCGCCTTCGATGAACTGCCCGTGCACATACGGCTCAATCACCCGCAGATCCGCATGATCATTGAATGCCGCAGGATTGCTCTCCGTGAATATCTGGTAGGCGCGCTCGCCATGCCCCAACAGCGCTTCCGCCAGTATCGCCCATCCCTGCGGCTGGCAAAACACCCCTGCATTCTCCTTGGTTCCCGGGTTGAACAGCAGCATTCTGGCGCCGTCAAAAGCTTGGTAACGGTAAGCCGGGTGCATGAGCATCAGCCCGTAAGGGGTGTTAAGCTCCCGGTAGGCTGTATCCATAACGGTTGCGGCTTTCTCCCCGCTCACCGCGCCGCTGATAACCGCCCAGCTTTGCGGGTTAAGCCACATGTTCGCCTCCGCGTCCTTACCACTGCCGATTACCGCACCCGCTTCCGTAAACCCGCGGATGTAACGGTCGCCCTCGAAACACAGCGAATCAAGAACGTTCAGCAGCCGTTCGCTCTCCGCTTTGAGATACGATCCATACGCCTCGTCCCCTTCGCACAGCTGCATCAGAATGCGCATCGCATAGTACAGCTGGAACGCTACAAACGTGCTCTCCCCCTGTTCACCCAGGCGCAGGCAATCGTTCCAATCCGCATGCAGACCCGCGGGCATGCCATGGGGGCCCAGGTGCTGCATGCTAAAATCGATAGCGCGCTTCAAATGATCCAGCACCGTGCCCTCATCCCGGTCAGCATAGGGAATCACCTCGCGCAGGAACGCGGTATCACCCGTTTCCGCAAGATACTTATACACTGTGGGAAACAGCCACAACGCGTCATCCGCGCGGTAATGCGGGTGCCCGGTTGCTTTTACGTAGCTCTCCTGTTCAGGAGTATCCTCATGGCCGGGGTCGTGGGTGAACTTGACCAGCGGTAGCCCCGCGCCGTGGTGTACCTGTGCAGACAGCATAAAGCGGATGCGCTGCCGGGCAAGCTCCGGGTTCAGGTGGATAACACCCTGGATATCCTGCACAGTATCACGGTAGCCATATCCGTTACGCTGGCCGCAGTACATAAGCGATGCGGCGCGGCTCCATACCACTGTGGTAAAGCACTGGAAGGCGTTCCAAGTGTTGACCATGGCATCGAAACGCGCATCCGGTGTATGCACCTGCAATCCGTTCAACTGGTCATGCCAGTAGGCTTTGAGCGCCATGAATTCCGCGTTGGTAACTGCCTCGGGCGCGGCGGCATACTCATCAAGAATCTGCCGCGCTTGTGCTTCGGTCTTTTGTCCCAGCACAAACACCAGCGTACAGGTTTCTCCCGCCGCAAGAGTGACGCTCGTATGCAGTGCGCCGCAGGGATTGCCGTTGTAGCAATCGCTCCCGTCCAAGCGGCCTTGCGCCACGCCCGCGGGCGCGTCAAAGCGCGCTTTGCCCAGAAACGCTTCCCGCCTGCCCGTATGGCTTTCTACCGGTGCGCCCACAAGCCCGAACATGCGCTCCCTGCCATTGGCGCCGTCTTCCTTCACTTCACAGTATTCATTGATATGCTGGAGAACATGATCGCCACGGAGTTCGGTTCTGCTGATGAACTGCGTGTACTGCAAGTTAATCATATCCTGCTCGTAGTTGTTTTCATTGGTCAGCTCACAGTACCCAAATGCGGAAAGCGTGCGCGGCGCGTCACTCTGGTTTTCCAGCGTGAGCCGCCAAACCTCATGGGTTTTTCCCATGGGCACATAATACAGCGCCGTACTTTTTACACCGCTGTACTCGCTGATAAAAAGCGTATACGCGGTGCCATGGCGGCATTGCGTTTTGTAAGTCTCCAGCGGCTTTCTAACCGGCTTCCACGATGCCGACCAGAAATCGCCCGTGGCGTCATCACGGATGTACAAATACCGCCCCGGCTCGTCAAACTGGTTGAAGGTATAGCGCAGGATTCGCCCCGCTGCGCCGGATTTTTCAAAACTATACCCACCCGCGTTTTGTGTGATAATCGCCCCATATTCCGGTGAGCCTAAGTAGTTTGCCCATGGCGCGGGCGTATCGGGGTTGGTAATCACATACTCACGCGCGGTTTCATCGAAATAACCGTACTGCATCGGGGTTCCTCCTTGTAACGAAAACGTTTTAGTTCTTGGGCACACAAGACGACCTTCGTCTCTTCTACTTGCGTACATTTTAGCACAGGGCGAATCGCCTTTGCAAGCCCATCCCTTAGGCATACAACACGCCAGCTTCCTGCCGCCATACGCATGTATGCCTGTACAGCACACACTAACATAGCACGTCAGGCGCGGTAATCATGCCGATTCGCCTGTTATAAGCATCCATTCTTACGCGCTGTACTCCCTCGCCGTCCATTCACTTGCCGCCATGAACCGCGAGGGATGTGCTTCGTTGGTACTGCCTCAGTCGCGTAAGCGGGCATAAAACAAGTATCCTCGCTCACCTAAAAGCCTTGTCGGTCTTTGCGTCTGCTGCCATGAACCGCCAGGGATGTGCTATGCTAGTACTGCCTTAAACCGCGTTGGCGGGCGTATGACAAGCATTCTTGTAGAACGTATTTCCCCGCCTTATTCCCTCGTCGTCCATTCACCTGCCGCCATGAACCGCGAGGCATATGAGCCATGTTCCATCCCTTGCCGGGCAGGCGGGGATACACCCATGCGGCATGCTCGCTTGCCCAATCCCCCGCGAGCCGTATTCACTGGCGGAGACCGCCGCAGGGCATACGCAATCCGCCAATAGGCAACCCTCGCTATGCGAATCCTCCTATGCGGCTGCCCCTTCGGGCAGTCTACGCGTTTCAAGAACGTTGCATCACAAGGGTTTCTTTGCCCTTCCTTGCCATCAGCTTTTTGTGAACCCATCCAAGTCGATTGTTTGCGTACACACGCGATCCAGAAACGCGCGGTCATGCTCCACGAGAACCATTGTAGGGGATGCTGATAGAATCAACGTTTCCAACTGCATACGGCTGAACACATCAAGGTAGTTGAGCGGTTCATCCCACACATACAAATGCGCCTGTTCACACAGGCTTCGGGCGAGCATCAGTTTCTTTTTCTGCCCTTCGCTGTAATGCTCAATGGCTTTATCAAACTGCTCCCGCCCAAAATCCATATTGCGCAGGATGGCTTTGAACAACGTTTCATCCACGTCATTCTCCTGGATGAAGCTGCGCAAGCTGCCCCGCAAGTGATCGGTCGATTGCGGAACATAGCTCACCTTCAACCCGCTTGCGATGCGTACATCCCCCATCAGCGCATTGCCTGCGCCACACAAGCCACGCAGGATGCTGCTCTTGCCGGCGCCGTTGCGCCCCATCAGCGCGATGCGCGCGCCACGCGTAACGTTTATCTGTATCCCCTCACAGATGGTACGGCCGTCGTAGCGCACAAAACCATCCACCACCTCCATATACTGCCGTTTGGGATGTTCCAGCGGAAACAGCTTAAGTTCGCCCACGCGCTCCAAATCCTGCATCAACGTACGCTTTTCCTCAATCTGCCGATCGATACGCGCTTGCACATTCAGGGATCGCTTCATCATCGCGGCGGCTCGCGCGCCAATGTAGCCCCTATCCGCCACGGCCGCCTCGCTGGGTTTCACATGGTATTTTGCTTTCTCGGTACGCTTGCTCCATTCGGCTTTCTGGCGTGCGCTCTGGGTCAATCGCGCCACATCTTTCTGGATTTGCTGGTTGCGCGCTTGTTCGCTTTCATTTTTGCGCGTAAACTCCCTCTCCCACAGGTCAAAATCGCCGCGCTGCACCATGGCAGTCGTGCGGTTGAGCGAAAGGGTATGGTCGATACAGCGGTTGAGAAACGCCCTGTCATGGCTCACCAGCAGAAACCCATCCTTCCCGGCCAGATAATCCGCCACCATCTCGCGCCCGGTTAGATCCAGATGGTTGGTCGGCTCATCGATGAGCGGATAGGTATCTTCCCGCGCAAACAGTGCGGCCAGCTGCGCCTTGGTCTGCTCTCCGCGGCTGAGTGTGGCATAGGGGCGCTGGAGCGTTTCCTCGCCGATGTTCAGCAGCGATGCTTCCAGTTCAAGCTGCCAGGCGGGCGTTTGCGGCGCGCAGGCAAGCATCACCGCCATGGCGGATTGCTCCGCATTGATGATCGGGAATGGGAACATAACAGGCGCTAACGGCATGGTAATGCTCCCCTGCGCATGCAGTTCTCCTGCCAAAAGCCGCAGCAGCGTGGTTTTGCCGCGCCCGTTACGGCCAATCAGCCCCAGCCGCCAGCGCGTATCCAGTTGGCAGGTCAGGCCGGTAAAAACATCGTCATAACTGCCCTCGTAGGCAAATGTCACTTGGTTGATCAACATCAACGCCATGGGATACCACCTCCATCGTACACGCGGGAGGGGCAAAAAGCGCAATAAAAACAGAGCCTCTCGGCTGCGCTTTCCTGCCAAAACAAACAATCACCTCTGGTGAGGCGTTCGCTTGCACTCCCTTTTTAGCAAAGGTCGGCAGGATTATTTGCGCATCCTTTCAGCTCCGTTTCTGATTTCGTATTGGGTTTCAACCACCCTGATTGTAGCACAGGCGGCGTTTTAGCGTCAAGCGTCTGTTTTCTCTTCCGCAAGCATCAGTTTGCCGTTCTCGATGCCTGTGACCGTCGCAAGCGATACCACGCGGTAGCCCTCATTGCGCAGTTTTTGGCCGCCCGCCTGGAATCCCTTCTCAATGCACACACCGATGCCCACCACGTTGGCGCCAGCCTGCCGCACGATTTCCGCAAGGCCTTCTGCCGCTTCTCCATTTGCTAAAAAATCATCGATGATGAGCACATTCGCATTCGCGGGAAGGTAGCTTTTCGCGATACGGATGTAGTTTTCCGTATTGTGGGTAAAGCTGAACACCTTCGCTTCATACACATCACGGTTGATTGTGCTGGTGGTTTTGCTCTTCTTGGCAAAAATGACCGGCAGATTTCCAAACGCCTGCGCGGTGGTAATGGCCGCTGCGATGCCGCTGGCTTCGATGGTCAGGATCATGTCCACCTGCTGCCCCGCAAACGCCTCCTGGAAAGCCTGTCCAATATTGGTAAGCAAAGCGATATCCAGACGGTGGTTCAAAAACATATCCACCTTCACGATATCATGCCCGATGCCAAACCCCTGCTTCAGGATTGCGTCGCGCAATTCTTTCATACGCAGCCTCCTCAAAAAATGCTATGAACTAGGATATCAAATAACCGCCCATTGCGCAAGTGATTTCCAGAAATGTTCGGACTGGTGCGAAGAACGGTTGTCCTCTGCATTCTGCCGCTTGAATCAATACCGCTTTGGTTTTCGGCTGGCAGGTTAATTGCATTCATAACAACGCAGGCAGGCAAATCCCCTGCCATCGCAGCGCGCCGTCATTGGCTTTGCTGCTGACAGGGCGCATCGCGTACGTTTGATTGGCAAGCATCCACGCAGCCCTATCCCAATACAGGCGGCTTTACAATATACGGAGCCGACAAGCATGGCGCTTGTCGGCTCCGGTCTTTCCTCAGGGATCGCTATCTTGATGCGCTGCATGGCGCTGCGGGCTGTTCGCTCGCAGGCGGGGAACGGCTTCATGTTTGACGATTGGCTCCATACACACCCGCCAATGACTTCCCCTGCCGGAAACCGCAAAAGGTCTTTCTCAGCCCATGATTCACCTTGTTTGCCAGCCAGCGCGAATCATCAACAGGCGTGCCCACTCCGCGTTCAGGCAGAACAGCATCCCTGGCAGGCTTATTGCGCGTCCATCACAGGCTTGGGTTCATGGAACTCCATGCCTTCATTAAAGAAAACCTGCTCCGGCGGGGTATCCAGAAGCTCGGGGTTTTTCAGGCAGCGTTTCATCCAGGTGAACAGCTTGGCATACACCGCGCCGCCGCACACGCGCTCATCCGCTGTGATGCCGATTGGCAGCGTGCACCAGCGCTTCGGGTTCCCCTTCGCGTCCACCGTATACCCGCGCTCCGGCGTGCCAAGGCTGAGAAACAACCCCGTGTTGCCAAAGTTGTAGATATGATGAAACACGCTGTGCAGCCCAATGGAGGCATTGTTGGTGATAAACATGCTGGTATGGAAGGGCAGCTCATCAATGAGAACGCCGGGCAAAATCCCGTAGCGATCCAGCAGCATCAGGAACCACACCACAACGGAAACCAGCCCGGGAATCTTGAGCAGGCCGCTGGCCAGTTTGATGGCAAAGCTCGGCTTATCGGGTTTACGGTTGGCGGCGATCTTCGCTGTCAGGCGTTTTTGCACATCGTAGATGGTATCGGTCGGGTCAAAGCGAACTTTGATCACATTCTCCTGAATGCTGCCATCGGGCGTATCCAGCAGTATGGTCATGGAGCAGGTAAGCTCCTTGCGGTTATAATACTGCTTGTTCATCACAAAACGGTTAACCTCGGGCACTTGCGAAATCGCGCGTACATAGCCCGCGATGATGATCTCCAAAAACGTGATTTTTACGCCTTCCTTGCGGGATTTATCCGCAATATAGCGTGCAAGCGTCTCATAATCCACATCGTGACGCAGGAATACCTGCGCATCGCAGCGCATGGGCATCAGGTAAGGCGTCATCTGAACGATGGGGTCCATCTTTTTAACGCGCCTTCCCTCGTGGCGAAATCCGAACATGTGGCTTCCATCCTTTCGAGCACGGCAAAGCCGTCTTATCGGCTTTACGTGCACGGATAAAAGTCCTGTATGGATAATGTGATCTCACACGCAAAGCACTACCATAATACCCCGTAGCGAATGCAGCGTCAAGCGAAATAGGCTTACACATTACAACAGGTTAGCCTGCGCTACTCAATGCGCGCCGTAAAAGAAAGCAGGCTGATGGAAGGGGCGTTGAAAAGGCGCCCGGGCATGGGGTAATAATCGCTGGCGGCAAGCCCGCCGCTCACATATTGGCTGATGCTGTTGATGCGCTGCATGCCTACGATGCTAGCATCCCCCGCAAACCATCCTTGCTCCGGCACATAGATGGGTCCAATGCCCGGCAAGCGCCACTGCCCGCCCACATAATGCCCCGCCAGCACCAGCGTCAGGCGGCGAAAATTAAATATCTCCTCACTCTGTGCCCACTCCACCATCTCCCGCACATAGCTCGCTTTCAGCGGGAAATGCGTCAGCGCGACTTGCAGATCATCCTTCTTCATGGCTTTAACCGCTTCACCACTGGCCGTAATGGCCTCCAGCCGATAGCACAGGGCGCGGTAGCTTGCGCCGCCCTCCCCTTCATACTGCACGCCCAACGCTTCCATCTCCTGCTTTTGGCGCGTAAGGCTTTCCTGCATGCCCGGAATATCCACGCTATAGAGGTACTCCGGCGTAAACCACACTGTAAAGCGTCCAACTTGCTGGGCAACAGGCCGATCCAGATACACGGCGCCCGCCTCCTGCGCAACGCGAACCCATTCCGCCAGTACTTCGGGGCTGCCATGCAATGTGGAGATGACGGGCGGGGGGTCATCATCCCCCGCGATCAGGTAAATGGGAACATCCGCTTTGATTTGCCGGAGCGTTTTGATCAGCGAGATGAGCGGCGAATAGTCTCCATCCTTGCCCACCATATCCCCGGTTAGGGCAACGGCGGAGAAACCCTTGCCATATAACAGCGTGCGCCACATATCCGCCTGAAGGCCCATCTCATGCCCATGCAAATCGGAAATGTGCAGGATGGTAAAATTTTCTAGGTTCTGGTTCAGGGACATCACGCGTACTTTTTCCGTGAGCAGGTTCACGCGGTTGTTCAGGGTCGCATTGGCCAGTATGCTTAAAACCACGGTTGCAAATAGGACGGCTAACAGCAGGATCAGGCACCCTGGCCCCCTGCGCTTCTTTTTCTCCGGTGCAAAGATATAGTAGTTTTGCTTCCGTCCCATATCACAAACCCCCAACATGTTGTATATCCATTATAACTTGCGCGTCAACCGTGACCGTTACGCCTTTCTAATCTTTGTATTACATTTATGTGAGAAGGCATGGGTACGCCCCGCTTGTGCCATGCTGGACAACCGCCGCCGAATATGTTATAAAAAACGTTGACGGCATCGCAACGGTGCAATCCGTTACGCCAGCACCGCCTTGCAGCCCTTCTTTGTCAAGCCGCTGTCCTTCATTCGCCCTCATCATTACAAAGGATTGAGGTTCCTCCATGGAGTTGAAAAGAGCCTATCGTTTCTGGCGCGGGCTGATCCGC
Organism: Clostridiales bacterium Firm_11; assembly: GCA_001604105.1. Taxonomy (GTDB): domain Bacteria; phylum Bacillota; class Clostridia; order Christensenellales; family Aristaeellaceae; genus CAXXOK01. The sequence continues at coordinate 20,193 of LVAQ01000008.1, forward strand.
CGCTTTACGTACCGGATGCACACCCAATGGGAAGTCCCCTTTACTGGCGAGCCCTCGGTTTTCATTTGCAATCATGCCGGCGCCTACGGTCCCATTGATATCTGCGCCAAGTTCCCGCTGGCCGATGACCTGCGCCCTTGGATGAACGCGCAGGTACTCAGCGCGCGCGAAACCCCCGCCTATGTAAGGCAGGATTACTGGTGGGAACCCACCAGCAAGTTTGCGCCGCTGCTGAGCGCAACGCTGCCCTATCTTGCCGCCGCCATCCTGCCGCCCCTCCTGCGCACAGCGCCGACCGTGCCTGTGTATCATGATGCGCGCGTAATGCGCACCATGCGCGAAAGCCTGCGCCTGCTCAAGGAGGGCAAGCATCTGGTGATCTTCCCCGAACAGCCAAGCGGCTTCAAGCAACATGATACCACCCTGAACCGTGGTTTTCTACAGATCGCGCCTGCCTTTGCCCGCCAAACAGGCAAGGCCATCGCGTTCTGGCCGGTATACATTGATGTGCCCGCGCGTATGTTCCGCGTGGGCGCGCCGGTGCGTTCTGATGTACAACTGCCCCTTCCTCAGCAGGTTGATACGCTGATCGCGACCCTGCGCCGCGGTATCCAGCCGCACCTGCCGGACGCGGTTGAATCCTTCGCGGCCAGCGAAGGATGATTATCCCATAGGATATGCAGGCGCTTTCCAGCGTTTGCTCTGCCCTCCGCAGGCGATGATTCCGCTCGCGGAGGGTTTTTGTATTCCATGCCCTGTTGCCTGCCTAAAGACCATGTGGTAAAATGATGCTTGGTTATATACATCAAACTGGCGCTGTTCTCGGCGCGCTGTCGTTATCTCTGTAGCGTGTCAATCCATCGCCTTGGAATTCTATCTGCTTTCGCCAGCGTCCATGGAACAAGCCGCATCCGCCATGAAAGGAGCACGCCGCCTTTGCCACAAGCCCGTGAAACGCCGACCTATGCCAGTGCCAGACGCGTAATGCTGGTGATGATGTCGCTGAGTACCCTGTACAACTACCTGTATTCCATGACCATAAGCAGTGCCTACGGCCTATCCCCCATCTTGGGCGGCGCGCTGTACATGAGCGGTACGGTCGCCACTGCCTTTGCGCAAACGTTTCTGGGCGATAACCGCAAATACCTGACGCGGCTGATGCGCATAACCGGAACCCTGCTACTAGCGCTGATGCTGTTTCTTTCACTGGTCATTTTTACGCTTTTCCCTGTTTTCAGCGCGCCATCACGCATCTGGGCGCTTTTTGCGGTGGTGCTGGCGCTTACCATGCGTGCCATCCTCGGGCGGCGGCTGGTGGGCATGGTTATGCTGCATCGCATCAACCGTAAACTTTTTTTACTTGCTTACGGCTTATTGCAACTGATCCCCGCGGCGGTTCTGCTGCCGCTGTTCTTTCATTACCTGCCACAGGCAACTGCCTGGCAATCGCTGGGCGGGTACGGCTTGAGTGTTTTGCTGGAAGCCTATACGCACTACCGCGAGCGGGATGTAATCGCCCATACGCACGCCCCCGAAGCGGTGGACGCGGCCTGCGTGCAGCGCGTAGCGCAGGCGCTATCCACCGTGCACGCCTACGGCGCATATCAGCGGCTTCAGATGCCCATCCTCATGGCGCTGCAGGTGACGCTGGTTATGATGTATACATTCATCGGCATTACCACGGCGGAGATGATCGGCCGCCTTGCGCTAAGCGTTGCTTGTACCATCCTGATGCGGGAGGTGACGGATTACCTGCTCAGCCATACCGGGCAGCGTAAACTGGCTTTGCTGCCCCTGCTGCTGTTTGGTCTGCTGTTGTGGCTGTATGGGCTTGTGCTGCTGTATCGGGAACTGGATCGCGCGCAGAGCATGGTGGTAAGCTACCTGACGCTTAGCCTCTGCACGGGCGGGCTTACCATCGCTATTACCTGCCTTGCCCAGATGGAGCGCGCCATGGCGGGCGTTGCGGAATATGGCTTAAAGAGCGATCTCATCGGCTATGGACGCTACCGCGCGGTGTATACCGAGTTCGCCATTCTGCTTGGGCAGCTGGCGGCGCTGGTGCTGTTGGCGTTCCTGAGCCTGCCATCAAGCATCGCCCTGGAAGATATGGATCTCGCGTTTGTCGTGCGCAGTTTTCGACCCCTGATGGTGGTGCCGCCTCTGCTGCTTCTGGTGGGCGCGGTCGCCAGTGTGCTGCGTTTCCCGATGAACAACCGCCATTTTGAGAAACTCAAGCGATTCCTGACCATGACGGATGCCCCGAACCCCGCGCTCAAGAAACAGCTTGACGCGGTGGTGGTAGCACGGCACAAGAACCGTTATGGCGTCAAGCTGCTGCTGATGCTGCTTCGTCCCTTCTACTACCATAAGCTCAAAGGGCTGGAAAACGCAGCGGGGCATGCGGATGGCACCATGGTGCTGGTATGCAACCACGGCGAACTATACGGGCCGATTGTGACTAACCTGTATATCCCCATCAGCTTTCGGCCATGGACGGTCAGCAAGATGCTGGATCGAAACGAGATCGTCCGCCATATTTATGAAAACTCCATGCTCCGGCAACAATGGCTGCCATCCTCGCTGAAACTACCGCTGACCAAACTGATTGCGCGCGTTTGCCTGTGGGCGTTTGCCAGCCTTGAATGCATCCCCGTATACCGGGACAGCCCGCGCGAACTCATTAAAACCTTTCGCCTGACGACCGAAGCCATGCAAGCGGGCGATAACATTCTGCTGTTTCCTGAGCGGGATCAGCCGGAGGCGCCCGGCGAGCGGGGTTACGCGTTGGAGGGTGTTGGCGAGCTGTATACAGGGTTTGCGATGATCGCCCCCGCCTATTATGTCAAGACCCAGCAGCGTGTGGTTTTTCTGCCCATCTATGCCAGCAAGCACCTGCGAACCATCACCATCGGCCAAGGTGTGCGTTATGATCCGCAAGCCCCCGCCACCGAGGAGAAGCTGCGCATCGTGAGCACGCTGCTGGAAAGGATGGAAGGCATGTATGCCATTGAACGCGAAGAGCTTGCGCGTCGCGAGGCCGCGCTCAGCAAGCGCCTGAAGGCTCGCCGTTTCCTGAGCAAAGCCGCCCGGCGGCAGCTTGAGGCGATGAACGCCGCATCCAATGGCGCGCAACCATCGGCGGCTGTTTCCCCAGCGGCGTCTCCCGCAGCGGAGGAAGCTCTGGCGGCACAACACGAACCTTCCATGGGGGATGACGCGCTCCACGCTGCCAGCCAGCAAGGCTGATGCTTCCTCCTTCGACAGCCATCCCAGACCGATAGAGCCGCATCCACCGCGCCATGCCCGCCCCGCCCGCGTCCAGCAAGCGCAGGCAGGGCGGTCGTTTGTTTCCGGTCTGCTTCCCCTTACCAGCCGTGCTGGCGCATACGGATGGCTCGCTTGCCCGAAACCGCTTTTCATGCTATGATACAGTTCTGTGATTTGACTTACCGCAAGGAGGAACTCGCCGCATGACATTTGATGCTGTGGAAATGGATCGCGATCTGCGCAAACGGGGCAACAAGCAAGGCGCCGATCTGTTCCAATGGAGCGTGCTGCTCCTGCTGACCGCCTTTTCCCTCTACATGTTCTTATGGGAATACGCAAACCCATACAGTGATCTGCACATCCATGCCCGTATCGCCAGCGAGTTTGACTTTAGCAATCTACGAAGCATCACCAGCCGTTTGGCCTATCCGCTGTGGCATCTTGCGGTGGCAGTGCTCTATCAGGTGGGCATACCGCTTAACTGGGCTGCCGCCCTCATCTGCGTGGCTTGTAAGGCCGCGGCATTTCTGCTGATGCGCCGCTACCTCTTGGTCATGACAGGCGGCCGTGTTTCCGGCACCCTTGTGACGCTCAGCGCCCTGCTGCTATCCATCGTGACCAACCTGTACATCCCGGGAGTAAACTATGGCGTATATCGCAACTTCGGTTCGCCCATGGTGTGGCACAACCCCACGCAGCTTGCGGTCATCGTGACCATGTTCCTCAGCGTACCTTACCTGATGCACTGCTGGTATTATTTTCAGGAGAGATCGCGAAGCGATGGCGCGACCGCCATTCTCCCCTGGCGTAAGGTACTCACGCTGGCAACGCTGCTGATGCTGAGCCTTTCGGCCAAGCCCACCTTCATTCAGGCGCTGATTCCCGCCGCCGCCGCCTTTTTCCTGTGGCAATGGATCCGCCACCCCAAAAACAGCCGTTACTTCCTGCAAATCATACTGGCGTTTCTGCCTGCCGTAGGCTATTTCCTTTTGCAATACCTGTACTATACGGGCGTGGTGGTGCCCTACACCAGCGGTGTGGAAATTGGCGCCACGCTGCAAAGCACATGGCAGGCCATCCGTAATATGCTGATGATGTGCGCCTTCCCGCTGTTTGCGCTGGTGGCGATCCGGGAAAAAGGCATGTTTCGGGATCACACGCTGGTCATGGCACTCCTGATTGCTTTGTTCGCGATGCTGGAGGCCATGTTCTTTCGGGAAACGGGGCTGCGCATCAATCATGGCAACTTCAACTGGGCCAGCATGAGCGCTGCGCTGCTGCTGTGGGTGGTGGTTATGCCCAAGTTCTTCCTGGCCATTGGCGATTATCAGGCGCAACGCGCCGCGCTGCGTGAGCAAGCCAAGGCGGGCGTGATTCCTTCTGCGGTTTTGGCGGGCTCCCAGCGGACGCTGTCCCTCCGCTCCGCAGGCTTTTTGATAAGCTTTATGCTGTTGGTATGGCATCTCTATTCCAGCCTGTTTTACCTTTATTTCCTGCTTACCACAAATAACGCGTTTTAAGGACAGCCTCCGCACGCGTATGCCGCCTTTACCGCCAAAAGCCCTTTGCCAACCACGCTTGCATGTGTAAGCAAAGGGCTTTTGGCGGGGCTTGCCGCGGCGCTTCTCTTCTGCATCAGGCAAGCAGCACGCCAGCCCCTTGCAGCAGGGTGACAGGCAAGGCGTCCCTTTCCTTTGGAACGCCTTGCAGCTGCCTTGTTGGACGCAGCAGCCCAGCCTCCATGGCACAAACACCCGATGTCTTGCATGCATCGGGTGTTTGTGCTCCATGCTGGTGCTTGCGGGTCTATGGCTGCGGCGTCTCATTGCCTGCGATGAGCGCGCGGATTTCGTCAACATACGTTTCCGGGTATTTCAGGCTCGCTTCTCCGTGCGCCATGCCGTCGGCTACCCAGAGCCTTGCCTGTGGCAACGCTTGGCACAGCGCTTCGGCGGAGTGCCGCATCACAGGCAATTCCTTTTCCCCCACAATCACCAGCGCCTTGGCTTTCACCTGAGAAAGATTGGGGCTGAGCCGGTAACTGCCGTTGCTGGCCACCGTATTGCATAGCGTCTGTTTGCTAAGTCGCAAGCTGTCGCGGTAATATTCGGCAAAGAGCGCATCCGGCAGCGCAAGCGCTTTCGCCTGCATGCGCGCAAACCAACGGCGCTGGATAAGCCGATAGCTCATGCCCGCAATCGGCCCCAGCCATCTGGCGGCAGGCAGCGGGAATACCAGCGCGCTTTCCAGCACCGCGTACTCGGCCACATCCGGCCGCTGGCTCAGCATCTCCACCGCAATCTGCGCCCCAAGCGACAGCCCGCCCAGCGCAAACACCTTGCCCTGGTACTCGGCATCGATATCCCGGATAAACGCCCTGGCCGATGCCTGTATGCTCTCAAAGGATTCATCCGCGGCGTCGCCATATCCATGAATGCTGGGGAGCACCACATGATAATCCTGCGCAAGCAGCATCGCGGCATCCCGGTATGCCCACCAGCCCAGCCCGCCGCCATGCAGCAATACAACCGTCGGATTCTCCCGTGCCCCAAATGTTTCAGCGTGCATTAGTCCATCCCTCACGAATACTATTGGTACTCTGGCAGCGTATAATCAGCGCCATGCAGCCGATAATCTATGCGCAGTCGATGTCCACGCGCAAAGCCGCAGATACGGCGGCGCTGCGGAATCATTCGCAAGGCCAGAAACAGCTACGCGTGAAAAAGCAGGCGCGCAGGGCGCTTTCGCACCGCTTACCTAGTCCATCGGCGTAAACAACGCGCTAAACCGTTCCCGTACGGCCATCTCATCCACCTGATTACGATGGAGGTGCCTTTTCAGCTGTGCAACAGCCTCCGTTTTATCCCCCGCACGCACCGCACGCAAGATCGCCTCATGATCGGCGACAATCTTGCTCTCCTTCAGGGTGGACAGGCTCAAATTGCGCATGCGCTCAAAATGCAGGCGCATGCTGTCCATCAGCTGGTAGGTTTGCATACGGCCGGTAAGGCGAAACAACTCCCGATGAAAATCATCATCCAGTTCCATCAACTTCTCGGGCATGCGGTTTTCCACATAGAACTTTTGCAGTTTCACATTGGCTTCGGCTACCGTAAAATCCAGTGTGGGCGCCAGTTCGCAAGCCATTTCGATGATGGCCGTTTCCAGCACCAGCCGCAAGAAACGGCTTTCTTCCACCATGGCGCAATCAATCAGCGCGATCCTGCTGCCGCGCTGGGGCAGTATCTCCACGATATGGATCTTGCACAGCTCAATCAACGCTTCACGGATGGGCGTGCGGCTCAGCCCCAGCCACCCGGAAAGCTCATTCTCGCTGAGCATGCTGCCCGGCAACAGCTCCAGCGAAGCGATGTTGCGCTTGAGCATACGCAGGGCATAATCACGCGCCGTTTCTCGCGCGTAGCGTTCGGTAACGTTCATCGCGCTTCCCTTTCCATGGCATGAAGGATTGTCATTCACTGTCAAATGCTTCTATACCCATCGTACCATTTCCATACAAGTACGTCAATATACCAGCATACCAGTGCCGATACTGCGCAACGCCGTCCCTTGTCTATCGTCCTACCATTGTTGCAAAGGCATATGCCAACAATTTGACCGCAAGCATCGCCGGAAGCGGCAACCCTTGCGTAACTTCGTATATCTGCCCTGACCGTACCACGGGAGAACCTCGCAAATCTTGATATTCTCCGTAATAAAAGCTGCACCCATGCGCTACCCTATAAACAATCCTGTTCTGAAGCATGCTTTTTACGGCAGATTCCTGTTGAATCATGCTGTATCTTTCAATGGCAAAAGCCGCTCATGGCGGCTTTTACTATGCAAGACTAGCCTTGCCTTGCGCAACGCGCTTCCCTGCCATACAACCCATCCCCAATGCAAGGCGATTGCGCCGCGGGAACCCCATTGCGTGCATCAATCCGGTTCGGGCGGATAATCCAACGCTTCCTCAAAGGGATCGTCATACACATCTGCCTCCGCCCATTCTTCGTCGCGACGGGCGATCTCTTCCGGTGTTAATCTATGTGTTTTGCCGCAGACGGCGCAGCGATCCACCCCGCGATCCACATGTTGCCACGCATGCGTTTCACGCTCTGCGCCGCAAATGCGGCACACCTGCTCACACTGGCTCTTCGCAAGCCAGAAATGATGCTCATCACGCAACTCCCCACAGCGCTCGCAACGGCAATGGAACCAATCGTGCGGTATGGTTTCCTTTTTGCCGCATATGCTACAGGTTCGTTTGCACGCGCCATCCGCCAACACCCAGCGATGCCCCGTATCACGTTGCGCTCCGCATCGGCTGCAGCGGCATTGGTCAAAGCGGTGTCCCAGCAGTTTACAAATTAACCCCACAGTTTGTCACCTCGGAATTCTGGTTATTGTATTGGGCATACGCGAGAATCCGCAATGCCCTTCTGACGCGCCTGCAATCGCTATGCTTCATCAATCACGATGCAAGGCACGGATACAGCATGGCTGCTCTATGAAAGCAGTGTAAGCGCTGGCACGGCGTTGAGGGAAAGGCTCGCAATTTCGCCCCTTAGCAGGCGGTAATAGGCGGCGCTGCCGATCATAGCGGCGTTATCCGTACACAGCCACAGCTCCGGCAGGCAAAGTTTGAAGCCTTCGCGGGCTGCCAGTATTTGCATCTGGCTGCGCAAGCACTGGTTCGCGCTCACGCCACCCGCAAGGCATAACGTGTCCAGCCCGCTTTCATGGACGGCCAACACCGCTTTGTCACAAAGGCTGTCAACGATGGCCTGCTGATAACTGGCCGCGTAATCCGCCTTGGGGAGCGGCATACCCTTTTGCTCCAATTTGTGACAGGCGTTGATGAATGCCGTTTTCAAGCCAGAAAAGCTGAAATCAAACCTGCCTGCGGGGTTGGGGCGGGGCATTTTCAAGGCGGACGCGTCCCCGCCCTGCGCCAGCTGGCTGAGCAGCGGCCCGCCCGGGTATGGCAGCCCCAAGGCTCTCGCGCCTTTATCAAAGGCCTCGCCTGCGGCATCATCCACCGTTTGCCCAAGCAAGGTATAGCGGCCATAATCTTCCACACGAACCAGATGGCTGTGGCCGCCGCTTACTACCAGGCAGATAAAGGGCGGCGCAAGCTGCGGGTTGCTCAGGTAATTGGCGCTCACATGCCCCTCAATGTGGTTCACGGGAATCAGCGGCAAGCCAGTGGCAAAGCTCAGTCCCTTCATGCAGCTAACCCCGGTCAACAGCGCCCCTACCAGCCCAGGCCCGTACGTTACAGCCAGCGCATCCACATCCGCAAGCGTCATGCCCGCTTCGCGCAATGCCTGGTCAATCACCCTGTCACAGGCATCCACATGCGCGCGGCTGGCGATTTCCGGCACTACGCCGCCATACAGGGCATGCACATCCACTTGGGAGAAGATCACGCTGCTGATGACCCTGCGCCCGTTTTCTACGATGGCGGCGGCAGTTTCATCACAACTGGTCTCCAACGCCAATATGCGCACAGAAGCCTTGCGTTGCAAGGCTTCCAAACGGCTTTGCCAAAGGTGTGTTACGCTCATATGCCCTCGATATCGTGTTATTTTCCTGTCTTGCCGGAGGTTGTGCGGCGGGTGGTGCGCTGCGCATTTGATGGCTTGCGCGTCCCTGTACGTTTGCGCTGGCTGCGGCCTGTGCCCGCGCTTGAACCCAGCACAGCTGTAAGCAGCCTGGAAAGCGGCCAAAGCAGCAGCGGCAGTAGCAGCGTGATGCCTGTGCAAATGGCAAAGGTGGTGGCGATGGGTTGCAGATACCCGCTGAACACTTCCACCGGGAACAGTTGCATAATCGGCTCCATGGCGCTGAAAATCCCATCGGGGATGAACACCCTATGAATCCACGCCCAAAAACCGTCAAAGTCAAAGTATCCCCAAAGGCCCAGCCCTACGAGCAGCGCAAGCGGGATGAACGCACCCAGATAGTACCCGCCTGTTGAAAAAGGACTCTTCTTGCTCCCTTTGACCCCAATCAGCGCGCGCGTTAGCAACAGCAGCACAATGGCCGCACAGCCGAGCAGCACCGCTTTGGCGCTATCCACCCAGCCCTTGACGGTTGCCATGTGTGTTTTGAACGTCTCCGGCACCCCAATGCGGAAGCCCCCGATGGTTACCGCCGGTTCCCACAGGGTCTTAATGCCGGTCAGGTAGTCCAGCGTATCGTTCACAAACGCATCCGCATCGGCTTGGCTTACAATGCCGCGACCCACCACATGCGTATCCACACCCTGCTTGAGCAAATCCACACGCGTCACGTTCAGCGCCAGCGCGACGCCAAAGCTCAGCACGATGAGCAGCAATCCAATCAGCAGGCAAGTCCAGAATGCCCCGCGCTTCTTTTTCAAGTTGCCTTCGCTGAACACCTTGCCGGGATCCAGCTTATCCGTCCATTGCCCCTTCAGGTTATCGGTGACGTTCCCTGGGATATCATGCTTGGTCATGGTATTGCTCCCCTTTCGACTGTCGGTACCGATGCTTGGCCTGTGGCAGGAATCTGCGGAGACTGCATTAGGGTAACGTGTGTATTATTGCATCTTCAAATATGCGGTGATAAAGCCGCCAATGTTACCATCCATCACATCATCTACATTGCCGCTCTCAAAGCCCGTGCGATGATCCTTTACCATGGTATAGGGCTGGAACACATAGCTGCGTATCTGGCTGCCCCACTCGATTTTCTTCATCACGCCCTTAATATCGGACATCTGTTCTTCTTTTTCACGCATTTTCAATTCCATCAGGCGGCTTTTCAGCAGGCTTAAGCAAACCTCGCGGTTTTGCATCTGGCTGCGCTCATTCTGGCATTGCGCCACCGTGCCCGTGGGGATATGCGTCATACGCACGGCGGAATCAGTGCGGTTTACGTGCTGGCCGCCCGCGCCGCCCGCACGGTAGGTATCGATGCGCACTTCTTCCATGTTGACCTGAAAATCGTCATCTGCGGGCAGTATCGGCGCTACATCCATGGAGCTGAAGCTGGTATGCCGCCGCGCGTTCGAATCAAACGGGCTGATGCGTACCAGCCGATGCACGCCGCGCTCGCTGCGCAGGTAGCCATAGGCGTTGTCTCCCTCCACTTGGAAGGTCACGCTTTTCAGCCCCGCCTCATCGCCATCCAGAATATCGTTGATGGTCACCTTGAAACCCATGCGTTCGCAATAGCGCGTATACATGCGAAATAACATCTGCGTCCAATCCTGCGCCTCGGTGCCACCGGCGCCCGCGTGCAGGCTCAGCACACAGTTGCACTGGTCGTACTCGCCGCGCATCAGCGTTTCCAGTTCCAGCGCGTCCGCCTCGGTGCTTAGCCCTTCCAGCTCCGCGCCGCACTCCTTGCCCATCTCCTCATCGGGGTCCTCCTTCAGCAAGGAAAGCATGGCTTCCACATCATCGCAGCGGGCATTCAGGCTTGCCACATGTTCAATGCGGCTCTCAATCTGCCGCACGCGGCGCGTGACCGCAGTCGAACGTTCCAGATCATTCCAAAATGCCGCGGCGTTCATTTCTTCCTTAAGTTCACTCAGCTCTTCCTCCAGCACAGGCAGATGCAGCGCATCCGCCGCCTTCTGGATGGATTGGCGCAGGCTGGTAAGCTCCTGCGCATAGCGTTCGATATCGACCATAACATGCTCCTTTACGATTGGCTGAAAATCGGATGCCCTGCCCAAAGACAGTTTCCCGCGCCACACTTAGCGTGCGCAGGGCGGCGGCGCATCCCTTACGCGCCGCCGATACGCAAACCTTTACGCATTCTTGCCGCAGCAATGCTTATACTTCTTGCCGCTGCCGCAGGGGCAGGGTTGGTTGCGCCCCACCGCGCCCGGTTGGTCTTTGCTGGCGGGCGCGCCGCCCTGTTTGGCCTGCCCGGCAGCGCCGACCTTGCCCTCACCACCCGCAAACCCTGCCTGCGTCTTGGCTACATCCACGCTGGCGCGACGTTCCGGCAGGCGCTCCACGCGAGCCTGGTACAGCCTGCGCACCGTATCTTCGCGGATCATATGCACCATGTCGTTAAACATATCATAGCTTTCCATACGATATTCCTGCACAGGATTGCGCTGCCCGTAGGCGCGCAGGCCGATGCCATCACGCAGGTTATCCATCGCATCGATGTGATCCATCCAGTGATGGTCGATGGCGCCCAGCATCACCACGCGCTCAAACTCGCGCATATCTACGCCGATGCCGGCCAGCAGCGCCTCGCGCTCACCGTAGAACGCCTCCGCGTCCTGATAGAGCAGGGTGGTCAGCTCCTCCGGCTCGGCCATCTGCGGCAACCGATCAGCATACTTCGCAAAAGTACCGTTTTTCAGGCATAGATGCTCCAGATAGTCGCGCGCTTCATCCACGCTCCAGTCCGGGCTGCCTTCGCCGGTAAAATTGCGTTCAGCGGTGGAATCAATCAGGTTGTGTACCATGGAAAGCACCGTCTGGCGCATGTTATCGCCTTTGAGTATCTCCCTGCGCTGGCCGTAGATCAGCTCGCGCTGTTTATTCATCACATCGTCATATTGCAGCACATTTTTGCGGATATCATAGTTGTGGCCTTCAATCCGCTTTTGCGCGTTTTCAATCTGCTTGGTCAGCAAGCCCGCCTCCAGCGGCTGATCTTCCCCCATGCCAAGGCGTTCGATCATCGGCGCGATGCGTTCGCTGCCAAACAGGCGCATCACATCATCTTCCAGGCTGATGAAGAACTGTGTGCTGCCCGGATCCCCCTGGCGACCCGCGCGGCCGCGCAGCTGGTTATCGATACGGCGGCTCTCATGGCGTTCGGTGCCGATGATGTGCAGCCCGCCAAGTGCCATCACGCGCTCATGCTCCGCATCGGTCTCCTTTTTGAACTCGGCAAAATAGCGGTTGTAGGTCTGCCGCGCGGCCAGCACCTCGGGAGGTACGTCCTCATTATGCCCCACGGCTTCCATGATGATTTCATCCGGCAACCCATCCTGGCGCAGTTTGCGCCGCGAAAGAAAATCCGGATTGCCACCAAGCAGAATATCGGTGCCGCGTCCCGCCATGTTGGTGGCGATGGTCACGGCGTTTACCGAGCCTGCCTGGGCGATGATATCCGCCTCCCGCGCATGGTTTTTCGCGTTGAGTACCTCATGCCGCACCCCGCGCATTTCAATGAGTCTGCTGAGCATTTCGCTGGTTTCCACATTCACCGTACCCACCAGCAACGGTTGCCCCGTGGCGTGACGGCGGACGATCTCTTCAACCACGGCGGTAAACTTGCCCTTGCGGGTTTTGTACACCACATCGTTCATATCCTTACGGATCATCGGGCGGTTGGTGGGCACCTGCACTACGTCAAGGTTATAGATGCCCTGAAACTCTTCTTCTTCCGTCTTGGCGGTACCGGTCATGCCGCTGATTTTCTGGTACATGCGGAAATAATTCTGGAACGTGATGGTCGCAAGGGTTTTGCTTTCCCGGTTGACCTTCACATGTTCTTTGGCTTCGATGGCCTGGTGCAGCCCATCGCTGTAGCGGCGGCCTACCATCAACCGTCCGGTGAATTCATCCACAATGATCACTTCGCCGTTTTGCACCACATAATCCACATCACGCTTCATCATGGCGTGCGCTTTAAGCCCTTGCAGGATGTAATGATACAGCTCGGCATTGTCCAAATCGGCGATGTTTTCTACGTTAAAATCACGCTGCGCACGCTCTACGCCGCGTTCTGTCAGGCTCACCGCTTTTTCCTTCTCGGCGATGGTATAGTCTTCCTCTTTTTTCAGGCGGCTTACAAACCTATCCGCCTTTTCATACATATCGGTGGATTGTTCGCCCTGCCCGCTGATGATCAGCGGTGTGCGCGCCTCGTCAATCAGGATGGAGTCCACCTCATCCACAATGGCAAACACATGCCCGCGCTGCACCATGTCCGGCTCGCGGCCGACCATGTTATCACGCAGGTAATCAAAGCCCATCTCGTTGTTGGTACCGTATGTCACATCACACGCATAGGCGGCGCGGCGCTGTTGGTTATCCATATCGTGCGTGATGATGCCCACGCTGATGCCCATGAAGTGGAAGATGTTGCCCATCCACTCGCCCTGGAACTTGGCAAGGTAATCATTGACCGTTACAATGTGCACACCCTCGCCGGAAAGCGCGTTCAGGTATGCGGGAAGCGTCGCGGTATGGGTTTTGCCCTCGCCTGTTTTCATTTCCGCGATACGCCCCTGGTGCAGGCAAACGCCGCCAATCACCTGTACGGGGAACAGCCGCTTGCCATCCACACGCCATACGGCTTCGCGGAAGGCTGCAAATGCGTCGGGCAGAATATCGTCAAGGCTCATGCCGCCCTGCACCAATCCTTTGAACTCCGCGGTCTTGGCGCGCAGCTCCGAATCCGTCAGCCCTTTATACTCATCTTCTTTGGCAAGTACCAGCTCGGCGATTTTCGCAAGCCGCTTGACCTGCACCTCGTTGCTCACGCCAAACATGCTCTTTAACAAGTCTTTCAGCGACAATGTGATGATCTCCTTTGTGATCGCGGGCAGCGGGGAGCCACGCGCGTAAATCGCGGCGCAATACGCCAAGGTAGATTATACCATGCTTTGACAGGGGATGACAAGCATGCCCTTGGGCTAGGTTTGTAACAGAATCACCCGAAAAGCATCTGCAAAACAGCCGAGTGAGAAACCTCCGCCAAAGCCGCGCGAAGAGGCGCAGCGCGCGCTTTCCCGCAAAGCCATCCGCCGCCTCGCCGCGCAAAAACCGCCCGTGCCGATGAAGCGCCACGTGCGGTTTGTCTCTATTCATGATTTGACGCTTGCGCTTCTTATGCCCAATCCAACCCGTGCCTTTGCCAAGGGACGGCATCGCCTGCGGCGCATGGTTTTGGCATGCTTACCCATCAGTCCTGTTCCGGCGGGTGCGCATCATCCTGGCTTGTTTGCCGGGCACTGGCGCATTGCGGGCAAAGCCCTTCAAACACCGTCATATGCCGCTGAACCTGAAAGCCCGTATCCTTGGAAAGCTGTGCATCCAGCTCCGCACGGTAGGCAATGGGCGCATCGATCATGGCTCCGCATTCTGTACAACGCAGGTGGTAATGCCGCTCCATACGCCAGTCAAACCTGTCCGCATCCGGCATGGTAACATGACGCACCTCGCCGTTCTCCGTAAGCAGGTTCAGGTTGCGGTATACCGTCCCACGGCTGATCTTCGGTTCAACCGTGCGCAAGTGAAGGTAGATTTCATCCGCCGTGGGATGGTTGCGCAGCGCTTGCACCGTATCATACACCAGTTTGCGCTGCTTGGTACTTCTTTGGCGTTTCATTGGGCTCACTCCCGGGCACGCAGGATTACTCCATTGTACTCGAAAGCGTTGCCTGAATCAAGGCCTGATGACTGAGCTTGGCCAGCGCCTCCACCGTTTCCATCCGCAGGTCTAACGCTTCGCTCATGCGGGAACCATAGGCGCTGTCCGCCAGATAGCAGTGTACGGCATGGCGGTAGCGCACGTTTTTGGTAACGCCGGCCATCTCCGCCGCGGTGTTATGAATCAACAGCGCGCGTTGGCGTTCATCCATGATACGCCACAGGTTGCCCCCCGCACGGAAGCAATCATCGGTGGGGACATCCTTGGGGTCATAGCGCCACATTGCGCCTTCCAGCGCCATGGGCGGCTCGGCCACTTCCGGCTGCGCTGTCCAGTACCCCGCGCTGTTGGGGGAATAGGCTGGCTGCGTACCGTAGTTGCCATCCACGCGCATGGCGCCATCACGGTGATACTCCTGCACATCGCACTTGGCGCGGTTAACAGGGATGTGGTTATGGTTCACGCCAAGGCGGTAGCGCTGCGCATCGCCATAGGAAAACAGCCTGCCTTGCAGAAAGCGGTCAGGGGAGAAGCCGATCCCCGGCACTACATGCGCGGGCGTAAAGGCTGCCTGTTCCACCTCGGCAAAGTAGTTCTCGGGGTTGCGGGTGAGCGTCAGTTCACCTACCGCAAGGAGCGGAAACTCCTTGTGCGGCCAAACTTTGGTGATATCAAAAGGATTTTCGTAATGGTTCTTTGCCTGTTCCTCGGTCATGATTTGCAGGTACATGTCCCATTTGGGGAAATCACCGCGCTCAATGGCTTCAAAGAGATCCTTGCCGTGGTATTCCCGATCCACAGCGTTGATGGCGGCAGCTTCCGCGTTGGTGAGGCATTGGATGCCCTGCCTGGTCTTGAAATGGAATTTACACCACACGCGCTCATTGTTGGCATTGTACAGTGAGAAGGTGTGCTCCCCGTAGAAGTTCATGTTGCGGAAGCTGGCGGGGATGCCGCGCTCGCTCATCGTTATGGTTATCTGGTGGAAGCACTCCGGCAGCAGCGTCCAAAAATCCCAGTTGTTTTGCGCACTGCGACGGCCGGTGTGGGGATCGCGCTTGACGGCGCGGTTGAGATCGCTGAAATTGTGCACATCCCGGATGAAGAACGTCGGCGTGTTGTTGCCCACCAGATCCCAGTTGCCTTCCTCGGTGTAGAATTTTACGGCAACACCGCGGATATCGCGCTCACAATCCGCCGCGCCGCGCTCACCCGCCACCGTGGAAAAACGGATGAACAGCTCGGTCTCCTTGCCCAGTTGCAGCGCCTTGGCACGGGTATAACGGGAAACATCGTGCGTAACGGTCAGCTTGCCATAGGCGCCCCACCCTTTGGCGTGCATGCGGCGTTCGGGGATCACCTCACGGTTGAAATGCGCCATTTTTTCCATCAGCCATACGTCCTGCATCACCACGGGGCCGCGCGCGCCTGCGGTAATGGAGTTTTCGTTGTCGGCAACCGGTGCGCCGACTTCGTTGGTCAACTTCTTGATATCCGCCATGTTTCCGCCTCCTTCGTCATGTCGTTGCCGGGCAGGCCGCCTAGCCGGCTGCCCAAGGTCACAGGGTCGTGAACATCCATAGCATCCACAGGTAGGTTAGCGTTTTGGGCAGCATGAGTATGCCAAGCATACGGTATCTCCCGGCCAGCAACGCCGCGGGCAGGTAGCAGGCAAAGCTCAGCGCAATGGCTGTGATCATGCCTGAAAGCGCAGGGTAGACCGTACCGATGTGCCCATAAAGGATCGCCACCACGGCACCCAGCAGTACAAAAGGCACATTGCGGTATATGGCCCAGCGCAAGGGCGGCGCGCCGCTGCGCCATTGGTTTTGCGGCAACAGGCACAATCCCGTGCGGCAGGCGGCCAGCGCATAGACAGCGGTTGTCCATTCCCGCAACGCACGATGCGGCCATAGCAGCAGCCCCACATGCCACAGGAGCACATAAAACACCGTCATGGTAACGGAGGTGATCATCTTGCCCCTGCCCAGCGCGTTTCCCAATCGTCTCCCCTGCCCAAAAGCGGCGACAAGGATGCGTGGCACAAGGTGAAACAGATCCCCCGCTACAAGTACCAGCCCCATCACCCCCGCGAGGCTTTTGACCGGCGTTTGCGGCAGGGAAAGCAGGAACGTAGCAAGGTATAATGCCGTCACCAGGTAAAGGCTATCAAACGCAGCCTCAAACCAGCCGAAGAAGCGCCGTGGCGCCTGCAAAGCGCTCGTAACGCCGTTTTCCGCCTGCAAACCCTCACCCCCTCGGCTTTGCCACCCACAGAATATGCGCTGTCACCGCCGCGCCCACAACCATCAGGCCAACCGTAACCCAAGCGTTACGTGCGGCAATCATGGAAAGCAGCAGCATCCCCCATAGGAAGCACAGGCTCACCGCCACCGTGCGACGGCTGATGCCCTGATGGTCGCGGTAACTGCGTATGTATTCATGCACAAACGGGATTCGCATCACACGCGATTGCAGTTTCGGTGTGGAAGCCAGGCAGCCGACCGCCGCCAACACAAACGGCGTCGTCGGCCATATAGGCAGAAAGATGCCGATGAACCCCAGCGCCAGCAGGATGCAGCCGCACCCGGTAAGCAGGATGTTCTTCACCTTGATGACGCCTCCACTCCTTTGCATGGGGATGGTTCTGCCCATCGCGCAGCCGTTTCTTGCGGAATTCTCTCCCGCGCTGCAAGATGCTGAAATACCCTCGTACCAACCGAACCGTACCTTGCGCGTTCCCGTGGTTGTTGCTCGTATCTGAATGCAATCTTCGTTATTAGGACTTATTACTTATAATATACCTGATGAAACACAATTTGTCAATAGGCAGATGCGCGTGCCATCGCCGCATCAATGTGCCCGCGGAAATAAGAGAGTGTCCCACATGCGGCGTGAACCCATCGTCAAGCGCATGTAGCGTGATGGCACCTGTTCACATGCGGCATATCACGGCATAACGCAGCATACAGTAGATACGATGCACCCCCGCATGCAGCGCAGCAACGGGTTAGCATGTATGCGGCGGCTATCCATCTTCAATCGCGTGTGGCGCGATGGCGCGTACTCGTGCGAAGCACGAAGTGATATACGATGCATACGGCACACCCACGTATACGCCTCAACAACGCTCCCCACATATGGCTTGGACGCTTCATCCAGCGCGTGTGGCGCGATGGTGTGTGCTCGTGCGAAGCCAGTAGCGATATACGATGCATACGGCACACCCACGTATATGCCCCAACAACGCTCTCCACATATGGCTTGAACGCTTCTTCAAGCGCGTGTGGCGCGACGGCGCGTGCTCGTGCGAAGCACGAAGTGATATACGATGCATACGGCACACCCACGTATACGCCTCAACAACGCTCCCCACATATGGCTTGAACGCATCATCCAGCGCGTGTGGCGTGATGGTGTGTGCTCGTGCGAAGCCAGTAGCGATATACGCACACCCCTGCATATCACCTGCATGCGCGTACGCCGCTATCAAACCGCCATCGTCCACATAATACGTGTTTCCGACCGCACCATGACCAGCGTGTTCCTACACCAGCGCGGAAGAATCAAACCATACCGGTTTGCACGGGAGAAACCGTCCCTCGCCTTGCGCGCCGCGGAAGGCCTGCCCATCGAAAACCTGCCTGCCGCGCAGCCACGTGCCTGTAATCCGACCGCTGAGCGCGGTATTCTCCCAGATGGTATGATCCAGGTTCCCGTGCAGCGCATCGGCCTTGACCACGCCCTGCGCCTTGGGGTCATACAGCACGATATCCCCATCCATCCCCGCGCGAATGGCGCCCTTGCGGTCATCCAGCCCGAATAGGCGCGCGGGGTTGCTCGCGCACACGCCCACCGCGCGGGAGAAGCTGATGCGCCCAAGGTTCGCCTGTGTAAGCATATACGGGTAGAGCGTTTCGATGCCGTCACACCCATTGGGGATGGTCGTGAAATTGCCTTCTCGCCCATCGGGCAAGCGAATTCCATAATCTTTTTCCGCCAGGGTAAAGGGGCAGTGATCGGTAGCGACCGTCTGCACATCCCCCCGGCGAATGGCCGCCCACAGCGCGCGCTGTGAATCCTTGCCCTTGATGGCGGGGGAACACACATAGTCCTGCCCGCGCGGCTCATGGTATACTTCGCAGGTAAAATTGAGGTACTGCGGACACGTTTCCGCGAAGATGGGGTAGCCCTCATCCCGCGCCTGCGTTACCGCGGTTACGCCATCCGCATCCGTCAGATGAACAAGATACAGCGGCGCGCCCACCGCCTTGGCCAGCGCGATGGCACGGCGATTGGCTTCGGCGGCCACCGCCTCGTCACGGCTCATGTAATGCCACCATGGCTCGGTTTTGCCTTCGGCAAGGTAGGCTTTCACACGCGAATCCAGCATGCCGCGGTTTTCCGCGTGCACGGTTACCAGCGCGCCTGCTTTGGCAGTTTCCTGTAGAAGCTGGTATAGCCCGCCATCGCAAAGCCCAAAATCATACACCATATAGGCCTTGAAGCTGCTTACGCCCGCCGCCACCGCGTCCTTCAGGGAGGCAAGAAGCTCCGGCCTGCTCAGGTCACGTACGCCGATATGGAAAGCAAAATCAACCGCCGCCTTGGGCGTGGCCATGGCTACGCGCTTTGCCAGCGTTACGGGTAGAAGCTCATCCTCATCCTGTAACAAATAATCGATCACGGTGGTCACGCCGCCGCAGGCTGCCGCGCGTGTTCCCGTAAAATAGTCATCGCTGGTCGCGATACCGGAACAAACACATTCCAGATGCGTATGCGCGTCAATCGCCCCGGGCAGCAGGTATAGGCCGGTCGCGTCCACCAAAACCGCATCTTCCCGCGGTAATCCCACACCAACCGCGGCAATCCGCTCTCCCCGCACGAGCACATCCGCAGTAAACATCCCCTCGGCTGTCACCACCGTGCCGCCGTAAAACAATGTATGCATTGCGTCCCCCTCCGTTTGCCACAAAACAGTATAGGATTTGTATTCGCGTTTTTTCTGGAAAACCCTGTTATGGGCGTGGGTCATGGCGCGAAAACCAGCCGCCGCAAAAAACAAAATCCCCGCCTGCGCAGATGCGCGCGGGCGAGGCGGCTGAGGCGTGCAGATAGAATCGCAACCCCCTATTGGCAACCCATCATGGGCATGTGTAATCAATACCGGAATCCGGCACCTACAATTTGGAGGCAGCCGCCCGATCCAACAGGAAAATTACATCCGGATGCGTACGCAGGATGCTTGCCTGCGTGGCGGGGTCGATATCCTCCCGGATGGCGCGGCATACGGCCTGCGCCTTGTCATACCCCGTAGCCAGCAGCACAATCCGCTTTGCGCTGATAATACTGCCGATACCCAGGCTGATTGCCTCGCGGGGCACATCTGCCTCGGTGTCAAAAAAGCGTCGATTCGCCTGAATGGTACTGGGTGTGAGCTTGACCACGTGGCAGCCGTACACAAACTGGTCACTGGGTTCATTAAAGCCGATGTGCCCGTTACGCCCGATGCCAAGCAGCTGCAAATCGATGCCGCCCGCCTTGGCGATTACCTGATCATACCTTGCGCATTCCGCGAGCAGATCCACCGCGTTGCCATTGGGCATATGGGTGTTGCTCGGGGCAAAGTTCACATGGTTGAAAAACTCGTTCCGCATGAAGTAATGGTAACTACAGGGGTGCTGCTCCGGCAGCCTGCAATACTCATCCAGATTGAAGCTCACGGCGCTGGAAAAGTCCACAGCACCGGCCCTGTGCATACGAATCAACTCGCGGTAGGTCGGGATGGGCGTGGAGCCTGTCGCCAGCCCCAGAACCGAGCCCGGCTTACCAATGAGCTGCGCGCCAATCAGGATAGCCGCCGCCTGCCCAACCTGTGCCGATGAATCGTATAGATGTACCTGCATGCAAACACCTCCAGCCGACAGGCGCAAAACAGCACCCATCACAGGGTCGAGTATAGCAGCACGCGGGGTAAGTGTCAATACGTGTTCGTTCGATTTGTTGATTTATATAGCAATACCGTTAATACGTATTATTCAATGGGATATTGGTTGAGGAAGGCCGCATCCGCCGGACAAAAGGGGAAGGATACCAATTCCGCCGCGGGCACCCATTGGGCGGCGCTGTGCACATGCAGGGCAAGCGGCGTTTCGCCTTGCGCCGCCGCCTGTACAAACGCGAAATGGAGTGGCATTGCGTTCACTGTAAAGTCCATTTCATACAGGGTATCCCCGGGTGTAATCGGCAGTTCAAGCTCTTCCATTATCTCCCGTGCCAGGCAGGTTGCAAAGCTCTCCCCCGCCTCACGCTTGCCGCCCGGAAACTCCCACAACCCCTCAAGCTGACCCCTACGGCGGCAGATGAGTATGTGTCCCTGTTGATTGCGGATGACGCCTGCCACAACTACCAGCATGGGTGCAACTCCTTTCGGGCGTTTATCGGCTGTGCGCCTGCCTGCGCCGTGCCCCGCGCCCGTTTGCTTCGGGTTCTATCCGGCGTTGCTACCCGGCAGCGCAACAGCGGCGTTTGGGCATGGTTCCAGTACCGCGAATCCCGCACGGGTGCGCGCTGGCCTGCAACCCGCAGACATCCGCTCTTGGCCTTTGGCAATACGCCTAAAAGTTTCTGCTCATGTCGTAACGCGCAAAAAACTGTTGCCTGTAATCCCCCAAACGATCCTGCGCGATCGCCTGCCGTACCTCTTCCATCAGTTTCAGCAGAAACCGCAGGTTGTGGATGCTTGCCAGCCGCGCGCCCGTAATCTCCCCTGCCTTGAACAGGTGCCGGATGTACGCCCTGCTGAAGTTGCGGCACGCGTAACAATCGCAGGTTTCATCAATCGGCCTGAAATCCCGCGCGTACGTTGCATTTTTAATGACCAGCCGCCCATCCGCCGTGAAGCATGTGCCGTTTCGGGCGATGCGCGTAGCCAGTACGCAATCGAACATATCCACGCCGCGCAGCACGCCCTCGATGAGGCAATCCGGCGAGCCCACGCCCATTAAATAGCGGGGTTTGTGGGTCGGCATACGCGGCATGATGGCCTCCAGCATCCCATACATGATGGGTTTGGGTTCCCCCACGCTGAGCCCGCCGATGCCATAGCCGAAAAAATCCATATCGCTGAGCACCTTGGCGCTTTCAATGCGTAAATCCTCAAAAAACGCGCCCTGCACAATGCCAAAAAGCGCCTGATGATCGTGCGCGTGATCCTTCTCATGGTGGGTTTTGCAGCGAGCTGCCCAGCGATGCGTACGCTCCATCGCGTCTTTGGCGGTTTCATGGTCACACGGGTAGGCGGTGCACACGTCAAAAGCCATCATGATATCACTGCCCAACGCGTGCTGGATATCCATGCTCACCTCGGGCGAAATAAACCGCCTGCTGCCATCCAAATGGCTCTGGAAGGTAACGCCCTCTTCCTTAATTTTGCGGATGCCGCTTAAGGAAAACACCTGAAACCCGCCGCTATCCGTCAGGATGGGGCGCTGCCAGCTCATAAAGGTATGCAGCCCGCCCGCCTCGCGAATGAGCCCTTCGCCCGGGCGCAGGTGCAGGTGGTACGTGTTGCTCAGGATGATTTCCGCGCCGATCTCCACCATTTCGCGCGGGGTCATGGCTTTTACGGTGGCCGTGGTGCCCACCGGCATATAAGCAGGGGTGTGGATATCCCCATGCGAGGTATGCAAAACCCCCAGCCGCGCGCCGGTTTGCTTGCAGGTTTTGGTCACCTCAAAAGTAAAGTTTGGCATAGATTTCCTTTCGTGATCAACGGTTGCCCTGCTTACGATTTGCAATGCGCCTATGATTCGATTGCCTGGAAAGCAGGTTGCCGTGTGTGCGTTTATCGTGCGTGGCTGTATGTGCCTGCGTAGCGCGATGGGCAACAGGGTATGCCCTGTGCCTGCTTGCAGCGCTTACGCACGCTACCTGTACGCGCGGGCTGCATTCCTAAAAGCAGCGTCTCCTGCGTATGCTTTTCGTGTGCGGTCGCACAACGCTCTCGCCATGTCTGCCGCGCACCCTGCGCCTGCTTGCTTCACTTAACAGGCCATGCGTTGCTACACGCGCCGCATGCATCGCGCCTCAGATAATGCCCCGTTGCGTGCCTGTGCGGGAACGTCTCCGTAATCCCATGCGCTCCGTAAGCCACTGCAAACGCAGCCCAGGCGATCAACCCGCGCTATTCCACGCTGCCCTGTGCCGCAAGAAATGCATCCACCGCACCCGCAAAGGGCATAAAAGCAGCGTTTTGCGGATGGCTCAGGAAGGTCATCGGTGTTTGACGGGTGGGGTGGGTAAGCCGCAGCACCGCGCCCCACAGCGCGATAGGCTCGCCCGCCGTGCCCTGTCCATAGCGCATATCCTGCACGATGGAGCAGCCCATGCCAGCCAGCTGTACGCGTATCTGGTGCTTACGCCCCGTCTCCAGCCGAATGTGCAGCAGCGCCCGGTTTTGAGCCGCATCCACTGCCAAACGTCGGTAATGCAGTATGGCAATCTGGGCATCCGGCGTGCCTTCCGGCACACGATGTACATTGCCGCTCGCCTCATCCTTAAGCAGCCAATCCGTACACGTGCCCGCATCGGCCATACCAACGCCCGTTACCACGGCAAGGTATGCCCGTTGCATGGCGTGGCTGCGGAGTTGTGCACTCAATCTGGCGGCAGCCTTGCTGGTTCTTGCCAGCGCCACCAGCCCGCCGACCGGTCGATCCAGCCGATGCACGCAGCCAAGGTACACAGCGCCGGGCTTTTGGTACTTTTCTTTGAGGTATGCCTTCATGGTGTCTATGAGGCATACATCGCCCGTCGCGTCTCCCTGCGTTAGCAGGTTGGGGGGCTTCTCCACCACCAGCAGGTGGTTATCCTCATAGATGATATTACACATCGGGTGTCCACCGCGCCGTCGCGCCGCAGGGAAGCACGCCCCCGCTGGTCACGGTTAGCGCCAGCTCCCCCGATTCCACATGCCCGCGGCCCCCCGTCGCACGGCTGGCGATATTGCCCAGCACGCTGGCCGCAAAGCCTGTGGTATAACCGTTAATGAGCAGAAACAACGGCGCGTCGCTAAGCGCTTGCACGCTGAGCGCCACCAGCCCGTACAACTCATCTTCCAGCTTCCACACTTCGCCATTGGGGCCGCGCCCATAGCTGGGCGGATCCATCACAATGCCGTCATAGCGGTTGCCGCGCCGCAATTCCCGCTGTACAAATGCCTTTGCGTCCTCCACGATAAAGCGCGTGCGGTTCTCCGGCACGCCGGATAGATCGCGGTTTTCCTTTGCCCACTGCACCATTCCCTTGGCCGCATCCACATGCGTCACCTGCGCGCCTGCCTTTGCGCACGCCAGTGTAGCGCCGCCTGTATAGGCAAACAAATTAAGCACCTTGCTATGCCTGCCTGCCGCTACCGCACGCTGGATACGTTCCCGCATGAACGCCCAGTTAGCCGCCTGCTCTGGAAACAGTCCTGTATGCTTGAAACCCGTCGGCCGCACATAGAACTTCAAATCATCCAGCGCAACCACCCAGCGTTCAGGCACAGTGTTTTGAAAAACCCATTTGCCGCCGCCCGTTTCACTGCGGTTATACCACGCATCCGCGCGTTCCCACAGCTTCGGCTCCGCCTTTGGCCATATCACCTGCGGATCCGGCCTGCGCAGGATCACATCTTTCCACCGTTCCAGCTTCTCGCCGTCTCCGGTGTCCAGCACTTCATAATCCTGCCACTGATCACATAAAAACATGGTTTCTCCTCATTTTTCGGGAAGCAAGGAGCCGCACGGGGGCAATGCCCCTAACCTGCATTACGCCTTGCGGATGCTTAGCACGGCCTTTTTATCGTTGATATCCCATGCTTGCGTATGCGCAGCCTCGGCGGGTGCGCCCGCGGTCAACGCTGTCGCCAGCACGCTTTGCGCAATGAATGCCTTGCCTGCCTCGATTGCCTCGGCCAGCTCCGCATCCGCCTCATAGGTAACGGTGATGCGGTCGGTCACATCATACTCCGCATCCTTACGCATGGTTTGCAGCTTGCTGACCACCTCTCGCTGGTAGCCTTCGGCCACCAGGGCGGGCGTCAGGTTGCAGTCCAGCACCACGGTCACCTCTCCCTCCACCTGCGAGGCAAAGCCCGGCTTGTGGATGGCTTCGGTAAGCACATCATCCTGCTCCAGCACGACTTCGGTACCATCGATGTTCACATGCACTGTCTGGCCGCGCTGGAAGGTATCCACCACATCGTTGCCATCCGCCTCTTTGAGCCATGCGCCGATCTTGCCCAAGAGCTTCCCGTATTTGGGGCCAAGGGTGCGCATCTGGGGCTTTAAGTTGTAGGTGGTAAAGGCGCGCGCATCATCTGTAAACACAACCTGTTTCACATTCAGCTCATCGGCGGCAAGCTCGACAAATTCACCGCTCAGGCGTGCGCCTTTGATGTACAGGGCGCTCAGCGGCTGGCGTACCTTCAGGCTGGCCAGGTTGCGGCACGCGCGGCCAAGGCTCACCACATGGAGCAGCACGTCCATCTGGGTATTCAGGTTTTTGTCGATCAGGGTTTCATCCGCCGTGGGGAAGCGGCACAGGTGCACGCTTTCCGGCGCGTCCGGCTGAACTGAGCGCACGAGATTTTGGTAGATATCCTCGCTCATGAACGGCACAAAAGGCGCAACCACCTTGGTAAGCGTGGTAAGCACTGTGTACAGCGTCACAAAGGCGGCTTCCTTGGTGGCATCCATGCCTTTGCCCCAGAAGCGCTCACGGCCGCGGCGCACATACCAGTTGCTCAAATCGTCCACAAAGGCGGTGATGGCGGCGGCGGGCTCGGGGATGCGGTAGTTGGAAAGGTCTTCATCCACCTGCTTGATCAGCTGATGCAGGCGGCTCAGGATCCACCTGTCCATCAGGGTCAGCTTCACGTTTGCCATATCATGCGCTTTGGGGTCAAAGCTATCGATATTGGCGTAAAGAATGAAGAACGCGTACGTGTTGTGCAGCGTAGCCATGAACTTGCGCTGCCCCTCGCCCACCGCCTTATCGCTGAAGCGGCTGGGCAGCCACGGGGCGCTTGCGGTGTAGAAATACCAGCGCACGGCGTCCGCGCCCTGCTTATCCAGCACCGTCCACGGGTCAACCACATTGCCGGTGTGCTTGCTCATTTTGCGGCCAAACTCATCCTGCACATGCCCCATGACGATGCAGTTTTTGAAGGGGGATTGATCAAAGATGGCGGTGCCGATGGCCATCAGCGTGTAGAACCATCCGCGCGTCTGGTCGATGGCTTCGCTGATGAAATCCGCCGGGAAGCGCTTGTCAAACACTTCCTTGTTTTCAAAGGGATAGTGCCATTGCGCAAAGGGCATGCTGCCGCTGTCATACCAGCAATCGATGACTTCACTCACACGGTGCATGGGTTTGCCGCACTCAGGGCAGGTGATCTCCACAGCGTCGATGTACGGGCGGTGCAGCTCGATATCCTCCGCCACGGGCGCGGTAGCCATCTCCCGCAACTCTTGTTTGGAGCCGATCACGTGGATGTGACCCTCCTCGCACACCCACACGGGCAGCGGGGTGCCCCAGTACCGCTCGCGGGAAAGTCCCCAGTCCACCACATTATCCAGGAAATTGCCAAAGCGGCCTTCCTTGATGTTCTCCGGCAGCCAGTTTACCGTGCGGTTGTTGCGCATCAGCGCGTCATGCAGCTGGGTCATACGGATGAACCACGTGCTGCGCGCGTAGTAGAGCAGCGCCGTATCACAACGCCAGCAGAAGGGGTAATTGTGCGTGTAGGGCGCGGCGGCAAAAAGCAGGCCGCGGGTTTTCAAATCTTCCAGCACATGCTCGTTGACTTCCTTGGTGCCCTCACCCGCCCACGGCGTGCCTTCGAT
Source organism: Clostridiales bacterium Firm_11 (assembly GCA_001604105.1). GTDB lineage: Bacteria > Bacillota > Clostridia > Christensenellales > Aristaeellaceae > CAXXOK01. The sequence goes on from LVAQ01000008.1 coordinate 46,733, forward strand.
AAACTTGCCCTGCGTGTTCACCAGCTGCACAAAGGGCAGCTGATTGTCGCGGCCAACGCGCGCGTCATCCTCACCGAAAGCGGGGGCGATGTGTACAATGCCGGAACCGTCGGAGAGCGTTACATAGTCATCACTGACCACATACCAGCCCGTTTCGCGCGGGTAGGATACGCCCTCAAAGCGATACAGCTGCTCATAGGCCATGCCGCACAGGTCGCTGCCCGGCATTTTGCGGATGACCGCGCCCTCATGGCTGGCTTCGCCAAACACCGTATGCACAAGCGTTTCGGCCAGGTAATAGGTTTCGCCATGGAGTAAGAACTCCACATAGGTTTCCTTGGCGTTCACGCACAATGCAACGTTGCTGGGCAGCGTCCAGGGCGTGGTGGTCCAAGCGAGGATATACGTCTTTTCCTTGCCCTTAACCGCAAAACGCACAAATGCGGAGGTATCGGTGACCTCTTTATAGCCCTGCGCCACCTCATGGCTGGATAGCGCCGTACCGCAGCGCGGGCAGTAGGGCACCACCTTGAAGCCCTTGTATAGCAAGCCTTTTTTCCAGATTTCCTTGAGGCTCCACCAGATGGATTCGATATACGTATCGTGATATGTCACATAGGGATCCTTCATATCCGCCCAGAAGGCCACGCGGTCGGACATATCCTCCCACTCCTGCTGGTACTTCCACACGCTTTCCTTGCACTTCTGGATAAAAGGCTCAATGCCATACGCCTCGATGGCGGGCTTGCCATCCAGGTGCAGCAGTTTTTCCACTTCCAGTTCCACGGGCAGGCCATGGGTATCCCACCCGGCTTTGCGGAGCACATCTTTCCCCTTCATGGCTTGAAAGCGGGGAACCAAATCCTTGATGGCGCGCGTTTCAATATGGCCGATGTGCGGGCGGCCATTGGCTGTCGGCGGCCCGTCAAAAAAGGTATAGCGCTCATTCCCCTCGTTGTGTTTGAAGGATTTTTCAATGATGCCCTCTGTTTTCCAGAACTCCAGCACGCGTTTCTCACGGCTGACAAAATCCATGTCCGTCGTTACTTTCTGATACATACCTATCCCTCCAGCGTGGTTTTCACGTATTCTTACGGATGCCTCTAGCAGGGCAGAAAAAAACCGCCCCTTGAACGGGACGGAAACAAACTTTCCGCGGTACCACCCATTTTGACAACGCCAGCGCCCTGTCCACTCAAATGCCCTGTAACGGGAGCGCCCGCGACACCCTTAGGCGAAGCCGTTCAGGTGCCATGCTCCGGGGTGATTCGCCGCATGCCCTGTTTGCCGCCCGCTTTCACCAACCCGGGCTCGCTTTGGCAAAGTCACTTTGGCCGTCCCCATCATCGCTTGGTTTCCGCCAACAGGCGGATACTGCGTATTATACAGGGGGGCGGAGGAAAAGTAAAGGGGCGGCAGGAAAATTCAACAACAAGCCCGAAATCCTGAGCAACAAGACAAACGGAATCGGTATTGCCCGCCATTTCCGTTGCCTTGCCATCAGTGGATGTTCTGTGCGCTTGCCTTGTTCATGAACCTGAATGCAGGGCATCCTCATGATGCCGCGCGCGTGAATCCGTTTATCCTTTGTAGGCAGTAAGCACAAACCAAAAGCTTTACAGCGTTTCGTAAACGCTATCCCTTGGAGGTGCCATGAAACAAACTACCCTCGCCGCGCGCCTTACCCCCATCCTCCCCAGCATGCGCTGCCCTCACTGCGGCGGAGCGCTCACCTTGCTTGAAGGCAAGAGCCTCCACTGCGCAAGCCGCCACTGTTATGACCTGTCTGTAAAAGGCTATGTAAACCTTGCCCCCACCCACAATCAAGCCGCTGAAAAGTACGATGCTGCGCTGTTTGAGAGCCGCGCCCACGTATTTGCGGGCGGCTATTACACCCCTATGGCACAAGCCATCGGCGATGCCATCGCCCGTTACATGCCAGCGTTCTGCACACTGCCGCAGGCAGCAGGTACGCTGCCAAACGCCGATGAAGCGTTGCCTGATAGACAGCGTTCCCACACCCCCGCGGCAACCTCCGCAACCGCAAACGCCCCCTTCCTGCTGGATGTAGGCTGCGGTGAGGGCTACTACACCCGCGCGCTGGCCGCGCGTTTTCCGCAGGCCACCTTCGTAGGCGTGGATTTGAGCCGTGATGCCATCCAGCACGCGGCGCGCCTTGCGCCCGCGCTCAACTGGTTTGTGGCTGATCTCACCCACCTGCCCTTTGCGGATGCAAGTGCGGATGTGCTGCTGGATGTGCTGACCCCCGCCGATTACCGCGAGTTCGCCCGCGTGCTCAAGCCGGAAGGGTTACTGGTCAAAGTGATACCTGCCGATGATTACCTTACGCAGGTGCGTGCCGCTGTTGCCAATCACCTGCGCGGCAAGGATTTTAGCAACGCCCGCGTTTTGGAACACCTGCGCATACACGCAAATGTCCTCTCCCAAACCACCGTGCGTCACACCTTGCCTGTAACGCCGCAACAGGCGCAAGCCTTTCTGCGCATGACCCCCATGACCTTCGGGCTGGCAGAAGCGGTGCTTGCGGATGTCACCTTCTCCACAATCACCATAGCGCTGGAAGTGTTGGTGTGCCGCATGCGGTAGGTGGAAGGGCGATCTTGCAATTGCGACGCCACACTTGCCCGGCACGCTTCACGCCTGTATGACGCCAATAAACAATCAAAACCGGAAGCTCAACGCTTCCGGTTTTGGTATTCATACATTTCAAGCCGACGGTCACATACGCACGCCGCGTTCGTATTCCTCTATGCACGCTCCCTTTGGAGCGCCCCGCAGCATGTTAACAACCCCCGGCTGGTTACTGCCATCGCTCGCCTCATAGCCCTGCGGGCTGTTCGCTCGCTTTCACTTTTGATGTGGCGTGAGGCTTTGGGGTTCCACCCCAAACCCCGGCAGGGGTTTCACCCCTGCATTCTGACCAGGGCTATTAGCCCTGGACCCAGTGTTTTCGGCAGCCTTTGCCGCGCTCCCTTTGGAGCGCCCCGCAGCTTGTCAAAAATCCCCAATTGGTTACTGCTGTCGCTCGCCTCATAGCCCTGCGGGCTGTTCGCTCGCTTTCGCTTTTGATGTGGCGTGAGGCTTTAGGGTTCCACCCCAAACCCCGGCAGGGGTTTCACCCCTGCACCCTGACCAGGGCTATTAGCCCTGGACCCAGTGTTTTCGGCAGCCTATGACGCGCTCCCTTTGGAGCGCCCAGCCTTCACAGCAGGCTACCGCCCTTATTCGTCCCCGAACAGTGATAGCTTGCTGTTGAGCAGCGCCTTTTGTTCTTCGATCAACGCCAGTAGTTCTTTACGGAAGTCCTTGGCTGCCTCCCGCATCGTTTCAGCGCTCTTTTCCAAGGTAGCCTTTTCTTCTTTGGCGTCATTAAGCAGCTCGGTCGCCTTATCCTGCGCCTCTTTGAGAATCACATCCGCGCGGTGCTTGGCTTCTTCCACAGCGCCATCGGCCAGCTTTTGCGCGCTCAGCAAGATGGTCTCCAGCGTCTGGCTGGCTTGCCCCACCTGCGGCGCAGGCTCCGTGCGAACTACTTCCGGCTGCACAGGCATCACGGCCTTCGTAGCAGTCTCGAGCTCCCGCTTCGCCTTCACAAGCTCAGCCTCCAGCGCGTCGATGCGATCCTGCATAGCGACCATTTCGTCGCAGATTTGATCCAGATATTGATCCACGTCAAAGGGGTCATATCCAGCGCCTTTGTAGGCAAACTCTTTTTGTTCGATGTCCGAAACAGTGATGGCCATGATGGTGCTCCTTTCGTACTCCAATCCCACTACCGTGGCGCGCCGTATCGCGTTGCTTTGATAGGCAGTCTGCCCTTTCGCGTCGGCTCGCCAATCCAATCAATTTTCAGCCGACCATGCCCGCGCGCGGATATCGCATCCCCCTCGGCCACGCGTGCATCGGGCCGTAGCATAAGCGCGTGGCGCAGTTTAACCGCGCCGCCTTCAATCAGGGTGGCCGCCTGGCCGCGCGACAGGTGGAAACCATCGGCAACAACCGCATCCAGCCGCGCGGTCTGCACCGTAAAGCGGATTTCCTCCCCCTGCGGCACGGCAGTCTGGGGCATCGCATCCACAAGCTGCGCTTGCAGCCGCGCGCGTCCCGCTTGGGTCAGCCCGTCCAGTACGACCCCCGCCAGAGGCGATTCTACAAACAAATAAGCACGCTGCGCACCCAGAACAATGTCGCCCGTACAGGCGCGCTTCACCCCAAGCCCCATCAAAGCACCCAGCAAATCGCGATGCTCCGGCGCCTCGCCATGCGGCCAGGCGACCTCCACCACCGCTATGGGAAAGGGGGTTTCCGCTGCCGTCGGCGGGCAAAAGCGCGCCATCTGGCGCTCTGCGTCCGGGTATCCGCCAAACAGCGCGGCAACTGTACCGCTGCGTTTGGCAGCCGCCAGCGCAAGCGCCGCTTCCGGCGGCGTTAAAAACGGTGTGAAACGGCAACGCCCCTGCCGCTCCGCAGAGGCGGCCAGCTCCAGCAGTCGCGGGAACGCCAGCGGCGCCTCGGCGGAAGGTGGCATTACAGCAACAGACCCTTAAGCAGCCTAAGCAGCCATTCGGCGATGTTCAGCAGCAGCCAAAGGCCGATGGGGGAAACATCCACGCGCATATCCTGCATCTTGGGGAAAAACCGCTTCAGCAGCGTGCGTACCGGCGCGAGCAATGGCTCTACATACTTGCCCAGCAGCTGTGTATACTTGTTATCCGGTGCCACCAGCATCATGATTACGTACAGAACCACCACCCATGAGGCAATGCTTAAGACGAAAATAGCGATATCAAAAACGAACCCTAACAATCCTACCAACATCATGATTCCTCCTATTCGTGTACTCGTTGCGGAAACCCATGCCGTATTCTATCGGCTGTCAAGCGCCCAGGTGGGCGCATGGGGTCGTATACAGGCTTCGCGCCAGGCTATCGCCCGGGGCTGCCCTCTGCGCTTTTCACAAAAGCGCCCTGCATGCCAAAAGGCGAACTGGCTCTGCGATGGGGTGTGGCGGCGGATGTCTCCGCTCGCTGCATGCCGCTTACAGGTGCTGCGCCTGCAGGTGTATAACTGCCCGCATAGGCGTTGGATCGCGCTTGCGCAGCATCGTTCCTGTCGCCCTGCGCGGCGTAGGGCGATGTGTTCGCGCCTGCGTTGTATCCGTTTGCCTGCGCGGCATAGGGCGCGGTGTTGGCTCCCGCAGCGTAAGTCCCGCCCTGCGCGGCGTAGGGCGATGTGTTCGCGCCTGCGTTATATGCGTTTGCCTGCGCGGCATAGGGCGCGGTGTTGGCTCCCGCAGTGTAGCCGCCCGCCGTCGCGGTATAGGGCGATGTGTTCGCGCCTGCGTTGTATGCGTTATTCTGGGCGGCGTAGGGCGATGTGCTTGCCCCCGCAGCATAACCGCTTGCCGTCGCAGCATAGGCGGATGTGTTCATCGCGGCGGGGTTCTCCTGCATCTGCCTTGCGTCATAACCAGTCGTGCCGCTCCCGTACCCAGACCCTTGCTGGTTATACCCTGCGGTGCGTCCTCCCATGGTTTGTCTGGCGGCATAGCTTCCCGCCTGCGCGCCGTAGCCCGCCTGGGGCTGCGCCGGATACGCCTGCGCGCCTGCGGCATAACTGGGGGCGCTTGCATACTCAGGCCGTACATACCCCTGCGCCTCCGGCGTCGCGGCAAATTTCTGCATCGCGGGGTCGATCACCACATATACGGAGGGGGATGAAATCAGGTAGATGCCTCGTTGGGATATTTTGCTGAGCTGGCATCCCAGGGTATAGGCCGCGCCGCTGAGCATATCCACACAACGCTGGCGCTCACTGTCGTTGGCGATGAACTCCATATTGAGGAACACCGATGCGTTGGCTTTGATATACTCAATCACCTTGGTGCACTCGTTTCGGCTGCGGAGCAGCACCACATACTCCACATGCGCGTAATAGTTGCCTTCGGGCCCGCGAATCATATTGGGGAAGGGCAGCACATTCCCCTGCGGGGCTTGCGCCTGCTGGGGGTAGGCCGCCTGCGCGGCGGGGCTACGGCCAAATTGCTGCGCCTTTTGCTGCTGCATGGCCGCCATTTGACGGCGCTGTTGCTCTTCCGCCTGCTGGCGCTGGGCTCCGGCTTCCGCCTGCATATCCTTCTGGCTTCGGTACGGTACCCGGCCGTTATACTTATCGCTCGCATCCCCGCTGAAACGATCCGAAGGCGCCGTGCGTCCGGTATCGCCGCTCATGGGTGGGGTGTCCTGCGCAGTTTGCGGGATGCCAGCATACGCCTGCTGCGCCTCACCGGAGGCGTAGTAGGCGTTGTTTGCAATTCGGTTGGCATCCCCACCGCGGGCGGTCTTACCGCCCTTTTCGGCCAACCATTCGTTGACCTTCTGGAACACACCCAAACGATTTACCTCCTGCTATGATCAAAGCACGCGTATGCCGTAAACCAGAACGGCTCACCGCCTCGCAGCCCGAATCCACTGATGCTAAACCCTGATTACCGGGGACGATACAGCGCGGTACCCACGCGAACCATGGTTGCGCCTTCCCGCGCGGCGATGGCAAAATCATGGCTCATGCCCATGGAGAGTTCCTCCATGCGCACATTCTCGTATCCTTCTTGTGCCAGCGCGTCAAAGAGCGTACGCATTCCCTGAAAGTAAACGGTCAACTGCGCCTCATCGTCTATGAAGGGCATAATGGCCATCAGCCCGCGAATGCGAAGGCTATGGTAATCCTTCATGCGGCGCAGGAAGGGGCGCACGTCCTGGGGTGTAAAGCCCGCTTTTTGCGTTTCCCCCGCGATGTTTACCTGCACCAGCGCATCCAGCGTCCTGTTTTGCTGTTCGGCACGGCGCTCCACTTCCTCCGCCAGGGCGATTCTGTCCAAGGATTGGAGCAACCATACTTTATCTATTATATCTTTAACTTTGTTCGTTTGCAACCTTCCGATCCAATGCAGGCGAAATTGGGGGTCGATAGCGTTGAGTTTCGGCCGCGCCACCTGTACGCGATTCTCACCAATATCCAATATACCAAGGGGTTTGAGCGCATTGACCACCTCGGCGCCAACGGTTTTGGTAACGGCGATAATTTTCGCGGGCGGCTGCGCGCGGTAGATGTTTCGGGCAAGGATTTCCCTTACTTCCGCCACATTGGCCGCCAGCGCGGCCTGCGAAACCGTAGCAAATGGGGTAACGCCACCCGTATCCGTTCCCGGTGCGGGTTCCTCCGTAAACATCCTATCCCCTCCTAATGAAACAGCCTGACCCTCTGCCCCGTTCCCAGCACGCCCGTCTGAATGGCGGAAATAAACACCTTATCCCCTTGACGCGCCAGAATATCCACAGGGATAAACACCTGCGTGCCATCATCATTCAACCGCACAACGCCTTTTTGCTCGTTCTGCGTATAGATGGCCGTAGCGGGAACCAGCAGCCCATCGGCGTATTCGCCAAGTTCTGCCTGGCAGGTGCGCATGTACAGCACGGGATCCACATCCCCCATCACGGCCAGGCGCACAAGCAGTTCGCCGCTGGCGCGGGTGTAGCTGAGCACCTGCGCATCTACCGTGGTGTTGGAAAACTGTTCCAGCATCAGCTTATAGGTCGTGCCTTCCACAGGGGTCCAAACGCTATCCTTAATGAGCAGGAGCACGGCATAGTTGCCTTTTTTGACCAACCTGTATATGTTGGTCTTGCCGCGCTCGGAGGCAGCCTGCTCCGGTTTTTGACCGCCAAACATTGCGCGCACCTCGGCGGGCGTATAGGTTTGAAACTTGTCCGGCGTAAGCGCCACCTCATAGCCATCGGTGTAGAAGCTGATAATGCTCTCCTGCGTGGCGGCGCGCTGCTTGATCCAACCGTCAATGCTCTGCTGCTGTGTTTCTTCGTCATCAAATAGGCGGTTGAGCCGCATATCCGACGAATACTTGCTGCGGAAGTACTTCTGTCGCTCGGTGATGGCGGTGGCCAAAATCGACTCCTGATTGATCAGATTCCCCCGCTGCCCCTGCACAAGCGAACGTACTTCCAGCCCGCGCTGCACCACATCGGTTTCCAGCCTGCTCATCTTCTGGTCATAGGCTGTTTCCCCGGCCAGCAGGGTTTGCTGGTAGGTTTTAATCTGGTCGCGATAATCCTGCAAGGTGGTCATCGCCTTGGTGGAATAGCCTGTGGAGTACACATAGCATACCACATCCCCGCGGTACACCACGCTGCCCTCCTGCGCCTTGTAATCGATACTCTGCACGCCTTCATCGCTGTAGACCGTCTCGTTGCGCACAATCATGGCGTCCCCGCGGTGGATGGTGCCCAGCGTGCCCGATTCGATCACCGCGCTGGTGGGTTTACTCCCCTGTAAGCTTTGTAGAAAAAACAGCACGCCCCCCAGCGCGACCAGCACAATCACAAGCGTTTGCAAGATTCGGCTCAGCTTGCTGCGATTGGCGCGTTTCTCCTTGCGGCGTTGTTTTCGTTCCTTTTTAGCCTGTACGGCAGCCTTGGCTTTCTGCATGGCTTGCCACTCCAAAAGCTGCTCGGGGCTCATGCCCAGCTGTGCGGCCTGCCACTGCGCCCATTGCGCCTCGGTCATCCCCTGCGCGGCTGCCGTCTGTTGCTGAGGCGGCATCGCCTGCGCAGTCTGTTGCTGTGCTGGCATTGCCTGCGCAGCCTGCCAGGCGGCTTGCTCGGGCGAGATAGCCTGCCATTGCATGGTTTGCGCACCCGGCGCCATTTGCGTAGCCTGCCACGCCGCAGCCTGCTCAGGCGGTACAGCCTGCCACACCTGCGTTTGCGCGCCCGGCACAGCCTGCCAGGATGGCGTGGGCTGCTGGGGTACGCCCTGCCATTGCGGCGCCTGCATACCCGGCGCGGCTTGCGCCGCCTGCCACTGCGCCGCCTGCTCCGGCGTTATACCCTGCCACGCCTGCGTTTGCGCGCCGGCCTGCATGGCTTGCCATTGCGCAGCCTGCTCAGGGGTCATGTTTTGGGTGGCCAGCTGCCGCGCAGCCTGTTCAGGGGTCATGCTTTGCGTAGCCTGCCACATCGCCACCTGTTCCGGCGTCCATGGTTCATTCATACCATTGCCTTGCATTGCATGTCTCCTTTCCCCCAAGCAGTCTATGCCGATCTCAAGATGCAATCGCCCTAGGCATGCAAGGCGGCTTCACGAGAACCCGTCCACGCCAAAGGCGCTCCCTTGGTTGTACTTTTATGCTTCCATTGGCTGGTTCGCATCGCATCCCCTGCGCCCACAAGCCTTACGCGCCGCTTTCTTCAATTGCCCGCAGCCGCGCCAGCACGCGGCGTTCCATGCGGGATACCTGCATCTGCGATACGCCCAGCCGCTTGGCGGTTTCCCGCTGCCCCAGGCGGTCACGGTAGCGAAGCGTAAGCAGCTGGCGTTCCTTATCATCTACTTTGCTGAGGATCCAGCTCATCCACTGCGCCTGTTCCACCTGCTCAAAGCCGGTATCCGTAACGCCCAGCATGGCGCTCAAATCCGCCTCGCTGTCATCGCTAACGGGTGCGTCCAGCGAGGTTACATCCGTCTGGTTACGCAGATCCAGCAGCATCAGCAGCTCGTCGGGGGTAATTTGCATGGCATCGGCCAGTTCGCGCGCGCTGGGTTCCCGCATATGCTCGCGTTCAAACTGTTCCCGTATCTGTTGCATTTTGAACAGCTTCTGGCGTGCGTCTCTGGGCACGCGCATGCCGGAAGCCTTGTCGCGCAAGTAGTTGCGCACATCCCCCGCGATGGTTGGGATGGCGTAGGTAACAAACCGGAAGCCCCGTTCCGGCTCAAAGCGCTCAACCGCCTTCATCAGCGCGATGCTTGCCACCTGTTGCAAATCTTCACGTTCCGCGCCGCGCCCTTCAAAGCGGCGAGCCACGGCACGCGCGAGCGGCAGGTAACTCTCAATCAACTCATCGCGCAGCGCAGGCGAGCGCGTAACCGCATATTGCTCCAGAAGCGGTACCAAGCGTTCATCATTCATTGCGCCACCGACCCTTTACACAGGCAGTGAAAAACCGATGGAACCCACGCCGCAGGAATCGCACTCCAGCGTAACGTCCGGCATCAGCGTTTCCAGAACCCCTCGGGTGATCTCCAAATCATTCATGGGCAGGTCAGAAGCCCCGCCCGCGCGGATCGCGTTAAGGCAGCAGTGCAGCCGGTTTCCCTCCACGCGCGCGTGCAGTTCCAGCCGCTCTGCCGCTACCGGCTGGTGCAGCAGACAATCGCAGCATTCGTCCGTTGCGGTACGTAAATCGTCGATCAAATCCACATCCAGGCCCGCCATCATGCCAAGGCCGCTGAGCATCATACGCGCAAGCAGCACAAACTCCCTGTCCGCGGGCAGGCTCAGGAAGATTTCCCCCTTGTTATCGGCCATTTCCGTTACCCCTTTCAACGTGCCACGTTGTATCGGAATCGGCTTATCCTAACACATCTGCAAGCATTTTGGCAAGTAGCAGGGCCAGCACCACCAGCATCACCCCGCGCACAACCTTGCCGCCCTTGCGGATGGTAAGCCGACTGCCAAGCGCTGCGCCCAGCATGGCGCAAACCCCCGCGGGTATGCCCAGCAGAAACAGCACATCGCCCGTGATGATCAGGCTTACCAGCGCCGCCAGATTGCTGGCAAGATTTACAAGTTTGGCCGTGCCGCTGGCGCAAACCGCATCCATGGCAAACAATTGTAAAAAAAAGAGGATTAAGAACGTGCCCGTACCTGGGCCGATGAGCCCGTCATAGAACCCCACCCCACAGCCAATGGCAAAAGCGATGCCGCGCGTTGCGTTACGCGTGCGTTCCTTGGGCTTGCCCATTCCCTTGCGGCCGCGCAGGGTAAAAACCGCCGCAACCGGGATGCAGCTGACCACCAGCACCTGCACCACGCGCGGGGGAAGGGATACCATCAGCAGCGCGCCCAGCGCACTACAGACGAGCGCGCCCAGCGCGGCGGGCACGCCTACGCCCCAGTCCAGCCTGTCTGCCCGGGCGAAATTGCGGGTGGCCAGCAAGGTGCCCATCATGGCGGATAGCTTGTTGGTACCCGAAGCCAGCGCGGGCGAAAGCCCCGCCAGATAGTACGCGGGCAGCGATATCATACCGCCGCCGCCCGCAATGGCGTCAATGAAGCCCGCCAGCAACGCCAGCGGGCAGACGATCAGCAGCATGGCCGGTGTCAGTGTCATCAAGCAGCCTTCTCTCGTTGGATATCAGGCGACGAAGCGGCATCCCTCGTGAGTACAAACAGGCTCAGCGTGCACAGCAGCGGGCTGAACGCGAAAAACCGCGCATCCTCGCCGCATAGCACCAGCATGGTACCCAGATTGTATAGCAGCACAGGCAGGCAGAGCAGCAGCACGCGCGTACCATTGCGCCGCAGCGCGCGCAAAGCGCAAACCATAAGGCATAGGAACGAAACCCCCAAATTCCCATAGTACCAGGCCAGCACATTGAGTTTGAGCGGCGCCTGAATCAGCGCCTTCAGCGCCGTACCCACCGCATTGCGCCTGCCGCTTGCGGCCGCCACGCTCGGCAGATGGCCGGAGTTGCGCACCTGCACATTGGCCGCGCCCTCGTTGGCAAGCCCCCATACCAGATCGGTCACGCCATTGACCGCCATAAACGCGGTACGCGGATCAGCCTTGGCGGCGTTTGCTGCCATGCGCAGCACCTGAGAAAGGGGCGTACGGGCAATGAGCGCGCGCGTCGCGCCGAATTTGATGCTGTTGTAATTGTCAAGCTGGTAAGCTTCCCAGCCTGCTTCACCCGCCATTTGGTCGGTAAAAGCGCGGGTTTCCGCGTCCAACGCGGAGGGGTTTTGCTTGCGGATGTTGCTGATCACCGTCATCGGCAGGCCGATGGCTTCTTCCATGCCATTTTGCGAATACACCACGCGCAGCGCGCTGTAGAGCGGCCCCAGCACAAGCGCCAGTACGCCGAGCATGACCAGCACAGAAATCAGCCCCTGCCAAAGCTGCCGATGGCAGGTAAAAAGCGTAACCAGCAGCAGCGGTACCGTAAAGAGCAGCGCGTTGTGCCGCACAAGGGTGGTTAAGGCCAGCGTGAGCCCGTAGGCAATGGCGTTGCGCCGCCTTCGCAGCCATTCGCCGCGGCTCAGGTACAGGTTGACCGCCTGTGCCAGAAGCACCACCACGCCGATGGTCATCGCGTTATCCTTCCACAGATACATCATGGTGTTGCCCACGATAGGGGACGCCACGGTGATTCCCGCCGCAAGGAAGAGCCACAGCGGCCTGAGCCCCCACGCGGCCAGCGTCGCAAGCAGATAGCCAAGCCCAATGCTGAACAGGACGAACTGCGCCATCACCGCAAAGGGATAGCTGGGGCTGATAGCCTGGCTAAGCCGCAGCAAAAGCGTATGGAACACGGGGTGCCAGTTGATGTACGTGCCTGTACCGGCCTGCGTCCACTGCACCGCGGAATCCACCGTGACCCCGCCCGGATAGGCCGCCAGCAGGTAAATGCCTAAAATGGCCAGCGGCACCGCCGTGCCCAGCGCAAACACCGTAAGACGCAGCCGCGTCCGTGTCGCCGCGAAAGGCTTGGCGCCCCACGTGTGCATAAACCAACCCAGTGCGAAGAATGCCAGCAGGATAAACCCCGCCGCCCACAGCAGCGTGGCCGCCGTATCCGCATCGGAGACAAACAGCCCGCTGCCGCTGACAAACGCCGCGTAGGTGACGTACACCGCCAGGCAGGCGGCCAAAAACCAGGTGAAGAATCGGTGCGGCTTGCTGTGCCACGGCAAGCCAGCAACGCGTGCTTTCCAACTGGAACGAAGTACCTGCACAGGTTCCACCTCCCTTAACAAAAGAGACAGGCCTCGCCTGTCCCTCCCTTGCGTGCCGCCTTACTTTACAAATTCATGATAGATGGCGCGTATGCTTGCCTCAAAATCGCATTGATCCACGCCCACCAGAATGCTCAGCTCGCTGGAGCCCTGATCGATCATACGCACGTTCACATGCGCGCGGCTCAGCGCTGTAAACAGCCTGGCGGCAGTGCCGGGGTTATGGATCATGCCGCGCCCGACGGTTGCAATCAACCCCATATCGTCATGGATGGTGATGGTATCCGGTGAGGTCAGCTCCATGATGCGGCTCACAACCCGGTCCCGCAGGGGGGCAAGGCAGGCGGTTTCCAGCACCACGCACAGGGTGTCGATGCCCGTGGGCAGATGCTCAAAGGAAAGCCCCATCTCTTCAACGGCCTGCAAAATCCTGCGGCCAAAGCCCTTTTCCGCGTTCATCATGGCTTTTTCCACAGATATGACCGAAAACCCGACGCGCCCCGCAATGCCGGTGATCACAAAGGGATTAGGCGTTTCCTCGGTCTGATGCGTGATGTAGGTGCCGATGTGGTCGGGGTGGTTGGTGTTGCGGATGTTGGTGGGAATGCCCGCGCGGTGCACAGGAAAAATACTGTCCTCATGCAAAACGGTCGCGCCCATATAGGAAAGCTCCCGCAGCTCACGGTAGGTGACATTGCGGATGGGTTTGGCGTTTTCCACCAGGCGCGGATCTGCCATCAGGAACCCCGAAACATCCGTCCAGTTTTCATATACCTCGGCGCAGGCCGCCCGCGCGACGATGGCGCCCGTAATATCGCTGCCGCCGCGGCTGAACGTGCGGATGCTGCCATCCGGCATGGCGCCGTAAAAGCCCGGCACCACGGCGTTGGGCACGTTCTCCAGCGCCGCGCTCAAGGCTTCATTGGTGCGCTCACTGTTATAAGCGCCCTCTGCGGTAAAAAAGATGTAATCCTTGGGGTCAAGGAATGTAAAGCCCAGGTAGGCGCTCAGCAGCAGGCCGTTGAGGTATTCGCCGCGGCTGGCGCAGTAATCCGCGTTGGCGCCGGCGGCAATATCCGTGCGTATTTGCGCTAGTTGCCGGGTAAGATCGGTTTGCAGTGCAAGCTCGCGTTCAATTGCGTGATACCGCTCCTCAACACGGGCGAAAACGCTTTGCCAGTCTCCCCCGCATTGCATCAACCGATGGGTGGCATAGAGCAGATCGGTCACTTTCTCATCCTTATCGTGCCGTTTGCCGGGCGCACTGGGTACCACATACACACGGCGTGGGTCAAGCAGAAGGATGTCGCGTACTTTCTTAAACTGTCCCGCGTCGGAAAGCGAGCTTCCACCAAACTTTGCAACGATCTTGCCCATTTATCCAAACCTCCTGTCCGCATGACCCGAACAGCCCGCGGAACTGATTACAAGGCAGGCACGTCGCCAAACCCCAGTGAGAATTCATTGTATCCGATGGCGCGAGGTTAGTCAATCCCCATCGCATAAAACGATGGTTCCGGCTGCTTTGCGTGGCGTTGATTTGCAGCAGCCACCATCAAAAAAGGGCACGAAAATGGGCATGAAAAAGCCACCCGCAGGTGGCTTAGGCTGTCAATTAAGCTGGGTTCAGGGCTAGTGGCTTTGGTCAGGGTACAGGGGTGAAGCCCCTGCCGGGGTTTGGCGTGGAACCCCAAAGCCTCACGTTACGAGAATTACGTGAGCGAGCGAACAGCCCGCAGGGCTATGAGGCGAGCGATGGTAGGAACCAACCAGGCGTGTTAGGCAAGCTGAGCCAAACGCGGGTAGCCCGGTACTGCTGATGCTTCTCCTGCAACGCGCTGTGGGTACTTGTTACATCGCCTTGCGGGTTGTTGGGTTGCCTACGTGTCATCTGCATGACGCCAAGCGCTACGCTTTTTCTGTACCCATCCAAGGGTTTCTGCTCGAACACCAGTCGGGGGCATGTTCACCTTATCGCCTTGCGCCCTAATCCCCCGCAACGCGCTATGCCCGCGACCGCCAATCTTCCGCCAGTATCGCCATCATCGCCAGATCATGATAGCAGCCATCCACCATAAAGGCATGCCGCTTGACGCCTTCCAGCTTCATGCCCGCTTTCTCATAGCAGCGTATGGCTCTGCGGTTTCCCGTGGCTACTTCCAACTCCACGCGCTCCAGCCCCAGCATGCCAAAGGCGTACCCGAGCATCAGCCCGAGCGCTTCCTGACCAATGCCCTTGCCGCGCGCCGCTTCATTGCCTATGACCATGGCCAGCTCCGCCGAGCGCAGCCGCCAGTTAATGCTGAACAGATCCACCTGTCCAAGGTATGCGCCGTCCTCCCGTGAGGCAATCACAAAATACGCGCCGTTTGTACCAGCGCGCATCGCGTGTTCCACGAAATCCGCGGTATCGGTATAGCTTTGGGGCATCCAGTAGCGGGCGGATAAGTACCGCACGGTATCCAAATCGTTCACCCAGCCGCGGATGCTCCTGGTATCCTCACTCTGGTACTCACGCAGCATCACATGCTCGCCAATCAGATGTGGCATCTTACCCCTCCTGATGCTTCAGCGGCAAGCCGTAGCGATCCATAAAACTGCCCGTTAGAATCATAATCAGGTCGATAATCCACCCGATCCCAAACACGCCGAAGGTGATCAGGTAAAACAAACCGGAAGCTACCTTGCCCACATAAAAGCGATGGATGCCGAAAGTGCCCACAAAAAAGCACAAAAGCAGCGCCGCAAGCCAGCTGTATCTGGATCTTGGCTGTACCACCACCGTACGTTCCACGTATACAGGCCTTTCCACATACACAGGGCGTTCCACAAAAACAGTCTGTGCCTGCGGCGAAGGCTCCGCGCGCATGGGCTCATCATCCATCAGGAACCGTGTGCTGCCGCAGTTGGGGCATTTCTGGTTCCGGTTCAAAACGGTGGTCTTGCAGTAGGCGCAATAGGCCATGGGATTCGCTTCCTTTCTTGCTGTCCGCGGCGTTGTCAGGTCTCGTCCGGCCAGGCGATCGGGTATTCGGCCACAGGGTTTTCCAGTTTCTGACCGTTGCGTTTGAGAACATTCAGCACGCTGTCGATATTTTCCTGCTTACCATACGGCGTGGGGATGAAATCATTGTACGCCGTATTGCTGGAGATGCGCGAGGGGATGATAATGAAACCCTCATCCTTTGCCACGCCATCTTTGACGCGGAATTTGATCTGGAAAACAAAGGTGCTCATATCATTGGGTTTGTTATTGCCCGCAAAGCTGAAATTGCCCAGCGAGTAGACGATATACTTGCCGTTGTAAAGCTCAATGGGGTTGATGCGGTGGCTATGGTGTCCCACCACAAGGTCCGCGCCGGCGTCAATGGTCATCTTGCCCATCTTCTGCTGGTTGGCGTTGGGGTAATAATCCAGCTCCGCGCCCCAGTGGAAGCTCACCACCACCAGCTCGCAGCCTTCTTCCTTCAGCGCTTTAACATCTTCCGGCACTTTCGTAAAAAGCCTGTCATACTGGTCAAAGGTCTGGTAGGCTAGCATGCCCATCTTAACGCCTTTCAGGGTAAAAATGAGCGGCTCGCTCTCGGTATAGTACATTACGCCGGCATCTGTGAGCGTTTGCTTGGTCTCGGCCAGCCCATCCTCGCCCATATCCAGCACGTGATTATTCTCCAGCGATACGCATTCCACCCCATTTGCGGGCAGCATCGCCACGTAAGAAGGATCCGCGCGGAACAGAAACTGGTTGTTGAGCTTGCTTCGGTTGCGCCCCGCCGTGGTTAACGTGCCCTCAAAATTGAGCACGGTCAAATCGTCATTTTCCAGTATTTCCTTGTAATTGCGGAAAGGGAAATTCAGGTCGCCCTTTTGTTTTTCAAGCTCGCGCTCAAAGATGGATTTTCCGCTGGATTGCAGGTTATCGCCAATGGTAAAATCCCCCGTAAAGGTCAGTTTGAGCATGATGGAACCATCCAGCTCATAAACCGGCGCGGCGGGATCCACCACTACCGTCGCCTCAGATTCCGGCACAGTTGCATCAAGGGTGTCATCTTCGCCGATCACGCCTAACACATCGGCGATGGAAACATCCTGTTCATCCTGGGTTGCCAGTGCGGCCAGCGGTGAACAAACTGTCAAAATCAAAAGCAAAACGATTACAATACGGTTCATGAAAAACCTCCTTGGGTTCAGTCGCGTTCTCGTGGTTTGCGGCAGGGTTCCCATAACGGTAAACGAATGAGGGTTGCATATCCCTGCGTGGTGCTCAGGCAAAACGGCAGTCATGCCTGCCGAGGCAGCCCTGCGCGGATACCTCCGCGCAGGGTCATCACGGTTTACAGCGCTTTTACGTATTCGCCGATGCGGGTCAGCGCGATATCCAGCTTATCCAGCGCGGTGGCATAGCAACAGCGTATGTGCCCTTCGCCGCATTGTCCAAAGGCCGTGCCCGGCACACAGGCCACTTCCTTCTCCCGCAGGAGCCCTTCGCAAAAGGCTTCGCTGGTCATTCCCGTACTTTTGATGCTGGGGAATACGTAGAACGCGCCCAGCGGCTCAAAACAGGAAAGCCCCATCTCCCGGAACGCATTGTACATAAGCCTTCTGCGATGGTCATAGCTCTGGCGCATGGCGGCCACATCGGCATAATCATCCTCACGCCCCTGCCGCAACGCTTCTTCGGCGGCCACCTGCCCTTGCGTGCTGGCGCACATGATGGTGTATTGATGAATCTTCACCATCACATCCATCAGCGGCGCGGGGGCGCAAACATAACCCACCCGCCAGCCTGTCATGGCAAACGCCTTGCTGAAGCCGTTGAGGTAAATCGTGCGCTCCCACATCCCCGGCAGGCTGGCGATGCTCACATGCCCCTCCGGCGCATAGCAGAGTTCGCTGTAAATCTCATCGCTGAGCACAATCAGATCATGCCGCAGAATCACATCCCGTACCTTTTCCAACGCCTCCCGCGTGATAATGGCGCCCGTGGGGTTATTGGGGTAGGGGAGAATCAGCGCTTTGGTGCGGGGCGTAATGGCGGCTTCCAATTCTTCGGCCGTCAGCACGAAGTTGCGGCTTTCTTCAGTCTTAATAGGAACGGGAAGGCCGCCGCCAAACACCACGCCGGGGCGGTAGCTCACATAACTGGGTTCAGGCACCAGCACCTCATCACCCGGGGTAAGCAGCGCGCGCATCGCAAGGTCGATGCCTTCGCTGGCGCCCACCGTTACCAGGATCTCTAGCGTTGGGTCGTAGCGGAGGCCATAGCGCCCTTGCAGGTAGCCCGCGATCTCATTGCGCAGCGATAGTTTGCCCCAGTTGCTGGTGTACTGCGTCTCACCATCCAGCAGGCTTTCAATGGCTGCGTTGCGGATGTGGTAAGGCGTAACAAAATCCGGCTCGCCCACGCCCAGTGAGATGGCCGAGGGCATGGTTTGCACAATGTCAAAGAATTTGCGGATGCCGCTTTTGGGCACACCGGCGATATGCGGGTTTACGTAGCGGTCGTAGTCCATTACGGGTTCACCGCCAGTCGCTTATCCGTTTTTTCATCCTCAAAGATGATGCCGTCGCTCTTGTAGCGTTTGAGCACAAAATGCGTGGCGGTGCCCGTGACGGTTTCCAGCACGCTGAGCTTGGTGCTCACAAAATACCCAAGTTCCTTAAGGGTATGCGCCTCCACCAGCAACAGCAGATCATAAGCGCCGCTCATCAGATAAACGGTTTTGACCTCATCAAAGCGGTAGATGCGCTTGGCGATGGCGTCAAAACCTTCGCCGCGCTGCGGAGTCACCCGCACCTCAATCATGGCTTCCACGCGTTCACGGTCGGTCTTGTCCCAGTTGATCACAGGGCTGTAGCGCAAAATGACACCCTGCTTTTCCATATCGTCCATCATCGCGCCCACATCCGCCATGGGAACGCCCAGCATTACGGATAGTTTTTCAAGGGGCATGCGGCAATCCTGCTGTAAAAGCTCCAAAAGCTCAATTTGTAAATTCTGCATATCGGCTGCTCCTTTCGCCGCGCTGCGGCGGCACCAAAATCATGTTAAAACAGGCCGAGGATATCACCGTTTTCATCTACGTCAATGGTCAGCGCGGCGGGCGCTTTGGGCAGCCCGGGCATGGCGATGATGCCGCCCGCAAACGCTACCACAAACCCCGCGCCCGCGCTGAGCCGCGCGGAACGGATGGTAAGCGTATAGCCTTGCGGCGCGCCCAGCAGCGAAGGGTTATCGCTCATGGAATACTGGGTTTTGGCGATGCACACAGGGCAGCCGCCATAACCGTCCTTCTCAAAGCGCTCCAGGGAGCGCCGGGCGTCCTCCGTAAACGTGACCGCCTCGGCGTGGTATACGCGCGTTGCGACCGCGATGATCTTTTCCTGAAGCGGCGCGCTGTCCTCGTAGGTGAAATGCGGCGCGGGGCTACCTTCTCCCTCAGCAGCACGACAGACCGCGTCTGCCAGGAGGATCGCCCCCTTCCCGCCTTGTGCCCATCCATCACAAAGCTCGCAGGCCACCCCACGGGCGGCAAGCGCCTCCCGCAGCAGCGTGATCTCCTCCTGCGTATCGGCGGCAAAACGGTTGATCGCCACCACTACAGGCGTCTGCCATACGGTTTGGATGTTATCCACGTGCGCCAGCAGGTTTTGCATGCCTGCCGCCAGCGCCGCGTTATCTGGGCTGGACAAAGCCGCCTTGGCCGCGCCGCCGTGGTGCTTGAGCGCGCGCAAGGTCGCTACCAGCACGATGGCGCTTGGCCACAGGCCGTTCATCCGGCACTTGATATCCAGAAACTTCTCTGCGCCCAAATCCGCGCCAAATCCTGCTTCGGTGACCACATAATCGGCCATGCGCAGGGCGAGCGTGGTAGCCGCAACACTGTTGCAGCCGTGGGCGATATTGGCGAAAGGGCCCCCGTGCATCAGGCAGGGCGTCCCGTCCAGCGTTTGCACCAGGTTAGGTTCAAAGGCGTCACGCAACAGGGCGGTCATCGCGCCCGCGGCGCCCACCTGCCCGCAGGTGACAGGTTCGCCCGCATTCGTATACCCTACCACCATGCGAGCCAGCCGTTCCTTAAGATCGGCAAGGTCGCTGGCCAGGCAAAACGCGGCCATCACTTCGCTGGCGGCGGTGATATCAAAGCCGTCCTCACGGGGCGCGCCGTTCTTCCTGCCGCCCAGCCCCTGTACAATCTGCCGTAATTGGCGGTCATTGACATCCATACAGTGCCGGAAGCACACCTCACGGGGGTCAATGCCAAGCGCGTTGCCCTGATGGATGTGATTATCCACCATGGCGCAAAGCAGGTTATTGGCGGTGGTAATGGCGTGCAGATCCCCCGTAAAATGCAGGTTGATGTTCTCCATCGGCGCAACCTGCGCATAGCCCCCGCCCGTTGCGCCGCCCTTCATGCCAAACACGGGGCCAAGGGAAGGCTCGCGAAGCGCAAGCATCGCGTTTCTGCCGCTGAGCGTCATGCCATCGGCAAGCGCCACCGAAACAGTGGTTTTTCCCTCGCCTGCGGGGGTGGGGTTGATGGCCGTTACCAGCACCAGTTTCGCCTTGTGCGAGCGTGCGGCATAGGCGCGCGCGTTCACCTTGGCGATGTATTTCCCGTAAGGCGAGAGCGTATCCGGCGTAAAGCCTGCCTTCGCCGCGATATCCGAAATGGGTTTGAGCGAAGCGGCGCGCGCGATATCCAAATCCGTATGCATGCCCTATCCCCCTTATTCTCCTCCGGCATCAAAACCGCGTGCGAACAGTATACCCCATCCCCCACCGGATTGGCAAGCGCGGCACGGCGCTGGAAAAATTCCCCCGCAGGCGGCAATTCCCCTTTCAAAAAAAACACCTATGGTGTATAATGAATTGAACGATCTGTTTAAGGGAGTGAAGCAAGTGGCTACGGAAATGAACGGTACGACCAAATTTTCACCCGTGGTGGAGGGTAGTAATCGTGCCAGCGATATTCTGGAGCAAGTGTACCGCGCGCTTCAAGCCAAGGGGTATGATCCGGTTACGCAGCTGGTGGGGTACATCATCTCCGGCGATCCGACCTACATCACCAGCTATGGGCAGGCACGCAGCATGATATGCCGCCTGGAGCGCGATGAGATCGTAGAAGAACTGGTTCGCATCTATCTACAGAGGTTGGACGCTTGACCAACCGTCGCGTGATTGCGCTGGATGTGGGGGATGTTCGCTTCGGCGTTGCCTTGAGCGATGAAACCCGCACCATCGCCCAGCCGCTGGAAGTATACAAGCGCGTAGGCTATGGGCCGGACAGCCGCTATGTGCTTGCTTTGTGCGAGCGTTATGCAACAAAGGATGTGCTTGTGGGGCTTCCGCTGA
The DNA here is from genome assembly GCA_001604105.1 of Clostridiales bacterium Firm_11. GTDB lineage: Bacteria > Bacillota > Clostridia > Christensenellales > Aristaeellaceae > CAXXOK01. The sequence continues at coordinate 67,927 of LVAQ01000008.1, forward strand.
ACATGGATGGCACCCGGGGCGCGCAGGCCGAGAAAGCCGTTGCATTTGGCGATGTGCTGGCAGCCGCGGGGCTGAACGTTTTTTATCTGGATGAACGCATGACGACCATTACCGCCGAACGCGCGTTGATCGATGGCGGAGTACGCCGCGAGAACCGCCGTCAATATGTAGATAAGCTCGCCGCCGCCGTGATTTTGGAACAGTGGCTGCGCAAAGAACAGAATCATCAATAAACATGGTGCCGCCCAAACGGCCAAAGGAGAATCTCCCATGCCTGATCAGGATAAGCCAAACACGCCCGCGACGCAGGATGAAAACCTTGTGGTTCTACAGGATGAAAACGGCAACGACGTTACCTTTGAGCATCTGATGACGCTGGAATACAAAGGCGCCAGCTACATCCTGCTGGAAGCGCAGCAGGATATGGAAGACTGCCTGCAAGGCGAGTCCATCATTCTGAAAATCGAACAGGATGAAAACGGCGACGACGTATACGCCACCATTGAGGATGAAGCCGAATACCAGGAAGTGTTTCAGCAATGCCTCTCCACCCTGGACGATGAAGACGGCGATGAATAACAGTCAATGAAATAGCAAGCGGGCAGGAAAACCCTGCCCGCTTTGTGCCTGCTGAAAAACGCAAAATCAATAAACTGCTGTCTTGCGTCGCAGCACTCCATTTTCAAATTAAGCCGCCGCTATCCAGCGGAGAACGGCGGGTTGCAATCACACATATCCCGCTGTGCAGTTAACCCAATAATCAACCCATTACGGCATAACGCTTACCTTGCCGCATGCCCATGCGTCATGCGGGGCACTGACAACCGAGGCAGCCGCAACAACCAATACATCTGCGGCATGAAAGGTCATCCATGATAAGAAGCGAAATCCTTACCAAAGAAATCAGGCAGTTACTCATGTTCTCGCCCCTCCAGTACATGCTGGATGTCGTGGCGGAAAACCCTCGTTATGCGCATATCTTCACAGACCGCGTGGATGCGCCTGCCTGTTGCGTACTCCGGTTTGGCCACTACCTATGGTTGGCAGGCACGGTTCAAGAAAACGCCGCGGATATTGCCGATACCATCCGCGGGGAACAGCTGGACATTCTGAACGTATTCTATGATCACGCCGCCGCGGCGCAGGCGATAAAGGATCATTTTCCAAACGTCTACGACACTTGGCGCTGCGTATTCCGGCAGACACCCGTCCGGCAAGAAATCGACCAGCCCACGCGCGTCACACCAATCAGTCGGGCGTTGCTCGGTTCCGATGTTGGCAGTCTGGATATGATTATCAACGAAGTAACGGGCACCGCCACGTATGATAATCTGGATGCATTTTGCCGGAAGGGATTCGGCTTTACCTTCATCGCCAGCAATGAAGTTGGCGCTTTCTGCACCAGCGAATACCAGAGCAGAACGTCGGTTGCTATTGGCATTGAGGTTGCGCGGCCTTATCAGCAGCAGGGCATCGCCAAGGAAATGACGATGGCGTTTTTACAGGAGGCGGCAAACCGGGGGCTTGACGTATACTGGGAGTGCTGGCAGCAAAATGAGCCTTCCATTCGCACAGCTTTCGCCTGTGGTTTTCATAAAGTGGCGGATTATCCTGTGCTATTTATCGATCTGAGCAAACCTTCCTGAATATTGTGAACCCTACCGTACAGCGTTTCAGAAGTATGCCCCCGCTAAACCAACACGCATCCCCGAAAGGGTCGCGAATCACACCATGGTTAAGCGGGCAGGAAAACCCTGCCCGCTTTGTGCATAGCCATTGCCTTACGGTTTGATTTCCACATCCTCAATCTGGTAGCGGTAGCTATAGAGCAGCGCCATATCCGCGGGCTGCAAGGCGATGCAACCCGCCGTCCAATCGCTTTGCACATCCCCCTCATGGATGTAAACCTCCCCACCCAGCGGCGACCCCCATGGCGGCCTTCGCCCCTGCGCAATCGCCTCTGTGATGGCATGCATGGTTTGAAGGTCAATCCGGCCGGCTTCATAGCCGCGGCGCGCATCATCGGCATTGGGGTAGTTCAGCCCCAAACTCAAGCCAAACTTGCTTTTCTCCTTGGCCAGGCAGATTTGGTAGATACCCTCCGGTGTGCGCAGGTCACCCTCACGCTCCTTGGCTCCCAACGGATTGCGCCCCAAAGCGACGCTGGCGCGCATCAACTCTCCTTCTCCATCCAACAGCCTGAGCAAATGCTCCCCCTTGCTGATCACGATGCGCACATGAACGCCTCCTGTCATTAACGTACTGTGAACATACTGCAACATTCGTGAAACACGACCCAAAACCCTTGCGCACACCGTATGGGTATGCCATAATAAGCGCAGCGCAGGCGGTTCACGCAGGCGGCGTGTGCCGCGTTGATCCCCTGGATAGGGGCTTACATACGCATATCCCTTATTATCTCGCTTCATCATCTGAAAAGGAAAGGATGCCATTCATGAGTAAATTTCGTAAAACGATCGCCATCCTACTGTGCCTGAGCATCGCCTTATCCGCGACGCTTGCGTTGGCTGAGACTGCCACAGAGCCCGCGGAAGAAATCACCGAGGCCGTAGCCGTAGCCGTACCGACCCTGAACGATACCGATGTGGTCGCCCGGGTAAACGGCGAAGATGTAACATGGGCACAGGTGGTTCCCTATTATGAGAGCCTGGTCAGCTATTACGGCGCGCCGGATGACTCCATGCTGGATACCTACCGCGCGTTCGCGCTGGAAACCGCCATTGTGATGACACTGGCAACCCAAACCGCCGCGCAAAACGGGCTGGATCAGTACACAGATGAAGAGAAAGCAGCCATCATCGCGCAGGCGGATTCGGACTGGCAAGCCGCGCTGGATAACTACGTCCAGAACTACAGCGGACTGACCAATGAATCCACCGCGGAAGAAACCGCCGCCGCGTATGAGCAGGCGGAAGCTTACTATAGCGAGATGGGCTATAACGCCGCGCGGCTGCAGCAGGATTATCTGGATCGCGATATCTACGACCGCGTATCTGCCTTTGTAAGCCAGAGCGTTACCGTGAGTGAAGAAGAGGTACTGGCGCAGTATCAAACGTATGTCCAGAATGATCAAGCCATCTATGAGAACGATCTGGACGCGTACGAGTATCAGTTGATGCTCTACAGCTACCAGTATGTTGATGAGAAGCCCTGGTATCATCCCGCGGGCTACCGCTTTGTCAAGCACATCCTCTTGCCGGTGGATGAAACGCTCATGAATGCGTATACCGATCTGCAGGCGCGCTTGGAAGAGCAGATGAATAGCGAAGCGGATGAATCGCCATTCACCACCACCGCTGAAGCGACCGACGAGCCTGCGCAGGAAACCGCCGAAGAAACCACCGAGCCCGAACCCACGCCGATGCCTGTAACCCAAGCTGATATCGACAACGCCAAAGCCGATATTCTCGCATCACTACAGGAGAAAACAGCGGAGATTTATGATAAAATCGCACAGGGCGCCGATTTTGATCAGTTGATAGCGGAATATGCCCTCAATGCGGATGGCACCGCCTCCGACCCGGGCATGACCAGCGGCAACTACCCCAACGGGTATGAGGTAAGCCGTGCCAGCACGGGCTTTGTGCCGGAGTTTGTGGAAGCGGCCTTCTCCGTAGAAGCGGTTGGCGATGTGAGTGCGCCCTACATCAGCGATTATGGCGTTCACATTGTGCAGTACACGGCGGATGTTCCCGCTGGCGCGGTTGAATTGACCGATGCGCTGAAGGCGACCATCCGGGAAGCGCTTGAGTCTGAAGGCGTCAACGCCGCGCTGGATGCCTGGCAGACTGCCGCCAATGTCGAATACACCGGCCTGATACCCTCCATGGCAACCATTCAGGGTGAGGATGATACGCAGGCGGAATAACCCACCGAAACATTCAGCGCCCGTCGCAACACTGCGGCGGGCGTTTTGTTTTATCGAAAAAGCCGGTTCAGGGCGAATCGCCCTGGTCAGGGTGCTGGGGTGAAACCCCGCCGGGGCTTGGGGTGGAACCCCAAAGCCTCAACGCAACGAAAACGGGCGAACAGCCTGCAGGGCTATTAGTCGAGCGATGGTAAAAGCCAATCACAGATTCTTAACAAGCCGGGTCCAGGGCGATTCGCCCTGGTCAGGGTGCAGGGGTGAAACCCCTGCTGGGGCTTGGGGTGGAACCCCAAAGCTTCAGCGTAACGAAAGCGAGCGAACAGCCCGCAGGGCTATGAGGCGAGCGACGGTAGAAGCCAATCACAGATTCTTAACAAGCTGGTAAAGGGCGATTCGCCCTGGTCAGGGTGCAGGGGTGAAACCCCGCCGGGGCTTGGGGCGGAACCCTGTCGGGGCTTGGGGTGAAACCCCGCCGGGGCTTGGGGTGGAACCCTAAAGCTCCAACGCAACGAAAGCGAGCGAACAGCCAGCAGGGCTATGAGGCGAGCGACGGTAGAAGCCAACCGACGCATTTAGCAGCATACACGCCCGCCGTATCCTTGCGGGGCAAACCTACGGCATCGTTTGACCTGCCCTTACACCACAGCTGCACATTGCGCAGCCACCCGCCGATGTTCATGTAATGCAAAGGCCGGACAGCTTTACGCCGCCCGGCCAACCTTGGCTATTCAATTGGGTGACCTGCTCGCATGGTTCATGGTTTCCTCCAAGAAGGTTGGTTCCGTTTACGCATCCGTGCGTAGGGTGCATGCGATAGACTTCCCAGAATGGATCAGGTTCCAGATTCGGCTTGTTGAGGTTTACTCCTCGTCCTCAAGCTCGGCTTCCTTCTCAAAATCGGTTTGGACTACCTCGATCAGCTTCCCGAGCAGGTCTTCATCCTCTACGGGTACAAACTCCTCGGTATCCTCATCGTCTCCGGAGGGTACAACCTTCATGATGTAGAGGTTCACTTCCTCTTCATCATCTTCCTCCTCGTGGGTATGTTCGCACCCATCGCAGTGGCAGCCGCATTCGTCGCCTGTCTGGGCGTCGCCCAGCACAACGTATTCATCACCGTTGTAGAAGAAGTAGCGAACGACCTCTAAAAGAATCTTGTTCCCATCCTCATCCACGCCTTCGATGAGGTCTTGATGCTCCATGTCTTCTGCGGTCATGCCACCTAACGTTTGGTCTTCGTCGCTGAACAATGGAATCGCCCCGCTTTCTGATCTCGATTCAGCGCGTATTACGCGCCACCCGGTGCTTACCAGTAGAAGCCTTGGCGTTTGGGGATCTTGCACCGAATGCACCGCTACGTCTGCTGGAGTTCGCCCCTGCGGTGGCCGCCGTGTCAAAACAACCTGCGGTCTTCCAGCCTCGTCTGGCGGCGAGAGGATCATTACCCTTGCCCTTCCTTCTGGCTCGTCTTTATTATACCCGATCGATTGGTTTTCCACAACCCTTTGCCGAAAGATTTTCTGGTTGATTTTCCCTGCCAGCGATGATATGATGGAGTTGTGGGGGTATCCCCGCATCGCGAAAGAGCCTCTCCCGCCAAGCGGCGGCAGGGGCTTTGCTTATGAAGTTTCAGGCGGAAGGTTCATCCTTCCTGCGCAAGGGGGAGAGCGTGCCATCCTCCTCGCGGATGCGCACATTTTGCAGCATCTGACGCATGTTTTCGCGGTAATCGGCGATGTATTCTTTCCGCAGGGCTTCGCGTTCCGCGGTCTCCTCGGGCGTCAGTTCCCGCTGGCGGCTGAGCGCCGTCAACGCGCTGATGCGCCCAATCTTCTCTTTTTCCATCGGTAACTCCTTTCAGTGCGGAGGGTTTGTATGATCGAAGGGAAATGGTTCTTGCAGGGCAGCGATATCGCTGTGCCCCTCGCGCTGCGGGAAGCAGTGTTTGCGCGCGGCCGCGATGCACTGGATGACGGTGCCCAGCAGTTGGTCGTCTATCAAAGCGGTGTGCCGGTTGGCACCGCGCGCCTGCTGTGGCGGGATGGCGATTTTGTCGCCGACGGCATCGGCGTGCTGCCTGCCCAGCGCGGCAAAGGCTTTGGCGATCTGCTTGTGCGGCTCCTGCTGTATAAAGTCGAAAGCCACAACGCAAAATCACTGGTCATAACGTGCCCCGCAGCGTGCGCCCCCTATTTTGCGCGTTACGGCTTTGCCGCCGAAACGCAAGGGGAGTCGCTCACCCTGCGCGCACAGCTTGCGGATGGCTGCCCTACCTGCACGGGCTGCGGCGGCTGCAAAGGGAATACACAGTAAGCTTAATCCCTCCGCGCCCCTGTGGCAACACAGGCATGCCAGCCCAACGGCGCGAATATGCTGCGTTTGTCACGCCGCATGCCCTACCCGCCTTTACCAGTTGATGGGGTCTACGCTGGTGGCAAAATAGATGATATCACTTACGCTACGCTCGTTATTCAGCGATTTGTCACTGGTGATTGCACCGCCCAGCACCAGCGTTGCGCTGTTGCCGCCGTCCAGATTGTAAGCCTGGATGCAGCCAAAATCCGCCATGGCCTGCGCGAGGGTTTCCAGGGTCGCGCCCGCGCTATCATCGCTGCGGCCATCCACCACTACGCATAAATACTCCAGTTCCCCCACCTGCCCAATGGCGGCGCGGGGGTTTTTGTAATGCGGGGCGAAGCTGTACTTCTCGGGTATGGCTTGTTTTTCCCCGTCAATCACCAGCGCGGGGCCGAAGCTGAACACATTGCGTATATCCAGCGCGCCGGAAAGATACACTTCCAGCATTTCCAGATGATCACGCTGAACGATGTGAAAATCGCCCTTGGAATCGATCAGCAGCACATCATACTGTTTGCTTGTCTTCTCCCGGAGTGTTATCCCCTGCCGGATGACCAGCCCCGCACTGCGATCGCTGTAATAATCGCCATTGATCGCCAGCACCGCTTGAAAGCGCTGCGCCATGGTGGTAATGCGGTTGGTTTTGCTGCCCAGCCATTTCGCGACGCCCGTACGCAACTGGCTTGCGTGTTTGATTTTGATGCGCGCAACGTGAAAATCCGCATCCGCGCGGCGTACGGTCACAATATCCACACGCAGGGAAGCATCCACGTACCCAGCCTGCGTAAAGGCTTCGGGGTTTGGCTCATAGCCGGGGCTCTCATCCCACGGTAGCGGCGAAACCTCGGTGAGTACGGTGCCTTGCGCACTCGCGCAAAGCATCATGGCCGCCAGCAGCACCAGCAACGTGCGGCGCAGCGTTCTCGCTTGCAAGCTTATGACCTCCTTGAACCCTGCTATGCGTTAATCCACCGTTACGCAGCCGTCTGGGCTCGATTCATTGTCCTTGCGTAACACCGGTGGCAAAATAGATAATATCGCTGATATCGCGCTCGTGTGCTTCGCTTAGGGTATTGACCACTTCGCCGCCAAAGAGCATCGTACTGCTGCCGCCGCCATCCAGATTGAAGGCGACCTGACAACCGATGTCGCCCATAAACTGGGCAAGCTGCTTGTGGGTTACGCCTCGGCTGTCATCGATGCGTCCATCCACCACCACAAAGGCATAGCTGAGCGGTCCCAGTTGCCCGATGGCCGTACGCGGGCTTTTATCCTGCGGCGAGAAACCGTAATCATTATAGACGGTCTGCACCTGACCGTCCATCACCAGCACCGGGCCAAAAGCAAAACACTGCGCCACGTCCAAGGTTTCCAGCGCTTCGGTCATGCTTGCTTTGGTAGGCTTGCGCAGGGCGTGGAAATCCCCCGCGGTATCAATAATCAGCATATCGAGCGTCAGCGAGGTGGATTTTCGAAGCACCTGCCCCTGCCGCACGATGTACCCCTTGCTGCGGAACAGGTAGCTATCCCCATTAACGGCTAACACCGCGTTATAGGCGGTGGCAATCACGCTGGGCGTAGCCTTGGTTTTGCTGCCCGCCTCGCCGGATAGCGCCGTACGCAGCTGGCTGGGGTCGGCAATCTGCACGCGCGCCACATGGTAAATGCTGTTATCGCGCTCAACTTGCTCCAGCGTCACATGCAAGGTTTCATCCTGATATTCCCATGCCGAAAGATAGGCGGCCGGATCCGCCGCGGGCGCGGGTGAAAAATCCAGCGGTAAAGCATCGCCAAGCGCTGCGGCAGGCAGCAGCAATGCCAGCATTAGCAACCATGCAATGCGTTTCACACCTTTGCCTCCTTGCCCGCCTTGACGCCCCGTTTATGCTCGCCGCCAAAAACCCAGCGGCGCTGCACATAGTAACTGAGGAAAAACAGCATGATGTCCACCGGAATTTTGACCAGATTATCGCTCCAGCCAAACCAGATGTGCAGCGCGCTGGTCAGCCATGCGGAAAGCCCCACGATGACCACCACCGTGCACGCATAGCGCAAGAAGGTGCCCAGAAACTTCTCATGGCTGAAGAATACCAGCTTTTTATTCACCAGATAATTGAAGACGGAGCTCGCAACACGCGCCAGCAGCGCGGCCACCGCGATGCGGGCGATCACCCGCATGGGCAGGAAGCGGATGTATGTGTTCAGCGCGGGCGCATATTCCCGCAGCAGCTCATTCAAAATGAGGTAGAGGGTATAATCCACGGTAAAGCTGGCGACGGACGCAGCCAGGAAGCGGAAAAACCGTGAGAGGATCACCCGATAGATGCGCCAGCTATCCCGCACCGGATGAAAATGGCTGCCCTCGTTATTATTCTCATACACCGTTTCAATGGGCAGCGCGCGGATGGCAATCTGATCAATGGAGCAGTCGATCAACTGGTTCATCTCATATTCATAATGGTCGCCCTTGGTTTTAAGAAAACGCGGCATCAGCGCACGGGCAAAGCCGCGCAGGCCGGTTTGCGTATCAGTAACCCGCTGGCCGTACAGCGCTTGAAAAACCACCGAGGTGATGCGGTTGCCCATGCGGCTTTTGGCGGGCACATGACGCAGCGAAAAATCTCGGCTGCCCAGCAAGATACCCTCGCCATTTTCGTGCAGGGCATCGGCCATGCGCAGGGTATCGGGCACGGTATGCTGGCCGTCGCTATCGGCGGTGATCACAAACGCGCATTGCGGGCATGCTTCCACCAGGTACGCAAGGCCGGTACGCAGCGCATAGCCCTTACCGTGGTTATCCGCATAGCGGATTACATGCACCGTCTCCTCATCAGGCGTTCCCAGACTGTCAAAAATCGGGGTATATGCATCGCCGGAGCCATCATCCACGATGATAATCCGTACAAACCCAGCCTCCCGCAGCGCGGCTACATACGGGGGCAGCTTATCGTTGGGTTGATAACTGGGAATCAGGATGGCTGTATCCTTTGCGTTTTGATTTGTCATTGGTATTATCCTTTCGTAAACCAGACGGCAGCTTGCCATGCTAGTTGTTCAGGTTTGTATCCAGATAATCGCTCAGCAGGGGTGTCCAATCTTCTCCCGTCACGCCGGCAAGCAAAGTTTCAAAATCTGCCCTGGTGGCGCTGGCAAAGGCATAGCGCTCGTAGTATAAGGCCAGAAAATCATTCAATCCGCCCTCCAGCGCCAGATCCAGCGCGATCATGGCCGCGCCGCCGCGTCCATGCACCACCACACGGTACTCGCTCCAGTCTCCGAAATAATCGATGGGGCTGCCCGGCGTAACGCCGCGCGGGATGGTCACGCGCATGGCCGTTTCCAGACGCTCGTAGGCCAGCGCTTCACGCGCGGCTTTCCCCTTGCGCATCTCCCAGTATTCCAGCAGGGAGAACTCGCAAAGCGCTTCATCCTGCCAAGGTTGGTTGTATTGATCCGTGCCGATGAGCGTTCCCCACCATTGGTGCGCCACCTCGCGGGCAACCAGTTGCTCCAGCGCATCTCCGCCGGCATCAACAACGCTTTTTGACACCATGCCAAGCGCGGGATAAGCCATGCTGTCAAAGGGAATCGTCGTTTCGCAGAGGGTATAGGCAGGGTAGGGGTAGGCGCCGTAGCGCGCTTCATAGCAGGCCAGCGCGGCAGCGACATACGTAAGCAGCGAACGGGCATGCGCGGTGCTTTTCGCGTACGCCATCACCAGCACGCCGTTGTGCCTCATGTGTGCCTGTTTCCATTCATGGCTGATGCACAGGGCAAAATCCCGCACAGCCGGGGCGTACAGGCGTACGGTTTCCAGGCCGTCCTCAAGCATCTGGGAAACCGGGGCGGCGCTGCCCGCCACGGCATAACCCTGCGGCAACGACAAGCGTACCTCGTAGTTGCGGCACTCGCTGCTGAACGGCTCGCCAATAGAAAAATAGGCATCCGTGACGTACGCACCCGCCACGTACGGCGCGGGTATCAGGAAAGCGTTCCCCAGCGAATACACCCCGTCGCTCGCCCCAAAGCGATGCGCGGCCTCAGGGATGTAGACTGTATACACGGCTTCCAGCGTCAGCGCTTCGCCCGCGCCCCATACCATGGGCAAGGCAAGCTCCATGACGGTTCCCGCGTCATCGGTATAGGCATAGGCCTGATCGGTTACGCCCAGCCCCTGCATGGCAACGCGCATGGCGCTGATGGTCAGGTAACCTTCGGAGAACCCATCCGCGTAACAGGCGTCATATAGCTCCTCGGTGGCGGCCGGGGAGGTTTCCTCGCTGGCAAAAGCATTGGCGTGCGCACGCAAAACCAGCAGCTGTTGCGCCTTGCCTGTGCGGTTGGTCAGCGTCATGCGCTGGGTGACCTGCACCGTTCGCTTTGCCGGATCAAACACCGCGTCCACGGCCACATCATCCAGCCCTTGCGCGGCGGCCAGCAGTTGAGCGGTGGGTTCATCGGGCAGGGGTTGCGTTCTTGGCCATAGCAAATAAGCAACCGCCGCAAGCACGACCAGTGCCAGCGCGGCAGCCAGCAACAGCCGTACCCGCGCGCCGGGCATCGCCATAGGTCGCCCTCCCTTGCCTGCTTTTGGCATATTATACCACGAAAGCTATGGCATTGCACGCTTTCCGGCGGCGGTAAGCGTATTTGTAACATCTGCGCATTTCCGCGGCGAAAATTGCCGCGCAGCTGTGCCTGTCGATCCCAAATCGGCAAACGGGAGAATCCCCTGTTTGCTTCAAAAAGCCAACCCGCAGGCGGGTTTGCACATCGTCCAGCTTCTTGGTTTGCAACGTTTTGTTCAGCGGGCGAGTAGCCCGGATGGGTTGCCAAAGAAGCCGCGGCAGCTTGTGGCCGGGGTTTATGACAAACTATCTGCGCAGCGGATGCATGCGGGGGCACCCTGCCGCAGGCGCCTGATGGTTACGATTCGCTTTTTGCGCCGATGATTGCCTTGATGCGGCGCACGCCGGAGGAGGAGCTTTCTTCTTTCTGAATGGTGAATGAAACCAGATCGCCGGTATTTTCCGCATGGGGGCCGCCGCAGATCTCCTTGCTGAAATCCCCCATGGTATAGACCTTGACCATCTCACCGTACTTGCTTTCAAACAGGCCGATCGCGCCCACATCCTTCGCCTGGGCTACGGTCATCTCTTCATAGGAGATGGGCATTTTGGCGGCGATTACGTCATTAACGAGCTTTTGCACCTGCTCGATCTCTTCTTTGGTCATCTTGCGGCCAAAGGAGAAGTCAAACCGCAGGCGTTCGGGCGTGATGTTGGAGCCTTTTTGGGCAACCTCCGCCCCCAGCACGGTACGCAGCGCCTGATGCAGAAGATGCGTGGCGGTGTGCAGCCGCGTGGTCTGCTCGCTGTGATCGGCAAGGCCGCCCTTGAACACCGCATCGGAGCCCGCCTGGCTGGTTTCCTGATGTTTTTTGAAGCAGGCTTCGTAGCCTTCTTTATCCACCGTCAGCCCGCGCTCCCTGGCCAGCTCCAGCGTCATTTCCACGGGGAAACCATAGGTATCATACAGGTGGAAAGCGCTTTCGCCGTCGATGACCGTGCCGGTCAGGCGCGCGGTGATCTTATCAAACTCATGGTTGCCCTGCTTCAAGGTCTTGTCAAAGCGGTTTTCTTCCATTGCCAGCTGATCCAGCACAAATTTTGCGTTCCGGCGCAGCTCCGGGTACACGCCTTCGTACTGCGCGATAATCACAGTGGCGATTTCGCCCGTAAAGCCCACCGGCAACCCAAGCTCCATCCCGTAGCGCACCGCGCGGCGAATCAGGCGGCGCAGCACGTAGCCCTGTCCTGCGTTGGATGGGCTCATGCCGCGGTCATCACCCAAGATGAAGGTGCTGGTGCGCATATGGTCGCCCACAATGCGAAACGCCTTGGTAACCGCTTCGCTTTCGCCGTATGTTTTGCCGGAGAGTTCCGCAATCTTGCCCAGGATATTTTCAAACAGATCCGTCTCATACACGCTCTTTTTGCCGGTAAGCACGCAAATGGTGCGCTCCAGCCCCATGCCCGTATCTACGTTCATCTGCGCCAGCGGCTCAAAGGTGCCATCCGCCTTTTTGTTATACTGCATAAACACATCGTTCCAGATTTCCAGATACCGCCCGCAGGAACACGCGGGCGAGCAATCCGGCCCGCAAGGCTCCCGATCGGTGATGATGAACATCTCACTGTCCGGCCCGCAGGGGCCGGTAAGCCCCGCGGGACCCCACCAGTTGTTTTCCTTAGGCAGGAAAAAGATGCGATCATCCGGCACACCGCAGGCGCGCCACAGGTCGGCGCTCTCATCATCGCGCGGGCAATCTTCATCACCCGCGAATACGGAAAAAGCCAGTTTTTCCTTGGGCAGTCCAAGATACTCCTCGCTGGTCAAAAACTCCCAGCTCCAGGGAATCATCTCTTTTTTGAAATAATCGCCCAGCGACCAGTTGCCAAGCATCTCAAAAAACGTCAGGTGGCTGAAGTCGCCCACATCATCGATATCGCCGGTACGCACACACTTTTGCACATCCGTCAGCCGTGTTCCTGCCGGGTGCTTCTGCCCCAGCAGATACGGCACCAGCGGATGCATGCCCGCCGTGGTGAAAAGCACCGTCGGGTCATTTTCTGGAATCAGCGAGGCGCTGGAAATCACGGCATGGCCTTTATCCTGGAAAAACTGGAGAAACATCGAGCGTAGTTCGGCGGCGGTAGTGGGTTTCATGGTTCTCTCTCCTTCATCTATCTGCAATCAGGGGCTTCCCGCATCATGTTGGCGCAGGGCTTATGGCGCGGCATAATACCGTATTATATCGGAATCGGCTTGGGAATGTCAATCATTCCGCGGTTTGCGCCCATGGCAGCGCGGTGTATGCCATGGCCGCCCCAGCGGCAGCGGCAGCGGCAGCGGCAAGGCTGGCGTTTGCGGCCGCGTGACCACCCATGCATTGCTTTTTGCGCATGTTTGCGCTATCATGGGCGCATGGCCTGCGCACATGCGGGCATACTTCAAAAAGTAAAGGGGTGCGCCCATGCTGGAATTTAAGTTTGATACCCAACTGCTCATCGAAGGGCAAGGTCTATCCGAGGACGCCATCGGTGATTACATCACCGCAAACATCGAAGGGGATTGCCTGCTGGCCGTCGGCGATGAAGATCTCATCAAGGTTCACTTTCACACCAACACGCCCTGGAAGCTGCTGGAATACTGCTGTACCCTCGGGGAAATCTATGATGTGGTCATCGAAAACATGGAACGTCAGGAAGCCGGGTTAAAAGGCTGATCCGGCTTTACGGGCACATGAAAAGGGAAGCGAGGGCGTAGACCCGCGCTTCCCTTTTCGATTGTGTAGGGCGTCAGGCTATGCGGTACCTCCACACGATGCCATCAGCGCACAAAACAAACCCATGCGCTTCGCTTGCAAGCCGCTTATTGCCAGCGCGCTTACGCCGTCGGCGAAGGGCGAATAGCACACACGCTGCCTTCCAGTGCGCAGAATAGGTCGCAACGGCTTTGCCCCTTCGGCGTATACGCCCGAATAGTCCGTATCTTCCTGTGCCTCCCTGTTTCTATCGCTTACCGGCACGGGCAATCAACGCCCTGCCTTGGCCTTTGACCCAAAGCGCCGGGCTGCGCGCGGCAATCAGCACGCTTTCGCCTGCCTGCAATGCCATTTCCGCACCCTCCCAGCAGAGGGTCAGCGCGTCCAGCGCTGTAAACATGCGAAAACTGTCCGTGCATGCCGTCAGTTGCAGCGTCCCCTGCACACACGCGCATACCAGCCCAAACGCGGGTACGTCCAGCACCGTATGCTCGCCAGCCGCTTCCGGCTGCGGGATGCGCGCGCGCAACCCCCTGAGCGCGGGGTCGATTACCTCCAGCGATTGACGAATGTGCAGCGCCCGTTTCTGCCCCTGCGCATTAACGCGGTTATAATCCCACAGGCGGTAGGTAACATCGCTGGATTGCTGTATCTCGTACAGCGTAATGCCTTCGCCGATTGCATGAACCATCCCGCTGGGCATGTACAGCACATCCCCGGCCATTACCTTGACGGTGGCAATCATCCCCGCCACATCGCCGCCGCCTGTAAGCGCCTTCTCCAGCGCCGCAAGCGTTACGCCATCGCGCAGCCCATAGCACAGTTCCGCGCCTTCCTGCGCGTGCAGGATCACCCACGCTTCCGTTTTTCCCAGTTTGCCCTCCTGCGCCATGGCATACGCGTCATCCGGATGCACCTGCACGCTCAGGCTCCCCTTGGCGGATAGCAGTTTGAGCAGCAGCGGAAAAGGCGACTCATTCCCCTTGCCCACCAGCGCCGCGCCATCCATCGCAATCAGCTCCGGCAGTGTTTCGCCAACCTCTGTTCTGCTTTCCAGCCCGGGGATGCAGCTGATCTCCAGCGCTTCCCCCGTACGCGGATCGGGGATATCTTTACCGTAGCGGGTACGCAGCGTATCCCCGCCCCAGGGCGTTTGCTCACCGTAGCGGTACGCGGGGCGCATGCGCGTGGGCAGTAGCGGGCAATCCGGCGTAATGGGCGCTTCAAAGCAATGGTAAGGCTCCGGGAAATGCGGCAGGCGGAAGGTGCCCGCTTCCCGCGTGGTGGTTGCGGCAAACAGCTTGCGCGCGCGTTCGTTTTGGGCGTAGGTATCCACGCGGAAGCAATCACAGCCCAGCGCCGCGCCCTGCTCCCGGGCAAAAGCGACAATCGTTTTGCCAACGCCCCTGCCGCCATGCTCCGGCAGCAGTGCCACGCGGTGCAGGCAGGCAGGCCTGACCCCATAGCGCCAGCCGATGCCCTCGTATTCTTCCCCCTGCCCTACGCACAACGCAAACACGGCAATCATACGCCCTTCCGCCGTAACGCGGTACAGGCGCCCCAGCGCAACATCCTCGGCGAGGATATCCTCACGCGGGTAACGTCCCCACGTCCACTGCATCAGCCCGCGCGCCTGCATATCCTCAATGGCCGCGCGATAGAGGGCATACACCGCCTGTAGTTCGTCCTGCCTTACCAGCGCTATATCCATTATGCTTCCTCCGTATACATCTGGTACAATCTTGCGTACAAGCCCCCCGCTGCCATCAGTTGCTTGTGGGTGCCGCGCTCCTCCACGCCCTGATCGGTCAGCACCCATATGGTGGTTGCGTTTTTAATGGTGGTCAGCCGATGCGCGATCACAAATGTGGTGCGCCCTACCGCCAGCTTGTCCAGGGACTGCTGCACCACGCGCTCGCTCTCATTATCCAGCGCGCTGGTAGCTTCGTCCAGCACCAGGATGGGCGGGTTTTTCAGGAACACGCGCGCGATGGAGATGCGCTGCTTCTGCCCGCCGGACAGCCGCACGCCGCGCTCCCCCACATACGTCTGGTAGCCGTTGGGCAGTTCCCGGATGAACGCATCCGCGCCCGCCATCTCCGCGGCGCGCTCCACCTGCTGCGGCGTGGCCTCCGGCGAGCCATAGATAATGTTATCATACACCGTACCGGCAAAAAGGTACACATCCTGCTGTACCACGCCGATGTTTTCCCGCAGGCTGCGCTGGGTCAGGGTGGTAATATCCTTGCCATCGATCAGGATACGCCCGCCCGAAAGGTTGTAGAATCGGGGGATCAGGTTGCACAGCGTCGTTTTTCCGCCGCCGCTGGGACCCACCAGCGCCACGCGCTCTCCCGCCTTGACAGAAAGGTTCAGATCCGCCAGCACATCCCGCTCGTTATCGCTATAGTGAAAACTTACATGGTCAAAGGTTACATCCCCGTGCACATCGGTCAGCTCGGTCGCGTCCGGCGCATCCTCAATATCCGGTTTTTCATCCATAATGGCGCTGAAGCGCTCAATGCCCGTCATACCGCGTTGGAACTGCTCCATAAAATCCACAATGCGCCGGATGGAGGTCAGCAGCGTTGCGATAAACAGCAGGAAGGCGACGTAATCACCGGCGGCAATCTTCCCTTCCGCCAGAAACAGCGCGCCCAGCACCACCACAATGATGTACATCAGCCCGTCAAAGATGCGCGTCATCGTATGGAATCCAGCCATGATGTAGAACGTTCTGCGGCCGATGCGCACGAAAACCGCATTGCTGCCTTCGAATTTCTCCAGTTCGCGCGGCTCGGCGGCAAAGCTTTTAACAACGCGGATGCCCAGCAGGCTATCCTGCACCTGCGCGTTGATTTCCCCAAGCTGGCTCCGGCGGTCGGCAAACGCCTTGCGCATATGCTTGTTAAAGATACGCGTAAAGAACAGCATCAGCGGCAGCGTCGCAAATACAATCAACGTCAGCACAGGATTGATGCCAATGAGAATCACAAAGGTAGCCACCAGCTTGATGGCCGCAATCAAAAACTCCTCGGGGCAGTGGTGGGCAAACTCGGTAATCTCAAACAGGTCATTGGTGATACGGCTCATGATTTGCCCGACTTTGGCGGTGCTGTAGTAGGAAAAACCGAGGGTGTGCAGGTGCTTGAACATATCCATGCGCATATCCCGCTCCATGTACACGCCCATGATGTGCCCCTGCGAGTTCATGTAAAAGGACGCGCCCGCATCAATAATGCGCAGGGCGATGTAAAACACGCCAACGCGCAGCACATAGGGCACGGTAAGCTGGGTGATATCTGTGGTGGCCAGCTGCGTGATGTTGCGCACAATCAACGGCAGCACGATTTCACAGAGCGTGGTGAGCGCGGCAAAGAACATATCCAGCGTAAGGATGGGCAGGTATCGTTTGTAATAAGGCAGAAAGCGTTTTAAGAGCGCAGATGTGCGCATCGTACGTGTCGAGTTCTCCATACAGGCTCCTTGTTTTCAATTTTTCATTGTGAAGAGTTGCCACATGCCTGTGGAATGATAATGCGGATGAGAAGCGCCCGGGATGGTCGCCTGCGGCGCTGTGTGTTTGGCTAAGGCGCAGTCGGTTGCATGAGCATTCCCTGCTTAAGCAGCGCTGTCAGCATTGCCTCCTGCCCCTTGGGTAGGATAATGGCATAGGCGGCATCCGTGCCGCGGGCAAGCACCATGGTGGTATCCTCGCCTTCGATACGCAGGGCATCCATGCCGGCAACGGTGTAAAGCTGATCGACCGCCAGCGTAACGCTTCCTTTGGCCAGCAAAGAGACCGCCGCCGTCGGGCGGATGCTCTCCGCGATGATGGTCTGGCCGGATGCATCCGTGTAATGGAGCTGAAAACGCCGTGCGTAACCGCCGCGGAAAGCCGTATCAAACAATGTCGCCTTTTGCAGCGTCTCGCCCTGCAAGGTTAAAACAGGCATGCCGAAGTTCACCGCCAGCGCGTTCAGGTCGGCGGTTCCCGCCACCTGCGCGGCCGCAATCGGCACACGGATGGTCTCCTCCTGTTTTTGCACCTGTTGGGTAAGCTGTTCATCTTCATCCGGCTCACCAATGAGCAGGAATACATAGACCAGCGCAAGCGAGATCACCAATCCCAAAATGGCGAACATCCGCTTGACCACCATCTTCCATTGGGCGGGCGGGCGAATTTCAGGCTCATCGGTCACGGGTTTTTGCGCCGGCAAGGGTTCGCCCGTGCGCGGCGCCGCCCGTGGCGGCCTGCGCGGGGGCACGCGGGTAGGCATGCCTTCGGGCGGTTTACGCTGCGCCTGCGCAGCTTGGTCACGTGTTTGCAAAAGGTACCTCCTTGGATGTCAGCGCCCGGTATGGCTACAGGGTAATCCCGGTGGCGCGGCGGCGCGCAGCGTCATTCAGCGTAATACGACGCCGCGCTCCTGCATTTCCTTGGAAAGCCATTGCGTCTCGCCGCTCAGCTGCGTAGAAAACGCTTTGTAGAAGGCATGCATCAGCAATGCGCGCTGTTCGGGCGTCAGGAGCGTATCCGCCTGCATGGCAGCCAGCATTCGGGAGGCAGGCGTCGCCAAATACCTTGGCGCGCGGCTGTCCATTCCAATGCCAAAGAACCGCCGCATATACTTGCTGCTGCCCCGCAGAAACAGCTCGATGAACTGTGCGCTCAGTTTGGTCAGGTAATGGCTCAGGTAGGCGTCCTGATCATCGCTCAGGCGCAGGCACCGCTGCAGATCCGGATGGGAGAACAGCTCCGTGCGCATCTGCGCGATTGTTTCGGGCATAAAGGTTTCCGGTTCCAGATAGATCATGAGCAGATAGCTCTTGATGACGGAAAAATCCAGCCGTCGCGCGCTGCGTTCATACAACCGCCCCAAAAACAGCACTTCTTCTGCCACGGCAAGGCTTTCGGGGTACTGCTCCAGCGCGGCCATCAGCAGCTCATGCTTCTTGACGGGGCTATCCAGCGCATCCACTTTAGCCAGCAGCGCACGTACATCATCACTTTCCGGGTTCTTTACCGCGGTGCCCAAAGCGCCGCCGCAGAATGGACAAAATGCCGCGCCCGTGGCCTGTGCCACATTCCGTGCGCAGTGGGGGCATAGGATCTCGCTCATGGTGATCCCCTCCTTTGATCGCGGGTGGTTTGCTGCGCACATTGTAGCACAGCGTGGCTGAAAAGACCAGTCGACAGCATTTGCTGCCGCCGTTGTTTACAAAACGCGTCCGCGGCGGCTTTTCATGCCTTGCCCCTGCTTTGCCCTGCCGGGCCAACGCAGGCATCGCTGAGCGGGTGCGGCTGCTCCTGCGCACGGCTGGCAGCGGCAAACGCCGGGCTGGCGCATTGCCGTCCAGCATGCAGGATGGGCGCTAGCGCCTGTTTTTCCACAGCGCGCCGCTCATATCCGATGGCATGCGCAGGTCGCCGCGCGGCGAAAGGCTGATGCTGCCGACCTTGGGGCCATCCGGCACGCAGTTGCGCTTGAACTGCTGGGCAAAAAAGCGCGATAGGAACGTATCAAGCTGGGCGTTGATCTTCGCTTCGTCATACACGCCTTCAAAGGCCTGCATGGCAAGGCGTTTGAGCCGCTCGGGGCTGGAGCCGCTGTCCAGCAGATGGTAGAGGAAAAAATCATGCAGGGCGTAATCCCCAAGGATATCTTCCGTGCGCTGCGCCAGCTCACCCTCCGCCACCGGCAGCAGTTCCGGGCTGATGGGCGTATCGATGATATCCATGCAAACATCGCGCACAGCGCCTTCAAAATCATGCCCGCTCAAGTAGCGCACCAGGCTTTTGACCAGCGTTTTGGGTACGGAGCAGTTGACGTTGTACATGCTCATATGATCGCCATTGTAGGTGGAAAACCCCAGCGCGCCCTCGCTCATATCGCCTGTGCCCAGCACGATGCCGTTCACTTTGTTGGCATAATCCATCAGAATCTGCGTGCGCTCCCGTGCCTGGCTGTTTTCGTAGGTCACATCATGCACGTTTTCATCATGGCCGATATCGGCAAAGTGCTGCTTAACCGCCGCCTCAATATCGATGGTAATCGCCGTAACGCCCAGCGCGGCCATCAACTTGTCCGCGTTGGCTTTGGTGCGCTTGCCCGTACCCATGCCCGGCATGGTGATGGCATGCACCCCGCCTCGCGGCAAGCCGAGCATATCAAAGGCGCGAACGCCTACCAACAGCGCAAGCGTGCTGTCCAGCCCGCCGGATATACCGATTACCGCCTGCTTGCAGCCGATGGCATGCAGCCGTGTGGCCAGCGCCGTACACTGAATGCGCACAATCTCTTCCAGATTGTCCTCGCCCTCCCCAAAGGGTACAAAGGGCAAAGGCTCGATTCTGCGCAACAGGGGTACGGGCGCATCCGCCTCACGCTGCGGTACGCTCACACGAACCATGGGCGGCTGGGTGCGTCCCTGCTGAAAAAAGCTCCCGTTACGCTGGCGCTGGTAGCGCAGGCGCTGCAAATCAACATCCGCGACGGCGCTGTCTCCCCCCATGGCAAAACGCGCGCCTTCCCGCAACGCGCGGCCATTCTCATAGATGCCCGTATAGCCGCAAAAAACCAGATCGCTGGTGCTTTCTCCAAAACCCGCGCCCGCATAGGCATAGGCGGCGTACAGGCGGCCGCTCTGCTGCTTGAGCATATCGCGCCGGTAAGCATGCTTGCTCACCAGCGCGTCGCTGGCGCTGGGGTTTACGATAATCTGCGCGCCCTCCATGGCATAGCGGCTGCTGGGCGGTATGGGCACCCACACATCTTCGCAGATCTCCACAGCAAAGCAATACGCTCCCGTATCAAAAAGCAGATGCGGCGCAAAGGGGCAGGCGCCATCCGGCCAGGCCAGCGTGCCGCTTGCCTGTGTGCCGCTCACAAACCATCGCGTTTCATAAAACTCATTCCCGTTGGGCAAATACACCTTGGGCACCACGCCCCGTACCTGCCCGCCCTGTAATACTGCCGCACAGTTGAAAAGCCGCCCCTCCGCCAGCATGGGCAGCCCCACGACCACAGCCATATCCCCCGTTGCGGCCGCCACTTCCAGCATGGCGGCAAAGGCCGCACGCTGCAAAGGTTCATGCGCCAGCAGATCACCAACTGTATACCCGGTTAAACAAAGCTCGGGAAATACCGCCAGCCGCACGCCCTGCGCGTCCAACTCCGCCATGCGCGAAAGAATCTCCGCCTTGTTGCGCGCAACATCGCCCAAATGCACAGGCAAGCTGGCCGCCGCCACACGCACAAAATCACAACCCACAAAACCACCCCACATTCCAAACCGCCAGCATGCAGCAAATCACCATAATCCCTCCGCCGTCCCCCATCGTCCCTCCCCCGCCGTCCCTCCCCAGGGGGCGGTTGGGAGGGGGATCGCAATCCCCCTCCCAAAGGAGGCCTTGGCCGACGCGCTTAGGGCACTTTGATCAGCATCGTCTTTTGCTCATCCATCTCCACTTCCACGATTCCATCCTTCTCCAAAGCCTTGAGGATGTCGCTGAAACGCTTGAAGCCCAGCGCGCGCTCGGTGAACTCCGGATACGCCGTCTGTATATCCGCCTTGAGGATGGAAGGGTTGATGCGGTCAAACCCGCCCTCTTTATAGCGCTGCAACTGCTCCCGGAAGCCATCTTTCCAGTTATCCTTGGTCAGTTGCGGGGCAGCATCCTTCTGCGCCTGTCCAAGGGATACCATCACGTTAAAGTTATCGTTACGGATGCGCAGGTTGCCGTATTTATGCGCCAGTTTGTCCAACAGTTTTAAGAACGTGGCGCAGCCGAAAGCACGCTCGCTGAAATCCGGCCGCAGGCGTAAAAGGATGCTTTTCAACTCGCTTGCGTAAAGCTCGTCCTGATCCGTCTGTTCGTCCAGTATGCTTTCAATCAGCTTGTTAAGCTCCTGCTCGTCCAAGGGCTCCTTATCGGCAGCGGCGGCCTTCTTTTTGCCTTCCGGCTTGCGGATATGCGCGCCCACGTTTTCCAAAAACTGAAACTCATTGCACGCGTTGATGAAGATGTTGCTGGCGGCTTCGCTGCGGCTGATGCCCAGCACAAATTTCCCCATACTCTTGAGCCTGCCCACTAGGGGAACATAATCGCTGTCCCCCGATACGATGCAAAAGCTGTTGATGAGCGGGTTGGTGTAAGCCACTTCCAGCGCGTCAATCACCAGCAGGATATCCGCGTTGTTTTTCTGGCTGATGCCATAGCGCAGGGAGGGCACCACCGTAAAGGTGTTGCTCAGCAGCACCTCTTTGAGATCGCTGTACTGATCGGTATACCCGTACACCTTCCCTAGGAGGATATCTCCGCGTATTTTCACTTTTTCCAGTACACTCAGGAGCGTCGCCACCTTGGCGCCGCAGTTTTCCAAATCTACAAACAGGGCGAATTTTGAATTTTCCAGTCAAATCGCTTCTTTCTTTTGTTGTTGAGGGGTAACAGGGAGCAGGCGCGACGATGTACGTACGCGCGGCGGGCTTGGGCAAAATCAAGCGCTTGCGGCTGCCGATGCCGCCTGATGCTGATGCGGGTGTTAACCCCACGGGCATCGCCGCAAGGTGGCAAGGCTTTTGCCCCTGAAGCGGCGGCATGCCGCAATCACAGGCATAAAGCGTTTGATACAGCGCCTGCCTAGATGCGAAAGGTGAATTTATCGCCGCGAATCCATTGCCTGCTCAGGTGCAAAGGGCGATCCTGCTGGTCAAAAACAGTCTCGTCCAACAGCAGCAGCGCTTCGCCTGCCGCCGTATCCAGATGGCGGCTCACGGCCGGGGTCGCGTGCCCCAGCGATATGTCATGGATCGCGCGCGAGGGGATGAGCCCATGGGCGCGGAGAATATCATACAGGCTCCCGTCCAGGTTTACCTGTTCCAGAAAACCATAGGCGGCGGGAAAGCGGTTGAATTCGAGCATCACAGGCTGTCCATCGCACAGGCGCAGGCGGCATAGCTCAAGCACCATGCTGCCTTCCGGCAGGTGCAGGCGTTCGATGTCCTCAGCGCGAGCCACCTCGCGCCTGAGCTCAATCACGCGGCTGGCCGCGCGTTTGCCTGTGCCCGCGCACGCCTCTGTAAAGCTGGTCACGTGCTGCAAATCCCGCTTAAGGCGAGCATCCGCTACGAAGGTGCCCTTTCCCTGCCTGCGCACCAAAAGCCCTTCCTGTACCAGATCAAGCATCGCCTTGCGCACGGTAACGCGGCTGACGCCATAGGTATCGCAAAGGGTCTGTTCGCTGGGGATGCGTCCGCCGGCAGGGTATACCCCCGCGACCACATCATTTTGCAGACGCCGCATCAGTTGTTGGTAGAGCGGATCCTGGCTTTTTTTCTCCAATGGCGCATCCGGCATAGCCCCACCTCCCTGCAATGATATGAGTATAGCGCAAAAGCAAGGAAACGGCAACCGTTTCCTTGCATACGTATCCCTTTGATTATGGGCAAAAGCCTATTCGACCAGCGAAACGAGGATGTCATGTTCCGTGGTGAAAGCGTACAGATCGTTAATGACCCCGGCGGGCGTTTCCAGCGCGATGGGCATAAGCTTCAGCAGCAGCGGCGTCATGAGCCGCGCCTTGTACTCATTCAGGAAGGACTCATTCAGGTTGAAAAAGTCATTCTGCGGATAAGCCGCATCCACAAAGACACCCTTGTCCGAAGCGGTAAACGTGCCGGTGAAATCCACCGATACGGCGGGCTTTTCCGTTTGCGGGTGCAGCCAATCCAAGGTAAGCCCGAGGGTATAGGGCAATGTGGCCGAATCCCGCGCCCATTCAAACCCAAAGGTTACAGGCGTTGTTTCCGCCTGGATGCCGGACCCCGTTGCAGCAAAGGTAATGTGCCCCTGCCCGCCTACATCGCCTTCGCGGGGCAGCCCCTCGCCCTCGGCGGTAAGCTGGATAAATGGTTCTCCCTCCATCAGGATGCCCGCGGACGCCTTGAGCGTTGCGCCGATGCCCGTGCCCTCCCACGAATACTCCGCCGCGAAGTCAAACCCTTCCGGCGTGGGCAGGCTAAAACGAACATACACTGTGCCCGCCTCTTCGCCTTTCTCAAACACCAGGGTATCCCCCAGCGTGCAGGTAAGGCCGGTGGGTGTTTCCCTCACCAGCATGCCTTTTTGCTCAGGGTCAAGGTAGTCCAGCACATCTTCCAGCCGACCCAGAATATCCAGCGCCATATCGCTGGCATACAGCTCGGTTAGCAGGCAGGTGAAGTAGAAGTAGGCGCGTTCCAGTTCCGGATCGTCATTGACAATCAAATCCAGCGTTTCACACAGCTCGTACAGGTGCTGGTAGGGCACGGTATAGGTAAGGGTGGCAGGCTCCGCGGCAGCCGCATCCAGCGCGGCCTGCCGCGCGGATGCTAGAAGCTCCGCAACCGGCGTATAGTAGCTTTCGCCCATTGCATAGCTCGCCTGCGGATACAGCAGCAGCGCAAGGTACTGCGTGGGCAATTCCATGTAATAGTATGGCTTGAGCATGAACTCCAGAAAGTTGTGCATCTGGAAATAGAACACCTCATTGCCCAGCGCCGGGGTGATGAAGTAGCGGTAGCTGTGGTATCCATCATACACAAAGGGAATCTGCTCCCGGCCATTGAGGCGCAGCGCGCCTTCAAGGTATACGCGACTATGCGGGGTCAGCGCCGCCAGTACCTCCATGGAGCCTTTTAGATCCAGTTTCGCAAGGAACTTCTCCCAATCGGCAAGGTGCGCTTTGCTTGCGGGAAAGCCGTCCGCGTGAACGGCCACTGCCGCCGTAAAATCCACATGGGTCACATCACCCTGCGGCAGGTAGGTTTCGGCCTGTGCAAGCAACGGGAGCATGATCAGGCACAGCATCATGAGCAGTGCCGCAGCGCAGCGCAGGGTGTTAGGCATCATTATGACCCTCCTTTGGCTTTGGGGATGGTTCATGCATGTCAACGGACAAACCCGTGCGTTTCATCCATGCGGCAGGTTGCGCGATGGTTTAACTCTTGGCGCGGGAGGTGGCGCGGGCACGCTCCTGATGGTTCAGCTCCCGCTTGCGCATGCGCAGGCTCTGGGGCGTGACCTCCAAAAGCTCATCATCGTCGATAAACTCCAGGCACTCTTCCAGCGTCATGGGGTGTACGCTCACCAGCCGCAGGCTGTCCTCGCTGCTGCTGGCATTGCGGATGTTGGTCACGTGCTTTTGCTTGCATACGTTTACCACCAGATCATCCGGCCTTGCGTTCTGGCCGCAGATCATGCCTTTGTAGACAAGCGTCTGGGGCGTGATGAACAGCGTGCCGCGCTCCTGGGTATTGAAAAGGCCGTAGCTGGTGGCTTCGCCGTTTTCAAAGCAGACCAGCGCACCCACGTTGCGGTGCGGAATCTCTCCCTTGACGGGCATATACTTTTCAAATACGGCGCTCATGATGCCCTCGCCGCGCGTATCGGTCATAAATTCGCTGCGATATCCGAACAGGCCGCGCGAAGGAATCAAAAATTCCAAACGCACACGCTCCAGACCGTGCATGCTCTCCAGCACACCGCGGCGGCGGCCGATCTTCTCAATCACCGCGCCGGCATAGGCTTGCGGCACATCCGCTACCATGCGCTCAATCGGCTCGCTCTTGACCCCATCCACATCCTGATAGATTACCTGCGGCTTGCTTACCTGAAACTCATAGCCTTGACGGCGCATGTTCTCAATCAGGATGCTCAGGTGCAGTTCGCCCCGCCCGCGCACTTCAAACGCATCGGGGCTGTCGGTCTCGTTTACACGCAGGCTTACATCGGTCTGCAACTCTTTGAACAGGCGCGCGCGCAGGTGGCGGCTGGTCACAAACTGCCCCTCACGCCCCGCAAAAGGACTGTTGTTGACGCTGAAGGTCATGGTT
The DNA here is from genome assembly GCA_001604105.1 of Clostridiales bacterium Firm_11. Taxonomy (GTDB): domain Bacteria; phylum Bacillota; class Clostridia; order Christensenellales; family Aristaeellaceae; genus CAXXOK01. The sequence continues at coordinate 93,381 of LVAQ01000008.1, forward strand.
ACCGTAGGCTCGGTGATGCGCACAAAGGGCAGCGCATCCACGGCGGCAGGATCGCACACCGTATCGCCGATGCCGATATCCTCCATGCCGCTCATGGCGACGATGTCCCCCATGGAGGCGGATTCGGCAGGCAGCCGCTTCAAACCGTCAAAGGTATACAGGCTGGTCAGCCGCAAAGGCTGGGAAGAGATGCCTGTATCAAAGTTGGTCTTGATTACGCTCATATTCGCGGAAAATGTACCCCGGTTGATGCGCCCGATGCCGATGCGTCCCACATACTCATTATAATCGATGGTGGAGATGAGCACCTGCGCGGGGCCATCCATATCGCCTTCGGGCGCGGGGATGTGTTCAAGGATGGTTTCAAACAGCGGCAGCAAATCTTTGCCCGGCTGGGCCGTATCGAGCGTTGCGGTGCCAAACCGCGCCGACGCGTACACAATGGGGCGATCCAGCGCGGTTTCATCCGCGCCCAGTTCAATAAACAGATCCAGCACCTCATCAACCACTTCATCGCAGCGGGCGTCGGGGCGGTCAATTTTATTGATAACCACGATTACCGGAAGCTTGAGACTGAGCGCCTTGCGCAATACAAAGCGGGTCTGCGGCATGGGGCCTTCAAAGCTGTCCACCAGCAGCAGCACGCCGTCTACCATCTTGAGCACGCGCTCCACTTCGCCGCCAAAATCGGCATGGCCGGGAGTATCCACGATGTTGATCTTGGTGCCCGCATAATGTACGGCGGTGTTCTTGGCCAAAATGGTGATGCCGCGTTCGCGCTCTATATCGTTGGAATCCATTACGCGCTCGGCCACCTGCTGGTTTTCGCGGTAAACACCGCCCTGCTTGAGCATTTCATCCACAAGGGTTGTTTTGCCATGATCTACGTGCGCGATGATGGCGATGTTCCGAATATCGTTACGAAGCATTCAGATTGTTCTTCCTTTCTGATTCAAGAAAAAAGTAGGCATTGTACCGATTGCGTTCTGCCGCTAGGCTCAGCTGTAGGTCACGCGGCTGGCGATATCGGTCAGCGCCAACCCCTGATTGTTCTCCGTGGCCAAGCGAATGGACCATTCGTTTTCAAACAGCAGCACATCCCGTCCATCGCCATCCTTGGCGCGGCCGCTGGTTGAGGTGAGCTTGAGCTTATCCACAGGCACCGATGCTTTCTCCACCCACCGTACAAAGCGGTAGGCAAGCGAATCCTTGAGCATCGTTACGCCGTATTCACTCTTGAGCCGATGCTCCAGCACCTCAAACTGAAGCATGCCCACCACGCCGACCAGCAATTCTTCGAAACCCGTTTCCGTACGGGTAAAAAGCTGGATGGCGCCTTCTTCAGCAAGCTGCGTGAGCCCTTTCATAAACTGCTTACGCTTCATGCTATCCTCCGGCCTCACGCGCGCGAAAAATTCCGGCGCAAAAATAGGAATGGAGCTGAAACGCAGCCTTGGTCCATCGCACAGCGTATCGCCAAGGTGGAATAGCCCGGGGTCAAAAAGTCCCACAATGTCTCCGGGGTAGGCGGTTTCCACCGCTTCGCGCTCATTGGCCATAAACTGCTGCGGCTGTTTGAGCTGGATGCTTTTTTGCTGTCCGCTGAGCCAAACGCTCATATCCTTTTTGAACTGCCCGCTCACCACGCGGATGAATGCAAGCCGATCCCGGTGCGCGGGGTTCATGTTGGCCTGTATTTTGAACACAAAGCCGCTGAAGAACTCCGCCGTTGGCGACACCTCGCCGATATCGCTCATGCGGGAAAGCGGCGGGGGCGTAATGTCCAAAAACGACTCCAAAAACGCTTCCACCCCAAAGTTGGTAATGGCGGAGCCAAAAAACATGGGGGTAAGCTGGCCGCTGAGTACCGCAGCTTTATCAAAGCCATCGCCCGCAACATCCAAAAGCTCGATCTCGTTTCTCAGCCGCTCCAGATAATGACTGGCAATCAACCCCTGCGCGTTGTCCAGCGCCACCTGCGTTTCTTCCACCATGCTGGCGCCATGGTTGCCGCCGCTGTACAGGCTGATAAGCCCGCTGCTGCGGATCAGCACGCCTTGAAAATCTCCATCCACGCCGATGGGCCAGTTCATAGGGCAGGTGCGGATGCCCAGCACATTTTCGATTTCTTCCATCAGCGCAAACGGGTCTTTGGCGGCTCTGTCCATTTTATTGACAAAGGTAAAAATGGGGATGCCGCGCATACGGCACACCTTGAAAAGTTTGATGGTCTGCGCTTCCACACCCTTGGCCGCGTCGATGAGCATCACCGCCGCATCCGCCGCCACCAGCACACGGTAGGTATCCTCGCTGAAATCCTGATGGCCGGGTGTATCCAGTATATTGATGCGAAAGCCGTCAAACTCAAACTGCATCGCGCTGGACGTAACACTGATGCCGCGCTGTTTCTCGATCTCCATCCAATCGCTGGTGGCGTGGCGTTCGGCCTTGCGCGCCTTCACGCTGCCCGCCTGCCGGATCGCCCCGCCATAGAGCAGCAGCTTCTCGGTAAGCGTTGTTTTTCCCGCATCCGGGTGGCTGATGATGGCAAACGTCCGGCGTTTTTCGATCTGTTCCTGATAAGCGTCCGTGGTGGGGATCTGCGTCATGTACGTTAGTGCCTCCGCTTCGGTTGAGTGGTGCAGTGCAAGTTCAGTATCCAAACAAAATATTGTACAATGACAATATAAAACTTGTCAAGCAGAGGGGTGGACAACTTCAATTCGCAAAGTAAACCATAATTTTTTGAAAGGATAACCACCTGATGATTAAAACAATCAAAGAAAACAAACTATCAATTTATCACGGCTTTTCTCAAAGCGATGCCAACCTAATCAACACAATGATATCAAACGGATGGAAGGTGTCAGAAATAATCCCCATCGAAAATGGTGAAATTATGATTACCACAATATACACGGTGTTTTTATCAGAGGATAATAACGGGGTGCATCCCTTTAGAGAGGAGATGGTTTTGATGTGCCCCATTGATTAAGAAAATATACCCTTAATCATATCATTGTCTGGTTTCTTCAAAACCCCCTGTCGATTCGTTGCTGTTTCAATAACTATACAGAGATCATCAGAATCTAGACATGGTTTGATTTTAGCGAACACATCATTTGCGGTTTTTAATTCTGATTGAATTATCCATGTAGATGTTAAACAGTGGGAATAATAACCATTAGATGCGTCTTTTATTGCCTGAGATACTTCTTCGTAATTCTTGCCACCACCAATAAGATCGTAGGAAACAAGATAAACCATGATACCCCTCCCATTCCATTTTCCACATTATACCACTATCTCTCCAAAGATGGCAAAAAAAAGAATGGACGAGTGTTATTCAGGCCACTCGTCCATCTCCAGCTTCTTGTACTCGGCGCACTCTGCAAGGTTCTTCTGTGACGTTTCAATAGTTTCAAAGTTTGGCAAGAACTAATTCGCTATTGAACGTATCGTTCTCTTTCAAACGAGTTCAATCGCCTTTTCCTTACATTACCTGAATAATGCATCTTAGAATGCTGCTGCACTTAGGCGGTGCTGGTCTGCCTAAAACCCTTTCGCATTAGCCACATTAATATGTGCCGAGCACTGGGCGTTTCAAAAACTGTCCTGATAGGATCAGCCCCTTTTTTCGCCACAAGGGCACTATCATTATATACAACGAGTATTATTTTTACAATACACCTAATGTATTAGGACGAAAGGTATAATATGAGAAAACTAATCAAGCCCTCCCAAAATCTTTCAAAATACTCGCAATTGCAGACTTCACCCATTCCGCACAGTTGGAATATACCTCCATCAATTCCAAAATTGAAAACACACCAAAGCAATTCCCAGTGTATACAACAACATGTCCAAGAGCCTTGGGCTGATAGTTCTTAATCAAAACGGGGAGCGATCTTCCAGCAAATTGTTCGCCTTCGGGCAACATCATATAAAGCTGATAGAAAAGATACCCCATCAGTACACTGAAAATATGGAACTCTATTTCAACCAATTTCGTGCTCTTGAATTCTTCTAGCCTCCAAAAATCCTTGATTTGTCTAAAATCCTCCTCGATTTCTGGACGAATTTCGTAGGTCTTGATAATGTCGGCGGCTGTTTTAGTTGTGTCTGTCGTAGTAAAAACAGCGCAAAATCCATCGTCGCCTTTGACAACACACGCATTAGTTGGAACATCGCCGTCGTCATATCTCCAATAATTTTCAATATGTGGTACAAACGCAATCTGCTGATTTTTCCTGTGGGGATGTTGTTCCCAACTATTATTCTCATGGGCAATAGCAATCGCAAGTTCATACGCTTCCATGTTCTTTCTCAAAGGCACATAAGTATCCACGCCGCGCACATTCTTTAGATAATTAACCAGTTCACGGGACAAGAATCCTCTATCGCAAATCAGACAATCGCCGCGCTTCAACATAGGCGTTGTCATAATCATGTTTCTGCTCAATTCAAGATCGTGGATGTTGATAGCGCCAAAATTGATTTCTTCAATAACGCCGCTATCATTGACAACGCCCCTGAGAGTCGCAATTTTGTACCCTCTGGACACCCCATCTTCATCCCTGACGATTCCAGATTTCTCGTAATGCTCGTTTTTAAGATTCACCCTCACCTTCGTACAGTCGAGGATATGAATGTTGCTATCAATATCCATTTTTGGAAGAATGTAATTTTGAACGATTTTATTGTAAAGCGAAATCAACTCGCCACGTTGATACATTTCAATCAGATGTCTAATCGTACCTTCGCGCATTAGTCCCTTATCAATGTTGCCCTTGGTTGTATACATCGAATACCCAAGTTCGCAAATCGTGCGATGGTCTTGCAACGCAAACGGGATATCTGTTAAACTAGTATTGGTTCGCATTTTCGCGGCAATTGCTAGCAGGAATACCATGTGCAGGGGAACCGTTATATTGTCTGCACGTTTTTCGGGGATAGCATCCTTCAGGCAGTCAACCAAACCATGATTATGGATGGAAAGGATAATGTCATCAACAAGGCTACTGGTACTGAGCGACATTGCGTCAATCTCGCCAGCATACAGCCTTCGCAGAATATTCTGCTTGTCTTCCTTGCTGATGCGGAGCATTTCCATTCCCTCCTTTCCACTCACAGTATAACACATAGTATACATATTGTCAACTAATAGTTTCTTTTTCGGCACAAATAGTTGACAGGATGTGCTATAATGGAGACATCAATATAGGAGGGAAACCATGAGTATTGAATTTGGAAAAAAGATTAATCAGTTGCGTACAGAGCGGGGCATGACTCAGGCAACATTGTCAGAGGCTCTAGGTGTAACACGCGCATTGATTCATGCCTATGAGAGCGGAAAACGTAACCCTTCTTATGAAAAACTGATGGAAATCGCTTTACTTTTTGGTGTGTCGATGGATTGGTTGTTTGGCAATACCGATAACCAGTCTGGCACACCAATGATAGATATTTCCGCTCTTAACAACCCGCAGATAAATATCGTCAGAGAGCTCGTTTCGGAATTAAAGCGCCTAAATAAGATAGCAAATTTATAAATATTTAAACAAGGAAGACAATGCTTTGAAAAATATGATTTCTTCTGCCACTCAAAGAAACTGGGATAGATTGCAGCCTAAAACGGACGATAAACTAACAAGTCGTGCCAACAAACGACTATCTCAAAAAACAATTATACCAATCGAATATTTATCAAATATACAAAATCTGAGCTTTGTAGAAGAACTAATCTCAACATTTCGGAATCGCGATTGGTCGGTTCAAGATACCCTTTACTCTGTTGCCAATAATCTGCTGGTGCGCAAGGGTATATTTGACAAACCACATGTAAGATGCGTTGTTGAGGAGTATGCAAGCAAGACGATTGATGAAATCCTGAAGATGCAAATCCCAACTAATGAGTTTGATTTGTTGGGGCTCTTATATCAATGCTTATTGTCAGAGGGTGAGAAAAATATACGAGGTGCGTACTATACACCCAGTTCTATTGCCACACAAATAACAGGGTTTTTTGATTTTAATAGCGACCAGACTTTTCTAGATCCTTGTTGTGGTAGTGGGGCGTTTTTACTGTCTATTCGATGTGATAATCCTACAAGATTATTTGGGATTGATATTGATCCAATTGCGGTTATGCTCTCGAAATTCAATATGCTTTTAAACTATCCGCATGTTGAGTTTTCCCCGCAGATTTATTGTTTGAATTATTTAGATACGCCAAAACTGTATGATAATTCTATAGATATACGTTATAAGAACGTAACCTATATAGCGACAAATCCTCCATGGGGAGCTGAAATAAAATCAATCGATATTCCAAACGAAATTACTTCAAATGAAACGTTCTCTATATACTTAGTCAAAGCTTTTAACCAACTTCAGACTAATGGAATACTATGCTTTATCCTTCCGGAATCAGTATTAAATGTTAAATGCCATTCTGATATAAGACGATTTCTACTAGAGAGCGGAGATTTACATCGCATTAGGTTTCATAACGGATCGTTTACTGGAGTCACAACGAAATACATTGATGTAGAACTAAGAAAAACAGCGGCAGAGCCCAGCATTATCGTCTCAGAAAATGGGAGCGACAGGGTTGTTGACAAAGCAACATTTTGGCATACAGATAATTTGGTTTTCAATCTTTTAAGCGACCATGATGCCGAAATTATAACGCAAGTAAAGAAGTGTGGGGAGTTATATTTAACAAAAAGTCATTGGGCTTTGGGAATTGTTACTGGTGATAATGCAAACAAACTTAAAAACGAACACCTTGACGGATATGAACCAATTTATACGGGAAAAGATATTAAACCTTACTTATTAGGAAACCCGAAGAAATTTTTACTATATGAACGCTCGAAATTGCAGCAAGTAGCTAAAGAAGAATATTATCGTGCGCCAGAAAAACTTGTGTATAAATTTATTTCCAATAAACTTGTTTTTGCTTACGACAACACAAAAAGCTTATTCCTAAACAGCGCCAACATCTTGATACCAGAAATTACAAATATGTCGATAAAAACTGTCATGGCATTTCTAAATTCGGAATTGTTTCAATACATGTATATCAAGTTATTTGGAGAAATTAAAGTTCTTAAAGGAAATCTCTTGGAGTTGCCATTTCCGCTGATATCTGCCGAGCAGAATAGAATGATTTTGAATATGGTTAACCAGTATTTAGACGGTATACTAGACGATGTGTCGTCGATTGATGTAATGGTATATTCTATATATGGCATTACTGATTCTCAAATCAATCATATTCGAGGTGTTCTTTATGGAAAAGTTAATAGCTGAGCTGAAAAGGAAGTTGTCTGATCTAAAAAAAATTGCCGGAAACCAATACAACTTGAGTGAAGAATTCATTGAAAATCTTTACTCTGTCTACCCATTTAATAAATTCGAATATATCATTAGTCACCTAATTGGTGCAGGACAAATTACTATCGAACAATATTTGGATATTCGAAACTCATACCTTGATAGAAATAAATACCTGTATATTTTTGAAATTACTGCACCAAGAACATTTGGAGAAACATGGGCGCAACGACATTTGAACGAAATAGTACCTGAACTAAAGAAACCAACGACTAATCTCGATAAAGCTTATTCTGGACAGTATGACTTTTGGTATAATGGAATCCGGATTGAAGTAAAAGCATCTAGAGCTGTAAAACGGAAAAGCGGAGAATCGCTCATCACAAAGGCTTTGTCCAGCGACTCGAAATCTGGTTTTGACATGAATTTTCAACAGATTAAACCCGCATGTTGTGATGTTTTTGTTTGGATAGCTGTATGGAGAGATGTTATAAGATATTGGGTGCTTTCAAGCAAAGATGTAGCAACTAGTCAGTATTATTCAAGCGGTCAGCACAGAGGCAATAAAGGAGAAGGACAATTATGGATAAAAGAATCTAATATTCACGATTTCACAGAATATGAAGTCGGTGTTCGGGATTTATTAGATTCGATTATTAAGAAGTCTGAAAAGGAAACCACAATATAGGATGAAATCTTCATTTCATAGCACAAAACACAATATGCTCTTAAATAAATTGTATCCCAATTGACGTTAGCGTCTATGCGGGATATAATCTAGTAGTAAAGTCTACTAGTAAAATCATTGTGCTAAAAATAGCACGTAATAACCTCTCATGTGCACCCCAAAGGTGCTGGTAAAAAGCAATCAGCGTAACGCTGGTGCGCTGGTAGGCCAATTTGGCCTACCAGTGTTATGAGGAGAGCATGTTGTATGGAAAGGGTAGCTATATTTGTTGATATGTATAACTTTCTAGATTCCTCACAGACGTATTTACTGCAAAGATCTTATATTGATTTCACTAGATTTCATGAGTATTTCATTCGCCATAATCAGATATTTAATAAATCTTATCTTTTTGGCGGAAATGCAATGAAAAAAATGTTGGAGTTTTTAGAATTCCAACCTAGAATTGATATAACAATAGAAGAAGACGGGGTAGACGGAAGGGAAAAGTGCACAGATATTAATCTAGCAATTTCAATGATGAAGAAAGCGTTTTTTAATACATTTGATGTTGGGATTCTTATGAGCGCCGACAGAGACTTTACTCATTTGATAAAAGAATTACGAAGCATGGGGAAAGTAATAGGCGTTGCCCATCCTCCGATGTTAACAAAAAGTCTTATGAAGAACGCCGACTTCTATATTGAACTTACTGAGGATTTTTATACATCATTTTGGAAGGCACCAGACGGAAGTGCATATTCTTCTAAAATTCTAAAATAGTTGATATGACCAAACAGTTCGTGCTTTATGGTTTACTTTGCGAATTGAAGGTGGACAAGGGAGCCGCCCTTGCGTGCGGGCGGGGGCGGTTGCCCCTGCACCCCTTTCGCCCTTGCAGGGGGCTTGTGTGCGAGGGCGGCGCACAGCCGCTGGGAGCGCGAGGGTTTCGCGCCTGCGGGCGCGAGCAAGGGCTTTCCGCTCGCCCTTGCAACCTTCGGGTGCCTTTGCGGGGC
>LVAQ01000008.1:102486-133353 GCA_001604105.1 Clostridiales bacterium Firm_11
CGCGCTAGGAGTACAGGAAAGTCGTCCGCTGCTACTGCGCGTGGCGGGGTGGTGGTGTGTAAGGAGGCTCTGCGCGCAGTAGCACCGACCGACAAGCCTGTCCTCCGTCGCGCGACTTGCCATACCTCCCCTTGCGTTATTCAGGCGACAGGGGTTGAAACACGAGCGGTGGTGACTTGGATGCAAATTGGTTTGTAAGCAAGGCTGTTTTATGTTGGAAAGCATGACGTGACTTTCCTTGGTAAAGTGCATGGCATAAACGATTCTTCTGCTCTTATGGACATATCCGCAACCCTAATCACACGAAACATCATTGCAACCATTTTCATGAAACAGCGAAGTACCCCTTACCATTATGATTGCCGCCACAAATGAAACACAAAACAACAAGGGCAACAAATTCTCCCCTGTCGCCAGAGTACAGCAAGGCGGGTGGTGCGAGGGGTCGCTCGCAGGCGGACAGGCTTGTCGGTCGGCGCCGCAGCGCCGGACGACTTTCCTGTACGTCAAGGGCGACTCCTCGCACCGTACCCGCCGCCATCGAAGGCGACATCCGAAGGTTTCCAAAGGGCGAGCGGAAAGCCCTTTGGTGCGCCCGCAGGCGCATTCCCCTGCCCCCAGCGGCTGTGCGCCGCCCCGCACAAAAAAAGCCGCCTTGCGGCAGCATTACATGCAGGGTAAAGGGGCTGCAAAAAGCCCCTTTTAAAGCTCTTCAGGCGTAGGAATGGAATCCGCTGCTCCTTTGCGGCTTACGGTGATGCTACTGGCCTTGGCGGCGCGCTCCAGCACGGTCGGGAGGGGCTGCCCATGGCTTAGGCCGGAGATCAGATAGCCGGTGAAGGTATCGCCCGCGGCAGTTGTGTCCACAGGTTTTACTTTGAAAGCCGGCTGGAAGAAGGTGTGCCCCTGATGGCGGCAATAGGCGCCTTCCGCGCCCAGGGTCAACACGACGCTTGCCTTGGGGTACTTGTTTGCGATGGCCGACAGGATGGCGCCAGGCTCGTTTTCGCCTGTGATGGCCTCGCCTTCCAGCTCGTTGAGGATAAACCAGCTCACACAATCAAGCGGGTACGTGGCCAGCGCCTCGTTGATCGGCGATGGGTTGAAAGCGACGACCATGCCGCGCGCGGCGGCTTTGCGCATGATGGACGGCGTGTTGTCCAATTCGTTTTGCATCACGATGATATCTCCGGCGGCAAATCCCGCCAGCACAGCGTCAATATCCGCATCGGTAACGCGCACGTTCTCGCCCGCGCACACAATGATGCAGTTTTGCCCTTCTTCATCCACCTGGATTACCGTGTGGGAGCTCGCGCCTGCCACGTGCTTAATATGGGAAGTGTTCACGCCGTGGCGCTTAAGCACTTCCAGCAGCGCGCCGCCATCTTCGCCAAGCACGCCAGCATGGTAAACCTCGCCGCCCGCTTTGGCGATGGCGATGGACTGGTTAAGCCCCTTGCCGCCGCAATACAGGTTCATCCCATGGGAAAGGATGGTTTCTCCGGGGCGCACGGTGTGGGCAACGCTGTACACCCTGTCAATGTTCATTGATCCGTAGTTGAGGATTTTCATTGGGTTATGGCTCCTTTCGCCGCCACTGTTACCGCGTGACGCCGCTTCTCATAGGGTTTGTTGGCTCAGTATAGCATGCGGTCATGGTGGTGTCAACAAACGTTCAGCTTGGTTTTGTTGCGCGGGAAGGCGCTTGCGCGTTGGATTCAGCGCTTTGGGTCGTAAAACTTGCGGCATACGTTTGCAAAAATATTCAGTATATGCTTGCAATTATTTAGTGTTGTGTTATGATAGTAGCAGATGGTTTGAGGTCGAGTTAACCCTTGAGAAGCGACGGCAACAAACCTCTCTATAGAGAGGAAGGATCAGCGGATGAAGATACGAGTTCGCGACATCGCCATAAAGGCAGGCGTTTCGCCCGCCACAGTCAGCAATGCGCTCAATGGCCGCCCGGGCGTAAGCAAAGAAAACACCCGGCAAATCCTGAAACTGGCGGAAGAAATGGGCTATGTGGCCAACAAACCGGCTAAAGGCGCGCCGGAGCGCAACTATGTGCGGTTGGTCATGTTCAAACGCCACGGACTGGTGGTCATGGACACGCAGTTTTTCATGGAACTGGTGGAGAGCATCGAGCGGGAGTGTCAGGCGCAGGGGCACGAGCTGATGATTACGCACATCCACATCGCGCAGGATCCGGATTATAAAGAGCGCATCCGCGCCATCTGTGCGGAAGAATGCGCAGGCATCCTGTTGCTGGGCACCGAGATGTATACCGAGGATCTGGAACTGTTCGCCCACAGCGCAAGCCCTCTGGTCGCGCTGGACAACCTTTTCCGCCATGAGCAGGTGCATGCGGTGGTCATGAACAATTACGATGCCGGGTATCAGGCAACCAACGCGCTGTACGCGGCGGGGCACCGGAGCATTGGCAACATCACCAGCCAGGTGGAGTTCAGCAATATGCGTTACCGCCGCAAAGGGTATGAGGCCGCCCTGCGCGAGCATGGCCTGACCGTTACCGATGAAAGCATCTGGCGCGTGACCCCAACGCTGGACGGTGCTTACCGTGATATGCGAGCGCTCCTGGACAGTGGCCGCAAACCGCAGACCGCTTTTTTTGCGGGGAACGATATCATGGCTGTGGGTTGCATGCGCGCGCTGGCGGAGCGAGGTTACAGCGTGCCCACGGATGTATCCCTCATCGGCATGGACGATACGTCCATCTGCCAGTTCTGTACGCCGCCGCTTTCGACCATACGGGTGTTCCGGCAGGAAATGGGGAGCACCGCCGTGCGCACGCTTTTGGGGCTGGTGAGCAAGCTCCATTACTGCACGCTGAAAACCGAGCTGAGCGTCACCTTGGTGGAGCGCGGCAGCGTCGCGGCGCTTGCGGGAGATGCGCGCTAAGTCATGCCGGCCTGTTTACAGCCCAACACAATCAGGCGTTGCCGCAAGGCACGCCTTTTTTATACCCTGCTATGAACATTGCCTGCAATTGTTACATATAAATAATGGCTCTTTGCGCTGATTCCTATCTGGTGCCTGCAACATCGTTGCTGCGGCGATGCGGGCAACATGCTTGCCTTGCTCAGGCATGCGCGGCATTCCCTCTGCATACACGCTTTGGATGCGCAGAAAACGCCCATGCGGCAGGGCGCATGCATCCCTTTTCCCCCGTCATTGCCAGGGAGCCGCATCCTTGACGGAAAGGCGCACGCCACTTATAATGGGAGTACGTTTTGGTACGACCACTGCAAAGGAGTAGGCGAATGAGAAACACTTGGTATGGCAGACTGCTCACCGGCACGCTGTGCTTTTTACTTGCCGCGGGCGGTGTTTTTATGCCCGCGGATGCCATCGCAACTCAGGGAGACGAAACCACATCTTCGGCGGCACAGGCGGGCGAGGTTTTTGAAGACCCTTCCGTGCTGAGTGAAACACAGGAACCTGCCGCAGATACGCAGACCCTTACAGAGGAAGAGGACGCCGTTATTGCCATCGCCACCGCCACCCTTACCCTCAAGGTGCGTCGCGAAGCAAACATGGAGTCCAGTGGCAACGGCAGCATCCCCAAAGATTCGCTGGTGTACATCCTGGCGCTTGGGGACGAATGGTGCAAGGTCGATACCGGCCGCGTGATCGGCTATGTACAAACGCGCTATTTAAGCAATATACGCGATAAGACACTGCAGCAGGATGGGGCGCAGTCCGATACCCCCGAGGCGACTCCCAGCGGCGAAGCATCCGGCGATACCCCCGAAGGGTTTGTGCCCAAATTTAAGGCTTCCGCATACAAGGCTTTTTCCGCCAGAAAAGAAATGGACGAGCGCAGCTCTTCCCTTTTCAAGGTAAGCAAGTATGAAGAAGTGAGCGTAGGCGCAATCTACGGGGATTGGTCTTACATCCAATACAAAAACAGCTATGGCTATGTGCTAAACAGCGCGCTTTTTAAGTGGGATCGCATCGATGCCTACGCGGGGGACATCCCGGGCATGCCCAAGGCCACCGGGCTTGCCTTTATCAACAAGAGCGCTACCATCCGCAGTTATGAGGATAACGGCGGAGAAGTGCTCAAGACCATCAACCCCGGCAGCGCCGTAATGGTTTCCGGTCAGGATGAATTTGGCAGGCACTCCTTTCCATACTGGCGCACGACCGGCTATGTGGATGAGCAGGATGTAAGCTACGTCATCCCCGTGGTGCCATGGGACGAGGCGGAAAGCGGGGACATGATCAGCTGTATGACCACGTTCTATGCCGTGGGCGTGCACACGTTGCAGTATCAGGGGCGCAACTACAACATCTACCTCGCGTCCAGCTATATCTCCGGCCTGGTACTCCATCCGGATGAAACCCTGAACATCTACAACATCATGGGGCCGTACCGCAAATCCAGCGGGTATCACAAGGCACCCATCATGAGCCCCCATGCGCTCTGGGGCTACGGCGGCGGCACCTGTCAGGTGAACACCACCCTCTACAACGCGCTGATTCAAGTGCCCATCTACATCAACTGGCGCAAGGTGCATGCCAACGTGGGCATTTACTATTGCCCCGTGGGCTTTGACGCTGCGGTAGGCGGGGGAGATATCACCATGATCTTCACCAATACGCTGCCCTACGCCGTGCGTGTGAATTACTTCATGAGTGATGGCTGTATGACGGTCGCGCTATTCCGCGTGTAAACCATGGCATAGCATGCCACCTTTATTTTCGTTTGCACTTTGCCCCGCCCCTGACTGGCGGGGTTTTTGCATGTTGGGTATCCCATGCAATACGCTTTTATCGCTCGCTTCATCGCCCTTCGGGCTGTTCGCTCGCTTGCGGGTGTACGCTGCGGCGTATGGCTTTGGGGCGCTGCCCCAAACCCCGCAAGGGGCACTGCCCCTTGACCCGGCTCCGCTGCGGCGGGGGGTTTTTCATCGCCCTTTGAACCTCCCTTTGTATTTTCCTTATCAACAAAGGATACCGCAACCTTTCCGACGAAATAAGGTAACGATTGTCGATGGCCGCCATCGTTGCCGCAAAGCACTGGCTCGCCGCCATCGGACACGAAAAATCCATATTAGGATGAGGGGGATGCGGTTTGCAAAGGGCTTTTAGCGTGAACGATCCGTTTTTATTCGCCATGGTGAGCGTAATCCTGTTGCTGGTGCTCAGCCAGGCGGTTTTCTTTCTACTGCGCTCTTGGAAACGCGCGCTGTCGCTGGGCATGGACAAAGGTACGCTATGGAAAGTGGTCAAAACAAGCGCCACCTTTACCGTGGTGCCCGCCATCTCTATTCTCATCGGCGTGGTGGCGCTCTCCCGCAAGCTGGGGCTGCCACTGCCTTGGCTCCGGCTTTCGGTCATCGGCGCCATCACCTATGAAACCCCCGCCGCTGAAGCCGCGGCGCGTGCCGCGGGTACCACCATCGGCGATACGGCCACCATGCTTACCGCATCGCAGTTCAGCGTAATCGCCTGGGTCATGACCCTGGGCATCATGGCGGGCGTAGTGTTTACCCCCATCCTGGCTCGGCGCTTGCTGGGCGGCGTGGGCAAACTGGAAAAACGCGACAAGAAATGGAGCGACATCTTCATGAACGCGCTGTTCATGGGCATGATCGCCGCGTTCTTAGGGATGATATTCGGGCGCGTAACCGAAGGGCTCACGGGATGGATTCCCGTGTTCGTCATGCTGGCTTCGGCGGCCATTATGGTACTGGCTGGCTTGTGCATCAAACTGCTCAAGTGGGATTGGCTTACCGATTATGCTTTGCCGCTCTCCATGGTTGGCGGCATGGCGCTTGCAATACCGATTACAAACCTTGTTAGGGGGGTGGTTTTATGAGCAATCCGCAACCGGCACGCACTTATGACGATGCAACCCACCTGTTGGGCAAACTCTGGGTATGGGGCATGGGGCTGGTACTGCTGATGTTTCCCACCGCCATTTGCGTATACTACGACGCCTGGCCGGAAGCTACCGCCTTGCTCAAGGGACTGCTGGCAATCGCGCCCATGTACTGGGCGGTTGGGATTATTGAAGTGCTCACCTATGTGCCCATGCTGGGCGCGGGCGGCAGTTACCTTGGGTTTATCACGGGCAGCCTTACTATGCTCAAGGTACCCTGCACGCTGGCGGCGCTGGAACGCGCCAAAGTGAAGAGCGGCACGCAGGAAGGGGAGGCCGTGGCAACCATCGCCATTGCGGTTTCCAGCATTGTGGCGCTTTTCATCATCTTTTTAGGGGTACTGCTGATCGTCCCCCTTACGCCCATTTTGGAAAGCCCCACCCTCGCGCCCGCCTTTGAACAGCTTCTGCCCGCGCTCTTTGGCGGCTTGGGCGTAGCGCTCATCGGGCGCAACTGGAAAATCGCCGTCGCGCCAATTGTGCTGATGATCGCCCTGTTTGTGGCCATGCCGCAACTGACGCCCAGCGCGGCCATCTTTGTGCCGGTCGCGGCGGGCGTGGCCATTTTGGCGGCGCGGCTCATGTACAGGAAAGGCTGGCTATAGGCAGCCCTGCCGGAAAGGAGACCGCGTATGCCTTACGCTTTATTGGGATTATCTGCGCTTCTGGTTCTATTAATCCTGACGCTTTTCGTTCGCGCCCTGCTGTTTCGCGCGCCCCGGATTAACCTGCCGCAACCCGTAACCGAGCAGGTGGACGCAGAAGCCGCCGCTGCGGCGCTATCCGCGCTGGTCGCCTGCAAAACCGTATCCCACGCTGATGCCGCGCTGGATGATCCGAGCGCGTTCACCCAGCTGGAAACACTTTTGCCAAAGCTGTTCCCGCTGGTGCATCAGGCATGCACGCACGAAAAAGTAGGCGCGCGCGGGCTGGTGTATCACTGGTCAGGCCAGACCAGCGAAAACCCGCTGGTGCTGACCGCGCACTATGACGTTGTACCCGCCGAGGGCGGCGTTTGGGAACATGATCCCTTCAGCGGAGACATTGCGGATGGTTTCATCCATGGGCGCGGTACGCTGGATACCAAGTGCACGCTCGCGGCCATCATGACCGCCGCTGAAACCTTGCTGTCACAGGGGTTCACACCCGCGCAGGACATTTACCTGTGTTTTGGCGGGGATGAAGAGGTTATGGGCGAAGGCGCAAAGCAAATCGCCGCCACGCTGGAAGCGCGCGGGGTACGCCCGCTGATGGTCGTAGATGAAGGCGGCGCAATCGTGGAAAAGGTGTTCCCGGGCGTTGCTCAACCCTGCGCGCTCATCGGCATCGCGGAGAAGGGATCGGTCAACTACACCGCCACAGCCGTTTCCAGCGGCGGGCACAGCTCCGCCCCGCCTGTAAGCACCCCGCTTACCCTGCTGGCGAACGCTGTGCAGCGCATCCAAAAGTACCCTTTTCGCTTTCAAGTGACCGCGCCCGCGCGTGCGCTGATTCAAAACCTCGCGCCGCATTCCACCTTCGCTTATCGGCTGATCTTCGCAAACCTGTGGGCATTTGCCCCGCTGCTGGATCGCATCACCCGCAAAAGCGGCGGCGAGCTGAATGCGTTGTTTCGCACCACCGTCGCCTTTACCATGATGCACGGCGGCGAAACGGCCAATGTGCTGCCCGGCAGTGCGGAACTGACCATGAATGTGCGCGTGCTGCCCGGGGAAACCATCGAAGGAACGCTCCGCGGACTACGGCAGCGTGTGGATAACAAACGCGTGGTGGTGGCGCTGGCGCGCGGGCTTGCGCCCTCGGCGGTCTCCGGCGTGGCGGGGGCGGGCTATGCCGCCCTGTGCAAAGCGATTTGGGAGGTATATCCGGAGGTGCTCATATCGCCCTATCTAATGATCGCCGCCAGCGATGCGCGCCATTACGAGCGCATCTGCCCCCATGTATACCGCTTTTCCGGCATGCGTCTGACCGGGGAAGAACGCCGGATGATCCACGGCGTCAACGAGCGTATCACCATTGCCAAACTGGCGGATACGGTGCGGTTTTTCATGCGTGTGATGCAAAACACAGGCGCGGGGGCATAAACGGGAAAGGCAACCCCAAGCGCAATCAAGCAGGCGGCGGTCATCCCTTGCGGGCATCTGCCCCTCGGCCTGTTGCATAACCATGCAAGGGATACGCCGCAAAGGTTTCATGCACTCAGGCTGCTGACTTTACAATTTGAATACAAACACAATACAATCTTTTTATTGACAACGCGCTGGATGTTGTGATACATTTATAAAAATCCAAGCAAAGGAGCCGCCAGCCATGAGAAATAGCCTGGGTCTAGGCATCGTCATTATTACCGTTGCTGTACTAGTACGGATCGTAGTAGTAGCAAGCAACGTAGTTTTGCGTATGCCAAGGGTCAGGGCTCAGGTAGCGGTATAACTTGAACAGAGTTTGCGCAACCCCCCGAACCGTGGAATACGGTTCGGGGGGATTTTTTGTATCAGGAGGGACAGTATGAAACTGAGCGGTGCACAAGTACTGATGGAGATTTTCAAGGAACAGCAGGTGGACACGGTATTTGGCTACCCGGGCGGCGCGGTACTGAATATTTATGACGAAATCTACAAATCATCCGATTGGCTCAAGCATATCATCACCTGCCATGAGCAGGGCGCGTCCCACGCGGCGGATGGCTATGCGCGCGCCACGGGCAAAACAGGCGTGGTGCTGGCCACCAGCGGCCCGGGCGCAACCAATCTGGTCACGGGCATTGCCACCGCTTATCTGGATTCTACGCCCATGGTCGCCATCACCGGCAATGTTGCCTGCTCCCTGATTGGGCGGGACAGCTTTCAGGAAGTGGATATCAAGGGCATTACCATGCCCATCACCAAGCATAACTTCATGGTAAAAGATGTGACCCGTCTGGCGGATACACTCCGCGAGGCGTTCAGCATCGCTACCAGCGACCGACCCGGCCCCGTGCTGGTGGATATCCCCAAAGATGTGCAGATTGCCACCTGCGCCTTTACGCCCGCCAAGGGCGCGCAAGCCCCGAAGGTACCCGCGCTGGACGCGGCCATGCTGGCACAGGCAGAAAAGCTCATCCGCGAAGCCAAGCGGCCGTTCCTCTACGTTGGCGGCGGTGTACAGATCGCGGGCGCAGGGGATTTGCTG
This sequence comes from Clostridiales bacterium Firm_11, assembly GCA_001604105.1. GTDB lineage: Bacteria > Bacillota > Clostridia > Christensenellales > Aristaeellaceae > CAXXOK01. The sequence goes on from LVAQ01000008.1 coordinate 111,566, forward strand.
ATCAAACTCGCCGAAACCATCGGCGCGCCCATCGGCGCAAGCATGATGGGGCTGGCCACCGTGCCGCACCGCCATCCGCTGTTCCTGGGCATGACGGGCATGCACGGCCGCTATGCCGCCAGCATCGCGCTGGATAAAAGCGATTTGATTATCGCGGTGGGTACGCGCTTTTCTGACCGCGCCACCGGCAACAAGCAGGAGTTTTCCAAAAACCATAAGGTGCTGCATATCGATATCGACCCCGCGGAGATCAGCAAGAACATCCCCGCCTATGTCGCGCTGGTGGCGGATGTAAAGCTGGCGCTGACCGCGCTGATCGACGCGGAGCTGCCGCATTCCGCGCCCGAATGGCTCGCCGAGGTGCAGGCGCTCAAAGCCGCGCCGGATAATCACCTGAGCATGGATGCCAGCATACTGAACCCGGAGCTGGTTTTGCGGGCGGCAAACCAGCGCCTGCCGCAGGATAGCCCCGTCGCGACCGATGTGGGGCAGCATCAAATGTGGGTGGCGCAGTACTACCACTTTCAAAAACCGCGCACCTTTATTACCAGCGGCGGCCTGGGCACCATGGGGTTTGGCATGGGCGCGGCCATGGGCGCGTGCATCGGCTCCGGCCTTAAAAAGACGCTGCTGATTACCAGCGACGGCAGTTTCCACATGAACATGAACGAGCTGGCCACCGCCGTGGCAAATCGCCTGCCGCTGATTATCCTTGTGCTCAACAACAGCGTGCTGGGCATGGTACGCCAGTGGCAAACCATGTTTTATGACAAGCGTTATTCCAACACCACCATGAACCGCCCCACGGATTACTGCCTGCTGGCGCAGGCCTTCGGCGCCAAGGGTCTGCGGCTGGAAACGCTGGATAAAATGGACAGCGTGCTGGACAAGGCCTTCTCGCTTCCAGGCCCTGTGGTGGTGGATGTGCGCATCAACCGTGATGAAATGGTTCTGCCGATGATCCCGCCCAACGGCACCATCAAGGAAATGATTTTGAGGGGGTAAGCACATGGAGAATCAACGGCTTATCATATCGTTGCTGGTCAATAACGAAAGCGGCGTGCTCACCCGCATCTCGGGGCTGTTTGCGCGCAGGGGATTCAACATCGACAGCCTTTCCGTAGGCGAGACGGAAAACCCGCGCATCTCACGCATTACCATTCAAGCGGCGGGGGATGAATACGTCCGCTCCCAAATCATGCACCAGCTGGGCAAGCTGCATGACGTCAAAAAGGTTGCGCTGATGGACGCGGCGCAAACTGTGCTGCGGGAGCTGCTGCTGGTCAAGGTACACGCAAACCCCGATACGCGCGGGCAGGTGCTGGACGCGGTGACCGTGTTCCGCGCCAAGGTGATCGACCTGACCCCCACCACCATGACCATGGAACTGACCGGAGAATGCACCAAGCTGGACGCGTTCATCACCTATCTTGATCCGCTGGGGATCATTGAAGTATGCCGTACGGGCGTTACGGCCATCGGCCGTGGCGATTATGTGCTCAAAACAAATGAGGAGGAATAAACAAATGGCTACAATGTACTACGAAAAAGACTGTGACAAAAGCTTCCTTCAGGGTAAAAAAATCGCGGTGATCGGCTTTGGCAGCCAGGGTCATGCCCATGCGCTCAACCTGCACGAGAGCGGCTTTGATGTGACCGTTGGGCTGTATGAAGGCAGCAAGTCTGCAGAAGTTGCCAAAAAGGCGGGGCTGCCCGTCATGCTCACCCGCGACGCAGTAGCCGCGAGCGATGTAATCATGGTACTGGTCAATGATGAAAAGCAAGCCGCCCTCTACAAAAACGACATCGCGCCCGCGTTGACGGCCGGCAAGACCCTTGCCTTTGCGCATGGTTTCAATATCCACTTCGGGCAGATTGTCGTACCGCAGGATGTGGCAGTCATCATGATCGCGCCCAAAGGCCCCGGCCACACCGTACGCAGCCAGTACAAAGAAGGCAAGGGCGTACCCTGCCTGATCGCCGTACATCAGGACCCGCAAGGCACAGCCAAGGGCATTGCGCTGGCGTGGGCAATGGGCATCGGCGGCGCGCGCGCGGGCGTACTGGAAACCACCTTCAAAGAAGAAACCGAAACCGACCTCTTTGGCGAACAGGCCGTGCTGTGTGGCGGCGTGACGGCGCTGATGAAGGCCGGTTTTGACACCCTTGTAGAAGCGGGCTACCAGCCGGAAAGCGCCTACTTTGAGTGCGTGCACGAGATGAAGCTCATCATTGATTTGGTGGTGCAGGGCGGCCTTAGCTTCATGCGCTACTCCATATCCGATACCGCCGAATATGGTGATTACGTGACGGGCAGCCGCATCATCACCGACGAAACCAAAAAAGAAATGAAAAAAGTGCTCACCGAGATTCAAAACGGCGTGTTCGCCCGCAACTGGATTCTGGAAAACCAGGCCAACCGCCCCAGCTTCAACGCCATGCGCCTGGCCGCCCAAACCAGCCAGGTGGAAAAAACCGGCGCGGATCTGCGTGCCAAGATGAGCTGGCAAAAGCCCGAGGAGGACAGGCAATGAACCGCTCCGATGCCGTAAAACGCGGGCCGGAGCGCACCCCGCACCGCTCGCTGCTCAAAGCCTGCGGCTATACCGATGCACAGATGAAAAAGCCCTTCATCGGCATTGTGAACTCGTATTGTGAGATCGTGCCCGGGCATAATCACCTCCAGCAGATTGCCCGTGCCGTGAAGGACGGGGTGCTGATGGCGGGCGGCACGCCCTTTGAGTTCAACACCATCGCCGTGTGCGACGGCATCGCCATGGGGCACGAGGGAATGCGCTATTCCCTGTGCACCCGTGAGCTGATTGCCGATACGGTGGAGTGCATGGCGCGTGCCCACGCCTTTGACGCGCTGGTGTTCATCCCCAACTGTGATAAAATCGTCCCCGGTATGCTCATGGCGGCGGCGAGGCTCAACCTGCCCAGCATCTTTGTATCCGGCGGGCCGATGCTTTCGTTGGATGGCAAGGATTTGAACAGTGCCTTTGAAGCCGTGGGCGGCTACATGGCGGGCAAGGTCACCCAGGAAGAGCTGTGCGCCATCGAAAACGACGCCTGCCCCACCTGCGGCTCCTGCTCGGGTATGTTTACAGCCAACTCCATGAACTGCCTGACCGAAGCCATCGGCCTTGGTCTGCCGGGAAACGGCACCATCCCCGCGCCCTACGCCGCCCGCACGCGTCTTGCCAAAGAAGCGGGTATGCAGGTAATGACCCTGCTTGAGAAAAACATCTGCGCCCGCGATATTTTGAATGCCCAAAGCATCCAAAACGCGCTGGTCGTGGATATGGCGCTGGGCTGCTCCACCAATACCGCGCTGCACCTGACGGCCATCGCGCATGAAGCGGGCGTGCCCTTTACCCCCGCCATGATCAACGAAGTGAGCGTAAAAACCCCCAACCTGTGCAAGCTCGCCCCCGCGGGCAAGCACCATGTACAGGATTTGCACCGTGCGGGCGGCATCTATGCGGTGATGGGCGAACTGCAAAAGTTGGGGCTGCTCAACGATGATTGCATAACCGTCACAGGCCAAACGGTTGCCGAGAACCTAACCGGCGTGCAAGTGCTGGACGAAAGCGTAATCCGCAGCAACGAAACCGCCTACGCGCCCATGGGCGGGCTGGCCGTACTGTTTGGCAACCTGTGCGAGGGCGGCGGCGTCGTCAAGCAAAGCGCCGTAGCCCCGGAAATGCTCACCCATGAAGGCCCCGCGCGGGTGTTCAACAGTGAGGAGGCAGCCGTCAAAGCCATTTACGAAGGCCGCATCAACCCCGGCGACGTGGTGGTAATCCGCTTTGAAGGCCCCGCGGGCGGCCCCGGTATGCGCGAGATGCTCTCGCCCACCAGCGCCATCGCGGGCATGGGTTTGGATAAGCAGGTGGCACTCATCACCGACGGCCGCTTCTCCGGCGCAACGCGCGGCGCGGCCATCGGTCACATCTCCCCAGAGGCGGCAGCCGGCGGGCTGATCGCGCTGGTGGAAGAAAACGACATCATCGAGATCGACATCCCCAGCAAACGCTTGACCCTACGACTATCCGAGGAGGAGCTACGCAGGCGGCGCGCCGCCTATGTAGCACCGGAGCGCCCCGCGCTAACCGGCTACCTCAAGCGGTACGCCGCGATGGTTTCCTCGGCCGATAAGGGAGCAGTGTTTACATAAAGGAGAGTTGACCCATGAAAAACCAGCTCAGGATTTTTGATACTACCCTGCGGGATGGCGAGCAGGCGCCCGGATGCAGCATGGATTTGGCGGAGAAGATCGAGATCGCGCAGGCGCTGGAGCGCATGAAGGTGGATGTGATTGAGGCCGGGTTTGCCATCGCCAGTCAGGGGGACTTCTTATCGGTGCAGGCGATTGCCAAAACGCTGAAAAACTGCACCGTGGCAAGCCTTTCCCGCGCCACCAAAAAGGATATCGATACCGCCTGGGAGGCCGTCAAGGCCGCCAAAAGCCCGCTGATTCACACGTTTTTGGCTACATCGCCCACGCACATGCAGTACAAGCTCAAAATGAGCGAGCAGGAAGTGCTGGAGGCCATCGCGCAGATGGTTGCCTACGCGCGCAACCTGAGCCCGCAGGTGGAGTTTTCCGCCGAGGACGCGATGCGCAGTGATCCGGCGTTTCTGGCCAAAGCGGTGGACGCGGCCATCCGCGCGGGCGCGCAGGTCATCAACATCCCTGATACGGTAGGCTACGCCACGCCGGATGAAATGGCGCAGATGATCAAATATCTGAGGGCAAATGTCGATAAAGTGGATACCGTGACCCTCTCGGTGCATTGCCATAACGACCTTGGCATGGCGGTTTCCAACTCGCTGGCGGCGGTGCAGGCAGGCGCCACGCAGGTCGAGGGTACCATCAACGGCATCGGAGAGCGCGCAGGCAACGCCGCGCTGGAAGAAATCGTAATGGCGATGCATACGCGCCCCGATCTGTACCCCGTAACCTGCGGGGTGGACAGCACACGCATCTCCCCCACCAGCAGGCTGGTGTACAGCGTCATTGGCATCAACGCACCCATCAACAAAGCCGTGGTTGGGCAAAACGCATTCGCCCATGAGGCGGGCATCCACCAGCACGGCGTCATGGCCAACCGCGCCACCTATGAAATCATGACGCCCGAAAGCATCGGTCTGCTTCAAAACAAGATGGTGCTGGGCAAACACAGCGGCCGCCACGCGGTGGAAGAGCGGCTGAGCGCGCTGGGCTATACCTTGGAAAAGCCGGAGCTGGACAAGCTGTTTGAGCAGTTCAAGGCGCTTTGCGATCGCAAGAAAACCATCAGCGATCATGATCTGGAAGCGCTGGCGGTGCACCGTTTGAGCGATGTCAGCCGTACCACGGGGTACAAGCTGGAGCGCTTTACGGTCAACAGCGGCAATTATGTGACCAGCAACGCGGTGGTGAGCATATTGCATGACGGGGAGCGCAGCGAGGAAGTCGCGCTGGGCGACGGACCTATCGACGCCGCCTTTAACGCGGTGGATAAGCTGATTCCGGCAGAACCGCACAGTCTGGAGGATTACTCCATTCAAACGATATCCGAAGGCAAGGACGCGCAGGGCGAGGCAATGGTGAAAATCCGCTGCGGGGACAGGGTCGTTACAGGCCGCGGGCTGAGCACGGATATTATGGAAGCCAGCATCCTTGCGTATATTAACGGCATGAACAAGCTGTAAGGACAGCGGCGCAAGCGCGTTTGCCAAAGGGAGGACACGCCCCCTTTGGCAGGGGCGGGAAAAGCCCACGCCTGCGCAGACGCGGGCGAGGGCGCGCACACAGCCGCACAGCGGCGTGTGCGGCCAGGCAGCAAGGCGCTAAGGTCACGCACCTTGCGGCAGGCATCCAACCCTGGCCTTTCCCGTTCTTTCCTCAACCTACCTTTGTGAGGTGAAGCATGACGACCATCGAAATTTTCGATAGCACCCTACGCGACGGCGCACAGGGCGAAGGCATCTCCTTCTCCGTCAGTGATAAGCTGACCATCGTGCAAACCCTCGATGCGTTTGGCGTAGACTATATCGAAGCCGGCAACCCCGGCTCCAACCCCAAGGATATTGAGTTTTTCCAGCGCGCGGCCACCCTCACGCTGCAAAACGCGCGCCTGTGCGCCTTTGGCAGCACCTGCCGCAAAAATTCATCCCCCGAGGCGGATGCCAACGTGCTTTCGTTGCTTACCGCAAACACCCCCGCCGTCGCCATCTTCGGCAAAACGTGGGATTTGCACGTGACCGAAGTGCTGGGTACCACCCTTGCGGAAAACCTGCGGCTGGTGCGCGATACCCTCCGTTTTTTCAAAGACCATGGCAAAGAAGTCATCTTTGACGCGGAGCACTTTTTTGACGGGTACCTCCAAAACCCCGCATACGCCATGCAGGTGCTCGCCGCCGCCAGCGTAGCGGGCGCGGATGTGCTCTGCCTTTGCGATACCAACGGTGGCGTGATGCCCGATGAAATCGGCAGCATCGTGCGTACCGTGTGCGAGGCGTTCCCCGCCGCCCGCGTGGGCATCCACTGCCATAACGATTCCGGCTGCGCGGTGGCCTCCTCACTGATGGCGCTGCGCGCGGGCGCGGTGCAGGTACAGGGCACCTTTACGGGCATTGGCGAGCGTTGCGGCAATGCGGATTTGAGCGCCGTGATCCCTAACATCCGGCTTAAACTGGGCATGGACTGCAAGGGCGACCTGACCAACCTGCGCCACGCCGCCAACAAGCTAACCGAGCTAAGCAACATGACCCTGCCCGCCAACAAGCCCTACGTGGGCGCAAGCGCCTTTGCGCACAAGGGCGGCATGCACATTGACGGCGTAAGCAAGCTGAGCCGCTCCTTTGAGCATGTATCGCCGGAAAGCGTAGGCAATGAGCGGCGCTTCCTGATGAGCGAAGTATCCGGCCGCACAACGGTGCTGGCCAAGCTGGCCACCGTCGCGCCGGAGCTAACCAAGGATTCCCCTGAAGTCAAACGCATTGTAGAACGGCTCAAAGAGCTGGAACACATGGGTTTTCAGTTTGAAGCGGCGGATGCGAGCTTCGAACTGATGGTGCTCAAGTGCCTGGGGCGTTTCAAGGACCATTTTTCGCTGAGCATGTACCGCATCAGCGGAGAATATCCCTTCCCGGATGGGGAACAGAGCGCGTCTGCCATGCTTTCCATTCAGGTGGACGGCACGCAGGAAACCACCGCCGCCATGGGGAACGGCCCCGTACACGCGCTGGATACGGCGCTGCGCAAGGCGCTATCCGTATTCTACCCGGTTCTGGCGCGCGTACGGCTGACGGATTACAAGGTGCGCGTGCTCACTGGGCAGCAGGCCACCGCTTCTACCGTGCGCGTGCTCATTGAGAGCAGCGATGGCGAAACCAGCTGGACCACCGTGGGCGTTTCCGCGGATATCATCGCCGCCAGCTGGCAGGCGCTGACCGATTCCATCGAGTACATACTCTATCAAAAGGAGGCGCTTGCGCTATGCCAATGACCATGACCCAAAAAATCCTTGCGGCACACTGCGGCAGGGACACCCTCGCGGCGGGGTATATGATTCTGGCGGATACCGATTTGGTACTGGGTAATGATATCACCTCGCCCGTAGCCATCAACGAGTTCCAGAAAGCCGGATGCGATTGCGTGTTTGACTGCGGCAAAATCGCGCTGGTGATGGATCATTTCACCCCCAACAAAGATATCAAGGCCGCCAAGCAGACCAAAAAAGTACGAGAATTCGCCAGCGATAAAGGCATCCCCAATTACTTTGATGTGGGCGAAATGGGCGTAGAGCATGCCTTGCTGCCGGAGCGCGGCATGGTTACGGCGGGTGATCTGGTCATCGGCGCGGATAGCCACACCTGCACCTACGGCGCGCTGGGCGCGTTCTCCTCTGGCGTGGGCTCCACCGATATGGCCGCCGCCATGGCCTACGGCAAAGTATGGCTTCGCGTGCCTTCCGCCATTCAGGTGCGGCTCACGGGCAAGCTGCAAAAGCATGTATCCGGCAAGGATGTGGTTTTGCACCTGATTAAGCTCATTGGCGTGGACGGCGCGCTGTATGAATCCCTGGAATTCACGGGCGAGGGCGTGGCCGCGCTCACGATGGATGATCGGCTTTGCATCTGCAACATGGCCATCGAGGCGGGCGCCAAGAACGGCATTTTCCCCGTGGATGACAAAACGCTTGCGTTCCTGAGCGATGTGGGGGCAAAAACGCCGCGCGTATTTGCGGCGGATGTTGACGCTGCCTACAGCCGCGTGATCGACATTGACCTAAGCACGCTGGAATCGGTGGTGGCGTTCCCGCACCTGCCGGAGAACGGCAAAACCTTTGACGAGATCGGGGATGTCAAAATCGATCAGGTGGTGGTAGGATCGTGCACCAACGGTCGCATCAGCGATCTGCGGGAAGCGGCGGAGATTCTCAAGGGGCGCAAAGTCGCCAAGGGCGTACGCGCGCTGATCATCCCCGCCACACAGAAAATTTGGCTGCAAGCTGTCAAAGAAGGGCTGATGGAGATTTTTGTGGACGCGGGCTGCGCAGTATCCACCCCCACCTGCGGGCCTTGCCTTGGCGGCCACATGGGCATACTGGCAAAGGGAGAGCGCTGCGTAGCCACGACAAACCGGAATTTTGTGGGGCGCATGGGTGACCCGCAGAGCGAAGTCTATCTGGCAAGCCCCGCGGTAGCGGCGGCCTCGGCGGTGATGGGAAAAATCGCCAGACCCAGCATGCTCAAGGATTAACGGGAACAAAGCGGCATAGCCCTTTGGCACCCCATCCTATACTTCTTCCTACCTGAAAGGAGCAACCCTATGCAACTGACCGGCAACGCCCTGTGTTATGGCGATAACGTGGATACCGACGTTATCATCCCCGCCCGTTACCTCAACACCTCCGACCCTAAAGAACTCGCCGCCCATTGCATGGAAGATATCGACCCAAATTTCCACCAAAAGGTCAAGCTCGGGGATATTATCGCCGCAGGTTCCAATTTCGGCTGCGGTTCGTCCCGGGAGCACGCGCCCCTTGCCATTAAGACGGCCGGCGTCAGCTGCGTAGTTGCCAAAAGCTTCGCGCGCATCTTCTACCGCAATGCCATCAACATTGGCCTGCCCATCATCGTATGCGACGGCAATTTTTCGGATGGCGATACCCTCACCGTAGACCTCACCGCGGGCACGCTGCAAAACAAAACCACCGGTGAAAACTACACCTTCCCGCCCTTCCCCGAATTTTTGCAAAAAATCATTACGGCGGGCGGGCTGATGAACGCCATGGCGGGAGGGGACATCGCATGAGCTACCGCATTGTTCTCATCCCCGGGGATGGCATTGGTCCGGAAATTGTGGATGGCGCCGTCAAGGTTTTGAAGGTTGTGGGCGAGAAATACAGCCACGATTTCCAGTTTGAAACCGTGCTGGCGGGCGGCTGCGCCATCGATGCGCACGGCGTGCCCCTGCCGGATGAAACCCTGCAAAAATGCCTTGCCAGCGATAGTGTATTGCTGGGCGCGGTCGGCGGCCCCAAGTGGGACACCCTGCCCGGGCACCTGCGCCCCGAGCGCGCGCTGCTGGGTATCCGCAAGGAGTTGGGGTTGTTTGCCAACCTTCGCCCCGCCAAGCTGCAAAAGGAACTGGCCGCCGCTTCCCCCTTGCGCGCAGATATCGCCGCCAAAGGCGTGGATTTGCTGATTGTGCGTGAGCTGACGGGCGGCATGTACTTTGGCCCCCGCGGGCGCGGCGAAGGCGAGCTGGGCGAGAACGCCTTTGATACGGAAATCTACAGCGTTGGCGAAATCGATCGCATTGGGCGCGTCGCCTTTGAAACCGCACGCAAACGCGGCAAAAAGATATGCAGCATCGATAAAGCCAATGTGCTGGAAAGCTCGCGCCTATGGCGTGAAACCATGCACAAGCTGGCCGCCGAGTACCCGGATGTGGCCTACAGCGATATGCTGGTGGATAACGCCGCCATGCAGCTGATTCAAAACCCCTCGCAGTTTGACGTCATTGTGACCAGCAACCTGTTTGGGGATATCCTCTCCGATGAGGCTTCCCAGCTGACCGGCTCCATTGGCCTGCTGGCTTCCGCATCGCTGGGCGAAGGTACGCGCGGCATGTATGAACCCATCCATGGCTCCGCGCCGGATATTGCGGGGCAGGGCATCGCTAACCCCATCGCCACCATCCTTTCCGCCGCCATGATGCTATCCCTTTCCTTTGGGCTGGCTGCCGAAGCCAAAGCCGTGGAGGACGCGGTTGCCAAGGTGCTGGCCAGCGGCGCGCGCACCAAGGACATCGCCGCAGGCGGAGCGTTTATCCCGGGCGCGGAAATGACGGATCGAATCATCGCGGCACTGTAAAGCGAACGGAGCATTCCAAAAGCCAGGCATCCAGCGCCTGACGCGGGCATCGAAACGCGTGCGGCGAACCCCGCGCGGCTCGCCACCACACAAACCCACAAACAGGCAACTGTTCACGGGCTTGCATCCTGCGTATGACCGCGCAAACCCTGACATAATTGCACGACAAAGCGGGTCGGAGGCATTATCCTCCCGACCCGCTTTGTGTTAGCGCCATTCCCCTATCCTGTATCCAGTCATCCATGCAGCGCACGAGAAATAATGACTGTGTTAAAGGTGCAGAAGCGATGGCGCGGCTGTGTCAGGCTTTATTACCAAGCCACGGAAAATGGCACCGTGCGCCTGAAGCGTAAGCCATTGCAATCAACAAGTTCAGCTTTCTTTGCCTTATCGTTGGTATCGGTCGCTTACCACAACCTTGCCATCCTTGTCCAGCAGCGGGGTCATGCCCCCCGCGTTACCCGATTGGTGAAACAGATAGTTGACGCCCGTTTCCTGATCTACCCATATTTCCATCACATTCATAGCGCCTTGTTGAAAAATCCGCACGAAGCGCTTGCCGCTGTTTTGCTCCCACATTGGGTTACCCTCCTTATGTACAGTACCCTTGCCACGATACACAAATATCCTAGCATACGCGATTGCCGCGAACAAGCGCAAACCGACCAAACCAGCAATAGCACGGTCAAGGCATGTGATTACCGCGCCCAATGCGCAATCGCACGGCACGCCGCGCTGCTGTGGGCTTGCGCATTGGGCGCAGTATTTTCGCCATTCCGGCGGTGTCACAAGCGCGCAAACGGGGTATAAAGACGTTGTGGGATACCTACGCGCGCAAATAGCGCTTAAACCCCCGTCAGAAAGGATGAACCGTCGTGAAACACACCCCTTCTCGCAAGCGATGGATGCTGGGTGCCGTGCTTGCTTCGCTGGCACTGTTTTTGACCGCGTGTGCCGCGCCGGTAACGCAGCAGGCGGAAGAACCCGCGCAGCCTGCCGCGCAAGCCACAGCCGAAGCGGAGCAAACCAATGAATCGATAGGAGCATATCAAGTGATTACGGCACAAAAGGCAAAACAGATCATGGATAACGAACCGGATGTAATAATTGTGGATGTTCGCGAGGCGTATGAATATAATGAAGGCCATGTGCCAAATGCCTTGCTGCTGCCTTTGGGCGATATTGAGAAACTGGCGGCAACCACCTTGCCAGACAAGGACGCGACCCTTTTGGTCTATTGCCGAAGCGGCGCGCGCAGCCAAGTCGGCTCGCGCACATTGCTGAAGCTGGGGTATACCAGCGTGCTTGATTTTGGCGGCATCATCGATTGGCCGTATGATGTGGTTCAATAAAGCCGCAGGCCTCCGCCAGCGGCATGCTTCCCTGCCCGGCGTGCGTATGACCCCCTTGATGCGATCATCCCCAAGCCCCGTGCCCCGCGTCCGCAAGGATGGAAAGGCGGCACGGGGCTTTGCGTATGCTGCACACAGCATTACCGCCACCAAACAACGGGCGCCCCGTGGGTAACGTTGCCAATCACACCCGGCCTGTGGTATACTCATTCCACTTGGTACGAAAGATGGACTGCGTCCGGTAATGAGTTGTAATGGGGGTTTTTCCGCGTGAATAGTCAGGATGGCGTGCGCATCGCTGTTGCGGGCATGGGATACGTAGGGCTGGCCAATGCCGTGCTGTTGGCCCAGCACCATCACGTTACCGCTGTGGATATTTTGCCGGAGCGGGTGGATTTAATCAACCGCGGCATATCGCCCATCGTGGATGCGGAGCTGGAAACCTACCTGCGCGAACGGGCGCTGCATTTAACTGCTACCACCGACGCGCAGGCTGCTTACCGTGATGCCCAGTTTGTGATTGTATCCACGCCCACCAATTATGACCCGCAGTTGAATTTCTTCAATACCGAAAGCGTGGAGGCCGTGGTGGCGCTCACCCGTCAGGTGAATCCGGGCGCGTTTATCGTCATCAAATCCACCGTTCCGGTGGGTTATACGCAGGAATTATGCCAGCGTTTTGATACTGATCGAATCCTGTTTTCGCCGGAATTCCTGCGGGAGGGCATGGCGCTGAAGGATTGCCTGTACCCAAGCCGCATTGTGGTGGGTTCCCTGCGCGGGAGTGCCCCTGCCGACGAGGCGGCGGCTCTTTTTGCATCGCTGCTCAAGGAAGGCGCGCTTTTACCGGATGTGCCGGTTCTGCGCATGGCGCTTACCGAGGCCGAAGCCGTTAAGCTGTTCGCCAACACCTTTCTGGCGCTGCGCGTGAGTTTCTTCAACGAGCTGGATACCTATGCGGAGGTGCGCAATCTGGACACCAAAAGCATCATTGAGGGTGTATGTCTGGATCCGCGCATCGGCACGCACTATAACAACCCCTCCTTTGGGTACGGCGGGTATTGCCTGCCCAAGGATACCAAACAGCTGCTGGCGAATTTCAACGATGTGCCCAACAACATCGTCAGCGCCATCGTGGAGGCCAACCGCACCCGCAAGGATTTTATCGCGGGGCAGATTATCGCGCGCAACCCCAAGGTGGTTGGGTTTTACCGCCTGACCATGAAAAGCAGCTCGGATAATTTCCGCCATTCTTCCATTCAGGGCGTTATGAAGCGCATCAAGGGACGCGGCATCCAGGCCATCGTCTATGAGCCTACGCTTGAAGAGCCTACCTTCTACAACAGCCGCGTAGTCAATGATCTGGCTGCGTTCAAGCGCCTGAGCGATGTGATCGTCACCAATCGATACGCGCAGGAGTTGGATGATGTAATCCAGAAGGTATACACCCGCGACCTGTATTATCGGGATTGACCGTAACCCCCGCATGCTTTGTGCGTGCCGCTGCGGCCGTAGCCCATCAAAGGAGCAAAAACGTGAAGCTAGTCATCCAGATTCCCTGCTATAATGAGGCCGAAACCCTGACCGTTGCGCTGGACGCGCTGCCCAGGCACATCGAAGGCGTGGACGAGATTGAATACCTTATCATCAACGATGGCAGTCAGGATGCGACGGTTAACGTTGCGCGCGCGTGGGGCGTACACCACATTGTGAGTTTCCCCCAAAACCGCGGGCTGGCGCGCGGCTTTATGGCAGGGCTGGACGCATCGCTGCGCAGCGGTGCGGATATCATCGTCAATACCGATGCAGATAACCAGTATTGCGGCGAGGATGTGGAAAAGCTGGTTGCCCCCATCCTGCGCGGCGAGGCGGATATTGTGATCGGCGAAAGGCCAATATCCGACATCGAGCATTTTTCGCCGCTCAAGAAGCGCCTGCAACGGTTTGGCAGCTACATCGTGCGCGTTGCTTCCCATACTGATGTGGCGGATGCCCCCAGCGGCTTTCGCGCCTATACGCGCGCGGCAGCCATGAGCATCAACGTAATTAACAACTATACCTATACGCTGGAAACCATCGTGCAGGCGGGCAACAGCAGGCTTGCGATACGCTCTGTGCCCGTGCGCACCAATCCCGAGCTGCGCAAATCCCGGCTGTTCAAAAGCATGTTTGGCTATGTGCAGCGCTCCATCGTTACCATTTTACGCTCGTTTATGATGTATCATCCGCTCCAGTTCTTCGGCGCGGTGGGCGGCGTGCTGTTTCTGGGCGGATTCCTGCTGGGGCTGCGGTTTTTGATCTTCGTGTTGCAGGGCTCTGGCGCTGGGCATATCCAATCGCTCATCCTCACCAGCATTCTGCTGTTGATGGGCGTCTTAACCTGGGTTGTGGGTCTGCTGGCGGATATTACCGCCGCCAACCGCAAAATCCTTGAAGATGTACAGTACCGCGTACGCAAGATAGATTATGAGCAGGATCGCAAAGCGGAGGAGTAGCCTTGCAGGCGCCGCGCGGCAGGCGAACTATGTTTGCGGGCGGCAGGCAGGGGGCAGCAGCCATGTTGGCCTGATGCGTACCCTTGATAGCGGCCGGCAGCGCGGCACAAGCCGCGTTGTGTTGCCGCCTCGCCTGTGCGCTTTGAAATGCCGGATTCTAAGCAATCGCTTCCCTGCGGTTGCTTTTTTCATGCAGGCGGCTGCTTTCTCACCGGCATGCCCCCTTCCTTGACATCCCCCGCCAAAAACGGTAAGATACACTCATCCTTTGGCGGTTTGATCCGCCCTTTTCATCGTCCATCTTTCCTGCTTGATAAAGGAGTGGTCATGCCGTGCCTAATGCCCGCGCAAGCATCAAAACCGCTTTATTGGCTCTCCTGTGGGTGCTGGCGCTGGTTGCGCTGAACCTCTCTTTCCCGACCGCAAACCCCGCCGAGGCCGCTGCTCCGGCGCGTGTGCTTTCTGACGCGGGCGCGTGGTTTGCGGCGATGGTCGCGCTGGGTTTGCTGTTGTATGCCGCCACGCGGATACCGCGCGTGTTCTCCTGGATTCGGCTATGGGTTCTGGCGGCGTTTTTCTCCGGTGTGGTAACGCTAGGCATGGGCTTTGCCCAAACTGGCACGGCAGAATTATTGACCGCAAACCTTGGGCTTACGATGCTGCTTTTCCTCGGACGCGTGCCCGTGTACTACCTGGGCATGGCGCTGCTTTTGCATACGTTTTTACACCCCCGCGCCTTCGCCTTTCCTCCTGTGCAAACCGCTCCCCCCGCGCGGCAGGCGGCATATCCACCGCCCAGAGGTTCACAATCCATGGACAACCCCGCGCACGGCACCCAAGCCCGTATTGCCTTCAACGGCAAGGCGGCAAGCGCGGGCGGCTATGCCGCTTCCCAAGGCGCGGCTGCTAACCGCGCCCCCGTGCATGGCACCGCATCCGCGCCTGCGCATGACGCAGGGGACAGGATGCCGCGCGTGGCGGCGCACACGGCGTACAGCGGGGCGCAAGGCCAAACGGTTTCCGCGCCCAATGCCGCCGAGAAACCGCGCCTCCTTGCGCCTACATGGGTTTGGAGCCTTGCCATTTTACTGTGCTGGCTGCCGTACCTGTTCATTGTATGGCCGGGAACCGTCAGCAACGATAGCATCACCCAGCTGGCGGAAGCCTTGGGCGTCAAGGCGCTGAGCAATGGCAACCCGCTGGCGCAAACGGGGCTGGTGTGGCTGATGGCGCACATCGGCCTTGGCCTATTGGGCACGGCGGATGCGGGCATCGCGTTGTATGTGTGCGCGCAGGCGCTGCTGATGGCATGGCTTTTGGGCTACACCGTACGCAGGTTATGGGAATCCGGCGCGCCTGCGTGGCTTGGCTGGCTTGCGCTGCTTTTGTATGCGCTGTGCCCCGTATTTCCTGTGTTTGCCTTCTGCGTGGGCAAGGATACGAACTTCGCCATGGCCGTGTTATGGTTTACACTCATGGTATGGCGGGTGCTGGGCAGCAAGTGGCCGCCCCTGCGCACGGTGGTAGGGCTATGCCTGAGCGCCGTGCTTTGCGTGTTGCTGCGCAACGCGGGCGCGGGGCTGGTTGGCCTAACGCTGCTTGTGCTGCTGGTGCGTCAGTTCATAAAAGGCGGCAGGGTATGGTGGGCGCCGTTGATGGCGTTGCTCACAACAGGAGCGGCGCTTGCGCTGCTTTATCTGGTGGCGCTGCCCAAGCTGAACGCTTTGCCCACCCCCGCTACGGAGAACTGGTCGATTCCGCTCCAGCAGGTGGCGCGAACGGTTGCCAGCGTGGCACTGGACAGTGAAGAACATGCCGCCATCGACGCGGTAATGCCCGTAGCGGAAATCCAATCCGCCTATGACGGCGAGTTGTCCGACCCCGTGAAGGCGTTGTGGCGCGATGATGTCACCCCCCGGCAGCAGGCCGCGTTCTTCGCCACTTGGCTGCGGCTGGGGCAAAAACACCCCGCTACCTATTTGAGCGCAACCTTCCATAACAGCTATGGCTACCTGTACCCGGGTTATGTGAACCCTGTCAAGCCTACGTTCCTGCTGGGTATGGAAGGCCGCACCACCCGCATTGACGGTATCTTTGACTTTACCGTAAACCCACGCGCCGATGCGCTCAAGGCGCAGCTGAAATCCCTGTTTGCGTATGCTCCGTTTCGGCTTGTGACCGCGCCCGGCGGCTATGGATGGGTGCTCTTGTTTGCCGCGGTCGCCTTGCTGGGGCTTCGGCGGCGTGAAAATCTGGTGGCGATGCTGCCCGCGCTCTTTACGCTGGTGGGGTGCTTTGCCTCGGCGGTCAACGGGTATTTCCGCTACGCGATGCCGCTTTACTTTCTGGCGCCGGTGCTGCTGGCGCTGCTGGCGCAGGCGGCACGCGGCGGCGTGCGCAGGCGCAGGGAACCACAGCCTGCGAAAAATACGCAACCCGGAACCACGCACAGGCGTGTGACTCCAGAAGCGGCGGGGCATACGGAGGTAGCGAGTTAACGTATTACCCAGCGCAACCCCTAACGCCTGATGGTTAGCAGGGTCACCGCACGCAAGCGGCTTCTGTGAAGCCTGCGTACGCGCGGTGAGCAGCAAAGCGGGCAAGCCGCTAAACGCTGACGGGGTATACAGCGGCTGCGCGCGAAATACCAAAACCCTGCGCAACCCGTAGCGCCGGAAGCTTAGCGGCCATCACATGCAGGTGAATCCCGTGAAGCCTGCGCATGTGGATTGGAAAGGGAAACGGGCAGGTTGCTGTGCACTGGCAGCATCTGTTAACCCTACGTACGTGCATTGGATAGAAAAGCGGCAGGGCACGCACACTGGCGTTGCGCGTGAAACCTGCGCACGTGCATTGAAAAGATAGGCGGCAGAGTCACCTCACACACAGGCAGCGCCTGCAAAGCCTGCGCACGTGCGTCAAAAAGGGAAACAGGCTGGCTTCCCTTCTCCTGCGTTGTTTTATTCACATCATACCTTAGCTGCGCCGCATTGCGGCGCGGCACATGAAAGGAAGTCCCGCATGAAAGCCATGATCTCGGTGGTGCATCCGGCATGGGTGCACCAGTTCCATACCATCCTCGAAAGGCTGAAAGCCAACGGGGATGAGGTGCTTATGCTTGCCGTGGATAAAGATGGCGCGGAGAGCCTGCTGCAAAGCTACGGTATCCCCTATGTGCTGTGCGCGCGGGGCACGGGCAAGAACATTCTGGAAAAGGGATGGCTGTTTCTGCGCCTGTGCGTGGTCTTTACGCGCCATGCCCTTCGCTTCCAGCCGGATATCTTCATCGGGCGCGCCTCACCTATGCTGGCGGTGGCGGCATTCATCACCCGTAAGCCTCATTTGCTCTACGAGGATACGGAAGTCAGCCGTTTCAGCCTGAACATCTGCAAACGACTGAGCACCAAGCTTATGACCCCGCGCACCTTTTTGACCGATCTGGGCCCAAAGCAGGAGCGTGTGGATACCTACAAGGAGCTGTTCTACCTGCACCCCAGCGTGTTCACGCCGGACAAACAGGTTTTGCGCGATGTGGGTTTTAATCCGGACGAACCCTATATGCTGGTACGGTTTGTGGCTTGGAACGCCAGCCACGATGTGGGCAAGCATGGCCTGACGGATGCCGAGCAGTACGCGCTGGTGAAAAAGCTGGAAGAAACTGGCGTGCGCGTGTGGGTCAGCAGCGAAAAGAAGCTATCCGCAGCGCTTGAGCCCTATCGCCTGCGAACCCCCTACCACCTTGCCCATCACGTACTGGCTTTCGCACGCCTTGTGTACAGTGAAGGCGCCACTATGGCCAGCGAAGCCGTGGTGCTGGGCGTGCACGCGCTGTATGTGAACGTAATCAAAAGCGGCAGCACACAGGAGCAGAGCGAGCGCTACGGGCTTCTGTTCAACTTCAACGAAGGGGAAGACCGCTATGCCCGCGCATTGCAGCAGGCGCTGGCGCTGCTCGCCGAGCCGGATTTGCCCGCGCAGGGGCAGCAGAAGCGCAAGAAGCTGCTCAGCGAAAAAGTTGATATCAACGATACCTACCTTGCGGAAACATACCGGCTCGCCAAAGCGGGGAGGAAAGGCTGATGCAGGATTGGCTTTCAGTAGGCAACGGATGGCGCAACCTGTTTTTGCTCAGCAACGCCTTGCAGGCCTTTGCGCTGGGCTTGCTGTTTGCCCGGCATCGCTGGTGGGTTAAGCGCAGTCGGCTGGGCGCGTTTCTGGCGGGGGCGGCGGTCACGCCGCTGCTTATGTACCTGTGGACACTCCTGCTGGCGTTGCTGTGGCCGCATGCGCCAAAGCTTGTGTACATTGGCGTACTGCCCGCGCTGGCGGGGCTGTACCTGATATGGCTGGCAGCGGTAAACCTGCGCAGGGTTAAACCCCTATGTTTGCGCGCCGCGGTATGGATTACCAAGCTACTGCATTTTGACAAACCGGCGCTCCTCTCACTCAGTTTTGCGCTGGCGCTGCTCGTGTTGCTGATGCCCATCGTGATCCGCACGGGCACAAGCACGGCCACCGTGCAGGCGGATGCGGGCGAGTACATGGCGCTGGGGCAGCGCTATTGCGAAGATCGGGATCTATCCGCCTTGCTGGCCAAGGAAGATGCCACCGGTCATTTCCGCGGGCATTCGCATTTCCCCTCCATGGAGCTGTACATGGTGTATGGGCTGATGCACACGGGGGAAACCATCGGCTACCCCTATGACAAGCCCATGCTTACGGGCATCGGGCTGTTGGTGGTTTATCTGCTGTTTGCTTTTGCCGCGTTGCTCATTCAGGTAACGCGCGGCAAAAAGCGCTGGGTGATGCTGGGGCTGATGCTCTTTAACCTTGTGCCCAACTTTGTCTATTCCCTCTCCAGCGCGCCGCGCGATACCTGGCGATGCCTTGCGCTGCTGCTGGCCGCCGTGGCGCTGGTGGAACTGCGCCCCGCAGGTGGCTGGCGGCGCTATCTGGGTAAGCTTTTGTTTGTAACGGCGCTCTGCTTTACAGCCATGAGCGCGCATGTGGTGTGCTTTGTGGTGCTTCCCTTCATCGTGGCGGCATGGGTACTGCTGTGCTGGCTGGAAGCCGTTGCCAGCGGCACGAAAAGCGGCCTACATACGCTGCTGGGCGCAGCCGGGCTTGCGCTGGGCGGCGCGGCGGGCACCCTGCTGGCCTACGCGGGTAACCTGTGGTGTTATGCCAAGTGGGGGCAGTTTAGCCCCTGGCGGCTGATGACCACCTACACAACCGCCCCCTGGTATGACCTGTATATGCAGGGCGAATATAAACTGGAAATCACGACAAGGCAGTTGGATTTCTGGCAGGCGCGTTATGACATCGTAATGGCATATGCCACACCCATCGGTATTTGGGGGTTGCGGCTGGCATTTTTGGGGCTGGTCGGGGCGCTGGTAGCCATCATCCTGCGGCGCATACGCGTGCGGCGTGAGGTAGGCGCATTGCTGGCGTCCATGCATCAGCAGGATGGCCCTATAGCCGTTTTTCTCAACGAGGGCGAAGCAGCACGTACACGCATGGCGTGGCTGACCGCCGTGCTTACGGCAAGCCTGCTAACGCTGTTCACCCTCGCGCCGATGAGCGGGCTTTTGGATACAAAGCTATACAGCTTCTCCGGCTCATTCCTGACCATGCAGCGCTATACGCTGCAATGGTATATGTTTGCCAGTTGCGCCATCGTTTCGGTACTGGCCGCGGTGGAAGCGCTATGGCCAAACGTGCTGGCGTGGCTTGGCCACAAACTGCCTACGCTG
The DNA here is from genome assembly GCA_001604105.1 of Clostridiales bacterium Firm_11. Classification (GTDB taxonomy): domain Bacteria; phylum Bacillota; class Clostridia; order Christensenellales; family Aristaeellaceae; genus CAXXOK01. Next base: position 131,543 of record LVAQ01000008.1, read on the forward strand.
GCGGCGGCGTTACGGGCGCGCCTGCCCCACCGGGCGGTTTGGCTCAGACGCGCGCCCGCGTACCTGTGCGCGCTGCTTTGTGTGCTGGCGCTATGGCAGGGCACCAAAGAAAGCGGTTATGCCAACAGCATCTACCGCTACGGCAGGCCCATGCTCACCGATCAAAGCATGGCGCTGGACGAAAGCTTCAAGCAGCGCTACAGCCTCATGCGCCAGCTGAACGCGCTGGTCGGGGATGATCAAAAAATCCTGATTACACGCGTGGGCTACCAGTACGCGCTGAGGGCAAAGGGCTATCTGCTTACCAGCAACCCGATTGTCCCGCTGATGAACCTCCCCCTTGCGCAGGTGCCCGAAGCGCTGGCAGCGCTGAACGTCGCGGCGCTGTGCACCGAACCGGATTTCTGGGATGAGCGCTACTACGCCAAGTCCACCTTGAGCGAATACCTCAGTGCCCTGCCGCCGGAGCAGATCGTGGAGGATGGACATATGCGCATCTATCTGTTGGATACATCCCTGGTTGGCAAGCTCACCCCCAGCATAGCGGCGCAGGAGTAATCCTTCGGGCGCACAGCATACAAGCGCGCATGCAGGCGGGCGGTGCTATNNCAAGTGCAACAAAACGGAACCCGAAAAACACGTTAAGAGGATGATATCATAGCAAGATGCTGTTTGAAAAGATCGTCAGGCGATCGGTAACCAAAACGCTTACGAGGAAGATCATTAATATAAGCGGCGATACGTTGTAACAGTCCGGCAGGCAAGTTCTCAAAAGAGGTTCCTTTGGGTAGGAAGCGCCTGACGATCCCATTCCAATTTTCGTTCGTACCCCGCTCCCAGCTGCTGAAGGGATGCGCATAATAAACGTCCAAACCGTCTGCGGTTAATGCGCCTGTGCTGGAAAATTCGGAGCCGTTATCAAAAGTAATCGAGCGGAAGATAGAAGCAAAATCCTCACCGTACCGAGCCTTGAGCAGAGAAAACACTTCAGTGATACGCACCGCGTTTCGATCTCCGACATCAAACAGCAGCCCATAACCGCTCATCCGTTCCACCAGCGAAATCAGATGCCCCTTCTGACAAGCACCGACAATACCATCCCCTTCCCAATGCCCAAATTCCGTTCGCTCAGAGATGCTTTCCGGGCGCTCGTCGATACTCTTTCCCAGTATACGCTTGTATACGCGTGGTTTGGCTGATTTCTTCCTTCGCCTGACTTTCAGCAGCAGATCCAGATTCTTAACTTTGCACAGACCTTGATCAATCCAGTGGTAAACGGTTCTCGTGGAAGGGACGCGAGCAAATTGTCCGCTGGCTTTTGCTTTCCCAACCGCGGCGTCGGGTGACCATTTTTGAGGCGAAAGCACTTGCGTTTCCAAGTATTCAACGAACGGAAGGCATTCGGCCAGGCGGCATTTCGCGCCTGTGTTTGCGCGCCGTCTGCGACACTCACGCTCGCCGACATCTGCAAAATAGACGGGGCTTTCAGTATACAACGGCACCTCGATTCGCTTGCTGTTACTTTGGACGGCTCTTCGCTGAATAACGCTGCCCCGTTGTAATTCCCGGCCAATCGTACTTCGGTTCCTGCAAAGTATACGTGCAATCTCTGCCGGCCGTTTCCCGTTCCTTTGGAATCGTTCTATGATTTGCCTTTCTGCTTCGTTTAGGTGTTGGTACTTTCGTGCCTTTGTGGTATGCTGTTCTTGGCTCATGGGCGGGCCTCCCTGCTTGATTTTGTCTTGCAACGCTATCTTACAGGTTCCCCGCTCATTGAGCTACTTTTGTTGCACTTATTTTTTCAATCCGCC